>CAVPSD010000001.1:0-11782 GCA_963708175.1 uncultured Acidimicrobiales bacterium
ACGGGGACGCTGCACCTCTAGACAGGTGCAGTGATCGGCGTCGTTGTCACCTTCCAGTACGGAGACGACTTCGACCGCGACCGCATCGAGAAGATCGCCGTGGAGGCGTCCCCGCGCTTCGAAGGGCTCCCGGGGTTGCGGAGCAAGGCGTTCACGGTCGACGTCCTGAACCGCCGAGCCATCAACTTCTACGTCTGGCAGTCAGAGCAGGGCGCTCGTCTCTTCTTCAACGACCAGATGGTCACCCGGGTGACCGACCTCTACGGCGTTCGGCCGACCATCGACTTCGTCGAGATCGCGTCGCTGGTGGACAACGGTCGGTGACATCGATCTTCGACCCGTTCGATCCGCTCGGGTCGATGGGTCGGTTGTGGACTCGCGGGCAGCGTGACGCCCAGAGCTGGTTCGACCAGTGGGTCGAGGCGACATCGGCGTGGACGTCTGCCGCGCCGACCGCCGAGCGGCTGCTCGGCGAGCTCATCGACGGCCTGCTCGCGCGCTTCGGAGGACGGCGGCTGACGCTGACGTTGCACGGCCATGCGGTGTCGGGTGTGCTCGACGGCCTGCGGGTCTCGGGCTCGGCCGGCGATCACCGAGCCCACGCGGTCCTCACCGACGTCGATTGGGAGGGCCGTCGCCTCGAAGAGGTCGTCGTACGCGCGCGTCAGGTGCGGCTCGGTCCTGGGCTCACCTCGACGCTCACGGCCGGGCCCGTCGAGATCGAGGGCCGCGCTCGACTCGACGAGGTGCTCACGTGGGCCTCCGACCTCCACTGGGAGTTCGACCTCGACGCAGCCGGCGAGCTACGCGCTGTGCGCCGCGATCGCTCGTACCGCGTCACCGGCGAAGCGTCGGTGAGTCACGGCCGTCTGCAGGTCGAGGTCGTGGCGATGGGCTACGGCGATGTCGGCCTACGCCTCCCTCGTTGGTTGCGTCTCGTTCGCCATGTCGAGCTGCCGCCGCTGCCCGAGGGCACGACTCTCATCGACGCCCATCGCATCGGCGACGCGGTCTCGTTTCGGGTGCTCCTCGATCGGGTCCGCTACGACCTCGACCTCGTGCGAGTGCGCGATGCGATCATGCAGCGCGCGACGGTTCCGCTGGCCTAGTGGCCTTGGCGACGCAGGTTCTCGACGACGACTGCGATGCCCTGGCCGACGCCGATGCACATCGACGCGACGCCATAGCGGCCGCCGGTCGCCGCGAGGTGGTGCACCAGAGTCGTGAGGATGCGCGCCCCGGACGCACCCAACGGGTGGCCGATGGCGATCGCGCCGCCGAGAGGGTTCACCTTCGCCGGATCGAGGTCGGGCCAGCCCCGCAGGCACGCAAGGCTCTGCGCCGCGAACGCCTCGTTGAGCTCGACCGAGTCGACGTCGTCCCACTTGAGGTCGGCTCGCTGCAATGCGGTGAGTGCGGCGATGACGGGCCCGATGCCGTAGCGCTGCGGTTCGACGCCGCTCGTCGCCCGGCCCACGATGCGGGCCATCGGCTCGATGCCCGCCGCGCTCGGCGCCGGCCGGCGAGGCGAGCAGCAGGGCGGCCGATCCGTCGTTCATCGGGGAGGAGTTGCCCGCAGTCACTGTGCCTCCCTCGCGGAAGGCGGGCTTCAACGTCGCGAGCCTTTCGAGCGTGGTGTCGTCGCGGATGCACTCGTCGCGCTCGAGCGCGACGCCTGGCATGGCGATCGCCTCGGCTTCGAACGCACCCGACGCCCACGCCTTCGCCGCCCGGTCGTGTGAGCCGAGCGCGAACGTGTCTTGCTCTTCGCGTGAGATGCCGAACTCGTCGGCCAGGATCTCGGCGCCTTCGCCGAGTGACACCGTCCAGGCCTGCGGCATCTTCGGGTTCACCATCCGCCAACCGAGCGCGGAGTTCCACACCTGCTCGTGCGTCGTCGGGAAGGCGCGTGACGGCTTGAGCAAGACCCATGGTGCCCGCGTCATCGACTCGACGCCGCCCGCAACGATCAGGTCAGCGTCGCCCACCGCGACGGCGCGACTCGCATCGCTCACAGCCTCGAGCCCCGAGCCACACAGCCGGTTGACAGTCGCGCCGGGGATCGACACCGGCAGGCCCGCGAGCAGCACCGCCATCCGCGCGACGTTGCGGTTGTCTTCGCCCGCGCCGTTGGCGTCGCCGAAGTAGACCTCCTCGATCGTCGCCGGGTCGAGCGAAGGATGGCGCTGGAGCAGCCCCGTGAGTGCAGCAGCGGCGAGGTCGTCGGGGCGAACACCCGAAAGCGCACCGCCCACCTTGCCGATCGGCGTGCGCACGGCGTCGAGGATCAGCGGCTCGGTCAGCATCGTGGTCACGGCACCATCATGGTCCGCGAATCGCGATTGATGAGCAGCTCCGCCGTGGTGCGGAGGTGCGCTTCGAGCAACCTCACGGCCTCGTCGGCCTCGCGGGCCAGGACTGCGTCGACGAGCGCCTGGTGCTCGCTCCCGACGTCGCGAACGTGGGTGCTCGCCTCGGCTTGTCTCGACCACTGCCGGTAGAGCTCGGCCGCGTCGCGAAGCGTCGATGCGATCGCCCTCAGGCGGTGGTTCGGGCACGCCGCGAGCAACGCCTCGTGGAAACGCTTGTGTGCCGCGACCCACTGCTCGCCGAGGGACGACTCGTCGAGCGGCGTGCGATCGAGTGCGTAGAGCGCGGCCACGATCTCCGACTCCCACGCCAGGTCGCCGTGCGCGACCGCATAGCGAAGAGCGAGACCCTCGATCTCGCACCGCCGCGACCGTGAGGTCGAGAAGATCTTCGACCGACAGCGCGACGACGCGGAACCCGACCTGGGGCTCGCTCACGACGAGCCCCTGCTCGACGAGGCGCTGCAGGCCCTCGCGGATCGCGCTCATGCTGCTGCCGTATCGCTCGGAGAGCTCGGCGAAGGGCAAGCGGGCGCCTGGTTGCAGCCGGCCATTCAGGATGTCGCTGCGCAGCTCGCGGTACACCTGCTCGGTTCGGGTCGCCGGTTTGCCGGACATCGGCGCATTGAACCACTTTCGGAAATCCGGTGCAATATCGAAAACTCCTTGCCCTATCGAGAGTGCGGCGCGTAGAACGCGCCATGGCCATGCACGGGTTGGCAGAGATGACGCTGGGAGTGCCGCGCGTCGACGAGGCGCGCTCCTTCTACGCCGAATTCGGGTTGAGCGAGTCGGAGCCGGGGGTCTTCGCGACAGCTGATGGGGGGAACCAGCTGAAGATCGTGGAACGTCCCTATCGCCAGCTCGTCGAGTTCGCCGTGAGTGCAGGTGACGACGACGACATCGGCAGAGTGCGCGCCGCGCTGCAGGTCGTCACGACCTTGCCGTGGCCGCGCACGACGACGGCAGCATCTCGGTCGTCGAGCCGGTCGTCGGCATCCGAGCCAGGGTGACCGTCCGCGAGCCGGTGCGATCAGAGCGTCACGATCCTCCCGGCATGAACGCGCCGGGATACACGCCCGCGACCCTGCGAGCGCGCGCCCGCGATCTTCGACGTCGGCCCGGCGCGGCCGCGCCGGCTCGGCCACGTGCTCTACGGCACCCCTGACCTCGAGGCGAGCATGCGCTTCCTGACCGAGGTGTTGGGGTTCCAGGTGAGCGACACCTCTCCCGGCATCATCGCATTCCTGCGCTGCTCGGCAGATCATCACAACGTCGGCCTCATCGGCTCGCCCGTGCCTTTCTTCCACCACTCGTCATGGCAGGTGAACGACGTCGACGAGATCGGCAAGGGCGCACAAAACCTGTTGGCCGCCGATCCCGGCCGCAACGTCTGGGGCCTCGGCCGGCACTTCCTCGGCTCCAACCTCTTCTGGTACTTCCGCGATCCCGCTGGGAACTTCGCCGAGTACTTCGCGGACCTCGACCAGATCCCAGTGGCCGCGGAATGGGAAGCGCGGCAGTGGGAGCCCGACAAGGCGCTGTACGCGTGGGGGCCGCCGGTGCCGCCTGACTTCGTCGAGCCGAGCGATCTTCCCGAGATCGAGGCCGCGATCAAGGCCGGCGTGTGAAGATCGCGCGCTTCACCGAGGGAGGACGCACGCGCCTCGGTGTGGTCGACGGCGACGTTCTCATCGACAGCGGCGACGCGCGAGACGTCGGCGCGCTCGATCTCGAATGGGCAGCTCGAGTCGTTCACCGCTGACGGCGCTCGCTTCGCGCTCGACTCGGTGCGACTCGAGGCCCCGATCGTGCAACCTCCCGAGTTTCTCGCGATCGGCCTGAACTACGCGGACCACGTCACCGAGTCGGGCATGAAGAAGCCCGACATGCCCGTGGTGTTCAACAAGCAGGTGTCATGCGTGACCGGTCCCTACGACCCGATCGAGGTCCCGACCGTGGCTCCGACGCTCGTCGACTACGAGGGCGAGCTCGGCGTGGTCATCGGCCGACGGTGCCGCAACGTGAAGGTCGAAGACGCCCACTCGGTCGTCGCGGGATATCTGGTCGTGAACGACGTGTCGGTGCGCGACTGGCAGCGGGCGTCACCGACCATGACGATGGGGAAGTCCTGGGACACGCACGGGCCGATCGGGCCGTGGCTCGTCACCGCCGACGAGGTGGCCGATCCGCACGCGCTCCGCATCCGCACCTGGGTCGACGACGACCTGCGTCAGGACGCGAAGACGGCACAGATCATCACGGATTGCTGGGAGCTGATCGCGTTCCTCTCCACCGCGTTCACGCTCCTTCCGGGCACGATCATCGCCACCGGAACGCCAGCGGGCGTCGGCTTCGCGATGGATCCGCCGCGGTGCCTCGACCCCGGCATGCGCGTGCGCATCGAGATCGAGGGCATCGGGACGATCGACAACCCGGTGGTCGCGCAGCCGCTCAGATGAGGGGGGTGTTCTGCTCGAGGCCGAGCAGGACGCGACCGTAGAGCTCACGGTTCATCTCGAGGTTCAACAGGCCGTGCTGGTTGATGGCGCGGAGATCGGCGACCGCTCGCGTGAGGGGGCTCGACAGGCGGATGCCCGACGAGCCGCTCGTGTGGAAGAGGATCTCGACGCCGTCGAGGCACCGTCTCACTCCTTCGGCGCAGTCGAGCCGCATCCGTGCTCGCGTGAGCAGGTCGAGCACACGACCCTCGCGCGCAGCGGCGTCGATCTCGTCGGCGCAGCCGTAGAGCACGAGCGTTCCCTCGTGGATGCACATCGCGGCCTCGCCGGCTTGCAGGTGCGTGAGGGGATGTGTCCACTGATCGTCGGCCGTGTACGCGATCGTCTTGCCGTTCACGAGCGCCGGGAAGTCGCGAAGCGCCTGTCGCGCGATCCCGATCGCACCGCCGGTGAGTGCGAGCGCGAGCACCGGGACGGGTGCGCACCTGTGCGTCCATCCCTCGTGCAGCCCCATCCCGGGGCTCGATCCCATGATCAGTGCAGGAAGCGACAAGAAGCGATGTGCGGGGATCGCGAGCCCGTCGACCGCGACAGAGCAGGATCCGGTGCCGGTGAGGCCGGTGACGAACCAATCGTCCTTGCGTTCGACGGCTGAGATGGGCACCGCGAAGTCGCCTTCGTCGCGGACGGCACCGGACTCGTCGCGAACCACTGCTCCGAGCAGCAGCCAGTCGGCGTCTTCGTTGCCGGATGCGAAGGGCCAGAAGCCCGAGAGCGTGTAGGAGCCATCGGCACGTCGGGTCGCGCTGCCGTGTGGGCCGATCACCGCGGCGACCACAGTGTTCGGATCGCTGCCGTAGATGTCGTCCTGGGCTTCGCCGGGGAAGTGCGACAGGAGCCAGGAGTGGGCGTGCACCACGCCGGCCACCCATGCGGTCGACCCGCAGCCCTCGGCGAGCGACGAGATCGTGTCGAGGTGCGCACGCATCCCGAAGCCGTAGCCGCCGTTGCGCGTCGACTGGATCGTCTTCAGCGAACCTGCCGCCTGAAGGAGCCGGATGTTCTCCATGGGCACGCGCCGGTCTGTGGCGGTCTGCTCAGCCCGGCTGCGCAGCTCGGGGATCAAGGCTCTCGTTCGCTCGATGAGATCGGCTTCGTCCTGGGTATCCGTGACGCGGATCGAGTGATCGTTCATCATTTTCCGATTGATCGTCAAGGCTGATGTCAGGTCGGGCACGGCGGTACGCTGCACCCGATGGTGTCTGCC
Organism: uncultured Acidimicrobiales bacterium; assembly: GCA_963708175.1. Taxonomy (GTDB): domain Bacteria; phylum Actinomycetota; class Acidimicrobiia; order Acidimicrobiales; family DATKAS01; genus DATKAS01. The sequence continues at coordinate 6,099 of CAVPSD010000001.1, forward strand.
CGACTGACCCGAACCGAGCTGCGGCAGCGATCGACCCGGCTTCGGCTTCGCCGGGCCGCCTACGAGCTCATGTCGGCGCAGGGGGTGGACGGCACGACGATCCAACAGATCACCGACACCGCCGATGTCGGGTTCGGCACCTTCTACAACTACGCGCCGAGCAAGGAGGCGCTCGCACAAGACGTGTTGGATTGCATGATCCACAACGTCGGCGAGCGCAACGACCTCATCACCCAGAAGCTCGGTGAGACCGACCCCGTGCGCATCGTCGCGAACTCGGTCCGGTTCGTGATCAGGGAGATGACGACGAACCCGGTCTACCGGTGGTGGGTCGCGCGACCTCGATCTCCTGGCCGACCGCATGCGCATCGGGTTCGGGCCCTTCGGCCTGCGCGACATCGACCGTGCCGTCGCCGCGGGGAGCTATTCGCTCGTCGACGGCAACCGCGAGCTCGCTTGGAGCCAGCTCTGCTGGCTCATGGTGGCCGGCGGTCGCGACATCCTCGAGGGCCTGCATCGGCCTGAGGACGAGCGCAGCATCGTCGAGGGCATCTTGCGGGTGAACGGGGTCGATGCGGCGGCCGCACACGCAGCGACCGCGAGTGAGCCTCCGGACGCGCCTCCCTTGCCCATCGACTTCTCGTTCGAGATCGATCACTGAGGTCATCGGCCCGGGGTTGGTCGTGGTGGGTGTGCGCAGGCGTCGAGGGTGAGTGCGTCAGTCAGCATCGTCGTCACCTCGGATGATCTCGAGCCGCCTCCGCAGGGGAAACAGCTGCAGGCTCGGGAACCGCCTCGTGAGTGTGCCCCAGATCCCGCGTTGGAGATAGACCGCGAACACGAATGCGAGCAAGCCCATCGTGATGAGGTAGGTCTCCGGTGCGAGGTGGGGCCATTCGCTCTGGTCCGTGAGGCGGTCTCGCAATAGGTAGTAGAGGATCGCACCGAGGATCGGTCCCTCGATCGTTCCGAGGCCGCCGATGGCGACCATCACGATCACCGGAGCGGTCCACTGCACCACACTGAACGCGGAGTCCGGTTGCACGTTGATCGTCTTCAGGTAATAGACGGCACCGACCGCTCCTGTGAACAGGGCGGCGACGATCCACACGAACATGCGGGTGCGGTAGACGTTCACCCCGAGGCCTTCGGAGCCGGTCTCGTTGTCTCGGATCGATTGGAGGGCTAGTCCGAGGCGCGAGCGCAGAATCACGTAGATCGTCGCGATCGCAAGGATGGCGACGACCAAGGCGATCAAGGAAGTGGTGCGGATGCGGCCCGCGGCCTCGTACGCGTGCACGTCGAGGCTGGTCCCCGAGCCGCCGCCGATCGTCTGCGAGGTGTTGTTCTTGACGATCAAGCGGACGACCTCCGCGATCACCCAGGTGCCGACCGCGAAGTAGCCGCCGCGAAGCCGGAAGGCCAAGAGCGCGATCGGCACCGAGATGAGCGCCGCGATGATCGCCGCGGGGATGACACTGAAGTAGATGTCTTGATTCAGGCCGTTCGAGAACACGATGAGCCCATACGCGCCGAGCCCGACAAAGGCCTGCTGACCTATCGACACGAGGCCCGAGTAGCCGGCGAGGAGGTTCCACATGCTCGCGAGCACGACATACACGCAGATGTCGGTGAGCTTCAGCTGCCAGGAACGGTTGTCCCCCAGAGCGATGCTGATCAGCGCGACCATCACGAGAGCGCCGGCGATCGCCGAGAGGCGACTCGACGTCGTGGCGCGATGGACCCGGGTCGTGATCGGCATCAGCTGACCTGCTTCGGGAAGAGGCCAGTCGGCTTGACCGCGAGCACCGCGAGGAAGACGAGGTGCCCGCTCAGCTGCTTCCACCCCGGCTCGATCTCGGCACCGACCGTCTGCGCCACGCCGAGGATGATCCCGCCCGCCAGCGTTCCCCACAGGGAGCCGAGGCCTCCGATGATGACGGCCTCGAACGCGAAGATCAGCAGGAGCGAACCGTCGAAGGCGGAGAACTGGGTCTGCGCGCCGTTGAAGACGCCCGCGAGCGCGACCGTTGTGGCGGAGAGCCCGAGCGCGACCGCGTAGACGGTGCGGTTGTTGATCCCCATCAGACGCGCCGTGCCGGGGTCGTCAGAGGTCGCGCGGAACGCTCGCCCGAACCGCGTGCGACTGAGGAACAGCGAGAGTGCGGCGAGCACGGCCACCGCCACCACGAAGCGGGTGAGGGGGAACCAGCCGATCCCGATGTCGTCGGTGATCTTGATGCTCTTTGTCCCGAATGACCCGATGTCGAGGGCGCGGGGGTTCGCCGGAGTACCGCTCGAGCAAGACGTTCTGGATGATGATCGCCAGACCGAACGTCGCCACGATCTGGTAGCTCGGGTCGACGCCGACGAGTCGGTCGAACGCGACGCGCTGCACCACCACACCGGTGAGGAAGGCGAGCGGAAGGAGGATCACCAGAGTCGCGAACGCGTTCCATCCGGTAGCGAGCATGATCGTCGATGCGACGAACGCGGCCGCGATGGCAGCGTCGCCGTGCGCGAGGTTCACCAGGCGCATCACGCCGAACGTGATGGACAGGCCGGTGGCGTACATCGCATACAGGCCGCCGACGAGCACGCCCTGGATGATGGCGTTGATCCACCTCATCGACTGGCCGCGCTCAGCCCGAAGTAGGCAGCGGTCACGTCGTCGCGCGAGAGCGTGCTCGATGGTCCGCTCAGCGAGACGCGTCCCTCGAGGAGGCAGTACGCGTGAGACGACACGGCAAGCGCCTGGTTGATGTCCTGCTCGACCACGAGCATCGTCGTGCCCGCGTCGCCGATCGCTTTGAGCGCCACGTAGAGCTGCTGCACGACGACGGGTGCGAGCCCGAGCGACACCTCGTCCAGCAAGAGCAGCCTCGGGTTGTTCATCAGCGCCCGTCCGATGGCTACCGCCTGGGCCTCTCCGCCGGAGAGTCGGGCCGCCGAGCGCTTCGCGCGAGCGGCTCGAGCAGCGGGAACGCGTCGTAGACCCTCGCCTTCGTCCACGGGCCGGGACGGCGCCGGTAGCCGCCGACGTCGAGGTTCTCGTCGACGGTGAGGCTCGGGAACAGCTTCCGGCCTTCAGGCACGAGTGAGATCCCCTCGCCAACCCGTCCGTGAGCCGAGACGCCTGCGAGCGGCGCGCCGTCGATAGCGGATCGAACCGTTCGTCACCGCGACAGAGCCCGCGATTGCACCCATCAGCGTGGACTTGCCGGCGCCGTTTGCGCCGATGACCGCGACGCGTCGTCCCCTCTTCCACCGACAGCGAGACGCCGAACAGTGCCTGGAAGTCGCCGTACCGGCGTCGAGATCCTCGACGTCGAGCAGCGCCACGGTCAGCCCTCCGCCGCCGAGGTAGATGGTGCGGACCTCGGCCGACGCCATGACTTCGTGCGGGTCGCCTTCGATGCAACTTGCGACCGGAGCTCATCGCAAGGATGCGGTCGACCACGCTCAGCAGCGCGTGGACGATGTGCTCGATCCAGATGATGGCTGACGGCCCTCGCGTGGATCTCCTTCAGCGTGTCGATCAGCTCGAGCACTTCGGCTTCGGTGAGCCCACCGGCGATCTCGTCGAGCAGCAAGACCTCGGGCTCGGTCGCGAGGGCGCGCGCCAGCTCGAGCCGCTTGCGGTCGAGCAAGCGTGAGTGAGCCGGCGCGCACGTTGGCCTTGCTCGTCAGCCTCGCCTGATCGCAGCGCGGCGACGCATGCCTCGGCTCGCCGTCGCCGGTGCACCGACGTGCCGAAGCTGGCGCCGACGAGCACGTTCTCGAAGACGGTCAGCCCCTCGAACGGGCGGGGCATCTGTGCGGTGCGCCCGATGCCCAGGCGGCAGCGACTGTCGCGCGGGCCGCCGGGTGATGTCCTCGCCCCGGAACCGCACCGTGCCCGCTCGTCGGACGACAGGTCGCCGGCGATCAGGTTGAGCACGGTGGTCTTGCCGGCACCGTTCGGGCCCACGACCCCGAGCGCCTCGCCCGCCGTCAGCTCGAAGCTGAGGTCGTCGACGACCTGGAGCGCGCCGAAGCGCTTGGAGAGGCCGACGACCTCGACGACCGAGCTCACCGAGTGGTCAGGCGGAGATGGGTTCGACAGACCCAGTCGTAGCGACGTCCGGGTTGCCCGAGTTGTCGACGATGACGAGGTCGAAGCCCGTCGGGCTGTCCGCCGTCCGCCATTGCCCGCCGACCAACTTGGTCTTGGCGACGTTCTTCACCGGCCCGTCGCCCCACTGGACGTGGCCGACGATCGTGTCGACGGAAACAGTCGGGATGGCGTCGCGCACGGCAGCCTTGTCCGTCGACCCCGCCGCGACGAGCGCGGCGAACGCCACCTCGAACACGGCATGAGCGAACCCGATGGGCTGGGTCCACTGTTGGCTGGTCGCCTCCGTGTACGCAGCCGCCACCTCACTTGCCGTCTTCCCCGTCAACGAGCTCGAGTAGGGATGGTTCGGGCTCCACCAGACTTCGCTCGAGAGATTCACGCCGTCGCTCCCGAGCGCCTTGATCGACTCGGGGAACAGCAAAGCCTTTCCGATCGACGCCATCTTCGGCACGTAGCCCTGCTGCTTGGCCTGCTTCCAGAACGTGGGGAAGTCGGGGGGGAGCACGACGCCGGTCACGATCTCGCAGTTCGCCGACTTGAACGCGTTGATCTGCGCTGTGAAGTCCTGGTTGCCGTTCTCGTAGCGCCCCGGGTCGGTGAGGGTGTAGCCGGCATCGGCGAGTGGCTTCGGGAAGCCGTTGGTGGCATCGCCCCACACGTTGCCGTCGCCGTCGTTCGGGAACAGGCCTCCGACCTGCTTGTTCGTGTCGACCTGGTCCCACATCGACACGAACGTGCCGATGACGTCTTCGAGGCCCCAGAAGAAGTGCCAGGCCCACGTGAACCCGACCGCGGGATCGCCGTTCTGGCCGAAGAACCACGACTGCCACGGCACGACGGTGGTGATGCAGGGCACGCCGTTTGCCTCACATTGGCTCGACACCGGGTTCGTCGTCTCTGGCGTGCTGGCGACGACCATCAGGTCGACGCCGTCTTCGTTGATGAGCTTCGCAGCCTTGTCTCCGGCCACGTTGGGCGTCGACTCCGAGTCCTCGACAAGGATCGTCACCTTGTACGACTTGCCGCCGATCATGAGCCCGTCTTGGGTGAGGTCACGGATCCCGCCGAGGATGAAGTCGTCTGCCGCTGCGAAAGGCGCGAGCGGACCGGTTGTCGGAGTGACGACGCCGATCTTGATCTCGCCATCTCCACCCCCGCCGCCGAACATGCTCGTGGCGCCGGCCGCCGCGGTCGTCGCCGCGCCCCCGCTCGCGGTCGTCGCCGCTCCGGTCGTCGCCGCTCCGGTCGTCGTGCCGGCGCTCGACCCCGAGTCGTCGCCGCACGCGGCGAGGAAGAGCGCTGCGACGCCCCCCGCTCCGAGCATCAGGAACCGCCTTCGACCGATCCAGTATCCCGGTCGTGCGGCGGCGTCGAACTCTTCGTTGTTCATTCGTCTCCCCCCGTGTTCTGGTGTTGTCAGCCGGACCCGGCCGGCGGCCGCGTCCCTTGGTAGGCGTCCCGGAGCAGCCGCGTGAGATCGTCGACGGTGACCGGGACGGGGTTGGTGGTGATCTCCGCGGCACCCGCCACCGCGGCTTCGTGCAGGTCGTCGGGCGACAGCCCGAGG
>CAVPSD010000002.1:0-104270 GCA_963708175.1 uncultured Acidimicrobiales bacterium
GACGTTGGTCTCTTGCGCGGGCGCGCCGCGTGAAAGGACACTGACGAAAGTCGCGAGGTCGCGCCGCTCAACCCGGCTCACCGGACTGGTGCACAGGAACGCACTGCGACTGACCGAGAGCCCTGTCCCGTAGAGGGTTCCGGAGGAGGCTTGAGTCGTGCACGAGACAGAGGCAGTCAGAGTCGTCGGTTTGGGGGCGGTATCCGGATACGGCTGGGGCGTGGATTGTCTGTGGCGGGGCCTGGTATCGGGTAAGTCGGCGGGACGGCCCGTGGTGTTCGGGGAGTTTGCCGGGCTCGCGGCCGTGGTGCCTGATGGGGGGAGTGAGGAGGACTCGGTCACCTTGTTCGGTCGGGCGTTGTACGGGTCGGGTCGGGAGGCGGTGGCCGACGCCAGCGCTCGGGGCTGGCGCCCCGGGGCTCGGGTAGGACTCATCCTGTGCACCTCTCTCGGAGAGGTGCAGGGGTGGCGCGCGCTGTACTTGGAGCATGGCGGTCATGTTCGGCGACGCCACTATCTACAACTGCTGCCGTCGACGGCACCATCGATGCTCATGGCCGAATACGGGTTCACCGGTCCGTCGATGAACGTTGGCGCGGCATGTGCGTCGGGAGCGCTGGGGGTCATCGTGGCGCGGCAGTGGCTCGCCACTGGGTTCGCCACTGACGTCATCGTCAGTGGCACCGATCTGTCGGTCACCGCGGAGAACGCTTGGGGCATGGGTTCGCTCGGTGTGCTCGCGACCGAAGGCCCACCCGAGCTGGCCTGTCGCCCCTTCCAGGAGGGCAGCCAGGGATTCCTCGCCGGCGAGGCGTCAGTGGCGCTCGTCATCACCGACCAGCGAAATGTCGAGGGTTACGTCCGGGTGCTGGGGGGTGGGCTCACCCACGACGCCTTCCACCCGATCGCCATCAAGCCGGACGGATTGCAGGTGGCGGCGGCGTGGTCGCAGGCGATGACCGACGCCGGGGTCGACCCAGCCGACGTCGCTTACATCAACGCCCACGGCAGCGGCACGCTTCTCAATGACACCGTCGAGGCGGGAGTGGCGGATGCTCTGTTCCCAGCGAGCACGAAGCTGTATTCGACCAAGATGCTCACGGGCCACGGTCTGGGCGCGGGCGGAGCCCTGGAGACGGCGATCGCCGCGCTGACCTACGAGCGGGGCGAGATTCCAGCGCCCGCGCTGGTCGCCACCGCCCATCCACGGGTGCTCGACGGCCTCACGCCCCGAGCCCCTGGTCCGACATTGAAATCGTCGATTGGCATGGGTGGCTACAACGCGGCCGTCGTGATCGACGAGCCCGAGGGCTGACGCGCAGAACCAGCTCGATCGGACGGCCGCGCCGCGGGCGACGGCCGAAGGGAGAACCATGCTCGACTGGACCGACGAACAGAAGATGATGCGCGACGCCCTGCGAACCTTCGTCGACAAGGAGATCGCTCCGTTGCGCGACGACCTCGAGCACGGTGATCTCCCGCCATACGACGTGCTGCGCAAGCTCTTCGCCACATTCGGCATCGACGAGTTGGCGCGGGACGATTTCAAGCAGCGGCTGGCACGGGATCTGGCTCCCTCGCCATCACACGAAGATCAGTCGGCGGTATCGGTTTCTGGCTTCGACCCGGCGCTGATGCTGATCCTGCTCATCGAACTCTCCCGCTACTGCCCGGGAATGGTGACCGCGCTCGGAGTCTCGGCCGGCCTCACGGCATCGGCGATCGATAGCCGCGGTACGCCCCGCCAGCGCGAACGTTGGGTGCCCGGCCTGCTCACGCTCGATCGCATCGGGGCGTGGGCCTTGACCGAACCAGACGCGGGCTCCGACGCCTTTGGCGCCATGCGGGCGCACGCGCGCCGCCACGGCGACGATTACATCCTGAACGGGACGAAGACATTCATCACCAACGGTCCGTACGCCGACACCATCGTCTTCATATGCAAGCTCGACGAAGGCAACCCGGTAGACGAGCGCAAGATCGTCTCGTTCGTTCTCGACCGCGGCATGCCGGGTCTCGAGCAGTCAAAGCCGCTCCGCAAGATGGGAATGCATTCGTCTCCCACCGGCGAGGTCTTCGTCACCGACGTTCGCGCCAGTCCGGACCGGCTGCTCGGGGAGACCGAGGACGTGCCGACCGACGCCCGAGACGCCGCCAAACGCACCTTCGCCATGGAGCGGGCTGGCGTGGCCGCCATGTCGTTGGGCATCATCGATCGCTGCCTGTCCCTGTCCGTCGACTACGCGAGCAACCGAGTGCAGTTCGGGCGCCCCATCGGGGAGTTTCAACTCATCCAGGACAAGCTCGCCAGGATGGAGATCGCACGCCTCAATGTGTCAAATCTGGTGTTCCGTTACATCGAGGCCATGGTCGCCAACCAGCCAGTCAGTCTCGCCGAAGCCTCGGCCATGAAGCTGTACTCGGCCCGAGCCGCCACCGAGGTAGCCCTCGAAGCCGTGCAACTGTTTGGCGGCAATGGGTACATGGCTGAGTTCGGCCTGGAGCAGCTCGCCCGCGACGCCAAGGCGCTCCAGATCTACGGTGGCACCGACGAGCTACAGATCACCCACATCGCCAAGGCGTTGCTCGGCACCACAAGCGCAAGCCGCTGAATTTCGGCGACCGTCGGATCCTGCAACCGGCGTACGGTGGAACCATGGGCCAGGGGGAACCACGCCGCGACCGGGGCCTGAGCGGGACCGAGACGATGATGTGGCGGATCGAGCGGGATCCCTGGCTCGCTCCGAGCGGGGGATCGCTCACACTGTTCGACCGACCGTTGGACGCGGCCTGGTTCCGCCGGTCGATGGCCTTCGCCGCGTCGACGATCGACCGCCTGCGCCAACACGTCGTGAGCACTCCCGCGACGCTCGAGTACACCGCGATGGGCCTTCGACCCCGACTTCGAGCTGGACTGGCACGTACGCCAGATCGGAGCACCAGGTGACGGGTCGCTTGGCGCCCTGATGGACTGGGTCACCCAGTTCCTGCAGGATCCCTACGACCACACGCGACCACTGTGGCAGTACGTGGTAGTCGATGGACTAGCCGACGGCCGGGGGGTCCTCGTCGCCAAGCTCCACCACACGGTGGCCGATGGCTTCAGCGGGATCAAGCTGGCCGAGGCCTACACCGCTCTCGAACCCAACGCCCCACTACCCGGTGAGGTCGACTGGGAGGCGGTGTTGCGCCGCGATGCCGAACATCGCGAGCCGCTCGACGCCCCGACCACCGAGTTCGTCACGCGAGCGCTCCGGGTGCCCGTCGACCTCGGCCGCCAGGTCCTCGACGCCGTCGCCCACCCCGAACATCTCGGCCAGGCCGCGACAGAGGCCACCGACTTGGCTCATACGGCCACCGATCAGCTCCACTCGGCCGGCTCCGAACTGTGGCGACGACGTTCACGCCGCCGCCGCTTGTTGGCCCTCAGCGTCCCGTTCGAGCCGGCCCACCGCGCCGCCAAGACGCTCGGAGGCACGATCAACGACTTCTTCGTGACGGGCGCCGTCGAGGCCGGTCATCGCTACCACGCGGCGATGGGGGCCGACCCGGAACGATTCCACATCACCTTCGTGGTCAGCACCCGAGCCGACGTGGACACTGCGAACGTGTTCTCCCCGATCCCGGTGGAAGTGCCCGCGGGGGCGATGCCTCTCCACGAGCGGTTCGCCGTGATCCATCAGCGCCTCTTGGACCGTCGGGCCGGGGTGCACGGCGGCGGCCCCCTGGCGACGGTGGCCGCCGTCGCCAACCTCCTGCCGACGTGGATGGTCACCAGCCTCGTCCGCAGCCAGGCCGCGGCACATCGATTTCGCCACGAGCAACCTGCCCGGCTTCCTCGGCGACACCTGGGTCGCCGGGGCCCGTACCTTGCACACCTACGGCTGGGGACCCGTCGTCGGGACCGCGTTCAACATCACGCAGGTCTCCATGGCCGGTCACCTCGACATGGGTGTCCACCTCGACCCGGCGGCCGTGGCCGAGCCTCAGCTCCTGCAGTCCTGCCTCGAGGACAGTTACCGCGACCTGCTTGGCATCGGTGCTGCCTGAAACGACCACGGCGGGCGTTACCCATCCGGCGCCGCCAAGCGCTCGCCAACTTTGTTGCAGACGCAACTATCATGCACTCGGGATTGGCCGTATGGGAGCACCGGCGCCGCAATCCAGACGCAGGTCGAAACATTCGACGCGGTGCTCGACGGGCTCCTCAAGCCCTACCAGGGAGAGCTGCTGATCCTGCCGGGCAGCTGGATTGTGTTCGGAACTCGGTGTGCGACTTATGGATCGGCCGACGTAGTAGTCGCGGCACCCCAGCCCGACTGAGTTTGTGCAGGTCAGAGAGGCCCCGGGGGACTCCTGTTGCTCCAGAGCCCGTGCATCCTTGGGACCTTCGCCTCTGGGTGGTGCCGGTCATAAGACCTAGGGTGCGCTGGGCGTCCACCAATGGTGTGTGGTCGCAGACTCGAGGAGCGGACATGATTCGACCCAGGAGGGTTGCTCGTCGTCGACGGAGGCGAGTTGCGCGGCGTCGCATTTTGCTCGTCGGCGGAATGGTGGCTTTCGGGGCTCACAAGATGAGCGAGAGCCAGGCGAAGCAGATCGAAGAACACACCGGTGTTCCGCCCGAAGAGCTCGAAGACGAAGACCTCGAAGCCGCGATCTCGGAGCTCAACATCCCCACGCAGCCACTCACCGACGAAGACCGCGCCGCAGGCGCTGGCGAGTAGCGACCGAGCTCCGCGCGCACGCCGACACTCACTTGAGACTGCTTCCGCGATGACGGGAGCGTCACCAGACTGATCGCTGCCCTAGACCTCTCGGTCGCGGTGGCGCGAGACTCGCCGGGTGCGACGGCTCGTGGCGAGTGTCGCCATTGTGCTCGCGGCCTTGATGGGAGCGGCGCGTGCCGACGCGCAGGTGTCTGGCCTCAGTGTCGATGACATGACTCCCGTTGTCGGCCAGACGGTCACCGTCAGTGTGAGCTGTGTGGACACACCCGAATTGCTCCAGGTCTTCGTCGTGATCTTCACGGATCCGTTTGTGCCGAACGCTTCGACGCCGACGAGCTTCTTCGAGGACACGAACCCAGCGTCCTTCACGTTTCCACTGACGTTCAACGTCGCGGGCGACTTCACCATTCGGGCGACGTGTGATTACGAGACCGGAACTCAACCCTCGAGGGATCTCGACCTCACTGTGACCGTGCCGGACACCATCCCCCCAACTACCACCACCACGACGTCAACCACGGCCGGGCCGGCTCCCACGGCAGCGGAAACCACCACGTCGACCTCGATCGCGGGGACCACGACGACTTCGGCCTCGACGAGCACCTCGACGTCCTCGCCGACCACCACGCCGCCGGCACCCTCCAGCGAGGCTCCTGCGACGTCGGTGAGTCCGGAGGTCTTGCCAGCTACGGGCCAGGGTGTTGGGCCCGAGGCCGCGGTCACGGCGGTCGCGATCGTCGCCGGAACCGGCCTTCTGATCCTCGCACGACGCCGAGACCGGAAGACGTAGATCCGGACCGCCCGGGCGAGTCCCGTGGCCGGCACGATTCCGCGCCGGCCGTGTAACGCGCGGGACGGCTTGCACGATGTAGCGGATGCGATGCGATCTGTCCGTGCTACGCCAAGCTGTCGCGCCCGAGCGACAGCGGGCGGGTCTCGTCGTGCTGTGGTGCTGGAGGCCTTCACCGGGCGGAAAGGGTGGGGGCCTTCAGCGCTGCGTTCGCCTTCGAGGACTTGGGCCTGGCACCCGACTCCAGCCGGGCCTGAGGCCCAAGTGCCCGGACGCTTGTAGCTCGCGTCTCGGACCTGGGAGGCTCGACTCGATGTCGGAGGCCCACCGATGAACATCGGCCCGGTCGAAGCGACGATCATCCTGGCGCTCTTCGTGGGGCTCGTCTGGGGCCTGATCGACGTCGCCACGCGACCGAAGGAAGCGTTCGCGGCGGCCGGCTCATCGAAGGGGCTCTGGCTCGGCCTGATGATCGGCGGGTGGTTCCTTTGTGGCATCGGGGGGATCCTGGGCTGGGTCTACCTGCTGGCGGTCAGACCCAAAGTGCGCGCTGCGGAGGGGCACGCGTGAGCGATCTCATCCTGATGATGTCGGTGTCCGTGGACGGCTACTTCGAGGGGCCGAACGAGTACCGGATCTACGTTCATCCCGTCGTCGTCGGTCAGGGCCGCCGGCGCCTGTTCCCGCCCGACGCGACACTCCACCTCCGCCTGACCGAGACTCGGCGGTTCGGAAACGGCGTCGTGCTGCTGCGCTACCGAAACGCCTAGCGGGGCGGACGCGGCAAACGGACTCGCATCGTGGTGCCGCGCGGAGTCGAGTGGATCGTGATGTCGCCGTGGTGCATGTCGACGACGATCTTGTGGGAGATGTCGAGCCCGAGGCCGGTGCCCTTGCCCACATCCTTCGTCGTGAACCACGGCTCGAACGCGCGGCTTTGCACGTAGGGGGGCATGCCGGGCCCGGTGTCGCCGATCTCGACGACCAGGCTGTCCGCCTCGGCTCGCGTCGTGAGTGTCAATGTGCCCGGACCGTCCATGGCGTCGATCGCGTTGTCGATCAGGTTCGTCCAGACCTGGTTGAGCGCAGCCGGGCTCGCGAAGACGCGCGGTGCGTCCGGTGCGTAGTTGCGTACGACCGTGATGCGCTCGCCGAGTTTGGCGTGCAGCATCACGAGCGTGCTCTCGATGCCTTCGCTCACGTCAGCGGTCTGCATCGACGGCCGATCCATCTGGGAATACGACTTCGCCGCGTCGATCAGGTCGGAGACCCGGCGTGTCGAGCTCTTCATCTCTTCGAGGAGTGCCCGACTCGCGAGCGTGCTCGACACCCATTCGAGCCCCGACTCGAGGCTCTCGCCTTCGAGGATCGCGGCCGCCCGATCGCACCATGCCGTATCGACGCCGGTCGCGGCCAACGCGGGAGCGATTCGCCAACCGCCATTGACTTCGTGGGCGGACATCCAGTCCGAGAGCTCCTCCTCGGCGTCGGCGAGAGCCGCCGGATCGCGAGCGACATCGGACGGCGCGACCTCACGACGCAACCCGTCCAACGCGACGAACTGCTCGGTCGGCACTCCGAGCTCGGACAGGCGGACGAGCGCGGAGAGCATCGCGTCGCAGGTCTCGGTCAGCGCATCGACCGAGCGCGCCGTGGCGGAAGCGGGGTTGTTGATCTCGTGCGCGAGGCGCGCCGACTGCTCGCCGAGCTTGATGAGCTGTTCGCGCTCGCGCGACAGCGTGTCCATCGTACGGACGGTCTGGAAGAAGCCCTTGATCATGTGCACGCCGAACGGAGTCCACTCGCCTGCGAGCCGCCCGAGATCCGCCGCGGGCACCCTGAACATGTGGCCCGCGGCCTCACCGCGGCCCGTCGCGAGATAGCTCGCATCACTCCACGCCCGGAACCCGCCGGCCCACTGCCCAGGGTTGTCCATCGTCGTCATCACGACCGGCTCGGACCGCCCGGCACGCCGCACGATGCTCACCTTCCCGTCGAGGAGCACCCACCAGTGGTCTGCCGGCTCGCCTTCCTTGAACAGCTCCTCGCCGTCTTGGAACGCCACCTTCTCTCCGACCGCGGCGAGGTCCGCAACCTGCGCGTCGGTGAGGCCATCGAAGAGGAAGAGCGGTCGGAGCTCGTCGGCCAGCATCAGATCGTCGCCAGATAGCTGTGCACGAGATGCACGGACATGGCCCCCTCGCCGACGGCCGAGGCGACCCGCTTCATCGACGTGTGCCGAACATCACCCGCGGCGAACACGCCCGGGACGTTCGTCTCGAGCATGAACGGAACGCGGTCGAGCGGGAAACTGAGCTTGCCCTTCTTCGGAAGGTCGCGGCCTGTCTTCACGAAGCCGGTCTCGTCTCGGGCGATGCCATTTCCCAGCCAATCCGTGCGCGGCGTTGCCCCGATGAACACGAACAGCCAGTTGGTCTCGACGTCCGACTTCGTGCCCGCGGCGTTGTCGATGAGCGTCAGCCCTTCGAGATGCTCCGTCCCGACGCCACCCACGACCTCGCTCTGCAGCCGCACCTCGACGTTCGGCGTCGCGCGGATCTGCTCGATGAGGTAGTGCGACATGCTCTTCTCGAGCGCGTCCGAGCGAACGAGCAACACCACTCGGCGGGCGAACCTCGCGAGGTTCACGACCGCCTGGCCGGCCGAGTTTGCGGCGCCGATGACGTACACGTCGTCACCCTTGGTTGACGCGAACTGGGATGCGCTCGCGCCGTAGTACACCCCGCGTCCGGTGAGCTCGCCGAGACCCGGAGCTTCGAGTCGCCGGTACGAGATCCCCGACGCGACCAATAGCGAGCGCGCCTCGATCTCGGTGCCGTCGTCGAAACGGACGGCGCGGACGGGGCCACGTGCTTCGAAACCCACGACGTCGCGGGCGAGCACGATCTCGGCCTCGAACCGCCGCGCCTGGTCCATGGCGCGGGCAGCGAGGTCTGCTCCGGACAAGCCCTTCGGAAACCCGAGGTAGTTCTCGATCGACGCGCTCTGTCCGGCCTGTCCACCGGGGGCGTGCGCCTCCACGAGCACGACGTCGAGCCCTTCGGACGCGCCGCACACCGCGGCTGCCAAGCCCGCGGGTCCGCCTCCGACGATGCACAAGTCGTAGAGCGGCTTCTCGGCCCTGGTTCGCAGCCCGAGCGCGCTCGCGACCTCGAGGGCAGAGGGACAGCGCAGCTGCGCCCCGTCCGTGATCAGCACGAGCGGCAGATCGTCGGGGAGTGCGTGGGCGAGATCGTGCAGACGTTGAGCCTCGTCGTCGCGCTCGAGGTCGAGCCAGCTGTAGGGCACGTAGTTGCGCGCCAGGAACGTCTTCAGCTCGTGGCTGCGCTCTGACCACCGGTGGCCGACGATCCGCACCGGTGGCGGATCGTCAAGGTGGTGACGGCGCCAATCGTCGAGCAATTCGTCGAAGGCCGGGTAGACCTTCTCCTCGGGCGGATCCCACGGCTTCATCAGGTATCGATCGAGCTTGATGTCGTTGATCGCCTTGATCGCCACGTCCGTGTCGGCGTACGCCGTGAGGAGGACGAGCTTGGCGTCCGGAGCCTCTCGCTTCGCGCGCTCGAGCATCTCGATGCCAGTCATCACCGGCATGCGCTGATCGGACACGATCATCGCCACCCGCCGATCCCTCAGGGCGTACGTGCCGAGCTTCGCCAGCGCGGGCGGAGCAGACGGCATGGGCACGACCTGGTACTCCGAGCCGTAGTGCGATTGGAGGTCCCGGGTGATCGCCTTGAGCACGGCGGGATCGTCGTCGACCGCCATGATCACCGGCTTGGGCACGGGCGCAGGCTAGGCGCGCGTCAGGCAGTCGTCGCGAGCACCGGCGCTGCAAACCGCCAGTAGCCGGTACGCGCAGAGGTGCCGGCCGCAGCCAGCCGTTCCACGCGCCCCGACCAGTGCAAGAGCTCGAGCATCGGGAGCACATGCCGGTCAAGTGGCTCGAGCGGGCCGAATCCCATCGCGGCAAGCGCGAGGGCGAGGGTCCGGGGACGAACCCACGCTCCTGGTTCGATGCACTTGAGCCCGACTGCGTCGAGTGAAGCGCCGTCGCGTAAGACGCCGATGATCGCGGCCTCGAGCCGCTCGTGCGAGAAAGCATCCACCCCGCCGCCCCTCGCGGTTACGAGCCGGACCGGGAGATGGCGTCGGCGAGCTCTTCCTTCGACATGGAGCTGCGACCCTCGATGCCCGCGTCCGCGGCCGCGTTCATCAGCTCTTCCTTGGTCGCGAACGTCAGGGTCGATCAACGGAAGGCCCGCAGCCGACTTGGCCTTGCGCAGCTCGGACATGAGCTGTTGCTTCGTGTCGTCGTCCACCGCGCTGCGAAGCGCCGGGAACATCTCGCTCTCCTCTTCTTCGACGTGGTGGCCGATCCCGCCTTCGAGCATCTCGACCGCCGCGCCGAACCCGGGCTGCGACACCATCTCGTTGAGCTTCTTGATGCCCTCACGGGCGAGCCTGTGCTCGATCTCGGCCTCTTCTTCCTTCTCGGACCCCATCACGTCGGGGACGAGGGGATAGATGGCCTGCTCCTCGAAGCTCGCGTGGGCCTCGAATGCCGTGGTGAGCTTCTGAACCAGCTGCTCGCGCTCGGGTCCCGGCTCTGACTCGGCGAGGGTCGTGAGCATCGCCTCGACGGCCCGGTGGTCACCTTCCAAGATGGCAAAGGGATCAGACGACATGGCTCCTCCTCGGATGAACGTTGCCGTCTCAGTGCCCATCGTCTGGCCTCGCCAAACGTCCCCACCGCCATCGGAAGAGTCAAGCGATGAGCGGGCGCTGTCTCATTCGGGGAAGTGGAGTGGCGAGGTCCGCTCGGCGGGCCTCGGCGTCCGCCAGCAACCGCTCAACGCGGTCGTCGCTCGGGTCGATCTCAGCCAAGGCGAGCGCCAAGTCTTCGGTGCACTCGATCGAGAGCAGCGCTGCGCCGGCAAGCGACGCTGCGTTCACGGCCCGTTCGAACATCGCGGCGGCGCGAGCCGGATCTGCCTTCACGAGCGCGATCTGGCCTCGGACACCGTCGAGCTGCGCAAGAACCATGCCGTCAACCGTCTGCCCGAGAAGCGTCTCGGCCTCCGCAAGCGACCGCTCAGCGGCTTCGATGTCACCCATCGTCGCAAGCACACGCGCTTCGAACAGCAGCGCGCGCGTCAGGCGCTGCGAGTGATTGGCTTCGCGCGCCTGGTCGAGGCTCACGCCGATGGAATCGAGCGCGCGGTCGGTATCCCCCGAGTCGAAGGCGACCTCGGCTTGCACGAGTGAGGGGTCGAGTGTCGTGCGCCAACCCTTGAGGCCGGCGGCCCAGGCGAGCGCCTGCTCGACGTGGCTCTGTGCCAGGTCGAGATCGCCGCGGTGCCGCCACAAGGTGGCCCACGTCAGCTCGACGCGACAGGCGAGAGTGGGATCGTCGATCTCACGAGAGATGATCGGTTGCGCCTCGTCCAGCCGGGCGACGGCCTTGTCGTAGTCGCCGCTGAGCACGTTCCGTTCGGCCAGGAACTGCAGTGATCGCGCGAGCCCGACGCGGTCACCGGCCTTTCGCGAGAGGTCGATCGCCTCTTCGAACACGACCATCGCCGCGGCGTGATCGCCCTCGACGTGGAGGCGCCTCGCGATCAGCGGCAGATACCGCGCCAACGTGTACGGAGAGCCGACCTTCCGTGCAAGCTCAACGGCGCGATCGAGGTAGGTCGCCGCTCCGTCTTCGTCGCCGACCATGGCGTTGACGGCGCCGACCCAGTAGTACGCGCCTGCAGTGACACTTGGGATCACGTGGCCCTCGGCGACGCGGAGCGCCTCGTCGCGTGAAGAGATCGCCCTCTCGAAGTCTCCTCGGTTCGCGTAGATCGCGGCGAGGAACATGTGCGCCCACCCGACGGACGGCTCGTCCCCGACGGACATGGCGAGTCGCACCGCTTCCTCGAGCGGAGGCGCACTGGCCTCGAAGTCGAGCTGACCGAACGCGAGCTCGCCGAGGCTCAACAGGCCGCGCGCCCGCAGATCGTCGCCTGCGTCGGACGCGGCGGCGAGCGAACGTTCGCACCACTCACGGCCCTGGGCGAGGTGACCGCGGAGCCAGAAGAACAAACCGAGGTCTGCGCACAGCGTGAGGCTGTCCACGGCAGCGCCGTCGTCGAGCCCGGACTCGATCGCGAACCGCACGTTCGGGTACTCGAGGTCGAAGCGGTTGTGCCAAGCGGGCCCTTCGTTCGTCATGTGCTCGGGCACCGCCCGAGCCGCGAGATCGAGCATCCACGCTCGCTGACGAGCCCGCGCCTCGGCGACCTCGCCGGCAGCGACGAGACGCTCCCGGCCGAACTCGCGCATGGTCTCGAGCATCCGGTACCGGACGCCCTCCTCCCTCGGCGAAGTCTGGATGATCGACCGATCGACCAACACGGCCAGCGCGTCCAGCGCTTCGAGCTCGTCGACGCCGAGGAGGAACGCTGCGGCCTCGAGGTCGAACCCGCCGATGAAGACCGACAGCGCGATCCACGCGCGCGCTGCTCGGCGGGCGCGAGCAGCTCGAAGCTCCACTCGACCGTCGCCCGCAGCGTGCGCTGGCGGGCCGATCGGTGGCTCGTACCGGTGAGCAAGGCGAAGCGCTGGTCGAGCCGCTCCTCGAGCTGCGCGAGCGAGAGCACGTTGAGCCGCGAGGCCGCGAGCTCGATGGCCAGGGGGATGCCGTCGAGGCGGCGGCAGACGCGAGCGATGGCGGCGAGGTCGCGGTCGCCTGGGCTGAAATCGGGCCGTACCAGCACCGCGCGGTCGAGGAAAAGCCGAACCGCCTCTGCTTCGTCGCCTCCCGCGGCAGTGGGCAGGTCGAGGGGCTCCATCGCGAGCAGCGCCTCGCCCGGGACGCCGATCGGTGCCTGGCTCGTGTTCAGCACCTGCACCTGGGGACACGACTCCAGCAGCCGAGTCGTGAGATCGGCGACCTCCGGGACGAGGTGCTCACAGTTGTCGAGCACGAGGAGGAGCTGCTCGTGCCCGAGGCGCTCGCACAAAGTGTCGGCCATGGAGCGCCCGGACTCTTCCTGCACGCGCAGCACGGCGGCGACAGCGCTCGCGACCGCGCTGCCCGGAGGCAGGTCGGCAAGCTCGACGAGCCACGCGCCGTCCCGGTAACGGCCGGCTCGAGCGGCTGCGGCTTCGATGGCGACGCGCGTCTTGCCGCATCCGCCCGAGCCGACGATCGTCACGAGCCGCCGCGTCTCGAGCATCTCGTCGACGGCTTCGAGCACCTTCACGCGCCCGATGAATGTCGAGACGGGACCGGGAAGGTTGTGCTGCTTCTGGCCGACCGTGCGCAGCGGGGGGAAGTCGGCGCGCAACCCGTCGAGCGAGAGCTGGAAGACCGCCACGGGCCGGGGTACGTCTCGAAGCTGATGGCTCCCGAGATCGACGAGCGCGAACCCGCCGGCCGCGACCGAAGGATCGTCGCGCGACCTCGTCGGAGAGCACGACCTGGCCCCCGTGCGCCACTGCCATCATCCGCGCGCACCGGTTGAGCGTCGGCCCGAAGAAGTTGCCGCCGACCTCGACCGCAGCTCCCCGATGGACGCCCATGCGCACCCGCAGGGGCTCGATCTCCGAAGGGTCGACCTCGGCGAGCCGGTGTTGGGCTTCGTCGGCGGCCGAGAGCGCGTCGGCAGCCCTCTCGAACACCGCGAGCATGCCGTCCCCGGTGTGCGACACGACCAAGCCCCGGTGGCCCACGACTGCCTCGATCATGAGCGTGTCGTGGCGGGCGAGCGCGCCCGCCATCAGCGCCGGATGCGCCTCCCACTTCTGGGTGCTTCCTTCGATGTCGCTGAAGAGGAACGTCCGGTCGACGCCCATCGCTTCCTCTCTCGCCTCGCGGGGCGCAATGGTACCGAGCCGCCCCCGGCGACTCTGCCGTACTGTCCGCAGCCGTGAACGGGCAACTGGGCGGTCTCTTGCACAGGATCCTCGGCGACGACCTGCCGATCCGCTTCGAGTTCTACGACGGCTCAGCGGTCGGCCCGGACGACTCTCCGGCAACGGTCGTCATCACGAACCCTGACGCGCTGTCGCGCATGCTCTACGCGCCGGGTGAGCTGGGCGTCGCCCGCGCCTACATCGCCGGTGACCTCGTCGTCGAGGGCGACTTCCTCGAGGCCTTGCGGCTGCGCGAACGCATGCCTGTCCCGCGCTTCGACCTGAAGACACGGGCCGAGATGGCCAAGGTGCTCGGACGCGCCGCACTGCACCGGCCGGCCCCGCCGCCCGAGGAGGTCAAGCTGCGCGGCCGGTTCCATTCGACGTCGCGGGATCAGGCGGCCGTGAGCCATCACTACGACGTCTCGAACGAGTTCTACGAGCTGCTGCTCGGCGAGACGATGCTGTACAGCTGCGCGCTCTGGTCGGACCCGGGCGGTGGGCTCGACAAGGCGCAGACCGCGAAGATCGACCTCGTCTGCCGCAAGCTCGACATCCAGCCGGGGATGCGCGTCCTCGATGCAGGCTGCGGTTGGGGGAGCCTGTCGATCCACGCCGCTCGTGAGTACGGCGCGGTCATGACTGCGGTGACGCTTTCGGAAGAGCAAGCAACGTATGCGCGCAAGCGGGTCGCCGAGGCGGGGCTCGACCATCAGGTCGAGGTGCGCGTGCAGGACTACCGAACCATCACCGACGCTCCCTTCGATCTCGTCGCGGCAGTGGGGATCCTCGAGCACGTCGGCAGCGACCTCCCGAATTACCCGGCGACCGTGCACCGCTTGCTCAGGCCCGGCGGACGGTTCTTCCACCATGCGATCAGCCGCGCGCCGTTCCGGCGCGAGCGGTTCCCGAAGCCGACGTTCATCAACTCGTACGTCTTTCCCGATGCCGACCTCCACGAGATCGGCCACATCGTGTCGACGTTCCAGGAGGCGAGCTTCGAGGTGAGGCACGTCGAGACCCTCCGCGACCACTACGTGCTGACCCTTCGCGAGTGGGCATCGCGACTCGACGAAAACTGGGACGACGCCGTTCGACTGATCGGGCTCGGCCGCGCGCGGGTCTGGAAGCTCTACATCACCGCGGCCATCCTCGGGTTCGAAGAGAACCGGCTCCAGATCCACCACGTGCTGTCGGTGAAGCTCGACCGCGGACGCAGCGGGATGTCACTCGTCCCCGGTGATTGGTCTCACCGCTCGTAGCGTCAGACAGTTCGGCGAGCGTGGAAGATGCTGTAACCGCCGGGGCCAACCAGGCAGGCGACCACGAGGAGGATGAGCCCGAACAGGATCTGGCCTTGGATCAGCTGGACGATCCCGACGATGGCGATGACGGCGGCAATGAGAAAGAGCAACATGTCGCAGCCATACCCGGCAGGCGCGATGGTCACACCCACAAGGAGGATCGCGAGTGGCGGCACCGGTGAGCGAGGCAGCCGACGCGGTCGCGGATGCGTCGGCTCGATTCACGACCCTCTTGCGTTCCGGGCTGGACCCGGTCCGGCCTGTGACGAGGTCGTCGTGGACGATCGCACAGCTGGGAGCTCACCTCGCGAGCGGCGCGTTGGCATACCGGCAGATGGCCGGCGGCGGCGTGAGCCCGTACGCGGACATCGCCG
This sequence comes from uncultured Acidimicrobiales bacterium, assembly GCA_963708175.1. Lineage (GTDB taxonomy): Bacteria > Actinomycetota > Acidimicrobiia > Acidimicrobiales > DATKAS01 > DATKAS01. The sequence continues at coordinate 15,128 of CAVPSD010000002.1, forward strand.
CGCGAGGCGCCACGAATCAGGAGCGGCTCGAGGCCGAAGCCGGGCGCGACCTCGGCGCGCTCGCCGACATGGTCGACGGGTCGATCGCTGCAACGCTCGCGACATGCCGCGCGCTGCCCGACGGCGCGGTCGTCCAGTGGCACGGCAACATGCCGATGCCCTTGCGTCCCTTCCTCGGGGCGATGGTCGGCGAGCTCGAGTTCCACGGGCAGGACCTCGCGCGGACCGTCGGCGTGTCGTGGACGATCACCGCCCGAGCTGCCCAGCCGATCATCGACTTCGTCGAGGTCGTGACGCCTCACATCCTCGAACCCGCGACGACCCAGGACCTCAGGGCGCGCGTCCAAGTCCGCCTGCGGGGGTACGCCACGACCACCTACGCGTTCGACTCGTCGAGCCTCACCGTGTCGCGACACTCGGTGTCGCGTGACTCGGATGCGAGACCGGACGTCGTCATGAGTGTCGAGCCGGTCGCGTTCGTGCAGGTCGCGTACAGGCGCTCCGGCCTGATGCGGCCGATCCTCACGGGGAAGGCGCTCGCGTGGGGGCGGCGGCCGTGGCTCGCGCTCGAGTTCCCGGGTTTCTTCCAGAACCCCTGACCTACGCTCGACCCATGCTCCTGAAAGGCATCAACCACGTGGCCACGCTGACCAGCGACACCGATCGCCTCCACGCCTTCTATGGGGAGGTTTTCGAGGCGAAGGTCGTGAGCGACACGCGCGATGCGAGGGAGGGCAAAGCCTTCCGGATGTCGATGGTCGACATCGGCGACGGCACGATGCTCAACGTGTTCGACATCCAGGGCAACACAGAGGCCGCTCGTCAGGTGCCGATGTTCGGCCGTGGGCGCATCGACCACATCGGGCTGCGGGCGACGGACATGGCGGCGTTCGAGGAGATCCGGCGGAGGCTCATGGAGCGCGGGGCAGCTGACGACTTCGTCACCGACTTCGGCCCTGATCTCTCGGTGTTCTTCCGGGACCCCGACGGCCTCGAGGGCGAGGTCCTCGTCGAGAATCCGGACGCCGTGCCCGGGGTGCAAAACCCGCCGGGCACCCGGGCGTCCCGCTTCGTCTAGAAGCGGGCTGTTCGGGGCATGTACGGCCCATGACGGCCTTGAGCTCGCACTGCGACGACGAGCCTTCGAGCGTCGACCCCTCGGTGGGCAAGTACTACCTGCAGATGGCCGAGGGATGGGGCGCCCATCCGCAAGTGGGCTGGCGAGGGTGGCTTCGCCGGCTCGCGTTCTGGCGCAAGCACTAGCTCCGTCGCGACGCGCGTGGCCCGCTTGCGGTCATCTCGCTCACGACCTGAAGACCGCCCCCGTGCGCAGCCCGCCCGTCGGGGGTGACAAAGGCGTGTGGGCCGAGCGGGCTGCGCTCTTGGGTGGGGACCTGCTGAATGGAGCAATACCCGCGACCTCGCGGGTTCAGACACACCAAATTCTCGAGATCGTGCATCCTGAACGGCGTGCACGAGATCGTCAGCGGGCGCGACGTCGCAGCCGACATCCCCGCGAGGGGCGCCCGGTACTTCCAGCACGGCTGGCAGTCATGGAGCGACACGCGGTGGGTCGATCTCGATCGTCCGGTGCTCCGAAACCCGGTCGCGGAGCGATGGCCGATGATCGACGACCCCGCATTCGCCGGGAGCGATCGGCACGGCGGCAGCGCCGTCGGGGCGGTGGCCGTCCGCGATGACGCCGACGACCACGACGAGGTCCTGCTCGTCGGCGCGCTCGGGCTCGGGGCCCGGATAGAGATCGACGCCGGAGTGCTCCGCGGGCGCACCGAAGGACCCCCGATCGAGTGGTTGATCGCCCGAGGCAGCGAGGCGGAGGTGTTCGCTCGGTACGCCGCCCTGCTGGGCGAGAGCCTGGGTTCCCGTCGGGCGCGCCGCCCGAGGGTCTGGTGCAGCTGGTACTCGTTCTACGGGAACATCGACGAGCCGCGACTGCGCGGCACCCTGGGTGACCTGGGTGGATTGCCCTTCGACGTGTTCCAGATCGACGACGGGTGGCAGCGCGAGATCGGCGACTGGCGGGCCAACGAGCGGTTCCCGTCCGGCATGCCGCGCGATGGCCGACCACGCGAGGGATGCCGGCTTCGAGCCTGGTCTGTGGCTCGCACCGTTCATCGTTCGCGACGACTCCGCCCTCTTCTGTGATCGGCCTGAGCTGTTCGTCCGAGACGAGGAAGGCCGGCCGACTTTCGCCGGCCGCAACTGGGGCGGCGACTGCGTTGCGCTCGACCTGACCCATCCGGGCGCGCAGGAGAGGGTGCTCGACGCGATCGGACGTGCGGTCGACGACGGCTACACGTACCTCAAGCTCGACTTCCTGTACGCCGCTGCCCTGCCAGGGCGCCGTCACCGCGAAGACGTGCCGCGCGAGCAGGTGTATCGCGATGCGGTCCAGCTGATTCGCGACGCGGTGGGGAGTGGGGTGTACCTGCTTGCGTGCGGCGCGCCGATCATCCCCTCGGTCGGTGTCTTCGACGCGATTCGCATCGGCCCCGACGTCGCGCCGTGGTGGGACATGGCCCTCGTGACGCAATACCTCCACGACGCGACGGCGCCCAGCACCCGCTTCGCCATCGCGACCTCGCTGCACCGGCTGTGGCTCGCGCCCCTGATCGAGCTCGACCCCGACGTCGTGTACTTCCGCCGCCGGTACAACCTGCTCGACCGGCGGGCGAGGACTGCGCTGCAGGACCTTGCGAGGGTGTGCGGGTTCCGGGCGACCTCCGATCCGCCGGCGTGGCTGGATGCCCGCGAGCGTGACGAGCTCGCCAGCTTCTTCGCCGAGGATCTCGCGATCCGGGCCGTTGGCCGTCTCCAGTACGAGATCGACGGGCGGCTCGTGGACTTCCGGTCGATCGCGGACGCGGATCCGGACTTCCGCCCGTGGGTCAGAGCTGAGGGTCCCGGATGAAGTCGTGGGCCGAACGCGTCGCACATGGTTCGGGATTGATTAGGCACGCGCTACTGACATTTTCTGGGATTTCGTCAAATGTGAGCGGTGTAAAGACCGCGTAAACGGGGCTTGACACCCTGTCAACCTGCGCTTACGTTCGACGGCGTTGGCTCCATTTGCAAGATGGAGCCAGAGGCGGGAGCGGAGCATTTCGCCGGAATCGTGCCGATGGCCGGCGACCGCCGTGGTGGGGATCACATACGCGTGATGGTTTCGGAGCCGGTGACCTCGGGGGAAGTCACCGGCTCCGACGCGTCCGGGTTGTACCGCGCGTCATCGTCCGTAGGCTCGAACCGTGGCTGTCGAGCTGAACCACACCATCGTGTGGGCGACCGACAAGCGGGCGTCCGCGGCCTTCCTGACGGAGATCCTCGGTCTGCCCGACGCGACGCCCATCTACGGGTTCATGGCCGTCGAAGTGGCGAACGGGATCACTCTGGACTACCAGACGCGATCTGGGCCCTTCGAAGCGCAGCACTTCGCGTTTCTGGTGGCGGAGTCCGAGTTCGACGAGATCTTCGGGCGCATCCAGGCCCGGGGCCTCGACTACTGGGCGGACCCCATGCAACGCCGGCTCGGCGAGATCAACCACGACGATGGCGGTCGAGGTGTGTACTTCCCCGACCCCGATGGCCATCTGCTCGAGATCATCACCCGCCCGTACGGCAGCGGCGGCTGAGCGGGCATCCACCGAGCGGCGGCTGGACCAGCGCATGATGGGCTGCCGTGGCGAGCACTCCCACGTCCGAGGCGAGCCGCGCGCAGAAGCTCGCTGACCGCGCTCGCTCCGAGGCAGACCTCCGCAAGCTCGAGCGCTTCGAAGAGCGCACGCGCCTCCTGCTCGTGCTCTCGGCGATCCTTCCGATCGTCGTCGCCTTCTCACGCGCGACGACCGATTCGTGGGTGTCGATCGTGGTCAACGTCGTCGCCTGGGTCGTGTTCATCGTCGACCTCGCGATGCACATGCGGTACATCCGTCACTACCTGCGCACGGGCACCGGCATCTTCGACCTCGTCGTCGTGATCCTGACCGCGCCGTGGTTCCTCATCCCCGGACTCGAGGGCACCGAGATCCTCCAGCTCGCCCGCGTGGCGCGTCTGCTGCGCATCATCGCGGTGACGCCGTCGGCGAGGCTGATCGCCCAGCGCCTGGGGCAAGTCGGGGTGTTCGCCGGCGGCGTGCTCCTCTTCTCGTCATGGGCTGCGTACATCGCCGAGCATCCGACGAACCCGGGTTTCGCGACATACGGCGACGCGTTCTGGTGGGGCATTGTCACGCTCACCACGGTCGGCTACGGGGACATCGTCCCGGACACCTCGGCTGGACGCGTCGCCGGCGTCTTTCTGATGCTCACCGGCGTCGCGACGCTCGGGATCATCTCGGGAACGCTCGCCAGCTTCTTCAAGACGGCCCGCGAGCAAGCCGAGGAGAGGGCAACGCCACCGCCGGCCTCGGCCGGCGACGTCGTAGCCGAGCTGACGGCCGTGCGCGAGCAGCTCGCTTCACTCGAAGGCCGCCTCGCTCAGTCCGGTGACGCAGGAAGCGCGGACACGAGCTGACCGAGGCGCGCCAGCGCGGCGCTGAACTCATGGCCCGCCGGGCGACTCCAGCCGACCACCAGGCCGGGAGGACCCGGAGCGTGACGATGCGCCGCAAGCGGGTGCAGGCCCACCGAGTGCCGCTCCGCAATCTCGAGGATCTCGCGCTCGCGCTCAGCGGGACCGTCGAGCACGACGGCGCCGTGGAGCCCCGCCGAGATGCCAGTCACACTGATCCACGGCGCATGTGCGCGAAGCTCGGCGACGATGGCGTCCCGACGCCGCCCATACGTCAGGCGCATCTGGCGAAGGTGGCGATCGAGGCGGCCCGTCGTGATGAAGTCGCCGAGGGCCGCCTGCTCGATCGCCGAGACCGTCATGCGCCAGCGTGCGGTCTCCACGACCGGCGCGAGCAGCGATGTCGGCACGACGAGCCACGCGAGATGCACGCCGGCGGCGAGCGACTTGCTTGCAGTGCCCCCATAGACGACCCGGTCCGGGTCGAGGCCCTGCACCGCTCCGATCGGCTGACGGTCGTAGCGAAACTCACCGTCGTAGTCGTCCTCGATGATCCAGCCATCCACCCGACGCGCCCACTGCACGAGCGCGGCACGTCGGTGGGGCGCCAGCGCGACCCCGAGCGGATATTGATGCGCCGGCGTGACGAGCACCGCGCGGGCGTCGGTCTGGGCGAGCGCGTCGACGCGGACCCCGTCGTCGTCGACCGGCACTCGCACGACCGACAGCCCGGCGCGCCGGCAGAACTCGGGATGGAACGGCAAGGCCGGGTCCTCGATCGCGATCGAGGTCAGGCCGATCGCGCGGAATGTCTCGGCGAGAACCGTCAGCGCGTTGGCGAAACCACTGAGCACGACGATCTGATCGGGATCGGCGACCACGGCGCGGGAACGACCGAGGTAGGACGCCAGCGCGACTCGCAGCTCGCGCACGCCGCGCGGATCGCCGTAGCCGAACAGCTCGTCAGGAGCCGATGCGAGCACGCGCCGGACGGAGCGAGACCACTCGCCGCGGGGGAACGACGCCCGGTCTGGCTCACCGGGACGAAAGTCCGCCGCGTAGCGCGACCGCGGCATCTCGACCGCGGGCGGCCGCCCGCGCGAGATCGGCACCGCGGCGATGCGGGTTCCGGCTCCTCGTTCCGCCACGAGGAAGCCCTCCGCCACCAGCTGCTCGTAGGCGGCGACGACGGTTGCGCGCGCGTAGCCGAGCTCCTTGGCAAGGGAACGAGTGGAGGGGAGCCGGGCCCCCGCGACGAGCTGGCCGCTCGTGACGCCGCGGCGCAGTGCTTCCTCGAGACCGGCCTGACGGCCGCGGGTCGGGTCCAGGTCGATCAGGAGGTCGAGCACAATGGTCTGCTCCAGAGGTGCAGAAGTGGACCGAGTGCTCAGTCCACGTAGTGCGTACGGTAGCCCTCGTGGACGACAAGGTGGCGAGCTGGGTCAGGGTCGGCATGGTCGTGGCGCTCGCGATCCCTCAGCTGGCCATCGGCCTCTGGGCGACACTCGCGCCGAAGAACTGGTACGAGAACTTCCCAGGTGTGCATCCGCACCTCATCGTGGCCGAGCCGCCCTACAACCACCACTTGGCCACCGACGCCGGAATCGGATTCCTCTGCACTGGGGTCGGACTCGTAGCAGCGGCACTGTGGGGCCGCCGCAGTGGCGTGTACGTCGCGCTGATCACCTACGGCGCGTTCGCGTTGCCGCACGTGCTCTACCACGCGCTGAACCCCGCGCCCGCGCTGTCGGGCTCGGAAGACGTGACCAACGTGCTGTTCCTCTTCTCGGGCGTGGTGCTCGCGGCCTTGTTCGCGTGGGGAGCGAGCCAACGGCCACGCATCAGCCCGACGGAGGTCGCGTCCTTCATACACTCCGCGAGTGATCCGGCGGGTCCTTGACCAGTTCGTGCTGAGGGTGGCGCGCGTCGCGACCCGGGGCTTCTATCGCAAGGTCGAGACCGCAGGGTTCGATCGGCTCGACACGAGGCGCCCGACGCTGCTGGTCGCGAACCACTTCAACGGGTTCGCCGATCCGGTGCTCGTGACCTCGGCCCTCGGACGGCTCCCGCGGTTCCTCGCCAAGGCCACGCTCTGGAAGGTGATCATCGTCCGTCCCCTGCTTGCGCTCGCAGGCGTCATCCCGATCCATCGCCAGACCGACGGCGGTGCGGGCGAGCGGAACAAGCGCGCGTTCGAAGATGCCGAGGCCGAGCTCGGCGATCACGGCACGATCGCGGTGTTTCCCGAAGGGACGACGCACGACGTGCCACGCCTCGCGCCGATCCGCACTGGCGCCGCGAGGATCGCCCTCGGGGCCAAGGCCCACGGCGTGCGCGACATCCAGATCGTCCCCGTAGGGCTGTGGTTCGAGGACAAGGTCGCGCTGCGCTCGCGCGTGTTCGTGCGCGCGGGCGAGCCGCTCGACCTCGACCACGAGCTCTGGTCGATACTGCCTGAGGGGCGCGAGGCGACCGACGAGGACCATGAGTCGGTGCGCGCGCTCACCGGCGAGATCACCGAGCGGCTGCGTGCGGTGTCACCGGACTTCGACACCTTTCTCGAGGGCGCGGCGTTCTCGCGGGCGGCGGACATCGCGCTGCGTGAGGGCATGCACCGGCCGCAAGAGCTCGTGCCGCTCGAGCAGCGCGAGCCGCTGGCCGCCCGCCTGGGCCGCGCGCCGAAGGACGAACGTGCCCAGCTGACCGGTGAGCTCGGCCGCTACAGCTTGGCGCTCGACGCGCTCGGCGTCACGGACGAAGAGCTCGTGCCCAAGCCGACCCCCGCGAGCCTGTTCAAGCGGGCGGTGTTGCTTGCGGTCGGTGTGTTCGTGTTGGCGCCGTTCGCGTTGGCGGGCTTCATGATCAACGCGCTGCCTGCGCTCCTCGTCGTAGTCACGGGCCTCACCGTTCGCTCGCCGGTCACGAAGGGCACGGTGCGATTGCTCGTCGCGATCGTCGTGTTCCCCCTCACCTGGCTGCTGGTCGCATGGCTCGACGTGGGCGGCGCCGTCATCTCCGAGGTTCTCGCCGCGTTCACGTTCCCGCTGTCCCCGATGATCGACGTCGTGTTCGACGATCGCACGGGGTTCTGGGCCGGCCTGCTCGTGTTCGTCACGGCGCCGCTGTTCGGCTTGTGCGCGATCTGGATCGTCGAGTGGATCGTGGGGCTGGTGAGGCTCGCGCGGGGCTGGTACGCGGTCTATGCCCGGCGAGCGCAGCTCGACGAGGTCATGCAGCAGCGATCAGTGCTCGTGGACGAGGTGCGTGCGGTCGCGTCTCACGGCGCGAAGTCCATGTAGGACTCCGTCAGCCACTCCTTCACCTGATCGTCGACGTCCGATGGTTCGCGGATGTTCACCACGTGGTAGGTGCGCGGCCCGCCCTTCATCCTGCGGGCGATCCGCGGATGGTCGAGCGTGCGGTTCAGCCCGAACGACAGGGCTTGCCACTTCACCATCGGACGGAGCTCGACGAACGTCCTCGCACGCTTGAAGAAGATGCCCACCGACACCGCCTCGTAGTGCACCGGCCCGAGCGATTCGAGATGGGCTCGCACCACCTCGAAGATCGGCCGCTCGCGCTCGGGGCCGGTCGAGAAGTACTCCTCGAGGGTCATGGCGGGCGCGGATTCGTGCGACTGCTTCGTGCGGCCGAACTGGCGTTTGCACTCGGGGCAGACCCAAGTCACCACCGAGCTCAGGTCACCACCCGGCGATGGTCGGCAGGATCTCGGACCCGTACGCCTCGAGCGTGCCGTCCTTGTCGTCGTGCTGCAGGTAGATCGCGAACTGATCGACCCCGAGATCGCGCAGCTCGTGCAGCCGTTCGAGGTGGGTCTCGGCTGGCCCGAGGACGCAGAACCGCTCGACGATCTCGTCGGGGACGAAGTCGGCGTGGGGATTGCCGGCGCGGCCGTGCTCGCTGTAGTCGTAGCCCCTGCGGCCCTCGACGAAGTCGGTGAGCGCCTTGGGCACCGTGGTGCCGTCGCCGCCGTACCGACCGACGATCTCGGCGACGTGGTTCCCGACCATGCCTCCGAACCAGCGGCACTGATCGCGCATGTGGGCGCTGTCATTGCCGACATACGCGGGCGCGGCGACGCACATGGTGAGTGCCGAGGGGTCGCGCCCGGCCGCTGCCGCGGCTTCGCGGACCTGGCCGATCATCCAGCGGGTCACGTCCACGTCGGCGAGCTGCAGGATGAACCCGTCGGCGACCGCGCCGCAGACCTGCAAGGCCTTCGGCCCGTACGCCGCCATCCAGACCTGGAAGTCGCGCGAGCCCTTCCACCACGGAAGCCGGACCGGCTGCCCGTGGAACTCGACCTCCTCGCCTCGCACGAGCCCGCGGATCACCTCGATCGAGCGCGAGAGGTCGTTCAAGCCGAGCGGCTTCTCTCCTTGCACCCGACGCGCCGAGTCGCCGCGCCCGATGCCGCAGACCGTGCGCGGCCCGAACATCTCGTCGAGCGTCGCGAAGACCGACGCGGTGACGGTCCAGTCGCGCGTGCCTGGGTTGGTGACCATCGGGCCGACGATGACGCCCTCGGTCTGGCCGAGGATCTGGCTGTAGATCACGTACGGCTCTTGCCAGAGCACGTGCGAGTCGAACGTCCAGACATGGGAGAACCCGAGCTCGTCCGCGCGTACCGCGTAGTCGATGACCTTGCGCGCCGGCGGATCGGTCTGCAGGACGATCCCGACGTCCATCAGCCGAGATGCCCCATCAGCGGAGGTAGGAGGAGAGGCCGCGACGGAGGTACTGGCCGTGGCCGGGCTTGCCGAGGTACTGGCCGTCTTCGATGATGACCTCACCGCGGCTCAGGACGGTGTCGACCCTTCCCTGGATCACCAAACCCTCGTAGGCGGAGTGGTCCATGTTCATGTGGTGGGTCTCGACACTGATGTGCGTCGTCGCACGCGGGTCGTAGACGACGACGTCGGCGTCGGCCCCCGGGGCGATGACCCCCTTGCGCGGATAGAGACCGAACATCCGGGCAGGGGTCGTGGCCGCGACGTCGACCCAACGCTCGAGGGTGATCTCGCCGTCGACGACGCCTTGGTAAAGGAGATCCATGCGGTGCTCGACACCGCCGATGCCGTTCGGGATCTTCGAGAAGTCGCCGACGCCCAGCTCCTTCTGCTCCTTGAAGCAGAACGGGCAGTGGTCCGTCGAGACGACCTGGAGGTCGTTCTGGCGGAGGAACCGCCAGAGATCGGCCTGATGGTGCTCGTGCTTCGAGCGGAGGGGAGTGGAGCACACGTACTTCGCACCTTCGAAACCAGGTGCGCCGAGGTGGTCTTCGAGGTTGAGGTAGAGGTACTGGGGGCAGGTCTCGCCGAACACGTTGGCCCCGCGGTCACGGGCCTCGACCACCCGCTCGACCGCCTCCCTCGCCGACATGTGCACGATGTAGACGGGGGCGCCTGCGACTTCCGCGAGCTTGATCGCCCGATGGGTGGCTTCCTCCTCGAGCGCGACTGGTCGCGTGAGGCCGTGGAAGATCGGGTCGACCTCATGACGGGCGAGGGCCTGTGCGATGAGCACGTCGATCGCCGGTCCGTTCTCGGCGTGCATCATGATCATCGAGCCGTTCGACGCGGCCTTCTGCATCGCGCGCAGGATCTGCGCGTCGTCGCTGAGGAAGACGCCGGGATAGGCCATGAACAGCTTCACGCTCGTGATGCCTTCGTCGTTCACGAGCCGATCCATGTCTGCCAGCGACGCGTCGTCGACACCGCCGACGATCATGTGGAAGCCATAGTCGATCGCGCAGTTGCCGTCGGCCTTGCCGTGCCAGGCCTCGAGGCCGTCGAAGACGCGCTCGCCAGCCCGTTGCACGGCGAAGTCGATGATCGTCGTCGTGCCGCCCCATGCAGCCGCGCGGGTGCCGGTCTCGAACGTGTCGGACGCGAACGTGCCTCCGAACGGCAGCTCCATGTGCGTGTGCGCGTCGACGCCGCCCGGGATCACGTACTTGCCGGTCGCGTCGATCACGCGCTCCGCGGAGGCGGCGAGGTCGCTGCCCAGCGCGGTCGAGCCCGGTTGCACGAGCGCGGCGATCCGGTCGCCGTCGATGAGCACGTCCATGCCGACGGCGCCGCTCGGCGAGATCACCGTCCCGTTGGTGATGAGCGTGGTCATGGCGTCACGCCTCCGTGAGTGAGCCGTACATGTCGGGCCGGCGGTCTCGGTAGAACTGCCAGACCTTGCGGACCTCGGCGAGCTTCTCGAGGTCGAGATCACGGATCACGAGCTCCTCCACTTTGTCGTTCGCGGCATCGCCGACGAGCTGCCCGCGGGGATCCACGAAGTAGGAGGAGCCGTAGAAGTCGTTGTCGCCGAGCGGCTCCACACCCACGCGGTTGATCGCACCGACGTAGTACTCGTTCGCGACCGCGGACGCGGGCTGCTCGAGGTTCCACAAGTACATGGACAGACCGCGGCTCGTCGCGGAGGGGTTGAACACGATCTGCGCGCCCGCGAGGCCGAGTGCGCGCCAGCCCTCGGGGAAGTGCCGGTCGTAGCAGATGTACACACCGACCCGCCCGACCGCGGTGTCGAACACCGGGTATCCGAGGTTCCCGGGCCGGAAGTAGAACTTCTCCCAGAAGCCCTTCACCTGAGGGATGTGGGTCTTGCGGTACTTGCCGAGGTAGGTGCCGTCCGCGTCGATGACCGCGGCGGTGTTGTACAGGACGCCTTCCTGCTCACGCTCGTACACGGGGAGCACGAGCACCATCCGGGTGTCGCGGGCGAGCTGCTGGAAGCGGTCGACGGTCGGGCCCGGGACCGACTCCGCGTAGTCGAAGTACACCTCGTCCTGCACCTGGCAGAAGTAAGGGCCGTAGAACAGCTCTTGGAAGCACATGACCTGTGCTCCAGCGGATGCCGCTTCGCGCACCTTGTCTTCGTGGACGCGGATCATCGACTCCTTGTCGCCCGTCCACGAGGTCTGCAACAGCGCCGCTCGCACCATCTCTGCCATCGGTGCCTCCGTGATCTCAGGACTGCAGTCGGGGAAGGGCCGAAACTACTCCTCGGCAGCGGGAGGGAGCGTCGCGCGCTTGAACGTACGCGGCCATGCGCGCTGGTGCAGGACGACGTTCACCTCGCCGGCGATCAGCACCACGCGGGCAAGGAGCGCGATCCAGACGAGCAAGCCGAACACGGTCGCGAATGCGCCGTACACGTCACTCGCGGAGTCGATGACCCGAGTGACGTACTGACCACCGACGATCTGGAGCAGCCAGAGGGTGACGCCACCCGCGAGGGAGCCCGGCAGAACCGCGCGAAGCCCGAGGTGCGCGGCCGTCAGGAGCTCGAAGGAGACAGCCAGCAGACCGACGTTCAGGGCGATCGCGACGACCGCGCCCCAGATCCTGGTCGACGCCGGCAAGGTCGGCGCTGAACGCGAACAGGCTCGTGACGACGGTGGCCGCGACGATCCCGCCGCCGATGATCGCGAGCATCGCGACGCCTCGGAGCGACTTGCTCACGAGGCCGGGCTGCTGCGAGCCACGGCACCCCCCACTGCTCGTTGAACGCGTCCTGGGTCGTGCGAACGACCTTCAACCCCGCCCAGAGCAGCGTCACGACGCCGACGACGACGGTGAAACCGTTGAGGTGGAGGCTGTCGGCGTCGCGCGTGATCTGGGCCCCCAACACGGGCAAGCGGGCGATGATCGAGTCGAGGATCTTTTCTCTGAGGCTCGGTGAGTCCTTGAGGAACACGCCGAGGATCCAGACGAAGAGCAGCAGCAGCGGGAACATGGAGATGAACCCGTAGTACGAGAGGAGCGCGGCGTATTGCCGGCCCCTGTCCTCGCGGTACTTCAGCCCGACCGCGACAGCGAAGCCCGGCGCGCGCCGCTTCTGCTGCCACGCATCGAGCCTGTCGACAAATCCCGCAAGCGAGCGAGGCGCCATCCCGCGGTCACTGTACGGTCAGAGCGATGTGCGGACGCTTCGTCGCAGCGACCCCACCCGACCAGCTCGCCCGGTACTTCGGCGCGGGTCTCGCCGAGACGCTGCTCCCCGAGAGCTACAACGTGGCCCCGACCACCGACATCTACGCGGTGGTCGACGGCCCGAACGGGCGCGAGCTCGCGGTCTTCCACTGGGGCCTCGTGCCGGTGTGGGCGAAGGAAATCAAGATCGGCAACCGCATGATCAACGCGCGGGCGGAGACCGTCGCCACCTCGAACACGTTCAAGCACGCACTCAAGAGGAAGCGCTGCATCATCCCCGTCGACGGCTTCTACGAATGGAAGGCGACGCCGGGAGAGAAGCGCAAGCAGCCCTACTTCATCCATCGGCTCGACGGTGAGCCGCTCGCGTTCGCGGGGCTGTGGGAGACGTGGCGCGGTCCCGATCGCCAGGCGGAGCAGACGCTCTACTCGTCCACGATCATCACGACGTCGGCGAACGAGACCATGGCTCCGATCCACGATCGCATGCCGGTGATCCTGCCCGCGAGCAAGTGGGACGAGTGGCTCGACCCGAAGAACGAAGACATCGCGTCGTTGCAAGGGCTGCTCGTGCCGGCGCCCGGGCATCTCCTCACGATGCACCCGGTGAGCACCGACGTGAACAACGTCCGCAACAAGGGCTCCCACCTCATCGACGCGGTCGACCCCGACTGACCGCGTCGAGTGTGTGCACTCGGGCGCGGCATAGTGCCCCGAGCGTGAACACTCGGCGTCGCGTTGGGGTGCGGGCTACGCGCTGGCTTCGGCGTGGCCCTGCCGCGGCGGAGCTGGGTGCGGATGGCTTCGGCGGCGCGTTCGAGATCGGCGGGATCGACGGATGTCGCTGCTCTTGCGAAGTTGACGTCGCCCATCTCGTGGATGGGGACCACGTGGAGGTGCACGTGCGGTACCTCGAGGCCGACGATCATCATCGCGACGCGCGTCGGGTTGAACGCGGCCTGCTGGGCGCGCCCGATGAACTGGGAGACCACCATGAGGTGTTGCGCGACCGCGGTGTCGAGGTCGAGCCAGTGGTCGGTCTCGACCCGCGGCACAACGAGCGCGTGCCCCGCCTGCAGCGGGTTGATCGACATGAACACGACGCAGAGGTCATCGCGCCAGGCAAACGTCCCCGGGATCTCGCCCTCGATGATGCGAGAGAAGATGGTCGGCATCGTCAGATCGAGTAGCCGCCTGACAGCGTGAGGACGTCGCCGAAGCAGTAGCTGGCCTCGTCCCCGGCCAGGAAGCGCACGAGGTTCGCGACCTCCTCGGCCTCCCCGAGCCGCATGCTCGGGATCTGCATCTCGAGCATCCCTCTCATCTCGGCCATGGGCGCGAGCAGGGGTGTGTCGATGAATCCCGGAGCGACCGCGTTGATGTGAATGCCGAGCGGGGCGACCTCCCGGCCGACCGACTTGGTGAACAGGACGATCGCGCCCTTGGCAGCCGAGTAGTCCGAAGTGCCGGGGGAGCCGACGAGGCCGTAGATCGAGGCGAGGTTCACGATGTGCCCGGCGCGGGCCGGCTCCATGTGCCGGAGCGCGGCGCGAGTGCCGTAGAAGGTGCCGTAGAGGTGGGTCTTGATCATGAGATCCCACTGCTCGTCGGTGAGCGTCGATGTCGCCCGCACGGGCTCGATGTCACGGCCCTCCATGCGCGCGGCCATGTTCGCAATGCTCCGCTCTCGCACCTCAGGCCGGTCGTGCACGATCCCGGCGTTGTTGACGAGGATGTCGATGCGTCCGTGGCGCTCGACCGCGCCATCGACGGCCGCGGTGAACGCAGCGGACTCAGTGACGTCGAACGGCGCGGCTTCCCCCCCTACATCAGCCGCGACCTTCGCCGCCGCCTCGGCGTTCAGGTCGTTCACGACGACGTGCGCGCCGTCCGCTGCGAGTCGTCGAGCGATAGCGGCGCCGAGACCCGAGCCGGCACCCGTCACGAGGGCGATGCGTCCGTTCATGCCGGGATCGTAGGCTGGGCCAGTGACGCCCGCCTCCGCCGCGACCGCAGTGCCGGCGCCGGATCGCGTCCTGACGATCCCGAATGCGATCACCTGTGCACGGCTTCTCTGCATCCCGCTCTTCCTGTGGCTGCTCTTCGCGCAGGATGACCGGGCGTCGGCCGCGTGGCTCCTCGGCTTCGTCGGAGCGACGGATTGGGTCGATGGCTACGCGGCGCGCCACTTGCACCAGGTCTCCGAGCTCGGCAAGGTCCTCGACCCCACCGCGGACCGCCTCGTCTTCATCATCTGCGGCGGCGCGATCCTGATCGACGGGTCGGTGCCGACGTGGTTCGGTGTCGCGGTGCTCGCCGCGAGATCGTGGTGGGCGCCGCGCTCGCCTTGCTCACGCTGTTCGGGATGAAGCGCTTCGACGTGAAGTGGGTGGGGAAGGCGGGCACGTTCGCCCTGATGTTCGCGATGCCCGCGTTCCTGCTGTCGGCCAGTGACTCATCGCTGGCCGACGCGGCGAGGGTGGTCGCGTGGGGCACCGGCATCCCGGGTCTCGTGCTCGCCTACTACTCGGCGGCAACCTATGTGCCGGAGGCTCGCCGGGCGCTCCGAGAGGGACGAGAGGGGCGGCATCTGTGAAAGCCGTGATCATGGCGGGAGGGGAGGGCACGCGGCTGCGTCCCCTCACGTCGAACGCCCCGAAGCCCATGCTCCCCGTGGGCAACCGTCCGATGATGGAGCACATCGTCGGGCTGCTGCGCAAGCACGGCTTCGAGGACATCGTCGTCACTGTCGCGTTCCTCGCCCAGGCCATCCAGACCTACTTCGGCGACGGCTCCGAGTTCGGCGTGAACATGACCTACGCCACCGAGAACACCCCCCTCGGCACCGCGGGCTCGGTCGGGAACGCTCGCGAGCTCTTGGACGAGCGGTTCCTCGTGATCTCCGGTGACGTCCTCACCGACATCGACCTGAGCGCGATCGTCGCGTTCCACGACGAGCGAAAGGCCGTGGCGACCATCGGGCTCGCCCACGTGGAGAACCCCCTCGAGTTCGGCATCGTGATCACCCGCGAGGACGGGTCGATCGAGCGCTTCCTCGAAAAGCCCACGTGGGGACAGGTGTTCAGCGACACGATCAACACCGGCATCTACGTGCTCGACCCGAAGGTCTTCAAGTACATCGACCGCGACAAGCAGGTCGACTTCTCGAGCGACGTCTTCCCGCGTCTCCTCGCCGAGGGTCAGGTGCTGGTAGGCGCGATCGCATCGGGCTACTGGGAGGACGTCGGAACGCTCGACGCGTACCTGCGCTGTCACATGGACGTCCTGGATGGCCGCGTCTCGCTCGATCTCCCAGGGTTCAAGATCGCGGAGGGCGTGTGGCTGGGGGAGGGCGCGGAGGTCGATCCCGAGGCGCAGGTCGTCGGACCCGCGGTCATCGGGCCCGGGTGCCGTGTCGAGGGGGGCACGAGGCTGGGCGAGTACACGGTGCTCGGGTCCAACGTGCGCGTGCGCGGCGATGTCGATCTCGAGCGGGTGGTCATCCACGACAACGCATACATCGGTGAAGGAGCGCGGCTTCGCGGCGTCGTCGTCGGGCGCTCGTGCGACATCCGCGGACATGCCCGGCTCGAAGAGGGCGTCGTGCTCGGCGACGAGTGCTTCGTCGGCGAGAACTCGGTGCTGGCCGCGGGGGTGAAGGTGTACCCGTTCAAGACCGTCGAAGCCGGTGCCGTCGTGAACTCGTCGATCGTCTGGGAGTCCCGCGGCGCCCGTTCGCTGTTCGGCCGGAACGGCGTGGCGGGTCTCGCCAACGTCGACATCACCCCCGAGCTCGCGACCCGCCTCGCGATGGCCTACGGGACCACCCTGCGCAAGGGCGACACCGTCGTCACCTCGCGTGACTCGAGCCGCTCCGCGCGGATGCTGAAGCGGGCGATGATGGCGGGGCTCAACGCCACAGGCGTGAACGTGATGGACCTCGAGGTGGCCAGCATGCCGGTGAGCCGCTTCGTCACCCGTTCACCGCGGCAGATCGGCGGGCTCTCCGTCCGCCTGGTCCCGCACGACCCCCAGTCAGTCGTCGTCCGCTTCCTCGACACCGACGGCGCCGACATCACCGAGGACAGCCAGCGCAAGATCGAGCGCCTCTTCCAGCGGGAGGACTATCGGCGGGTCTTCGCCGCCGAGATCGGGGACATCGGGTTCCTCCCGAGGGCAGTGGAGGACTACGCGATCGCCCTCGAGAGCACGGTCGAGATCTCGAGCATCGCGGCCGCGAAGTTCAAGGTGGTGATCGACCACGCGTACGGCTCGACATCCCTCGTGATGCCGAATGTCCTGGCCAAGCTGGGCGCGGACGTGCTCGCCGTCAACCCCTACACCTCGACGATGGGGGCGATCTCGTTCGACACCGAGGCCCACGCCGAGAACGTGGCGAACCTGGTCCGGGCGTCGGGCGCCCATGTCGGCGCCGTGATCGACCCCGACGGCGAGCGGATCACGCTCATCGACGACGAGGGCCACATCCTCACCGACAGCGAGTCGCTCTTGGCGCTCGTCACCCTCGTCACCGACCACCTTCTCGGCGACAGCATCGCCCTTCCCGTGAACATCACGTCGGCGGCGACTGCCATCGCAGAAGGGAAGGGCATCAGGGTGCGCACGACCAAGCTGTCGGCACCCGCGCTGATGGACGCGGCGACCGAGCCGGGGGTCGGCTTCGCCGCGAGCGGTGACGGTGGGTTCATCCTCCCCGGGTTCCTGCCCGCGTTCGATGCCGCCGCGACGTTCGTGAAGGTGCTCGACCTCATGGCGCGCAGCGCGGTGCGGCTGTCGTCGGTCGTCGCCGACCTCCCGCGCATCCACATCGCTCACGAGACGCTCGTGACGCCGTGGGAGCAGAAGGGGACGGTGATGCGGAGCCTCGTCGAGCACGCGAAGGATCGCGAGCTCGTCCTCGTCGATGGGGTCAAGGTCATGCACGACGAGGGTTGGGTCCTCGCCCTTCCCGACCCCGAGGAGCCGATCACCCATGTCTGGGCCGAGGCCGGGTCGGACACCGATGCGCGGCGGCTGGCGCAGGAGTACGGCCGTCGCATCCGCCAGATGCTGCGCTGACCGAGTTGCTCGACAGGCCTCAACGTCAGGTGCAGGTTTCTTGTAGCGTCACGGCTCGTGAACGTGCCGGAGGATCTCCGCTACTCGGCCGACCACGAGTGGGTGAGGGTCGACGGTGAGCGCGTCCGCATCGGCATCACGGACTACGCGCAAGACGCGCTCGGCGACGTCGTGTACGTCCAGGTGCCACCGACGGGCTCAGTGGTGAAGGCCGGCGAGTCGTTCAGCGAGGTCGAGTCGACGAAGTCGGTCTCCGACATCTACGCGCCGGTGAGCGGCACGATCGTCGATGTCAACGCTGACCTCGCGGACGCGCCTCAACGTGTGAACGAAGACCCCTATGGCGACGGTTGGCTCTGCGTCATCGAGATGAGCGACCCCTCCGAGCTCGACTCGCTCCTCGACGCCGCGGCCTACCTGGCCCTCGTGGAGAGCTGAGGCACGGGGTTCGTTGGACGACACCATCGTCTGCGCCGAGTGCGGTCACCGCAACCCCGGGGACGCGAACTTCTGCTCGTCCTGCGGCGCCTCGCTGGCGCGAGGAGCACACCGGTGTCTTCCATCCGGACGATCTGGTCGTCGACCCGGGCGACAACGACATCCGCATCGATCCGAGCGACCTGCCTCCGGACACCGGGGTGCTCGTGCTGAAGTCGGGCGCCGAGGCGGGCATCCGGCACCTGCTCACGGGCGCCCTGACCACGGCTGGGCGCCACCCCCGAAGCGACATCTTCCTGGACGACATCACGGTGTCGCGCCGCCACGTCGAGGTCTCACGGGCGCCGGCAGGGGAGTACGTCCTCCGCGACGTCGGGTCGCTGAACGGGACCTATGTGAACCGGCAGCGCATCGACGAGGTCACGCTCATGGACGGGGACGAGGTGCAGATCGGCAAGTTCAAGCTGGTCTTCTTCAGCGGGAGGCCGGCCTGATGGGCGACCGGACGTACATGTCGATCGGCGAGGTGCTCGCGCTCCTGCAGAGCGAGTTCCCCGACGTGACGATCTCGAAGATCCGCTTCCTCGAGAGCCAGGGGCTGATCGATCCCGAGCGCACACCGTCGGGTTATCGCAAGTTCTACCCGGCGGACATCGAGCGGCTGCGGTGGATACTGCGCGAGCAGCGCGAGAACTTCCTTCCGCTGAAGGTGATCAAGGATCGCCTCGAGAGCGGCGAGCCCCTCACCGAGACCGAGCCGACCGAAGCGGTCCCTCTCACGACCGGTGTCGAGTCGAACGACGACGCGTCCGACGCCGTGCCCGCATGGGTGCCGAAGCCGCCGCGTCCTGGTCCGCCTGCACCGCCACCCGCGCGGCCAGAGCCGACCGCGGGCACGCCCGCTCCGCGCCCGGCCGGTGCCGGCTACACGGTGGACGAGATCGTGGCGGCAAGCGGGCTGAGTGCCGCCCAGCTCAAGGAAGTCGAGGGATACGGGTTGCTCGCCGGGAGGTCGGTCGGTCGCGAGACGTACTACGACGACGACGCGCTCGGCGTCGCCCGGCTGGCCGCGGAGTTCCTGCAGTTCGGCATCGAGGCTCGTCACCTGCGCATGTACCGCACCAGCGCCGAGCGAGAGGCGGGCTTCGTGGAGAGCGTGGTGCTTCCCCTCGTGAAGCAGCGCAACCCCCGCGCTCGCGAACAGGCCGTCGAGACCGTCGAGACGCTGTTGAAGCTCGGCGAGAGCATGCGGGCGACGATGCTCCGCCGGGCGCTGCGCGACTACTCCACGTCCTGACCTTGACCGCCCGCGTCCTGCTCGACCGCGACGAGCTTCGGGCAGTCGTCGCCCGTCTCGGCGACGAGATCTCAACGGCCTACGCGGGCACAGACGCGGCCGCGGGCGACCTCGTGCTGGTCGGCTTGCTCCGGGGGAGCGTGATGTTCCTCGCGGATCTGGTGCGGGCGCTCTCCATCGACTGTGCCGTCGACTTCCTCGCGGTGTCGGCGTACCGTCGCGGCTCGGGGCGGATCCGCCTCCTCAAGGATCTCGACATCGACATCGCAGGGCGCGACGTGGTGTTGGTGGAGGATGTCGTCGACACGGGGTTGACGCTTGCGTACCTCCTCGGCGAGCTCCGGCAGCGTGAGCCCGCATCGCTCGAGGTGTGCACCCTCGTCGACAAGCGGTCCCGCCGCATCGTCCCAGTGCCGCTGCGCTTCGTCGGCGCGGCGATCGACGACCCGTTCGTGCTCGGGTACGGCCTCGACATGGCCGGCCGATACCGCAACCTGGAGATGATCGCATCGGCATCGTTCGAGGAGCTGCGAGCAGATCCCGATCTGCTCGTGTCCGAGCTCTATCCGAGTGGGGCACCGCAGCCCGCGCAGTGACGGCTTCACTGGGCCGGGGGTAGGGTGAATTCGTGGTCGAGATGGAGCTGCTCGGGGTCCGGGTCGAGCTCCCGGCCAACGCCCCGATCGTGCTGCTTCGGGAGTCGACCGGCGACCGGCGTGTGCTGCCCATCTACATCGGGACATCGGAGGCCGCCGCGATCGCGTATGCGCTCGAAAACGTGCCCGTGCCTCGCCCGATGACGCACGACCTGCTCCGCAACATCCTCGACGAGCTCGGCGCGCAGCCGCAGCGCATCGTCGTGACCGAGCTCCGCGACCACACGTTCTATGCCGAGATCGAGCTCGTCGTCGGCAAGGCGACTCATCGCGTGTCGAGCCGGCCGTCGGACGCGATCGCACTCGCGGCCCGCACCGGCACCCCGATCTTCGCCGCGGAGCAGGTGCTCGACGAGGCTGGTCAGGTCGCCGCCGAGGTCGGTGACGGCGAGTCAGAAGAGCTCGTCGACGAGTTCCGCGAGTTCATCGAGCACGTCAGCCCCGAAGACTTCGGATAGCGATGATGCCCCCGACCTGGGGCTGAACCGTTCGTTGACCTTGATCTGACCCTGAGCCTAACCTTGCATCACACCGACGTAGTTACGCGGCTGTGATGGCTCGGACGGGTGGAGGCCAGACGTGGATCAGGGGTTCAGCGGGAAGCGCGCCGCGCAGGTCGTCGGCATCACCTACCGCCAGCTCGACTACTGGGCCCGCACCGATCTCGTGCGCCCGAGCCTGGCTGACGCGGCGGGCAGCGGCACTCGACGCAAGTACTCGTACCGCGATCTCCTCGAGCTGAAGATCATCAAGAACCTGCTCGACGCAGGCATCCGTCTCGAATCCGTACGGCTCGCGTTCACCGAGCTTCGCCAGCGCGTCGGCCTCGACATCAGCTCCGCGCACCTCGTCATCAGTGGGAGCGCGGTCGTGCTGTGCCGCGGCGACGAGCTCATCGACCTCGTGCAGCGAGGTCAGGGCGTGTTCAACATCCTTCCCCTGGGCGGCGTGAAGGAACAGCTCGACGCAGCGATCCTCGACCTCGCGACCGAGCTCGACGACGAGACCGGGCAGCTCGCGTTCGGCACCGGAGGCTGACCGTCCTGGACGCGCTGGGGCGGCCTCGCTTCGCCCACCACTCCGAACGGCGCTTCGCCGAGCTCCTCGACTTCTACGGCATCGAGTGGGAGTACGAGCCGCGCACCTTCGTGCTCTCCGAGGACGAGCAGGGTCGACCGCTCGAAGCCTTCACGCCCGACTTCTACCTTCCAGCGTTCGACCTCTACCTCGAGCTCACCACCCTCCGCCAGCAGCTGGTCACACGCAAGAACCGCAAGGTGCGCCTCCTCGAAGCGCGCCGTCCCGAGGTCCGGGTGAAGATCTTGTACCGAGGCGACTACGCCGCCCTCGTGCAGCGCTTCGGCATGGAGGACGCGCCCGCCGCGACCTGCGCAGTGACCGACGTGCGTCACTCGCCGCTCGATGCCGAGCATCGAGGCTTGGGCGCCAAGATGGTCGACTTCGGCGGATGGGAGATGCCGCTCGCGTATCCCTCCGGCACCATCGCGGAGCACATGGCGTGCCGTCACGAGGCCGTCGCGTTCGACGTGAGCCACCTCGGCACCGTGCGCGTCACGGGCGCCGCTGCCTACGAGCAGTTGCAGTCGACGCTCACGAACGACCTCGACAAGATCGCCCCCGGGCGCGCGCAGTACACACACCTCCTTGACGACGACGGCTCCGTGATGGACGACATCATCGTGTGGTGGGTGAGTGAGAGCTCGTTCGACGTGATGCCAAACGCGTCGAACACGCAGCGCGTCCGTGACGCGATCGGCGGGGAGGATGTCACCGGGATCCGGGCCGTGGTCGCGGTGCAGGGCCCACAAGCTCGCGAGCGGCTCTCGAGGCTGAGCCCCGAGGCCTCGGAGGTGCCCCGGTTCGCGGTCGGAGCCGTGACGTGGCACGGCGTCGAGATGACAGTGGCAGGCACCGGCTACACCGGTGAGGACGGCGTCGAGTGCGCTGTGCCTCTCCGTGCGGCCGTGGACTTCTGGCGAGCCCTCCTCGCGGAGGGGATCACTCCTGCGGGTCTCGGAGCCCGGGACACCCTGCGGCTCGAGGCCGCCCTCCCTCTGCACGGCCACGAGCTCGGCCCGGGGATCACGCCACTGCAGGCGGGCCTCGGCTGGGTCGTGGCGTGGGGCAAGCCGACCTTTCGGGGTCGCGACGCCCTAGCGGTCGAGAAGGAGCGGGGGATCGCAAGACGGCTGCGCGGCCTTCGGGTCGAGGGCCGACGCCCGCCGCGGGCCGATCAGACGATCCTTGTGGGCGGCGAGCCGGTGGGCATCGTGACGAGCGGCAACTTCTCGCCCGTGCTCCAGTGCGGCATCGCGCTGGGCTTCGCCCCGCCGACCGTCGAGATCGGCGACACCGTCGAGATCGACCTCCGCGGCGAGCGCGTCTCCGCTGAGGTCGTGAAGACCCCCTTCGTCAAGAGTTAGCGGTCCTCAAGAAGTAGCCGTCCCTCCCTTCTCGCCAACTGGCGCGTGGATCGCCCGTGAAGGGCGGATGGCGCGCCAGTTCTGTGCTGGGGAGGGCTCTGCGTTTGCAATGGCGCGTGGGCCGCCCCACAGGGGCGGGTGGCGCAACAGTTGCCCGGCGTGCGCGGGGCGGGGGATCAGGTGGTGCCGCGGGCCTCGCGCTCTGCTTGGTACTCGCCCATCGACTTCATCTGCGCGTTGATGGTCGCGGCGACGAACGTGTCGCCTGCCCCCATCACCCAGTCGTACGACGCCTGCAACGGCGCGAGCTGGCTCTTGAAGTGCGGCATCACGTACTGGGCGAAGAGCTCGAACGAGCGCAGCGTCGCCTGCCAGTCCGCGAGGTCGGCGCCGAGGAACAAGTAGCAACCGAAGCCGCCCGATTCGTCGATGAGCCGCTGGATCTGGGCGATCGCCATGTCGGGAGTGCCGACGACACCCGAGCCGGTGTCGTTGAGCTGCTGCACCAGCTCCTCGTAGCTGTTCGCCTCCAGCGGCGGGGTCGGGATGATGTGGGAGAGGTAGTCGAACACCCACGCGAGCCCGTACCGGCAGTTCTCGAGTGCCTGCTCCTTGGTCTCGGCGATGTGCATCGGGCCCATCATCCGCCAATTGCGACGGTCGACGGTCGTGCCGTAGTGGGCGGCTTGCTCCTCCATCACCTTCCAATGCCCCGCGAGCATCTCGAAGCCACCCGGGTTCGTGGCCGCGATCGACAGCAGACCCGCGCCGTGCTTGCCAGCGGTCTTGGGGCCGGCGGGCGAGATCGACGCGGCGACGGCGACATCGAACATCGGGTCGCTGTACGGCCGCATCTGCAGCCGCGCGGCGTCGCACGTGAACCAGTCGGTGTGCGCCGTGACGGTCTCGCCGTGGAAGAGCGCCATCATGACGTCGAAGCTCTCTTCCATCATCCGCCTCTGCTCGTTCGTGTCGATGCCGAGCATGCGCGCGTCGGTGGTCAGTTGACCGGGCCCGACGCCGAACATCATTCGGCCGCGGGTCAGATGATCCAGCATCACGATCCGGTCCGCGAGGACGAGTGGGTGGTGGTAGGGGAGCGAGTTCACCCCCGTGCCGAGCTTGATGTGCCGGGTCCGCTGCGCGGCCGCGGCGATCATCACCTCGGGAGAAGCGATCGTCTCCACGCCCGCAGAATGGTGCTCGCCGATCCAGGCCTCGTCGTAGCCGAGTCGGTCGAGGTGCTCGATCAGCTCGAGGTCACGTTCCAGGTTGAGGGTCGGGTTCGTGCCCACGAGATGCATCGGCGGCAGGAAGATCCCGAAGCGAAGAGGCCATGACTGCATCGGCCGATGATGGCAGACCCGCGTCGCCTCCAGGGAGGTCGGGGTGTCGCCACCGTTGCCAGGCGTGCTCGATGCGAGGCAGCGCGACGCAGATGAGCGCGAGGTAGCCCCAGCCGACGACGGCGTCGATGAAGTAGTGCTCGCCCGTGTACACGAGCGTCAGGGCCATCGCCGCCGGATACACGAAGACGAGCCAGCGCACGGGGCCTTTCGCGCGCCGCCACACCACCGTCGCGACGAGCGCGGCCCACGCGGCGTGCAGCGACGGGATCGCGGCGTAGGCGTTGCCGACGAGCTGGCCCTTGTGGATGAGAGTGGCCGCGGCGTGCACATGGATGATCTGCCAACCCCGGCCGGTCGACCGCACGACCTCGCCGATGTCGCCGATCTGGCTGGCGTACCAGGGCGGCGCGGTCGGAATCAGCGCGTACGTGATGCAGCCGAGGAAGCACAGGACGAGGAACCGGCTCGCGAACCACCGCCACTCGACGCGGTCCTTGGCCCAGAGGATGCCGGCGACGACGAAGGGGACGATGAAGTGGGTGGCGTAGATGATGCTCGCGGCCGCGTCCCACCACCGTGGTTGCGCGTGCAGGAAGTGCTCCTGCAGCCAGACCGTGGGCACATTGCCGAGCCCGAAGATCTTGTCGACCTCTGCTTGCGGTGTCACTTGGATCGGCGCGTCCACCAGGCGCGTGGCGCCGCGAGCGAAGTCGTACAGGGTGACGCCGATGATGAAGATCGACCAGTCGAGGATCATCCTCGGCATCGTCCGCCACGGCCGGCCGATCGAGACGACGACGAGCCCCCCGACGATCCAGAGCAGCAGGCGCTCGCGGTCGAACGGGATGCCCGAGCGGCCCATGAACCACACGAAGACGACGAAGTACGCCACGAACGCGCCCCAGCGGACGAAGAGCCACGGGTTGACGCGTCGCGTGGGCGTGCCCGCGTCGACCACCGCGGTCGAGGACGGAAGGGTCGAGGTGCTAATCGAGCAGATCCGGTTGCTGGGCGACGATCATCTCGTACATCGGCTGGAACGAGAACCAGCCCGCGAGGTGCGAGCCCACCTGCGTGTAGGTGAGGCGGGCGTCGTCCTCGTCGATGAGGACCGGCTTGCCGGCGGCCTCGGCGAGCAGCTGGGCCTGGCACGTCCGGTCCATCGTGATGAACCACCACACGGCTTCGTCGACAGTCTCGCCCACGGTGAGCAGGCCGTGGTTGCGCAGGATCGCGGCCTTGGCTCCACCGAGCGCGTGGGCGATGCGCTTGCCCTCCTCGGTGTCGAGGACCACACCCGTGTAGTCGTCGAACAGCACGTGATCGTCGTAGAACGCACACGCGTCCTGCGTGATCGGGTCGAGCGTGCGACCGAGCGACGACCACGCCTTGCCGTGCATCGAATGGCAGTGCGCAGCGGCGATGACGTCGGGCCGCGCGGCGTGGATCTGCGAGTGGATCGCGAACGCAGCTCGGTTCACGACGTCGCTTCCCTCGACGACCTCGCCGTGGTGGTTCACGAGGAGCAGGTCGGAGACGCTGATCATGCTGAAGTGCCGGCCGAACGGGTTCACCCAGAAGTGATCGAGCAGCTCGGGGTCGCGCGCTGTGATGTGACCCGCGGGACCTTCGTCGTACCCGAGCTTGGCCCAGAGCCGAAACGACGCCGCGAGACGCTGCTTGCGATGGAGCCGTTCCGCCTCTATCGAGGCCTCGGACGTGGGCTTGCGCGTGTTCGTCTGCTGCATGAACGTGGAGTTTACGGCCGGTTACTCCGCAGATCCGTACGCGGTCTGATCGCCCCGAGCCCCCTGTTCGCGGGCTTCGCGAGCCGCCGTTCTCAGGTCTGCCACGAAGTCGTCCATGACAGTCGCGTGAACGGCGTTCACCGTCGCGTGGAGGCTCGGCGGTGGTCCCTGGCGGTCGAGGTACCAGCCGCGGCGGGCGAGGGCGTCGCCGACCGCGAAGACGTCGAGTCTGTCGTCGTCCGAGCCGAAGGCGACGAGCGTCGCGTCGGGCTCACCTCGGACGAGCAGACCAGGAACGGCACCTATGGCGGCGATGAGCTGCTCGGTCGCCCGGCGTGCGTCCGCAGTGAGCCGCAGGTACCCGTCCTCGCCGAGATGCTGCATGACCGCCCACGCCGCGGCCCACGGCCCCACTGACTTCGTGCCGAGCACGGCCGACGATCCGTACGCGCCGCCGAGCCAGTTGTCCGTGAAGAACGTCTGGTACGCACGGAGCTCGCGCGTCCTGTGCACGATCACCGACGCACCCTTGGCCGTGTAGCCGAACTTGTGGAGGTCGACTGAGATCGACGTCACGCCGGGGACGCGAAAGCTCCACGGTGGGATGGCGTGCCCGAGCCGCTCGAGCATCGGCAGCGTGATTCCTCCCATGCACGCGTCGACGTGGCAGCTGATGTCGCGCTCGGCCGCGATCGCCGCGATGTCCTCGATCGGGTCGATCACGCCTTGCGGATACTGCGGAGCGGAGCCGACCAAGAGCACCGTGTGGTCGTTGACGGCGTCGGCCATCGAGTTCGGGTCTGCGCGATAGTCCTCCCGCACAGGCACGCGCACGGACTTCACGTCGAAGTAGTGCGCGGCCTTCTCGAACGCCGCATGGGCGGTGGTCGGCAACACCATCTCGGGCGCCCGGTTGCCCCGCTCGTGGCGTCCCCTCTCGCGCGCGGCCTTCACGGCCATCAGCAGGCTCTCGGTGCCTCCCGTCGTGAGGAAGCCGGCGGCATCGGGCCCCCCATCGACGAGCCCGCTCACCATCGCGACGATCTCGGCTTGGAGCCGACGGCTGCTCGGGAAGGCATCGGGGTTCAGCCCGTTGTCGTCCATGAACGCGCACGAACGCGTCCGCTTGGAGCCCGAGGATCTCCTCACCCGCGTGATATGCGAGCGTGAACGCGCGGCCCGCCCTCCAGTCGACGTCATGCTCTCGCATCTTGTCGAGCTCCGCGAGCACCTCGTCTCGACCGCGTCCGTGCGGAGGAAGACCGGTCACGGGGACATCTCGATGGCGATCTCGAGATCAGGGAACGCGGCGTCGAGGTCATCCTGCGTGAGCACGACCGGAGGATCGTCGAGGCCGAGCGTTCCTCGAAGGTGAGCAGTGGTGAGCGCGTTGACCGTGGGCCAAGCCTCGCTCGGCGACGTGTACTTCGGGTCGCAGCCGTCGGCGGAGAGGCGAACGACGAGGTCGGGGATCACAACTCCGGCGGCCTTCGCCATGTCGAGGACATTCGGCTCGCCCGGCGGCGTGAGCGCACAGGCGTCCGTGAACCCGAGATGGGTCATGCCGTTGATGACCGCCAGCGTCTTCGGCGACGGCAGGGTCTCGTAGGCAGACTCGATGCGGGCGAGCGGCGCGATCGCGTCCTGCACTCCCCGCGATGAGCAAGGAGGGCTTGTCGGGCGGTGAGACCGCGGGAATCGTCGTCGGCGCCGATGCGACGAACGACCCTCCGACCGGCGATGCCATCGCGACGTAGGTGGCGATCCGCGGGTCGGCGGCGGCCGCGCCATACGCGGCGAAACCTCCCGCCGAATGGCCCACGGCGGCGACCGTCGTCGTCTCCACGGCGAGCCCGGCGAGCGGCCCAGTCGACGCGGCGGCCGCCGCCTCGACCTGGTCGATCGCACCGAGCAGCTGGACGACGTCGGGTGCGTCGGCGGCGCCGAGCCCCGCGGTCACTGGGCCGAGGTCGCCGAACACCGCCGTGAGATCTCTATATGGGTGCTCGACCGCGGCGACCACGAAGCCCCACGAAGCGAGGTGCGTGGTGAGGAACGTCGATTGCAGCCGGTAGCCCGCGAGGCCGTGGCTGAAGACGACGAGTGGGTACGGGCCACCGTCCGCGTCCGCGGGGGCCAGGCCGCTGTAGGCAGCCATCGGGAACGACTGCAGCTCGGTGATCTTGGCGGCCTCGGCGGGCGGCAGCCATCCCCTCAGGTCGTAGGCCGCTGGCGGCTTGTCCTCCTCGTCGCCCTCGAGGCCGGGGTAGAAGACCGTGATCGGCACCGGTCCGTCGGTGAGCTCGGCGACGCCAACCGGGAACGGGCCGGGCTGGGCGTACACCTCCGCCTGCGAGGCCGCGGCGAGCGCGGTCGTGGACGATGTCAGCGCTGGGGTGGACGACGGTGCTTCGAGCTCGGGTTCGGTGGTCGACGTCGTCGCCGCGGCGGAAGTCGCGCTGGACGTCTCGTCGCTCGAGCTGCCACAGGCCGCGACCAGCGATGCCGTGAGTGCGACGGCCAGAACGACTGCTCCGCGGCGGATCCGCACCGCGGCAAGGTGCCACACTCGGTCCCGCACGACCAATCGACCCGGAGGATGACCATGCCGATGCCCGCTGTCTCACTTGCCGCAGTTCCGGGGAAGCGGCTGCGTGCGCTCGAGACCGCCGTCGAGATCGAACGCCGTGGGTTCGCGGGCATCTACTGCCCGAGCCTGGGCGACGCGCTCGGGTCTGTGCACCTCGCTCGCGCACGTGACTTCGACCATCCGGTTCGGCACGGCGATCGAGCCGATCTACTTCCGTCATCCGACGTCGATGGCCTCGACGGCCTCGTACATCCACGAGGTGAGCGGTGGCCGGTTCGATCTCGGGCTCGGCGTGAGCCATGGTCCGGTGCACGCCCGACTGCAGCTCGACGTCGGCAGGCCGCTCTCGGACATGCGGGACTACGTGGGTCATGTCCGCGCAGCCGAGCGCGTCGGCGAGCTACCACCGATCGTGTTGGCGACACTGCGCGACCGGATGGTCGCGCTCGTGGCCGAGATCGCCGACGGCGCCGTGTGGGCCAACGCGTCGCGGAGCCACATGGCGGCGAGCCTCGCGCTCGATCCCCGAGGAGCGACGGGCGAAGGGCTTCTTCATCGGCGACATGATCCCGACAGTGATCGACGACGATCGAGACGCCGCGGCGGCGATCAACCGGCGAACGCTGACCGGCTACGTCGCGCTCCCGAACTACCGCAACTACTGGAAGGCCGCCGGCTACGTCGAGGAGATGGAGGCCATCGAGCGAGCCATCGCCGCAGGGGACCGGGAATTGGTGCCGAGCCTCATGACCGACAAGTGGCTTTCGGACTGCACGCTGTACGGCTCCGCGACCGAGGTGCGCGACGGAGTCGAGGCGTGGTTCGACGCGGGCGTCACGACGCCGATCCTCGTGATGTCATCCACCAAGGGCGGGCAGTTCGTCGCTCTCGAAGAGCTCTTCGACGCCTACTCGTAAGCGGAGAGCGGCGGGCACGAGCACATGAGGTTGCGGTCGCCCTGAGCACCGTCGACGCGGCCGACTGGTGACCAGTACTTGGCGCGCCGCAGCGACGCGACCGGGTACGCCGCACGCGACCGGGGGTAGGGATGCCGCCACTCGTCGGCAGCGACCTCCTCTGCCGTGTGAGGGGCGTTGGTGAGCGGGTTGTCGGCCCGGTCGAGCGCACCGCTCGCGACTTCGTTGATCTCCTCGCGGATCGCGATCATCGCGTCGCAGAAGCGGTCGATCTCGGCGAGGTTCTCGCTCTCGGTCGGCTCGACCATCAGTGTCCCCGCGACGGGGAACGACATCGTCGGCGCGTGGATGCCGTAGTCGATGAGTCGCTTGGCGACGTCGTCGACGCCGATGGCGGTCTGCTTCGTGATCGCGCGGAGATCGAGGATGCACTCGTGGGCGACGAGTCCCGAGCCGCCCGTGTAAAGGATGGGGTAGTGGGGCGCAAGGCGATGCGCGACGTAGTTCGCGTTCAGGATCGCGACCTGCGTCGCAGCGCGCAGGCCGTCCGGGCCCATCGCACGGATGTAGGCCCACGGGATCGTCAGGATCAGGGCTGATCCCCAGGGCGCACCCGCGATCGGCCCGACGCCGGTGCCGGGACCGGCCTCCGGCACGAGCGGATGGTTCGGCAGGAATGGCGCGAGGTGGGCGCGCACGCCGATCGGCCCGACCCCCGGACCTCCGCCTCCGTGGGGGATGCAGAACGTCTTGTGGAGGTTCAGGTGGGACACGTCGGCGCCGAACATTCCCGGCCGAGCGAGCCCGACCATCGCGTTCAGGTTGGCGCCGTCGAGGTACACCTGCCCGCCCGCAGCATGGACGAGATCGCACACCTCGGTGATCGCGTCCTCGAACACGCCGTGCGTCGACGGGTACGTGATCATCAGCGCGCCGAGCCGCGTGCCGTGGGTGGCGACCTTCGACCGCAGATCGTCGAGATCGACGTTCCCTCGGTCGTCGCACGCGACCACGACGACCTCGAACCCCGCCATGACCGCGCTCGCAGGGTTCGTGCCGTGCGCGGACGCGGGGATGAGGCAGACCCTCCGGTCGTGGTCGCCTCGGCTGCGGTGGTAGGCGCGGATCGCAAGCAGCCCCGCGTACTCACCCTGTGATCCGGCGTTCGGCTGGAGCGACACCGCGTCGTACCCCGTGATCTCACAGAGCCACCGCTCGAGATCTGTGAAGAGGTAGCGATAGCCCTCCGCCTGGTCGATTGGCGCGAACGGATGGATCGAAGCCCACTCCGGCCAGCTGATCGGCGCCATCTCGGTGGTGGCGTTGAGCTTCATCGTGCACGAGCCGAGCGGGATCATCGACCGGTCGAGCGCGATGTCCTTGTCGCGCAGGTACCGGAGGTAACGCAGCATCGAGGTCTCGGAGTGGTGCGCGTGGAAGACCGGATGAGTGAGGTACGGCGAACTCCGAATCAGCCGGCGGGGAAGTGCGTCCTCGATCGTTGCTGACAGCCGACGGTGGACACCGAAGGCGGTGGCCACCGCCTGCAGATGGTCCACGGTGGTCGTCTCGTCGGCTGCGATCACCACGAGGTCGCCGTCGACGGCCCGGATGTTCACCCCTTCCTCGCGCGCTCGGGATGCGATCTCGTGCGCGCGCCCAGGAGCTACGGCGGTGATCGTGTCGAAGAAGGTGTCATGAGCGAGGGCGATGCCTCCACCTCGAAGGTGCGCGGCCAGCGTCGTCGCGAGCTCATGCACCCGAGTCGCGATGCGCTTCAAGCCCTCGGGGCCGTGGTACACGGCGTACATGGAGGCGACGACCGCGAGGAGAACCTGCGCGGTGCAGATGTTGCTCGTCGCCTTCTCACGCCGGATGTGCTGCTCGCGCGTCTGAAGCGCGAGGCGAAGGCCGATGCGCCCCGCATCGTCCTTCGACACGCCGACGAGCCGCCCGGGGAGCGACCGCACGTTCGCGGCCTTGGTGGCGATGAACCCCGCATGCGGACCGCCGAAGCCGAGGGGCACTCCGAAGCGCTGAGCGGATCCGACGACGATGTCGGCGCCCTGCTCACCCGGCGGGATCATCAGGCAGCAGGCGAGGAGATCAGTTGCCGCGATCACGTGTGCACCGCGTCCATGGGCGCCGTCGACCAGCGCCCTGAGATCGCGGAGCTCGCCCGTGGTCGACGGGTTCTGCACCAGGACACCGAACGGAGCGTCACCCTCCGTGATCAGTGCGGCCGCTTCGCCGACCTCGACCTCGATGCCGAGCGGCTCGGCCCGGGTCTGCACCACCGCGATGGTGTGGGGATGACACCCAGTGTCGACGACGAAGCGGTGCGACGTCCCCGGGGGAGCGAGACGGCGCGCCATCGCCATCGCTTCGGCCGCGGCCGTGGGCTCGTCGAGGAGCGAAGCGTTGGCGAGCTCGGTCCCCGTGAGGTCGCTCACCATCGTCTGGAAGTTCAGGAGCGCCTCGAGCCGGCCCTGGGAGATC
Source organism: uncultured Acidimicrobiales bacterium (assembly GCA_963708175.1). Classification (GTDB taxonomy): domain Bacteria; phylum Actinomycetota; class Acidimicrobiia; order Acidimicrobiales; family DATKAS01; genus DATKAS01. The sequence continues at coordinate 46,646 of CAVPSD010000002.1, forward strand.
TCGGGCTGATACGGCGTGTACGCCGTGTACCAACCCGGATCCTCGAGCACGTTGCGCTGGATCACCGGGGGAGTGATCGTGCCGTGGTACCCCAGCCCGAGGAGCGAGGGCACGACGTCGTTCTGTGCTGCCATCGCTCGCAGCACCTCCGCCGTCTCGGATTCGGTGAGGGCCTCAGGCAGGTCGAGCGGCATCGCCGAGCGGATCGATGCGGGCACGGCTGCGGCGGTGAGGTCCTCGATCGTGGCGAACCCAAGCTCGGAGAGCATCTTCGCTTGCTCCGCCGCGGACGGGCCGAGGTGTCGTTCGGGGAAGGTGTCGGTCGGCGTGAGGTCTGCCATCGGTCCCTCGCTGCGGGGCTCTGGGTGCGGACGTGTCGGGGGTGACCTTCCCCCTCTGTCGCGGGACCTGAGAGATTCGCCGGGCCTTCCGGCTTTCCCCTTCGGTGAGGTCGCCTCGACGAGACGGCCTGCTTTCCAGAGTTGCCTCACCCACGCGGTCCGGGTGCCTGAGAGATTCCGGGGAGGTTGCTCCTTCGGCGCCTTCTCCGAGCATCCGCTCTTCGAAGGACTCTCCCGCGTGGCTTCGACGGCACCGCCGACTCTATCGGTGGCGTGACAGAACACGGGGATCCCTCAACCGCCTCCGATTTCTGCCGACGGCCACGTATGACGGCGGAGCGTCCTTTCCCTCAAGAGCACTGCCCGACGTGCGGGCAAGCGCGCATCAGCATCGTGCTCACCACGACCCCGGCTCGCGTCGAGCGACACGGCTGCTCGACCGAGACCTGCACAGCCGAGTGGCGCCTCGATGGGGAGGTGGCCGACCGGGCTCGCGCCCTGTCGCACCTTTCCTGATCTGCCCCCAGCGGTGGCTCTCAGCGCCAACTCGACATAACGATCATTCTGGGCGGAAGGCCGAAAGCGGCCGAGCAGCATCGAGCAGCCAGGCCAACGCCTCGCGCAGCTCCTTCGCGGACGCCTTGCCCTCGGGCCACTCCAGGTCGCGCTCGACATCATCGATGGCGCACCGCAGCACGTACACGAGATCGCCGAGCCGCTCGAGCTCTCGTCGCGCGATCACCACGTCGGATTCGGCGAGACCGAGCTCGTGCCCGCGGCGACGAGCCTCGTAGTCACGCTGGCGGCACGAGCGCCGGCAGTACAGCGGAGGTCGCCCGGGTCCGGGGGTGACCGCGAACGGTCGCCCACACCACTGGCACCGCCGAGTCTCTCCCTGTCTCCTCAATGGTTTCGTCACAGTGACAGAACTGTAGCGACGGCAGAGCGGCGGGCCGCGGACGCCCTCGCGCGACGACGACCACTAGGTTTGCCACCCGATGCCGCGCCGGATGGAGATCGAGCTCACGAGCGCGCGCCCCGACGGCACATGGACGTGGCGCGGCGGCAGGCGCGCGCGAGCCGCGCGGCGTGGTCGAGGGGACGCTCCTCTCCTCGGGTGCGAAGGTCGGCGACGTGGTGAAGGTCGAGGCAGACGTCGACCTCGACGGAATCTCGATCCTGCACGTGGTCGTCGACCGCAGCCCGCGGTCCGAGCCCGAGCGGCTCGAGCTGCTGGGTTCGCCGCAGCCGTTCGAGCCGGTGGTGACCACCCTCGCCACGAAGTCGCGCACCGACCGCCCGCCTCGCCGTGATCGCCCGCCGCGTTCGGGGGACACCGACGACCGGCGCTCCCGACCGCGCCGCGAGCCGAGCAGCAGAGACGAGAAGGCGCCGTCTCGCGACCGCCGCCCGTCCACGCCTCGCCAGCCCACGGCAGAAGGCGAGGAGGTCAGCGCCGACGCGCGCCCGCGGCCGGCACGCACGTCTCGCCCTCGCACCCCGCGACCCCCGCGCGCGCCTCGTGAGGTCGTCGCCGCTGAGCCGAAGCCGAAGCCGAAGCGGCTGCGTCCCGGACGCACGCATCGCAAGGCGCTGCTCGCAACCCTGCCTCCCGAGCAGATCCCGATCGCGGAGCAGCTGTTCGCGGGCGGGCTCCCGGCGGTGCGACAGGCGATCGCCACGCAGAACGACGCGCTGAGGGCGGAGGGAAAGCCCGAAGTCTCGGCGAAGAGCCTCATCGGCTTGGCCGAGCAGATCCTTCCCCAGGTGCGGTCGGCGGAGTGGCGCGACCGCGCCGAGGCCGCACTCGCGGATGTCGACGAGATCGACTTGCGCGATCTCCGTTCGGTCGTCGGTGCCGACGACGCGGCCCGCGACGAGGAATCACGTGCGATCGCCTCGCAGCTGCGCGCCGCGCTGACGACGCGTGTCGAGAAGGAGCACTCCGCCTGGCTGGACGAGATCGGCGCCGCGCTCGACGAGTCACGAGTCGTGCGTGCGTTGCGCCTCAGCACGCGCCCGCCGAAGGCGGGGGCCCGATTCCCGGCGCCGCTTGCGACGCGTCTCGCCGAGGCGTCAGGCGCCGCGTTGAACGCGACGGCGACGCTTGACCGGTGGGTGGCAGTGCTCGAGGCCATCGCCTTCTCCCCAGTGCGCAGCTCAGTCGTCGCGGTGAGCGTTCCCGATCCGGTTCCCGACGAGCTCAAGACCGCGGTCACGCGATCCGCCGGCGCACTCCCCCAGATCGCGGCCCAATTCGGCATCGAGCCTCCCGCGGTGACAGGCCCGCCGAAGCCACGGCGCCCAGTCCCCCCTCGTCGCCCCGCGAAGCCGGCGCCCACACGGGCAGCGGCCGAACCTCCACGGGTCGAAGCTCCCGAGGCCCAGGCCCTCGTGGTCGAGGCCCCCGTTGTCGAGACGCCCGTGGTCGAGGCCGCTGTCGAAGCGCCCACTACCGAGGTTGTCCCGCCGACCGAGGCGCCCGCGGCCGAAGCGCCGGTCGGACCCGACATCGACGCTCCCGCCCCCGCCGACGACGCTTCCCCTTCTGGCAATCAGCCTGAGTAGCCTGCGCCGCCATGGCGAAGGTCGAGTACGAGACACGGGGACGCGTCGGCGTCTTCACACTGAACCGTCCGGAGGCGCGCAACGCGGTCAACGGTGAGGTCGCGAGCGACTTCGAGGCGGCTCTCGATCGCTTCGAGGACGACCCTGAGGTGTGGGTCGGTGTCATCACGGCGACACTCGCGGGCGAGCGTCCGGTGTTCAGCGCCGGTGCTGACCTGAAGGCGGTGAACACCGCCGAAGGTGCGGGCATCTCGACGAAGAAGGGCGGCTTCGCTGGGTTTGCCTACCGCGAGCGCACGAAGCCGGTCATCGCCGCGGTTGACGGACTCGCCACGGCCGGCGGGTGTGAGATCGTGCTCGCCTGCGACCTCGTGGTCGCGTCGACGCGGTCGTCGTTCGGCCTCGCCGAGGTGAAGCGCAACCTGGTCGCCGGAGCGGGCGGGCTCTTTCGGCTGCCGCGTGCGATCGGTCGCCGCGCTGCGATGGAGGTGATCCTCACCGGCGAGCCGCTGTCCGCCCAGCGCGCCTATGACCTCGGCTTGGTGAACCGCTTGTGCGAGCCGGAGCAGGCCCTCGACACCGCACTCGCGCTGGCCGAGCAGATCTGCCAGTCCGCGCCGATGGCGGTCCGCGAGAGCCGCAAGGTCGTGCTCGCATCCGACTACGAGGATGACGACACGCTGAAGCAGATGACGAACGCCGCGATGGCGAAGATCATGGCGTCCGAGGATCTGAAGGAAGGCCTCGCCGCGTTCGTCGAGAAGCGGCCGCCCAACTGGAAGGGCCGCTGACACTCAGCCCTCGCTGAGCACACCGTGCTCGGTCAGGAAGCCGGCCAAGCCCTCAACGAGGTCGAGCTCACCGAAGCTCGAAAGCGGCACCCAGCGGGCGTCGTCCGCGTCGTCAGCGGCGAGCGGCTCGCCGTGCTCGACGGTGACCTCGAAGTCGAGGATCACGAAGTGATGTTCGGGAGTGATCCGCTCCACCCATCCGACGAGCGGGCCGCACACGCCGTCGAGTCCGGTCTCCTCGCGCAGCTCTCGTACGACGGCTTCCGCGAGGCTCTCCCCCTCCTCCACTCGACCGCCGGGCACTGACCACTGGCCGAGGCCGGGCTCGGCGCCGCGTCGCACGAGCAGCAGCTCGTCGCGGCGACGAGCGATCGCGCCGACGCACAGCTGCGGCCTCATCAGCCTCCGTCGGACTCGAGGGTCCGATGCACGACGATGGCGCGCGCGACGAGCCCGAAGGTCTCGAAGAAGTTCTTCGTCTCGCGGTTACCCGGTAGAGCGAGGCCGTCGATGCCGGTGCAACCCTGCCCTCGACACCACGTCTCGATCTGCTCCATGAGCGCTTCCCCGACACCCACCTCACGTGCCTCGGGCTCGACGTACAGATCGTCGATCACACCGAGCACGAAGCCTTCGCGGAGCGGTTCGGCGTGGACGACGGCGTAGCCAACGACGGCGCCGAGGATCTCGCCGACGAGCACGCAGTGGTCAGGTGCCCCGAGATCGGCGCGGAGCGACTCGATGTAGGGGGCAGCGCGGGCCTCGCGCCGGGACCAGACCCGACCGCCCTTCGTCGGAGCGAGCTCCGTGACGGCCTGCTCCGCCAGCTCGGCCAGGCGCGGCAGGTCTTCTCGGGACGCTGGCCGCGCCGACTCCATCAGGCGCTCTGCTGCAGCTGGGCGACCCGCCCGAGGATCGTTCGGCGCGCCCGATGCGCAGCCTCGTACTGGCGCACGGCCTCGAGCTCCTGGGCACTGAGACCGGCGAGACGTGGCACGACCTGCGAAGCGGACAGCGAGTCGTAGTCCGGGATCGCGAGGGCGGCGGCCGCGCCGAGGTCATGAGTGGTGCGCAGGTGTCGGACGACGATCGGCCGCTCGACGTCGTCGTCGTCCTCGATCTCTGGCATGGCGAGGTCCGCGACCGACGCGCCCGCGGTTGACGGCGACTCTGGCGCGCCCCCTCGAACACCTGCCCGAGAACATCCGTGACCTTGCGCTGGCCCCGGGCGACTGCGATCTGGGCGATGAGGCGAACGAACTTGACGCGTTCGCGTCCGAGCGTCGCGAGTCGCGGGATCGTCTGCAGCATTTCGGTCGCCAAGCCGATGGGCGCGAAAACGAACAAGTCGGCGAAACGATCGGCCGCTGTCTTGCGATCGTCAGACACAGTCTCGGCAGTACATGTGGGTCGCGTCGGCGAGCTGGCTCGGATGCTTGACGAGGAAGCAGGACTGGCACACGAACTCACCAGGCCGCTTGGGCAGGATGCGATCGACCGGATCGCCGCGATCGTCGACCTCGACCTCTTCGTCCTCTTCGTCGGCGTCTTCCTCGACGGCGACCAGACGATCCTTCAGGATGGTGTCGAGTGCCGCCTCGACGTCGTCGGGCTCGACGAGATCCTCGTCGTCATCTTCTTCCTCGGCGGCCTCCTCGGTGGTGGTCGCGGTCCGTCGGGTCGTCTCGATCTCGTCGGGGTCGATGACCTCGACATCGGGAGTGTCCGCGTCATCGTCGACGTCGATGACGTCGACGATGAGCGCCTCGTCGAGGTCGTCGAGATCCGGTTCGGCTTCGTCGAGGTCGTCTTCGAGCTCGTCTTCGGGAAACTCGCCCTCTTCTTCCTCAGCGAACTCGCCTTCGTCTGCCATCTGATCCTTGCGGAGCGGGGTTTCGGGGGGGTAGGGCCGCTCGCGCGCCGGGGATCATACGCAACACGAGCCCGAGTTCCACCCACCCCCGCGAACTTGGTCAGAAGCGAGCCTGGAGCGCCAAGACCACGGCGGCATAGGCGGCAGTGGCGGCGCTGGTGCCGTCACGGCGGACCGAGGTGAGGCCCTGGTAGTAACCGGCGAGTGCCATGTTCACGTCACCATTGGTCAGGGTGAGCAAATGGGCGAGGAACCGAGCGCTCATCCTGATGTTCTCCTCGGGCACGTACGGGTCGAGCGGAGTGCCGATGAGGACGTCGGCGACGAACTTGGCCGTGGCGGGGAGCAGTTGGCCGATGCCGATCGCACCTGCCGACGACACGACCGCGGCCTGCCAGCCCGACTCCATCCAGGCGAGGGCCTTGAGGAGCGACGGCGACACGCCGTACTCCGCCGCCCACCGGTCGAACACGGGCATCAGGACGAGACGGTCGGGGTAGGCCAGGAGTGCCTCGGGGAGTCGAGCGATCTGGTCGGTGGTGAGCCCGAGCGTCGTCGCGACCGACACTCCCGGAGGCACCGCCGGCGCTGCCGTCGTGGCCGTGGTGACCATCGTGCTCGCCGGGGCGACGCTCGCGGCGACCGCGATCGGATCGGTCACCGGCGCGGCGACCGGGGTCGGAGCGGTGGTTGGCACAGCCGCTATCGGCGCGCCCGTCGCTGGCATCGCCGTGCCGGGGATGACGACGCGCAGGCCGACCGGCACCCGGTTCGGGTTCTTGATCTGGTTCGCAGACACAATCGCCGCGACGGTCACCTTGAACCGGCGCGCGACGCGGCTGATGCTGTCGCCCCGGCGGAGCACGTACACGAGCGGCGTCACCGCGTCTGGCGGTGGTGTCGGCGAGGCGGGCCCGGGCACCAGCAGAGGAGCGGCGATCGGCGCGGCAGCAACCGGTTCAGCGGGGCGGACCGCCGTTCCGGGCCCGGGGATCACGAGCCATTGGCCGATCACGATGAGGTGCACGTTCGAGATGCCGTTGGCGGACGCCAGATCGGCGACTGAAACGCCGTTGCGCCGGGCGATCAGCGAGAGCGAGTCGCCCTTCTTCACCTGATAGCGGACAGGCTCGGATGGCTGCACGCCGACGCTCGGCGTGTCGGCCGCGAGCGCCACACCGGCGTCGACAGCGCCGAGGGCCAGCACTGTGGACGCGGCGATGAACGCACGCAGAAGGGAGACGATGCGGGCACGGGGCATGAGACCTCCGCCGCCCGCTCGCCGAGAGTGTACTGACCTGGTCGGATCGGCGAAAGAGTGCGGCGATCAGCGACCGAGACGTCGGGCTTCGGCCCGCCGTTCGGCGTCGAGACGCTCGAGCTCGGACTCGCGATGATCGACGAAGCGCATCGTCTCCGCTATCGCCCGGTGCCCTGCCTGCTCGGCGATGAGACGGTGCATCTCCTGGCCGACGCGGCGGTATGCAGGGTGGCCCTGCGGCCCCGTGCGCAGCTCCAGAAGGTGCATGGCCTCACGGGCGTTCATCTGCATCGAGAAGCGGATGCGGTACGCCATCGAGAGCGCATAGGGCGCCTGTTGGGGGAACTGCTCGACCAAGACGCCGTAGAGGTTCGCGGACCGCTCCATCGCTGCATCGAACTCCGCGCCATGCCCCGCGGCGTCGATCTCCTCGGGACGCTCGAAGCCATGACGCGGCGAAAGGGGCTGCCACTCGATCGTGAGCATGCGGTGGCGCTGCAAGTCGCGGAAGGCGCCGTAGTCGGCCAGGACATCGAAGCGGTAGTCGACTCGTTCGAACGCGCGGCCGGGCTTGTGCCGTCGATTCTCCCGCTCGCCGACATAGGACCGAAGCAACGTCATCCGCTCGTCGGTCGTGAGGCGGCGCACTCGGGCGAGCAGCTGATGGTCGGGCAGGTCGGAGTGCGGGTACAAGATCGCGGCGAGCAACTTGTCCTCGGCGTCGGGGTCGAAGTCGGTGAGGGTCACCGAGGGGACCGGCTCCTCGACTTCGCCCGCGAGCAGATCGTCCGCCTGCCGCTGCGTCGCGAGCCGGGTCTGCTCGAGGTAGGTGGCCCACGCTCCCCCGCGGTCAGCGACGTCGACGCGCTTGAGGAACGACGGGATCACCTTGCGGAGCTCGTCGAGCATGAGCTCGGCATACGCGCGGGCCTCGGGCAAGGGATGCGCCCGCATGCGGAGGAGGAGCATCTCGAACGCCTGCCCGCTCGCGTAGATGCCGACGTTCGAGATCGCGGCTGCAGGGAGCACGCCGCGCGCCGAGTCGAACGCCTTCGCACGCACCGCTTGCCGGTACACGAAGTCGGAGTCGTTCGGGTCCTTTGGGTGGACCTCGCGGAACCACTCGGTCATCGCTGTGACCAACGCGCCGTACGTGTCGAAGAGCCGGTCGAGGTCACCGACGTAGCGCGTGCCGAGCGACGAGCCGAGCACGGCCGGGTCTCGGTAGTACCGGTAGCGCCCGCCGAGGCGGACGTCGTAGGCGATGTAGCGCGTCGACTGCTCCAGGTAGGAGGCGAGGCGGCCCCACTCGAGCACCTTCGTGAGAAGGTTCGAAGCCTGCTCGCACGCGAGGTGTACGCCACCCAGCTGCGCGACGGAGTCGTCGCCGTACTCGAAGAACACGCGGTCGTAGAGCTCTTCGGCGCGGCGGAGACCCACCGTCGCGTCGACGCTCGCGTCACCGCTGATGTCGAGGTCGCCGACGAACTCGTCGAGGAAGAGGCGTCGCAGGCTCTTGTTCGAACGGGAGTACCGAGCGAAGAGTGCGCCTTTCACCACCTCGGGCAAGTTGACGAGCGCGAAGACAGGACGATCGAGGTTCGTCACGTATCGCCGGAGGATGTCCTCTTCTTCCGGAGAGAACTCCTCGGCGACGTAGACGGACACCGAGTCAGACTACGGCCCCGCTGCTCCCGCACCGGTGAACGAACACCCCTTCTGACCTGGGCTGATGTGGGCGGTGCCGTGGGTCAGTGGGAGAGGACGATCTTGCCGAGCTGACCGCCCTCCTCGAGCCGGGCGAGTGCCCTCGGGTAGTCGATCAGCGGATGCACCTCGTCGACGATCACCGGCAGACCGTTCGCGACGAGGTGGGTGACCTCTGCAAACTCCTGGTACGAGCCCATGGTCGAGCCGATGATCTCGATCTGCTTGAAGAACAGGCGGGGCAGGTTGAGCTCGACCGTGGTGCCCGATGTGCCACCGCAGAGCACGAGGCGGCCCCCCGCCTTCAGCGAGCGGACCGACTGCTCCCAGGTCGCGGGACCGACGCTCTCGACGACGACGTCGGCCGCGACGGGCCACTTCGAGTCCGCAGAGTCGAACGCGGCCTCGGCGCCGAGCTCGAGGGCGCGGTCGCGCTTCGAGCCGTCGCGGGAGGTGACCGCGACATGCGCCCCCATCGCTCGGCCCAGAGTGAGCGCCGCGGTCGCGACTCCGCCGCCGATGCCGACGACGAGCAGGGTGTCGCCTGCGCTGAGCCTGGCCCGCCGCAGCATGCGCCATGCGGTGAGGTAGCAGAGCGGGTACGCCGCGCATTCCTCCCAGGTGCGGTTCGCGGGTCGCTTCACGATGTTGCGGGCGGGCGCGATGGCGAAGTTCGCGTGCCCGCCGCGGTCGTGCTCTCCCCAGATGCCGAACCCTGGCCCCATGGGGCTGTCGTTGCCGAGGGCGATGATCTCGTCGACCGGAGAGACGCCCGGGTTCACCACGACTTCGTCGCCGAGCGCGACGTTCGTCACCGCCTCTCCGACCGCGTGGACGACCCCCGCGACGTCACAGCCTGGGATGTGCGGGAGCGCGGGCTTCGGCATGCCGCGTGTCAGCCAGATGTCCATGTGGTTCAACGCGCTCGCGACGACGCTGACGACGACCTCGTCGGGGCCGGGCTCGGGGTCGGGCATCTCGCCCCAACGGTAGGAACCGGGCGACTCGTCGAGGATCCACGCGTACATGGCTCGGAACCTAGACCACGACGTCGGCGTGCTCGCCAGTGACGCGCACGCTGACGACTGAGCCGTCCCTCACATGCACGCCATCGACCCAGATCGCGACGGGCTCCGCGAAGTCGACGTGTGCCACGGGAACTCGCTGCTGGACGATCGCAGGGTGCGGGACGTGCGTGCCCGTCGTGAGCCGACGGCGTGCCTTCACGCGGTCTGCGAGGGAGAGCGAGACGTCGAGCGTGTCGAGCAGGCCATCGCCGGGATGGGCGCGCGGCGCGACGTCCCAGCTGCCCATCCACTCCGCGTTCATGGCCGCCCACACTCGACCACGCCACCATGAGCGTCGGGCGACGACGTGCGCGAGGAAGACATGGAGCTCGCCGTCGATCGTCACCTCCGCGATGTCTATCGGCATCGTCGCGGCGGCGGCACTGCGGAGGCGTCGCTCGTCCCCCCGGCCGCCGAGGGTGCGGCACAGATCGCCGCCCAAGAGGCCGATGGTGGGGATGGCGCTGCCGTTCTCACGTGCCGACGCGACGACGGCCGCAGCCTCGGTGTCGGATGCGACCACGACGCCGTCCTCGGGCAAGGGCGCGGCCCTCCCCCACTCCTCGCCCCGTTCGAGGGTCATTCGATGATCATTCGAGGGTCACCCCGGGGAGGCGATCGCGGACGATGCGGCGACGACGCCGCGGAACAGACGCTGGGCAGCCTCGCGGGCGACGGCCGCGGTCGCGTCATCGGCCACGTCTTCGATCTGGCCCAGGAGGTCGATGACCTGCTTCACGTTCCGCACGAAGTCGCCGGGCGCGAGATCCTCGTCTTCGAGCACCTCCTCGAGCGGCTCACCGGCGGCCCATGCGTGCGCGATCGCGAGGAACGTCGGGTCGGGAGAGCGCGTCAGATCGAGCCCCGCTTCGTCCTCGATCGCGTTGAGCTCGCCCGCGAGCGCGGCCAGCGAGCGCCACCGATCACGGACCTTGTTCGACGGGAACCACGGCGCCGGCGGCGCCTCGGGGCTGCGGTGCTCGTAGGTGAAGCACGACACGAGGCCCGCGAGCGCGGCGGGGTCGAGGTCGTCGAGGAGTCTCTGGCCGATCGCCTCGGCCACGAGCAGATCGCTCTCGTGGAAGAGCGCTGCGAGCCGCTCACCGGCCGGGGTGAGGCTCCACTCCTCCATGTATCCCCACATCTCGAGGATGCGCACGACGCGATCGAAGCGCCGAGCGAGCGATCCGACTCGGCTGCCGATGCGGTTCTCGAGCTCCCGCACCTCACGCTCGACGCGGTCGGCGTGCGCCGCGGCGCGGAGTCGCTCGTCGAGCTGTGGGTCACGAAGGATCGGTTCGGCATGCCCGTCGTCGGCTGTCGGGGCCTCGGGCCGGGTCGGCACGCGCTCGGGATGGAGCCGCGCCCGGTCGAGCTGCCGGGCGACCTCCCGCTGAAAGGACTGTCGGTTGGGTGCGAACGGAGCGGGCAGCTCGAGGGATCCGATCGGGTGGACGGCATCGTCGAAGTCGGGCTCGGAGAGCGAGACGAGCAGCCGGCTCGGCGTGATGACCCGCACGCGCACACCTCCGCCCTTGCGTTGCGCGACGGTGAGGACCGCGGCACGGCCCGCGTGCTTCCCCGAGGTCAGCATGATCACGTCGCCGGGCTTCAGCCGCGCCAGGGAGGCGACAACGGCCTCGCGCGACACGCCGTCGGGGCGCCGGTCGCGCCTCGGATGCGCGGCCCGGTACTCGTCGATGTCGCCGAAGGGACTCTTTGCCGATTCGCGAAGACCTGAAAGCACGGCGCGACGGCGCTCGAGCCGGGCCTCGAGCCGGACGACGTCTCGATCGGCTTGGTACTGGCCGAACGAGAGGTTGAGCAGGTGATGCGCCTGGTCGGGTGGATAGGTGCGCACCAGGTTCGCTGCCATGTTGTACGTCGGCCGGAACGCGGACGTGAGCCGGAACGTGCGGCTCGACGCGAGACCCGCGACCTGATCGAAAGGGACGAACGGCGACCAAAGCACGAGAGCATGCCCGATGGTGTCGATGCCGCGACGGCCGGCGCGTCCCGTGAGCTGCGTGTACTCCCCCGGGGTCAGGAACTGATGCTGCTCGCCAGTGAATTTCGTCAGCTTCTCGATGACGACTGAACGCGCCGGCATGTTTATCCCGAGCGCAAGGGTCTCGGTCGCGAAGACCACCTTGACCAGACCCTCGACGAAGCACGCCTCGACTGCTTCCTTGAAGGGCGGGACGAGACCGGCGTGGTGTGGGGCGACACCGGCTTCGAGGCCGGCCATCCATCGCGCGTACCCGAGCACCGCGAGGTCGGCATCGTCGATGCCGCGCAGCCGGGCGCCGACGATCTCGCGGATGCGATCACGTTCGACCGCGGTCGTGAGCCGTACTCCGGCGTCGAGACACGCGGCCGCGGCGTCGGAGCACGCGGCGCGGCTGAAGATGAAGTAGATCGCCGGCAACATGCCCTGCTCCTCGAGCAGCTCGACGACCTCGATGCGCCGCGGCGTGTAGAGCCTCCGGCGCCCGCGGGCCTTCCCCGGCCAGCGGGTCCGGACGGCCTCCGCGTCGAGGCGGCTGGCTTCGGGGTTCGGCCGTCCGTCCACGAGCGTGGGCAGCAAGTGCAGCCGGTCGGAGGTGCGATCTCCGATGAGGTAGAGGTTCTGCAGCTCGACGGGGCGCCGCTCCTCGATCACGGTCGCGGTCGCGCCGCGCACCGTGCTCATCCAGTCGGCGAGCTCGTCGGCGTTGCTCACCGTCGCCGAGAGGCACACGAGCCGCGCCGACTGCGGCGTGTGGATGATCACCTCTTCCCACACCGGGCCCCGGTACGCGTCTTGCAGGTAGTGGACCTCGTCGAGGATCACGTACCTCAGCTCGCGCAGCGCATCCGATCCGGCGTAGATCATGTTGCGGAGCACCTCGGTGGTCATCACGACTACCGAGGCATCGCCGTTGATCGCGTTGTCGCCGGTCAGCAGCCCGACGGTCGCGCTCCCGTGGCGGCGCACGAGATCGGCGTACTTCTGGTTCGAGAGCGCCTTGATCGGCGCGGTGTAGAAGGCCTTCGTGCCCTCGGCGAGCGCCCGAGCGATCGCGTACTCGGCGACGACGGTCTTCCCCGAGGAGGTCGGCGCCGCGACGAGCACCGACGCCCCAGCGTCGACGGCATCGAGCGCGCGGAGCTGGAAGTCGTCGAGACCGAACCCGTAGCCGGCGACGAATGATGCGCGAAGCGCTTCGGCGTCGACCGCGGTCACGCGGGTGCGGGGGCGCTGCGGGTGCGTCGCCGCAGGGCGATCTTCCCGATCACGATCGAGATCTCGTAGAAGATGATCATCGGGATCGAGAGGGCGAGCAGGCTGTACGGGTCGCCGCTCGGTGTGGCGATAGCGACCGCGACGACGATGCCGACGATCGCGAATCGGCGCGCGCCCGAGAGCTGGGCGGGTGACAGCACGCCGACGAGCTCGAGCGCGACGAGGAAGACGGGGAACAGAAACGCGACGCCGAAGGCGAGCATGAGCAGCATGATCAGGCTCAGGTAGGCGCCAGGGGCGAAGAGCGGCTGCACGTCACCCGAGAACGAGATGAGGAACTGCAGCGCCTTCGGGAACGTCCAGAGCGCGATCAGGGCGCCCGTGATGAAGAGCACCACCGACGCGGCGACGAACGGCAGCGCGTAGCGCTTCTCGTTGTCGTAGAGGCCAGGCGTCACGAAGCGCCAGACCTGCCACAGGATGACTGGCAGCGCGAGCACGACGCCGCCGTACCCGGTCACCTTCATGCGGACCGCAAAGCCCTCGAGCGGATCGGTGATGACGAGCTTTCCGGGGCACGTGAGGTTCTTGGCCTCGCAGACGTCGCGGTAGGGGCCGGTGAGGAAGTTGAGGATCTGCGGATAGAAGATGAACGCGATTGCCCCGCCCACCGCGACGGCGACGAGGCAGATCACGAGGCGCCGGCGGAGCTCGGCCAAGTGCTCGGCCAAGGTCATGCGATCGTGGACGCTCGGTCCGGGCTTGCGGCCCGACCGACGAAGCCTCACCACGTCAGGCCGCGGTCTCGCCCGAGGACGGCTGATCCCCCGGGACGTCCGGTGTGGTGGGGGCCGGTTCAGGTGCCGCCGTCGGGTTCGCGGGGATCGCGGTGCCGGTGGGCTTCGGCGCCTCGACGGGCTCGCTCAGCGCGTCGCGGAGCTCGGCTTCGAAGCCCGACGTGATGCGACGCAGCTCTCGAGTCGCCCGGCCCAGCTTGCGCATCGCGTCGGGGAGCTTCTCCGGGCCGAGGACGAGCAGCGCCACCACGGCGATGACGAGCAACTCGGTCGCGGAGATGTTGAACACGGCCGAAGTCTACGGCGCGGCCTCCTCAGCCAGATTGCGTCCGACGGGCGCGACCCGGCGTCTCAGACGAGGTCGTCGTCCTCGCTGGGGTCGGCGATTGGGCGCTCGGCGAGCCGCTGGAACCAGTCGTCGCGGCGCAGCAGCTCGTGAAACTCGAGGAGGTCGTCGTGCGTCAGTGGGGCCCCTGAGCCCCGCCGTTCCCGGAGCTCGGCGGGGCGGCTCCAGGTCGACCACGCGACCCCTGCGGCGAGGAGGAGCTCGACGATGTGGGGCTCAGCCGGCTTGGCGACGAGGGTCGAGCAGAGGGGACAGCGGAAGTGGTAGGTCCCCTCGTCGTCGTCGTCGCACACACGGACCCACACGTCCGCGGTCGTCATCTCGACGTCACCGCATTCGGTGCAGGTCGCTCGAATCGTGGCCATGGTCGCTGGGGTGCCCTCCGGGTACGGCGGTCGCGCCCTCCGGGTACGGCGGTCGCGCTCGGTGTCCCTCGCGTCATCGGCCCGCCGCAAGGCCGTCTTGAGCACCTGGTGCTGCGGAGACATCCCCAGGTGGTGCGAGGATCGAGCGGTGCAACAGCGGCTCCCGTCCCTCCGCGTGCCCCCGATCGGGTTCGCGCACCGGGGCGCCCGGGCCCACGCACAAGAGAACACGCTGGAGGCCTTCCGGCTGGCCCGGAAGCTCGGGGCGACCGGGCTCGAGAGCGACGTCTGGCTCACCAAGGACGGCGAGGTGGTGCTCGACCACGACGGGCTGGTCGAGCGTTGGTGGGGGTTTGTCCGCCGCCCGATCAGCGACCATCACCGGCACACACTCCCCGACCACATCCCGACGCTCGCCGAGCTCTACAACACCTGCGGCACGGACTTCGAGCTGTCACTCGACGTCAAAGACGATGCCGCCGTCGATGCGGTGCTCAGCACGGCCAGGAACGCCGGGGGTGATGCTCTCGGCCGGCTGTGGCTGTGCCACCCCCGATGGGAGAAGCTCGCCGCGCTCCGTCCGCTCGATCCCGACGTCCACCTCGTCGACTCCACTCGGCTACGAGCGATCCGCGAGGGGCCCGAGCGTCGCGCCGCGAACCTGGCCGAGGTCGGCATCGACGCGCTGAACATGCACTACACGGACTGGAACGGCGGCCTGACCACACTGCTACACCGGTTCGAACGATTCGCCTTCGCATGGGATCTGCAGTTCGACCATCTCCTGCGGACGACGCTGCGCATGGGGATCGACGGGGTGTTCAGCGACCACGTCGATCGCATGGTGGATGCGCTCCGCGAGGAGGAGGGGGAGTAGCAGGAGCCGACCGAAGCGCAGCGGAGGACGGCGACGAGGAATTAGAGGAACCCCATGTGGGTAACGGGCCAGATGCGGACGAACGCTCGCCCGACGATCGATCCCTCCTCGATCGCGCCGAAGAACCGAGAGTCGCGCGAGTCGCTGCGGTTGTCGCCCATCACGAACACGTGGCCGACGGGGACGGTCACCGTGGTGAGGTTGTCGGTGAGGGTGCCTGCGGGCAGGTACGGCTCGTCGAGCGGACGACCGTCGATGAAGACCTGACCGTTCTGCGACGAGATCGTCTCCCCGGGCAACGCGATGACGCGCTTGATGAGGTCCTTGATGGCATCGGGCGGCTCGTTCGGCGGGCGCTCGAACACCACGATGTCACCGCGGTTGATGTCGTGGACCTTGTAGGAGAGCTTGTTCACGAGCACGCGGTCGCCGATGCGGAGCGTCGGCTCCATCGACCGGGACGGGATGTAGAAGGCCTGGAGCAGGAAGGTCTTGATGACCAGGGCGACCAGAAGTGCGCCCACGATGACGCCCACCCACTCGAGGATCGACTTCGTGTTCGACCGCGTGCCACTGGCCTCAGGGTCAGGGCCACCGTGCTCGGCGTCGGGCGCGGCAGGGTCGTCGGGGGGGGAGTCTGATTCGATCACGACGATTCGCAGGGTAGTGGCGGAAAGCGCCGTCAGAGCGACGCGATCAGCTTCTCGACCCGTTCATCCCTCGACTTGAACGGGTCCTTGCAGAGCACCGTGCGCTGCGCCTGATCGTTGAGCTTCAAGTGAACCCAGTCGACGGTGTAGTCGCGCTTGCGCTCTTTGGCCCTCCGGATGAACTCTCCGCGCAGGCGCGCTCGGGTGGTCTGAGGTGGCGTGTCGACAGCGGTGTCGATGTCGGCGTCGGTGCACATCCGCTCGACGAGGTCCTTCTGCTGCATCCGGTAGAAGAGGCTTCGGGATCGGTTCACGTCGTGGTACTGCAGGTCCATGAGGGCGACCTTCGGATGGCTCAGCGGGAGGTCATGCTTGGCGCGGTAGGCCTCGATCAGGCGGTGCTTGATGACCCAGTCGCACTCGCGGTCGAGCGAGAGCGGATCCTCCTGGATCTGCGTGAGGCAGTGCTCCCACATCTTCAGCGCCTGCATCTCGAGTGGGCTGAAGCCCTTTGCGTCGGCGTAGCGGAGCGCTCGGCCGAGGTACTCGCTCTGGATGTCGAGCGCGCTCGCTTCGCGGCCATTGGCGAGGCGGACCCGGCGTGTGCAGGTCATGTCGTGGCTGATCTCGCGGATGGCGCGGATCGGGTTCTCGAGGGTCATGTCGCGGAGCACGCACGAGGGGTCTTCGAGCATGCGTAGGAGAATGCTCGTCGTCCCGACCTTGAGGAACGTGGCGTACTCGCTCATGTTGGAGTCGCCGACGATCACATGGAGACGGCGGAACCGCTCTGCGTCCGCGTGCGGCTCGTCCCGAGTGTTGATGATCGGGCGGCTGCGCGTGGTCGCGCTCGACACACCCTCCCAGATGTGCTCGGCGCGCTGGCTCACGCAGTACATCGCGCCGCGGGCCGTCTGAAGCACCTTGCCGGCGCCCGCGTAGATCTGGCGGCTCACGAAGAAGGGAATGAGCACCTCGGCGTAGTGGCCGAAATCGTCGCGGCGACTCGTCAAGTAGTTCTCGTGACAGCCATAGGAGTTGCCCGCCGAGTCGGTGTTGTTCTTGAAGAGGTAGATGACCCCGCGGATGCCCTCTTCGCGGAGCCGCTGCTCGGCGCTCGCGAGGAGCTGCTCGAGGATGCGCTCCCCTGCCTTGTCGTGGACGACGAGGTCGTAGATCGAGTCGCATTCGGGAGTGGCGTACTCGGGATGGCTGCCGACGTCGAGGTAGAGACGGGCTCCGTTCGCGAGGAAGACGTTCGAGCTTCGTCCCCACGACACGACTCGACGGAACAGGTACCGCGCCACCTCGTCGGGGCTCAAGCGACGTTGCCCGCGCAACGTGCACGTGACGCCGTACTCGTTCTCGAGGCCGAAGATCCGGCGCTCCACGCCGTCAACCTATCGGGGGCCACCGTGGCACCGTCGCACCCCGGGCTACGCTGGCGTCGATGCAGCAGGGGCGAATGGTTCGCCTGGCGACCGTGCAGTCCGGCTTTGAGGCCAAGGTCCTGGCGGCCCGGCTCGGCGCGGAAGGCATCGTCTGGGAGCTGCGCGGCGGGGTCGACGGGCCGTATCCGATGGGCCCGGTCACCGTGCTGGTCCAAGAACACGACCTTGACGTGGCCCGCGAGCTGCTGCTCGTGGACGACATCGAGTCGGCGTTCGAGCGCACCGCCGAGCATTCAGGCCGGCCACCGATCTTCGTGTGGCTCGCGCTGGCGGCGGTCGTCGTGGTGGCGACGAGCACGCTGCTGCGCATGCTGGTCACCCCCTAGTGACGTCTAACTGACTTCGAACTCGCCGCTGACGAGCGTCTCGCCGGTGTCGTCGTCCGAGTTGCCGCCGATGATGTAGCGGCCCTTCTCGAGGTCGACGATGACGTACCCGGTCGCGCCCGGAGGCATCGACTCGCTGAAGCCCGCGACGAGCGGTGCCGGGAACTCCAGCGGCACGACCTCTCCGGTGCCGATCGAGCCGAAGTACGCCCCGATCGCGGCGTCGAAGTCGCCGACCTGGGCGTCGGTGGGCCCGGCGACGTTGAAGTCGCTCGGTTGCTCGCCCGTGTTGTTCACCGCGTACACCCCTGACTGCACCCCGTCAGGAGCGGTGATCGTCTCGGAGTCTCCGGAGGGGAGCAGGCCCGGAGTGCCGTAGAACGAGGTGTTGGGGTCACCGTCGAACACCTCTGCAAGCGCCTCGGGGTCGGCGTCTCCCTCGGCCTCGAGCAACGGGAGCGCATCCGCCGCCGTCTTGCCGTCCTTCAGCTTGAACGGGACCAGGATGTGCGGTTCCTTGCCGTCGTTCGTGAACGTGACCTGCGTGAACCCGCCGGTGGCCTCGCCCGAGACGTCGAACTTGTACTCATTCGTCGTGATCGTGACGGCGTTGTCGCTTGCCGACTAGCCGCTTCCGCCGCCGGAGTCGTCACCACAGGCCGTGAGTTGCCCCGCCGGCGAGGACAGTGCCGGCGATGAGCAGCGCAGAGCGTTGTCGCATCAGGACACCTCGAACTCGCTCGACACCAGCGTCTTGCCGCTGTCATCGCTGTTGCCGGCGAACAGGTATCGACCCTTGTCCAGGTCGACGACGATGAGGCCCTTCGCACCCGGCGGCATCGTCTCGCTGAATCCTGCCACGATCGGTGCCGGGAACTTGAAGTCGGGCACATCGCCGGTGCCGATCGCGTTGAAGTAGCCCTGGATGATGGCATCGAAGTCGGCCATCTGCGCGTCGGTGGGGCCCACGATGTTGAAGTCGGAGCCATCGGGAGAGGTGTTCGTCACCTCGAAGGTGCCGGAGCCGAAGCCGTCGGGAACGGTGAGCCCGTCGGGAGTCACCTCGAGTGAGCCGTCGCTCTCGGGCGCGGGCGTGTTGCCTTCACCGACCGTGAAGTCTTTCGCCATCCCGAGCGACGCGTGCACCTCGCCTTCCGGTGAGGGGAGGAAGCAGACCAGGACGTAATTGCCGGCGGGGAAGTTCGCGACGGTCGTCTCGGTGTCGCCGGGTGCCAAGAAACCGGGGGTGCCGTAGAACGCGGTGTCCGGGTCGCCGTCGAACACAGCGGCCGCTTCGGCAGGGTCGGGCTCCTCCTCGCTCGCGAGGATCGGAAGCGCGTCTGCCGCGGTCTTGCCCGGCTTCAGCTTGAACGGGATGAGGATGTGCGGTTCCTTGCCGTCGTTCTCGAACGTGACCTGAGTGAACCCCCCGGTGGCCTCGCCCGAAACGTCGAACTTGTACTCGCTCGCGGTGATCGTGATGGCATTGTCGCTCGCCGCGGAGCCGCCACCGCCCGAGTCGTCACCGCATGCGGTGAGTGCCCCGCCCGCAAGTAGTACCGCCGTGATCCCCGCAACAGCAACGCGAGATGAAGCGGTCATTGTGCACCCCCTGGTCTCGTCCCCATCCGAGTCGGTCGGGCGACTGTATGCGATGCCGACTCAAGAAAGGTGTTCGGCAACCTGATTGTCATCGAGACGCAGGAACGCGCGACGACCGTTGTTGCGTGAGAGGACTGCGACTTCGAGGTCTTGAGGGCCGAGCGTGCGATCTGGTCCCACGAGCGCGCCCACGGCCACCCTGAGGACGTCGCGCAACGAGAGCCCTGGGGACCACCCCTCTGCGACGCGCTCCGCGATCGCGTCGCTCTCGCCGCCGAGCACGCTGTAGTTGTGCTCGTCCACGATGGTGCCGTCGTACAGCACGTGGAACATCTGGTCGGTGCCGGGCTCCTCGCGCACTTCCGCGATGAGGATCTCGACCTCCATCGGCTTCACCTCATGGGTGAAGATCTGACCGAGGATCTGCGAGTACTGGTTCGCGAGCGAGCGGGCATCGACGTCGTCGCGGCTGTACGCGTAGCCCTTGAGGTCTGCAGCGCGCACACCCGCGACCCGCAGCTGGTCGTACTCGTTGTAGCGGCCCACTCCCCCGAACGCGATGCGGTCGTAGATCTCGCTCACCTTGTGCAGGGTGTTGCTCGGGTTCTCGGCGACGATGAGGATGCCATCGTCGTAGGTCAGGGCGGCGAGGCTGCGGCCGCGCGCGATGCCCTTCCGCGCGTAGTCCGCGCGGTCCTTCATGATCTGCTCGGGCGCGACGTAGAACGGCATGCTCATTGCGGAGGCCCTCCAGGGTTCGCCGCGAGCGCTTCGAG
Organism: uncultured Acidimicrobiales bacterium; assembly: GCA_963708175.1. GTDB lineage: Bacteria > Actinomycetota > Acidimicrobiia > Acidimicrobiales > DATKAS01 > DATKAS01. The sequence continues at coordinate 66,670 of CAVPSD010000002.1, forward strand.
GATCGCACGGAAGCGCTGTGCGAGCTCGTCGTCGCTGACGCGATCGAAGCCGTCGGCGGTGATGGTGGCGACAACCGGATAGATGTTGCGCATCAGGTCGGGGCCTCCGGTTGCGGAGTCTTCGTCCGCCGCCTCGAACAGGGCGCGCAGGCAGAGGTCGATCGCCTCGTCGCGTGTGAGCCCGTCGCGGTAGCCGACCTTGATGACAGTGCCCGCGTGGAGGCTGCCGGACCCCGTCGCGCTGTGGTCGCGCTCTTCGTAGCGGCCGCCCGTGACGTCGTAGGTGAAGAGGCGGCCCATGTTCCGGCGCACGTCGTACCCGGCGAAGATCGGCACCACGACGAGGCCCTGCATGGCGGCGGGCAGGTTCGACCGGACCATCTGGCTCAGCTGGTTCGCCTTGCCGTCGAGGCTGAGCTCGCCGCCCTCGACCTTCTCGTAGTGCTCGAGCTGCAGCTGGAAGAGCTTCACCATCTCCATCGACGGGCCCGCCGCGCCCACGATCGCGATGCCGGAGTGGCGGTCAGCGGGGAAGACCTTCTCCATCGTGCGATGGCTGATGAGGTTCCCGGACGTCGCACGCCTGTCGCCTGCCATCACGACGCCCTCCGTGTAACGCAGCGCGACGCACGTGGTGGCGTGGGTGACCGAGACCACGGTGCCGGGGGGCGACGGCGTCTGCCCCATGCGTTGGAGGAGGTTCGCGAAGCTCGGGCCGGGATCGTCGGCGGGCAGGAAGAAGGGCATCGACATAGGTGTGGCCGAGGCTACAGAGGTCGGACCAGAAGCAGGGGAAGGTCGCCTTCCCACCATCCAGAGAACGTCTTCGCCGCCCGAAACCCTCGCGCTCGGTAGAGGAGGGGACGGACGATCACCGGAGTGCGCGCAGTCCGCGACAATCGCCGCTTCGTCGCGACGTAGTGCAACGCGGCGTCGATCCGGTCGAGGTCGTCCTGGAAGTGCCCGAGCGCGGCGTTGCAGCTGAAGCAGAGGAGGCCACGCACGTGGCCCGTTTCGTGATCGTGGTCGACATGGAGCGACTTGCCCGGCTTGCGGCGCCCGCCCGCACACCGCGCAGCCCCCGCCCTGCTGGCGCAGCCGCGCCTCGTACTGCTCCTGCGTCGATCCCGAACGTCCGCTTGAGATGCGAGCGACGCGACGAGGCCGCGTACCGCCCGGACTCGATGTACGCCTTTCGGGTCGCCTTGAACCGTTCTTGGTTGTCGAGGCGCCACTGCTTCGCACGAACGCGAGCCCTCACCTGCATATCGGGATCCGACGCGTACTTCTCAGCTCGCTCAGCGAGGTTGCAGGCTTTGCACTCGTTCCGATAGCCGTCCCGCATCCCCTTCATTCGGTAGAACGCGTCGAACGGCTTCGTCTCGCGACAGATCCGGCAGCGCTTCATGCGCTGATGATACGGAGGGGGTGGTCAGATGCTCTGACCTGGGTTGTACGTAACTACTCCCCGCCCTTCTGAACGTACGATTTTACAAACTCCTCCGCATTCTCCTCGAGCACGCCGTCGATTTCGTCCAACAGCTCGTCGAGGTCCGCCTTGATCTGCTCGCCCGGCTTCGTCGACGCGGGCGCGTCTTCGACGACCTCTTCAGTGCGGGCCGGCGCCGCCTTCTTCTTCTCGATCCGCTCTGCCATCTCGTCAGCTCTCCATGTTCACGACCCCAGCCGGTCAAGCAGCTCGGCTGCGGTCTCACACTCGTCGATCAACCTACCCACATGGGCCGCCGTTCCACGCAAGGGTTCCATCATGGGCACCCGCCGCAAGGGATCCGCCCCCACATCGAACACCAGTGAATCCCAGTTCGCCGCCACGATGTCGGCACCCCACTTCTGCAGGCACTTTCCCCGGAAATAGGCCCTCGTCGTCTCGGGCGGCTCGGTCGTGGCCTCCTCGACCTCCTCATCGCTGACGAGCCGCTGCATGCCCACCCGGGCGTACAGCGACTTCTCGGGACGCAGGTCGTGGTACTGCAGATCCATTGCCCGGAGGCGGGCGTCGTTCCAGGCGAGGTCGTTGCGCTCGCGGTACGCGTCGAACAACCGATACTTCGCGACCCAGTCGAGCTGGTCGGCGAGCGAGATGAAATCGGTCTCGAGCGCGGTGAGCACGGCTCCCCAGCGAGCCATCACATCCGCGCCCACGGCCTCGCCCACCGACTCGAGCCCGTGCTCGAGCTCGTACTTCTTCGCCCGATCGAACAGCTCCCACTGGATGTCGAGCGCGGTGACCTTCCGGCCATCGGCAAGATCCAGGGGACGCTGCAACGTCAGATCGTGCGACACCTCGCGCATCGCGAACACCGACTTCGCCAGCGCGAGGTCGCCCGGGAGCACGTCGTCCTCGATCATCGACAGGACGATCGCGGTGGTGCCGACCTTCAGATACGTCGCGATCTCCGAGAGGTTCGCGTCACCCGTGATCACGTGCAGGCGCCGGTACTTCTGCGAATCGCAATGCGGCTCGTCGCGTGTGTTCACGATCGGCCGCTTCAGCGTCGTTTCGAGGCCGACCTCCTCCTCGAAGAAGTCGGCCCGCTGTGTGATCTGGAACGGCACCTCGGCCGCGGTGAGACCGGGCGCCTCGACGCCGACCTTCCCCGATCCGGTGAACAGCTGCCGGGTCACGAAGTGCGGGATCACCTGCGCGACGATCCGCGAGAAAGGCACCGCCCGGTCCATGAGGTAGTTCTCGTGGCACCCGTACGAGTTTCCCTTGCCATCCGAGTTGTTCTTGTAGACCACGATCTCGCCGCCGGTGGGCAGTGTGCGCGCTGCGGCCTCCATCGACTGGATCAGGACGAGCTCGCCCGCCTTGTCGTATCGCACCACTTCGAGCGCATCGGAGCATTCGGGCGTGGAGATCTCGGGATGGGCGTGGTCGACGTAATACCGCGCCCCGTTCGTGAGCACCGCGTTGACGAGATGGGTCTCGACCTCGGGTGCCATGGTGCCGTCGGGGGAGAACCCTCGCGCGTCACGACCCGGAGACTCGTCCTCGAAGTCCCACCCGACCTTGCGGTGCTGCTGCGCGACATACGCGTTGATGAGCATCGAAGACGCGGCTATCGGGTTCGACTCCCCGGCACCCCGCAGCTGGATGCCGTACTCGGTCTCGATGCCCAAGACCTTGCGTATGGCCACGGATCGACCCTACTCCGCGGTGCGCAGCGGGCAACCCCCTTCAGATCTCAGAGGTACTGGCCCGTCGCGACCCGCTCGATCGCACGGCCACCTTCGTTGTCCTTGTCGTCGGACTTCACGAGCGTGCGGATGAACACGATCCGCTCGCCCTTCTTGCCCGAGATCTTCGCCCAGTCGTCGGGGTTCGTCGTGTTGGGCAGATCCTCGTGCTCCTTGTACTCCTGGCGGATCGACACGATCAGGTCATCCGTACGGATGCCCTTCGGCCCGCCGGCGATGAACCGCTTGATCGCCACCTTCTTCGCCCGGCGCACGATGTTCTCGATCATCGCCCCGGACGAGAAGTCCTTGAAGTACATGATCTCCTTGTCACCATTCTGATAGGTGACCTCGAGGAACCGGTTCTCGTCGTCCGCCCGGTACATCTCGTCGACCGTCCGCTCGATCATCAGGTCGACGGCCTTTTGCGCGTCGCCACCGCCGAGATCGCGCACCTCGTCCTCCGCGAGAGGAAGCTCCGCGGTGAGGTACCGAGCGAAGATCTGCGCCGCCGCGCCCTTGTCGGGCCGCTCGATCTTGATCTTCACGTCGAGCCGCCCCGGCCGCAGGATCGCCGGGTCGATCAAGTCCTCGCGGTTGGACGCGCCGATCACGATCACGTTCTTCAACGACTCGACGCCGTCGATCTCCGCGAGCAGCTGAGGCACGATCGTCGACTCCATGTCGGACGAGATGCCCGACCCACGCGTGCGGAACATCGAGTCCATCTCGTCGAAGAACACGATGACCGGCCAGCCCTCCTCGCTCTTTTCCCTCGCGCGCTGGAACACCAGCCGGATCTGCCGCTCGGTCTCGCCGACGTACTTGTTGAGGAGCTCGGGACCTTTGATGTTGAGGAAGTAGCTCTTCGCTTCCTTGTCGCCCGAGACCTCGGCGACCTTCGTCGCCAGCGAGTTCGCGACCGCCTTCGCGATCAGCGTCTTGCCGCAACCGGGCGGCCCGTAGAGCAGGATGCCCTTCGGCGCGGGGAGCTTGTGCTCGGCGAACAGCTCGTGGTGGACGAAGGGCAGCTCCACCGCATCGGCGATCTGCTCGATCTGGTCGTCGAGGCCGCCCACATCCGCGTACGAGATGTCGGGCACCTCCTCGAGCACGAGCTCTTCGACCTCGGGGCGCGGAAGCCGCTCGAGGAGCAGACCCGACCGCGGGTCCATCAGAAGGTGATCACCAGCCCTGAGCTTCTCGCCGATGAGCACGTCGGCGAGCTCGCACACGCGCTCTTCGTCGGCCCGGCCGACGATCAGCGCCCTGGTGCCGCCGTCCAACACGTCCTTGACCGTCACGACCTCGCCGGACACGTCATTGCCCCGGGCGAGCACCACGTTCAACGACTCGTTGAGCACGACCTCTTGACCGCGCTCGAGCGCGTCCAGGTCCACCTCGGGGCTGAGCGCCACCCTCATCTTGCGCCCACCGGACAGCACGTCGACCGTGCCGTCCTCGTTGCGACCCACGACCACGCCGTACGCCGACGGCGGCTGCGTGAGCTTGTCCACCTCCTCGCGGAGCGCCGCGATGTGCTCGCGCGCCTCACGAAGCGTGTAGGAGAGCTTCTCGTTCTGCGACACCGCCTGCGCGAGCTGGCCCTTCGACTCGAGCAGACGCTCTTCGAGGGTCCGCACGCGCTTCGGCGCATCCTGCAACTTGCGCCGCAGCGAAAGGACCTCTTCCTCGAGGAGCTTCGACTGCTCGCGCAGCTCCGCGAGCTCAGTGTCGTACGCGGCGAGGCGCCGTTCGTACTCGGTCTCCTCCACGAGGGTTCACCTCCTCTGCAGCGACTGCAGCGACCTGTTCGGGACGCTACCTCAGGCGCCATCGCCCAACGGGGACATGCCTACCGCCTATGAGGCCCACTTCAGCATGCGTTGTTTCACCGGCCTTCGCCGTGTAAATTGGCGGCACCGACGCCCGTTCGAGCGGCGCCACACAGGAAGGCTCAACACGGCCATGAAGGTCTGGATCGACCAGGATCTCTGCACCGGCGACGGGCTCTGCGAAGAGATCGCCCCCGACGTGTTCACCCTGCTCGACGACGGGCTCGCCTACGTGAAAGAGGGCGACAAGATCTTCGCGACCGCGAAGGGCAACCCCCAGGGCGCCGACGGCATGGCCGACATCCCGGATGGCCAGCTCGATGCCGTGATCGAGTCCGCCGAGGAGTGCCCCGGCGAGTGCATCTTCATCGAGGCCTGACGCACCCCTAGCGCCGGCAGCTCAGCGTCAGCGCAGTTAGCTCAGCGTCACCGTAGGCAGCGCCCCGTCGACACGCCCGTCTCGTGCGGGCTCGCGATCACGGCCGCCAGCTCGTCGCTCGTCAGCGCGTATCCGACCGAAGACCTGTCGGGCGCCACCGCGAACGCGATCCCGATCACGACACCGTCGTCGCGCACGACCGGCGCGCCCGAGTCTCCCGGACGGAGCGACGCCGAGAGGACGAGCACGTCGCGCACGATCCGCTTGTCGCCGAAGAGGTCCTTGCCTTCGGCCTGCACGCGGTCGGCCACGTCAAAGGGTGCGGCCCGGAGATCACCGCCACCCGGGTGCCCGTAGATCGCTCCCCGGTCCCCCACTGACGGCTCGCCCAACGTCAGCGCGGTCGTGCCCAGATCGTCCACCCGGAGCAGCGCGACGTCCCGGAACGGATCGAACGCCACGACGGTCGCGGGGCGATCTCGGCCCTGCTCGTCGCGCACCGACACATCCGTCGAGCCGGCTACGACGTGCGCGTTCGTCGCGATCAGCCCATCGTCGACCGCGAACCCGCTGCCCTCCTGGATCCGGCCACACGCGGGGGCGTCGACCCGGACCACCGCGTCGACGGCCCGCTGGTTGACCACCGAGGCGACCACGACGGAGTCGGGCGGGGCGGGCACATCCGGCGCTGGCTTGAGTCCGGTGAACACCTGAGGAGCGTTGTCGTCGACGAGCTCGCGGATCGCGTCCACCGCGTCGGGCGGTGTCGGGAACAGGCCTTCGATCGCCCTCGCGATGGCCGAGGTGCGGGCCTGACGAGCCGGCCAGTCGGGAACCTCGGCAATCGCGGGAAGGAGCAACCACAGCGCCACGAACACGCCGAGCATCCCCGCGAGCGCGCCCCCGCTCGATCGACGCTGCTCACCGAGGGGTGAGTCAGTGTGCGGCGCCGCAGATGGCTCCCGACGAACATGCCCAGCGCCTGCCCGGCGAGGCCCCCGATCACGAGCATGCTCGCCGCGGCGAGCAGAAGCCGTCCCTCCGGGGCAGCTTCGTGCCCATCGAGCACGTGCGGGATCAACCGCGCCGCGACGTAGAGGCCGAGCGCGAGACCCAGCCACGACACCGAGCGCGCGAGGAGGCCCATGCGGTAGCCCGCGGCACCCGCCATCGCCGCGAGGATGATGATGAGAAGGTCGAGCCAGTTCATCGGCGCGGTCCCGTCACGAAGCGATCAGGCGCGCGGAGGTCAGAAAGCCAGTGTGCGCCACCATCCGATGATCGGGACGCACGGACTGGCCGTCGATGTGCCAGCTGCGGTTCAGCACCTCGATCGTCGAGGCCTGGATGAACGGCCGGTCGGCCAGCGACTCGCGGAGCTGAGCGGCTTGCACGATCGTCGGCGTGTACGCGAGGAGGATGCCGCCCGAGCCCAACGCCCGCTCGGCGTGCTTGACGACCTGCCACGGCTCGGGCAGATCGAGCACGATTCGGTCGAGCCCGGTCTCGTCGATGCCCTCGTAACAGTCTCGGATCTCGACCCGGTAGCGCGACAGCACGTCCTCCCCCGAGAACGCCACGACGTTTTGCAGGGCCTTGGCCGCGAAGTCTTCGCGGAGCTCGTAGCCCACGACGTCGGCACCGGCCCGAAGCAGCGCGAGGGACAGCGCGCCCGACCCGACCCCCGACTCGAGCACCCGAGCGCCGGGGAACACGTCGGCGAGCATCAGGATCGGGCCGAGGTCCTTCGGATAGATCACCTGCGCGCCGCGCGGCATCTTCAGCACGAAGTCGGCGAGCGTCGGCCGGAGCGCGGTGTACGCGAGCCCCTTCGTCGCTCGCACCGTGACGCCCTCGGCCCTCCCGATGAGCTCGTCGTGGAGGATGTACCCCCCGTGCGAGTGGAACTCGCCACCCCCCTTCAGCGTCACGAGGTACCGGCGGCCCCGCGGATCGACAAGGAGCACCCGCTCCCCTGCGGCAAAGGGCCCTCTCATGGCTGTGCCCTCACGACTGGGCCCTCGCCGCCCGCTCGACCAGTCGGCAGAAGCTGCAGATCTCCCCCGCACTCGGCGCGTCGCACCGCACGCACCGACCGAGCGCCTCCTTGTCCTCTGCTGCGTCCTCGTCGAACGCGGGCGCGACCTTCTCGAGGAACCCGAAGTAGAACGCGTGCTTCGATCCGGGCGACTGCACCTCGATCGCGTTGAGCGCGTCCTTGTACCCGAGGTGCCGGTTGCCCTCGGCCATGGGGCACTCCTCGACCTGGTAGTCGATGCCGCGCAGCACGCAATACGCGGCCATCTCCCGCTCGCCGAGACGGACGAGCGGTTTCACCTTCCGCGGGAACCCTGGACGCGGCGGGGAGCACGGGCCGCTGGCGCGCGAGGTAGTCGGTGTTCCAGCGCAACACGTTGCCGAAGAGCACTGCGGCCTCGTCGTCGAGGTTGTGGCCGGTCGCGACGACGTCGTAGCCACCTTCGAGTGCGGCCTTGTCGAACAGATGCCGCTTCGACAGCCCGCACGCCGAGCAGGGCACGCGCCGAGCCGCCTTCGCTCCACCGGGCACGTCGAACCCGTAGTCCTCGGGGAGATCGACCTCGACGAGCGTCACGCCACGCTCGCGCGCGAACTCGCGGGCAAAGGTGCCCGACTCGTCGCTGTAGCCCTCGATGCCAAGGCCGAGGTAGAGCCCGTCGACCGCATACCCGAGCCGGAGCAGCATGTCCCAGAGGCCGAGCGAGTCCTTCCCGCCCGACACCGCGACGAGCACCCGGTCGTTGGGTCTGAGCATCTCGAACTCGGCGATCGTCTTTGCGACCTGCTCCTCGCAGTGCTTGAGGAAGTGCGGCGCGCAGAAGTTCGCGTTGTGCCGGCGCACGTCGATCACCGCATCGCCGCGGCACACCCGGCACTTCATGCGGCGCCCCCGGAGATCACGGGGCGGATCTCGACCAGCGCGTCCGCGGGGAGCAACCCGTCGCCCGGCACGAGCGTGCCCTGGCTGATCACCAGCACCGACTCGCGGTTGAGCTCGAGGCGGTCGAGGAGCGCGTGCACCCGCAGTGGGCCGGGCACGTCGAGTTCGCGCCGGGGGTTCCGGAGCACCACCTTCACCTGATCATGATGACCGGTGCCGCCGCCGCGCTCCATCCACCGGTGGTGTGACCTGGAGCTACCGGCGCCGCTTGCCGACCTTCTCCGTGGTGGCACGGATCGTGAGCGTCTCCCCGGGCTGCAGGACCTCGCGAGCGACGAGCACCGGCGTGGGTCGGAGCTGTCGGAAGATCCGCATGGCCAGCAGGCCGTACCAGACTCCACGCCAGAACAAGTTCTTGCCACGAAAGCCGCGCTGGTACGACTTGATCGTCAGGCGCCGTCGAGAGTAGGTGCGAAGCGGACGCTCCGAACCGGGCAGGCGCGCCACGTCAGACGCGCCGGATCTCGACGATCGTGGTCTGGTGACGGCCCTTGCGCCGGCCCATCAGGAACGACACGGCCACCACCACGACGACGACCGCGACCGCAACCTTCACGACCGTTGCCCCTGCGGACTGGGCCTGCTTCGTCGCGCCGCCCTGGAGCTCGCGGAACTTGGCTTCGATGTCGGCCCGCGTGATCTGCGAGGCCGGTGCCGCTGCGCTCATGCGCTGCCTCCCTTCGAGGGTTTGATGAAGCTGAGGAACAACGCTGCGACCGCGAGGCTCACCACGACCACGATCGCGTACGGCGCCCACGACCAGCTGCCGGTGAACGTCGAACCGGTCTCGACCTGCAGCACACGGAGGCCGGCCAGCATCAGGAACACGAACCCCGTCGCGATCAGGATGGATCCGCCGACGCCGAAGCCGAGGTATTTGCCGAGCCGCTTGAGCGGGTCGACGGTCTCTTGCTGGGCGTACGCCTTCAACGTCTCGACGATGTCGCGCACGGTGTCGCCGATGCTCTTGGGCTTCGCGCTCTTCGGATTCACTCCCGTTCCGGCCACGCACCCTCCTTGGGGTGCACTTTCCTATCATCACCCGAGGCGGAACGACAGAAGCTCCTGCTGTTCGTCCAGCAACGTCCCCAAATGAGCAGCCCGCGCATCCGGCGACTCCGCTTCGAGGAGCGCCTGCTGGTCCGCGGGCCCGACCGGTGCGATCGCGGCAGCCTGATACCCGGCGAGGACGATGTCGGCCGAGAGCTCGATCGTCGCGGGCGCGGCAACCTCGCGCAGCTCGGCCTTCATCGCGAGCACCCGGCGCAGCATCCCGACGTTCTGCTCGTGCATGGCCGGGAGCCGATCGGTCGGCGGCGGGTCTGGCCACGGTTCGACGTCGGCGCGGGGATAGGGATCGTCGTCGAGCCACGACACGATCCGGATGCGCTCGACGCCCACGGTGCCGAGCGCGAAGCGACCGTCGGGAAGCTCGGCGGCCTCGACGATCCGCGCGACCGTGCCCGCCATGAACCGCACGTCGCCCCCGCCCACCTCGCTTCCCCGTTCGATCAGGACCACGCCGAACCGCTGGTCAGCGGCGAGGCAGTCGCGTGTCAAGGCCCGATATCGGGGCTCGAAGACGTGCAGAGGCAGGACCATCGACGGGAACAAGACCGCGCCGAGCGGGAACATCGGGAGCGTGGCGGTCAGCCTCCTGTGGGCGGCCGCGGGCCGAGATCGGCGAGGCCCGACACGTCCGGATAGTCGATGAGCGTCGTGAGCAACGACATCCAGATCGCGAACCCGTCGCTCGCTTGGTCACCGTTCAGCAGCACGGCGAACGTGATCTCGGTGCCGTCGACGCCCTGCGCGAAGCCGGCGAGCCCAGTGACCCCCGTGAGTGTTCCCGTCTTCGCTCGGACCTTGCCGGACACCACCGTGTTGGCGAACCGCCGATCGAGCGTGCCCGTCTGCCCCGCGACCGAGAGGTCGTTGGTGAGATCGGAGTGCGGGCCCGCGCGGTCGAGCACGCCTGTCAAGAGACGGCAGGTCGCGCGATTCCCTCGATCGAGTCCCGAGCCGTCGATCATCGTGAAGCCGTCGACCGGCAAGCCCACGTCGCGAAGGTGAGCGGTCACCGCGGCCGCTCCCGCCGCGGTCGCCCCGGCACCCGACGCTTCGAATCCGATCTCCTTCAACATGAGCTCGGCCGTGCCGTTGTCGCTGATCCGCAGGTCCTCACCAACCACCGCGGGAAGGGGCGCACCGTCGATCGACGCGACCTCCACCGCGCCCGTGGGCGCGGCACCAGACCCCACGCCGCCCACGGTCACTCCCGCGCGGTGAGCAGATCGGCGAACGTCTGCGCTCCGCTCTCAGCCGGGTTTGCCGCGGCGCGGAACGAGTTGTTGCTCATGAAACCGTCGTTCACCGACAGCGCACTCATCGGACCGATCTCCGGCGCGTTGATGTACCGCTGCGGCCACGAGGGCACGTACCGCTGACCGTCGTATCGCGACTCGTCCCCGATCACGCGCCCGGTGACCTGCGTGACGCCCGCAGCAACCACCTTGTCGGCGAGCGCCTCGAGGCTCGTCACGGGATCTGGCGTCCGTCGGAACAGCCCGAGGTAATCCTGCGTCGCGAGAAGCGGATCGCCCCCTCCGACGAGCCACAGGTCCCCCGCTATCACGCCGCCCGACGGCGGCGAGACCGACTGCACGGACGTGCGGTACGTGTGGTTGGCGCCGAGCACCTCGAGCGCGGCGCTCGCGGTCAGCAGCTTCAGCGTGGAGGCAGGGATCAATGGTGTGTCACCGTGCACGTCGACGATGTCGTCCCCGTCCACCGTCACGCGCAAGCAGCTCGAGTCGGTCAGCGACGCCGCCAAGGGCTGAAGCGCGTCAGCGAGGCGCTGCTCCCCCACTGGTTCGACGAGCTCATCGACGACCCGGCGCGCCGACAGCACGGGCGTCGCGAGATGCGTCGTCAGGCCCGACGCCGCGGCCGCAGGCTCCTCGGCGTCCCCGATGACCCGCCCGAGCGCGACCAAGCCGACGGTCGCCAGGATGACGCCCGGGAGCGCGCGCACTGCGGCGCGCAGGAACGTCTTCATGATCGGAACGTCTTCATGATCGGAACGTCTTCATGACCGGGCCGCCCGATGCCGCGCATACCGCCAGAGATGCTCGAGCGCCCGGACCACGCGGTCGGCGCTCGGATAGCAGAGCTTCCCGCTGGCCCTCACCGCGGCCGGACCGGGGTTGTCGGGTGACGTGATCCCGAGCTCCGTCGCCGTGAGGACCGGCTTGCCGGTCTCGTCCGATACCGCAGCCGCGGCCTCGGCATACCGCGCGTCCTGCCGCTCGTGGAATGACACGATCCGCTCGAGCCCGTGATCGGGATGGAATGGGCCCGACTTCATGAGCCTCGCCTCGTTCGACTGGATCCCGAGCCCGAGGTACACGACGGCATCGATCGACGGATGCCGCGCGACGAGCTCGAGCACCTCGGGGATGGTGTCGCGGGTCTCGGCCCCGGCGAGATCGACCGGATTGCTACGACTCCAGCGGGGGGGAAGCTTTTCGTCGATCGAGGCGCGCAGGTCGTCGGCAAGCGGGGCGAGGCGCAGCTCGCTGCGCACGATCGCATCGGCCGTGATGACACCCCAGCCACCCGCTGTCGTCACGACAGCGGTGTTGGGTCCGCGCGGCAACGGCTGCGTCGCGAACGTCGCGGCGGCCTCGAACGCCTCCTCGATCGTCGTTGCGCGCGTGACGCCGGCTTGCCGGCACGCGCCCTCGAAGACGCGGTCGTCCGTGGCGAGCGCGCCCGTGTGCGATGCCGCGGCCCGCGCGCCACCTGCGGTCGAGCCACCCTTCACGAGCACGACCGGCTTTCGCCGCGCCACGGCGCGCATCCGGTCGAAGAACGCGCGCCCGTCGCCGATCCCCTCGACGTACGCGAGACCGACCGCGGTCTCGTCATCCTCGGCGAACCACTCGAGATAGTCCGCGACCGACGCCATCGCGGCATTGCCCGCCGAGATCGCCCGGCTGATCCCCACGCCGCTCAGCACCGACATGTTCATGAGCGCCGACGCGAGGTTCCCGCTCTGGCTCGCGAGTCCGATGCGCCCTGCAGGCGGATACGGCGCGACGATCTGCGCGCAGAGCCGCGCCGGCGTCGACACCAGCCCTTGGCCGTTCGGCCCGGCGAGCAGGATCCCGACGATGTTCGCGACCTCGACGAGCTCGCGCTGTGCCGTTTCCCCCTCAGCGCCGGCCTCGGCGTATCCCGCGGAAGTCACGAACGCGGCCTTGACCCCGCGCGCCGCGCAAGCCTCGAGCAACGCGACGTTCGCCGGGGCCGGCGTGCACACGAACACGAGATCCGCCTCGCCGTCGGGCAGATCCTCCACCGAGCGCACGGTCTCGACGCCGAGCACCGCGCCGCCTTCGAGGTTCGTCGCGAAGACCCTTCCTTCGTAGCCACATCTCAGGATGTTGTGGAGTGCGACGAAGCCGAACTTGCCGGGGTGCGCGCGCGCGCCAGCGACGATGACGCCGCGCGGGTCGAAGAGCGCGCGGAAGTGCTCGTCGTCGACGGGAGAGGTCAACGATCGACCTCGACGAGCGCGTCGACGGCGATCGGCACGCCGTCGACCACCATCAGCGGGTTCAAGTCGACCGACGCGATCATCGGATCCTCCGACGCTGCACGGGATAGCGCGACGAGGACATCGGCGAGACGCTCGCGGTCGACCGCCGGCTCGCCGCGGACCGGGCCGAGCAACGCCTGCGAGCGAAGGTCGTCGATCATCTCGGCGGCGTCCAGCCGATCGATGGGGACGAGCCGGAAGCTCACATCCGCGATCACCTCTGCGAGCACTCCGCCTACGCCGAGCATCACGGTCATGCCGAACTGTGGATCGCGGTGGAGCCCCGCGATCAGCTCGCGTCGTCCCGACAGCAGCGGCGCGACCAGCAGCTCGACCGGACCGTCCTCGGGACGCGCCGCCGCGAGCAGCTCGGCCGCCGCGGCCTCGACGTCCGCGTTGCTCGAGAGACCGAGCCGTACGAGCCCCCGCTCGGTCTTGTGCGCGATCGATGGACCACAGAGCTTGAGGACCACGGGGAAGCCGATTGCCCCGGCAGCCGTGACCGCGGCACCCGCGTCGGCTGCGACGCGCTCCTCCGGCACGGGAACGCCGAAGCGAGCCATCACCGCCTTGGACTCGGCCTCGGAGAGAGTCGACACGGCGCCAGCCGCAGCGTGACCAGCGCCAGCCGCAGCGTGACCAGCGCCAGCCGCAGCGTGACCAGCGCCAGCCCGAGTATGACCAGCCCCAGCCACGGGTGCCTACCCTACCGACCGTGACTGGCCGGTCTCAGGGCGCGCTCACGATGACGGGCATCGTCGAAGGCTTCTACGGCCCGCCGTGGTCTTGGCGAGCGCGCCTCGAAGTGATGCAGTGGTCCGCAGCGCGCGGCCTCACCGACTACGTGTACGCGCCGAAGGACGACCCCAAGCATCGCGACGACTGGCGCGTGCCCTACGACGATGACGAGCTCGCGGGATTCCGCTCACTCGTCGACGGCGCGGGCGTCCGCATCGGCGTGGCGATCTCGCCCGGACTCTCGATGGACGAAGGCTCCGCCTCCGACCGCGCTGCGCTCCTCGAGAAGCTCGCGCCCCTCATCGACGTCGGGGTCGCCCACGTTGGCTTGTTCCTCGACGACCTGCCTCCCGATCCGCACCGGACGTCCGCGCAAAGAGGTGAGGCGCACGCTGCGCTCACGGTGTGGCTGCACGAGCGGCTCGGCGAAGACGTGCTGCTGTCGCTCGTGCCGACGGAGTACATCGGCACCCTCGCGTCGGCGTACCTCGATGCGCTTGCGGCGATCGTGCCGCCTGCGGTCCCCATCGGCTGGACCGGAGCATCTGTGGTGAACGACGGCATCTCCGCCGCCGAGGCGCGGGCCCGCGCCGACGCGCTCGGTGGACGGAAGCCGCTTCTGTGGGACAACGTCCCCGTGAACGACGCGGTGATGGCCGACCGGCTCTTCATGGGCCCACTGCGAGGCCGCGATCCGGAGCTTCGCGACCTGTGTTCGGGCTACCTCGCCAACCCGATGGTGCAACCTCGCGCATCGATGCTCCCGCTCGCCTCGATCGCGGCATGGTGCAACGGCGATGACCCCGTCGCAGCGTGGGAGACCGCGGCTGACGCGCTCGGTTGGCGCGCCTTCGGGGAAGCGTGCGACGGTGCCATCCCACAACGCCTCGTCGTCGAGCTCATCGAAGAGGCTGGCGGTCCCGGGTGGGTCGGGCAGGCCGACGCGCTCGAGACCTGGCTGACTGGTGCGAAGGTGTGCGCGGCTCCAGGCCTCGAAGGCGAGGCGGAGCCGTGGGTTGCCCAGATCCACGCCGAGTCTGAGCTAGCCCTTCGCGCTCTCGAGCTCTTCCGCAGGACCCGCCCGTCGTTCGAGAAGATCGGGGACGCTCATTGGCGTGCGGTCCCTCTCGATCCGGACGACGTGCTCGCCCGCGCGTTCCGCGTCGCGGCCCGATGGCCGGCGATCCGCCGAGCGATCCCCTGCGTGCTCGGGCCTCGGATCGCGGTTCGGCCGGCACTGCGCCAATCCGCGTCGGGCGCATGGACCTGGCGGTCCGATGCGATCCAGGAGGACGCAAACGCGACCGACGACCTCGTGCGCCTCGCGCTCGACGGAGCCGCTCGCATCGACCCCGCGGCGCCGCTTGTCGTCTACGTCGACGGGGACGAAGTTGCTCGGGGGTCGGACGCGTCCTTCTCAGTGCGACCCGGGTGCGTCGTGCTCGCGCGCCAGGGCGAGATGCTCAACCGCATGCGGGTGCCCGCACCCTGATCTTCCCGGTGGGCTCGGGTCAGTCGTCTGGCCGAGGCTCGAGCGCCGCGCGGAAGAACATCTTCACGTGCTGAGCGCGCTCCTCGAGCGCCTTCGGATCGAGCGGATCGCGGTCGATGAGCCCTTCGAGGAACGGCAGGTCGCTGAAGTACGTCAGCAGCGCGCCGTAGCCCGTGATGAGCAGCTGCACGGCGTCGTGACGTCGAAACGTGCCGTTGTCCATCTCGCGTTCGAGGTACCCGACCGCGCGCTCGAAGAGCGGGCGCAGCGACGCGCCGAGATCGATCCCGAGATGCCCCTCGCCATCGAGCGCCTCGCGCCGCATGATGCGCACGAACTCGGGGTTCTCCTTGAAGAACATGAAGCTGACGTCGAGCACGAAGTCGACCTGCTCCCAACCGCCGCGGTCGCGGCCCGCGGCTTGCTCGACCTTCAGGAACCAGTCCGAGAGAGCCCGCTCGAACACCTCGCGGTAAAGCGCTTCCTTCGACGGGAAGTGGTGGAGGAGGCTCGGCCGCCGGATGGCCACCCCGGCGGCGATGTCGTTGAGGGAGGTGCCCTCGTAGCCCTGGTCAGCGAAGCATCGGAGCGCTTCAGCGAGGATCGCCTCACGGGTGGAAGGCACGTGCTCGCTGGCTGGCATCTCGAAACCACGCTACCCGCAGGGGTCCCTCGTTGCCTACCGACCGGTCGGTAGGCACGCTAGGCTGCGGCCGCAATGTGGTTCAACCTGCTCGTCGCCCTCATCGTCGGCTTTGCGCTCACGATGCTCGCGAACCTCGCGACCACCATCTACCTGCACCGGACGCTCGCCCATCGGGCAATGACGATGCGTCCCGGGCTCGCGTGGTGCTTCAGGTTCATGATCTGGGTCACCGTGGGCATCAAGCCCCGACAGTGGGTGGCCGTGCACCGCAAGCATCACGCCTTCACCGATGTTGAGGGGGATCCGCACTCCCCCGTGCTCCTCGGCTGGACCCGCGTCCAGCTGACCAACGCGGCTCTGTACCGCAAGGTCGCGACCGATCCGGAGCAGGTCGCCCGGTACGCCCGCGACCTCCAGCCCGACAGGTGGGACCGGTACGTGTTCGACCACGGCTTCCTCGGTGTCGCGGTCGGCATCACGTTCCTGTGCGTCATGCTCGGCCCGCTCTGGGGACTCGTCGCCGCGGCGTTCCACGCGGTCACCTATCTGGCACTCAGCGGCGCGGTGAACGCGGTCGGTCATCACTTCGGTCGCAAGCCGTACGACAACAGCGCGACGAACCTGCAGTGGCTCGCGTTCCTCACGGCGGGCGAAGGGCTGCACAACAACCATCACGCCGCTCCCACCTCGGCGAAGCTCGCGCTGCGCCGGCCCGAGATCGATCCCGCGTGGTGGTTCATCTCGCTGTTTCGCCGCCTCGGCTGGGTGACCATCCGCCTCGACAAGGTCGTGCTCGCTCCCGTCCCTGCGAGCCGCACCGCCGCCTGACCCCCTCGTGGCGGTCATCAGCGCCGCCCGCGTCGTCACTCCGACGGGGACACTCTCCCCCGGAGCGGTCGAAGTCGACGAAGCCACCGGCCTGATCATCGCGGTCGCTGAAGCGCGCGGCGGCGCGCCCGACGTCGTGCTCGTGCCCGGCTTCGTCGACATCCAGGTCAACGGCATCGATGACGTCGACGTGGCCCATGCCGACGGAGCCGACTGGACCCGGCTCGACGAGCTGCTCGTCGCACAGGGCACGACGACGTGGTTCCCCACGCTCATCACGTCGCCCCTCGACTCGTACGCGCCCCGGCTCGCGTCGATCTCGACCGCGCGTGGACGATCCGGAGTGCGTCCGGCGATCGCAGGGGCCCATCTCGAAGGACCGTTCCTCGGTGGAGCACCGGGCGCGCACCGTCGCGATCTCATCGTCGAGCCCGACGTCGAGTGGATCGCCGCGCTTCCCGATGTCGTGAGGCTCTCGACGCTGGCACCCGAGATCGCGGGTGCACGCGAAGCGATCGCGGCGTACACCGCGAAAGGCGCGGTCGTCTCCCTCGGCCACTCGACCGCGAGCGTCGAACAAGCGACCGACGCGGTCGACGCCGGAGCGCGGCTGGTCACCCACCTCTTCAACGGGATGGGCAGCCTCCATCACCGCGGACCTGGGCTGCTCGGCGCCGCGTTGACCGACGACCGTCTCACGGTGTCGCTGATCGCCGACCTCGTGCACGTCCATCCCACGGCGATCAGACTCGCGTGCAAGGCAAAGGGGCCTCACCGCACGGTGCTCGTCACCGACGCCGTCGCGTGGCGCGCCGGAGCGGTGGGCGGCAAGCCGCTCCGTGTCATCGAGGGCGCCCCGCGCCTCGAAGACGGCACGTTGGCGGGCAGTGTCCTCACGATGGATCGAGCAGTCGCGAACCTCGTCGAGCGTTGTGGGATGTCCCTCGAAGACGCGATCTGCGGGGCGTCGACGACGCCCGCCGAGCTCATGGGACTCCTGGACCGCGGCGCCATCGAGGTGGGTCGCCGCGCGGACCTGGTGGCGCTGGGTCCTGAGCTCCGCTGCGTGAACACGTGGATCGGCGGAACCCTCGCCCACGGCTGAGCGCACACGGCGCGTACCGTGGGCCGAATGGACATCGTGTCGGCGCTGTTCGTCGAGTCTTTCAACATGCGCCAGGCGCCCGGGCCGTCGACACGCATCGACATCAGCGGTGCGTTCTTCTCGATGGCGGCGCCGGCGGCGGTGCCCGTCACGATCGAACCCCACCTCCTGGTGCTCGTCCGCTGCCGACCCGACGAGGCCGGCAACGGCATCCTCGAAGTCGTGTTCCGCCGTGACGACGAGCAGGTAGCGCGCAATGTCTCGCCGTTCACCGTCGAACCCGGCAAGTTCACCTACCGACTCGTCCGGGCCGAGATCGAGTTCACGGAGTACGGAACGGTCGAAGCCCACTGCCGGCTCGACCAAGGGCCGTTCACCGTCGTTCCCCTGACCCTCCTCCCGCCGGCCTGAGGAACGGGGACGAGCGATGCCCTTCGCCGCCGCGCTGTCCGAGCATCCGCTCGCGACACATGCGACAGGCGAGGTGGTCGGTGATGTGCTCGACCAGCTCGGGCTCGCGGACGGCGAGCCCGTCGATCTGGCCGCGGTGTTCGTCACCACGCCCCACGTCGGCGTGCTCGAAGACGTCGCCGCTGCCCTGCGCGCCCTCCTCAGACCGCGAGCTCTCCTCGGCGCCTCCGCGGTGTCGGTGCTCGCCGGCGGACACGAGGCGGAAGAGACCGCGGCCGTGTCGGTGTTCGCGGCCCGCTGGCGTCGAGATTCGCCGCTCGGGCTCACAGCGGTGCGCCTCGACGACTTCGTCGACGTCGAGCAGTGGGCGTCGTCGTCGCCGATCGTCGACTGTGCGTCGGGCTCGACCTTGCTTCTCCTCGCCGATCCGTTCAGCGTGCCGATGCGCGAATTGCTCGCCGCTCTCGCCGAGCAACGTCCCGACATCGCCGTCGTCGGTGGGATGGCGTCCGCCGCGCAAGGTCCCGGCGGCAACCGTCTCGTGCTCGACGGGACGATCACGACGAGCGGTGCCAGCGGCGTCCTCGTCGATCCCGCCGCGCAGATCGGAACGATCGTCTCGCAGGGCTGCCGGCCGATCGGCGCGCCCCTGATCGTCACGAAGGCCGAACGCAACGTGCTTTACGAGATCGGGGGCGAGCGCGCTCTCGATCGACTGATGGAGAGCCTGCGTGCGCTACCGCCCGACGAGATGGCCCTCGCCGCGAACGGCCTCCACTTCGGCAGGGCGGTCGACGAATCCAAGATCGAGTTCGGGCGCGGCGACTTCGTGATCCGGAACGTCCTCGGCGTCGACAAAGAGGTCGGCGCGGTCGCCGTCGGTGATCTCGTCGACGTCGGCACCACGGTGCAGTTCCAGATCCGCGACTCGACATCCGCGGACGAGGACCTACGCGAGATGATCGCGGGCGTCACGGCGGGCGGCGCCCTCGTGTTCACGTGCAACGGCCGGGGGGTGCGCTTCTTCGGCGAGCCGGACCACGACGCCGCGCTCGTCGCCGACACGCTCGGCCACCGGGCGATCGCGGGGATGTTCTCCGCGGGTGAGCTCGGACCCGTCGGCCGGCGCAATTTCCTCCACGGCTACACCGCGTCGATCGCGCTGTTCGCTGATTGAACGTCGCGTCGGCTGACAGACCCGTGGGTAGGGTACGTCTCGACCACCGAAAGGGGACGCCTCGTGCCCGTCGCCGACGTCGAACAGCTCGGCATCAACGTCATCCGTGGGTTCGCAATGGACGCGCCGCAGCGTGCCAACTCGGGGCATCCCGGCACCGCGATGGCGCTCGCACCACTGGCTCACGTCCTGTGGACCCGGGTCATGAAGTACGACCCCACCGACCCGCTGTGGCCGGACCGCGATCGGTTCGTGCTGTCGGCGGGCCACGCGTCGATCCTCCTCTACTCCATGCTCTGCCTGACTGGGTTCGGGCTGGAGGTCGACGACCTCGAGCAGTTCCGACAGTGGGGCAGCAAAACACCGGGCCATCCCGAGAACCTGGACACGCTCGGCGTCGAGGTCACGACAGGGCCCCTCGGCCAGGGATTCGCGAACGGCGTCGGGATGGGCATCGCCGAGCGCTACCTGCGCGCCCGGTTCGGCTCGGACATCGTGAGCCATCACACCTTCGTCATCGCGAGCGACGGCGACCTCGAGGAGGGCATCAGCCACGAGGCGGCATCGCTCGCCGGACACCTGCAGCTCGGGCGACTCGTCTACGTGTACGACGACAACCACATCACGATCGACGGCCCGACCGAGCTCTCCTACAGCGACGACGCGGGCAAGCGCTTCGAGGCCTACGGGTGGCACGTCGAGCGCGTGGGTGAGGTCGCAAATGACGTCGATGCGCTCGAGGAGGCCGTTCGCCGGGCGATGGCCGAGGAGGACCGCCCGTCGCTGATCATCCTGCGCAGCCACATCGGCTGGCCGTCGCCGAACAAGACCGACACTGCGGAGGCGCACGGCAACCCGCTCGGCGCGGAGGAGATCGCCGCCACCAAAGCGCGGCTCGGGCTCCCGAACGAGGAGTTCTACTGCCCGCCCGAGGTGCTCGACTGGTACCGCGGCGTCGGCCTCCGCCAGCGTCTTCACCGCGTCGCCTGGGACGACCGGCTCGCCGAGTGGAAGGGCGACCGCGTCGAGCTCGATGCGGCGCTCGAAGCCCGCGGCCTCGAGGGGTGGGCGGCGAAGCTGCCGACGTTCAACGTGGGCGAGAAGATCGCGACCCGCCGCGCGCTTTCGACCTGCCTGAACGCGACCGTCGACGTCATCCCCGCAGTGATCGCGGGCGGCGCGGACCTCACCGAGAACACCGGTACCGACCTGAGGGACGAGAAGCGGCAGTCGCTCGAAGCGCCGAGCGGCCGCCAGCTCCGCTACGGAATCCGTGAGCACGGGATGGGCGGGATCATGGTCGGGATGGCACGCCACGGCGGCGTGCTCCCGGTCGGCGGCACCTTCTTCGTGTTCAGCGACTACATGCGCGGCTCGGTGCGGCTCGCTGCGCTCTCGCACGCCAAGGTCGTGTTCGTGTGGACGCATGACTCGGTTGGCCTCGGTGAGGACGGGCCGACCCATCAGCCGATCGAGCACGTCGCCTCACTGCGCGCGATGCCCGGCCTGCGGATCATCCGGCCGGCGGATGCAAACGAAACCGCCCAGGCGTGGCGCATCGCCGTCGACTCGTCCGGGCCCACCGCGTTGATCCTCGCACGCGTCAGAACGTGCCGGTGCTCGACGGCACGGCTGACGGAGAGGTCGAACGCGGCGCGTACGTGCTCTCCGAAGCGCCACGTCGCCAGCCCGCGCTCGTGCTGATCGGTACGGGCAGCGAGGTCAGCGTCTGCCTCGCCGCGGCGGCTGGGCTTCGCGACGAGGGCATCGGCGTGCGGGTCGTTTCGATGCCCTCGTGGGACCTGTTCGCCGCGCAGCCCGACGCGTACCGCCAAGCCGTGCTTCCCGATGGCGTTCCGAAGCTCTCGGTCGAGGCCGGTGCGACTCTCGGCTGGGAGCGCTACGCCGACGCGTCGGTCGGCATCGACCGCTTCGGGGCTTCGGCCCCGGGGGCCGAAGTGCTCGACCATCTGGGCATCAACCCGACACACGTGGCCGAGTGTGCACACGCGCTCTTGGAAAGGAGCTCGTCATGAACCGACTTCGCGCACTCTTCGAGGAGCAAGGGCAGAGCCCGTGGCTCGACAACCTCAAGCGCGGCTACCTCACGAGCGGCCAGCTCGCGGCGATGGTCGACCAGGGGATCCGCGGGCTCACGTCGAATCCGACGATCCTGCAGAAGGCCATCCAAGGCTCGCCGGACTACGACGAGCAGTTCAAGGATCTCGCCGTCGACGACCATCCGGTGCTCGACGACTACTGGGCGCTCGTCCTGCAGGACATCAACGGAGCGCTCGACGTGTTCGAGCCGCTGTACGAAGCGAGCGGCGGCCGCGACGGGTTCGCGTCGGTCGAGGTCGCACCCGGTCTCGCGCGCGACACCCAGGGAACGATCGAAGCGGCGCGCGGGCTCCACGAGCGCATCAAGCGTCGGAACGTCTTCGTGAAGATCCCCGCCACGGCGGAAGGTGTGCCAGCGATCAAGCAGATGATCAGCGAGGGGCGAAACACCAACGTCACGCTGATCTTCAGCCTGAAGGGCTACGCCGACGTGATGGAGGCGTACGTCTCGGGGCTCGAGGAGTGCCAAGGCGATCTCTCGCGCGTCGCGAGCGTGGCGTCCTTCTTCATCAGCCGTGTCGACACGGAGGTCGATCGGCGGCTCGATGCGATCAACACCCCCGAAGCCCGGGCGCAGCGCGGCAAGGCGGCAGTGGCGCAGGGAAAGCTCGCCTACCAGCTCTTCACCGAGAAGTTCACCGGACCGCGCTGGGACGCCCTCGCCGCTCGGGGAGCGCAGGTGCAGCGTCCGCTCTGGGCGTCGACCTCGACCAAGAACCCGTCGTATCCCGACACCCTCTACATCGACAACCTGATCGGCCCCGACACGGTGAACACCATGCCCGACCAGACGATCGAGATGTTCGAGGACCACGGCACCCTTGCCCGCACCGTCGACGCGAACCTGGACGAGGCCCACCGCGACTGGGACGCCCTCGCCCGCTTCGACATCGACGTGGACGAGGTCGCCGAGGTGCTCGAGGACGAAGGCCTCGCCAGCTTCAGCAAGTCCTTCGACGAGCTCCTTGGCGCGCTCCAGGAGAAAGCGGACCAGATCGCCGCGCAGATGTGATCGTTCGGGCCGATAGCGTGCGGCCATGACGGCAGACCTGCTCGATCTCTCGTTGCCCGCGCTCCTGGCGCAGGCCCGTCAGATCCGCGACGACGTCCACGGCCGCCGGATCACCTTCTCGCCGAAGGTGTTCATCCCGCTCACGATGCTGTGCCGCGACAAGTGCGGCTACTGCACGTTCGCGCAGCCTCCGGCACGTCTCGAGTCACCGTTCCTCACCCCCGACCAGGTCGCACGCCATCGCCCGTGCCGGCGCTGCTGCCGGGTGCCACGAAGCGCTGTTCACGCTCGGTGAGCGGCCCGAGCTGCGATACCCCGTCGCCGCCGAATGGCTCGCCGCGCACGGGTACGCGTCGACGATCGACTACCTCGTCGCGATGGCCCGCATGGTCCTCGACGAGACCGGCCTGCTTCCCCACGCCAACGCGGGTGCGCTGTTCCCCGACGAGCTCGGGGCGCTGCGCTCTGTCGCCCCGAGTCAGGGGATGATGCTCGAGTCGCTCCGCGACGACCTCGACTGCCACCGGGGCTCGCCCGACAAGACACCCGAGCGCCGGCTCGCCACCCTCGACGCTGCGGGGACGCTCGCGATCCCGTTCACCACGGGAATCCTCGTCGGCATCGGTGAGTCACGGGCCGATCGGATCGCCGCGCTCGAGGCGATCGCCGCGTCGCACCGGCGAGCACGGGCATGTCCAGGAGGTCATCGTCCAGAACTTCCTGCCCAAGCCGGGCACCGCGATGCACGCTCCGCCTGCGTGCCCGAGCGACGAGTATCTCGTGGTCGATCGCCGCGGCGCGGATCATCCTGCCGCCCGACATCCACCTGCAGGCGCCGCCGAACCTCTCGGACGACTTCGGCGTGCTGCTCGACGCCGGCATCGACGACTGGGGTGGCGTCTCGCCCGTGACCGCCGATCACGTCAACCCCGAGCGGCCGTGGCCGGCGCTCGATCGGCTGCGCGACGTCGACCGAGGCGCAGGGCTTCGTCCTCGCGCCCCGCCTCACGATCTACCCCGAGTACGTGCTCGAGCCCGGCGCGCTGGCTCGACCCGGCGATGCGCTTCCCGGTGCATGGACCGCTCCGACGCCGAGGGCCTCGGCCGCGACGACCCGGGCGCCGTGTTCCCCGAGCGAGTCGAGTCGTGCGTCGACCCGACGAGGGCGCCGACGTCGAGCATCGTCGGCGACCGCTCGACGGCGTGGTACTCGGGCGCCGAGTGCATCCCCCGACGCTGGTGCCGACGGCAGCCGAGGGCCGATGGCGCCGTGCGCCGAGGTGCTCGACGGCGTGCTGGTCGGCCAGGAGCCCGGCATCGACGAGCTCGTCACCCTGTTCGGCGCGCGGGGCCCCGAGGTCGCCGCGGTCGCCGAGGTGGCCGACGAGCTTCGGCGAGCGACGGTCGGCGACGTCGTCACCTGCGTGCACAACCGCAACATCAACTACACCAACGTGTGCACCTTCAAGTGCCGGTTCTGCGGGTTCTCCAAGGGTCCGCTGTCGCTGAACCTGCGGGGCACGCCGTACCTGCTCACGCTCGAGGACATCGCAGCAGCGCGTCCTCGAGGCTGCCGAGCTGGGGGCCACCGAGGTCTGCCTGCAGGGCGGCATCCACCCGGACTTCGACGGCGACTACTACATCGACGTGTGCCGCGCCGTGAAGGAGGCGGCCCCCGACATCCACGTCCACGGCTTCACCGCGCTCGAGGTCACCGAGGGGGCCAGGCGCCTCGGCGAGCCGCTCGACGAGTACCTCGTGCGGCTGATGGACGCCGGCCTGCGCACGCTGCCGGGCACCGCGGCCGAGATCCTCGACGACGAGGTCCGGGCGGTGCTCTGCCCCGACAAGGTCAACACCGAGGAGTGGCTCGACGCGCACCGCATCGCCCACTCGGTCGGCCTGCGGTCCAACGTCACGATCATGTTCGGCTCGATCGAGCAACCCCGCTCACTGGGCCCGCCACCTCGTGCGCACCCGCGACCTGCAGAAGGAGACCGGCGGCTTCACCGAGTTCGTGCCGCTGCCGTTCGTGCACATGGCCGCGCCGATCTACCTGCAGCGCAAGGCCCGGCGCGGTCCGACGTTCCGCGAGGTCGTGCTGATGCACGCGGTCGGCCGCATCGCCTACCACGGTCACATCGACAACATCCAGGCCTCGTGGGTGAAGCTCGGGCTCGACGGCGTGCGCCAGCTGCTGCAGGCCGGCGTGCAACGACCTCGGCGGCACGCTGATGGACGAGAACATCTCCCGTGCCGCGGGCGCGACGCACGGTCAGGCGATGGACGAAGCGGCTTTCCGAGCCCTCGTCGACGCCGCTCGGTCGCATCCTCGAGCAGCGCACCACCATCTACGGCCGCGTCGAGCCTGTCGCCTGAGGCTCACCACCAGGCTCCGTCGAGCTTGGCCTCGATCGAGCGCACGTTCTCGCGCACGCAGCGTGGACAGGTGAAGACCGTGCCGCGCTCGGAGGTCGACATCGACCAGCCGAGCGGGATCTCGTCTGGGTCCTCGGCGACGGTGCCGCAGATGACGCACTCTGTGCTTCTCGGCTTCGCGGCAGCCATCGGTCGTGCACGTTACGTGCCAGGCTGACGCCACATGGCTCGCGCGCCCCGACTCCCCCGCTACCGCACCGGTGACCCCACCCT
Organism: uncultured Acidimicrobiales bacterium; assembly: GCA_963708175.1. Classification (GTDB taxonomy): domain Bacteria; phylum Actinomycetota; class Acidimicrobiia; order Acidimicrobiales; family DATKAS01; genus DATKAS01. The sequence continues at coordinate 91,850 of CAVPSD010000002.1, forward strand.
TGACGACAAGATCGTTGAGCTACTCGACGCCACGGGAGTCGAACGCGACCGCGACCAGCTCTTCGAGATCATCGCGACGGCAGTCCGACCTCGCGGGTGACGGTGCCGATCGTCTCGACCTGAAGATCACGAACGCCGCGCTCAAGGAGATGCGCGCCGCGTTCCGCACCTTCGCGCCCTATCGCGACACGCCGAAGGTCACGATGTTCGGCTCCGCCGCGCACCCATCCGGACGACCCGCTCTACGAGCAGGCGCGCGGCATGGCGAAGGTTCTCGCTGAGCACGGATGGATGGTCGTCACCGGAGCGGGGCCGGGCATCATGGCCGCGGGGATGGAAGGCGCGGGTCGCGAGATGTCGTTCGGCGTCACGATCCGTCTCCCGTTCGAGAACGAGCCGAACCCGGTCATCGCTGGCGACAAGAAGCTCGTCTCGATGAAGTACTTCTTCACCCGCAAGCTCATGCTCATCAAGGAGTCACGGGCGTTCGTCTGCCTCCCCGGCGGCTTCGGCACGTTGGACGAAGCGTTCGAGCTCCTCACCCTCGTGCAGACCGGGAAGTCGACTCCCGCACCGATCGTGATGCTCGACGTGCCGAACGCCACTTACTGGACCCACTGGAAGCAGTTCGTCGTCGACGAGCTCGCCGCCCGAGGGCTCATCGCCAGCACCGATGACGGCCTGTTCCTCGTCACCGACGACGTCGAGGCCGCGTGCGACGAGATCGTCGGCTTCTACTCGAACTTCGACTCGATGCGGTACGTCGGTGACCGCCTGGTGATCAGGTTGGCCCGGACTCCGTCGCCCGAAGCAATCGCTCACCTGAACGACGAGTTCTCCGACATCTGCCTCGGCGAGGGCTTCGAGGTCATCGCTCCCCTCAAAGAAGAGATCGAGGACGACGATCAGCTCGACAAGGCCCGGATCGCCTTCCGCTTCAACCGCAACCACTTCGCCCGGCTCCGTGCGCTGATCGACGCGCTCAACCGTCTGGCCTAGTCGCGGTCGTCCGGCTCGCTCAGGATCGCGATTGCCTTCTCCACCGACCGCCGCGCACGGGTCAAGCGGCGCTCGTCGACCGGCAGCTCGGTGCCGCCCACGTCGATCGACTCGCGGAGCCGGATGATCGCGAGATCGGCGAGCTCTTCGGCGATGCCCTCGAGGCGCCCCCGGATCTCGTCGAACTCACCGGGCATCGATCACCGTGCCGGTCAACACCGTGTCCACGATCTCGAGCGGATGGCGGATCGACGCTCCCGCGGCCGCGAGGTGAAGGGCACATCCAGGATTGGCGCTTGCGACGACATCGGCCCCGGCACGAGCGATGGCCTCCATCTTTCGGTCACGGATCGCTCCTGACATCTCGGGATGGAGCGCCGAGTACGCACCGCCCGCTCCGCAGCAGAGCCCTTCGTCGTCCAGCTCGACGATCTGGACGTACGGCTCGAGCACGGTACGCACCGCAAGGTGCGTCCGTTGCACATGGCGGAGGTGGCACGGGTCCTGCACTGCCACGCGCAACGACGAGGGACTTTCCGGACGAGGCAGATCATCCAGTCGCGCCGCCAGCCACTCGTGCACGTCGAACACCCTCGCCGAGAACGCCTCAGCCTCGGGCGTGTGCAGCAGATGGCCGTAGTCCTTCATCGCCGCGCCGCATCCGGCGGAGTCGACGAGGATCGGGGCGGTGCCCGGCATCGAGCGCATGACACGCTCGGCCAGCCGCCTTGCGTCGTCGGTGAGACCTGCGTGGACGTGGAGCGCGCCGCAGCAGTCGCCGCCCCGGCCGGGCAGTGCGACACCGACGCCCGCGCGGCTGAGGACGCGGATGACCGCCGCGTGGACCGGCCTCAGCCAGGCGTCCATCACGCAACCGGTGAACAGCCACGCGTCGTGTCCGGTTTCGCCGAGCGGCGCGGGCCGAACCCGCACATCGGGCACGCCCACGCGCGCCGCCAGTCGCTTCGGGACCAGATGGGCTCGTTGCGCGACGGCCAGCACTCTCGAGCCCGCGAGCAGAAGGCCGTGGTGTCCGAGCGTCTTCAGCCCGAGGCGTTGCCACCATGGCGTGAACCGCCCGGCGGCGGCCAGGGAGTCGCGGGTGCCCTCCATGAGACGGCCGAACGGGACGCTCGACGGGCACGCCGTCTCACACCCTCGGCATTGCACGCACGCGTCCATGAACCGCACGAACGCGGCGTCGGGCTCCGCTCCTTCCCACTGGACCTCCCGCATCGCCGCGATGCGGCCGCGGGGTGACGCGGCCTCCTCGCCCGTGACGCGGTAGGTCGGGCAGTGCGGAAGGCAAAGCCCGCACGCGACGCACGCCGCGAGCTCGTCGTCGACGACCCCGAGCTTCACCGGAGCACGTCACGGCCCGGGTTGAGCCGCCTCATAGGATCGAACGCGTCTCGGATGCGAGTCGTGAGATCAGCCAGGACGGGATCCACCGGGCGAGGGGCTTGCGGCTCGGCGTGATGGACGATGCCCACCCCGACCTCGGCGACGAACGTGCCCGTCAGGCCGAGGACGTCATCGGGCGGGATCGACCACCGATGCGGTGGGCGCTCCGGCGGGCCGTCGCTCTCGCGAAGTCCGGCCGCTGTCGACTGCGCGTCGAGGTCCGCCGGATGGCCTTCGAGCAGCACCCATGCTGTCGCTCCGTCCCACAAGAGGCTCACCGGACGATGCACGATCGCGCGCACGCGATCTGGCGCGTCGGTGTCGACGGAGTACCAACGAGACGCCGCGGGCACCGGCCGCGTCCGCAGGATGACCTCGCCGATCAGCCCCACCGTCCCGAGCGAACCCACGAGCAGCCGGCACAGGTCGTAGCCGCTCACGTTCTTCACCGTCGGACCGCCCGCCTTGATGAGCGTGCCGTCCGCCGACACGTACCGCGCCTGCAGCAGCGTGTCGCGCACCGGGCCGTAGCCGAGGCGGCGGATGCCACTGCGCCCGACCGCGAGCACACCGCCCACGGTCGCACCAGTCCAATCGGGCAGCGCGACGCACTGCCCGTGCTCGCCGAGCGCAGCGTCGAGGTCGGTCACGAGCGTGCCCGCACCGCAGCAGACGGTCATCTCCTCGGCGGCGATCCACGCGATGCCCGCCGGTGCAGCGACGAACCGCGTCGCGGGATCGGGCGGGCCGCCGACGTCCCACTGCGTGCGTCCGCCCGAGACCGCCACCGGCCCTTTGGTGCCTACAGCCTCCACGAACGACACGAGGTCGATGGCGGCCTCGGTCACGGCCATAGCTGTGCTCGCATCAAACCCATGCTCCATCGGGAACGCTCTGCAGGTCCCCGCAACGCGATCCGGCAGGCAGCACCTTCCGCGGGTTCGCCATGCCGTTGGGGTCGAAGGCCTCCCGAAGTCGGGCCTGCGCGTCGAGATCGTCGACAGAGAACAGCATCGGCATGAAGTCACGCTTCTCGATGCCGATGCCGTGCTCACCGGAGAGCACGCCACCCGCGGCGACCGACGCCTGCACGATCTCCTGCCCGGCGGCGAGAACACGCTCCATGACACCAGGGACCCGCCGGTCGAACGACAGCAGAGGGTGCAGGTTGCCGTCACCAGCATGGAACACGTTCATCACGATGAGGTCGTACTTGTCCGCGATCGCGTAGACCTCGCGCAACACCTCGACGAGGCGGCGGCGCGGCACCACGGTGTCGTGGAGGTAGTAGTCGGGGTTTATGCGCGCGATGGCGCCGAACGCCGATTTCCGCGCCTTCCACCAGAGCGCCCGCTCGGCGTCGGACTGCGCGACGCGGACGGAGCGAGCTCCGTGTGCGAGTCCGATCGTCCGCACCCGCTCGACCGCGTCGTCAACGGCGGCGGGTGGACCGTCCACCTCGACGATCAACACCGCGGCCGCGTCGAGCGGAAATCCGGCGTGAACGAAGGCCTCCACGGCTGCGGTGATCCGGGCGTCCATCATCTCGATCGCCGCGGGGACGAGGCCACCCGCGATGATCGCGCTCACGGTCTCCGCGCCCTCGTCGACGGTGATGAAGTCGAGCAGGAGGGTGCGCACGACGGGCGGGATCGGAGTCAGGCGGACCGCGATCTTCGTCGCGACTCCGAGGGTGCCCTCTCCCCCGACGAACGCACCACGCAGGTCGAAGCCCGGGGGTTCCGGCTCGAGGCCGCCGAGCACGGTCACGCTGTCCATCGGGGAGCACGACCTCGACCGCGAGGACGTGGGTGCTCGTCACGCCGTACAGCAGGCAATGCGGGCCGCCCGAGTTCGTCGCGACGTTGCCGCCGACCGAGCACGACTGCTGGCTGGACGGATCGGGTGCGAAGTGCAGCCCGAGATGGGCGACGGCGCGACTCAGATCCAGGTTGAGGACGCCCGGCTCGACCCACGCGACGCGCGCGTCAGCGTCGACCGAGAGCACACGGTTCATCTTCGTGGTGACGATCACGACGGGGTCGTCGAGGGGCACCGCTCCACCGGCGAGTCCGGTGCCGGATCCGCGGGTGACGAACGGGCGGCCGTGCGTGACCGCGAGCCGCACGCAGGCCTGTACCTCCTCGGTGCTCAGAGGGAAGCACACGACGGCGGCATGACCGGCGAGCCCGGACGCATCGCGTGCGTACAGGGCGAGCTCGAGCGACTCGCTCCTGACGCGGTCAGGGGCGAGGGCGGCGCGGAGGTCGTCGACGAGGGTGCTCAACGCCGTCAACGTAGCCCCCTAGTGTCACGCTCCATGGACGACCGGCACGAGTGGTTCTCGTTCGAAGACCCGAACGAAGATCGCACGTGGCTGTTCGATGTCACCTTCCTGCTCAGCAACTGGAAGTGCATCTGGGGCCAGGGATGCCAGGGCGTGCTCACCGGGCCGGCGGAGGAACTGAACGAGGGATGCTGCTCGTACGGCGCGCATTTCCGGGACACCGCGGACTACAAGCGCGTCATCCCATATGCCCGTCGCCTCACCCCCGAGCAGTGGCAGTTCCACGACGTCGCGAAGAAGCGCGGGAGCTTCGCCATCCGGCAGAAGAACGGCGATTGGCGCACGCGCCTGGTCGGCGACGCCTGCATATTCCTCAACCGGCCCGGATTCGCGGGCGGTGAGGGATGCGCGCTGCACATCGGTGCCATGCAGGCCGGCGAGCGGTACATCGACTGGAAGCCCGAGGTCTGCTGGCAGCTGCCGATCCGTCAGGTCGACAGCACCGACGAAAACGGTCACGTGACGTCGACGGTGCGCGAGTGGAAGCGCCGCGACTGGGGAGACGGCGGCTTCGAGTTCCATTGGTGGTGCACCGACGCCCCGGATGCGTTCGTCGGCCGCGAGCCCGTCTACCTCTCACTCGCGGACGAGCTACGCGAGACCGTTGGTGACGAGGTCTACAAGGCCCTCGCCGAGCATCTGGACGAGAAGCGCAAGCGCAAGGCCTACCTTCCGCACCCGCAGGTACGCCGCCGCTAGCGGGCGAGGCGCCGCCGGTCCTGCTCCCTGAGCACCCGCTTGCGGATGCGGATCGCATCGGGCGTGATCTCGACGAGCTCGTCGTCGGCGATGAACTCGATCGCGGTCTCCAGGGTGTGCACGACGGGAGGTGTGAGCTTGATGGCGTCGTCGGCGGCGTGAGTGCGGATGTTGGTCTTCTGCTTCTCACGGGTGACGTTGACCATCATGTCGCCGGCCCGAGCGTTCTCGCCGACGACCATGCCCTCGTAGACCTCTTCGCCGGGGCCGATGAAGAGCGTGCCGCGGAGCTGAAGGTTGTCGAGCGCGTAACCGCTCGACGTGCCCTCACGATCCGAGACCATCGTCCCCGTCTGGCGGTGGGGCAGCTCACCTGCCCAAGGGATCCAGCCGCCGTGGTGCTGGTGCAGCAGTGCGGTGCCGCGCGTCGCCGTCATCAGCAACGAGCGGAAGCCGATCAGCCCTCGAGCGGGCGCCTCGAACGTGACGATGCTGCGGCCGGGATCGCCGGGACGAAGGTCGATGACGCGCCCGCGTCTGGGCGCGAGCGCCTGGGTCACGGTGCCCACATGCTCCTCGGGCACGTCGACCACGCCTCGCTCCAGGGGCTCACACTGCTTGCCGTCGATCTCGCGAGTGATCACCTCGGGCCGGCTGACCTCGAGCTCGTAGCCTTCGCGTCGCATCGACTCGATCAGCACGGCGAGCTGCAGTTCGCCGCGGCCCGCGACCTCGAGCACGTCCGGCGACTCGGTGTCGGTCAGCTGGATCGAGACGTTGCCGAGCACCTCGCGCTCGAGGCGTTCGCGCAGATGCCGCGACGTCACGTACCGCCCCGCCTTCCCCGACGTCGGCGCGGTGTTCACGCCGAACGTCATCCGCAGCACGGGCTCGTCGACGATGAGGCGCGGCAGGGGATGCGGAGCATCGGGGTCTGCGAGCGTGTCGCCGATCTCCACTTCCGGGAAGCCGGCGACGACGAACAGATCGCCGGCGCCGAGCTCGTCGACATCGACGCGGCCGATCCCCTCGAAGCACATCATCTGCGCGAGTTTCCGCTTGAGCGGGTTCACAGCGACACCGTCGGCGCCGACCTCGGTCTCCTCCTCGCACAGGGCGACCTGCTGCCCGCGACGCAACGTGCCCTCCACGACCCGTCCGATCGCGAGGCGCCCGAGGTAGTCGGACGCATCGAGGTTCGTCACGATCGCCTGCAGCGACGCGGACGAGTCGCCCTCGGGTGCGGGGATCGTCTCGAGGATCGTGTCCATGAGCGCGGTGAGATCGTCCGCCGCAGACGGGATGCCGACTCCCTTCATCGACCGCCCGTCACGCGCGATCGCGGAGATCACGGGGAACTCGATGTGATGGTCCGCGGCGTCGAGGTCGAAGAACAGCTCGTAGATCTCGTCGAGCACCTCGTGGGGGCGAGCGTCGCTCCGGTCGACCTTGTTCAACACAACGACCGCGGGCAGATGCTGCGTGAGTGCCTTGGAGAGCACGTAGCGAGTCTGCGGCAGCGGCCCTTCGGCTGCGTCGACGAGCAGCACGACGCCGTCGACCATCGCGAGCGCCCGTTCGACCTCACCTCCGAAGTCGGCGTGACCCGGCGTGTCGACGAGATTGATCTTCGTGCCCTTCCACGTGACCGACGCAGCCTTGGCCAGGATCGTGATGCCGCGCTCGCGCTCCTGGTCGTTCGAGTCCATGACCCGGTCGACCACGGCCTGGTTCGCTCGGAACACGCCGGTGGCGCGCAACATCGCGTCAACGAGAGTCGTCTTCCCATGGTCGACATGGGCGACGAGCGCGACGTTACGAATGGCGGGGGAAGGCATCAGCGTGAAAGCGCTCCCGGAGGCCGGGCGCAAGAGAAAGGACCTAGTCGTCCTCGTCGTCGAGGTCGTCGTCGTCGTCGAACTCGACGCCGTACTTGGCGGCGAGCGCTGCGTACTCGTCGTCCTCGGTCGTCGTCGTGCGCGACTGCTCAGGCTCGGGGCGACCGAAGGCGCCGAACGCCTCGGGGCCGGACTGCTTCAACTTGCGGGCTTCTTCGAAGCGCCGGTGGCGACCCTTCTTCACGGGCGTGCTCCCCGGACGGACGCGACAATGGGAGGCTCAGTGTAGCGCCCCTACCCGGCGTCCGGTCGGATGTCGCGACCCGAATTCGGCCGCCTGGGCGCGGCTGACCAGGAGAGATCGCCGTATCGTCAGCGCCCATGGCGAGCGACGGGGCGAGTCCGTGGTGGCAGTCGGCGGTGGTGTACCAGGTCTACCCGAGGTCGTTCGCCGACGCGAGCGGCGACGGGGTGGGCGACCTGAGGGGGCTCGCCCGCCGGCTCGAGGACCTCGCCTGGCTCGGGGTGGACGCCGTGTGGCTCTCGCCGATCTTCCTGTCCCCGATGGCCGACTACGGCTACGACGTGGCCGACTACCGGGAGATCGATCCCCTCTTCGGCAACCTCAGCGACTTCGACCATCTGTTGAACGAGCTGCACGACCGGGGCATGCGGCTGCTGCTCGACTTCGTCCCGAACCACACCTCCTCCCAGCACCTCTGGTTCCTCGAGAGCCGAGCCTCCCGCGACAGCCCCAAGCGCGACTGGTACGTGTGGCGTGACCCGGCGGAGGACGGCGGTCCGCCGAACAACTGGGTCGCGGCGTTCACCGGCAAACCCGCCTGGACGCTCGACGAGGCCACCGGGCAGTACTACCTCCACTGCTTCCTGCCCGAGCAACCTGACCTGAACTGGGCGAACCCGCTCGTCGAAGAGGCGATGCACGACGTCCTGCGCTTCTGGCTCGATCGAGGAGTGGACGGATTCCGGATCGACGTCGTCCACCTGATCGGCAAGGACCCCGACCTCCCCGACGACCCACCCGACCGAGCAGGCACGCCGCACTTCGCGACGAACGACGAACCGACCGTCCATCCGCTGCTGCGCCGCCTGCGAGCGCTCGTCGACTCCTATCGGGGTGATCGAGTGACCGTCGGGGAGATCTCCCTGTCGACTCGGCGCATCGCCGCGTACTACGGCGACCACGACGAGCTGCACCTTTCGTTCAACTTCCCGCCACTGCTGTCGCCGTGGGAGGCGGACGCGTGGCGTGCCGCGATCGATCGCACCGTCGAGGCACTCGACCCGGTGGGCGCGTGGCCGACGTGGGTCATCGGCAACCACGACTCGGTGCGCCCGCGCTCGCGCTACGGGTCGGACGCCCACGCTCGAGCCGCTGCTGTGCTCATCCTCACCCTGAGGGGAACCCCGTTCCTCTACGCCGGTGACGAGCTCGGCCTCGAGGACGCCGTCGTGAAGGGTGCGCAGGTGCTCGACCCCGGAGGTCGCGACGGATGTCGCGCTCCGATCCCCTGGGAGCGCGAAGCGCCCCACGGTTGGGAGGGCCCGACCCCGTGGCTTCCGTTCCCCCCTCATGCGTCCGAGCGCAGCTTTGCGGCGCAGCGGGAGGATCGCGACTCGACGCTCTGGCTCCATCACGATCTCCTCGCACTGCGGCGCGACTCCGAGGCATTGCGCTCGGGATCGTTCTCCTGGCTCGACGGGCCGGACGGCGTGCTCGTCTACGAGCGCGCCAGCGACAACGATCGGCGCGTGGTGTGCGTCAGCTTCGTGCCCGAACCACGCGCTGTGGAACAGCAGGGCACGATCCAGCTCTCGAGCGTGCCGGGACGAGCCGGCACCGAGTTCGACGGCGAGCTGCTACCCGATGAGGCGGTCGTGCTCGCGGTCTGAGTCGAGCGCGTGACCGACACGCGGTTCGAGCACGAGCCCTCCTGCGCCGTTGAACGCGAGCGCGGCCTCGCCGTCGACGAGCTGGCGGATCTGATCGCCGACGAGCTCGGCTCGCCATCCGTGCGCGAGCCGGGCATCAGGGTGGCTCATGAGGAGATCGACCAGATCGCTGCGGGTCGCCAGCAACGTCGTGTCGATGTGGAGGTCGCGGGCGAGCTGGCTGACCCAGGCCGAGACCAGCGTCACTGCCGGGCGGAGGTCTCGAGGGATCTCTTCGGTGTCCCCCTGCGCGATCGCCTCGGGATCGAGCGCCACGCCGGCGCGGATCGCCGCGAGGAGCTCGTCCACGATCGGTTTCTTGAGCGCGCGTTCGTCGATCCCCCGCACTCGGCGCAGCCCGGCCAAGTCAGCAGGCGGTCGCTGCGCGATGCCGAGGATCGCGAGGTCGGGCAGCACGAAGCGGACGGGCTGGTCCAGCCCGGCGGCACGCCGCTCCCGCCAGGCCGCGACCTCCTGCGCGACTCCTCTGCTCGCACCCCGCAGATGGCGATGATCCTTGATGCGCAGCCACGCCCGACTGGGGTCGGCAGGCCCGGTAGGCCGCGTGCGCAGCTCCTCGCACTCGTCGAGCGCCCACTCGAGCCGGCCGGCCGAGGTGAGGCGGTCGACGAGCTTGTCACGGAGGGCGAGAAGGTGCGCGACATCGGCGGCGGCGTAGGTGCATTGCTCGTCCGAGAGCGGACGCGCGAGCCAGTCGGTCAGCCGATCGCCTTTCGGCAAGCGGATCGCCAGCTCGGCGGACACCAAGTTGGTGAGCGCAGGCGAGCTGTAGCCGACGAAGCCGGCAGCGAGCTGGGTGTCGAAGAGCGTGCGCGGCACCGTCTCGCAGCTCCGCTGGAGCACCTCGAGGTCTTGTTGCGCCGCGTGGAGCACCGCGGTGGCGTCGCTCTCGAGGAGCGCCGCCAACGGCTTGATGTCGACCGCGAGCGGGTCGATGAGGACGATGAGGTCCTCGACGGCGACCTGCACCAGCGCGACTTTCGGGTAGTAGGTGCGCTCCCGGTGGAACTCCGTGTCGACCGCGTAAGAGGGGGCAGTCGACAGATGTTGAATCGCATCAGCGAGCGTCGCATCCGACGCGACCCAGCGGACTTCGGGTGGCGTCACTCGTCGGTCACGCTGGTTCGGCCCCCGCGATGACGTCGTTGCCCGCGCGCACCCACGCGAGTGTCCCCCCGGCGACGTTGATCGCTTCGATGCGTTGGTCGGCGAGGAAGTCGACGGCGATCGCGCTGCGATTGCCGCTGCGACAGATTACGTACAGCGGGCTCGCCGGCGGCAGCTCTCCGACGCGGTCGGGCAGCTCGTTGAGCGGGATCAGCAGGGCTCCGGGGACGTGGCCCTCTTCGTACTCGTCGGGCCGGCGCACGTCGATGACTGCGACGTCGCCGGACGCGCGCGCACGCGGGCGAGCTCGTCGACATCCACCTCGGCGGTCACGCGTTCAGGCTATCGGCAGGTCGCCGGGGCTGTCGGCATCACGCAGCGCGCCCTGCTCGTGCAGCCGCACCTGCACGACGGCCAAGCCCTCGATTGCGCGATGGGGCGCGCGCTCGCCGGCTTCGAGCTCGTCTCTCAGGTGGTCGAGGCATCGATGCCGGTACGCGGCCATCAGCGGTTCGAGCCGATCACTGCGTGGGAGGACCGCGTCCGCGTCCGGAGTGAGCGCGTCGAGCACTTCGGTGATCGCTTCGGGGGTGATCGCCACGAGATCGCATGCGGCGACGACGACGACAGCGGCGTCGATCTCCTCGAGCGCGGTGACGATGCCGCCCAGTGGTCCGAGGCCGCTGGCACGATCGGGCCGCGCATCGAGGCCGAGCGTCCGGAGCCGAGCGGTGTCACCACCGATTGCGATGACGCTCGACGCGCCCGTGGACGAGAGAGCATCGGCCACGCGGAGGACGAGCGGGCGGCCGTCGAGCTCGACGAACGCCTTGTCTGTGCCCATCCGTGAGCTCGCGCCGCCGGTCAGCACGACGCCCACGAACGGCTCGGTCACGCCCGGACCGTAACCCGCGCCCCAGACTCAGCGCCCAGACTCAGCGACGGTCGAGCGGGTTGAAGATGCGCGTCGTGCTGGCCGGGTTCTTGGCGAGCATGGCGGGCGGGCGGATCGGCCGTGGGCAAGGTTGCCGCCGCAGTTCGGGCACACTCCCTGCAGCGGCCCGTCCGCGCACGCCGCGCACCACGTGCACTCGTACGTGCAGATGCGCACGTCCGGGCTGTCGGGTGGCAGATCGACATCGCAGTTCTCACAAGACGGCCGCAGCTCGAGCATCCGCCCATCCTGCCGCTCGGGATCGGGCGTCCGGGGCACCCCCATCATCGAACCGGGTCGTTCCACACCGCGATCGACTCGAAGATCGTCGAGAGCGTACGGCCGCATCCCAGAACACCAATCAGGTGAGCTCGGCGGCATCCTTCACGAGATCGATGGCACCGAGGACGAACAGGCTCGCCATGACGACCAGAGCGCCAATGTGCGCGACCCGCCACCATCGGGTGGTCGGATCGGTCGTCGTGGCCGTGTAGTGCACCGCGACCGCGACAAGCGCGACCACCAGGAACGGTGGCAGCAACAAGAAGAGCATCGGCGGACCGATGGCCCACCACGGCCACGTTTGCGGCCACGCACCGTCAGCGGCCGCGAGCCCCACCAGGTGAGCCACCATTGCTCCGAACCCCGCCGAGATGGCGACGAACAGCCCGATGGCCAACACCGCAGGCTCGAGGAGGTTGAAGTCGACGCCATCGGTGTGCACAAGCATGGCTCCACCGACAACGCCGTAGAAGACGGCCATCGCCGGGACCCTGGCTCGCCCCCACCGGGTGACGAATGGATGGGCCACCAAGTACAACAAGGCGGCCAGGACGCCGATGAACATCGTGATGACTACCAGTCCCACGGTGTTGCTCAGGGTGAATCGCCCGATCTCGAATCCGTCATCGCTCGTCACGCCCTTGACAGCGTCGTCCGAGGTCAAGAACAGGATGCGCATGGCGATACGGCCACCAAGCCCACCGACGATCGCACCACTCACAGCCCCAATGATGATCGTGGCGGAGAGCAGTCGGATGCTGGGCGCGAGCACATGCCACCAGCGCGATCGACTGCGCGTCACGTCGACGCTGGTACGCATGGCCGGCCCCCTCTGTC
>CAVPSD010000003.1:0-620142 GCA_963708175.1 uncultured Acidimicrobiales bacterium
CCGGAGGTTCGAATCCTCCCAGGGGCGCTGACCTGCGGAACAATGTGGCCCCGTCGAAGCTCGCTTGAGCACAGCGCTCGAGGAACGGATAACTCTCGTTCCCGACCGTCGTCGGGAAGGCCGATGCTGCGAGCGCTGAGCGCCTGCCACAGTCTTCTAGTTGTGTCCGCAACTACCGCGGGCGGAGTCGTTGACGCACCGCCGCATTGATCGGATTGATCGGCCCGCTCCACAACGGGCAATACGCGCTCCTCGATCGGCTGAACGCGTCGCGGTTCCCGACCGTCTCGCGTCGAAGGTCGCCGCGCACATAGCGCCGAATCAGGCGCACCCCTGTGCGACTGCGGCGGAGGTCCGTGCTCGCGGGAGTTGCCGGTCCCCGACCGGCACTTCGGGGATGGCGCGCGAGATCAACTAGCTGCAGTGAGTTGGACGTGCGCAGCGTTCCGGGCGGCCGTCATGAGGGCGTGACTTGGCCAACAAGTTTCAGCACTCTGCACATCGCTCGCGCCAGCGGCGTAGGGTCCGCCTGACACGAGGAGAGGGGGAGTCATGGCCGACTCCAAGGAAGACATCATCCGGCGGGGCTACAAGGCGTTCGGTGAGGGCGACATGGAGACCCTTGGGTCGCTGTACACGCCCGACGTCGTGCAGAGCCAGCCGGGCAACAACCAGACCTCCGGTGAGTACAAGGGGGTCGACAACGTCATGGGGCTGTACGGGAAGCTGTTCGAGTTGTCGGGCGGCACCTTTTCGGTGGACCTCAAGAGCGTGAAGACCCAGGGCGACAAGGTCGTCACCGTCCACCACGCGAAGGGCGAGCGCGAGGGCAAGACCCTCGACGTCGACGAGACCATCGAGTTCACGTTCTCGGGCGACAAGATCTCCCGGCTCGACCTGACGTCCGCCGACCAGGCCGCCGAGGACGCGTTCTGGGGGTAGTTGACGGAAGCGTCTCTTGAAGACGCATCTCGTCACGACAGCCGTACTTCGACGGCCACCAGATCACCTGCCGATCATCGTTCTCGCGATCGTGATAACCGCCTCATGGGGTCGCCTTCGGTGGTGGAGCCGACGCACAGTCGAAGGGAGAGTCACCCGGGGTCATCAGCCCGGACGAAGCGATCGGCACCTCGGCCATACCGCCCGGCTGATATCTCGCTTCCGGGCGAAATGCTCGACCGAGGTCGGCACCACCCCGATCGAACGGCGCGCCGACTGTCTCCGCATCACCGTCGTTGTCATCTCATGGCCCCCCTGCTGGTAGCGGTGCGGTCTGTCGCTGGTGGGTGCGTTTGACCGCGGCCAAGAACACCCGGAGGACGAGACCCAAGAACAGAAGGTCCAAGATCATCTGGCCAGTCACCACGAGCCGGGCGCTTTCACTCTTGGCTGCGATGTCGCCGTATCCGACCGTGGCGAAGGTCGTCACCGAGAAGTAGAAGGCATCCGTGCGCGTCAATGGCTCCGTGAAGTTCGACGCGGCGGTGTGCGCCATCACGAAGTACGTCGTCGCGAACAGCAGTACATAGACCGGAACCGTGAACGCGAGCGCCTCGACGGCGCGGATGCCCGGGTAAGGCGAGCCACTCACTGTCCGAACCTGCCAGATGATGACCCCTGCGAGGACTGCACAGCCGAGGACGATCTCGGCGACCATGACCGCGTCGACCTTCTGGTCGAACGGCAAGACGTAGTACAGCGTGACCAACACCGCGACTGTCGCCAACGTTCGCAGCGTGGCTCCAACCACCAACCGCCGTCGCTCCCGAGCGGTCAGCGCTTCATAAGGCCGTGCCGCGGGCCCGGTCACAGCCGCTGGCGCTTCACCAGTAGTTCCCATTCCACTCACCCCCGGGCACGTCGTCCGCCCTGGACCGTTGCGTCCGGTGCGTTGCTGCCCTGGAGGCGTCTACCACCGGGCGGTCTCGATTGCTCTCGGCAACTTCCACTCGAAGGCCCGGTGAGCGATGTCCTTTCCCTCTTCTGAGACAACGGATAACTCGCGTCCTGTCGCTCATGACGGACGTGGGAAGTTCCTGTTGAGCACAGCGCTCGGTGCTGTAGGCCTTCTAATCCGAAGGCCGGAGGTTCGAATCCTCCCAGGGGCGCTGACGTGCGAACCGCTTCGAGACTCCTAGGCGGGAAGCCCGGTTGCCCTCAACGCGTTTGCCGTCAGATCCAGCGCTCGGTGGTCACCGCTCGATCTCGAGCTGCACGTTCGCTGACCGAAAGACGGCCCGTTGCATGGTCGCAACGGGCCGTCTCTGGGTTCCACGTGTGTTTGCGTCGCTGTCAGACGAGCTCCGGCACGACCACCTCGACCCCGTGCCGGGCAACGACCTCGAGCAATGCCACGAACGTCCCGGGGTCGTCGGGGTCTGCCTCGGCAGTCACCTCGTGCAGGTCGCGGAACATCGCTGTTGCACCGGCACCGACGGACACGTGCAAGAACCGGGCGGGCTCGCTCAACACACGAAAGCTGTGCACCGCGAGGGGCGGGATCATGAGGAAGTCGCCGGTGGACGCTTCGTGTCGGCGTGCCCCGATCTGCACCTCGAGCGTGCCTTCGAGCATGTAGTACGCCTCGCCCCACGGGTGGCGGTGCGGAATCACGTCGCCGCCATATCCCGCTTCGATGAGCATCCATTCCATGGCGTTGCCCGTGTCGTCGCTGGTGGCTTTGACGGTCGCCAGCGATCCGAGGACTTGTAGCTGATCACCGTCGGCGTACGGAACGAACATCGCTCGCGTCTTCGTGACCGTCTTGTTGTTTGTCGTTGTCATTGTGCTTCCCTTCAAGGGTTCGGGATGTCCGTCGGGATCACCTGGCAACACGATCCCGCCGGTCACACCCCGCGAAGCGCGCTGATGTTGTGATCGATTGCGGGCGTGAGTGCGGTCGTGGTCATCGTCGGCCTCCTCGGCGTGCGGGTCGCTTCCGCTACTGCCAATCCTGCGGGCGCAGGGGGCCGCCGACATCGGCCAGGTGACTGATCCGCGGGATGATCCGGGCTGGCGCCGCTATCGGTCGCCGAACGCGGCCGGGTCGGGGGCATGGGCCGCGACCCAACTCGCGAGCTGCACCCGGGAGTCCAAGGCGAGCTTCTGGAGGATGTGCGACACGTGCGTCTTCACGGTCGCAACCGAGACGAACAGGGTGGATGCAATGGCGGGGTTCGACAACCCGTCGGCGACCAGCCGTGCCACCTCCAGCTCGCGAGGCGACAGCTCGAGTGCATTGTCGACGGCGACGCCGGCCTCGCGGCTTGTTGCCGGAAGCGCGTCATCGAGCGCAAGCGCCACCATCTGCCCGTGATCGAGCGCCCGGCCGCGCTCCCACGCCGTCCGGAACCGCGATTCGTGCAATGCGGCCCGAACCGATGCCTCGCAGTCGTCGTGGTAGCCCAGCCAGTACGGGACGGGCACGATCCCGAGCTCGTGCCACAACGAGGCGACGGCCCCGAGCAACTGCGCGGCGCGCTCGAACTCACCGGACGACGCCGACACCCAGGCCAAACCGTCGAGGCTGTTCGCAAGGCCCCACAGATGATCGAGCCGTCCCGTGACCCTCGCGGCCTCTTTCAGCCGCGCTTCGGCGCTCGCGGCTTGATCGAGGCGCCACTCGATGATGCCGAGCGTTGAACCCAAGACGCCCCGCAACATCGTGTCGCCGTCCCGCTCGGTAGCGTCGTAGCCCTGACGGGCGAGCTCGAGCGCCTCGGTCAGCGCTCCTGTGATCGTGTGCGCGGTTGCCAGGTAGAACAGCGCGAGCGTCCGCGACGTGATCCTCCGCAAGGTCGCGTGCCGCAACGAGCGTCTCGAGCGCAAGCGTCAGCTCGCCGCGCCGGAGGCGAACGAGTCCGAGCCCGAGCAGGGCGACGGCCCGCTCTCGATCACCACCCGACTGGGTGCTCATCTCGTGCGCGTCCTCGAACGCGGTCATTGCGACGTCATGGTTGCCGACCGCCTGCGAAAGCCATCCGAACGCCCACAGGGCCATCGCTCGGGTCGGACCGCGAGCGTCGGTCATTCCCAGGAACAATTCGAGGTGCTGACACCCCTTCCGATAGTTGCCCCGCACCATCCAGTAGGCCCACAGGTCGGTCGCGACGCGAAGTCCGATCTGCGCGTCGGGCTCCGAGCTCGCGCAGAAGCCGAGCGCCGCTTCGACGTTCGCCCACTCGTCGTCGAGCACCTCGACGAGATCGGCCTCACATCCCGTAGACCACCAGGGGCGCTCACCGCCCGAGATGAGTTCGAGATACCACGCGGCGTGCCGACGCCGGAGCTCGATGTCCTCACGGGCATCTCGGAGCCGTGCCTCGCCGTATAGCCGCATCGTCTCGAGGAGCCGATACCGACTCACGCGGCCTCCCCCGCGCCATCGTCAGGATCGACTTGTCGACGAGACTTCCGATCAGATCGAGGATGGCGTCCCGTTCGAGCCCGTCGCCCGAGCACACGGACTCGGCGGCCCGGATCCCGAAGCTTCCGGCGAAGACGCTGAGCCGGCGCCAGAGGATCTGTTCCTCCTCGCCGAGCATCTCGTGACTCCATTCAACCGTCGCGGCGCAGGGCCTGACGACGCGACGACTGCGCCTCGCCCGTCAACAAGCGGAAGCGATCATCGAGACGATCGAGGAGGTCATCCGCGCTCATGGACGCGAGGCGAACCGCGGCGAGCTCGATCGCCAACGGCAGCCCGTCGAGACGTCGACAGATGTCGAGCACGGTGGCAGCGCTCGTCGGTCAGCGCGAAGTCCGGCGACGGCGCCACGCCGCGGTCGATCAGCAAGCTGACCGCGTCGCCGACAGCGACCGGAGTGGCTGAGGTCCGCTCGTCTGGAACCGGAGTGTCGAGCGGGGCTACGACGACGATCGACTCTCCTGGCACCCCGAGTCGCTGGCGACTCGTGCAGAGCGCACGTACGCCGTCGCTGTGCGAAACGATTGCGGTCCCGGTACCGCGGCACACGTTGACCAGGTGCTCGCAGTTGTCGAGCACCAGCAGGAGTCGGCGCTCACGCAGATGGGTCAGCAGCGAGCTCTCGATTCCCACGCATCACGCCGTTCGTGGACCTGCAGAGAGTGAACCAGCGCCTGAACCACGAGATCCGGGCTGCCCACGTCGGCCAGCTCCACCCACCAGACGCCATGCGGATAGTCGCGCGAGCTGATGCGCCGCGCGGAGTGCGAGACGACTCTTGCCGATCCCACCCGGGCCCGTCAGCGTCACCGTGTGCGCAACCGCAAGCGACCTCCGGATCTCCGGGCGGGTCCCGCGCGCCCCACGAAGCTGTTCAGCTCGACCGGGAGACTTCCCGCTTCGGCGAGGATCCGCGGCCACGTGCTATGGCAGATCCAATCCTGACAAGACTCGAGAACTCGCCTCGTTACGCCGACGCGGGTGGTTCTCTCGCGACCCGTGATCGGAAGCGGGATCAGGACGGCTCCGGCCGCCTGCAGTCCTCGATGAAGGCAGCCACGGGGGGCCGATCGTAAGCCCATACGAAGGGAAGCGCCCCTCCCACGGACCGCCAGGGGTTGTCATCGGCGTCCCAACTTTCACCCCCTGCCATCGGGCCACGCCATTGCGGAGGCCAGGACCGGAGAACGGACAACTCGCGCTTCGATCACGGGTCGCGCTCTCGACGCCTCCGAGCAGCACGATCTTCATGGACCGGGCTCGTCTGCTTGCTCGGCTTCCTCCAGCGTGAGCTCTGCAGGCGGGTGCAGGCCTCGAGTCGCTCGTCGGGGATGAGTTGCCCGCTGCGGACCGATCGCCCGTAGGTCCCCGCTTCGAGTCGCCGTTGGGCGCGATCGAGCGCCACAAGACGCGCGCGCATGCCCGCGGCGACGGCGTCGTCGGTGTACTGCTCAGTGAGGCGCTCTCCGCCGTCGCTCATCCCGTCGCGCTCATTGGCTTCGGCGCGGTCTGACCGTCCTCCAGCCTCGGCGTTGAGCAGGAGCGCCTCCACCTTGGCGCGCTCGTCGGTCAAGAGTTGCCGTGCATGCTGCTCGTCCATGTGAAATGTCTCCCGGTGAAGCAACAACAACCAAACGGGGAGTATTGCTCGCCGATCGAGGGGCGGTGCGAGCGGGATGCTCACGTCGAAGAGGGCTTGCATCACGCTCGTGGGATCACCGAATCCTCATGATCATTTCATCCGTCACCTTTCCTCGACGCGATGCTCGTCCTGGGGATCCAGCCGTTCGGCGACCCCGGTTCCCGTCGACGACCGAGCGTTTCAGCCCGCGGCGCTGGACTTCGGACCCGACTCCGTCGACGGCTGGCTGACTCGGATGGCGGCCGCGGAAGTCGGGGTCCAGGACGCGCCATTCCTGGATGTCGATGACCGCACCGTCGACCTTGGTGACCACCGCGTTCGTCTCTCGCCGCTCGAGTTCGGCGTCCTCGAGGCGCTGTCGTCGCGGCGTGGGCGGCCCGTGTCACACGCCGAGCTGATCGCGGGCGTGTGGGGAACGACCTACGGGGGCAGCAACGTCGTCGATGTCGTCGTCCGGAGCCTCCGACACAAACTCGGCCCAGCACGGGGCGGGTCGAGACCACCCGTGGCATCGGCTACCGCTTCAAATAGGTACCCCGGGAGCCGCGGCATACCGACGCCACCGGACAACGAATCAGAGCGTTGCGGGACTGGAGACAACGGATAACTCGCGCCGTGTCGCTCACGAGTGAGCTGCGATCTTCCTGTTGGGCACAGCGCTCGGTGCTGTAGGCCGTCTAATCCGCGGGTCCCAGGTTCAAATCCTGCCGGGGGCGCCAGCTGCGCGCGCAATACATGACACGAGCGGGCGATGGGATCGGCCGCGTCTTCAGCCGGGCTTCGTCCCGACGAGGAATTGCACCTCGAAGTCGAAGCGCACGCCTGCGTCAGGGACAGAAAGCTGTTCCGCCCCTTCACGCGCAGCTGCGAGGAACGCGTCCTCGCCCATCTTCTGCATGGCGAGGTACGACGGGCCGCTCGACGCGAAAGCGCGGGTGGCGAGATCGGCGTCCGGATAGGCGAGGTGGACGACCTTCGTCCAGCGACTGCCCGGCACGAGACCGGCGTCGGCCATCATCTGCTCGGCAACGCCCTCCCACGCGATGTTCGACATCTGCTTCGCATGCCGGTAGTCGTGGTCTTCGAGCTGTCCGAAGAGCTTGAGGAGCGGGTAGGCGGCCATTCGCTTGGGGCGACCCCAGAAGCTCAGGCCGACGTGCCCTCCGGGGCGGCACACGCGCACCGCCTCGGCCAGCGCGCCCTCGCAGCCTCCCCAGATCCCCCGGAAGCTCGTCACGACATCGAACGATGCGTCGTCCCATGGCAGTGCGAACATGTCGCCCACTCTCACGTCCGCTTCGGGGGTTCGTGCGAGCGCAATCGTGATCAGGCGCGGCGACGCGTCGATCCCCGCGACGTCGGCACCCCGGTCGTGAGCGATTTGGACGGCGAGGGCGGGCCCGCACGCCACGTCGAGCATCCGCGTGTCGGCCGTTACCCCACACGCGTCGAGCAGCTCGAGGTACTCCGGCCACATCTGCGCTTCGAGAAGGTAGGCGTAGTCGACGGCCTTGCGACCCCACCCCTCATCGACTTGTTCCCAGCTCACTGCCGAAGCCTCGCGCAGAACCTTCTCGGACGGAATCGAGGCAGCGTTCAGCGGCTCGTGGTTTCGGGAGCGAGCTTCGTGACGAGGTCTTCGAGCGCGTGCTTGAGGTGTGAGAACTCGCGCGGCCCGAGCAGCTCGGCGATCTGGCTCTCCGCGGCGTGGGCCCGCTGTTGACGGTCTTCTCGAGCCGGCGTCCTTTCGCGGTGAGACGAATGACTCGAGCCCGGCCGTCGGTCGGATCGGGCTCACGTGTGAGGTAGCCGCGCTGTTCGAGGTGGCCGAGGAGGTCGTTGACCGACTGCTTGGTGATCTGGAGCTGGTCGGCGAGCTCGGTCGGGCGCTGTCGGTCGAGGGTGGGGTAGCGGAACGCGCTGATGTGTGCGGGGTTCAGGTCGTCGTATCCCGCTGCGAGCACACCGGAGAAGATCTGCTCCCACACGAACTGCCATCCGACGCGCAACATCGCTCCCAAGTACGGCCCAGGGTTCGGATGATCGCTTGACACAATCGTAAGGTTACCATACGATCATGTCGTACGGAAACCTGACCATATTGAGATGGTGTCTACCAAGGAGAGACTGACGTGAGCTCAGCAGTCATCGACGATCCCCGCAGCGAGCAGGCGCAGGCATGGTGGTTCCTCGACACTCTCGTGGTCGAGCACCGCCGGGCTCCCGGGATGGACACGATCGCATTGGAGATGACCTTGCCCGTTGGCTCGGCGCCGCCGCTGCACGTCCATCACGATCTCGACGACACGTGGTACATCCTCGAAGGCGAGATGGTCGTGCGCTGCGGCGACGACGAGGCACTGGTAGGAGCCGGCCATTGGGTGTCGATGCCGCGCGGCGTGCCCCATGCCTTCCGGGTCGTCGGTGACCGCGAGGCACGGATCCTGCTCGTCCACGACAACGCCTCGTTCCTTGACCTGGTTCGCGACCTTGGCGTCCCCGCGGACGAGCGCATCGTGCCAACCACGCCGTCGTTCCCTGCGATGGACGAGCTCGCGCGCATCGCCTCATCCCACGACCTCACGCCCGTTGGTCCGCCGCTGAGCGTCGAAGACAGCGACGCCATCCTCGCCGTATGTCACTGACACCCTTGCGAGTGCAGGCGCTCTGGCCGCGCTGGCCAGCCGTCGCAAACGTCACGCTCCCACCCGAGGTCGACATCCGACACAACGGATAACTCGCGCCCTGTCGCTCCGGAGTGACCTGCGATCTTCCTGTTGAGCACAGCGCTCAGTGCTGTAGGCCTTCTAATCCGCGGGTCGCAGGTTCAAATCCTGCCGGGGGCGCCGTCAGGTTGGCCCAGCGATCTGAGATCGCCGGCGAGGCCACGCGCCGACCGTATACCTATGCACGTCTACATCTATGCACGTCGACGGAGGATGGTCCACCAAGTCGTTGGGTCGCCCGGGGCTGTTGGAGGCCCTGCCCCAACTTGACTCCGGGCCGGGTCGGGTCCTTGTCGTGGCGAAGTTGGATCGTCTGACGAGATCCGTCCATGACGCGACAGGCCGGTACTGGGTGACGCGGGCTTGCGTCTCGGTCGACTACGTGCGCTTCGCGTCTAGCGACCCGAGCGAGCTGCTCCTTCAGCGGAGCGAGCGTCTCTCGAATGACCGCTCGCAGCCAGAGGTGCTCAGGGCCGTCGTGCTGGACCGGCACCCAAAACATCCCGGTGTCGATCCGGTCGTACTCGCCGCTCAGCTGTACGACCGAGATAGGAAGGATCGTGCTGAGATACTCGGCGAGCGTCGCTGGCGCCCGAGCAACAGTCGGCGACTCCACTGCGAGCAATACGGCGTCACTGAACTGGCCCACGACGATCTGGGACGCATAGTCCAAGCTGGGCACGCCCGTCGGTGGCCTGGTCTCCCGCCTCGAGGAGATGCCGCTCGTGAACATGTTGACGCCCGGGTACTTCACGAGATCGGCCGAACGGACGCGGGATCGCTTGGCGAGAGGATGGTCGTTCGCGACGACGGCGACCACGCGCTCGTAGAACAACGACTCGTATTCGACGTTCGGCCAGATGTGGAAGTTGCCCGCGACTCCGAGGTCGATCGTGGAGTCACGAAGCAGCTCATGGAGGTTCAGCGGGGGATCCACGAAGCGGAGCCGGACTCCCGGCGCCTCGTCGCGTAGCCGCACCAGAAGCGCCTTGCTGAGCAAGAACGCGAGGTAGTCCGGAGCCGCCACCACGAAAGCGATGTCCGCCGTGCCGGGGTCGAACACCTCCGGCTCGAAGAGGTGCTCGATCTCAGAGCAGATGTGCTCGACGCGCAGCTTCATCTTCTCGGCGCGCGGCGTGAGACGCATCGACCGTCCGACGCGCACAAGAAGCGGGTCGTCGAGCACCTCGCGCAGTCGAGCGAGTGCGCCGCTGACCGCAGGTTGCGAGAGCGACACCTGCCTCGCCGCACCCACCACGCTCTCCTCGCGGAGCAGTGCCCGCAGGATCGGGATCAGGTTGAGATTCGTCGATTCGATCGACACGGCCCGGACAGTACATCGGCGAGGCTGATGGATCACCTCGGCCATATCGACTTGTCCGATGCTCGGGAACGGCACATCCTGCAGGAGGGTGACGGAACAGGGGGGTCCTCGTGCCGCGTCTTCTGCACATCCAGTCCAGCCCGCGGATGGGTCAGTCGGTGAGCCGGATTCTCTCGGACAAGTTCGTGGAGACCTGGACAGCGAGCCACGCCAACGTTGAGGTGGACCATCTCGACCTGGTCACCGACCCGTTGCCTCACCAGGGCCCCGAGTGGCTCGACGGGCTCGTCTGCCCCCCGAACGAGCGGACGCCCGAGATGGTTGCGGCACTCGCGATCTCTGATCGGCTGATCGATCAACTCGAGGCGGCCGACATCGTGGTGATCGGCGCTCCGATGATCAACTTCACGCTTTGTACTCAGTTGAAGTCGTGGGTCGACTACGTGACGGTCGCAGGACGCACGTTTGAGTACTTCGCTCCCGGGCAAGCGCGGGGCCGGCTCTTCGGCAAGAAGGTTTTCGTGATCGCCGCGCGGGGCGGCGACTATTCGGAGCCCCCGGTCAGCGCGTTCGACTTCCAGGAGCCGCTCCTGCGCATCCTCCTCGGATTCCTCGGGCTGTACGACGTGACGTTTATCCGCGCCGAGGGCATGCGACAGCGGGTTGACCAGATCGACGAGATCACCCGAGCCGCCGAGGCGATCATCGCTCGACTGGCAGCCTGAGGAGGCGGGATGGTCGACACGATCACCCGGTCCACGAACGACCAAAGGAACGCCTCGCAGAAATCCTTGTCCGATCGCATTCGCCCGCACCTCGACACGATCGCAGCGCGCGCCGCGGAAACGGAAGCTGCTCGCTCAGTTCCCCGCGAGAACATTGACCTCATCCGGGACGCCGGCTTCGTTCGCGCTTTTGTACCGGTCGAACGGGGCGGCGACGAGCGCGACCTGTGGGACTTCTGTGACGGTGTCCGCACCGTTACCAAGGCTTGCCCTTCGACCGGCTGGGTCACGGGAGTGCTCAACGTCCATCAGGCCGCGATCTGCCAGTGGGATCGGTCTGTCCAGGATGAGGTCTTCGCAGGCGGCGCGGACACGGTCATCTGCTCGTCTGGCTCACCGGTGATGAAAGCGACGCTCGTCGACGGAGGAATGGTCGTCTCCGGCCGAGGTCGCTGGTCGAGCGGCTGTGAGCACGCCGAGTGGGCGATGGTCGGCGCCAAGGTCCCAGATGTCAGCGACAAGCAGTTCCCCGAGCGGAACTATCGGCCCTTCCTGTTCATGGTGCACCGAAGCGAGTACGAAATCGACGACACCTGGCGTGCCACGTGCATGGCCGGGTCCGGATCGCACGACCTCGTCTTCGACAACGTCTTCGTGCCCACTCGGCGCGCGGAGGAAGTCATCGCGATGAACTTCAACCGAGGCCGGGGCGCAGGGTCGGTAGACAACTGGATCAGTCGCATCCCGTTCTCGTTGCTGTTCTCGATCTTCTTTCCGGCCGTGGCGCTCGGATGCGCCGACGGGATGGTCGAGGAGTACGTCACCCGCCAGCGCAGCCGCAAGACAGTGATGACGGGCGCCCCAGGGATCTTGAACTCTGCGAGTCACATGTGGCTCGCAGAGTCAGTTCATGAGCTGGAGTCGCTGACCGCCTACTACCACCAGCTTCTCGACTCCATGCAGGAGTTCGGCTCGTCCGAAGAACCACTCACCGAGCGGAAGTTCAACGAGATGTTGCACCCTCTTCCGTTCATCACAAGCCGGGCAGTCCGCATCGTCGAGCGCCTCTTCGAGGCCGCCGGAGCGAGCGCCATCCTCACCTCGAATCCGATGCAGCGGTATTGGCGCGATGTGCACGCGTGTCGGCTCCATTTCGGCCAGGACTACGACACCAGCCGACTTCTGCACGGCCGGTACCTCATGGGTCTGTCGCCCACACCGGACCTCTAGCAGACGATGTTGTGCGTCGCAGCCGAGCACTGGGTGCGTTGCACACGAAGGGATTGACATCGCCATGACCCATCTTCATCCGCGAGGCGTCAACCACCTGGCGCTCGCGACCACCGACATGAAGCACCAGCTCGAGTTCTGGTGCGACGTGCTCGGCCTGCCCCTGAAGGCGCTCTACTGGATGCACGGCGTGAAGGGCGCCTATCACGGCTTTGTCGAGCTCGCCCCCGACAGCTACGTGGCCTTCGTGCAGATGCCGGAGAACACCAAGGAAATGGAGTATGGGACGAGCCACGCGAACGGTCCCGGCGGTCCCATTCGCGGCGGAACGATGCAACACGTCGCGTTTCATGTCGACACGCTTGCCGACGTGCTCGGGATGCGCGATCGCCTTCGGTCGCGCGGTGTCCAGGTGGTCGGTCCGATCGATCACGGGTTTATCAAGTCGATCTACTTCGATGGCCCCGAGGGTCTGAACTTGGAGATCTGCTGCGGCACGAACATCAACAGCGAAGCGTGGATCGACCCCGAGGTGGTCGGGTTGTGCGGCATCACCGAAGCCGAGCTGGAGGCGCTGAGAGAGCCGGCAGGGTTCGAACGCCCTGCGCACCCGGTCCCGCAGCCGAGCACTCCACACGCCAGCAGCGTGCAGGACGACGAACAGCCTGCGTGGTACTCCCGAGTGATCGCCCTCAGCGATGACGAAGTGTGGGAACGGATGAGCGAGGCAACGCCTCCCGTCCGGACGGAGGACTGATCGTGGAGTTCGGGCTCTTCGACCACATCGAGGGCATCCCGGGCACCTCGATGCACCAGCTCCTCCGCGACCGCATCGAGCTCGTCAAGATGCTCGACGCCGCCGGCTTCACCGGGTACCACGTCGCCGAACATCACGGCACCGACCTATGCCTCGCACCGAACCAAGAGATCTTCCTCTCCGCGGCTGCAGAGGCGACGACCCGAATTCGCCTCGGGCCGATGGTGAAGCTCCTGCCTCTCCACCATCCGCTACGCGTCATCGAGGACATCTGTGTGCTCGATCAGCTCACCGGGGGACGGGTCGACTACGGCGTCGGGCGCGGCATTGCGCCAATCGAGCACTTCTGGTTCGACGGGGACTGGTTCAACTCTCATGATCGATTCGACGAAGCGTTCGCGTTGATCGTTCAGGGGTTGCGAACGGGCAGAGTCGACCCCGAGGGAGGGAAGCACTACAGCTTCCCTCCGATCGACGTCTCCATGGCCCCTTACCAGCAGCCGAACCCGCCGTTCTGGTACCCGGGAAACCCGGTCACTGCCGGCCGGCTCGGGCTGAACCTGATCTGGCCCGGGCCGATCCCGCAGGAGGCCTACGACCTCTACGTCCAGAACTGGAACGAGTTTGCTGGCGGCCCCGTGCGGGCCGATCGACCCGGCAGCACGCCCCGCGTCGGGGTCGTCGACCTTATGGTCGTCTCTCACGACGAATCCGAGGCCAAGGAGATCGCCGCCCGGGGCTGGAAGGGTCTCTTCCGCCGGCTCGTTCACGTGCACGAACTGGACCGCTTGGCGCTCGACGAGGAGGAGGCTCGAGCTGCGCTGAACCCCCAAGCACAGGCGGCGTTCGCGCTGGTCGGACCAGACGGGGACAAGCTGCTCCCTCAGTTCACGGCTGCCTCAGGCACACCAGCCCAGGCGAGGGCGCGCATCGAGCAGTACGTCGCCGACGGGCGATGCGATTACCTCGTGCTGCAGTTACCCACGGGCGACATCACGATGGAGGAAGCCAGGGCGAGCATTCAGCTGTTCATTGACGAAGTGATGCCCGACTTCGTATGACGACGCTGAGTCGGAGCCGCTGATGTGACGAGATGCTCCCGACCGGTCGAGCATCGACCTCGATATACAACATTGAATTGACGACAGTCGCTAAAATGACATACTCTCCCGCTCACTACGACGGCCATTTTGGGCGTGGAGTGGTTCGTTCGACAGCAACGCAGTGAGGGTGTTCATCGAACAGGGGGGAATCACGGATGAAGCAAGCAAGGAAGTCGTACGCGCGGATTGCCGCAGCCGCGCTCGTCGGCGCCATCGCCCTCGCCGCATGCGGCGACGACTCAGGCAGTACCGCCGCAACGACAGCAGCTAGCTCCGGCACCACTGCTGCCAGTCCCGGCACCACTGCAGCTACGGCGCCTACCGACACGACGGCTGCGGGCCCCGACCGCACGGGCCAGACCATCAAGGTCGGGGTCGTGAACCAGGACTCCGGGCCGGTGCCCTTTCCCGATTTTCCGCGCGGGTGCCGAGGTAGCCATCCAGAACATCAACGACACCGGCGGAATCAACGGCGCGAAGCTCGAGGTCGTGTCGTGCAGCACCAGTCTCTCGCCTGAGTCGTCGATCAACTGCGCCAACAAGATGATCGAGGCCAACGTCGTCGTGGCTTACACCGGGGCCGACTTCACCGCAGAGGCTGCATTGCCCGTCTACACCGAAGCCGGCCTGCCGTGGGTGACCACAGTCGGCTGGGGGCCGTCGCTGGAGACATCGAAGGATGTGTTCATCTTGGGCAGCGCGAATGCGGCGACGGCGGTGGGTGCGCTCGCGTTGATGCAGCAGCTCAAGCTGACCAAGGTCGCCCTGGCGTATGACGCCGTTCCGGCCGCCCAGAACTTCGCCCTCAACACTGTGCCGGCTATCGCCAAGAACATGGGCATCGAGGTGCAGCCGATTCCTGTCGACACCGCCGCTCCCGACTTCGCGGCGATCGTGGCGACGGCCCAGTCGGGCGGAGCACAGGCCTTCTGGGGCATCCAAGCCGAGCCCGGATGCACAGCCATGGTCAATGCGGCGCTCTCGGCGAACTTCGACGGGCCGATCATCGCCGGCTCGTGCACCGACTACATCAACGCAATCGGCGACACGACCGTGGGTGTCTACTCGACGCTTGCGCAGCTCCCGCCCGACACGGGCGGTGGCACGTCCGACGTCATCAAAGAGCACCTGGTCGACTACGAGGCGCTGATGGCCGCTGCCGGCCAGGAGAAGAACTCCACCAGCAACTCGATCGCCGCCTTCGGCGCCTGGGAGGAACTGGCGTCGGTGTTGAAGGGGATGGACGGCGACATCACTGCCGAGTCGGTCAGCGCGGCGTTGGCCGCAGACGCCGACATCCCGGGGTGGTTCGCACCAGATCTCAACTGCGGTGCCCAGCCGTGGCCCGACTACCCGTCCTATTGCAGCGCGCAGATGTCGGTGTGGCAGGTCGCGAAGAAGCCCGACGGCACGCTCGGCCGAGATCTCGTCATCGACTGGTTCGACGCCTACGAACGGTCCACACAAAGCGGTTGAACTGACGGCCGGAGGTACAGGGACCGACTTCGGTCCCTGTACCCGGCTGTTCTCCAACCATGGCCCAATACCTGTCGTTCGCCATCATCGGGTTGGCATTCGGCTGTCTCTACGCGGCGATTGGCATGGGCGTCGTCGTTACGTATCGCGGCGCCGGAGTGATCAACTTCGCCACCGGAGCCATTGCGATGTGGGGCGCGTACGTGTACGCGTTACTGCGCGAGACAGGCGATCTCTTTCTGCCGGTCGCCGTGATACCGCACCGGATCTCGCTCGGGGACCAGGTGGGATTTCTGCCGTCGTTTGCCCTCGGCGTGTTGACCTGTGCGGTGCTCGGGCTTCTTGCGCATGTGCTCGTCTTCCGACCGCTCAGGGCGGCGCCCGTCCTCGCGAAGGTGGTCGCATCGGTCGGCATCCTGTTGTTCTTGCAGGCACTCGCGGCGCTGCAGTTCGGCTCGGCGTCGAGGATCCTCAGCCCCATCTTCGGCAGGCAGACCTTCGACATCGGCGGTACTGAGTTCCCGCGTGACCGAATCTGGCTCGCGGTGTGCGCCATCGGTGTTGCCATCGTGCTGGCCGCATACTTCCGTTGGGCTCGGTACGGTCTGGCCACGAGCGCGGCTGCCGAGAACGAACGCGCCACCGCCCTTGCGGGTTACTCGCCGCAGCTGCTTGCCGGGAGTACCTGGATCCTTGCGAGCGTCGTGGCCGGTGGTCTCGGCATCCTGGTGTCACCGGTGACTCCGCTCACCCCGGGTACCTACTCGTTGGCCGTCATCCCCGCGCTTGCGGCCGCGCTCATCGGCCGACTTCGATCGATCCCAATCACCGCTGCCGCAGGCCTTTGCTTGGGCGCATTCCAATCCGTGGTGACCTTTCAAACAGGCAAGCCGTGGTGGCCGAAGTGGGCGATCACTGGGCTCAGCGACGCGGTCCCTTTCATCCTGATCATCGTCGGGTTGTTCCTCTGGGGTAACCGTCTGCCCACTCGCGGCGAGCTCCAGGCTCCCCGACTCCCCGCAGTGCCGCGGCAGGTCCCTCGAGCCAGCATGGTGGCGCTCGTGACGGCCGTCGGCGCGGTCGCGATTCTCGTCACCTCGGGTGGCTATCGGTTCGGAGTGATCACCAGCATGGTGATGACCGTCATCATGTTGTCGTTCGTGGTCCTCACGGGATTCGTCGGACAGATCTCTCTCGCCCAAGCGGCGATCGCCGGTGTCGGCGGCTTTGTGCTCTCGAAGATCACGGTCGACCTCGGAGTCCCGTTCCCGTTGTCACTGGTGATGTCCAGCCTCATAGCTGCCGTGTTCGGAGTCGTCATCGGTATTCCCGCACTGCGAGTTCGCGGTGCCAATCTCGCGGTGGTGACGTTGGCGGCAGCCGTCGCACTCGAGCGGTTCGTGTTCCGCAACCCCGAGCTCACAAGGCCGGCGGGCAACCCGATCAGGAAGCCGGTGCTCTTTGGTCTGAGCCTCGCCATCCAAAGCGGACGAAACGTCGCCCGATGGCAATTTGGAGTGGCCGTCCTCGTCGTTGTGGTGCTCGCCGGGCTGGCCGTTGGCAACCTGGCACGAAGCGCCTCCGGTCGGAGGTTCCTCGCAATACGGTCCAACGAACGCGCTGCCGCAGCCGCGGGCGTCGACGTCGCCGCGAACAAGCTTCTTGCGTTCGCGATGTCGTCGTTTCTCGCTGGTCTCGGCGGGTCGCTCATCGGTTACAGCCGCGGACAGCTCTCGGCGGAGAGCTTCACGGCAGCGGTTGGGTTGGGTTTCCTGGCCTTCGCCTACTTGGGCGGCATCACGTCGGTCAAGGGAGCGATCGTCGCGGGAACGTTGGCACCCCTCGGAATCGGATACGTCGTACTCGATCGTTGGCTCAATCTCGGGAACAGCTATGGCGTGATTGCCGGGCTCAGTCTGATTGTCACCGCCCTGCTGAACCAGGAAGGAATCGCAGGAGCGACTCGCAAGTCCCGTCGTAGTC
Source organism: uncultured Acidimicrobiales bacterium (assembly GCA_963708175.1). Lineage (GTDB taxonomy): Bacteria > Actinomycetota > Acidimicrobiia > Acidimicrobiales > DATKAS01 > DATKAS01. Next base: position 17,396 of record CAVPSD010000003.1, read on the forward strand.
GCGGCGCGCCGGGTTCGGGCGCAGACACTGCAGGCGACGCTCGGGAGGCAAGCTCGGAAGAAGCAGCGACGGCGTCACATCGCGCGACCGGTCGGACCGAGACCTCTCAGGTTGCACTTCGAGCGAACGGCATCGGTGTGCGATATGGCGGTGTCATTGCCAACGACGACGTCTCGTTGGAAGTCCGAGCCGGGCAGATTGTCGGCCTGATCGGCCCCAACGGTGCGGGCAAGACGACATTCATCGACGCCGTGAGTGGCTTCACTCCGTTCGCCGGTTCGCTCCATCTCGCAGGGCAGGACATCGGGGCCTTGTCCCCTCACGCGCGGGCGCGAGCGGGCCTGAGCCGCACCTGGCAGTCCATCGAGCTGTTCTCCGACCTCACGGTGGCTGAGAACCTTCGGGTCACGACCGACCGCCTGACGGCCCGATCGGTCATGTGGGACGTGATCGCGCCCAGCAGGGGTAGCGTCGTCGATGTCACCTGGCCGCTTGATCTGCTCGGCCTCGCCGACCAAGCCGGGACGGACCCGACCACGTTGCCGTACGGCAAGCAGAAGCTCGTCGGCGTGAGCCGCGCACTCGCGAACAACCCGCGTGTGCTGTTGCTCGACGAGCCCGCCGCGGGCCTCGACTCCGACGAGAGTAGAGCGCTCGGCTGTCGACTGACCGCAATCGCAGAACGGGGCATCGCCGTGCTGCTCGTCGACCACGACATGGGGCTCGTGCTCGACGTGTGTGACTTCGTCTATGTGCTTGATTTCGGTCGTGTGATCGCGCAGGGGCGACCATCGGAGGTTCGCGGCGACCCGCTGGTCATCGACGCGTACCTCGGCACGGGCGGCTCGTGACGGTGAGCGTCATCAGCGTCACCGATCTGACCGCCGGTTACGGGGGACTTCCGGTGGTGCGCAACCTCAACCTGCGCGTCGAGGCAGGCGAAGTGGTCGCACTCCTCGGGTCGAACGGCGCCGGGAAGACCACCACTCTTCTCACCATCGGAGGTGTCCTTCCCGCAATTCGCGGTTCGATAGAGGTATCGGGCGAGTCGACAGTCGGGGTGCCCGATACACCGAATCGCTCGTCGGGGACTTGCACTCCTGCCTGCCGACCGGGGGATCATCTTCCAGTTGACGGTCGCGGAGAACCTCAGGTTGCACCGCCGCAACAGGGCACGATCAGGTGACGACCCTGCCCTCGAATACTTTCCCCAACTCGCAGAGCTCATGGACCGCCGCGCCGGCCTGCTGTCTGGTGGCGAGCAGCAGATGCTCGCCCTTGCCTGCAAGCTGACATCGCAGCCGACTGCACTCATGGTCGATGAGATGAGCATGGGGCTTGCCCCTCTCGTCGTTGAGCGACTGCTCACGATGGTTCGTCGTATCGCGGCCGAGACCGGTGTCGCGGTGCTGCTCGTCGAGCAACACGTCTCCGCTGCGCTTCGGGTGTGCGAGCGGGGGTATGTGCTCAGCCACGGCGAGCTCGTTGCTGAAGGAACAGCCGACGAGCTCGCCAACAACCGCCAGCTCTTGACGAGCAGCTACCTCGGCGAGGCGAACCCGGACGATTAGCCCGGCTCCTCACCGCGCGTCGCTCCCGAACATGACACATACGAATTGACGGCCGTCGTCATCCTTTAGTATGTTGGACTTTCGCAGGGCGATCGGGCGGCGCATCCCTGTGACTCCGTCGCAGAAGGAGCCAACACCATGTCGATCGGATTCGGGATCTTCGACCACATCGAAGCATCCGAAGACAGGCCCGCCGAGGAGATCTACGAGCACCGCATCGCGATGCTGAAGCGCGCCGAGGCCGGTGGCTTCTCCGCATTTCACCTCGCGGAGCACCATGGTCATCGCCTGTCGTTGGCCCCAACGGCCGCAGTGTTTCTGGCTGCGCTGGCCCGTGAAACCACTCAGCTGAAGCTCGTCCCGACGGTCGTGTGTCTGCCACTGCATGACCCGGTGCGGTTGTTCGAGGACCTCGCGATGGTGGATCTGCTCTCGCACGGACGGCTCGAGATCGGAGTCGGCAAGGGCATCACGCCATTCGAGCACCTGCAGTTCGGACACGATCCCGAGGAGGCCAGTGCTCGCGCGGCCGACATCCTCGTAATGCTGGTGCGTGCCTGGGAGACCGGCATCATGTCCAGCGAAGGTTCCGCCTTCTATGACTTCGTCGAACTCAAGCTGCCGTGGGCGCTCAAGCAGAAGCCGCACCCACCGTTGTGGACCGCTGGCAACCTGGAAGCAGCCGGGAGCCGGGGCCACAACTTCATTGCTCCGTTCACGATCACCGAGGCGATTCGCGCTCGCTATGACGAGCTGCGGGCAGCCAGTCGCTTGGAGCCGGGTCACCACAACCCGCACGTTGCCGAGCCCACGGTCGCGCAGTGCCAGGGCGTCATCATCGGAGCCACGAACGAAGAGGCCGAGGCTGCGGCGCGCCGGGTGTGGAGCGGCTATGCGCAGCAGCTCCTGCGAGCACACGGCACAGTCCCGCCGCATCTGCAGACCGGCATCCCAGACTCGCCCGATACGCATCTCGCAGCGTCGCAGCTACTCCGAGACCCCGTTGACACAGGTGTTGTGGTGTGCGGCGATGTCGAGCGCGTTCGTGACTACTACCTCGAGCGAGCCAGGGAGGGCTTCGCCAACCACTTCATCGCAATGCTTCCCTTCGGCACGATGACTGCTGAGGAGACCGAACGGACGATGGACGGCTTCATCGACGTGATCATCCCCGCCGTGCGCGAAATGGAACGCGAGCGCGCCGCGGTCCTCACCGGCTCGGTCAGCACGTGACCCACGAGCCGCAGATCGACATGGCGCTCGCAAGTCGAGTGATCGCATGTTCAGGGGCAACCCGTTGAAGTGCTCGAAGCCGGACAAGGCGAACCGCTTGTGTTCCTCCATGGCGGTGGCGTCATCGAGGGGGTTGACTTCCTCGCCGCGCTGACCGACCGGTTCCAGGTCTGCTGCTCCATTGTTTCCCGGCTACGGCCGTAGTGAGCCAAACGTTGCGCTCACCAGCCGTGAGGCGGTTGCCGACCACCTCCGCGATGTTCTCGACGCTCTCGGTCTCGACAAGGTGCACCTCGTCGGCCATTCACTCGGGGGTTGGAGAGCCGCCAACTTTGCGGCGCGCTACCCCGGACGTGTGGACCGCCTGGTGCTCGCCTCGCCGTTCGGTCTGAACGTGCCCGACCATCCGGTCTTCAACATGATGGGGGCCACTCCGGCGGAGCGCCGCGAGGTGCTCACCTATGACCCGAACGTCTGGGTCGGCAGGATTCCGACTGGCCCCGACCCTGACCCTGCTTTCGACGAGGCGCGGGCCAAGGAATTCGAGGCGATGGGCCGCTTCTCTCCCGGGCCTGCGGACACGGCGCTGCCGGGGATATTGGCCACGATCACCGCCGACACTCTGGTGCTCTGGGGCGAGGGTGACCGCCTGATCCCCGTTGCGCATGCGGCGGAGTGGGTGAAGTTGCTCCCCTCGGCGACCTTGCGCACCTTCGAAGGAGCCGGGCACCTGTTGTTTCACGAGCGCCCCGACGCTGTCGAGGCAATCGCGGACTTCCTGCAGTCGCCAACCGAACACCGATAGACAAGGAGACTTCTGCGATGGCGTTCTTGCGCAATCACTGGTACGCAGCCGCATGGGCCGACGAGGTCCAAACCGCACCAATCGGTCGCAAGATCCTTGGAGAGGACATCGCCCTCTACCGAACCGCGAGTGGCAAAGCCGCGGCACTCGGTTCGGTCTGCCCACATCGGTTTGCTCCGTTGGAGTACGGGGTCGTCATCGGCGAGAACCTCAAGTGCAAGTACCACGGCCTGCAATTCGGTCCCGACGGCCGCTGCAATGTGATCCCCGCCGGTGTCAAATCACCGAACATGCGCACGACGAGCTATCCGGTCGCCGAACGCGAATCGATGATCTTCGTCTGGATCGGTGACGACGATCGAGTAGTCGACCCGCCCGTCACGTTGGACGTTGGCGATCAGTACGGCGCCACCGTGCGCGGGTACCTCCACGTTGAAGCCCACTACCAACTCATCACCGACAACTTGATGGACGACGCGCACGCCACCCATCTCCACACCGCTTTTGAGACCGAGGGCCACCTGCTCGCGCCGAAGCCCGACGTCCGGGCCGAGGGCGACAAGGTGTTCGCGGACACCTTCATCCCCGACACATCGCTCATCCCGGCGTTCCGCGCCTTCTACGACAAGCCGGGCAACGTCGACCAGTGGCTGAGCTTCATGTGGGACGTGCCATCGAGCATCACGATCACGGCCGGAGTGATGCCCCCCGGACATCCACGCGAAGACGGGATCTCGACCGCATCCGTCCACATGATCACGCCGGAGACGGAGACCAGCTCGCACTACTTCTGGACGTTTGCCCGGGACTGCAAGCAACACGACCACGAGTTGAGCGAGACCATGCGAGCCACCCTCGCCCGGGTGTTTCACACCGAGGACAAGTGGATGCTCGAAGGTCAGCAGCGCATGATGCGGGACACGAGCTTCTGGGACGGCAAGCCAATCATGCTTCCGCAGGACAAGGCCGCCATCGCCATCCGCCGACACCTCGATTCGCTCGTGTCCGCTCAGGAAGGCTGCTGACCCGACGTGCCACGCTTCGGCGCGCCGAGAGTGCCGGAACGACGTGCCAGTCATTGCTGCCTCGACGCGTGCCGGTTGCGGTAGGGGGCCGATCATGAAGGTCAACTACCTCCAACAGATCACCTACCGGCATCTTCCTTCGGACTTTCGCGATCGCCACGCGGAGTCAGTGGTCACCAACCCCTATTGGGAACTGGTCGACCCCGACCGGATGAGTGCAGCGTTCCGCGACGGACTCGACGAGATGATGCACGCCGCTCGCGCCGGGTTCGACGGCGTCGGAGTGACCGAACACGCCCAGGCCAACTACGACGTCAGCCCGAACCCGGATCTGATCGCCGCGGCCTTCGCCTATGCCACGGAAGCCGAGCGGCTCGAGGTCGCGGTCAACGTGCTCGGTCGAACGCTCGGTAAGACGCGCGAGCCGCTTCGAGTGGCCGAAGAGTACGCGGTCATCGACCACATCAGCGGTGGGCGACTCGTCGCTGGATTCCCGCTCGGCCTCGCCTACGACGCCGGCTTCAACAATGGTGTACCGCCCATCGAGTCGAGGGCTCGGTTCGACGAGAACCTCGCCCTCATCCTCGCGGCGTGGACCAAACATGAGGCCTTTCCATGGAACGGGAAGTACTCCCAATACCCCAACGTGAACATCTGGCCGCGCCCCTTGCAGTCGCCGAACCCGCCGATCGTGCTGACGTCTGTCGGAACTCCTCGCACCGCTCGTTTGGCCCTCGAACGCGACTTCGGACTCAACTTCGTGGGCTTCAGCGGCGATCCGCTGGACGCGGCGAAGCCCGCCTTCGATGCACTGTGGCGTGCGGCGGCCGAGATGGGCAAAGACGACAACCCTTATCGAGCATCGTTCGCCCAGTTCGCCGCCGTCGCCGACTCCGACGCCGAAGCCGAGCGGTTGTACAAACCCCACGTCGAGTACTGCTTTGGCAACGGCATCGGTCATATCCCGATGAACCGGCTGATGATGCCCGGCGGGGTCCCCAAGGAAGCGGTCCGAGCGATGTTGGCCGCGTCGGCGCCCTCGCGCGGCGACGCGCCGACCTACAAGGAACTCGTCTCCTCGGGCGCCGTGGTCGTCGGGCGCCACGACACCGTCGCCGAGCGCCTCGAACTGCTGGCGAAGACCTTCCGGATCGGAAACCTCTCGTTGTTCATGCAGATCGGCTCGATGCCCAAGGAGCTGACAAAGCACAACATCGACTTGTTCGCCAGCACTGTCTTGCCTCGGCTGCAATCGCAATGGTCGGAGTACGACGCCGACAACCGCTGGTGGCCCGTTCGTCTCGGTGGGCGGCCGGCGTCGCCGAACCAGATCGAAGCAGGAGCGGTCCGATGAGGGGCACAGGCGTCGTGGAGCTGCTCTCGGTCGCCGTCGGTGACGGCAAGGGGAACATCCCTGTGCGTGTGTCGGGGGACGGACCTCCAGTCCTCTATCTGCACTCCGAGATCGGGCTCACTTGGGACAATCTCCTCGCCGACATTGCCGCGAACCACACGGTGTACGCACCCGAGTTTCCCGGCACAGCCGATGGGGACGCAGACGCGATCTACCAGTACGACGACCTGCTCGACGTTGTTCTCGCGTATGAGGAGGTCGTGCGGGCCCTCGGACTCGAAGGGGCGGTCGTCATCGGGCATTCCTTCGGGGGCATGCTCGCTGCGGAGCTGGCCGCGGTGTTCCCCGATTTGTTTTCCGGCGTGGTGCTGATCGGAGCCTTCGGGCTGTGGTCGAACACCGACCCCACATCCTCCGAGCTCATGGCTGGCCCCTACGAGCGTCTCCCGGAGGTGCTCTTCCACGATCCGCGTTGCCCGGCGGCGCAATCGATGCAGATCCCGTCTGTCGACGCGGCCGACGCGCTTGATCGGGCGGCGGCATGCATCTGGGCGGTCGGCTGTGCCGCCAAGTTCCTCTGGCCGATTCCCGAGCGAGGACTCGCCAAACGCCTTCACCGAATCACTGCGCCCACGCTGATCCTGTGGGGAGCGCAGGACGCCGTAGTACCCGCGCGTTACGCATTCCTGTTCGCCGATCACATTGCGGAGAGCCGGATTCAGATCATCGACAACTGCGGTCACATTCCACATCTCGAACAAGAAGTTCAGACCATCTCGGCCCTGCGAGAGTTCCTGGCCGAGACGGTGCGAGTACCCGATCCCCTGAAAGCGGGAGGCTGAAGATGGACAATCCAAATGGCGTGCATCATCTCGCGATCGCGACGACCAGAATGCGTGACCAACTCGAGTTCTTCACCGACGTGCTCGGCGCGGAGCTGAAAGCTCTGTATTGGATGCACGGCTTCGTGGGCACGTTCCACGGTTTCGTGAAGCTCAACGACTTCTGCTCGATCGCGTTCGTCCAGGGTCCGAAGGTGTCGGACGCCTCGCCGAATCGCAATGCGGGCGGAGCCATGAACCACCTTGCCTTCAACGTCAAGTCCTACGACGATCTCCTCGGCATGCGCGACCGCATCCGCGACCGGGGCATCAACGTCTTCGGGCCGGTCGATCATGGCTTCTGCAGGTCGATCTACTTCGCGGGTCTCGAGGGGATGATGCTCGAGGTCGCCACGTCGGAAGAGGCAATCGACGAGCGGGCCTGGATCGATCCGGAAGTGGTCGAGCTCGTTGGCATCGACGCGGAGATGTTGGAACGAATGAAGTCGCCGGCATCGTTCGAGTCGCAGGGAGGGGCGATCATCAACCCCCCTGTCGACTGGAGCCGCCCGCAGATTCCGTACATGTCGAAGGAAGAAGTCGAGGAGGTGATGGCCAAACCCGACGCCCAGGTGATGGCCGAGATGGCCCAACCGGATCCGCCGGTGAAGGTTCCCCCGCGCGAGGAGCCCGCGTAGTCATGACGGATTCCCAAGTCACTCCGGGGACCCCTCCGAACTGCATCAGGGTGCCCTATGTGGTCGGCTTCACGGACAACCCGACAGTCTCGAGCGAGGTGTATGCGGGTAGCGGAGCGTTGATTGGCTTGGACTGCCATCTGATCAAGCCCATCGGGTCGGAGTCTGACGTGTTGATTGTGTTCATGCACCCCGTTGGTGGGGGCATGTACCTTCCGATCGTTCGCGGTCTGGCGGCCGCGGGCCACCATGTCGTATGGGCGAACTCCCGCTACCGCGGTGTCGACGCAGCGCTCGTCATGGAGCGTGTCGCCTGCGACCTCGGCGAGGCGATCTTGGATGCGAAGACTCGACTTGGCTACTCCAAGATCGTGCTCGCCGGCATGTCGGGCGGAGGATCGGTGGCGATGTGGTATCAGGCTCTAGCCGAGGCAGGGGAGGGGATCTCCGATACTGCGGTCGGCGATGTGTATGTCGTGGACCCCGCGAGAATGCCTCCCGCCGACGCCATCGTCATGCTCGTCACCCATGTCGGCCGCCATACGCTGATCACCGAGTGGATGGACGCGTCCATTCGAGATGAGGCTCGGCCCGACGATCGCGACCCCGGACTCAATCTGTACGACCCGGCGAACCCGAACAAGCCGCCGTATTCCGCTGATTTCCTGGCCACGTACACGGCTGCTCAGTTGGAGCGCAATCGTCGGATCACCTCGTGGGCGAAGTCGAAGCTCGAAGCAATCCGGGAGTCGGATGACCCACATCGCGAGCTTGCGTTCGTCGTCCACGGGACGGCCGCGGACCCGCGTTGGTTGGACGCAACCGTCGATCCGAGCGACCGCGTCCCCGGCACCTACTACCTCGGCGATCCCCGCCTGGTGAACGACGGCCCCGTTGGGCTTGCCCGGTACTGCACTCTGCGCAGCTGGATCAGCCAATGGAGCTACGACGACGCCCGCGCCGATGCGGAGATCGCGGGTGCGAACGTGTCGGTCCCGGTCCTCGTGCTCGGCGCCACCGCCGACAACTGCTGCGCCCCGAGCCATTCGGCGCGCATCTACGCCGGCGTAGGCCACGAACGCAAGCAGCTCCACATGGTGAGTGGGGCCCTACACTTCTTCAACAACCCCGAATCAACGCGCTATCTCGACGAGGCGGTCAGCGTCATCGGCGACTTCATCGACACTTCACTCGACCAACCGGCTCGCACCGTCAGCACGTGAGACGAGGTCCCTACTCGGGCGCCAAGGGCCAGTCCACGGCGAGGTCCCTGATCTTCGACATCCTTGGTGATTTCGTCCGGATCGGGGGCCAGGAGATCCGCCTGAAGATGTTGGTGAGTCTCGGCGAGTTGATGGGCGTGGCCGCTCCGAACATGCGTGTCCTGGTTCCTCGGATGCGCGACGAGGGCTGGTTCGACGTGCGTCGTGAGGGCCGTGAGTCGATCTACACCCTCACACCGCGCACCCGCGCGGTCATCGAGGAAGGACGCCAGCGCATCTTTCACTCGGAAACGACGGCGTGGAACAGGTCCTGGTCGCTCGTCATCTACACGGTGCCAGAAACGGACCGGCCGACGCGCGAACAGCTGCGGCGCGACTTGTCGTGGATCGGGTTCGGCAGCCTTGCGCCGGCTACTTGGGTGTCACCCCACCCGTTGCTCGATCGAGTTGCGCAACTCGGCTCGGCGTTGCCCAACGCCAAACTCGACCTCCTCACCATGAGGTCGAGTGGCTTGGCAGCCGATCGCTCGATCGCGACGCGAAGCTGGGACCTCGAATCGCTGAACGAGCAGTACTCAAAGTTCATTCACGACGTTCATCTCGACATGATGGATGCGGATTGGGACCGCACTGATCCGACAGCGGCCTTCGCTCGGCGAATCGGTCTGGTCCATACCTATCGACGCTTCCCGTACCGCGACCCCGGACTTCCCATCGAGCTGCAGCCACCCGGTTGGCTGGGCGATCAAGCTCGGGAGCTGTTCATCGAAGCCCATGAGCTGCTCGCCGTGGGAGCCGCCGAGCTCTACGAAACGCTCGGCCTCCAACCATCAGTGAGTACATCCCAGGCGTAGCAGTTGCCCCCGGCAACCTGCGACACTCCGGCGTATGCCGTCTGTCTGGTGTAGTAGTTTCGGCGGAGCCAGCAGAAGCGCGGCACCGAGATGGGGGTTCGATCGATGGGCGGCCGACTCGACGGCAAGGTTTCTCTGATCACGGGCACGGCCAGTGGCATGGGGCGCGCCGCTGCGCTCAAGTTTGCCGAGGAAGGAGCGCTCGTCATCGGGTGCGACCTCAACAAAGAGGGCAACGATGAGACAATCCGCATAGTCGAGGCCGCTGGCTACGCGATGACCGGAATGGCACCCGTAGATCTGAGCGACCCCGATGCCGCGGAGTCGTGGGTGGAGGAGTCCGCCGGGATCCACGGCCGGATCGACGTTGTGTTCAACAATGCGTCAGCGCCGAGGTTCGCGCCGTTGCCCGACATGACTGTCGAGACGTGGCAGTTCAACACGCGCAATGAGCTCGACCTCGTCTTCTACGTCACGAAATTCGCCTGGCGACATCTCGCCGAGCGGGGTGGAGTGTTCGTCAACACCGGCTCGATCTCCGCGTGGGAGGGAACACCGAATGCGGGGATGGCCGCTCACTGTGCGGCGAAGGGCGGGGTGGTGGCGTTCACCCGAGCTGTAGCAGTCGATGGCGCGGCCGTCGGCATCCGCGCGGTCAGCATCAGCCCCGGGCCGATCAGAACTCCCGAAACCGAGAGGAACTACTTCTCGAAGGTTCCGAACGCCGAGGCTCTGCTCTTGCAGCAGCTGCTCTCGAAGCGGATCGGGCTGCCGGAGGACGTTGCTTCCTTGGCGGCCTTCGTTGCTTCGGACGAGGCGGCGTACATGACAGGTTGCGACGTCATCATCGATGGTGGTTTGACGTGCTTCTGAGCGAAGTGTGACCACCTTGCGGCGAGTTCGGGTCGGCCAGATCGTGCCGAGTTCGAACATCACGATGGAAACAGAGATCCCCGCGCTGCTACGACGCCATGCTGCAGATCGCGGCGGCGTCGAATTCACATTCCATTCGTCGCGGATGCGGATGAAAACGGTGAGCAAAGAGGAGTTGGCCGCGATGGACGCGGACTCCGACCGCTGTGCACTCGAACTCTCGGATGCTCGGGTCGACGTGTTGGGTTACGCCTGCCTCGTCGCAATCATGGCCACTGGACCGGGGTACCACTGTTCCGCGAAAGATCGACTGGAGCGGGTGACGGCGTCGAACGGAGCTCCAGCTCCGGTGGTGACGAGCGCGGGCGCGTTGATCGACGGGCTTCATCATCTCGGAGTGAAGCGGATCGGGCTGATCGCGCCTTACATGAAGCCCCTCACCGAGGTCGTGGTGGCGTACATCGAGGCAGAGGGAGTCACCGTGCGCGACTACCTCGCGCTCGAAATCGCCGACAATCTCGTTGTCGGCGAGCAGGACCCCCTGGCACTTGTGGAGCACGTCAAGCGCATCGACACCAGCGGCGTCGATGCGATCGTCCTGTCTGCATGCGTGCAGATGCCGTCGCTCGCGGCGATACAGATCGTGGAGGATGCCCTGGGCGTGCCGGTCATCAGCTCGGCTGTGGCTACCGCGTGGCAGATGCTCAAGGCGCTCGATTTGGAACCCATCGTGCCCGACGCCGGAGCGCTCTTGTCGGGGACTCAGTAGGTCCGGCAGTCGACTCGCCGGGATCAATTCAGCAAGGAGATGGGATCGCTTGCTGGATGTTCGCCCATGTCATCACTTCGTAGGATCTGGTGGTTCGCTACGAGTCCGGCTGCCCGCGCCGCTGCAGCGTCGTTGTGGACGTCCTCTCCAATGTGCGCCCCCGATGCATCCGCGCGCTCCTTCACCTCGGACCGCAGCCGAGACAGCGGATAACTCGCGCCGTGTCGCTCGAGAGTGACCTGCGAACTTCCTGTTGAGCACAGCGCTCAGGCCCCCGTCGTCGCCGAGTTCTCGGTAACGAGCGATCAGCTCATACAGCCAGCTGCGGGAAATGTCGTGGGTTTCGCAGACGTCGGTGACGCTGCGGCCCTCGACCAGCACCGCGTTGATGACATATCCAGCCAGATCCATGCGCACAGTCCTTCATGCTCATGTCCGGCATGTCTCGCGACAGGCATCCGGGATCTCATGAAACCGGACACTCCCAGGGGCGCCTACCTGCGGAACGAGTTGGCAGGAGTATGCATAGCGCTCAGCTAACGGCTAACTCGCTACGGGCTTCTGTCGACAGCTTCTGAGCAGGCGACGTTCGGGGTGGCGTACGGGTCGGACGCGGCGCCCAAATTTTGGCAGTCCCGTTGAGCACAGCACTCGAAGGGCGGATGAGCCTTCCTCCGCTCTTGACGACTCGCGGGCGATTATGTGGCAGGGGAGACCGGGACTACACCTACGTCGTGGGCTCCGAGGACGAGACCATCTGTCGGATCCACGCCTCGGTCGTCGAGACGTGGATCAGTGCTGCCGCCTCGGCAAGCCGAGGATCACGGGCCCGCAATGCGGCGAGGATCTCAGCGTGCTCCAAGATCGTGCGCTCCTTGGCGCCCGCCTCGACGACGCCCCTCCAGACTCGGGCCCGGCTCGTGCGACTCGACACCCCGTTGAGCATCGAGGCCAAGGTCTCGTTGCCCGCGGCCCTCGCCACGAGCTCGTGGAACTGGGCGTCGAACTGCACCAGCTCGTCCTGGGACGGCGCTTCAGACATCCGATGTAAGCATGCTGCCAGATCGTCCAGCGCCCCGTCATTGATCCGGCTTGCCGCCATAGCGGTCGCAGCCGGCTCGAGGATGCGTCGCACCTGGACGAGCTCGAGGGTGAAGTCGTCGTGCATCAGGTCAGCCGCTGCGCCGATGCCCTCGAGCAAGAGTTCGGGCCGCAGGCTGGTCACATAGGTGCCGTCTCCTCGCCGGACATCTAGGACCCGAGCGGTCACGAGGGCTCTTACGGCCTCTCTCACCGTGCTTCGGCTGGTGCCCAGGGCGTCCGCGAGTTCGGCCTCGGGAGGGAGACGGGAGCCGGGGGTGAGCTCGCCGGTGGCGATGAGGTCACGAACGTGTTGGATGGCTGCCTCTGTGAGCGGTGCCCCCAACGTTTCTCACCTCCCCGCCAGAAGACGGTAGACATCTGATGTCTGGCGGCGTATCTTACGCCACGTTGATCGTTCGGGGGAACGGTCGGGGGGACAGGTTCGATGACCGACGTGGCCGATCCGGAACGCAGGACGATGGCCAATCCGGCTGAGCCTTCCTCCGGTCTGGAACGGCCCCCTGGCGACCCGGCGGCCGGGTCCGACCGATCCGTCCGGCGCTTCCGTCTCCTTGGGCTCACGCTGGCAGTGTTCCGGCTCGGTCCGATCCTGATCCTCGGCGGCCTGATTGTGGCGATGTCGTTTCTCTCGCCGGTGTTCTTCACGACCGAGAATGCCGGGAACGTGCTGTCGCAGACGGCCGTCATCGCGATCCTGGCAATCGGGCAGCTGTTCGTGATCATCACCCGCGGCATCGACCTCTCGGTCGGTTCGAACCTCGCACTCGCGTCGGTCGTCGGCGCGTTGGCCTTTCAACACGGCGCCTCGGGCTGGTTGGTGATCCTCATCATGCTCGCGTCCGGCGCCGCGGTTGGTCTGGTCAACGGCGGATTCTTCGTGTGGGGACGATTGCCCCACCCGTTCATCATTACCTTGGCGACTTTGAGCATCGCCCGAGGCCTTGCATTGCGGTTGTCCGGGGGACAGCCACAGCGGGGCATGCCGTCCATCGTGCGCACGATCGGAAGCGGGTCTGTCGGCTGGCTTCCGTACTCCACGTTCCTCGTCATTGGCATCGCGCTCGTCGCGGCGGTGATCGGCACGCGCCTCGTTTGGGGACGGTGGATCTACGCGGTCGGTGGCAACCCGGAGACCGCTCGTCGCACCGGCATCCCCGTGGGTGCGGTGCTCATCTCGATCTATGTGCTGTGCGGCCTCCTCGCCGGCGTCGCGGCGATCGTCACCTCGGGCCGTCTCAACGCGGGGTCGCCCACGTCTGGGAACTTGGCCGAGCTCGATTCGATCGCCGCAGTCATCATCGGAGGAGCCAGCTTCCTCGGCGGCCGCGGCACCGTGATCAACGCCCTGGTGGGCGCGTTGATGATCGGAGTGATCCGTAACGGGATGAACCTGTTGAACGTCGACGCGTTCTTACAGCCGATCGTCATCGGGATCGTGATCGTGCTCGCGGTCGAGGCCGACGTGGTGAGGGCTCGCCTGGAAGATCGATTCCGGGTGATGCAGGCGGCGCTCGCATGACCGCGCTCGCGGTGCGCGGAGCGACGAAGCGCTTCGGCGCGGTGCTCGCGCTGGAGTCAGTCGACATCGACGTGGGCGCGGGCGAGGTGCTCGCGATCCTGGGAGACAACGGCGCCGGGAAGTCGACGCTGATCAAGTGCATCAGTGGCGTCCACCGCCTCGACGCCGGCACGATCGAGGTCGGTGGAAAGCCCGCGACGATCACGTCGCCCGCGGCAGCCCGGAGCTACGGCATCGAGACCGTGTATCAAGACTTGGCGCTTTTCGACAACCTCGACCCGGCCGCGAACTTCTACGCGGGCCGCGAAGACGCCGGGCCGAGCTGGCTTCCGGCACCGCTTCGCATCCTGCGTCGCCGGTCGATGGCCTCCGCGACCACCGCGGTGCTCGATCGTCTGCAGGTCACGCTGCCCGACTCAGCGGCAAACGTCGGACTGATGTCAGGCGGCCAGCGTCAGGTCATCGCGGTCGCGCGAGCCGCCGCGTTCGCATCCAAGGTCGTCATCCTCGACGAGCCGACGGCCGCGCTTGGCGTGCGGGAGTCGCGGCGTGTCCTCGACCTGATCGGTCGTCTTCGTGACGAGGGCCATGCAGTGATCGTGATCTCCCACGCGATGGATCACGTGACCGAAGTCGCCGATCGCGCCGTCGTCATGCGACGTGGGCGAAAGGTCGGCGAAGAGATCCCGAGCCCCGAGAGCCAAGAAAGGATCGTCGCCCTCATCGTCGGCACGGCTGGCTGAGCCCGGCGGTCCACACACCGGTCGCCACTGGGTTGGTCGCGCGCGCTTCTGAACCTTCACACATATCAGGCAACGAGCACACAAGGGAGCATCATGAGACGGAAGATCGGTACCACACCGTGGGCGGGCTTGGTGCTCTGCGCCAGCCTTCTGCTCGGCGTCACCGCGTGCGGGGACGATTCTGGAAGTAGCGCCGGAACCACGTCGGGCGGCGGCGCCGCGACGACCGGAGGCGGGGGCGCTGCGACGACCGGAGGTAGCGGCGGGGAGGCGATGAAGATCGGGTTCATCACGAAGTTCCCGGTCGACTTCTACGACACGATGGTCCAAGGCGCGAAGGACTGGAACAAGGACCATCCCGAGGTGACGTTGATCTTCGCTCAGGGCGCGAGCGGCACTGACGACGAGGGCGAGATCAACGCGATTCAGTCGATGGTCACCCAGGGGGTGAAGGCGATCGCCATCACGCCCACGAGCCCGAACGTCCAAGATGAGCTCCAGAAGGCGGTCGACGCCGGCATCGTCGTGGTGCTAGTCGACAACGACATCCCTGACTGGGACGGCAAGGTCTCTGTGGTGGCCACGGACAACCTGGCGGGCGGCAAGCTCGCCGGGGAGTTCATGAAGGGCGAGGTCCCGGCTGGTGCACAGATCGGGATCCTCGAAGGCGTACCGGGCGCACCCTCGCTCGACGATCGCGTGACCGGCTTCCTCGACGGGTTGGGCGACGGCTACAACATCGTGTCCCAGCTGCCGACTGACTGCGATCAGACGAAGGGCCTCAACGCGGCGCAGGACATGCTGACCGCCAATCCGGACATCGCCGCCATATACGGTGCCTGTGGCCCTCCGATCATCGGTGCTCTCGAGGCGATCAAGACTGCCGGCAAGACTCTCGTGACCGTCGGCTTCGACGCGGGCCCGGACGAGATCACGGCGATCCTGGCAGGCACCGAGACTGCGTCAGTGGCGCAGTTCCCGGCCAAGATGGGTGAGCTCGGCGCCGACACCGCGTTTCGCGCTGCCAACGGCGAGGACGTTCCCGCCAACGTCGACACGGGCACCGCGATCGTGACCAAGGAGAACGCGGCGGACTTCCAGTGAGCGCACGCCGGGGAGCGCGGCTCACCCGCTCCCCGGCCTGCCTCTCTCTCCCGCTCATCTGGACTACGCCGATCGGAGACACCGATGACCCGCATCACCGCGCTCGAAGTCATCGACGTGCGCTTCCCGACCTCCCGTGAGCTCGACGGGTCGGATGCCATGAATCCCGAGCCCGACTACTCGGCGGCGTACCTCGTCATTCGCACCGATGACCCCGCGGTATCGGGATTCTCGCTGCTGTTCACGACCGGCCGAGGCAACGAGGTCGCCTGCGCCGCGATCAACACATTGACGCCGTACCTCGTCGGTCTCGAAGTGTCCGCGCTGGTCGCAGACATCGGAGCGTTCGCGCGCGTGCTCGTGTGGGACGGGCAGCTGCGCTGGCTCGGGCCGGAGAAGGGCGTCATGCACATGGCCATCGGGGCAGTCGTGAACGCGCTGTGGGACCTCAGGTCGCGCCTCGAAGACCGCCCGCTCTGGCAGGTGTTGGTCTCGCTCACACCGGAGGAGGTCGTCGCCCAGATCGACTTCACCTACATCGACGACGCACTGTCTCCGGCCGAGGCGCTGTCCATCCTGGAGGCGGCCGCTCGGAACAAGCACGAGCACATCGACGACCTCGAACGCGACGGCTTCCCGGCTTACACCACATCTGCCGGCTGGCTCGGCTACGACGACGCCAAGGTCGATCGGCTCGCGCGGCAAGCGGTGAACGACGGCTTCACGATGATCAAGCTCAAGGTCGGCGCCGACGTGCACTCGGACATGCGGCGTCTCGAGGTCGCCCAGGCTGCCGTCGGAACGTCAGCCCTCGTGGCGGTGGACGCGAACCAACGGTGGGGAGTGGGCCAGGCGGTTGAGTGGATGAAGCATCTCGCAGAGTTCGAGCCCTATTGGATCGAGGAACCCACGTCACCCGACGACGTACTCGGACATCAGACGATTCGCCGCGCGGTGAGTCCCATTCGCGTCGCGACGGGTGAACACGTCCAGAACCGGGTCATCTTCAAGCAGCTGCTTCAGGCTGAGGCGATCGACGTCGTGCAGATCGACGCGTGCCGCGTCGGGGGAGTGAACGAGAACCTCGCGATCATCCTGCTCGCCGCGAAGTTCGGTGTGCCTGTGTGCCCTCACGCGGGCGGTGTCGGATTGTGCGAGATGGTGCAGCATCTGGCCATGTTCGACTTCGTCGCCGTGAGCGGCACATTCGAGGAACATTGGATCGAATACGTCGACCACTTGCACGAGCACTTCACCGCTCCGGTGCGTGTCGAGCGAGGGCGATATCGGGCGCCCTCAGCGCCGGGCGGCGGGGCCCAGCTTCGCGATGCGTCGATCGCCGACCACCGGTTTCCCGACGGCGCGGTGTGGGCGGCCTCGGTGTGACGGCTCTTCGCGTCGACGCGCATCACCACCTTTGGGACCTATCGGTGCGCTCGCAGCCGTGGATCGATCCGGTGGACATGGCCGCAATCGACCGGAGCTTCGATCTTCACGACCTGGCGGAAGCCAAGGCGACACTCATCGACCGCGCTGCGCGCTCAGCGAGGTCTATGACGTATCCCGATCGACTCGAGGGTCGTGGCTGTCGTGAGCTCCCGCGTGACGGTGGAGGCTTCGCCGAGTAGAAGTAGTGGCGGGTGAAAGTCGCGGCTCTGCATGAGGGCGAGACCGACCGGGGTCGAGGGTCCCTCCATTCGGTGCAGCTGTTCGCGTCGTCGCGATCGGACCCTCGCGCCCGACGCAGCGGTTGACGCACTGCGCCTGGGCCTGGATGCGTTGCTCCTCCTTGCCACCGCGCTGCTATCGCAGATCGCGGATGATCTCGATCGGTCGTTGTCGGCCTTCCTCGGGGACTTTCCCGAGTTCCTGAAGGTCTTCTGGCTCGGGGGGTTCTGGGGAGCGGTGGGCTGGTCGCTCTCGCTCTTGCTCATCACGGCATTCCGGAGACGAGCCAGGCTGACGCTCGAAGCGATGCTCGGAGCGTTGGTTGCAGTGGGAGTCACGGTGATCGCTGCAGCGATCGTCACGGGCCACCCGGGCGACCCGATGCGGGCGCTCTTCGACTCCAACGGTCCGCCGGTCTTTCCGCCTGTCACTCCGGCGATCACCGCCGCGGTGATCACCGTGATGGCGCCCTACCTCACGGTGCCGTTTCGTCGGGTGGGCCGCGGGTTCATAGCCGCGCAGCTGGTCGGCGCGCTGTTCCTGGGCGTCTCGCAAATGTTCGGGACGGTCGCGTCCCTCGCGATCGGCCTGCTCGCCGGCAACCTCATCCACCTCCTTCGCGGTTCGCCTGGAGGTCTGCCAACGACGACTCGAGTGCGCGCGGCTCTTCACGACCTCGGCGTCGAGGCCGACGGCGTGCGACCTACGCAGATCGGACGCGAAGGCGTCGCGGTGTTCGAGGGCACCGATGCGCACGGTCCCGTCGAGGTGAGGGTCTACGGGCGCGACGCGTGGGAAGGCGAGCTGGCGGCGAGCATGTGGCGGCTCGCCTGGTACCGCGGCTCCCAGCGCACTGCGCGGCTCAGTCGCAGTGAGTACGTGGAGCACGAAGGCTTCATGACCTATCTCGCAAGCAGCGCGGGTGTGAACGTGCCGGAGGTGGTGACCGCGGGTCTGGCCGAGAACGGCGACGCGCTCATCGTTGTGCGTCCCAACGGAGCGACGCTCCGCCAGACGACGCCGAAGCTCACTGCGGACCAAGCGCAGTCCCTGTGGGCACAGCTCAGTCGCCTGCATGATCGGGGGATCAGCCACCGACGAATCGACCTGGACCGCGTCGTCACGAGACCCGACGGGTTCGCGGGGTTCAGCGACTTGTCGTCGGCCACCGTCGAATCCGATCCCGTGAGCAAGGCATCCGACCGCGCGCAGCTGCTCGGGCTCACTCTTCTCGCGATGGACGAGGCGGCTGCGCTCGCTCAAGGCCGACGCGCGCTGGGCGACGAAGGGTTGACAGCGGTGCTGCCGTACTTGCAAGCAGCCACGCTCCCGCCGCTCGTGCGCTCCGGGTTGCACGACAAGCGTGTCGACGTCGACAAGGCGAGGAAAGCATTCGTCGGCGAGGTCGGGGCATCCGACGTCGAACTCGTCAGGGTGCGACGGGTGACGTGGAAGTCGTTGATGAACCTCGCGCTTCTCGCCGTCGCGGCGTACACGATCATCGGGATGTTGAGCGGCCTGGATCTCGAGGGGTTCTGGCGAGACCTCCGAGCCGCGAACTGGTGGTGGCTCGCGGCCGCGCTCCTGATCGGACAGCTTCCCAGACCTGCCAACGCGCTGAGCACCATGGGCTCGACTCAGCAGCCGCTGCCGTTCGGTCCGACGACCGCGATGCAGTTCGCGACGTGCTACGTGAACCTCGCCGTGCCCAGCTCGGCGGGCCGGATCGCGCTCACCACCCGCTTCTACCAGCGTTTCGGCGTACCAGCGGCGTCGGCGCTCTCGGCGAGCGCGATCGACTCGATCTCCGAGTTCGTCATCCAGGTGGTGCTCTTCGTCTCTGTGTTCTTCGTGTCGGACATCGATCTGGGGCTTTCGCTCGATACTGACCAGTTGAGCGGTCTCGCAACGATCGTTCTCATCGCGCTCTTCGTGATCGTGATCGGTGGCCTGATCACGCTGTTGGTCCCTTCGCTTCGCAAGCGAGTGAAGGTCGCACTCGGTCAGGCGCGGGAAGCGCTGCAGGTGCTGAAGTCACCGCGCAAGCTCGTCCAGCTCTATTGCGGCAACCTCCTCTCACAGCTGCTCTTCGCGGTGACGCTCGGCGCCGTCGTCAGAGGCTTCGGCTATCACGTCCCCCTGAGCGCGCTCATTCTCATCAACACCACGGTCTCTCTGTTCGCGGGGCTCCTGCCCGTACCGGGCGGCGTCGGCGTCAGCGAGGCCGGCCTGTCGCTGGGCCTGACGAGAGCGGGCATCCCCGCTGAGACCGCATTCGCGATCGCGCTCGCCTACCGCTTCTGTACGTTCTACCTGCCGCCAATCTGGGGCTACGTCAGTTACCGGTGGCTCACGTCTAAGCGCTACCTGTGAGCTGACTCGTCCCTCACACTCAGTAGGCAATAGATGTCTCGTCCCTTGGCGCCCGTATCGCTGTCGAGACAACGGATAACTCGCGCCGTGTCGCTCATGGGGTGACCTGCGATCTTCCTGGTGAGCACAGCGCTCAGTGCTGTAGGACCTCTAATCCGAAGGCCGGGTTTCGAATCCTCCCAGGGGCGCTGCCTGGGATTTCGTGCAGGACGCGCGCGCGCTGAGCACAGCGCTCGAACAGCGATAACACCTCTCCCAGTTAGCCCGATCGCGCAGAGCGAGTGTGCTCGAGGATCGCCGGGACGACGGTGGCCCAGTCGGCGCGACCGACGCCGTGCCCCGCGCCTCGGATCGCCAGCAGCGTGGCGCCCGGGATCTCCTCAGCCAGCGCCTCAGCGTGCGCGAGCGGGAACATCGGATCCGCCGTGCCGTGGATCACCAGTGTGGGGACCTTGATCGACGACAGCGGCTCAGGAGATTGATCGCCGCCTGAGATCGCGTCGTGGTTCTGTAGGGCTGCAACGTTGCGGGCGCGCTCGACATCGTGACGGACGAGCTCACGCCATGCCGCCTCATCGAAGGGCCGCTGGCCTCCGTTGAGCACACGCGAGTAGCCGACCAGGTACTCGATCACCGACTCAGGGTCCGACCAGTCCACCTTGGCCGTCGCCACGAAACGCCCGAAGTCCTCGGTTGGCGGTGGAAGCCCTCGGTCACCGGCCGTCGCAGGAGTGGTACTGATCAGAACGAGCGAGAGGACTCGATCAGCGAAGTTCAGCGCGAGAAGCTGGGCGAAGGCCCCGCCGGCCGAGACGCCGACGATGTGGGCCGCCGACAGACCATAGGCATCGAGCACTCCGGCGGCGTCGGCGACCAAGTCGGTCCCGTTGTAGGTGGGGTGGCCAGGCTCGGACGTGACTGATCGCCCGGTGTCACGGTGGTCGTAGCGGATCACGAACCGCCCTTCGTCGGCGAGCATCCGACAGAAGTCAGCTTCCCACCAGAGCATCGACGCGCCGATGCCCATGACCAGAAGGATCGCTGGATCGGCAGGGTCGCCGAACGGCTCCGTGCAGAGCGCTGCGCCGTTTGCCTCGATCATCCGCTCGACCATGTCGCCTCCTCTGCGAGTCGAGGCTCACGGGTTCCCAGCAGTCGACTGCGGTACCCGAGCCTCTCGGTCAAAGCCTGCCCACGGTCTTCTCGTTGTGCATGCAACTACTCACCGTCTCGCACGACGGGCGACCTGCGAGGGCGTGCCCTTCTGTTGCTCCCGAGTCTCGCGATGACCTTCGACACGATGAGCGTCTCACGGCTCCCGTGATGTACTGGGGCTGTGAACACCGCAGAGCTCGAATGGATCGCGTGGACCATGCCGATCACCACCGCGTTCGGCCGGGAGATGGCGGCCTCGGACCTGTCGGGGCGCACCGTGGCCTGTCATTGGCACATCCTGCCTACCAGCATCTGCATCGTCGGCCCGCTCCTCCAGGCCGGGGCCCGAGTCCGAATGGCGCCATGCAACCCGGACAGCACCGACGACCGCACCGCAACGCACCTCGCCTCGATGGGCGTCGAGATCCGGGGCCACGCCGGCATGTCTGCCGTCGAGCACGCCGACGCACTGGCTTGGCTCGCGAACGAACCAGCCGACGCGCTGTGCGACATGGGCGGTGAGCTGATCGTGACGACGGCAGCAGCGGGCCACCGGCCCGCCGGTGCGCTCGAGGCCACCACGACCGGCTTGCACCGCCTGGCCGGCCTCGATATCCCATTCCCGGTCTTGGACTGGAACGGGATCACGCTCAAGGATCTCATTCACAATCGTCACCACGTCGGCGCCGAGACCTGGCCGGCGTTCACGGCGATAACAGGCCTGTCGCTGTACGGCCGCGAGATCGTCGTGGTCGGGTTCGGCCCCGTAGGTCAGGGCGTTGCGCTGCGCGCCCGCGATCTGGGCGCCAACGTCACAGTGGTCGACCTCGACCCGGTTCGGTTGATCCAGGCGCAGCACCACGGCTGCCGCGTCGCCGACTTCGATGACGCCGTTCGTCGAGCCAGCGTGATCGTCACCGCGACCGGTTTCGATGGCGTAGTCGGAGCGGCACAGATCGAGCGCCTCCCCGACGGCGCGATCCTCATGAACGTCGGCCACAGCCACCGCGAGATCGACGTCGACTGGCTGAATCAGCACCCCCACACCGACCTGCGTCGACATCTCGAACGGTATGAGGTGAACGGCCGACGCGTGCATCTGCTCAACCGGGGCAGCCTCGTGAACTTGGCGGCCGGTCTGGGCACTGGAGCACCGCAACTGTTCGACCCCTTTGCGGCGATCATGCTGCTCGGTCTCGACGCGATCCTCAAAGGGCGTATCGCCGACCTACCCGCGGGTGTCCAGCGGTACCCCGCCGAACTCGAAACCAGAGTCGCTCGAGCCCTGGTCGACAGCACCTGCGAGTGACGTGACACACCGGTCGTCACGGCCGTGGGGTGGGGAAGGGGAGACAACGGATAACTCGCGGCCCGTCGCTCGCGAGTGACGCGGGAACTTCCTGTTGAGTACAGCGCTCAGTGCTGCAGGCCTTCTAATCCGAAGGCTTCCTGCGTCCTCGGGTGTGCCCGGGTCGAGGCATCGACGGACCGGCTCGATAACGGGCAATTTTGCGCAGGTCCGAGGTCTCAGGCCGCAACTCTGGGAAGCCCAGCGTTGCCGGTGTCATTTCGGTTGGTTCGATTCCGACTAGCAAACGCTTCTACTGCTTGGTGTTGCTGTTGTGCAGCTCCGCGAACTTGGGCTCAGGCGTGTCGGGGGGGAGGTGCGGCTTGACGACCTCGTTGAACCAGGCGTCGTGCTGAGCGATCGAGTCCCAGATCTCAATCACCGTGATGCCGCCGTCTTCCACGATGGCGTAGTGGGCGACAAAGCCGTCGGCCTTACTCTGAGATGGCATGGCTCCGGCGGCGACTTGGTCGTACACCTCCGCGGGCATGCCGGGCGCGTGATGCTGTTTTAGGACCGTCATTGAAACCTTTCGGTCGGGCTCCGAAGCCTCGACCTCGACATGCTGCCACAGGCTGGGCTGTGCGCCACCGAGAGGCCGCCGCCTCGGAGCGGCCCCTACTCATGCACGGGGCCGAGCCGGCGTTTGGGGGGCGAGGCGGTGTGTCAGTTCGCTCGATCGCCGTGCTCCACCGTGAGCACGACGTTGCCGACCTTCTGCCCCGTCTCGACGTATCGGTACGCCTCGACGATCGCGTCCAGCGGGTACCTACGGTCGATGAGCGGCGTGAACGCTCCGGCCTCGATGAGCTCCCTGAAGTACGTCGGCATCGATGGGTCCTCGCGTGGCACAGGGAACACGACTTTCCTGCCGCGAGACAGTCGTGTGGCGAGGGGCAGCACCGCGTTCTGAGACAAGGGACCGAGGTCGGAGGAGAGGTAAATCCCGTGCGACTTCAGGAGCCGCTTGCACCGTCCGAACGAGCTCTTGCCGACCGCGTCGATGACCACGTCGTAGGTCTGGTCGTCCCGCGTGAAGTCGCGGGCCGCGTAGTTGACGACCCGGTCGGCCCCCAAGCCTTCGACCAAGGCCAGGTGCTCGGTCCCGCACACCGCCGTGACATGAGCTCCGAGGTGCTTCAAGAGCTGGACCGCGGCCGACCCGATCGCTCCGGTCGCGCCGTAGACGAGGACGTCATCTCCAGGCTCGATCTTCGCCCCCCGGATGAACGCCAGCGCGTAGTGCGACCCTTCCGTGCTCGGCGCCACCTCCTCGAAGCTCCGACCGATCGGCATGATGGCGACCGACCCGTTCTCGGGGACCGTCATGTACTGAGCGTGAGCGCCGAACGCCCCTTCGTTGTAGCCGAACACCCGGTCACCCGCCGCGAACATCGTGACGTCGCCCCCGACCGCCTCTACCTCTCCCGCGAACTCAGTGCCGAGGATCGTCGCCTTCGGTCTGAGCAGCCCTGAGAACACCCGGATGAAGAACGGGTGGGCGGCCCGGTACCCGCAATCGGTCCGATTCACGGTCGTTGCGTGCACCTTGACCAGGAGCTCGCGGTTGCCTGGCATCGGCTTCTCGACCTCTTCGACGCGAACGACGTCGGGTGGACCATACCGGTGCTGCACCGCCGCCTTCATGCCTGCTCACTGTCACGCACCTACGCGAACTCGCGCAAGCGGATCCCCTGAACCGTCGGTAGGGGATGATTGCCGTTGCGTACGCAACTCAGCGCCGTGTGGCAGATCGGCGTCGGAGGTGCATGATCGATCCGGCGATCCGGGATCGGCCGTGGCGCTGCTCGGGGGCTCCCGTTCTGGGGCGGTCCCCGATCGTATGGGCAACGCGATCAGGCGGTGCGAGGTGCGCGTGCTTGGAACGTGCCGGTTGTTCAGTGGTCGATGAGTCTGAGCGCGAGGCGGCGCCCGCGCCCTTGTTTGACCGCGAGCGTGATCCAAATCTGGAAGAGCGCATCAACGAGGGATTCTTGGTCTTCGCCGAGGTAGATCGGGCGGAGTCCGACGCCTGCGATGACAGTCTCGACGGTGGCGCGATCAGCCTCGGGCGCGGAGAAGAACATGTCGGCGGGCCCATCCGCGAAGACGGGGTCGGCCATGTTCTCGCCGCCGAGGGTATTGAACGCACGCGCGTATCGGATGCTGGCAGGAAGAGCGGCCCGGCTGTTGACAACCGGCTGGCCCATCTGGTTCGTCGCGTCGATCACGAGCCTGCCTGCGAGCACGTCGCCATGTTCTGCGGTCAGGCCGGCAACCGCCGCGCCGGGCAGCGCCAAGACGATGACTTCCGCGCGCGCTGAACGCGTTCGCGACCGATGTGACGGTCGCCGACGTACCGCCGGCGACCGCGTCGTCGCGGGGATGGCGAGAACCGAACCTGACCTGATGCCCGGTGGCGGCTAACGCTCGGCCCAGGGTGCTCCCGATGAAACCGGTCCCGATCACCGCGATCTCCACGGCGTGACCTCCTGCAACCCGCGAGACGGGTCGTGTGACGCATTCTTGCCGCCCCAGCACACAGCTGGCCGACGTCGGTCCGCGCCCTGCGGTGATCGGCAGCGGGGTCCAGGCCGGGAGCCACGCCCGCGCTCTCAGCCGACTCGATGGCATCGACGTCATCCAGATCGCTGGGCGTGATTCTCGCCACGTCGCGGCCCTGACCGGCGAACTGGTCGAGGCGGGAATCGCAGCCGAGGCGGTCGATTCCATCGAAGAGGCGTGCGTACCGCAGATGTCGTGTGCGCCGCGACCCACGCGGAGCTCGGAGAACTCATCGCCGGGGATCGCGAAGGCCGCACTGATGACGCGTGGTTGACCCTCTACAAGTCCGTCGGGGTGGCCGTGCAGGACGCGGCGGCAGCCGTTGCTGGTCCTGGAGAGCACACGGGTGCTCGGTGTCGGAACTCCTTCACCGGCGGCACGATCAAACGAGTTGCCGTCGACGTCAGTGGCGAGCCGTACATCAACCTGGAGCGCGAGGCCGTGGCGCTGCTGCTGCGCGAGTAGCAGCACTCCAGCGAGGTTGTTCAGTCTTTGTTGGGATCGGCGACTTCGGTGAACAACGCTCCTTGGGCGGCACCGGAACCGGCGCGTCCTCCGCCACGACCGCGAAGGACGAACGCGATGCCGACGGCGACGACGGCGCCCGCGAGCGGCCCGGCGACGTACACCCAGTAGGAGGTGAAGTCGGCGGAGACGAGGTCAGGTCCGAAGGTGCGTGACGGGTTCATCGACGCACCGGAGATCGGGCTCCCCCATAGGCCGGCGAGCGCGATGTAGCCGCCGACACCCACTGCGCCGATGACGCCGAGGTTCTGAGCGCCTGACGCGGTGCCCAGAATCACGCTCACGAGACCGAACGTGAGGATCAGCTCCATCCAGAACGCGTTGATCCCGGAGAAGCCGGCGGCCGGATAGTTCGAACCGAACGACGCCGACACGTGCACGACCGCTTGCAGGAACCATGCCGCGAGCGCTGCACCTCCGAGTTGCACGACGATGTACCCGGGTACACGCCGCCACGGAAAGTCGCCTCGAAGCGCGAACGCGACGCTCACCGCCGGGTTGAGGTGGGCGCCCGACACCTTGCCCATGAACAGGATGACCGCGAGCACCATCAGCGCCGGAGCCGTGACCGCAGCTGTGCGGCTGATCGTGTTCGGGAATGCTTCGCCCATCATCCCGCCGCCGGCGGCGACCAACACGAGGAAGAACGTCCCCAGCAGCTCGGAGAAGAGCCGCCGCCACTCCTGGCGCGGGTCGCTGAAGTCGGCGAACACCGTCTCGAGCGACTCGAGTCTGTCTTCGAGATGCGACAAGCCGGGCGGCATACGATGCGCGGTCTCAGGCTCGGTTACCGGTTGATTCACTGTGGTTCCACTCCCTCTTGCGTTCGTCAGCGCCGGCGGCCAAGCCGGTTCACAGTCCGCGTTGGGCGGTGATGCGGCCGTTCTTCTCGGCTTGGACGAGGGCGTCGTAGTCGCGTTCGTTCTGGTCCGCGTAGGCCTCGGAGAACTCGGCGAGCGCTTGGTCGAAGGAGTCGCTCCCACCGAGGTAGGCGGCGATCGCGACGCGGTCGCCGGAGCGGGCGTGGGCGCGGGCCAGGCTCGAGCCGCAGATACGGCCGTAGGAGGCCATGGTGGCGGGAACCATGGCTCTCGATGACGGCGGAGCCTTTCCAGTCTCGGAGCTGGCGCACGTAGAAGTCGCGAGACGCCCCGTCGAGACCTTCGACGACGGTGACCCAGCCCAAGAAGATGTCGCTCGCAGCCGCCATGACGTGCTGGCCGTGAACGACGCGCTCGCCGTTGGAGACGTGTCGGCTGGGTCCGACAAAGTCCTCGAGCACGGAAGACTGGGCCTCTTTGGCCTGAAGGAACAACGGATCGGCGTCGTCGCGGCCCAGCATCAGCAGGATCCACGCTCTGGTGCCGACGCTGCCGACCCCGACCACCTTGCGGCCGGCGTGGACCATGCGGAACTCCTCCAGCAGGTGGCGACGGTCAGACTGGAGGGTGCTGCGGTAGCTTGCGCAGCAGGGCTCGGAGCCAGTCCATGAGCTGGTCTCGTTCCATCCCGCCGGCGAGCTCTTCGATGGGCTGGATGAGAGGCGGGTCGCTGATGATGCGTCGCTCGCCGTCGACGATGCGGGTGAGCTTGTCGAGGGCTTGCATGCTGTCTCGAGTGCGGGCCTTGGCCAGGTTGGCCTCGCCTCGCTTCAGAGCACGCCGGTCGAGCTGGGCCTTCATCTGCTCGAGCAATGCGTCGGCGTCAACGCGCGAGTACCACACGTCCAGGTTGGTCATCCCGGCGAACTCACGCATCGCGGATCGGTAGCCGCCCACGACGCTCAGCAGCACGTTCTTGCGTTCCTTGACCGAGTACCCGTTGTCGCGGCCGGCGATCGCGAAGCTCGCCGCGAGCCGCTTCACGTCCCACTCCCACGGGCCCGGGAGCGTCTCGTCGAAGTCGTTCATGTCGAACACCAACCGGCGGTCCGGCGACCCGAACACACCGAAGTTCATGAGGTGCGCATCGCCGCACAGCTGTGTCGTGAGCCCCGAGCGGGGCGTGTGGGCCAAGTCGCTCGCCATGATCAGCGCCGCGCCCCGATAGAACGTGAACGGCGAGACCAGCATCCGCCCATAGCGGATCGGCACCAGCTCCGGGACCCGCGTCACCGCCTGGCCCTCCAGCAGTGCCACCGGGTCGGGCCGGGTCGAGCTCGGCGCGAAGCTCTGCGTGGCTCGAACGCGGCACCTCAGCCCGGGCCGCTTTGCCTCGAGCCACCCGCTCCGCCACGGTCAGATGCGGGACCACCTTGCCGTGCTCGTACCGCATGCCCGCCGGGATCGGCATCGACTCATCCGACTCGCCAACTGCCTCGACGCTGTCCATGAACTGATCCCCTCCGGTGCGGTGGACAAGGTACGACTGCGACCCGAAGTGAGATAGGGCCGTTGGTCCTTCCGGTCACGGTCACCCGGCATGGTCGGTCTCAGGATCCAGGGCCTGCGGTCACGCGCTCCATCCCACATGAGCGAGGGTCGCCCGCCTTCTCGCGTGCGGCAACACTCTGGCCGCACGCGGACACTGGGGGGCTCGGCGATGTCCACACTCCAAACCGACGTCCACGGACTGGATCGGCGATACGAGCCGCACGACGTCCAACACTCGCCGGTCGTCCTGTACCACCTCAAGAAGCGGGCGGACGACTGGCAGCTGCACCTCGCGGACCGCATCACCACGTTCGCGGGATCGATGATGTTCGTGTGGGTGCACGTCGCGATCTTTGTGTTCTGGGTCGCATCCGGTCTCTTCGGCGCTGACCGTTACCCGTTCCAGTTCCTGACGTTCATCGTGTCTCCGCTGCGTGTCATCGAAGACATCTGCGTCCTCGACCAGCTCACTGGGGGACGCGTCGATTACGGCATCGGACGAGGCATCGCCCCGATCGAGCACTTCTGGTTCGACGGCGACTGGTTCAACTCTCACGATCGATTCGACGACGCGCTGCTTCCTCAGTTCACCGCCAGTTCCGGCACGCCGGCACAGGCGAGGGCGCGCATCGAACAGCTCGTCGCCGACGGGCGCTGCGACTACTTGGTGCTGCAGCTGCATACCGGCGACATGACGTTCGATGAGGCGAAGAAGAGTCTGGAGCTGTTCATCGGCGAGGTCATGCCCCACTTCGTGTGACGTCGGCTAGGTCGGTCACGACCCTTGCCGTCGTTGCGCCAGGTTGTGGCCTCGCCGACGGGCTCGCCGGGGATCATGCCGACGCCGAGGTGGGCGAGCCCGATGCCGTTCATGGCCGAGTCCTCCCGATGGGGAGTGTTGACACGTTCAAACGATCAACATGATCGGGTCTTTCCCGAACATCGATCGGCCGTAGGTCTCGAGCGAGGGGTTCGTCGCGAGGAACGTGTGCCGGCTGGCGACGTTGATGTCGCGCCAGAACCGCTGGACGACGTTGCCGCTGGCGAACGAACCGGCCCCGCCGACGTTGAGGAGGGTGTCGACGGCCTGACGAAGAAGGTCGGTGAGGTAGCCGCACTGTCCTCGCAACCGCGCTTCCTCGCTCAGGTCACGAGGCGCGCCCGCGCCGACACCGTCGATGTAGGCGGCGGCTTGGAATGCGTGAAGCCACGCGGAGTCGATGTCGAGCGACGCTCGCGCGACGTCGGTGATCGCAACCGCGGACTCAGCGGTGGTCGCGTACGTCGTGTAAGAGATCGCTCGGCTTCCGGCCTTCGAGCTCACAGCGTTCGCGCAGGCTCGAGCAGCTCCGAGGATCGGACCGACGAGGACCAACGCGAGCACAGAGCCGACCGGCCAGGAGTCACCGGGTTCAGGGGGTGCACCGTTGGTCTCGTGCAGCTCGAGACCGACACCGACGCGACTCGCGGGGACGAAGACGTTCTCAGCGACCATGGTGTTGCTGGCTGTGCCACACATCCCGGCTACGAACCACGTGTCTTCGATCGTCACTTCGCTCTTGCGCATCGTGGCCAACCCCGGCGCTTGGACGCTTCCGGAGTCGTCGAGCACGAGGACGCCACCGCCTGCCCAGTTCGCGTGGAACACGCCCGAGGCGAACGCCCATTTACCGTTGACGATGTAGCCGCCGTCGGTCGGGGCGGCGGTGCCGCTCGGCGCGAGCACGCCGGCCACGCGTGGCCGAGGGCCGGCGTCATCGAACACCTCTGCCGCAGCGGCGGATCGGGCGGTTGCCCACGTCGCGACGTTGAGCAGCGTCTGCACCCATGCAGTCGAGGTGCACGCCTCGCCCAGCTCAGCGGCCACCGCGAGCTGCGTCGCCATGGTGGCGCCGAGCCCGCCGACGCGCTTCGGGGTCATGACGTCGAACAGGCCTGCCTCTTCGAGCGCATCGATGTTCGCATCGATGACTTGCCGGTCCTCTTCGCTGCGGGTGGCGTTCTCCGCGAGTAGCGGCTTCAACGACGCGGCTCGCTCGACGAGGTCGCCGTCGACGTACTGGGCGGGAAACGGCATTGCGGTCATATTGCTCCCCCTCGCGCCGAGGTCGCGTCGCTGCGACGAACCGTGTCGTGATGCTTCCGATGCCTTCTCGTGGAGACGACCGTATCGCCCTCGCGCAGGCAGCGGCGCACCGCGCGTTTCAGGAGTGGACCGTCGCACCGGGGTCAACAGTGCGCCGTCGTTGACGGGCTGATTCACGCGTCATTCCGGCGTTGAGCGAGCTGTCGCCGGAGGTCTTCGACCTCGGCCTGCAAGGCGAGGATGCGCTGCACCGCGGGCAAGGTGAACCCTTCCCCGATCAGTTCGGTGACCGCGTGGATGCCGTCGATCTCGAGCCGCGTATACCGACGTTGACCGCCTGCTGACCGCGAAGGGCTGACGACGTGGAGGGTGTCGAGGCGGCGCAGGAACGCAGCCTGCACGCCCAGCATGTCGGCCACCTGTCCGACCGTGTAGAGGGGCACCGCGTCGTCTGGGAACGGCGCCCGCGGGGGAAGCCGGGGAGCATGGTCACCCGGCGTCCCGCTGTGCTGACTCACGCGCTGGCTGCTCCGACGGGTTTGACCTCGGAGCTGTTCGCATTGATCGCCGCGTTCGATGCCTTCGCGACGACGTCGATCTTGCGTGGCTTGGCCTGCGCCTTGACGGGGAGCCTGATCGTCAGCACCCCATCGACGTACTCGGCGGCCAGATGCTCGGTGTCGAGCGTGTCGCCGAGGAAGAGCTGGCGGCTGAAGGTGCCCTGAGGACGCTCGCCGATGAGCAGCTCTACGTCATCGCCCACCGAGCGGCGACGCTCCGCGTGCACCGTCAGGACGTTTCGCTCCACCGTGAGATCGATGGCGTCTGGCTCGACGCCGGGGAGGTCGAACTGCACGACGAACTCGTCTTCGTGCCGGAAGGCGTCGATGGGCATGGCAGCCGGCCGGGTGTTCGTACCGAACACCTGTTGAGCGACTCGATCAAGCTCACGGAAGGGGTCAGTTCGCATCAACACGGTCGAGTGCTCCTTTCTGAGAAGTTGCTGTCCTTCGGCCCTCCTATATCGCGCTTCTCAATGAACTTGTCAACAGAGTGGGAGGTTCTCTGTCGTCCAGCGGGAGGTTCTTCGCCATTCCGCCCGACCCCGAGCCGAACACGGCCCGGGACCGGACGGGGGAGCTTGGCGTTTGCTCGGGCTACCGAGTGGCGAACCGGCGGGTCACGATCACGCCGGCGGCGAGGCTCCCGAGCCCGATGGCCACGAGCAAGCCAGTGGAGCTACCAGTCTTGGGGAGCTGCCCATCTGTGGGCGGAGCGGGCGCGGTCGTCGGTGCCGGCGTCGTGCTCACTGGGATGCTTTGGGCGAGCGTGTGCAGGGTCTTGCCGTCGAGCGAGCCGACCGCGTACACGACGGTGACGGTTGCCTGCAGGCAGGGTCAGGTCGACGGGTCCGATCACCGGGGTGGTGGTTCCGGCCGGCGGCGACGGCGGCGCTGATCGTGCCTGCGGGCAGGTCGGCCTTTGCCTCGTTCGGGTTCGTGAGGTTCGTGAATGCAGCTGTGCCGTTCGCGAGCACGTCGACGGCGGGCGCTGCAGCGGTGTGACGAACGACGAGGCGAGCGTTCCCCGCGGCCAGCGGTGACGTGTCGTTGACGAAGACGGTGAGCTTCGGCTGTCCACTCGCGTCGAGATGGGCGACGATGCTCGCGTTCGCTCCTGCGGGCAGTGTCGCTGAGCCTGCGAGCACCGGGGCGGAGTCGGCGGCGGCGTTCGCAGGGCGAATCGCGATCTGGTACGTGCCCGCCGGGAGCTCGAGGGGCGCGGTGACGGTATCGGGAGCGAAGTCTTCGAGGGTGAGCTGGTCGTTCACGTAGACGTCGACAGTGAGACCAGGGATGCCGTGGATGACGGTGACCGTGCCGGTCGCGGCTTGGGCGCCCGCCGGCACGGCAAGCATCGAGAGCACAGCCAGCAGGCCGGTCCCGATGAGTAGGACGAACTTTCGCATTTGCACCTCCGGAGTAGTATTTAGCACTAAAGATATCCGGAACGCGCTGCATCAGCAAGTCGAAGGCACATTTAGTGGTAAACAGAACGCGATGACCCGAGCGCGGAGACCGATCACTCTTCAGGAGGCGGCCGACCGTCTCGGAGTGCACTACATGACGGCGTACCGGTACGTCCGCACTGGTCGGCTCCCGGCCCGACGTGAGGGCGTGCAGTGGATGGTCGATCCCGCAGATCTCGCAAAGATGCGACCGCCCGAGCGGACGACGCGGGGGCACGGCACCATTCGGTCGGAAGGGCCAGCGAAGCTCGCGGCTCGAATGGCGGCGGGCGACGAGGCCGGGGCATGGGGGATCGTCGAGGCGGCGTTGGCATCAGGCGTCGAGGCGGCCGACATCTACCTCGACCTTCTCGTGCCCGCCCTCGAGGTGGTGGGGGAGGGGTGGGCGGCCGGTGAGCTCACCGTCGCGGACGAGCACCGGGCGACCGCGGTCGCGCTCCGGCTGGTCGGTCGGCTCGGGCCTCGGTTCGCCCGCCGAGGCCGCAAACGAGGCACGGTCGTGGTCGGAGCGCCCGCAGGGGAGCAGCACGGACTCCCGTCGGCGATCCTCGCGGATCTGTTGCG
The DNA here is from genome assembly GCA_963708175.1 of uncultured Acidimicrobiales bacterium. Lineage (GTDB taxonomy): Bacteria > Actinomycetota > Acidimicrobiia > Acidimicrobiales > DATKAS01 > DATKAS01. Next base: position 49,777 of record CAVPSD010000003.1, read on the forward strand.
AGGAGTCGGGTTCGAGGTGCTCGACATGGGAGCCAACACTCCGGCGGCGTCGTTCGTGGAGACCGCGAAGGAGGCCAACCGCCTCGTCGCGACCGCGATCGCGATCACGACCCCGGGCGGCGACGCCGCCGTCCGGGCCGTCGTGAAGGCGCTTCGCCAGGCCGACCTCGGTGTGCCGATCTTGGTCGGCGGCGCAGCTGTCCACGATCGCGCGCAGGCGCTCCGCCTGGGTGCGGACGAATGGTCGGGTCTCGACGGTCGGACCGCGTTGGTGGCCATCGAGCGAATCGCGCGTTCGGGCAGTCGCTCATGACCCCGACAGGTCCCGCACCCCGACCCTCCTCCGGCGGCTCATCGCCCGTCGGTTGGAGAGGAGGACCTGGACATCGCTCACCCGGCCCTGGATGAATCCCGCCTCGCAGTAGCAGAGGTAGAACGTCCACAACCGTTGGAAGTCCTCGTCGAGACCCAGGCCCGTCACTCGTTCGCGTTGTGCGTCGAGCGAGGACCGCCAGCGCCGCAGCGTCTCGGGATAGTGGCGTCCGATGTCGTGCAGCTCGAGGAGCTGAAGCTCCTGTCGCGCCGCTGAGCTCACGAGCGACGTGACCGAGGGGAGGCAACCGCCCGGGAAGATGAAGCGTTTGATGAAGTCTTGGTGCACCTTCGTGCGATCGAAGGCGCCTTCCTCGATGACGATCGTTTGCAGGGCCATCAGCCCGTGCGGGTCGAGCAGTCGCGAGCAGGCTTCGAAGAAGTCGTCGTGGTCGCGCCAGTCGACCGCCTCGAACATCTCGATCGAAGCAAGCTTCGAGTATCGCCCGGTGAGGTCTCGGTAGTGGTCGGGCCGAACAGTGACGAGGTGCGTGAGCCCGGCGTTGGCCACTCGCTTGCGAGCGACCTCGAATTGTGCGTCGGAGATCGTCGTTGTCGTCACGCGGCAGCCGTAACAGGAGGCGGCGTGGATGGCAAAGCTGCCCCAGCCGCTGCCGATCTCGAGCAGCTCGTCCTCGGGCGTGAGCTCGAGCAGCCGGCAGATCCGGTCCAACTTGGCGCGCTGCGCGTCGACCAGAGACACGTGTGGTCGTTCGAACAGCCCGCACGAGTACGTCATGGTCGGATCGAGCATCAGCGCGAAGAAGTCGTTGGAGATGTCGTAGTGAGCCCGGACATTCCTTCGGTCGCGCGCTCCTCGGGTCACTCTGAGCCGCCGCACCGGATCGGCGAAGCGCGCTGTCGTCGTCCCCATGCGGTCGAGCGCCCGTGTCGCAGGTCGCAAGGCGGCGAAGACGATGCGCAAGAGTGACGTGAGGTCGTCGCAATCCCACCAGCCCTGTGCGTAGGACTCGCCGAGACCGATCGACCCACGGAGGAGCACGGCTGACCAGGCGCGGTCGTCGCGCACGCGAACTTCGACCGTCGGTGCGCCGGCACCGCATACGTGGCGTGTGCCGGCCTCGTCCTCGATCACCAGCGTTCCCCAGTCGAGGCGTCGGGCGAGCGCGAGCACGGTCGACCGGGCGGCCCCGCGAGCAGATCTCACAGTCGGCCTCCCGATGCGCCCGGGACCGTTGGGCGACTCGGATGGCGGTGGATGGGCGTGCCCTTCAGCGCGAGCCGGGCGGCCTCGGTGTAGATGCGGGCCGACACGCGCGCGGTCAACATCGGATGACGCCACAGCAACCGCCCGAGTGCCTGGCGTGTGATGCTCTGGCTCGTTGCGGTGAGGCCGGCCTCGAGAACGAGGCCGTCGTCAGTGTGGCTCTCGATCCGAATCGCGACGCTCTGGTCCGGGACCGATGCCGCGATTCGGTAGCGCTGGTCCATCGAGAGAAATGGCGACACGTGGAGCTCCTTTTCGAACCATTGCTCCCTGGCGGGATTCTCGAGGACGTACGCGTGTCGCCCATGCCACGGCGTGCTGGTGACGTCGGCTACGAGCGCTTGGACGGCGTTGTCACCCGCATCCCAGCACCAATAGCAGGCGATCGGATTGAAGAGCCAGCCCCATGTGCGGAGGTGGGCGAGCATGCGGACCGAACCCTCCGGCCGGGCGCCCGTCCGTTCCTCGACGAGATCGCGGATCGCCTCGGCGAGCGGCTGGTGCGAGGGACCGTAGAAGTCCGAGCGACGGAACTGGACTGCGTTCGGTCGGCCACTCGACCACAACGGATGGAGCGAGCAAACTTCGTCGACTTCGTCGAGGTCGAGAAGCGGGAGCACGACCCGCTGCGCGAATTCGTGGCGAACAGGCAGAACGCGTCGGTGAAAGACGGTGCCTTCGAAGATCGCGCTGTTCACCAGCGCACTCCCAGCTCGGCGCAGACGCGCTCTGCGCTCGCGACTCCATCTTCGTGAAACCCGTATCCCCAGTAGGCCCCGCAGTACGAAGTTCGCCGCTGCCCGCTGATCTCGGAGTGCCGCTGCTGGGCCGCGATGGCACCGCGGTCGAAGACCGGGTGCGAGTACGGGATCGTCGCGAGGACCGCGTCTGGTGCGATCTCGTTCACGCGGTTGAGGGTGACGCAGATCTCGTGGCGCGAGCGGATGCTTTGCAGCCGATTCATGTGGTAGGTCACGGCGGCGACTTCGCCGTCCTCAGCCGGACGGTGGTAGTTCCAGCTTGCCCACGCGCGCCGGAGCGGCGGGAGCATGCGCTCATCGGTGTGCAACACCGCCGTGTTCGCTTGGTATCGGAAGGCGCCGAGGATCGCGCGTTCCGACGGCGACGGGTCGCTCAAGAGGGCAAGAGCCTGGTCGCTGTGGGTCGCGACGATGACGTGATCGAAGCGCTCGGGCCCGGTCCCGGCGACGTAGAGCTCGACCTCGTGTTCGTGGCGGACGATCTTCTCGATCGGCGTCGCGGTGCGCAGCCGCGTTCCCAGCGGCCGAATGATCGCATCCACATATCGTCGGGCACCGCCGGGGATGGTGCGCCATGGCAGCGAACCTCGCAGGTGGAGGAGCCCGTGGTTGTCGAAGAACCGGGCGAACGACTCGGCGGGGTAGCGCGTGAACGTGGCCGGATTGGCGGACCAGATCGCCGCGCCCAGCGGGACGAGGTACCAGTTGACGAACTCGGGTGACCATCGGCCATCGGCGAGGAGATCCTCGAGTGAGACGTCGGGATGTGGTCGCGACTCCAGGATCTGCCGCGCTCGTCGATTGAAGCGTGTGACGTCCACGAGCATCCGCCAGAACGCCGGTCGGAACGCGTTGATGCGCTGCGCGAAGACCCCGCCAGGGAACCTTCCGGACCACACGACGCCGCTGCGCTCGTCCGTCACCGAGAAGCTCATCTCCGTCGCAGCGGTCTCGATCTGGAGCTCGTCGAGCAGTCGTGTGAATCGGGGGTAGTTCGGCTCGTTGAAGACGATGAAGCCGGTGTCCACCTCATGGGTCTCGTCACCGAGATCGACGCGCACCGTGTTGGTGTGCCCCCCCGGTCGATCGTCGGCCTCGAACACCGTCACGTCGTGCACCCGCGCGAGGGCGCGCGCGGCGGCGAGCCCTGAGATCCCGGTTCCGACAATCGCAATTCGCATCGGTGTGGACTCTAGCAGTATTTAGCACTAAAGTATCGCGGTGCCCACCTATCGCGCCGAGATCCACACCACCCAATCGCCGGAGCAGGTGTTCGATTACCTCGCTCGGTTCTCGAGCGTCGCCGAATGGGACGCGAGCGTGGTGAGTGCGGAGATGCTGACCCCCGAACCCGTGGAGGCCGGATCCGAGTTCAAGGTCGTTGTCCGGTCGCTCGGGCGTGAGCTGCCGTTCGTCTACCGCATCGCGACCTTCGATCGACCCCACGTCGTCAAGCTGGTGGCCGACACCGGACGGCTGCGATCCGAGGACACGATCACGGTCGAACGCGAGGGAGAGGGGAGCACGGTGATCTACGACGCCTGCCTCACTGCTCAGGGTGTCGCAAAGCTCGCCAACCCGCTGCTCGCAGTTGCGTTGCGGCGAATCGGCGACGCCGCGGCGGCCGGTCTCCGAGCGGTGATCACATCGCCCGCATGATCCCGCAACTCGTCGACGGCGCGTTGGAGCTCACCATCGCCGGCAGCTACTCGCGGCTCGGGTACTCGGCCCGGAGTCGCTTGGAGCACTGGGCGCCACCCGACCGAGTCGACGGTCGAGTCGTTCTGGTGACCGGCGCGACGTCGGGCATCGGCCGTTCGATCGCTGACGGGCTGGCGGGGTTGGGTGCCGTGGTCATCGTCGTCGGCCGGGACGAGTCGCGGGGCCAGTCGACCGTGAAGGCAATCATCGAGAGGACCGACAACCCTGAGGTCTCGTTCGAGCGAGCTGACCTCTCGCGTCTCGCCGACGTCCGCGACCTGGCGGACCGAGTCGCACACAGCCACCCGCGTCTCGATGTCCTCATCCACAACGCCGGCGCCCTCAGCCGCGCGTACGTCCGCACGGAGGACGGGCTCGAGCTGACCGTCGCCGTCCACGTCGTCGCTCCGTTCCTACTCACGCATCTCCTCATGGACGGGCTGCGCACGGCCCCTGATGGCCGCGTCATCACGATGTCGTCGGGCGGGATGTACTCCCAGCGTCTCGACGTCACAGCGCTCGATCCTCACCCGGAGGACTACGACGGAGTCAAGGCGTACGCCCGAGCCAAGCGAGCGCAGGTCGAGCTCACCCGGCTGTGGGACCTGCACGACGGTGGGTCTGGCGTGCGGTTTGTCGCCATGCACCCGGGCTGGGTCGCGACGACCGGCCTCGACTCGGGGCTTCCCCGCTTCGCGCGTCTCGTGAGGCCGGTGCTGCGGACGCCCGAACAGGGAGCGGACACCGCCGTGTGGCTCGCGACGGCGCCGCGCGCCACCCTCAGTGAGGGCCGGTTCTGGCTCGACCGTCGTCCACGCCGCGAGCATCTCGTGCCATGGACGCACTCGCCGTCCGCTGAGCCCGACCGGCTCTGGGAGTGGTGCATGGAGAATGCAGGGCTGCACCGGCCGTCGTCGGAGGGATGAGCGAGTAGAAGGGGCCGTCAGCCCAGCGACTGGCCGACCTGGGCGAGGTTGTGCTGGAGAGTGGCCAGGTCGAAGTAGTCGCGCCAGGCTGTGATGAGCCCGTCTTGCACTTCCAGCACACCGACGACCGGGAGCTCTGCCCAGCCTGCGGGATAGTGGTGGCGGTCGAGACGCTCGATGAACACCGTCGGTCCGTTCACGGCCACGTTTGAGATCACCCACTTGTTCTCCAACGTCGACGCAAAGAACGGCTCGAGCAAGCCGCGGACCGCGTCCGGACCTTCCACGGGTCCCATCGGGATGTTGGTGTACACGATCTTGTCGGAGACGTAGGTCAGCGCGGTGTCGTAGTCGAGCTTCTCCATCGCGGCCATGAAGCGCTCGACCACTCGGCGGGGATCCTTGTCGTCACTCATTCTGTCCTCCCGGATATTTGTAGTGCGGACTACATGGAACCATAGATGTAGTCCTAACTACAATCAAGAGGTGGGGTACCGCCACTCAGAAGAAGAGATCGTCGACGCCGCTGCCGCCGTCGCGCTCGAGCACGGGATGAGCGGGCTCACCTACCGGCGGGTCGCCGACCGCCTCGCGATCAGCGATCGCATGGTCGTGTATTACCTTCCGACGAAGGCGGATCTCGTCTTCGCAGCCATGACCGCCGTGAGCGTGAAGCTCCAACAGCTGCTCGCCGAGGCGTTTGGCGACGAACGTCGGGATCCGGATGCGCTCGTCCGCAAGGCGTGGCCGGTGCTCACCACACCGGCGGCCGAGCAGGTCTTCGCCATCTTCTTCGAGGCGATCGGGCTCGCCGCCGCCCGTACCGACCCATACGATCAGCTCGTCCCGGCGATGATGCAGGCCTGGGTGGACTGGCTCACGACCAGGGCGAATGGGGCGACTCCGTCCGCACGCCGGCGAAACGCTCTCGCTGTGATCGCTCGAGTCGATGGGCTCCTTCTTGTCCGCCAGACCCTCGGCACCGATGCCTCCAACGACGCCGCGCGAGCACTCGGGATCACAGGCCGGGCGAGATAGCGACTCCGGGCAGGAGGCGACTGGGCTCAGCCAATCAGAGGCGATCGGGTCCGCGCTCGTGGCGTCTGCGGGGCGACTCCGTAAGCAGAGCGAGCTCGCTGCCGAGGCGGCAGCGCTGGAGGCCGACGACGTCGATCGAGCCGAGATGTTGTCGATCGCGGCGATGATGGAGTCAGTGCGTGCAGCGGGGTGATGTGTACCGCTTCAAGGTGCCCAGGGGCGTCGGCCACGGGCAGCAGGGTGAGCGTTTCGGCGTCGTCGTCCAGGTCGATGTGATGTTGCCTCGTTCGGTCGTGCTGGTCGCCCCGACGTCTCGGAGTGCGAGGCCTGCATCGTTCCGCCCCGAGGTTGTCGTCGCCGGCGATTCGACACGGGTGCTCGTCGAGCAGCTCGGTGCTGTGGATGTCCGCGGCTCGGTCGACGAGAGGGAACGCTGGTCGCCGACGAGAAGTGGGCCGTTGATGACGCCCTCATCACGGTGCTCGGCCTGAGCTGAGCACCGCATACCTGCCGTTCTGATTGGTCAGGCTCGGCTCGGTCAGAGTCGGCCGATGACGACCGGCGCGCGCTGGCTGATGCTCTCAGTCGGATCCGCCGCCGGACGATCGACCCGCCCGACCCGGCTGGCGCAGTTTGACAGTTGTCAGGATGGATCGGGTGCGCCCCACGCGACGCTCCCAGAGATCCAATGGGTCAGCCGTTCCGCTTGGTCGTTGTCGTGAAGGTGGCGGGGCGGTTGTGCGAACGTCGAATACGGCTGGCATCGGAGCACGACCCGCTGCTCCTCCTCGGCCATCGCCTCGACGAACGGGCGGGCGTCGGCGCCGATCGGTTGGCCCGACATGCGTTCGCCGACGGCCATCATGACGTCGACGACGAGATCGCGACCGTTGTCGACCGAAGCGTCTGCGTATACCTGGAGATACGTGAACGGCCACCGCTCGTCGAGGACGCAGAGGCTGACCTTGGGATTGCGGGCGACGGCGAGGGCCTTGCTGCGGCCGGCCATCGTCGACACCAGCAGCTCGCCGTTGTCGGTCGGCACGTAGTAGACGACCGACAACGCAGGACCGTCGTTGCGTCGCGGCGTACCCGAAAACGCAGGTTCGATGGGTGCGCACGAACTCGCGCCGCTCCGACGGCAACATGTCGCGATCGCTCGGTGCGGTGAACGGTTCGGAGGCAAGCGGTAGAAGCACGGTGCACACCCTTCACTCGAGAGGTTGGCGGAGGAAGCCGGTGATGACGTCGGCGCTGTGCGCGGCGTGGTCCATCAGCAGCAGATGGCCCGCGTCGGGCACGACATGGACGGCTGCTCTGGGGATGCGCGCACCGAGGATGCGCGCGTTGATCGGTGGGACGATCGGATCCCTCGAGCCAGTGAGGACGAGCGTCGGTGCGGCGATGCGATGCAGCCACGGCAGGCTTGTCCAGCCGGCCGACGCGTAGAGCTGGCTCACGTAACCCCACAGCGTTGGAGGGCGGGAACGGCGGGCGGTGATCTGCTGGCGCATCAGGGCGCCGTCGGCGTCGGCGATGGGGCCGTACATCCAGCCGCGCCGTCGTCTGCAGAAAGCGCGGCGAGTAGTAGCGCAGCGGCGTCGCGAGGAGCCCCAACGAGAGCGGGTTGCCGGGCACACCACCGAGACCGCACGCGGTGGACGCCAGCACCAGGCGCCGGACTCGATGCGGGTTGCGCAGCGCGAGCTCTTGCGCGACGCCGCCACCGAACGACACGCCGAGCACATCCGCGTCGGGCAGACCGAGCGCGTCGAGGAGGTGCGCAGCCTGGCGGGCCAGCCCGTGCGGCCGCAGCGGGACGAGCCGGGGCGGTGAGTGACCAGTGCCCGAGGCGTCGTACGCGATCGTCTGGAACCCTCGTTGGTGGAGCTCGCGTTCGAGCGGTCCCCACATCTCGATGTTTCCGCCGAGCCCCATGATGAGAAGGATCGCGGGACCGTCGCCCTCGACCGACACCCGCAACAGGTGCCCGTCGACGCGGGCGAACGTTCGCAGCTCCTTCACTTACAGGTGGACGTAGCGCCCGGGCGCGGCGTCCAGAGGCGGATGCGCGGTGTTGCCCGCTCGGTTGTGGCTTGGACGAGTGGTGCCCGAGCGGGCTGCGAGCCACTCGTGCCACCGCGACCACCACGATCCAGGGACCGGCGTCGCGTCGTCGCGCCATTCGGCGGCGGTCGGGGGGAGCTCGGCGGACGTGAGGTAGGACGCCTTGGGGTTGCCCGGCGGGTTGAGGATGGCCTGGATGTGTCCACCCGTGCTCAGCACGAAGTGGCGGTCACCGCCGAGGAGCTGCGTCGTGCGGTACGCACCCTCCCACGGGATGATGTGGTCGGTGTAGCCCGCGACGATGAAGCTGTCACACGTCACCTTGCCGAGGTCAACCGGTGTCCCAAGCGCTTCGAGCGTGCCGTTGACCAGTCCGTTGGTGAGGTAGAGGTCGAGGAAGTCGGAATGCAGTCCGGCGGGAAGCCGCGTGGCGTCGTTGTTCCAGAACAGGATGTCGAACGCCGGCGGGTTCTCGCCCAAGCAGGTAGTTGTTCACCCAGTAGTTCCACACGAGGTCGTTCGGGCGCAGCCACGCGAAGACCTTGGCCATGTCGTCACCGGAGAGAACACCCGCCGCGCAGCGATCGCGTCCTCGCGGCCTCGACAGCACGCCGAGATGCGAGCGAGGTGATGACGGTTTCGGACGCGGTGTCGAGGCCGGTCACGAGGAACGTCACCGAGTTGACGAGTGCGGCTTCGCCGGTGGCCGCGAGGTGGCCGAGCAGCGCGGCGAGAGTGACGCCACCCGCACACACGCCGACCGCGTTGGCATCGTCGCTCCCCGCGATGTCGCACGCGACACGAATGGCTTCGAGGCACGCAGCGACGTACGTGTCGAGGTTCCAGTCGCGCTGCTCAGGCGTGGGGTTGCGCCAACTCAGCGTGAAGTATGGGAACCCGGCGGCGACAGTGCTCTCCACGAGGCTGCGGCCCGGCGCGAGGTCGGTGATGTAGTACTTGTTGATCTGCGGTGGGATGACCACGATCGGCCGCTCGTGCACCCGCTTTGTGGTCTGGTCGTACTGGATGAGTTCGAACACATCGGTGCGGTGTACGACATGTCCTGGGGTGGTCGCGATGTTGCGGCCGATCGCGAACGGCCGCGTGTCGACTTGTGACGGCATGCCGCTGTTGTGGCGGACGTCGTGCGCGAAGTTGCGGGCACCGGCGACGAGGCTCTGCCCTCGGGTCTGGATCGCCTTCGCGATCGCGTTCGGGTTGGTGAGCAGGTTGTTGGTCGGAGCGAGCGCTTCAGTGATGAGCGACATCGCGAAGTGCGCGCGGGCGCGGCTCTTCGTGTCGAGGTCGACCTCGTCGATGACCCGGTGCGCGGCTCGGTCTTCGACGAGGTACGCCTGCATCAGGCGATGGAACACCGGGTTGTGCTGCCAGATCGCGTCGACGAAACGTCGGTCGCCACGCTCGGGTGCGATGTCGCTGCGACCGATGGCAACGCGGACCAACTCGCCCACCGCGTCGGCCGCGGTCGCCGCGGCGGCGCCGGGTTCGACGGCGACGCGCTGACCGAGCCGCGCGAGCGCAGCGCCCACCTGCTCGCGGGTGAGACCGACGAACGGATTGGCGCCGAGGATCGGTGGATCGTCGCGGTCGAACGCGTCAGCGATGCCAGTCGTGGTAGTCGTCGTGGTGGTGTCCGTGTTCATCGCAGTGCCATCCCTCCATCAACGACGAGCACTTGTCCGGTCGCGTAACGCGCGTCGATGAGCGCGACGCACGCGTCTGCGACGTCCTGGGGTGAGCCGCTCCGGCGCAGCGGGGCGGCCTCTCGAACCGTTTCGCGGAGCGCGTCCCAGTCCGTTGTCCACGGGGTGTCGATCAACCCGGGCGCGACGGCATGAACGCGGATCTCCGGACCGAGGACGTTGGCGAGCAGGGCCGTGAGGTGGTTGAGCGCCGCCTTCGACACCGCGTACGGGATCGACGAACCGACGGGGCGGACACCGGCGAGCGACGTGATGTTGAGAATGATGCTGTCGCCTGCGGTCCGCAGGTGGGGCACTGCCGCCTTGCTCACGTTCCATGTGCCGAGCACGTTGACCCGCAGGATCCGTTCCCAGATCTCGTTGGTCGCCGCATCCAGATCGTGATGGGGGATCACCGTGGTGGTGCCGGCATTGTTGACGACGATGTCGAGCCGTCCGTAGCGGTCGATCGCGGCGGCGACAAGTCGTTCGGCACTAGCCCGGTCCGAGACGTCAGCTTGCACGTACATCGCGTCGGGAAGGTCGGCGGCGAGCTGTTGCCCTGCAGCGACGGACGAGGCGGAGTTGACGACAACGCTGGCTCCGCGTTCGGCCAACGTCGTGGCGACGGCGGCGCCGATTCCGCTCGACGACCCGGTGACGAGGGCGACCCTGCCCTCCAACTCGCTCATGCGTGGAGCGGCGACTGGATCGGCTGGTGACCCCACCCGCTGATCCGGTCGTATCGACGGTCTTCGGTCCACGGCTCCTCGATCGTCCGCGCGCCGTAGCCGAACTCGAGCTGGAACCCCGCAGGGGTGACGACGTAGAAGCTGAACATCTTGTCGTTGTCGTGCTTGCCCAGCGCGTTGGCGATCGGTAATCCTGCGTTCCACGCGCGATCGAAGGCGAGCCCGACGTTGTCCTGCGACACGGTCTCGACCATCACGTGGTGGAGCTTCTGGGGCAGCTCGATCGGAGCCGCGCCGAGCGCGAGCGAGTGGTGGCGCGGGTTGCAGTGGTAGAAGCGCACCGTCAACGGCAGACCGGGCGCGAGTTCGGTCTCGATCCAATCCGATTGTGTGAAACCGAGGGCTTCGCGGGCGAAGTGGTCGCACGTGTCGAGATCAGAGGTCACGAACACGACGTGTCCGAAGCCTTGATCCTTCGTGACGAATCCTCCCGGTACGAGCGCCGAGTCGAACGGTTCGTGCGCTGCGGCCAGGCCGTGCACGAGTTCGACCGGCACGCCCCACGGCGCGTCGATGCGAACGAGCTCCTCGACCCGTCGCGTCGCGGCGTCCGAACCCGATCCTTCAGAGACGGTCGCGCCTGCGGCACGAGCGCGCTCGACGGCCCGGTTGAACGCGTCGCGCGATCCGGCTTCGAGGCCGAAGAAGATTGCGTCGTTGGCCGGTCCTTCCTCGACGATGATGCGGTGCACTCGGTCGTCGTTCCGCCAGGTCGCCGCGCCGTCCGCGGTCGTGTCGCCTGGCACGAGACCGACGACGTCCGTGAGGAATGTGCCGAACGCGGTCGGGTCGGCGACCTGCAGTCCGACGTAGGCGACTTCGAGCTCAGCGGTCATGGTTCGCGCTCCTCTCGACGAGGTGGGTGTGGATGGTGCCGATGCCTTCGATGGTGGAGATCAGTTCGTCGCCGGGGGCGAGGAAGCGGGGCGGCGTCCGGGTGCCGCCGACGCCGGAGGGGGTGCCGGTGAAGATGAGGTCACCGGGCAGGAGCGGGGCGATCGACGACAGCTCGTGCACCAGCGCGTCCACGCCGAAGATGAGGTCGGACGTGCGGCTCTTCTGGACCTCTTCACCGTTCACCGTGCATCCGATGGCGAGGTCGTCGCGGTCGTCCAGCTCGTCGGGAGTGACGACCCACGGTCCGGTCGGTCCGAAGCCCGGGTACGACTTGCCCAGGCTGAACTGGGGCGCCGGTGGCCGCAGCTGGACCATCCGCTCGGAGAGGTCCTGGCCGACGGTGAGGCCGGCGACGCACCACCATCCCTTGCCTCGAGCGACTTCGTACGCGTGACGGCCGATCACAATCACGAGTTCGACCTCCCAGTCCACGAACTCGCTGGGCAACGCAACCGTCGCGTCCGGACCGGTCAGGCACGTCGGGAACTTGGTGAACGTCGGCGGGTGCTGCGGGATCTCAGTCCCAGCTTCCGCCGCATGGGCCGCGTAGTTCATGCCGATCGCGAATACCTGCCGCGGGCGAGGGACCGGGGCGAGGAGCGCGGCGCGGGTCGAGTGGCCCGTCCGCGTCTGGCGCCCGTTGGGCGAGAGCACGCACCTCGTCCCACCGTTCGTAGATCGCCTGCGGATCGTGAGGAAGCGATCCGTTGGACGCCGCCGCGATGTCCACGATCCCGTCCTGCTGGATCAGCACTGCACGTCCGTCGGCATTGGCGACTCTCATTGCACCCTCCTCGCACGTGGCGTTCACGGCCGCCACTAGATCGATATCACTGTATGACAACGATCTATCCGTTGTAAATCACTTTTCTGTTGACAAATCGATTCTCAGCGCGACACTTGGCGGAGGGCCGTGCCTGGATCGGGGGAAGAGGAAGAGATGGACGAAGAGATCTTCGACGTGGCGATCGTGGGCTACGGGCCGGTCGGCGCAGCCTTGGCCATCCTGCTCGGCCAACTCGGCCGACGGGTGGTTGTGCTTGAACGACATCTCCAGCCATACCCGTTGCCGCGGGCGGTGCACTACGACCACGACGTGGCGCGCATCCTGCAAGCCTGCGGCGTCGCGGAGCAGTGCGCCAACATCGTCGAGTCCGCGGAGATCTACGAGTTCCAGAACGCTGAGCGGCGCCCACTCATCCGGTTCGGCCGGATCGGCAACGGTTCATCGGGATGGCCGCAGTCTTCGATGTTCTCGCAACCCGATCTCGAAGCAGTGCTGTTCGACCGCGTGCAGGAGATCCCCGAGATCACGGTGCGGCGCGGCGCGGGCATCGTTGATCTCGCCGACAACGGCGACACCGTCGTGGTGCGCACCGACGCGGGTGAAACCGTCCGCGCCCGGTACGTCGTTGGCTGCGACGGCGCCAACAGCACGGTCCGCGCTCGCATCGGCGTCCCGATGACGGACCGCGGCTTCTTCTACGACTGGCTGGTCGTCGACGTCATGTTCAACGAGCCACGAGTGTTCGACCCACTCAACGTCCAGATCTGCGACCCGGCACGGCCGACGACGGTGGTGTCGGGCGGACCGGGACGGCGGCGGTGGGAGTTCATGGCCCTCCCCGGCGAGTCGACCGAGCTCTTGAACGACGAGGCGACTGCATGGCGGCTGCTCGAACCGTGGGACGCGCGGCCCGATAACGCGGTGCTCGAGAAGCACGCGGTCTATCGGTTTCAGGCCCGCTGGGCCGACGAGTGGCGCCGCGGGCGGGTACTCCTCGCCGGCGACGCCGCGCATCAGACGCCGCCCTTCGCTGGCCAGGGGTTGTGCTCGGGGCTTCGCGACGCGGCGAATCTCGCGTGGAAGCTCGACCTCGTGGGTCGCGGCCTCGCCTCTGATGCACTGCTCGACACGTACGGCCGTGAGCGCGGCCCTCATACGCAAGCGGTCATCGAACTCGCCATGGACATGGGGAAGCTGATCTGCGTCGCCGATCCCGCCGAGGCGGCCGCCCGCGATGCAGCGTTCTTCTCCACGTACGACGGCAGCATCACGGAGATCCCGCCGTTCCCGCCCATCGCCGACGGCGTGGTGCTGGCGGCATCGCCTGGCGCCGGCGAGCTCTTCATTCAGGGCGAGCTCGATGACCCGAGCGGTCGCACCCGGTTCGACGACGTCGTCGGTGTGGGCTGGCGGCTGGTCACGCTCGTCGACGCGGACATGGATGCCGACCTGAGCGACTGGTTCACCAGCATCGGTGGCCGAATCGTGTCGATCGGTTGCAGCGCCGCGGCGGTGGTCGATGTCGACGACGCGTACCGGAAGTGGTTCGCTGAGCGCGGCGTCGTCGCCGCCCTGCAACGCCCCGACTTCGCCCTGTTCGGGACGGCGACCGAGACGGCGCAGATCGCGGCTTTGGTGCACGGCCTGCCGCGATGTCCTGCAGTCCGCCTGAAATCGATTTTCGAGAGGTACGGTTATCGCATGGCCCGAGAGCGGCGAGGACGATCGCTCGTGGAGGACGTCTACGACGCGCTGCGCGCGGACATCCTGTTCGGTCGTCGGCTGCCCTCGTCCAGACTGCAGCTCAACGAAGTCGCCGAGCAGCACGATGTCAGCCTCAGCGTCGTGCGCGAAGCGGTAACTCGCCTGGCTAGCGAGGACCTCGTCGAGGCGACACCCCAGCGCGGGTTTCGCGTTCGGTCGATCTCGATCGACCACCTCCAGGACCTCACGTGGATGCGCGTGCAGCTCGAGGGGATGGCGTTACGCGAATCGATCGCCAAGGGGGATGTGACGTGGGAAGCCAACCTTGTCGCCGCCCACCACCGGCTCGCGGTCACCCCGATGTACTTCGAGGACGGGACCGGGAACTTCGCGTGGTTGCAGGCGCACGGCGGCTTCCATGCCGCGCTCGCGGCTGCGGCCGGCAGCCCCATCCTCGAACGGCTGCGCCGCCAGCTGTACGACGCGGCCGAGCTGTACCGCATGTGGTCGGGCAACCTGCCGCACCATCCCGACCGGGCCCACGTCGGTGACGAGCACAAGGCGATCTTCGATGCTGCGCTGGCGCGCGACGCCGACCTGGCCGTCTACCTGTTGACCCAACACCTCGAGACCACCGCCCGCCACCTCGAAGCCATCGCACCCGACGTCGATGCCGAACCTTCGGCGGTCAACGCGGCGGCCGGCTGAGGGCGGGCCCGCCCGGGCGGCGCGCCCGACGTCAGCCCGATGACCGTGAGCGACGCAGGCTGGTAGTGCGGACGAACCTCGCCGATTTCGTCTGTACGGGCCATGCTGAGGGCGACGAGGAGGCTTGAGCGATGCCGGGATTGCCTGCCGCTTGGATGCGCCATCGCGAGCGACTCGACGAGATCGCCGAAGTGTTCGCGAAGTACGGCTTCGCGGCGTGGGTTCAGCGTGGAAGCGGACTCGTCAGCACACGCCTCATGCAGGGGCTCGTCGACCGCCACGTCGACCCGCAGATCGTTTCGATGTCCGACGGCGAGCGCCTGCGGCGGGCGTTGACCGAGTTGGGCACGACGTGGGTCAAGTTCGGTCAGATGTTGAGCCTGCGACCGGATGTTGTCGGCGACGACGTCGCCGAGGAGCTGGCGAAGCTGCAGGCGACGGTCGCTCCCGATCCTGCGGGTGTCGCGCAGGCGCTGGTTGAACGCGAGCTCGGCGGCGCGGTGTCCGACTTCTTCGGCTCGTTCGACCCGGAGCCGATGGCGTCGGGGTCGGTCGCGCAGGTGCACCGTGCGACATTGCCCGACGGGCCCGCGGTGGCGGTGAAGGTGCTCCACGATGGTGTGGAGCACCGCGTGCTCGCGGATCTCGAGCTCATGGAAGCGATCGCGGCCTATCTCGAAAGCGAGGATTCCGGGATCGCTCAGCTACGACCCACAGTGATCGTCTCCGAGTTCGCGCAGATGCTCCACGACGCAATCGATTTGTCGCACGAGCTGCAGAATCTCCGGCGCTTCAGACTGAACTTCGCCGACGAGCCCGACATCGTCTTCCCGACGCCGTATCCGGAGCTGTCGCGGCAGCGCGTGCTCACGATGAGCCTCATCTCGGGCGCACCCTTCGCCGATCGTGCGAGCGTCGAGGCGACGGGGTGGGATGTCGACACGCTCGTACGACGCGCTTCGGAGATGTACCTCGAGATGATCTTCCGCGATTCCTTCTATCACGCCGACCCCCAACCGGGAAACCTTCTGATACCCGATGGGACACACATCGCAATCCTCGATTTCGGGGACGTCGGCCGCATCCCTTCGATGCGCAAACGCCAGCTCGAGGATCTGGTGATCGCCGCAGGAACCCACGACCTCGATGGCCTCATCGACGTCATCGTCGAGATCACCACCCCGCCGCCGACCGTCGACATGAACAGGCTGCGATCGCAGATCGACCTGTGGTTGAACCGCTACCTCCTCATCGGAGTCGGCAATCTCGACATGGCCGGGATCATCGACACGGGCATGGAGCTGCTGCACGACAACGGCCTCGTGTTGCCGGCCGACTTGTCAATGCTGTTCCGGGTCATGCTGCAGCTGCAAGGACTCGGTCGCGAACTCAACACCGAAGTCCGAGTCACGGAGTTGCTCGAGCCCTACATGAAGAAGATGCTGGCCGAGCGGTTCGACCCGCGGCGTCTCGCCCGACACGCGGGCCGAACGTTTCGAGGCTGGGACCGTCTCGCTGCATCTCTGCCCGGCGACATCGAGGAGATCGTCCAGCAGATCCGCGCCGGTCGACTCGCAATTGACTTCCGCGTCCACGATGCGGATGGCGCGGTCGATCATCTCGTCGACGGCCTCGTCGCAGCCGCGTCAGTGCTCGCGTCCTCGCAGCTGTTGTCGCGTCGCACGGGCCCGACCGTCGGGCCGATCTCGGTACCGGGGCTCGTCGCAGCCGGCGTCGGCGTGCTCACGTGGCAACGACTCGTCCGGCGCCGACACGAGCACAAGACGTGGGTCAGCCTCGCCCGGGAACTCGGTGAGTCGCGGCGACACGCCCGCGACGCCCCCTGAGGCGTTCGCACGCGACGCAGGCGCGTTTTACGATCATTGCGTGGCCTCGGACTCGCCGCCTGTCCACGTGAGGATCGTTGCGACGGTGGCGTTGATCGGCTACCTCGCGTTGGCGGTCGAGTTGCTGCTCACGGTTGTCGACAGTCCGGTGCTTGGGCTGGTCGCGTTGGTGGCGGTGGGCGTCGGGGTCCCCTTGACCTGGATCGGCGCGACCCGCCCACGCTGGCGGGGCCGAATTGCCGCCCTCGCCGCGCTGGGGGTGCTGGGCGGCGTCGTGGCGTTGGTGGCGTCCGGACGTAGCGCGAGCGAGTTGGTGTTCATCGTGGTGACGATCGCAATCACGAGTGCCGCGGGCATGTGGGCATTCGCGTGGGAGATGCGATCGGCCGTCGCCCACCGGTGGAGTCCGGCGACGCGCGCGCGGCACGGTGTGCTGCTGATGAACACGAAGTCGGGGGGCGGCAAGGTCGAGAGGTTCGACCTCCAGGGTGAGTGTGCACGTCGGGGTATCGAGCCGGTCGTGCTCGCTCCCGGGGATGATCTCCGCGCGCTCGCCGAGGATGCCGTTGCTCGCGGCGCGGATGTGATCGGGATGGCCGGCGGGGACGGCTCGCAAGCCGTCGTCGCCGCGGTCGCCTCTGCGCACGACCTCCCGTTCGTGTGCGTGCCCGCGGGCACGCGCAATCACCTCGCGCTCGATCTCGGCATCGACCGCGACGACGTCGTCGGATCACTCGACGCCTACGGCGATCCGCGCCAGGCCCGCATCGACCTTGGCGAGGTCAACGGGCGGGTGTTCGTCAACAACGTGTCGCTCGGTGTCTACGCGCAGATCGTGGCGTCGGACGAGTATCGCGACGCCAAGCTGCGAACGGCCGCCAGGATGCTGCCGACCTTGCTCGGACCCGACGCCCCGCCGTCGGGGCTGCACGCGCGCATGCAGAGCGGCGCAGTCGTCGACGAATCCGCAAGTCGTGATCGTCTCGAACGACCCGTACCGCCTGAAGAGCCTGGCCGGGTTCGGGACACGTGCACGCCTCGATCGCGGTGTGCTCGGCGCGGCCGTGCTGCTGCTCATGAGTCCCAACGATGTGACGCGCTTCGTCGCTGCCGAAGCGGCGGGTCAGCTCGACCAGTTCCCCGGCTGGCAGACCACGCAGCTACGGGAGTTCGAGGTGGCCGCTGACGGCACGGTGGCGGCGGGCGTTGACGGCGAAGCAGTCGAACTGACTCCGCCGCTGCGCTTCGTGTCGCGTCCGGGCGCCTTGACGGTGCGCATCCCCGCCCATCACGTCGGCCTCTCACCCGCAGCGCTGCGGCCAGGCTGGGGACGGTCGACGTTCCTCGGGTTGGCCCGGATCGTCAGCGGACAGCCGAGCGGGCTGGTCACGGCCGAAGGCCCATGATGACGTTCCCACCCACACCCGTTGTCACCGAGTGGATCGAGGGCATCGGCACGATCCGGAGCCGCTGCACATGAGCGGTCGCCGGACATCGAGGGGTGAAGGGGACCTTCGGCACTACCTGTCCGGAGGCCCGTCCGCGACCCTGAAATCGTGGGCGCGGCATCTCACGTGACCGCCCCGGGGAACCCGCTCCACCCGAAGAACCGAAAGGAGTTGGCTATGACCCTCTCTGATGACCTCACCAAGCTCGCAGCCCGAGCCAAAGAAGCAGAGGACCGCTTTGCTGCCGCACAAAAGGCGGCGCACGACAAGGTGGAGCACGACGTTCAGAGCGCACGCGAGTCGCTCGAGAAGAGCACGGACCAGCTGCGCAAGACCGCCCAGACGAACAAGGGGAAGGTAGCGGCGTGGTGGAGTGACGTACAGAAGAGCTGGGATGAACAGATCGCCACGATTCGTCGCGACATCGAGTCGAAGAAGGCCGAGCACGACCTCAAGGCCGCGCAACGAAAGGCTGACTCCGCCGAGGAAGACGCTCAGTTCGCCATTCAGTACGCGTACTGGGCGGTCGAGGAAGCCGAGTACGCAGTGCTCGACGCTCAGCTCGCGCGAATGGATGCCGACAGTTTGGCGGAGTCCCGCTCCTGACGGTGGCGTGTGATGTCGGCGCCGGTCGCCGACGGCAGGTTCGCCATTGCCGGGCGATCAGCCGTGATGGTGTGATGAGAGGCGGCCACGGAGGGGTCGTCTGATGGGTATGGTCGACCGCGGACAAGGGACGCATCCGAGGAACCTCTTCGTCGGCCGCGCCACCGAGCGCGCCACGATCGACGCACTCCTCGGCGACGCCGAACGCGGCGTCGCCGGTGCGCTGTTGTTCGTCGGCCCCGCCGGCATCGGGAAGTCCGCGCTGCTCCAGTACGCGATCGACGCAGGCACCCGACTTCCGTGTCGTCCGCCTCGTCGGCGTCGAGTCGGAGATGGCCTTCGATTACGCCGGCGTGCACCAGTTGGTGCTGCCGCTCCTCGACTGCGTCGAGCGAGCTCCCCGAGCCCCAACGCGCCACGCTCGATGCCGTGCTCGGCAGGTCAACAGCACGACGCCCTCGACCCGTTTCTCGTCGGCCTCGCCGTCCTGAGCCTCGTGGCCGAGGCCGCCCGCGTGCAGCCCGTCCTCGCCGTCATCGACGACGCGCAGTGGCTCGACGACGAGTCGGTGATGGCGCTGTCGTTCGTCGGGCGCCGGCTTCGCGCGGAACGCGTCGCGTCGCTCGTCACCATGCGCGATTCACCCGACACCCGCGTCCGGTTCGAAGGCATCCCCACGATCGACCTCGGCGGGCTGTCCACAACCGAGGCCCACGAGCTGCTGACCGCGGCTGCGGCGGGACCCGTCGACGAGACCGTCGCCAACGACATCGTCGCCGCAACGGACGGCAATCCGCTGGTGCTCATCGAACTGCCCACCGCGTTGACGGTCGAGCAGCTCCGCGGCACTGCTCCTCTCCCGGACCCCTTGCCGATCGGCGAGCGACTCTCCGGCCTGTTCGCGGACGCGGGCACGGGCACTGGACGCGGACGCACAGATGGTCTTGCTCCTCGCGGCGGCCGAGCGACTGGGCGATCCGATGCTCCTGCGCCGCGCCGCCGACGCGGTCGGCGATCTGTCATGGGGCGAGGCAGCCGCGAAGGCCGAGGCGAGCGGACTCGTCTCGTTCACCCCGAACGTCGAGTTCCGTCATCCGCTCGTTCGCTCCGCGATCTACTACTCGGCTGCCGCCAACGATCGACGCCGCGCCCATGCCGCGCTCGCCGAGGCGCTCGATACAGACGCCGACGCCGACCGTCGCGCGTGGCACCTCGGCGCCGCCGCGACCGAGCCTGACGAGCAGGTCGCACGGGCGTTGGAGGCGTCGGCCGACCGAGCGCGGCAGCGAGGCGGCTCGTCCGCCGCCGCCTTCTACCTCTGGCGCGCCGCCGAGCTCACCCCCGATCGGCACCGGGCCGCTGAGCGGCTCCTCGAGGCGGCGCGCGCGGAGCTTGTCGGTGGGCGGGGCCTGCGGGCGCGCGAAATCCTCGAGCGAGCCAGGGCGAGCGGCTTGCCAGAACGACATCAGGCCGAGGCGGCGTGGACGGAGGCGTTGATCCACATCGTCGCCGGCAACGTGCGCCAGCCAGCCGCGCTGCTGGCCGAGGCGTTGCCGTTCATCCAGGGCCGACGAGCCGGCCGTCGCGGTCGGAGCCTGTGTCGCCGCTGACGCCGATCGCGCTCGTCGGCGGATACCTCATCGAAGAGTCCACACGACAGGCGATCGCCGCCGGGACGCGTCACCGTCATCGATCGGTGCGACATCGCCGACCCACGATCGCGCAGGTGGTGGCGGGGATCGCCACTGCGTCTCACCGCTGAACACGCTGAGGCGGTGACGATGCTGCGCGCGGCGGTGACCGAGCGCCGCGCAGGATCACGAACGGCTCCAGGCCGTCGCCGGTCGCAGCGTCCATGTCGCGTACTTCGACACCGTTCTGGCCGCAGCGGACGTCCTCGACGAGCGGGCCTGGGACGATCTCACCCATGCGTGGGTGCAGCTCGCGCGTCGAATCGGCGCGCTCGCCCCGTTGCCGCTCGCGCTGAGCTTGCGAAGCTGGCTCGAGGTCCTTCAGGGACGTCTCGGGTCGGCCGCCTCGCACCTCGCCGAGATCGAGGATGTCGTGTCGCTCACCGGCTCGCGCGGACTGCTCGGCTCGCCCACTCCCGCGTACGTGTTGCGCGACGCGTGGCAAGGCAACGAGGAAGCCACGCGGACCGGCGCCCGTCGGATGATGCAGGACGCGCACGAGCGCGGCCAGGGCCTCGGCGTCGACCACGCCTACGCCGCGCTCACCGTGCTCGAACTGGGCGCCGGTCGGTACGACGCTGCGCTCCGGACGGCGCGACACATCTTACGACCACGACAGCATCGTCCTCGGCACCCTCACGCTCCCGGATCTCGTCGAGTCCGCAGTCCGATGCAGCGACATGGACATCGCCGAACAGGCACTGGCGCGGTTGTCGGAACGAGCCACCGCGTCGGGGACACCGTGGGCGCTGGGGCTCCTCGCCCGCGCACGGGCGCTCGTCACGAACGGCGACGAGGCCGACGAACAGTTCCGTCTGGCGCTCGACGCGCTGTCGCGCTCCACGATCGCGACCGACACGGCTCGAACGCAGCTGCTGTACGGCGAGTGGTTGCGACGGGCGCGGCGGCGCAAGGAAGCCCGCGAGCCGCTGCACGAGGCGCTCGAGTTCTTCGAGACCATCGGCGCGTCCGGCTTCGCGGCACGTGCACGCAGCGAGCTCGCCGCAACGGGTGAGCACGTGCGGAGCCGATCCGCGCCGGTCGAACGTCCTCACCCCCCAAGAAGCCCAGATCGCGCGGCTCGCAGCGTCGGGGGAGCGCAACCTCGACATCGCCGCGCAGCTCTACATCACGACCAGCACCGTGGAGTACCACCTGCGGAAGATCTTCGTGAAGCTCGGCGTGAGCTCGCGCACCCAGCTCGCGCAGGTCGACTTGCCGACCTGACCCTGTCCCGCGGGCGAGAACGCCACGAAGACTGGGGTTTTCGTGGATTCGATGAACAGCCCCTCGGCCTTACGTTCGCCCTGCAAGCAAACGTGAGAACGGAGGAAGCGATGAAACCACTGTCCGAGTCCCTGGAGGAGCTCGCCGGTCGGGTCAAGGTGCTCGAAGACTCGGCGACCGCCACATTCGAGGCGGATCGCGCAAAGCTCGAGCAGCGCCGCCACGAGATCGACGAAGCGTTCAAGACCGAGGTCGGCGAGTTCGAGTCCGCCGTCCGTGAGGCCGCGGAAGCCGGCCGCACCTGGTGGAACGAGACCAAGGCGTCGATGAAGCGCCCGCTCGACGAGGTCCGCGCACGCGTCGAGAAGCGCCAGTCCGAGCACGAGCTCCACAGCGTGCTGCGCACCGCCGACGCGGCCGAGGAAGACGCCGCCGCCGCCATCGAGGTCGCGGCCTACTTCCTGAACGTCGCCGAGTACGCCGTCATCGACGCCGCGCTGGCCCGCATGGCCGCGGACGACCTCGCCGCCGCGGCACCGGCCTCGACCGTAGGAGCGACGTCATGATGCGGCCCTACGTCGGTAGCTGGAAGCGACTTGCCGTCCAAGGCGCGGCCGCGGTGCTCTTCGGTCTGGCCACGCTCGTGTGGCCGTCCATCACGCTCTGGGCCCTTGTCCTGCTGTGGGGTGCGTTCGCGTTCGTCGACGGCGTCACCGCGCTGTCGGCCGCGATCGGTGACCCGCTGCTCGTCCACCGGGGTTGGGTCGCCTTCTGGGGCGTCACCGGCATCGGCGCCGGCGTCGTCACCTTCTTCTGGCCGTCCATCACCGCGCTGGCTCTGCTCGTCGTGATCGCGACGTGGTCGCTGCTCATCGGCGGCTCCCGGATCGCGTTCGCCATCTCGGCACGCAAGCAGGTGTCCGGGGCGTGGGCCATCGCGCTCGGCGGTGTCCTCCTGGTGCTGCTGGGCATGCTCCTCGTCATCAGCCCCGAGTGACGGAGCGATCGGCATCACCTGGGCGATCGGTTGGCTCGCCTTCCTGTACGGCAGCGTCGAGCTGTGGCTGGCGGGGGCCGTTCGGCACGAGACACACGAGCTCGCCCAGCAGGCGGCCATTGGCGCCTCACGGCTCGGACACGCAGCGAGTTGAGCCGCAAGTCCTCTCGCGCCGCCCGGACTCTGCGACGGGCGGCGCGGGGCGCGGTCATTGTCACTCCCCGAGGAGGAACCATGAACAGCTCAGCGCATCGAGCACCTGACCCCGTCCACCACACGATCCTCGTCCCGCTCGACGGCTCGCACTTTGCAAATGGCGCGCTCCCCACGGCCCGCGCGCTCGCGGCACGGTTCGACGCCACGATCCACACCGTCTCCGTCGCGGTCGTCCGACTTCGAGTTGGATCGCATCCGCGGCGAAGCGGCGCAGGCACTCGGCACCGAACCCGACGACCCGCGTATCCACGTCGAGATCGACACCCACGTCGCCGGCGCGGTCCACCGCTGCGCCGCGGAGCTGGACTCGTGCCTGATCTGCCTGTCGACCCATGGGCGAGGACGCGTCGCCGGGACGCTCATCGGATCGACGGCGCGCGACATCATCGAACGCGGCCGCGAGCCGGTCATCGTGGCCGGTCCCTTCGTCGTCGACCCGGATCCCGAGGACGAGACGGCGATACCGCCCCTCGGTGTCGACCATCTCGTCGCCTGCGTCGATGGCACGCCCGCCTCCGAGCGCGGCCTGCCGGTCGCCGCAGCCTGGGCCCACGCGCTCGGCATGAGGCTCACGCTCGTGACCGTCGCCGAGCCCTGCCCGCCGCCCGTGCGCATCGGTGCGCCATGGCGACGCCACCACGGACCCAACGAGGACGCGGACGAGTACGTCCGCCGTCTCGGCGAACAGTGGGCGCTGGCGGCGCCGGGTCTGGACACCTTCGTCGTCTACGACCCCATAGGCGCCGCCGCCGGCATGAAGGACTACCTCGACGCTCACCCGACCGGGCTGATCGCCGTCACCAGCCATCTCCGCGACCCGATTCGCGCACCTGGTGTTCGGCTCAGGGGCCGCTGACATCGTCCACACCTCGACCGCGCCCGCACTGGTCATTCCGGCACCAAGAGAAGAGGTGTGACACGGATGGCTGGTTTGTTGCTCTTACGGGTCGTCGTCGGCGTGGCGCTCGTCGGCCACGGGACCCAGAAGCTGTTCGGCTGGTTCTCCGGCCACGGCCGGCGGTGGTTGGTGTCATGTTGAATGCGGCGTCGGCCCTCCGAGGGCGCGGCCCCTGGGTGACGAACGGCGGGTGGGAGTACCCGGTCGTACTCGCCACAGTCGGCGCGTCGATCACGATCGCGACGCTTCTGCTGCGGCGACCGGCTGCCACGCAGCCCGCCTCCGCAAGCGACGAACTGCTGGGGAAGGCGGCGTAGATGCCAACCTCGCCTCTCCACCATCCAGTCGTCGTCGAGCATGCGGCTCGCCGCGCGGCCGACATCCAGCTCCGCATCGCGGATGCGATCACCACGTTCGCCGGCTCGATGCCGTTCGTCTACATCCATGCCGTCGCCTTCGCGTGCTGGATGCTGTTCGTCGAATCCGCCCCGTGGCCGAAGTTGACCCTCATCGTGTCGCTCGAGGCCATCTTCCTGACATCGTTCGTCATGATCGGGCAGAACCGCCAAGCCGAGTTCCAGCGCGCCAAGGCCGACCATGACTTCGCGTCCGAGGAACAGGAGCTGCGGCTGCAACACCGAGCTCACCCGTGAGATCCACACACTGACCGACCGAGCTCCACCGACATGTCCTCGGCGCGCGGTTCCCGCAGGACCAGCTGGCAACTCGACGTGACGATTAGCACCCCCAGCAACACCGGCTCACACCGGGGGCTCTCCTGTTGAGCACAGCGCTCAGTGCTGTAGGCCTTCTAATCCGAAGGCCGGAGGTTCGACATGATGTCCTCCTGGGGTGAGATTCTCCGTCAGCCTGACGAGCGAGGATCACGAGCGCGGTGGTTGGGCCGATCGACCCGAGTGCCATGTGCACCCCGCATGCGCGTCACCTGAGTGGATCGATAGTGAGCGCGGAGCCCTGGGGACGCGGCTTGCCCCGCGAGGTTGGCGAGATCGAGATAGCCGAGAACTAGCGTGCGGCTGCTGCCGACCTCCTGAGCGTCTCGCTCGGACTCTCGCCGAACAACGCTCGATACTGCCCGGCGAAGCGGCTGAGATGCCAGAACCCAAAGTCGCTGGCCACGCGACTCACGGCATCGCGGAACACGGGGTGCTCGAGCAGCGCTTGTCGTACGGCCTCGAGTGCCGCGGTGCGGAGAACAGCGGTTGGCGACATGGCCTCGCAGTCGTAGAAGGCTGCGCGCACGCGGCGCTCGCCCACTCCCGCGACCGTGCTCAGCTCGGCCAGCGACACGCGCTGATAGCGCATGCTCGCGGCGTACGTTTTACAGACGTACACGAAGGACCTATGCCGAATGAGGAGACGCCGGCGTCGTGATCGCTCAGCGCCGAATCCGAGACCAAGTACCCATCGAAAGGAACGGCGATGATGCTCGCGGAATTCGGAACGGGACAGGTGTTCCTGTCCATGATGTACTTCTTCTTGTTCTTCATCTGGTTCTGGCTCCTGATCGTGGTGTTCGGTGACATCTTCCGCAGCCGCGATCTGGGCGGTTTGGCCAAGGCGCTGTGGGTGATCTTCGTGATCGTCGTGCCGTACCTGGGTGTCTTCGTCTACCTGATCGCCGCGGGCACAAGATGAGCGAGCACGCCGTGGAAGCTGCTCAGGCTCAGGACGCGGCACAGCGTGCGTATGTCCAGAGCGTCGTGGGAGCGGCACCGAGCACGGCCGAGGAGTTGGCTCGACTGGCCGACCTCAAGGCCCAGGGTGTGATCTCGGACGCCGAGTTCGAGCAGGCCAAGGCGAAGGCGATCGCGACCTGACGGCCACCCCGGATCGCTGGGCGATCCCGACACCAACCCTCAATCAACTCTCGTATCAACGGAACGGACTGATCATGACTGATGCATCTCTTGATGAACCGGGACCCGTCGACTACGTCGTTGTCGAATTCCCCGCCGGGGCAAGCAACTTCACCGGCGAGATGGCGACGGAGCTGCTGGCCCTGGTCAATGCGGGGACCATCCGTGTGATCGACGCGCTGATCCTCACCAATGACGACGACGGCAGCATCGATGCGATGGAGCTCTCCGACGTCGGCGAGCTCGGGGAGTTGGTCGCGCTCGAGGCGCAGCTGGCCGAGTTGTTGGCCGCTGACGACGTCGCGCACCTTGCCGCGGCGATGGATCCCGGCACGACCGCCGGAGTGCTGATCTGGGAGAACCTCTGGGCGGCGCCGTTCGCCGCTGCGGCTCGGCCGTCGGGCGGCCAGCTGATCGCCAACGGGCGGATTCCCATTCAAGCGATCATCGCCTCGATCAAGGCGGACAATGCAACTGCGACCGTAGGAGCCTGAGATGCCAGTGAGACCAGCGCGTGTCGGAAGAGTCGGCGTCATCGGGGCGCCGGTGGCCAAGACGGCCGTGGTTGCCGCGGCGGTCACTCCCGGTCCCTCACCAGTCGCGAAGACAGCAGTCGTCGCAGCCGCCGTCACACCAGGCCGCCGCCGCATCTGACCGCGTCGGCTACGAGGTGACCGTGCACCGACGTCGAGGCGAAGTGTTGGCTCGCGCCGTGTCGCTCGCCGGCGCCCTGCGAAGTTCCTGGTGCCTCAGATGCCTGAGTGCTGGTGCTCGCACGTAGGCAGTCCGGCTGCGCTCCAACTCTTGAGTCCACTTTTGAGAAGGGCGACGTCCTCGCGTCCTTTCTGGTAGCGGGGGCTCGTGGGGTCGGCGAAGAACTCGAGGAGCGCGGCCGGCCGCGACCTCGTCCGCCACCGCCTTCGGCGGTACGTTCTCGAACTCGGATGTCGCTCGAGCTACCAGTTCTATCTAGTTGTGCGTGCAACTACTGCTGCCGGGTCGTTGACGCAGTGGTCGTCGAGTTGTCGTGTCGTGGGATCCCGATCTGGCTTCGCCCTGCCTGTTTGCTGGTTCGTTCCGTATGATGCGGCTTGCCGACTTCAAGCCTTCGCTGGGGTAGCGGGACCGCCGGGCAGCTGAAGGGTCGGTGTCGCCTTGCCCGCCGTCTCGCCCATCGACGAGGTCCTTGCCGACACGGATCCCATCAGCCCAGGGAGGTCCGGACCATGAGGTTCACACTGGTTGCCCGCGAGAAGCTCGATGCGGACCTCGCACGGATTCACGATGAGCATCTCGTCGTGCTCGAGCTGTCCGAGCTCGCTGACCTCGTGTGCGAACCGGACAGCGACCCACTGACCGGCCGAGTCGGCCCTGAGCGGGCAGGGATTGAGGACGTTGCCGCCACGCTCACTGCGGCGCGACGCCTACCTGACGACCTCACTGTCCGGGTGGTGCTTCCCGAGGGAGCTGCGATCAGGCCGGCAGTCACGGAGGTGGAGGCCGCACTCCACCACCGTGCTCGCTACCTCGCGTCCGTCGCGTGGCGAGAGGGGATGGGCGTTCGCGCGACGGGCCTGCGTCAGCTGCCTCTCGGCATGGCGATCGCCGCCGTCAGCTGGGTCGTCGCATATGTCGCCGGTTATCTCGCGACCCAGGTGCACGGAGCCGGGGTGGGTCTTCTCGCCGTGACGGCGATGGTTGCCATCACGATCGCGTGGGTCGCGTCGTGGATGATCGTGGAGTCGACGCTGTTCGACTGGCGGCCTGCCGCCCGGGAGGCCGCAGCCTTCGACCTACTGTCACGCGCACGCCTCGAAGTCACGAACGACCGCGACGCGTCGCCACGCTGAGACGACGGTCGCCCTTTCGCGACGCGGAGTGTCGAGGTCATGTCGGGGCGAGTTCGGCCTCGCGGTCGTCGGGCTTTGGCAGCTTGTGGGGCAGGTCGGCAGTGAAGGCGAGCGAGGCGAGCGCGAGGAGCGCGGCGGCGAGCAGTCCGGCCTTGAGCGCCACGAGTTGCGCCTCCTCGTAGTCGTCAACGATGGCCTCGGTTGTCGACCTGCTCAGTCCGGCATCCAGAGCGGCCTGTTCGATCTCGGCGGAGGCAACGAAGTCGACCCCGGTTCCGGCCGCGGTGCTGACCTGTTCGGCAACCTGCTGATTGATGCGCTCGTCGTTCTGGATGTGGGAGATGAACGCACCGGTGAGGCCGGCGAGGACGATCGCGCCGATGAGCGCGACTCCGAGCGACGAGCCGAGCTGCTGTCCGGTGTATTGCAGGCCGCCGGCTTCACCGCGGCCCGACGCGTCGACCGAGGACTGCACGACGTTGCCGAGCTGCGATGCCATGAGACCCATCCCCACGCCCAGCAAGCCCATCGAGATGGCGAAGCCGGCTTCCTTGAGCTGCGGGTCGATCGTGGCGACGAGCACCACCGCGGCGCCGAAGGTCGTCCACAACCCGGCGCGCACGATCGTTCGGATCGAGAAACGCTTCGACAACCGCGAGCCCAGCGCCGACGCAGATGAACATCGTGATCGAGACGGGGAGCATCTTGATGCCGGTCTCGAGCGCGTCGAGACCGAGCACCAGCTGCAGGTACAGCGGGATGACGAAGAACACGCCCATGAGGATGAGGTTCTGGCTGAACAGCCCGTAGAGCCCGGCCCTCAACGGCGGGATCTTCGTGAGGTCGAGGTGCACGAGTGGATCCTTGCCCGTTGCCTCCCGGTGCCGTTCCCATCGGGCGAACGACCAGAGCAGCACGCCGCCGAACGCAATCACGAACAGCGTGATTGACAGGCCGAAAGGCTCAACGGGCGAGTCCTTCGGCTGTACCCAGCCCCACGTGCTCGACTGGAGCACACCGAGCACAACGACACCGAGACCGCTCGCCGACAGTGCCGTCCCCACACCGTCGAGCCGCGGCTCGGCCCCACTGCGACGGCGCGTCCGCGATGAAGCGCGTCGTGAAGAGAATGAAGCCGACGAGCACGACCTCTCCGGCGAACACAACGCGCCACGAGAGCTCCGTCGTGGCCCAACCGCCCACGATCGGACCGACCGCGATGCCTGCTCCGGCGACCCCGCCGATCACGGCGTAGGCGGCCTTGCGGGCGGATCCCTCGAAGTTCCCCGCGATCAGGGCCGCCATGGCGGGAAGCACGAGCGCGGCGCCGAGGCCTTCGAGGAACGACCACCCCAGGGCGAGGATGGCGACGGTCGGAGCCACCGCCGTGAGCGCCGATCCGCAGCCGTAGATGACAAGGCCGACAACGAAGGCGCGACGACGGCCGATGATGTCGCCGATCTTGCCGCCCGTCAGCATGAACATCGCCATGACCAGGCAGTACAAGGTGATGACGGCCTGGATGACGGTCACGGTCGTGTCGAAGTCCTCGACCAGCTGGCTGATCGACACGTTCATCACCGACTGGTCGAGCACCATCAGGAACTGCGCCGTCGCGAGTGACACCAGCGCCCACCGACGACCCATCCCCCCTCCCCTCCATCGCCTCGGGGCGCGCCCCGGACGCCAAACGTCTGCGACTGTCTACACGGGCACGATGGATGTCGGTGCGCCCCGACGGGCCAAAATCACCGCAACGTGTCCCAGGGCGTCCTTCGGCTTGGGTGGATCGATGGAGGACGTTCGTGCCTGGATCGGGGTCGTGCGTGCGGCGGACAACCAGTCGGCCACCTGATGTCCTCCGAACCGAGACGGCGCCGCGAGGGAGAGCGACGGTGGCCGATGGCCGCAGCGGTGCTCACGGTTGCCGCTCTCGCGTTCCTCCTTCCTGACGACTTCCGACCTCTGCCTGGCTGGATCTTCCAGCTCGTCCTGCTGGTGTTCCTCGTGGTTCTGGTGATCGGTGACCCGGGACGAATCGACCGCGAGAGTCGCTGGCTGCGCATCACGACGAACCTGATGATCGCGGTGATCACCGTCGGCAACACATGGGCCGCGGCCCGACTCGTGCGCGGCATCCTCACCAACGCCAAGTTCACCGACGCGCAGGATCTCCTGCAGATCGGCGCGACCGTCTGGCTCGTCAACGTCATCGCGTTCGCGCTGTGGTACTGGCATCTCGACTGCGGCGGTGCAGCCGCCCGAGCGAGCGGGAGCACCGCTGTGACGCGGGCGTTCGTCTTTCCCGAGTCGGATCTCCCCGAGCACGCCGACGGGCTCTGGTACCCCCAGTTCGTCGACTACCTCGCGATGTCGTTCAACACCGCGACGGCGTTCAGCCCGACCGATGTGTCGGCCGTGAAGCCGTGGGCCAAGCTCCTCGTCATGGCCGAATCGAGCGTTTCCCTCGTCGTTGCGCTCCTCGTGATCGCCCGAGCGATCAACATCTTCCCGGCCGCAAGCTCCTGACCACTCAGGCGGCGGTCACGTCGCGACGTGCGTCTCCTGGGCCTGCGTGTCCTCGCCGAACGAATAGGTTTCGAATGGATCGGGACGGCAGATCAGGTCGGCGACCAGCCCGGTCCAGCCCGTCTGGTGGCGTGGCACCCAGGCCGGCTCCGTTGTCGCCGTGGAAGTACTCGTTGAACGTGATGTTGTCGCGCCAGCGTGGGTCGTCTTGCAGCTTCGTCCACAAAGCCGTGGCAGGGCCGGCGGCCGTCGGGACCGCGCAGGAACAGCGAGATCAGCCGCCGGCGGAGGTCCTCGGCGCAGTACGCGAGCCCGACGGCCTGGCCGCTGCCGGTCGGGTACTCGATGTCGAAGCCCGCGCCGAGAGCGACTGGGCGTTGCGCTGCAGGCTGCGCAGCAGGAGGTAGTTGACCGGCATCCACACCGGGCCGCGCCAGTTGGAGTTGCCGCCGAACATCCCCGTGGTGGACTCCGCCGGCTCGTAGTCGACCGAGACCACCGCCCCGGCGAGGTCGACGAACACCGGGTGCGCTCGTGGTACTTCGACAAGCGCGCGCAAGCCGTAAGGGGAGAGGAACTCACCCTCGTCGAACACGCCGCGCCAGCACCCGGCGCCCATCGCCGGGCGGGATCACGCCGATGGCCAGGACCGGTCGCTGTCGGGCGCCGGGACGAGCTGCCCGCGCCGCGGCGACCAGTGCCTCGGGGTCGAGGCGCTCGCGGAAGCGCTGCGAAGCGGCTGTTGCAGCGTGCCCGCGGGCCCGAGCGACTCTCGGGGCCGAGCACCACGGTCGCCATCAGCGGCAGCACTCCGACGATCGACCGGACCTTGATCGGGATCGTCGTGACCGTCGGCGGCGTGGAACACGTCGTAGAAGAAGCCGTCCTCGTCGTCCCACAGTCCCTGGGAGTGCATCGCCGTCGACGATCAGCACGAAGTGCTCGATGAACTTCACCTCGATGTCGGTCCACGCGTCGTCCGTCTGCCGCGAGGATCCTGGCCATCTCGAGCAGGGTCAGCGCGTAGAACGCCATCCAGCGTCGTGCCGTCGGCCTGCTCGAGCCGGCCGCCGGCGGGCAGGTGCGAGCGGTCGATGGCGCTGATGTTGTCCAGGCCGAGGAAGCCGCCGCTGAACAGGTTGTCGCCCTCGGGGTCCATCCGGTTCACCCACCAGGTGAAGTTCAGCAGCAGCTTCGGGCAGCAGCCGGGCCAGGAAGTCGTGGTCGCGCCGGCCGTCGATGTCCCACACGTGGAGCGCCGCCCACGCGTGCACCGGCGGGTTGACGTCACCGAACGCCCACTCGTAGGCGGGGAGGGCACCGTTGGGGTGCTGGAACCACTCGCGGCACAGCACCAGCAGCTGGTACTTGGCGAACGCCGGGTCGAGATGGGCCAGGGCGACGGTGTGGAAGGCGAGGTCCCACGCGGCGAACCAGGGGTACTCCCACGGGTCGGGCATCGACAGGATGTCGCGGGCGTCCATGTGCATCCAGCCGGCGTTGCGACCGGTGCGGCGCTCCGGCGGCGGCGGCGGCTGCGTCGGGTCGCCGTCGAGCCAGCGCTTGACGTCGTAGCAGTAGAACTGCTTGCCCCAGATCATCCCGGCGAACGCCTGGCGGGCGACCAGGCGCTCGTCGTCGTCGACACCGGCCGGGATCACCTCGGCGTAGAACTCGTCGGCCTCTCGGCGTCGCTGGTCGAGGACCTCGTCGAACGCCGTCGCCGAACGCGTGGGCTGGCGGGCGACTGGGCCGCAGCCGGACCCGCACCACCTGGGTCTCGCCGGGCCCGACGGTGAGCCGGTACCACGCGGCGCACTTGGTCCCGGTGCGTCAGGGTTCACCGTGGTTGCCCGCACCGCACCGACGACGTGGTCGTTGATGCCGTCCTTCGGGAACGCCGGCGAGTCGGCCGAGCCGTACAGCCGCCCGACGTTCGTCTCGTTCTCGCAGAACAGCAGGTCGGGCAGCGAGCCGTCCGGACCGGCGTCGACGTCCCAGACCAGCTCACCGAACCTCGGGTGATCGACCGCCACCTGGTCGGGCGCCGGCGGCCCGCAGCGCGGGCGCGGTCCGCGCCGACGTCCCACGCCCACGTGTTGCGGAACCACAGGTGCGGCAGCACGTGGAGCGTGGCCTCATCCGGGCCGGCGTTGGTGACGCTGATCTCCATGAGGAGGTCGTGCGGATCGGCCTTGGCGTGGACGACGTCGACCACCCAGTAGCGGTCGTCGTCGAACACGCCGGTGTCCAGCAGCTCGTACTCGGGCTGGCTCTGGTCCCGCCGGCCGTTCTCGGCGACCAGGTCGGCGTAGGGGAACTCGGCCTGCGGGTAGTGGTAGCGCCACCGCAGCCAGGCATGGCTGGGCAGGGCGTCGAGGTACCACCAGTACTCCTTGACGTCCTCGCCGTGGTTGCCCTGCGGACCGGTCAGGCCGAACATCCGCTCCTTGAGGATCGGATCGCGGCCGTTCCACAGCGCCAGCGCCATGCACAGCTGCTGGCCGACGTCGCTGACGCCGGCCATGCCGTCCTCACCCCAGCGGTAGGCGCGGGAGCGGGCGTGGTCGTGCGGGAAGTAGTCCCACGCCGTCCCGTCGGCGCTGTAGTCCTCGCGCACCGTCCCCCACGCCCGCTCCGAGAGGTACGGACCCCAGTGGTACCACGGCGTCGCCTCGTCGAGCCCGTCCTCGGGATGGCCGAACGACTCCACTCTCAAACGCTCGGAGCTAGTCATGGGACGAGCATCGTCGGTCTTGTCAGTCGGCGGCTATCTAATTCGGCAGGTTGCCGGGCGCGCTGCTGGGCTCGTTGCCGATAGCGGATAGCGGGCGTCGCCATCGCGGCTGGGCAATGGGCGGATGTCACGAAGCTCTGATGAACTCCGCGAGCAGCAGTCTGGTGACGTCCTCGTGATCTTCGGGATCACCGGGGACTTGGGCGAGCAGCTCGACGAGACGTGTTCGCTCGCCTCGCGGCGCGGCTCTCCTACGTGCAAGGCGACTTCGCCGACGACGCCGTGTACACAAAGGTGAGCGCGGCCATCAAGGGCGCGGCGTGCCCCGTGTTCTATCTCGAGATCCCCCTACGAGGTGCTGCTCCACGCCGCGATGCTCGGCCAGAGCACCCGAGTGATGAGCCTAGACAGCCGCCTTGGGCTGAGGGACGTCGCGGCCGCGTGCCACGCGTCCGGGAACCGGTTGTCAAGCGTGCCAGTCGACCAGGACGGCTGGGAACGGACCTTCGGGTGGTGCCGCGAGGTCCACGCCCGTGATGTCCTTCACCCGTGATCTGAACCACGTGGTGAACTCGCCGTTGTCGGTGGCGAGGTCGCCGAACGCCTTCTCGACGTCGCCTTCGAACCAGACGACCATGAAGCTTCCCATCGGAGTCTCTTGCATCGCCCAGGTTTCCCGCGTGATGTTCGATCGGGCCTGGAGCGCCTCGAAGGCCACCTTTCGAGCGCCGACCGTCTCGGCTGCGAACGCTCGAGCAGCGTCTTCCTTGCCTTCGAGAATCGGGAACATCCCGTTGAACACACCCATGATCGACCTCCGCGTCTCGGGGCGGCGAGACTATCGTTCGCAGGTTCCCCTAGTCCGCGGGTCGCAGGTCCAGATCCTGCTGCGGGAGCGACTTCCCAGGAGCCATGTAGCGGAACGTCATCCGAAGCGTGGCGGCGAGTCGATCGATGGCCCGATCCGCGGTGATCGCTCCCGAGTGCCGCCGGATCATCAGGGCAATCCACAGATCGAGGCACATGCGAGCGAGTGTTGCGATCTCTACATCGCCGTCGAGCTCAGCGCGTGTCCGTGCGGCGTCGAGTAGCGCTTCGAGGCGGTGCTGCGCCCAGGCCACGACATCATCTGCCGCATCCTTGGTCGAAGGCGAAGCGAAGGGGAGTTCGCGAAACCAGATACGCGCGAGGTCGGCGTCGCGCTCGTGCACGCTGGTGACTCCGCTGAACACCCCGAGGATCTGCTCGACGATCGGATCGTCGGGACGTACGAGCGCGAACGCGTCGTTCCAGGTGCGCCTGATGTCGTCGCGGAAGACCTCGATGATGAGGTCCTCCTTCGAAGCGAAGTACAGATAGAAGGTGCCGGCGCCGACTCCTGCAGCCTGAGTGATCGCGCTGGTGGTTGCCGTGAGCCCGTCGGTCTGGAAGAGCTGCCGGGCCGCGGCCATCAGCCTGGCGCGCTTGTCGATCTTGTTTCGCTCCCGCCGGCCCAGGGTCTCCATCGTCTTGAAATCTGAGGCTACTCACTCTTCATGCACTGAAAGCACCCTCTTGCTAAGTTCAGAAAACTGAGTAGTCTCAGAAATATGGGCCGGATGCACCGCAGACAACTGACCAACGACGAGATCGAGACGTTCCGCCGCGACGGCGTCGTGCACGTCCCCCGAGCGTTCCCTGCGGACCTCGTGCCACGCGCACTCGCCGCGGTCGACGATGAGCTGGAGGCGCGATATGGCAACCGGGTGCGCGGGTCGACCGGCATGACCCGCCGCCTGTACCGCGGCAACGAGGAGTTCCGCTACTTCGCGTTCGAGTCGGGCCTCGCTGAGCTGGCCGCGCAAGCGACTGCGAGTGACACCGTCCGGCTCTACTTCGAGCAAGTGTTCGTCAAGGACCCGGGTTCGGCGGAGGTCTTCCACTGGCACCAAGACAACCCGTTCTGGCCGATCAGCGGAACTCAGGTGTGCTCGACGTGGGTGGCGCTGACCGCGGCGAGTGTTGACTCGTCTGCGCTCGAGTTCGTGCGCGGCAGTCACGCATGGGGAATCACGTATCGGCCGTACTTCGGGGGCCCGACGGAGGTCGAGAAGCTGAATCGGGTCTGGCCGAGCTTCGGCGACTATGTCGCCTCGTTCCCCGACGAGGTCGAGGTCTTCGAAGATCATCCGGAGCGCTTCGACGTCATCGGCTTCGACGTCGAACCCGGCGACGCGCTGTTGTTCGACTACCGCATCGTCCACCGCAGCCGCGGCAACGGCGGGGCCCACCGCCGCGTTGCGGTGTCGTGGCGCTGGCTGGGTGACGACGCACGGTGGAGCCCGGTGCCGGGCGCCGACCCCGTCGTGAGCGCAGCCGACACTTGGCTCGAGCCCGGCGCGCTCATCACCGACGACGATGCGTTCCCAATCGTGCACCGCTCGGGTTCGACCCGCATGGAGGTACGCACATAGCCGCATGTCGACGACGGACTCGAACGGGAGCTTGAGCTGGCCGCACTGCTCGAAGCCCAACACCTCGGTGGAGAAGCGGTGCGACGCGTGGATGTCGCGCCCTACGTGGGGGTCCAGAAACCCGGAACGCTTCGATGCTGTCGAGGCCGGCGTGGCTCGAGTGCGGCTGCCAGGATGAGATGGTGGGCTCCTCGGGTCCCGGGTTCGAGATCGAGCGGCAACGGCATCTTCAGGGCTACGCGGCGCGCCTTCAGGAGGAGGCCGAGCGGTTGAGGTGGCCACTCGAGGCGCTCCACCGTGTGCGCGACGAGCGCCTGCGGACCCTTCTCCGGACGGCCAAAGAGCGGTCCCCGTGGCACGCCCGGCGCCTGGCTCACGTCGACTCCGACACGGTGACCGGAGACGACCTGTCGATGATCCCGGTGATGACCAAGGCCGATGTGATGGCGAACTGGGACGATCTCGTCACCGATCGCCGCCTCACCCTCGAGCGGGCCGAAGCACACCTGTTGAAGGTCGCATCCGACGGTCCGGCCTACCTGCTCGGGGACTACCAGGTGCTCACCACGGGAGGGTCCAGCGGCACACGTGGCCTCTTCGTGTGGGACTACGAAGGGTTTCTCATGTACGCCCTCGTTCGCGACCGGGGCACGCTATGGCTCCAGCAGCGCGATGGGCGCACCGAGAGCAGAAGGGCGATCGTCGCCGCCTCCCACGCCACCCATGCGACGTCTGTGCTCGCCCGAACCTTCGCTGGCTCGCCCCAGCTCGGCGCGACTCGTTCGTTCCCTGTCACATTGCCGCTCGAGCAGATCGTCGACGGTCTCAATACGTTCGAGCCGACGGATCTCATGAGCTACACGTCCATGCTGCGGCGCCTGGGCGAGGAGAAGCGCCGGGGAGGACTGCGGATCTCCCCCGCTTCGGTCATGTGCGCCGGCGAGCCACTCACCGCCGACGTTCGCGCCGATATCGAGGATGCGTTCGGCTGTCCGCTCAGCAACCTTTACGCGGCGACCGAAGTCGGGATCATCGCTCGCTCCTATCCCGGATCGCTCGGGCTCCACCTGAACGAGGACATCGCCGTCTACGAGCCCGTTGACGCCGACAACCGCCCGGTTGGCCCTGGTACCCGGGCCAGGAAGCTGCTGGTCACCAACGTGATCAACCACGTGCTGCCGCTCATCCGCTACGAGCTCACCGACGAGGTCACGGTGCTCGATGAGCCGAACCCCGGTCCGTGGACCGGCCGTCGCATCGCTGACATCGAAGGCCGTAGCGACGACGTCTTTGCCTACGCCCGTGTCGAGGTGCACCCGTACCTCTTCCGCTCGGCCATCGGTCGTCGCCGCGAGGTGCTCGAGTATCAGGTGCGGCAGACCGCGACAGGCGCCGACATCACGCTGCGGACGGCGTCCCCGATCGACACCGATGCGCTCACCCGCGAGCTCGTGGACGGTCTTGTTGCGCTCGGCCTCCACACGCCGGACGTGCGAGTGTCTGTCCTCGAGACCGTTCCCAGACCGGGCAACGCGGGGAAGTTACGGACATTCGTGCCGCTCACGAGACGATCGTAGAGATCACCGCACGCAGCGCCCTCCGCCCCTCGCGAACGTCGGAGACAACGGATAACTCGCGCTGTGTCGCTCGCGAGTGACCTGCGATCTTGCTGTTGAGCACAGCGCTCACTCCCACTCGCGCCTGCTGACAACGTCCGCGGCCTCGGGACCCGTTTCGATCTCTGCGAGCGCAGCACTCGGCAACGTCACGCCATTGGCGTCGCCGTCGACACTGCTTCCCGGCACTCCCGTCACGGTCTGGCCGCTCGCGCGCAGGTTGTCGACGAGCGCCTTCGCCTTCTCCGCGATCAGGGCGCGCAGGCTCGCGTCGGCTCTGCGGACGACCGGATCGACGAGCAATGACGCCAGCGTGGTGACCAGCGTCTTCTCCATCGGCTTCTTCGTGCCCATCTTCGCGAGCGGCTTGAGATCGGCGCGGAGCGTCGGGTTGTCGAGCTGGCGCACGTAGAGGCCGATCACGGTCGTCAACGCGTCGCCGTAGATGTTGAGGCGGTTCTTCGGAACCTTTCGCCCGAGCTCGGTGAGACCAGATGCGATCAGTGCCTGCACGCCGTTCTGCTTGAGATAGCTCTCGACGAGCTGCTTCGCGACGCTCCCGACCGCCTTGACGGCTTCTCCATGCAGCCACGTGAAGGCCTTCTTGACCACATCCTCGACCACCGCTTCGATGCCGGCCTCGAGGATGCCGTTCACCTCCTCGACACTGTGCAGCTGCCAGCGGCGGACGTCCTGGATCGCGACGGCATCGAGATCGCTCAGGCCCTCGCTCCCGCTCCCCGCGAGCTCGCCGGGCCTGTAGCTCGCTCGCAGTCGCGTGTTCGTCTGTTCGAGAGCGGCGCCCACAGCCTCCGCGAAGACGCGGCTGAGCTCGACGCTGACCTTCAACGCCTTGACGAGCGGGATCTCGTCAGTTGCGGCATCGGCGGCGTCGACGAGGGCGCTCTGGATCGACGCGAGCACCGCGTCTTGCAGTGGCTTGTCGGGCGAATCCTTCCAGTCCGCGATGCCGTCGGCGATCGCCTCGAGCAACGACTTGCCGCCCTCCCACAGCTGCGTGGTGGTGTCGCTTCCCTCCCCAGTGGTGTCGCCGAGGCCGCTCAGCCCCCGGATGCTCGTGGGGGCCGTGCGGCCCTGGTTCAGCCCCGTCTGGATGACCGTCGGACCGTCGCCACCGGTGGTGATGCTCGCGATCGACTCTGCGGGGATGTCGCCGGCCAAGTCGGAGGCGACGATCTGATCGCTTCGACCCTCGGACAACAGCGACCGCAACACGGACTTGTTCAACGCCTGCGCGGCATCGGGCGTGATCGAGCTGCCGGCCTTGAGCTCGTCGACCAGCTTGACGCGCTTTTGGATCTCCTCGGGAGACAGCGCTCCGTCGGAGCCCGTGAGCTTGCCGAGTGCCTCGGTGCGGAGCTGCTTGGCCTTGTCGGGGTCGATCTTCTTGTCGGCGTCGGCCTTGTCGATCTGGCGCATCGTCTGACCGATGTTCTTCTGCGCGGCCGCTTGCTGTGCGAGGGTCGACGCCTCCTTCCCGAACGCGAGTGCGGTGTCCATCGCCTTGGAGTACGCGGCCAGAGCGTTCGCCTGCGTGCCTGCGACACCGGTGATGTCCGTGAACGAGCTCTTCTGGAGCGCTTCCAGGATGGCCTTGATGCCGGCCGGGTCGGGGGCTTGGCCAGTGGTCTGCATGCCGATGAGGGGCGTCGGGAACGCACTCGGCGTGCCGTACGAAGGCTCGGTGCGGCGAGAGGCGAGCGCTGCGACATCGAGCGCCGGCGGCTCGTCGATCGGCACCTCATCCCACCGCCAGAAGCGACTGTCGTCCATCTCTTCGCACGCGTTGCAGTCGCCCATGACCGCTTCCGCAAACACCCCGCGCGTCGGCAGGCTGATGCGCGATGGGGGAGCCGGCGATTGCGCGTCGTACTGCTCGAGCAGCGTGGCACCGTCGGCGAGGCGGAACTGCGGGTCGAGATGGTTCCCCGAGCGCGACCGGCATGACCAGCGAGTTTCCGACGATGCCGATGAGGCTGTTGTCGACGACCGAGGCGACGCTGCGGCCACCCACGTTCGGGGCCTCGTAGCCGTCGAGCAGCATGAAGCGACGGTTCGGGTCCATCGTCCACCAGATCGCGTGGTGGTAGTACTCGAGGTTCGCGTTGAGGTGCTCGATGAGCTCGGCCGACAGGGGATGGTCAACGTGTGGCAATGGTTGTGGTTCGCCACGACCTCGGTGGTCGCTGCTAACCACCTCGCCTTGGGTCGCGGTCTGAACGAGAGTGGAGCGGATGTTGCGGACGGCCGACGCCGACTGCAGCGTCCGGTCGCGCAACGTCTGCACGGATGAGGACGAGAGCTGGCGGCCGGCGTCCATGAACGCGTTCGTCGTGCTGTCGCCGAACCCGCCCGACACTCCGATGAGCGCGCCGAAGTTGAACTGCTGATACGAACCGTTGCCTGCTGCGCCTGTGCCGACTCCAGCGCCGACCGTCGTGTTGCGCGACCCACCCCGCGCGGACTCGGACAGCACACCCGAAACGACCTCACTCAGGTCACGGTCGTGCGACAGGGCTGCTTGCAAGCCTTCGTCCGCGGAGGTGAACTCGTCGCGTGTGCGTGCTTTCGCGACGCTCCCAGTCGACGACCGAGATCAGCTTCTTCTGACCGGGCGCCAGAGGCAAGCTGTAGAGAAGGTCGCCGAGCGGACGACTCCGGAGATGTGTGGTTCAGTCGTCCGCACCACAGAGAAGAAGTCGAACTCCTCGATCGCCCGGTTGGGCACGTTGAACTTGATGCACTCGCCGGTGCCGAGATCAGCGGAGAAGGTCCCCGGTGCGTCCGCGATGTTCTCCTGCGTCGGCGTCCGCGGGGTGGTCATCCCGTTGTGGCAGTCGCAGTCGTCACTCGTCGAGCCGTTCGTAGGTCCCGGCATGTCGTTGAGCCCGATGACCACCGGAACCCGGGACGGAACGAGTGAGTCGTCAAGACGAACCGGGATGTCACCCTCGACTCCCGAGACGACGGCGACGACCGTGGAGTACGCGCGGTTGCGAACCGACCCCGAGAAGTAACCCGATGCGTCGGCTCGAGACACGAGGATCGGCTCGAGCGGAACTTCCTCGGCGACGCCTTCCTCGCGAGCCAACAGCAGCACCTGCAGCGACGACGGCAGCGCCCGCCCGCGGCGCTCGATGATGCGACCTTGGATGCGTCGGGTCTCGGTCGGCGTGGTGAGCGGGTGAGGTTTCCCGAGCACCACCGGCGGTACGGGTGTCACCGCGATGTCGGCGGGGTCGTCGAAGTTCGCAGCCGCAATGGTGCGCTTGCCGATCAACGTGCCGATCGCGGAGTACGCCTCGACCTCCACCTGATCGCCGACGATCTCGTCTCGATCGGGAAACACGAGGGTGAACGCGCCAGCGGCGTCGGTCAGGGCCGAGACACGAGACGCGATGGGACGGCGTGCTGGAGCGGGGCCGAGCGTCGTGACTGTCGTGGGCGGTGTGACGATGTCCACCGCGATCGGCGGCGGCTCGATGGTCCCGGCGTCGATCAGCGTCGGTGTCGCCGCCTCTGCGAACTCGAGGGCCGCCCCGCTCAACTCGGGCTCCGGCTCGGGCGGCTTGCGGTCGAACAAGGCTTCGACGCGACATCCTGCGAAGGTCGAAGACCCAGCCGCGGTCGTGGTGAGTGTGCCGGACAGCCGCCAGTCCATGGCTTGGCATCTCCCTTCGTCACGCTCGGGAGCTCGACTCCGTCCATGAAATGAACGACAGAACTGGGAAGTTTCTTGAGAAGCCCAGGTCACAGGCCCGACCCCTGTCGGTCACGTGCGGGTGGGAGCACGCGACCGCCCAGTACGCCTGGCTGGTGAGCTTGGCGCATCGTCTTCCCGTCCCGGAAGTCGTCGAACGAGACCCTGCGTCGCCCATCAACGACCGGGCAGTTCAGGCGTAATGGCCGCGTCAAGCGCAGTCTCGTACACCGAGGCGAACCCGTGCTCGAGGTGACCGGCGCCGATCGCACGCGCACCACTGCCCGATACGCGTCGATCAGTGGCCCAGACAACTCCGGACCGGCTGTGAATCGGGACGCAGTGAGGCTCCCATGGCTGAGCCGTTGGCGGTCATCTTCACGCCTGCGCTGAGGTCATCTGTGGTGTTGCAGGTGCTGGTTGAGTCGCGCTGCTTGGCGCGTCTGATGGTCGCGTTCTGCGAGGTTGGGTGCGTTGCGAGCTGCGTTGGCATAGAGGCGGGCAGCGAGCTCGAGATCGCCGTTCTTCTCGTGGAGGTACGCGGCGACCGCGTCGCGCCGCGGGACGTGTTCGTCGACCTCGGCGAGTGCCGCCAGTCCTGCGCGCGCGCCGTCTGCCTCACCGACTGCGACCGCACGGTTGAGCCGGACGATCGGAGTGTCGGCGAACCGGAGCAGCTCGTCGTACCACTCCACGATCTGGACCCAGTCGGTCTCCTCGACACGCGGAGCGTCCGCATGGAGCGCGGCGATCGCCGCTTGCGCCTGGTATTCGCCGAGCTGATCGCGCGCGAGCGCAGAGTTGTGCGATGTCGATTCCCTCGGCGATGAGCTCTGTGTCCCACTGGGTGCGGTCCTGATCGGCGAGAGGCACGATGCTTCCGTCCGGTCGGGTGCGGCTGCGGCGCCGGGCGTGGTGGAGGAGCATCAGGGCGAGCAACCCGTGGACCTCGGGGTCGTCCACCAAGGCAGCCAGCTGCCGGGTCAGTCGGATCGCCTCCGCCGCGAGATCGACGTCGCCGGAATAGCCCTCGTTGAAGACGAGGTACAGCACCCGCATCACCGTGCGCACGTCGCCGGGCCGATCGACACCGGCCCGACTGACGACGCGCTTGGCGCGGCTGATGCGCTGCGCCATGGTGGGCTCGGGCACGAGGTAGGCGTGAGCGATCTGGCGGGTGGTGAGGCCACCTACGGCGCGGAGGGTCAACGCGACCGCGGACGACGGCGTCAGATCGGGGTGTGCGCACAGGAAGTAGAGGCGCAGCGTGTCGTCGGCGCTCGGGATCGCGCCGGCCGGCGGTTCGGTGTCGAATCGGACCTCTCGGTCGCGGCGAGCACTGTCTGATCGCGTCATGTCGAGGAATGCTCTCCAGGCGACCGTGATGAGCCACCCCGTAGGGTCGGCGGGAAGCTCGTCCCTCCACGCGGAGAGCGCCCGGATGAGCGCCTCTTGTACGGCGTCCTCGGCCGTCGCGAAGTCCGCACCGCGAGAGACGAGGACGCTCAAGACCCGGGGGACGAGCTCGCGCCGCTCGACGTCGTCCGTGTTCATTGGGAGGGGGTCAGTGGGTGAAGTTGGGCGGCGCGGCCAGGAACGGTCGCACCTCCAGCCATTCGTGGATCGGTTCGCCGCCGGCCCCAGGTGCTGCCGACAGCTCACCGGCAAGCTCGACCGCTCGCTCGTAGCTGTCGACGTCGATCACCATCCATCCCGCGATCAAGTCCTTCGTCTCGGCGAACGGGCCGTCGGTCACCGGCGCCCGCCCCTCGCCGTCGGAGCGGACCCACACGCCGTCGGGCGACAGCGCCTGTCCGTCGATGAACTCTCCGCTGCTCTCGAGCCGGGCTGCGAAGTCGTTCATGTACCGGATGTGTGCCTCGACCTCGTCGGGCGTCCACTGGTCCATCGGGACATTGTTGACGGGCGCCGGCGCGCCTCGGTAGTGCTTGAGCAACAGGTACTTGGCCATGGTGTTCTCCTTGTGTGACGTCGGCCCTGCTGGCCGGATGCACCCTGGGACGGAGCAGGCCCCGAATTCTCGACATCGTCGCCGGGAATTCGGCGCGAAAGCTCTGAGGACGAGTCAGCCTTGAGCAACGCTGTTTCGCAAGGATCGTGCTCCGGTCGTCGGGGTCTGTGGTGACGTGAGGGCGGGCGCAGATGGTGAGTCCGAGCTACCGGTGACATCGAAGGCGGCGGAGTTGGAGGACGATGAGCGGCGAAGCCCAACCGTGTCGACGGGGTGATTCGTTCGATGGAGTCGCGGACCTCTACGACCGTTACCGGCCCGCGCCGCCGACCCCGGTCGTGGAGGCGCTCATCCACCTCTCCGGCATCGGCGCGCAAAGCCGGGTGGTGGAGTTCGGGTGTGGCACTGGTCAGCTCAGTGGCCCGCTCGCTGCAGCTGGTGCGGAGCTCATTTGTGTCGAGCCCGGCGCACGCCTCGCGGCGATCGCCGCGCGGAACCTCTTGCCGTTCAGCACCGCACGTGTCGAGTGCGCGACGTTCGAGGATTGGCCGCTGCCGATCGAGCTCTTCGATGCGGTCGTGGTCGCTAATGCGTTCCACTGGCTCGACACCGACCTGCGCCTCACGAAACCGACCGCGCTCCTGCGCTCCGGGGGGCGCCTTGCGATCGTGCACACCCACCACGTGCGTGGCGGGACCCCCGGCTTCGCCGAAGCGTCGCAGCACTCCTATGTCCGCAGTGGTCTCGCCGCCGACCTCACCTTCACACCACCGCTGCCTGAGGATCTCCCTGTGAGCTATCCGGAGCTCGAGCAGGTCCCCGCGTTCGTCAGCGTGCGACGAGAGCGCTTCCACATACCAACGAGGTACAGGACCGACGAGTACACGGGACTGCTGC
Organism: uncultured Acidimicrobiales bacterium; assembly: GCA_963708175.1. Lineage (GTDB taxonomy): Bacteria > Actinomycetota > Acidimicrobiia > Acidimicrobiales > DATKAS01 > DATKAS01. The sequence continues at coordinate 93,006 of CAVPSD010000003.1, forward strand.
GAACCGACTCGCTCGTCAACACCCTCAATCCGGAATCGAAAGCCCAGTTCCTCGACGACATCGCGCTCCTGATCGACAACTCGTTCGGCGGGCTCATTGAACGCAGCTATCTCTACGAGCTCGTCGTGGCCACGCGACGCTGAGGCCGACGTTCATCGGCGAACTCGAACCCACCTGATGCTCGTAGTGCCGGGCGCCGGCAACCGATCTTCCTGTTGAGGCGCAGATAGATCAGCCAAAATTGACTCAATTCATGGCGATTTGACACAATGAGGCCGTGGCATCAGCTGCCGAACGGAGTGCATGGCACGCGGCGCTTGGTGACGCGAACCGACTCGCGATCGTCGATGAGCTGTCAGCGTCGGATCGCTCTCCTCTCGAGTTGCGGCAGCTGACCGCCCTCGATTCCAACCTCTTGACGCATCACCTCGACGTGCTCGAGGCCGTCGGCCTCATCACGAGGACCCGGTCGAGCGGCGACGGCCGCCGGCGGTACGTGCACCTGAATCGCGATGTGCTTACGCTGCCTCGCTGCACCTCGGGTCATCCCAAGGCAGCAGGCGCTGTTCGTGTGCACGCACAACTCGGCCCGCTCGCAGCTGGCCGCCGCCCTGTGGCGCGAGATCTCGGGAGCGGCCGGCCAGAGCGCCGGCACGCATCCGAGCGCACGCGTGCACCCGGGCGCGATCGCGGCAGCCCGCCGAGCTGGCCTCGACCTCAGTCGCGCACGACCTCGCCCGCTTGCGGCCTTGAAGACCAAGCCCGCTCTCGTGGTGACAGTGTGCGACCGAGCGCACGAGGAGCTGGACGCTCCGCCGACGTGGCTCCACTGGTCGGTGCCCGACCCGGTCGCGACACCATCGCGGGCGGCGTTCGACGCGACCGTCCACGAGCTGCGAGATCGCATCACCGCACTGGTCGGGGTCACACCATGAGCAAGCTCGCTCGTCAGCCCGAGACCGGCACAGGCGGGCTGCAACTCGACCTCGCGCGCCGCCTGGTCGCCGAGGCACTGGGTACCGGGCTGCTCGTCCTCGCCGTCATCGGCTCTGGGATCATGGCCAGCCGCCTGTCACCGAGCGACATCGGCTTGCAGCTGTTCGAGAACGCCGCTGCCACAGCCGCAGCCCTCATCGGGCTCATCTGGATGCTGGGCTCGGTGTCAGGAGCGCACTTCAACCCCGTGGTGACGCTCATCGACCGCGCCTTCAGGGGGATCGGAACTCGCGATGCCGGGCTGTACATCGCCGCTCAGATCGCTGGTGGCTGTCTTGGCGCGATGGTCGCCAACCTGATGTTCGAGCTTCCCGCCATCGATGTCTCGACCAAGACGCGATCATCAGGCGCCCTGTGGCTGTCGGAGGTCGTCGCCACGGCCGGCCTGTTGTTGGTGATCCACGGCTGTGTCCGTACGGGGAAGGCCAACGTGGTTGCGGTCGCCGTTGGTGTGTGGATCGGCGGCGCCTACTTCTTCACCTCATCGACGAGCTTTGCCAATCCGGCAGTGACCATCGCAAGGACGCTGTCTGACACCTTCGCGGGGATCGACCCGTCCTCAGTGCCGATGTTCATCGTCATGCAGTGCATTGGTGCAGTGACCGCGTTCGTCCTCATCCGCTTTCTCTATCCGTCCGAGGTCAGCGATGGCTGAGCGATCAGTGAGGGGGATCGCCTCAAGGCGCTGGCCAAACTGGAAGGCAAGATCGTGAACGACATCCCTTCGGTCCTCTTCCTCTGCGTGCACAACGCTGGGCGGTCACAGATGGCCGCCGGCTGGCTCCGCCATCTCGCGGGGAACCGGGTCGACGTCTACTCGGGCGGCTCGGAACCGGCGAGTGACATCAACCCGGCCGCGATCGAGGCCATGGCTGAGGTCGGCATTGACATCCGCGGCGAGTACCCGAAGCGATGGACCGACGAGATCGTGCGGGCGGCCGATGTCGTGGTCACGATGGGATGCGGCGACGCGTGTCCGCTGTTTCCCGGGAAGCGCTACGAAGACTGGCAGCTCGACGACCCGGCGGGGCTCGACGTTGTCGCCGTGCGTCCGATCCGGGACGAGATCCGTCAGCGGGTCGAGGCGCTCATGGCGTCGCTCGAAGTCGAGCCCGTCGGCTAGCGAGTTTTGACAGCGATGCCACCCCGGCCCGTCCCATCGACGACGTTGCGGTGCAGAGTCAGCCAGAGCCGGAGGAGATGCCGCCGCCGGGCAGGATCGGGGTAGTCCTCGTACGCGGTCCGTGAGTGCAGGATCGTGCGATTTGCGAGCAGCTGGATGTCGCCCGGCTGGAAGTCCATGTCGAGATGGAGCGCGGGATCGTTCGCGAGCGAGTCGATGACGTCGAGCAGCTCGACCTGTGAAGCGGTGAGCCGAGGGACGTCGGCGTGGTCCTGGGCCTTCTCGACATACCAGCGCAAATAGGTGAACCGGAACCGGTCGGGAAGACCCGACACCATTGGCATCGCGAACCAGGGCGTCTCACCGGGACGCTGCTCGCCGTACCGGTCGAAGTACCACGGCTGTTCGAGCAGGGGCACCAGGTCTGGTCGTTGCCGCGTCAGCTCGTCGTAGATCGTCATTGAGCTCACGATCTGTGACAGACCACCCGACTTCGCCGGAGTGAGACACAGCAAGCCCACGACGTCGGATCCATCGACGTGGAACGGTTGCGCCAGCCGGGTGCGGTATCGGCGCACCGTCGGGTCGTCAGGATCAGACCCGTCATCGCGGACGTGGCCGAGAAGGTCGCCGGCCGCGTTCTGAGACACCGGCACACCCAAGTGGACCCCGAGAGCGACGTAGGCGATCGAGGCATCTTCCTCTTCGAGCTCGTCGACGGGAAGGCCTCGGACGAGCAGGAAGCCTCTGCCAGCGTCGAGCTCGTCCGCCCAACTGTCGATAGTGGTTGCGAGAGTCGGCAGTGGTACCTCATCTCGCTGCAGGTCGGCGACGGGGGTTCCGCTGGCCCGCACGATCTGTACGGCGTCGATGAGCTCGTCAATCTCAGTGTCGGCGAGCTGATGGACCCACTCACTCTCGCCGGCGAGATCGACCCCACGCCACGCCGAGCGGTTCGACGTTGTCACGCGCAGCAGGTCGAGGCCGCAGGGTCACCATCCGTCGGTTGCGGCTCGGTTGCGCAGCACGCGGCATCGGGAGTGATCACGGGAGCATCCGCGAGGACGGTGTAGAACTCCCACGCGTTGTCGGGGCCTTCGATCCAGACCTTGTCCTGCACGGCGAAGCAACAGGTCGTCGACTCTTGCACCTGGTTGGGGAGGTCCTCAGCGCGTGCCCGAGCGACCGCCGCCATGACCTCCTCGGTCGACTCGACCTCCACGCCGATGTGATTGAGCGAACCGGGCTCGCCGGCACCTTCGAAGAGCACCAGCTTCAGGGGCGGGTCCGCGATCGCGAAGTTCGCGTATCCGGGCCGGACCTTGGCGGGCTCGACGCCGAAGAGCTTGGTGTAGAACGCGATCGAACCTTCGATGTCGGACACGTTGAGGGCGAGCTGTACACGGGACATTGTGACTCCAGCACATAGATGACAGTCGATGTACTGATCAGGGTAACAGTGCATCGATGATTGTCAATGGTATTTCTTCGAGAATTGTCGATATAGTAGCGGGATGACGACACGCACCGTTGCGGCGGCGGCCGACGCAGTGGCCTGTTGCGCTCCGGTCACCACGGATGTGCTGGACGACGAGCAGGCGGAGGTGCTGGCCAAGTCATTCGCCGCGCTTGCCGATCCGGTTCGGCTGAAGCTGTTGTCGTTCATCGCCTCGTCGGAGTACGAGGAGGTCTGCGCCTGTGACCTCCTCGAGCCGTCGGGTCGCTCCCAGCCAACCGTGAGTCACCACATGAAGGTGCTCGTCGACGCCGGCCTGGTGTCCCGAGAGAAGCGGGGCCTGTGGGTCTGGTACCGAGTCGTGCCCGAGCGGCTCGACGCGCTGCGCGCTGTCTTGCGGTAAGGAGCCCACCGCCTGGACGTTGCCCGACCACACCTCCTCGGGAAGGAGACAGCGATGAGCGACACCGAACAGACCGAATCAGAAGTCCGCCGCCACTACGCCGAGGCAGCCCGCGAAGTGAACCAAGGCAGGACTGGGTGCCGCGAATCCACCTGCGACTTCGGACCAGGACTCTATGACGACCTCTCCGAAGTGCCCGATGCAGCAGCGCGGGCAAGCATCGGATGCGGGAACCCCGTGACTGTCGCGGACCTCCACCCCGGCGAGGTCGTGCTCGACCTCGGCTCGGGTGGCGGCATCGACGTTCTCCTCTCCGCCCGCCGCGTCGGCCCGAGCGGCAAGGCCTACGGCGTCGACTTCACGCCCGAGATGCTCGACCTCGCTCGCCGCAACGCGACCGAGGCCGGGGCGACAAACGTCGAGTTCTTGGAAGGGCGCATCGACGCCGTCCCCCTCGCCGACGGAGCTGTCGACGTCATCATCTCCAACTGCGTCATCAACCTCGCGGTCGACAAGGCAAAGGTGTTCGCGGAGATGTGCCGGCTCCTGCGCACCGGCGGGCGAGTCGGGCTGAGTGACGTTGTCACTGAAGACTTGTTGACTCCCGAGGAGCGAGCGGAACGAGGGAGCTATGTCGGATGCATTGCGGGTGCGCTGTCTGTCGCCGACTACCGGTCCGGACTCGAGGCAGCGGGGTTCCGTGAAGTGTCGATCGAGTTCACACACGCCGTTGGCGACGGCGTGCACGCGGCGATCATCCGAGCGACCAAAGCGATGATGTGAACGCCGCGGTGGTGCGCGCCATGGCCCGTGCGGACTGGGATCTGGTTCGTGGCATCTACGAGCAGGGCATCGCACCGGGTCACACTCCGGCGATCGTGTGCGTGAGGCGCGGTCAGGGGTGGTCACCGGGGTGAGGCGCGCACTGGCCGCCCCGGAAGCGCGTCAGGGACGAGTTCGCCGTCACGCACCACGAAGGTTCCGCCGACGATCACGTGGGCGATGCCAGACGACGGGCGCGTGGAGGCGATGTACGTCGCCTGGTCGGTCACACGGGCCTCCTCGAACACGACGAGATCGGCGTCCGTGCCGGCCTGTACGCGACCCTTGCGGCGCATTGCGGGGACCGCGTCCTGGAGCACCTGTGCAGGAAGCAAGGTCGCGCGACGGACAGCCTCGATGAGCGGCGTGCCTTCCTGCCGCGACAGCCGCAGGGCGCGCCCGAACGTGCCCGCAGTGCGCGGGTGGGTGACGGCTGCCGGCGGCAAGGGCCAGGCAGTGACGTCCATGCCCGTTGTGTCGGTCCACAAAGGAGGCATTGCGTCGCTCGCGACGATCGCGTCGGGAAACGTGAGGGATCGCCGCAGCAGCGCGGCGTCGCTGGGTTCGGACTCGTCGAGGAACTCGCCGATGACGAGACCGGCGGGGTCGGTCGCTCGCAGCTCGCGGAGTCGGGCCTCGTCGGCGATGCGTTCCCCCGTGCGGAGGTACGTGATCGAGGTCGTGCTCCGGAACCGCTCACGCAACCGCTCCGGCGCGAGGAACGCCGCGCCGATTGCCGTCGAACCCGACCCGTAGGGATAGGCCTCGGTCGTGACGCGGGCGCCTTCCGCCTGGCAGCGGCCGACTAGGGCGAGCACTCGATCGATGTGGCGCCCCGACGTCGAGTTGATGTGGCAGTAGTGCATGTGCGCGCCCGTCGTGCCCGCGGCCCGGACGACTTCTTCCGCGCCGTCCATCAATGTCTCCGGAGCCAGCTCGACGATGTCACGCGAGTGCGTGAACGTCGGCACCCTCGCGGCAGCGGCCAGTTCTGCGACGGCGAGATACTCGCCGGGATCGACCCCGGGTGTGTAGCCGATGAGCAACCCGATGCCGACGGCGCCGGCGGCGAGGTCGGTCGAGACCTGGTCGAGGATCCGCGCCACTTGCGCCGCCGTCGCAGCCTCTTGCCATTCGGTACCGGTCAACCCGCCGAAGATTGCCGCAGCACTCCCGTCGAGCGGCACGTCCCCCACCACGTGCATGCGCGCGGCCGCCCACGACGCCGAGAAGCCGTAGTTGATCGGGGCCCCTCGTTGCGCTTCCCTCGCGTACGCGATCTCTACCGGCGCGCGGCCGGCTTCGAGGTCGAGCGCGGTGGTGACCCCGTCGCACGCCTGGAGCCGCCGTCCCGGCAGCGTCTGCGCGTGGCTGTGGAGGTCGACAAAGCCAGGGGCGACGACGAGCCCGCCGACGTCGACGGTCGTCGCGCCGTCGAGACGGTCTCCGACCGCCGTGACCGAGTCACCGTCGATCCCCACGTCGCACACGCGGTCGAACCCGGTCTCGGGATCGACGACCCGACCACCGGCCAGCACCAAGTCGTGCGACACCAGCCAACCTCCTCCCACCGCACCCCGCAGCGGTGACGTGTGAACCTACGGCGCGTCAGTAGTCGAACGCGCGCCCGTGCAGTTCCGGACCGGCGCGCCAGTAGGAGTCGTCGCGATCAAGACTCATGAACAGCTGCAGATGACCGAGTGTTCGAAACCCGAGCTCGTGAAAGGCCTGGATCGCCGATTCGTTGCGTGCGACGGGCTTGATGTTCACATCGGTTGCGCCGCGTCGGCGCGACTCCTCGATGGCGGTTTGGATGAGCCTCCGGCCAACTCCGTTCCTGCGGTAGTGCCGATCGACGACCACGGGCTCGATCGTGGACTCCTCGCCCTCCCAGAGCAGTCCCGTGAGACCCACGATGGAGTCGCCATCGGTGGCGACCCAAGTCACGACGCGCTCGGGCAGCGCCATGTAGTCGTCGAAACCACCGCCAGGGTCATCGCCACCGATCGTCGGGTCGGCGTAGATCTCGCGATGGTGCTCGACGAGCTGCGCGTACAAGCGGCGGCATGCATCGAGGTCACTCGATCGGAACTCACGAACGTCCACCAGGGCATCCTCGACATCAGCGGTCCGCGGGGTGAATGTCAGAGCTTGTATCCGATGGTCCGGAGCAGCTGCTTGCGGTCGGTCACGTCATCGTCGGTCTCGATGCCGAGTGGCACGACTCCGTCGATCACGCCGACGATTCCTCGGCCCAAGTCGGTGTGGGCGACGATGAGCTCGACGGGGTTCGCTGTCGCGCAGAAGATGCCGCAGACCTCCGGGACGTGTTTGAGCGTGTTCAGGACGTTCACCGGGTAACCGTCCTCGAGGAACACGAAGAACGAGTGTCCCGCTGCGACGGCAAGAGCGTTTTGCACGGCCAGCTCGACGAGGTGCTCATCATTGCCGGATCGGCGGACGAGGCAGGGGCCGGACGCCTCACAGAACGCCACTCCGAAGCGCAGATGGGAGCTCACCCCCGCGAGCGCCTCGTGGACGTCTTCGACCGTCTTGATGAAGTGCGCTTGGCCGACGATGACATTCATGCCTTCTGGCTTGATGATCGGGACCACGTCGAGTTCCACGGTCGCCTCCTTCAGCGGGTCTCCCGATTCGGTCACACCCTCGGGTGCATCCGGTTGGATTCGGGCGACCACGGGTGCTCCTCGAGGTGGTCGAGGAGGGTCGCCAGGCTCGCTTCTGCAAGGCAAACCACTGTGTCCGCGGCGCCGTAGTACATGTGCAACGTGTCTCCGTCGTCGCGGAGCACCCACCCGCACGGGAACACCACATCGGGCACGTCACCGCCGCGCTCGTAGCCTTCGTGGGGGCCGAAGACCCACTCGTTCCCTCGAGCCAGCACGTTCGACGGGTCATCTCGTTCGAGCAGCGCGAGCCCCAGCCGGTAGATCGACCCCGACGCAGTGACCCGCACACCGTGGTAGCAGATCAGCCACCCGTCCTTGGTCAGCAGAGGTGGTGGGCCGAGCCCGACTTTGTTGGCGTCCCACCATCCCCCGCGCCGCGCCGGCAGCAGGACCCGCGAGTCGCCCCAGTGGCGCAGGTCCGGGCTGAATGACAGCCACATGTGGGCCCCGAGCCCAGCCATCGACGGCGCCGGCCGGTGGATGAGCGCCCACCGTCCCCCGAAAGTGATCGGGAACAGCGCGGCGTCCTTGTCTTCGGGAGACATCAGGACACCTTTGCGTTCCCAGTGCACGAAGTCCCTCGTTGTGGCCAGCAAGACGAGTGGGCCAGCTGAGGAGTACCCCACATACACAACGAAGTACTCGTCGCCCACCTTGGTGATGCGCGGGTCCTCGATGCCCCAGTGCTCCTCGAAGCTCCCGTCGAGTGGATGAAGGCCGCGCACCGGATCGATCTCCCAGTTCGTGAGGCCGTCTTCGCTGGTCGCGGCGACCAGCGCAGACAGACCCGTCCGGTACTCGACTCGCAAGAGCAGCAGCGTCCGGCCATCGATGACCGTGACGCCGGGGTTGAACACCGCGTTGACCATCTTCGGAAAGTCCTGCGGCCGCAGGATCGGGTTCTGCGGGTGGCGGCGGAGAAGCTCACGGGGATCGGCGTTGCCGCTCATTTCCACCCACCACCCAGCCGGCTCACGCGTGGTCCGCGCGGGAGGTGCCGGCTCCTGAAGATCGGGTGAATTGCCGTGGGATCACCCGGCGTACTCACGCGCCCGGGAGCTGCGACACGAACTGGTTCATGTCGAAGTAGTCGCGCCACGCGACGATCTTGCCGTCACGCACTTCGAACGTTCCCGCCACCGGCAGAGCAACGCGCCCGTTCGGAAACGTGAAGACGTCAACTCTCTCGGTAAGGACGACGTCGTCTGCTGCGGCGATGTGCTTCATCTCGAACATCACCGATTCGACTCCCGTGGTGAAGCCGGCGATGGTGGCGCGGATCGCGTCCGCACCGCGGACAGGTTCGACGGGGATGTTGTGGTACACGGCATCGTCGGCGAAGAACGACATGATCGTGTCGAGATCGCCCGTCGCCCACGAGTCGCAGAATGCCCGGACGAGGTCGAGCGGAGTGGCAGCCATTGCGGCGACAGTATCGGGTGTTGCCAGACTGCTCATTGGTTGCCCTGCGGGGCGCCGGCTGCTTGTCGAGCAAGCACGAGCATCCGTTCGTCGATCGTCGCGGAGACGGACTCGAGCGTCGCGGCGATGCCCTCGGCAGCGAGGGTGTGCTGGAGCTCGGCGGCGTCTCCGTCGGCAACGCGGATCGAGCGGCCGGCGAGCATGACTGGCAAGCCTGCCGCGCTGAGCGTTGCGAAGGCGCGCGCCCAGTCGTCTGCGTGCACCTCGATCGCCGTCATCGATCCGACGATGTCTGCTTCGGTGCCTTGCGCGACGAGACGGCCGTCCGCCATGAGCAACAGGCGATCACACTGCCGTGCCTCTTGCATGTAGTGCGTCGTCACCAACACCCCGACGCCGCGATCGGACTGATCACGGATCGTGTCCCAGAGTGAGGCCCGCGCCAGGGCATCGACGCCTGAGGTTGGTTCGTCCAGCAACAAGAGCTGAGGGTCGTGTGACAGGGCAGCGACGAACGAGACTTGACGCTGCACTCCGAGCGGGACATCCCTCACCAGCACATCGCCGAACCGCGCGAGGTTCGGCCCGAGACCGGCAACGCTGGAGCCGTAGGAACCGGCAACGAACCTCAGGTTCTCGGACACCGTGAGATCCCGGTAGAGGCCGAGGTTCTGGGGCACGTAGCCGAGGCGGCGCCGCCGTTCACGGTCGGGGGCACCGCCGAGCACCTCGACATGGCCGTCGCTCGTGCCGAGCAGGCCGAGGAACATCCGGATGAGGGTCGTCTTCCCGGCACCGTTCGCGCCCAGGAGGCCGACGACCTCGCCGGGGCGGACCTCGAGCGACACGCCGTCCACCGCGGTGAGGGCGCCAAAGCGTCGTGTCACCGATTCCGCCCGCGCCAGGGGACGGTTCATGCGAGAGCAGCGGCTCGCCGCGCGAGCGACAACGCGATGACGATGTCTTCGAGGTCCGGCTCGACGACAGCGCGCCCGGTGGACGGATCGGCATCGGGCCAGAACTCACGCCGACCCCGTCCGCGGCGCCATGACCACTCGGGTCGCACCGGCTCGCCCGATTCGGTCACCACACCCCGGAACCCGAGACGGATTTCGTCGTACGAACCCTCCACGAGCACCCGCCCCTTGTCGAGAGCCACGAGACGAGAGGCGCGCTCGGCCTCGTCGAGGTAGCTCGTCGAGACGATCACCGCGGCTCCGCCAGCGGCCGCCTCCGCGACCAAGCGCCAGAGCTCGACGCGGCTCACGGGGTCGATGCCCGTGCTTGGCTCGTCGAGGACGAGCAGCGCCGGCGAGTGCAGCATCGCCATGCAGAAGCCCAGCTTTCGGCGCATGCCGCCGGACAGCTTCGACGCCAGCCGGTCGCTGGCGTCGGTGAGACCGGCGCGTTGGAGCAGCGTTGTGCGGCGCGCGACGAGCTCTTCGCCGCGAACTCCGTAGATGCCGCCTACGAAGTCGAGGTTCTCCTTCACGGTGAGCGACGCCCATGATCCTGACACCGCCGGCATGTAGCCCTGCCGGTCCTTCGGCGGTGTGTCGAGGGTGCCTGTGTCGAGTGGCACCTCGCGAACGAGCGCGCGGAGCAGTGTCGACTTCCCGGCGCCATCACCTCCGACCACCGCCACCACCGAGCCCTCGGGCATCGTCACGGTGACGTCGTCGAGCGCGACGACGTCACCGAAGTGGACGGTTGCTCCGCGTAGGGCGAAGCTCACGCCGCACTCAGATCGTTCGGTGCGCCTGCTGTGCGGTGGTGGCGGTAGGAGCGGCTGCCGGGCGCGAGGTCGCGACGAAAGCGAAGCGAGGCACCGCTGAACACCACGACGGCCATCACGGCCAAGATCACGTATGCGTACCAGAGCTCTGTGACCGAGGCGCCGCGCAGCATGACCCCTCGGGCGATGATGTTGAAGTACGTGAGCGGGAGGAGGTAGCCGATCCACCGCACTCCTGGGGCCATCGCATCGAGCGGGAAGGTCATCCCGGACAGGAGCACCTGGGGCAGGAGGAAGAAGAAGGCGGTCTGGATCGCCTGCCCCGTGGTTTGCGACACCGTGGAGACGAAGATCCCGAGGCCGAGCACGACGAACAGGAACAGCGCTGCCCCAAGAACGAACGCGGACACAGCGCCGTTGAACGGGACCCCGAACAGCCACATGCCGAGCACCGTCACGACGACCATGTCGAGCGACGCGATCACGAAGTAGGGCGCGACCTTGCCGAAGATCACGGAGGTCGGTCTGATCGGCATCACCGCGAGCTGCTCGAGCGTCCCGGCTTCCCGTTCTCGGACGAGGCCGATGCTGGTGACGATCGTGCCGATGAACGCCAGGATGAGCCCGATGATCGCGGGCACCATGACCCAGGAGGTCTTCAGCTCGGGGTTGTACAGCACTTCGGTCTGGACCGCGCCCCCTGCCTTGTTCAACGCTGCGACGATCGACTGAGCCGCGAAGAGCTCGGATCCGTCGACCAGCGCGAGCACCGGCACCTGTCCGGTCACGAATGCGACGTCGACCTTGTTCTTCTGGATCAGGGTCTCAGCATCAGCTCGGGTGTCGGACGGATCGAGCACGGTCACGTCGAAGAGTGGCGGCAGCGTGGCGGCCACCTGCGTCGCGTCCGGCCCGACCACAGCCGCCTTCACGCTCGATACGTAGAAGTTCGCGGCATAGCCGAAGATGATCAGCAGGAGCAGTGGCATCACGATCAACATCGCCAGCGTGCGCCGGTCGCGCAGCAGCTCCCGAAGCTCCTTCACCACCATCGCACGCACGTGCGGGACGCTATGCGGGTCTCGCAGCTCCGTCGTCGAAGATGGCAGCCCCCGGCATCATCCGGCTTGGCGGATGTAGAAGTAGAGGAGGGTGCACCCCTCGGTCGCCGAGGCTTCGATGTCGTGCTCGACGCCGCTAGGGATGTGCACGTAGGACCCCGGTCCGAGCTCCTCACCGAGAATGGTTGGTCGCCCCTCGAGGACCCACATGTGGTGATGGTTCTCTCGATGGGTATGTCGGCCGAGGTGGTGGCCGGGCTCGACGGTCAACACGCCCGACATCGAGGTGTCGTTCTGCCACAACACCCGGTGCGTGACACCCTCGAGCGGACCAAGTGGCGCCATGGGCAGGGTCGCGATCGCATCGGCTGTCAGCACAACCGGCTTTCGTGTGGGCGTCGGTTCCATGGAGTCACTATGTCGAGGCCGCCCAGGGAGGGCCAGGGTCGAATGGCACTTGGTGCTCAACCGAATCGCACTCCTGTGCACCGACCTAGGCTCAGCGGTCGAGCGAGCCGGCGTGGTCCGGTACGTAGGTCTGCGTTTCCCGGGGCGGCCGTTCGTATCCCCTCGAGTCCGGTCGCCGCGGGAGCTCCAGCGGCACCCGGGTCACCTCGTGGTAGTCGAGTGTGCTCAACAGGTGAGCGATCATGTTGATGCGGCCGCGCCGCTTGTCCTCGCTCTCGACCACGTACCACGGTGCCTCCGGGATGTCGGTGTGCACCATCATCTGGTCCTTCGCCTGCGAGTAGTCGTCCCACTTGCGGACGGACTCCAGGTCCATGGGCGACAGCTTCCACCGTCGCATCGGGTCCTTGAGGCGGGCCCTGAAGCGCGCCTCCTGCTCGGCGTCGCTCACCGAGAACCAGTACTTCCGCAGGAGCACACCGTCCTCGACGAGCATCCGTTCGAAGATCGGGCACTGGTGCAAGAAGCGGTGGTATTCGTCGGCGTTGCAGAAGCCCATCACCTTCTCTACCCCGGCCCGGTTGTACCAGGAGCGATCGAAGAGCACGATCTCGCCCGCTGCGGGGAGCTGTGAGATGTATCGCTGGAAGTACCACTGGGTGCGTTCGCGCTCGGTCGGGGCGGGGAGCGCAGCGATGCGGGCGACACGCGGGTTGAGGAACTGTGTCACTCGTTTGATCGTGCTGCCCTTGCCGGCGGCGTCACGCCCCTCGAAGAGCACGACCAAACGCCGACCATCGGCCCTCACCCATTCTTGGACCTTGACCAACTCTGCCTGCAGCCGGAACAACTCGCGTTCGTAGAGCCTCCTCGGCAGACGACCCGTCGCTTTGGCTCCCTTCGCCCTGGTCACACTGTTGCTTGAATCCTCGGCCACGGCCACGACTCTAGGACGGCGTCACGGCACTCCGAGCGGGGCGCAGTCGTCAACAAAGCCCGCGAGCTCGTCGCGTTCGCTCGACACAACGGCTACGGCACCGACGAGCTCGTCAAGATCATCGAAGGCGTCGCCTGACCTGACAGCGAGTCCATGGGCCTCGGAGGAGGCCCGCTCGTGTCTCGATATGGTGCGCCCGTGAGCAATCCGCCCGCGCCCGACGCGGTTCCCGCGCTGTACGAGTGGGCTGGTGGTGGCGTGGCGTTCCGACGGTTGATCGATGCGTTCTATGACCGCGTCGAACGTGATGACCTGCTGTCGTCGTTCTTCCCCGGCGGGGTCAGCGCCGCGCATCGGGATCACGTTGCCGCGTGGTGGAGCGAGGTGTTCGGCGGGCCCGCCCGGTACACCACCGAACTCGGCGGCTACGAGGCGATGCTCACCCATCACAAGAACCTGGGCATCACCGCTGAACAGCGCCACCGATTCGTGTCCTTGATGAACCTCGCCGCCGACGACGCCGGCCTTCCGGACGATCCGGAGTTCCGCTCGGCGCTGATGGCCTATCTGGAGTGGGGCACGCGTCTCGCCGTGCTCAACTCACAACCTGGCGCCGAGGTCGTCGAGCACGCGCCGGTACCTCGCTGGGGGTGGGGGGAGGCTCCCCCGTACAGGCCGACTTGAACGAGTCGCCACCGCCTCCGGTCATTCGCGAACTTCCGCGATGAAGGCGTTGAACGCCGGTTCCATCTGCTCAGTCCACATCGTGCGCATCTCGGGGGGCATACCCGCGAGCATGCCGTCACGGTGCTCCTGATCGAGCTGTTCTCGCACGAGCCCCATCATGAGCCAGGGCTTGTCGGCGCGAAAGCTCATCATGTGGTGACCGGGCAGTCTCCCGAATTCCTCGGGACTCATCCACTTCGACGCAATGGGCAGCAGCACGGTCTCCTCTTCCGCCAGGTGGGGCCGTAGCGGCTCGACGATCGAGGCAATCGCGTCAATGACAACTTGGGCGTTGTCGGTCGAGGGCGCCGCCCGCCAAGTGGCAACGGCGGACCGTCCTGCATCCATTGGTGCGTGCAGCAACTTGTGTTGGTCGTTGATCCGCTCGAGCTCGGATCGACTCTCGGCACAGCGCTCTTCGAGAACCGGATAGATCAGTTCGTCCTCGCCGGTGTGGTGCACATGAAGGAACTCGATCACGTTCTCGCAGAACGAACCGGCCACCTCGACGCGCTTCGAGTCGATGCCGGCCTTGGCGACGCATTCCGGAGCCGCGTCCAGCGCGCCAAGGAGCGCCTTGTGGACGGCATACATGTCCGAAACGTCGGTGTCGTAGGTCCCGAGCGTCGTCATCGAGCTCCCCCTCCTCGTCGTCACGCCGGTGCGGCGTTCGACTCTGCCCCCTAGCCCTTCGTCACGGTACTTGATGGCCGCGCTCACCAAGGAAGGCCGGGTCGGAGGCCGAGCACCCCACGGGCATCGGGGGCCGGAAGAGGACCATCGACCCTATCGAGACCCGCGCCCGGCCCGCAGAGTCGACGCATGCTCGTGGACGAGGGGCTCGAACTGTTGGACGAAGACGAGGCACGGGCGCTCCTCGGCATCGGCGGGGTGGGTCGGGTCGGGATCACGATCGGCGCGCTTCCGGCGATCTTCCCGGTGAACTACCGAGTCATCGACGGTGCGATCGTGTTCCGAACTTCACCCGGCTCCAAGATGTCGGCCGCCGCCGCCGGCGCGGTCGTGGCGTTTGAGGTCGACGACTATCAGCTGGCCGACCGCTCTGGTTGGAGCGTTCTCGCCGTAGGCCCGGCCGAGATCGTTCACGACCCCGCCGTCACGTTCGAAGTGCTCGACGCCGGATTGGAGCCGCTCGCCGATGGTGATCGTCTGACGATCGTTCGGATCGAGCCGACATTCATCTCCGGACGACGGATCGTCCACGAAACCTCGACGGACTGAGCCGAGCTGGAGCTCCGGTCGGGACGGTCTCAGCGGTCGTTGGCCTCGACGTTCGCGGCGAAGCCATCGAGCTCAGCCGCGGTCGGTTCGTGCTCCCACACCTCGACTTCACCGAGTAGATCCGCGTACTTGGCCCGCTGGCCCGGCCGCACCACTGCGTGGATCGGCACTTCCGGCCGTGTGACATCCCGATACCGCTGGAGTATCGCCCGGTGCTGCGCCCGATCGAGGTCGAGCGCGAAGACGATGCCGTGTGCCCGGTCGACCTTGTCGCAACCGGTCCCGGCGAGGAGCGGGCACAGCTCACCGTGTTCGGGTCCGTGGCACACGACGACGTCGTGGCCGCTGCGTTCGAGGAACGAGCGATCGAACTCGCCGTCGCTGCCCGGGGTGACATCAAGCAAGATCAGCCCCAGTTTCTCGGTCATCGTGCGACCCCCTTCCATCGCTCGAGCCCAACGTGCCGCAGATCGCTGCTCGTCGCCAGGGCCGAACGTCCCTGCACGGGGAGTGCGTCTCGCCGCGAGGAGCTCGCCGCTCAGCGCTTCAAGTTCCCAAGCAGGCTCAGCCACTCCATCCGCTTCGGCTGAGCCACGCCGGCCTGCCCCAGCGCCGGACCGAGCTTGGACGCCATCCACGACTCTTGCTCGGCCCGCGACTCCCAGACCTCCACGACGACCACGGTGCCGTCGCCTCCACCGCCGACGTGGGTCAGGAGCCCTTTGGGCCAATCGCCGGCGCCGGTGTTCGGATCGAGTCCGAGGATCCCGTTGACTGTCGAGTAGAGCGCCGGGTCGCACTCGACTTCGATGATGATCACTTCGGCCATGGCGCGGACCCTAATGAATCGGGTGAAGTCGCGCCGTCCTCGGCGGGGCGATTGTCCAGGCCCCGCTGGGGACCACCTCTCTGAGTTGGCGGCCCTGTTGGAGCGCTCGGCCGAGCCGGCAAGAGGGCGGGGCGCGGCCTTCTCCCGTCGGGATGCAACGCCGGTAGCGGCCTAGTCCTTGGCGAGCTCGCCGAGGGACGGACCCGACAGCGGCACGACGTAGGACTCGACTCGGCAGATCAGGTCGTCGCGAAACGTGAACACGTCGCAGAAGGCGAAGCCGAACTCGCCGCCGGCCTTCATCTGTCCCTGGCCCTCGCCGATGCAGACGACGGTGTCACCGGCTTCCAGTTTGCGGTCGACCACCAGCATCGGGTTCTCCTCGAACTGGGATTGACGATCTCGCCTTCGAAGTCGGCCTTGCCGGTGAGGTGACGGAAGCCGGGGAGATCCCACGCGACGTCGTCGGTCAGGAGCGCGAGGATCCCCGGCTTGTCGCTGCGCCGGAAGCCCTCCATGTATGCGTCGACGATGTCGGTGTGAATGCTCACGTCGCGCTCCTCAAGTCACCGCATCGGGTGTTCTGGCGGAGTCGGCGACCCCGTCAGAACAAGTGGATGGCGTCGAGGACGCTGGCCGCGTAGTCGGCGTCGCCTTCGATGCGGACGTCGCGCTCACGCCACGGCCGCCGTCGCGTCGCCCAGATGATGAACTCGGTCGCGGGTGATGTCACGGTGACGGCCACTCGATCGCCGGGTGTGACGGTGATGCTTCCGCTCGGGTCGCGGGCGATGACCCAGCGAGTGGCACCGGCGCCCGTGAGGTCGAGGGTGACGGGATCGTCGACTACATCCGCGAGCGCAACGCTCATCTGCGGGAGTCCAGCGGCGAGCCATTCGAGAGTCGCGCCGACGCGAGCCTCATCGGCCGGGGGTGCGGGACGGTCGATCGGTCCGTTGGGAGCGAGGATGTCGTTGCGCAGATGACAGAAGTGGTCGAACGCCAAGGCGTTCGCCACCAGGTGCAACGGGTAGCGACCGAGGTCCTCGATCGGGACGATGGTGTCCGTGTGCGGTGGCTTCTGGAAGGACTCGAGGAGCCCGAGGGCCGCGGCACTGATCTGCTCGTAGTCCTCGAGGACCTCCTCTGGTGCCCAGTGGCGATGCGCGGCTGCCTGAGCGTCGGCAGTCGCTTCGACGTCTCCGTCGACACCTGCCGGCAGTGACTGCGGGTCCGCCACCGCGCGGCACGTGTTGGCGAGGTGTGCCACGACGTCTTGGACGCGCCAGCCGGCGCAGTCGCTCGGTGCGCCCCATTCGTCGTCTTGCAGATCGGCTGCCAGCGTGAGGAGCGCGGATCGATCGGCGCGGAGCGCCGCCACACCTGCGGCGGACCGACGCGACGAAGGCGGCGATGCTCGCCGCGGTGTCCCGGCTGAGGAACGGCGGTTCGCCTAACTCGTGGTGTCGTCGGCTTCGATCGCGTCGGCGACGTCCATCCCGAACGCGATCAGCTCTTCGGGCGTGAGGGAATGGTGGCCGAGCACGATGCCTCCGGCGTCGCGGACGGCGTCACGGAGGGGAATCGCCCACAGGTGCTCGATCGCGAGCACCAGCGCAGATGTGCCATCGGGCAGGCCGTCGAGCAGGCCGAACGCGAGCCTCTCTGCCGCCGTCGTGGCGTCCGGGTCGATGGCGGCGCCGAGATCAGCACCCGCCACGGCACCGTCGACGCCAGCAATGCCCAGTCCGACGAGTGCGCCGACGGCTGAGCGCAGCTCGGCCCGCTGGTCGTCGTCGAGATCGGACACGCTGAGCACCGACACGTCGTCGCCCTCACGCATCACGAAGACCGCATCGATGATCCTGATCTGCCCCACACCACTGAGACGTCCGAGCTCTTCCGCGATCCGGCCCTCGAAGAGGTCGTTGTCGGGGAAGCCGATGACGAACGCTTGAATCGGTCCAATGCTCATGTGGATGGTCCTCCTGGTCGACTTGTGCTGCGCCGAGCAGCACCCTCCCACAGTGCAGGGTCGGGCGCAGCGCGCATCACGCAGATGAGTGCCAGGCACGGCGACGAGCAGGGCCGAAGAAGGGCGTCGGGAAGCGGCGTGCGCCCCTTCGCAGCGTTCTTCGACCGGTCAGCGGGTCAGCTTGACCGGGTGACCTTCCCACGACTCGATGCGATGCGCCGCCGCCTCGAGCAGATGGTGCGCCAGATCCGTCAGTGCCCGCGCCGCGGCGACTTCCTCGCCCACCGCCGGCAGATCCGGATCCTCTGGATTTCGACGCGACCGACCCCATCCGCGCAGGTCCTCGGACGGACCCGACAGCACGGCATCCGCTCGAGTCTTGTCGCCGTCCTCCGTGAAGATGATCTCGACTGTCCACGCCCATGGTTCGTGCATCTTGGCCTCCTCAACTCCGCTGACTGCTCAGCATGGAGCAGCTCGCCATGCGCCACGAGAGTCTTTGGTCCCGGCAGGTGTCGAAATGCGGTGAAGACGCCGCGTAGCGTGGAGGTGCGCCATCTCGGGAGGAGTCAGCGATGAGCACCGCGGCATCCCGACCGCCCAAGGTCCCGCCGCCGTGGTTCGTGCACACGGCCTGGCGTGCGCATCGAGCGCTCCACCGGCTCAGTGGCGGTCGCTTCCTCTGGACCACGGCGAACAAACGCGGCTGGGGTGCGCTGCGTCTCACGACCATCGGGCGGAAGTCCGGGCGAGAGCGCAGCGTCATCATCGGCTACCTCGAAGATGGCCCGAACCTCATCTCGATCGCGATGAACGGCTGGGACGAGGGTCATCCCGCGTGGTGGCTCAACCTCGAGGCGCAGCCCGACGCCGTTGTTCGACTGACCGGCGAGCATCCGCGCCCGGTGCGCGCGCGTCCAGCCGTTGGGCACGAGCGTGATCGGTTGTGGCAGCGCTGGGTCGCTGTCGATCCACGGCTCGACGCGTACGCGGGCCGGCGGTCGACCGAGACGCCGGTGGTCGTCCTCGAACCGCGCGACCGGACCGAGTGACACCACGCGACGCGGGCACTTCCGATTCAGTCGATGTGGGTGGGCACCGACGTCACCACGGTCCCCTTGCGTAACAGCAAGCGCGCCTTGAGGAGCAGGGCACTCTGATTGTGGAGGAGCGCCTCCCACCAGTGATGCACGACGAACTCAGGGATGATCACGGTGACCGTGTCGTGGTCCCACAGCTCGTCGAGCTTGTCGACGTACCGCAGGACCGGCCGCACCAGCTCGCGATATGGGGACGACACGACCTCGAGCTCGATGTCGAAGCCGTACTCGTTCCAGGTGTGGAGCATCTGCTCGCACGACTCCTCGTCGAACGCGACGTGGAGGGCGTGGAGGTACTGAGGCTGCAGCGACTTCGCGTATGCGAGCGACTCGAGGACTCCCGCGTGCACCCGCGCTGGCACGAGCACGACGACTGTGTGGACCACCGCGGGCAGCGGGGTTCCGGGTGGGCAGGCGAGCGTCGTGTCGACCCGCCTGTAGTGGCGGTGGATCGACCAGAAGAGCAGCACCAAGAGCGGGATGACGATCGTCGGGACCCACGCACCTTCAGTGAACTTGGAGACGACAACCACGACGGTGACGACTGCGGTGGCAGAGGCGCCCACGGCGTTGACGGCGAGTCGACGCTGCCAGCCCGGTTCGCGGCCGCGCCAGTGGTGCACGACCATCCCCGATTGCGAGAGCGTGAAGGACATGAACAGCCCCACTGCGAACAGTGGGATGAGCGCGCTGACTTCCCCACCGAACGCGATCAGCAGTGTGCCTGCAGCGAACATCAGGACGAGGATCCCGTTCGACAGGACCAGCCGATCGCCGCGGTTCGCGAACTGGCGGGGGAGGAAGCCGTCGGAGGCCACGATTCCGGACAATCGGGGGAAGTCCGCGAACGCGGTGTTCGCCGAGAGCGTGAGGATCGCAGCCGTTGATGCTTGCAAGACGATGTAGAGAAGACCGTCACCGAAGACCGCGTGGCCCATCGTCGAGAGCAAGGTCTCGTCGGGGCTCAAGGTCGGTCGCAGATGCGACGCGAGCACGGCGATGCCCAGAAACAACGCCCCGAGGATCGCCGCGACCCACGTGAGCGTGATCGCCGCGTTGCGCGACTCGGGCTTGCGGAACGCCTGGATCCCGTTCGAGATCGCTTCGACCCCGCTCAGCGCGACCGCGCCCGACGAGAACGCGCGGAGCAGCAAGAATGACGACGCGCCGGCGAGTACCGCCTCACGGCCTGTGAAGTGCGCCAGCGCGTCCTCGTCGACGGGAAGGCGGCCGAGCGAGCCCGTCGCGACGCGCAACAGCCCGACGACCACGAGCAGCGTCATGATCGCGATGTACGTATAGGTGGGAGGAGCGAAGAGCCGGCCCGACTCCCGGACTCCGCGCAAGTTTGCGACTGCGATGAGTGCGAGTAGGACCAGACCGATCTCGAGCTCGTCGCCGCGCAACGACGACACTCCCGAGGTGATCGCGGCCGCCCCCGCGGCGATCGAGACCGCCACCGTGAGCGTGTAGTCGACCATCAAAGATCCCGCCGCGACGAGCGAAGCTCCCGTCCCGAGGTTCTCTCGGCTGACGATGTACGAGCCGCCGCCGCTCGGATACGCATAGAGCGTCTGGCGGTAGCTCGCTGTCACGATGGCGAGCAGCACGATCACCACGATCGAGATCGGCACGAGGTAGTCGAGAGCGGCCATCCCCGCAGCCGGCACCAACACCACCAAGATCTCCTGCGTGGCGAACGCCGTCGACGCGATTGCGTCGGTGCCGAACACGGCCAACGCCACCCGCTTGGTCAGTCGCTGGTCCTCGAGCTCCGACGACGAGAGCGGCGTCCCGATGAGGAGCCGCTTCACCACCGAGTACACGTCGCGAGCCTCGCATGGGCCGCCAGCGAAGGCGGTGACTACAATCTGGTGCTGGTCTCGACGTGAAGGAGGTGGCCGGTGAGCGAAGGTAGTAGTCCTCGAACGGCCACCCGCGTCGGGACGTTCGCCGCCTGAGCGACGAGCACCCTTCCCGCAACCGCCCGGGTGGCTGTTTGAGCCACGCCCTCGCGGCATCGCAGTTCGGTTCGAAACGTGTGGTGGGTCCGGAGCTCGCGCGCGGGCGCGCTCCCAGAAGGGTGATGTCCGATGTCAATGGAAGAGGCGGTCGAGCGCCGTCCCGGAGTAGCTCGAGGGAACGCTGCTCATCGATGTGAATCGGGTGACCAAGACGTTCGACACGCTCGACGGCCCACTGCCGGTGCTGGAGGGTGTCTCGCTCCAGGTTCGAGCAGGCGAGATCGTCGCTCTGCTCGGCAAGTCGGGCAGTGGGAAGTCGACGCTCCTGCGGTGCGTCGCGGGGCTCGTGGCTCCCTCCGCCGGCACAGTCTCGTTCCGCGGGCGCCGAGTGACCGGCCCGAATGCCGGAACAGCGATGGTGTTCCAGACCTTCGCGCTCCTGCCGTGGTTGACCGTGCGCCAGAACGTCGAGCTCGGCTTGGAAGCGCGAGATGTCGAGCCGACCGAGCGAGCCGAGCGGGCCGAGCGAGCCATCGACCTCATCGGGTTGGACGGGTTCGAGTCCGCATACCCCAAGGAGCTGTCCGGTGGGATGCGCCAACGGGTGGGGTTTGCGCGCGCGCTCGTGGTCGAGCCCGAAGTGCTCTTGATGGACGAACCGTTCAGCGCCCTCGACGTGCTCACGGCCGAGAACCTCCGCGGCGAGCTGCTGGAGCTCTGGGACAACGAGGACTTCCCGATCGAGGCGATCGTGCTCGTCACGCACAACATCGAAGAGGCGGTCATCCTCGCGGACCGGATCATCGTCCTCGGATCCAACCCAGGACGGATCCGCGCGGAGCTGCCGGTCGTGCTGCCTCGGCCACGTGACCGCAACGCGCCCGAGTTCGTCGGTCTCGTCGAGGAGATCTACGCAATCATGACCGGGCGCACGGCGAGTGAGCTGCCAGTGCTCGCGCCGGCTGACGAACGCCGCACGCCTGCCACCGTTCCGCTACCGCATGCGAGCGTCGACAGCCTCTCGGGACTCGCGGAGATCCTGGCGGGGCTCGGCCCGATCAGCGTGGCTGAGCTGGCCGACGAGCTGTACCTGGAGGTCGACGATCTCCTGCCGCTCGTCGATGCGTTGGAGCTGCTCGACTTCGCCGTCGTCGAGGCGGGGACCATCCGGTTGACCCCGGAGGGATCACGTTCGCCGGCGCCGACATCCAAGCCTCGAAACAGATCTTCGCCGACGCGGCGCTCGACGAGGGCACCGCTCATCCGCGTCATCGTCAACGGGCTGGAGCGAGGCGGCGACCACACCCTTCTCGCCGGGTTCTTCATGCAGGTGCTCCGGCGCTCGTTTCCGGAACCTGAGGCCAAACAGCAGCTGGATGTCGCGTTGGACTGGGGTCGCTACGCCGAGCTGTTCAGCTACGACGCCGCGCACGACGAGCTCGCTCTCGACCCGGGCCGGGCCGCGGCGAGCACGGAGTCGTGAGCTTCACGTACCGCGTCGCCGCCGGCGGCGGGGGACCATCGAAGCCAGCCCCGCGAGCCACGCAGGCGCCGCGGGCTACTCCGGCTGGCTCCCGGTGAGCCTGCGCGCGGTCACCTGGGTCGACGTCGTGGTCGCGGCCGGTGTGCTCGTCCTCCTCTACGTCGTCGTCGAGGCCGGCCGCGACGCCGACCGTCTCCTTCACTCCCGGCGAGGTCGGCTCGATCGACACGTCACCGAGCCAGCTGCCGTACTACGCGGCCCGCAGCCTGCTGCGGATGTTCATCGCGCTCGGGTTCTCGTACACCTTCACGTTCATCTACGGCTATGTCGCGGCCCGGTACCGCCGAGCGGAGAAGGTGATGATCCCCGCGCTCGACATCCTGCAGTCGATCCCGATCCTGGGGTTTCTCTCGATCACGGTCACCGGCGTTCATCGCGCTGTTCCCCGGCTCGTACCTGGGGCTCGAGTGCGCGGCGATCTTCGCCATCTTCACCTCGCAGGCGTGGAACCTGACGTTCAGCTTCTACCACTCGCTCATGACCGAGCCCCGCGAGCTCGACGAAGCCGCACGCCTGCTGCGCCTTCCCCGCTGGACGAGGTTCTGGCGCCTCGACGTGCCCAACGCCGCCATCGGATTGGTGTGGAACGGGATGATGAGCATGGGCGGCGGCTGGTTCTTCCTCGTCGCCGCCGAAGCGATCAGCGTGTTGAACCAGAGCTACACGCTGCCGGGCGTCGGCGCGTATGCGGGTGCCGCGATCGCCGCGGGCGACCTGGGCAAGGTCGCGCTCGCCATCGCTCACGATGGCGATCATGGTCATCGGCGTGAACTTCTTGCTCTGGAGCCCACTCGTCGCGTGGTCGGAGAAGTTCAAGAACGAGCAATCCGAGGCCGCCGAGGTGCCGCGTTCGGCGGTGCTCAACTTCCTACGCCGCTCCCACTGGCCTCGCGCCGTCGGCCGTGCCCGTCGTCGCCTCGCACAGCCCGTCAACCGATTCTGCGTTCGCCTGCTCGGCACCGACGACGCCTCCCTCACCGCGGACGAACGCCGGCGACGTTTCGGTGACGCCGTGTTCTGGCTGGTGGTCGGCGGGCTGCTCGCCTTCGGCATCTGGAAGATGTTGAGCTACATCACTGCCGAGGACGGATGGGCGGTGTTCTGGACACCGCTGTGGCAGGGGCTCGTCACGTTCTCTCGCGTCGTCGTCCTCGTCGTCGTCGCCACGCTCGTGTGGGTGCCGATCGGCGTGAAGATCGGTTCCAGCCCGCGGCTTGCCCGCACCGCGCAACCGATCGTCCAGATCATGGCCAGCTTCCCCGCGAACTTCCTGTTCCCGTTCGCCGCGTGGGCCTTCGTGAAGACGGGGCTGAGCCTCAACATCGGCGGCATTCTGCTGATGAGCCTCGGTGCGCAGTGGTACATCCTCTTCAACACCATCGCCGGCGCCCAGTCGATCCCCTCGGACCTGAAGGACGCGATGGACAACCTCGGCATCCACGGCTGGCAGCGATGGAAGCGTCTCACCCTCCCGGCCATCTTCCCGAGCTATGTCACTGGCGGCATCACCGCATCAGGGGGCGCGTGGAACGCTTCGATCGTCGCCGAGGTCGTCCGGTACGGATCGACCACGCTCACCGCCACCGGCCTCGGGGCCTACATCGCGCACGCCGCCCAGAGTGGTGACTTCCATCAGATCCTCGCCGGCATCGCTGTGATGGCGATGTACATCGTCGCGTTGAACCGTCTCTTCTGGCGGCGGATGTTCCGTCTCGCCGAGACCCGTTACAGCCTCTGACCCCCTTGTCAGCCGTGGCTGGCATCCACGACGCAGAAGCGGTTGCCTTCGGTGTCAGCCAAGACCACGAAGTCAGGGTCGCTGGGGTAGTCCCACTCCACGCGAGTCGCACCCAGCGCCACGAGGCGGTCGATCTCGGACGACTGCTCGGCCGGGCTGTCGACCACGAGATCCAGATGGACCCGCGGCCGCTCCTGGACCGGAGTGACCGACCGATGCACAGCGACCCGTGTTCCGACACGGTCGGGCGGGACCAAGAGCGTGAAGTCGTCATCGGAACCCGGGAACCTGACGACCTCGTAGCCGAACGCGTTCGCCCAGAAGGCGGCGGCACGATCGACATCGTCGGCACCCAAGACGATCGTTCCAAGCCGCAGCACGACGAAAGTCTCGCGCCAGACCTTCGACCCTGGTCGCGAGGGCTCGACCGGGTTAGACCCATGACCATGTTCAGGCTTCGCCACATCGAGATCCACGGTCACGACGTCGCGTACCGACTGGCAGGCGAGGGGGAGACGATCCTGCTGATCCACGGGATGGCGGGCAGCTCGCGTACTTGGCGCGAGGTGATGCCCGAGCTGGCCGAGCATTACCGCGTGTTGGCGCCCGATCTCTTGGGTCATGGGGCCTCGGGAAAGGCAGCGACGGATTACTCGCTCGGCGCGCATGCGAGCATGCTGCGAGACCTGATGGACCGGCTCGGGATCGCTGGGGCCACCGTGGTGGGGCAGTCGCTGGGCGGCGGCGTGGCGATGCAGTTCTCCTACCAGTACCCCGACCGCTGCGAGCGCCTCGTGCTGGTGTCGAGCGGTGGTCTGGGTCGTGAGGTCAGCTTCATCCTGCGGGCGCTGTCCCTTCCCGGCGCGGAGCTCGTGCTGCCGATCGTGACGCCGGCGTTCGTGCGCAAGTTGGGCAACGCCCTGAGCGCCTGGCTTTGGGATCGGGGCGTCAGGTCGGGCCGGCTGGCCGAGATGTGGAGCGCCTACGCCTCGCTCGGCGACCCCGAGACCCGACGCGCCTACTTCCGAACGCTGCGGGCGGTCGTCGATCCCGGCGGTCAAGCGGTCAGCGCCACCGACCGCCTGTACCTCGCCCAGGACATGCCCACGCTGATCGTCTGGGGCGACGCCGACCCGATGATCCCGGTGGACCACGCCCGGGCCGCGCACGCCGCGATGCCCGGCAGCCGCCTCGAGATCTTCGAGGGCGTGGGTCACTTCCCCCAAAGCGAGGCACCCAAGCGGTTCGTCGAGGTCCTGAGCGACTTCATGGCGTCCACCTCCGCCGCTCGACTCACCGACATCGCGCGGCAGTCCCGGGACGTCACCCGGTCGTAGCCCACCAGCGGGCTCGCGACGCGGTCATTACACCGTGGTTCTGCGGCCTCCGTAGCGGGCGAGCGCGTAGAACGTCGCGACCGCGATCCCGATGTAGGTCATGGACCAGACCGGGTAGTAGGGCATCCAGGCGATCGCGCTGATGGCTCCGATCGCTGCGGCGAGGAAGCCGATCCAGCGGGCGAATTGCGAGCGCTTCAGGATCATGAAACTCGACACGATGAGCACGATGCCCACGCCTAGCCACAGCCACGCGTAAAGGCGTCGATGGCCCGAGTGTGCGCCCGGGTACACGGCCCTTCCAGGGACCTATGTCCTCGGCACTTCCGTTGCGTGACGACGCAGGTTGGGCAAACGCACGTGCCAGGCGACCTCCAGTCGACCGAGCGCGAAGTGCGAGACGATGGTGCCGTGAAGGTCGCTCCGGAGGTCTTGAGCACCACCGTGGTCGGCAGCTACCCGCAACCGCCGTGGCTGATCGATCGAGCGTTCTTGTCGAAGGGCGTCCCACGGCGCGAGCGCAAGAGCTGTGGGCCCTCCCCGCCGATCTGCTCGAGGGTGCTCAAGACGATGCGGCTGAGCTGGCAATCCGCGACATGGAGCGCGCGGGCATCGACGTCATCACCGACGGGGAGGTGCGCCGCGAGAGCTACTCGAATCACCTCGTGACTGCGCTTGACGGCATCGACGCGGTGCACCCGGCATCGCTCACGAATCGCGCGGGTCGCAGCATCCCCGTGCCGAGGGTCGTCGGCGCGATTCGCCGCACCCGACCGGTCGAGGTCGCTGCACTCGCGTTCCTGCGGCGTATGACTGATCGGCCGGTGAAGGTGACGCTTCCTGGTCCGTTCACGTTGAGTCAGCAGGCGAAGGACGAGTGGTATCACGACCCGGAGGCCGTCGCGATGGACTTCGCCGCCGCAGTGAACGAGGAGGCCCGGGAGCTGCAGGCCGCGGGTGCGGATGTGATCCAGCTCGACGAGCCGTGGCTTCGCAACGACCCCGCCGCAGCCGAGCGATACGCGGTCGCGGCGATCGATCGGGCGCTGGAAGGGATCACGGCCACGACCGCCGTGCACCTCTGCTTCGGCTACGCGGCGGTGGTACCCGGGGAGAAGCCCAGCGGCTATTCATTTCTCCCGCAGCTGGTGGACTGTGCCGCCGAGCAGATCTCCATCGAAGCAGCCCAGCCGAAGCTCGACCTCGGAGTCCTCGACGATCTCTCGGGCAAGGTGATCGTCCTCGGCGTCATCGACCTTCAAGACCCCGACGTCGAACCGATCGATGTCGTTGCCGCACGCATCCGGCGGGGCCTCGAGCGTGTCGAGGCCTCACACCTCGTTGCTGCGCCCGACTGCGGCATGAAGTACCTGCCTCGCGCGACGGCATTCAACAAGCTGCGCGTCTTGGCTGACGCAGCGCGCTCGGTCCGGGCCGAGCTCGGCCACGAGTAGGACGTCACAGCCAGTTGCGCCTCTTGAACACGGCGTAGAGGGTCGCGGAGGTGAGCACCATGAGCGTGAGCGCGAAGGGGTACCCGTGTGCCCAGCCGAGCTCGGGCATGTTCTCGAAGTTCATGCCGTACACAGTGCCGACGAGGGTCGGAGCGAAGAGGATCGCGGCCCAGGCGGAGATCTTCTTGACCTCCTCGTTCTGCTGGTTGCTCGCCTCGCTGAGGCGGCGCATCTCCTCGTTCTGTTGCTGCGCGACGAGGGTGGCGTTGACGGTGAGCATGTCGCGGAGCGCTTGGCGGAACTCGTCGACCCGCTCGACGATCTGCGTGAGGTGGTCTTCGACGTCGCGCAGGTAGCGCTGGAGCTCGTCGTCGACCTCGTACTTGACGAACCCGGCGCACAGCGCCGAGATCATCTCGGCCAATGGGCGTGTCGCTCGCTGGAAGTCGGCGACCTCACGAGACAGCTCGTAGATCCTCCGCGAGACCTCGGGATCGCCACGGAAGACCTCGATCTCGATCTCGTCGATGTCGTTTGCGAGGCCGGCAACCACGGGGTAGTAGCCGTCGACCACCTTGTCGAGGACGGCGTAGAGGATCGCCTCGGGACCACGTCGCAGAAGCTCGGGCTCGCTCTCCAGACGTCGGCGGACCGAGCTGAATTCCGGTGCCTCACTGTGGCGGACGGTCAGCACGAATGTGGTCCCGACGAACACGTGGATCTCGCCGAACTCGACCTCCTCCGTGTCATCGAGATACCGGGCGGGGCGCAGCACGACGAAGAGGGTGTCGTCGTAGCGTTCGATCTTCGGCCGCTGGTGCGCGTGGATGGCGTCCTCGACGGCAAGGGGGTGCAGCTCGAACTCGGACGCGAGCGACCCGACCTCGTGTTCCTCCGGCCGGTACAGCCCGATCCACGCCATCGCCCCCGGGGTGCTCGCGGAGGCTCTCGAACGTCTCGGTGAGCGACCCAGGAGACGCGACTCTCACGCCGTCCACGTAGATCGCACTGTCGATGATGCGTGAGCGCGAAGCAGACGAAGCGCCCAAGCCCCCGCTTGCGAGACCGTCGTCTTGCTCGTCGTCCCTGGCCACTGGGCCAGGGCGGCGATTGCGCACGATGGAGCGAATGCTCGGCCGGCGATGCTCGGGCACGAACTTCGCCTCCTCCTACCGCTTGCCCCCGGGAAACATGCGCACAGGCTGACACAAACGAGCCCGCCGGGATCGGCTCAGTTCTCGACGCGAGAGATGCGGCACAGATACTCGAAGCCGGCGGCGACCTGTTCCGGTGTCCACACCTCGGCGCGCTTGCGTTCCACCTCGTCCGAGTCCGACCACGTCCGCGGTCCGCCGGCCGACATCGCGAGCAGCTGCACCTGACAAGCCCGGTCGAGACACACGGCGCGCATGACCGCCTCGGCGACAGTCGCGCCGACCGTCACGAGGCCGTGGTGCGGGATGAGGCACCCGGGCCCGTCCCCGATCGCGGATGCGAGCGCACCGCCGAGGTCGTGGTCACGGATCAGGCTTCCGGTCTCCCGAAACCTCGGGATGTCAGGATCGGCGAACCACACACCGTCATGCGACAGGGCGCGAACGGGAACTTCGAGGGAAGCGAACGCGACTGCAGCAGCAGCGTGCGAGTGCACGACCGCGCTCACGTCGGGTCGCCGCTTGTACATCTCGGTGTGGATCGGGAACTCGATGTGGCGCCGGCCCTCGCCGGCGAGCACCTCGCCCTCGTCCGAGACGAGCACGACCCGTTGGGGGGTGATCTCCTCGAAGCCCCAACCCGCGGCTTTCATCCAAGCCCCGCGTCCGCTGGGATCGCGTACCGGACGCGTGCCCCCAGATCAGATCCGCTTGGCCTGCGGCGCCGAGCGCACGATTGGCGCGGACGACCGCGTCGATCTCGTCGGCGCTCACGCAGAGACGAGACGGCGGGGTTCGAACATGCCGGTCACTTGTTGATGCTCGTCGAGCGTCTCGTCGCGGAAAAGGCGGAGCGCTCGAAACGTTGCTTCGTCGCTGACCTCGAAGAGGTCGCTCGTCTCCTCGACTTGATGGTCGACGGCTTGCCACGAGGGCACGACGAACATGTCGCCCACCGACCATTGGAAGGCCTGTCCGGCGATCACGCTCTGCCCGGTGCCGCGGTAGACCACGAAGACCGAGCTGCCGCTCTTGCGCCGCGACGGGGTGCGGGCGCCGGGCAGGACGCGGTGCAGCGTGCACGTCATCGTCGGGAGCGCAGGACGACCCGACGTCGGGTCGATGAACTCGATGCTCGCCATCGGCTCGCCCGACCGAGCGAGCAGCTTCTCGAGCATCGCGTCGCTCTGCTTCCAGCGGTACACGAGCAGGGGCGAGTGAGGCGAGGTCGTTCGTCGTGCCGTAGGGCACGCGACCACCTGCGCCGTACGTCTGCTCGGAGAGGTCGTAGCCCCGCACCGGCTGGTTTAGGTCGGGATGGTTCTCGAAGAAGCTCGCGTCGAGCGCTCCGATGATCGGCAGGTCGAGGCCGTCGAACCAGAGCATCGGCTCGTCGCCGTCGTTCGTGTGGTCGTGGAACGTCCACGCCGGCGTGAGCACCAGGTCGCCGGGGTGCATGTGGCATGCATCGCCATCGACGGTCGTCCACACGCCGCTGCCTTCGAGGACGAAGCGGATGGCCGACGCCGAGTGCCGGTGGGCGGGCGCCCGCTCGTGCGCACCGAGCGCCTGGATGGCACCCCAGAGGGTCGGCGTCGCGAAGGGTGCGCCGTCGAGGCCCGGGTTCGACAGCGCCAGCACGCGGCGCTCGCCGCCACGCTCGATCGTGACGAGATCTCGCGCCCGCGCCGCCAGTGTCCGCAACGTCTTGCCTTCCCAAAGCCATGGGACTGCGGCGGGCATCGGTGTGCTGGGGAGCAACGCTCGCGCCTGCGTCCAAAGTGGTTGCAGGTCGACCGTCCCGAGGTCTGCGTAGAACGTGTCGAGCCGAGCCTGGATGTTGCCGTCGATGCTCACGTCGCCACCTCCATTTCTTGAAGCGTCACCGGATTGCGCATCGTGCCGATCTCACTGATCTCTGAGACCATCACCTCTCCCGCCTTCACCTGACCGACGCCCGGAGGCGCTCCGGTGAGGATGATGTCGCCGGGGTCGAGGCGCATCACCGACGATGTGTAGGCGATGATGCCCGCGATGTCGACCAGCATGTCCTTGGTGTTCGCCTGCTGGCGCACCTCGCCGTCGACCTCGAGCCGCACCTCGAGCTTGTTCGGGTCGGCCACCTCGTCCGCCGTCACGATCCACGGCCCGATCGGCGTGAACGTGTCGTAGCTCTTGCGCCGAGATCGATCACCCTCGCCTCGCACGGTCATGTCCAGCCCGATCGTGTAGCCGAGCACATGGTCGAGCGCGTCGGACTCAGCGATGTGCGCACCGCCGCGACCGATGATCACGGCGAGCTCGCTCTCGTGATGGATCTCGCGGCCTTCCGCGACTGGACGCGCGGGCAGCACCACGGCGTCGCCGGGACCGCCGATCGACGACGTGGCCTTCAGGAACACGTCGAAGTCGAGCAGCCAGCCCTCGACGTGGCCGGCGACCCGGTCGAGCACGACGTCGCGCATCTCTGCGACGTGGTCCCCGTAGTTCGATGCGGTGGCGATGAGCTTGCCGGGGTTGAGAACCGGAGCGCGGAGCTGCACATCGGCGAGCCCACGAACCGGCCGCTCGCGCTGCCTCGTTCTCCAGCTTGGGGCGCAGCGCATCGAAGTCGCGGCAGAGGCGTACCCACCAGCCCGCGCCGAACGAGTCGGCGTCTCCCGCGCCCGGCACCAGGGTCGTGACGTCGCGGATGGTCTGCGCGCCGACGTCGACGAGCCCGACCCGCCAGTCGTCGAAGAGCGCGAGCTTCACTGCCCCGTGGCAGCGAGAGCGCTGAACCGCGGAAGCACCTCGCGACCGAAAAGGTCGAGCGAACGCGTGGCGACCTCGTAGGGGAGGCCCGCGAAGTTCACCTGCATCGAGGCGACCTCGAACCCACCGACGGCGTCGACGTACGCGGCGATCTGCTCGGAGATCGAGTCGGGGGAGCCGACCCACACCGCGCCCTGCGCGAGCTGCGACTCGAACGTGTCGGCCTTCAGGCCCCGGATGATCGCGTCGTACCCCGGGTAGTCGCCGGAGCTCGAACCTTCGAGCCAACCGCTCGCGCCGTCGACGAGGCTCGCGAGGTACTGATTGACGCGGTCGCGAGCGAGGTCGTGCGCGGCTGCCTCGTCCTCGTGGCAGAGCATGTGGAACGCGAGCATCACGCGCGCCATCACCGGGGTGACCGGCGCTGCGCCACGCGTCTCGGTACGCGGCGAGGAGGGACGCGAGCTTCGCCCCGGCGAGTGGGATCGCCATGATCGAGTGGCCGTTCGTGCCCGCACTGATGAACGAGGCCTCAGTCCCGAGCGCAGCGACCCAGAACGGAGGCCGCGGCTGCTGGGTCGGGCGGGGGAGCGAGGTCGTTGCCGGAAAGCGGTGGAACCGACCCTCGAACGCGACGTCTTCCTCGCGGAGCAGCCGGTCGACGATCGCCATGCCCTCGTCGAAGCGCTCGCGGCTCTCGTCGAGGCTGACCCCGAACCGTTGGAACTCGTGAGGCAGGAAGGCACGTGCGAAGCCGACTTCGAGTCGACCGCCCGAGATCGCGTCGAGCATGCCGATCTCACCGGCGAGCTTCAGGGGATGGTTGAACACTGGGAGCACCGCGCCGGTGATGAGCCGCATCGTCGTCGTGCGAGCCGCCGCGGCGGCGAGGAAGATGAGCGGGTTCGGCGAGTATCCGCCGTAGTGGTGGAAGTAGTGCTCGACGGTGCGGACGTTCGTGAACCCGAGGGCCTCGGAATGCTCGGTGAGCAGGAGCGCCTCCGCGAAGTACTGGCTGGCCGGCGTGGTCTCGGGCCCGACCGATGGGAAGAACTGAACACCGAACTCCATCGATCCTCCTCAGGTCGATGACTCACGGTAATGACTCCCGAAAAACGGGTCAAGCGTCCTGAATATCGTGAACAGTCGACGCCGTCCGGCTGACCCATATGATGGGACACGTGCCCAGCGACACGGGAACATCCTCGACGGGGCGCAACAGCACCGCCGATCGGGCCATTGACGTGCTCTTCCTTTTCGACGTGCACACGCCGGTCCTCTCGGCCAGCGACATCGCCGAGCGAGCTCGGGATGTCGCGCAGCACGACGTATCGCTATCTGCAGAGCCTGCGGACGTCGAACCTCCTCGAAGAGGACGCCGTGCGCGGCGGCTTCCGCCTCGGATCACGCATCTTCGAGCTCGCTCGCATCGCGCGTGAGGGCCTCGGCCTGTCTGAGATCGCGCTGCCGATCATGCGCGACCTGGCCCGTGAGGTCGACGAGACCGTGCTGCTCACGCGGCGATCTGGGAACATGGCGGTCTGTGTCGAGCGGGTCGAGATCGCTCGGCCCATCCGGCTGAGCTACGAGCGCGGCCACCTGCTGCCCCTGCATGCGGGAGCGCCGGCGAAGGTGTTGCTCGCGTACGAGGAAGACGCCGACCTCGCCGTCGACTCCCTCGCGCCGTTCGAGCGCTTCACCGACACGACGATCACCGACCCGGATGACCTGCGCCACGAGCTCGCCCGCATCCGAGAGCGCGGCTATGCCCTCAGCAACGGCGAGCGCGATCTCGGCGTGCGGGGGGTCGCCGCACCGATTTTCGGGGCCGACGGGAAGCTGACTGCCGGCATCAGCGTGGGGTGCCTGGCGTTCGAGCTGACCGAGGATGATCTGCCCGCGGTCATCCAGGCGGTGCAGGCGGCGGCAAAGCGGGTGACCGATCGCCTGGTCGAGATCGGCGGCTGAGCTCGGCGTTGCGGGACGGCACTCACGAGTGCTGAAATACAAGAGAGACATCCCGAGAATTAGGACAGCACAGAATCAGGACAGATCATGGCCCTAGGGGGAACCCATGGCGCAGATGACCCCGACTTCGACGGCACCCGCGTATGAGCACCGCATCCCACCGCCGACCGGTGCGCGTGAGCCTCTGAAGGTCAACGTCTACGAGCGGATGCAGCACGCCAACACCCAACTCGTGCCGCTGTTTCCCTACTTCGGCCCCGGGGCGATCGTGTACTCCGGCGCGCTCTTCCGCGGTGGTCCGGGCTACGACGTCGGACACTTCTTCCATTACAACACCGTTGACGAGATCACGTTCGTGTGGGGTGCGAACGGCGCGCTGCTCGAGACCGGGCGCATCATGGCGCAGCCGAACCTGCACGGCGTCAACAGCTTCCTGCGCGACCCTGAGTCGCCCGACAGCTTCTTGCTCGTCACGATCGTGCAGCGCCAGAGCGACACCGAGGCGCAGACCGAGAAGCTCATCTGGAAGTGCGTGAAGTGCCACGAGCACCTGTTCGCGCACGAGTTCACCGATCGTCCGACGGACGAGCACGAGGATCGGTTCCCCGAGTTCCCGACGCTGAACCAGTCGGTCGAACCGGTCGCTCGTTTCAACTCCGACGAGTCGCTGCGCACGTGCAAGAGCTGCGGCCACCTGAACCCCCCGTTCCCGATGGACGAGTGGGGCTGGGCGAAGTGGTCGATGCATCAGCGCACCGTGAACGACGCGCGCGCGGCCTTTCTGGCAAAGGCGGCCGAGTCGCAAGCGACGGCATGACCCATGGAGCTCACCCGCAAGAAGCTGGTGCAGGTGTTCGACGCCGCGAAGGACTGCGGGCCCTACGACGAGCTGCCCGTGCTCGTCGACGGCCGTGACCCGCAAGTGCACGTCTCCCGCAATGACCGGCCGCAGCCCTTCTTCCTCATCTGCTCGGCCGACAGCGTGCTCGCGCAGGTGACGGGCGCCGCGACGCTCGACCTCGGGCACTCACCGGTGCGCTACCACCGCCTCGAGCCCGGTGACCTCGTCTACCTGCCGGCTGGCACCGCGAGCCGCATCCGGCCCGACGAGCCATCGATCCACGTCCGCTACAAGGCGCTGCACGCGGGCCTCGAAGCCGTGGCCTGGTTCTGCTCGTCGTGTGGCGCCGAGGTGCACCGCGAGGAGTTCGACACCGATGAGGAGCTGCCCCAAGACGGCTACTGGCGCGCGTGCAACGCCTTCAACGCCAACGTCGACCTCCGACGTTGTGGGTCGTGCGGCACCGTGCACGATGTCGTCGACCTCGAGGGCATCCGCTGGCCCGAAGTCGCAGACGCCATCCGCAACGCGTGATGCCCAAGACCGCGCAGCCCCACATCGATCGCGCGGTCACGCTCCAGTTCCAAGGTGACTGGGGACAGGCGAACCTCCATCGGATCTGCGGCTGGCTCGCGCAGGAGTTCAACGATCGGGCGGGTCCTGGGTCGCGCACTGCGACCTGGACCGGTCGCGGGGGCACCGACGCCGTCGAGGCGATCGTGAACCACGACGTCGACCTCTCGATGATCGTGCCCAGCTACGTCGGCTACTCGGCCATCGCGGGCGTCGGCATGTTCGAAGGCACGCCCCACCCAGAACTGCGCGCCCTCGGTGTGCTGCCGCAGGCCGACCGGCTTGTGTTCGCGGTCGGGGCCGAGCACGGCATCCGCACCTTCGAGGATCTGCGCACGAAGAAGGTGCCGCTGAAGATCGCGACGTCGCAGGACGACGGCGTGAACACGATCGGCTACGGGGTGAAACGTGTGATGGCCGCGCACGGCATCCCGCGCGACGAATTCCTCGTGTGGGGTGGCAGCTTCATGGAGGACGAGCGCCCCTTCCCGCCGCTCCACTGGTACCGCGACGGTCTAGCCGACGCCGTGTTCCACGAGGCGATCATGACGCCCCCGTGGCAGGAGATCGGCGTCGCCCGCGAGACGAACTTCATTCCGATGGAGGACGCCGCGCTCACGGCGCTCGAGGAGGATCTCCACTGGCCGCGAGGGATCCTGCGCGGCGGCTACCTCCCCGGCTGCGACGACGACGTGCTGACGCTCGACTTCAGCAGCTTCCTCGTGCTCGTACACGAGGACATGCCCGACGACGTCGCCTACTTGCTCACGTGGTGCATGGTCCACACGTCGCACGCGATCGAGCGGCAGTACCACCACATTCCGTCCGAGCGCAGCCCACTCAACTACCCGTTCGTGCCGGCGCAGATGCGGGCCACGCCGATCGAGCTCCACCCGGCCGCAGCGCGCGTCTACGACGAGCTCGGCTCCTAGCTCCGCAACCACAAGGGGGAAGCGATGTCTGGCAAGCCGAATGGCGCGCACCTCGTCGGCTCGGTTTCGCTGCCCGACGCCGAGACCGTGTTCCGCTCGTGCGCGGAGCGGCTCGGTGATCGACTCCGGCGGGTCACCGACGGGGAGACCGGGCCGCGTCTCGATTGGATCGTCTGGCAGCTGCACCGGTTCATGGCCGATCCGCAGTTCGAGGTCATCCCGCCCGGCCCGCGCAACTACGCGCCGAACCCGCGGGTCGCGGTGAGGGACGGTGTCTCGACCGACGACTTCGACTTCGGCGCGCTCGGCTACGCGGAGAGCGCGGTCTCGTCATGGGAGCTCTTCTCGGACCTGCAGGCCGCTGGCGACCTTCCCTCACATTGGCGGTTCCAGGTCAGCCTGCCGACCCCGTTCGCGCCGATCAGCGCGTTCGTCGTGGCCGGCCTCGAGCTGACGCTCGAAGCCGCGTACGAGACGGCGATGCAGCGTGAGATCGAACGGATCGCGGCCGTCGTGCCTCACGACAAGCTCGCGTTCCAATGGGACACCGCGGCCGAGTTCGGCATCCTCGAGGAGGTCTTCCCTTCCTACTTCGAGGGTGACGTTCGCCAGGGAGTGCTCGATCGTCTCCTCCGCTACGCGAGCTGGGTGCCCCCGGACATCGAGCTCGGGTACCACCTGTGCTACGGCGACTACGAGCACGAGCACTTCAAGCAGCCCGTCGACGCAAGCAAGCTCGCCGACATCGCGAACGCGTTGAGCGCGGGCGTGAACCGTCCGTTGACGTGGATCCACCTGCCGGTGCCGCGTGACCGCGACGACGTCGGCTACTTCGCGCCGCTCGGCGACCTCGCGCTGCACGACGACACCGAGCTCTACCTCGGCCTCGTGCACTTCACCGACGGCGTCGAGGGCACCGAGCGGCGGATCGCCGCGGCATCGAAGGTCGTTCCGTCGTTCGGGGTGGCCACGGAATGTGGGATGGGTCGCCGGCCACCCGAGCAGGTGCTCCCGTTGCTCGACATCCACGCTGCGGTGAGCGACGCGGTCGCCTGACGTCTTGCCGCGCACCGCGGCAGTGCCCTAATATTCGGCACTCAAGTCCTGTAATTCGGTATTCGAACCAGTCGTACGTACCTCGGGGGGAACGCATGGGCGCGAGCGAAGACGCAGGCACGCGGGCGACAACTGATCGGTTTCGTCGTCGCGGCTGCCTGCCTGACGGCCCTCGTCGCGTGCGGCGACGACTCGGGCAGCAGCGCCCCTGAGACCACGAGCGGGGGAGCGGCCACGACCGCCGCGGGTGCGGCGACCACCGCAGCGCGGTGCGGCGACGACAGCCGCAGGCGAGAAGGCGACGGGTGAGCCGATCGTCGTCGGCATCTACACCCCGGCCGACAACCCGAGCTTCACCGCACCGGAGCTGATCGACGGTGCCGAGGCGGCGGTCGAGTACGTCAACAACCAGCTCGGTGGCATCGGTGGTCGACCGATCCAGCTCGAGTCGTGCACGACCGACTACACCGCGCCCCGCCTGACGGCGTGCGCCAATGAGCTCTTCCAGAAGGAGCCCTTGATCATCATCCCGGGTCCGGACGCGGGCGCCCTCACGGTGCAAGCCACGTTCGACGCGACCGGCATCCCGCTGATTGGTGGCGCGTCGTTCACGCCGCCCGAGTACACGTCGGCGAGCCGGGCGCTGTTCAACGGATGGTCGGCCTCGCTGTTCCCGGCGATGGTGCACTTCGCCATCTCCCAGCTGCAAGCGACGAACCTCGCCGCGCTGGCGTACGACCTGCCGTCCAACGCCTTCATCAAGGCTCTGTTCATGGATGCGCCGGCGAAGGCGGCGGGCATCCCTGTGCCGGCAACGGTGACCGCTCCCGCCGGACACCGCGGACCTCACCGCGACCTTCGCCGCCGCGCTCGAGGCGAACCCCGATGCGCTGCTCGCCTACGGCCTGCCGTGCCAGCCCGCGTTCCAGGCCTACTCGAGCCTCGGCACCGACGTCCCGATGATCATGCCCGACAACTGCGGCGATCCCGACACCCTCGCCGCCGCCGGCTCGGCCGCGAACGGTGTCTACTTCGTCGGGCTCTACAAGGGCTCGGAGGTGTTCCCCGACGATCCCGACGTCAAGCTCTACAACCAGGTCATGGAGGAACAGAAGCCCGACGCCGCCGACACCGACTTCTCGCGCGGCGGGTTCGGCACGATCATGAACATCCACGACCTCCTCGACGGCATGGACCCGGCGTCTCTGACCCACCAGAGCGTGCTCGCCGCGTTCAAGGCGACGACGGATCAGCCGAGCTTCCTCAACGTGCCCTATTCGTGCTCGGCACCCCCGGTGGGCGACTTCCCGGGCATCTGCGCAGGGTCCGCGTACCTCGTGCAGCAAGTCGACGGCACGATCCAGAAGCTCAGCGACTACGTCTCGATGGACGAGCTCTGGGGCGCGGCGGCGGGGTGATCGCCGCTCGCGTCGCTCTCTGAGCGGAAGCGGATGTCGTCCTACCTCCTCTTCCTCCTCCTCGGCCTCGGCGCCGGGGCGGTGTACGCGATCCTCGGCCTCGGGCTGGTGCTCGAGTACCGCAGCTCGGGTGTCATCAACTTCGCTCAGGGCGCGATCGCGATGTTCATCGCGTACGCGTACATCGACCTCCGCAAGACGGGGCAACTCATGCTGCCCGTCGTGGGCCTGCCGTATCGAGTGCGGATCTTCAGCGACGGCATCGCGACCGTTCCCGCGCTGCTGATCGCGCTCGTCTACGCGGCAGCGCTCGGGTTGCTGATCTTCATGCTCGTCTTCCGGCCGCTCCGGAGCTCGCCGCCGCTCGCGCGGCTCGTCGCGTCGGTCGGCCTCATGATCGTCGTGCAGGCGATGGTCGTGCTCAACCTCGGCGACAGCGCGTTCAACATCTCGGGCCAGACAGCCGGCTCGATCCTTCCGAGTGACCCGATCGACGTGCTCGGCACGCGCGTGCCGAGAGACCGCTTCTACCTCGCCGCGGTCACCGTCGTCATCGGCGTCGCGCTCTGGGCGGTGTTCCGATACACGACGTTCGGCCTCGCGAACGCGGGGCGCCGCCGAGAGCGAGAAGGGCGCGGCGGTCTGCGGCTACTCGTCGACTCGACTCGGCGCGATCAACTGGATGGTGGCCACGGCGCTCGCCGGCTTCGCCGGGATCCTCATCACACCGATCTCGGGTCTCAACCCCACCTCGTTCACGCTCTTCATCGTCCCCGCGCTCGGCGCCGCCCTCCTGGGTCGCATGACCTCGTTCTCGGCGACGCTCGTGGCCGGACTCGCGATCGGCATGCTCCAGTCGCTCGTGACGAAGCTCACCTTGGAGTTCGACTGGCTGCCGACGAGCGGCCTGCAGGAGGGCCTGCCCTTCATCGCGATCATCGTGGCGCTCGTCGTGTTCGGTCGGTCGATCCCGTGGAGAGGCACGCTGATCGATCGCGCGATGCCGGTCGCCGGGCGTCCGAAGCACGTCGTGCTCTCGGCCGTGCTCTGCCTCGCCGCGGGCACCGTCGCGTTGTTCACGCTCGGCAGCACCCTCCGGCTCGGGCTGATCCAGAGCCTGATCATGATCGTGCTCGGCCTGTCGCTCGTCGTGGTGACCGGATTCGCGGGCCAGATCTCGCTCGCGCAGATGGCCTTCGCCGGCTTCGGTGGCTTCATGTACGGGATCTTGAGCGCGGAGCTCAACGTGCCCTTCCTGCCCGCGCTCGTGCTGGCAGGGCTGGCCACCGCGCCGCTCGCCTTGGTCGTCGGTCTACCCGCCCTTCGCACGCGTGGAATCCACCTCGCGGTGCTGACCCTCGCCGCGGCAGTCGCGCTCGACGCGTTCCTGTTCAGCAGCGGTACCTTCACCGGCGGCGCTTCTGGCCGCTTGATCCCTGCGGTGAAGCTGTTCGGCATCGACTTCAACATCCGCAGCTCCGACGCGACGGCCTATCCCCGTCCACAGTTCGGTCTGCTGGTGCTGATCATCGCCGTGCTCGTCGGGGTGCTGGTGGCGTTCTTGCGCAACAGCGGCATCGGTCGCCAGATGCTCGCGATCCGGGCGAACGAGCGCGCAGCCGTCGCGTCCGGCGTCGGCCTCGGTCGCACGAAGCTCTTCGCGTTCGCGGCGTCGGGGTTCATCGCGGGCGTCGCGGGATCGATGACCGGCTTGCTCACCGGGAACCTCTCCGCCGAGCAGTTCCAGGTGCTGACTTCCCTCCTCCTTGTCGCGCTGGTCTACATCGGCGGCGTCGCGCGCATCTCCGGCGCCATCGTCGCCGGCTTGTTCTTCGCTCCGAACGGTTTCGGTCCGACGTTGCTCGACCAGTGGTTCGGCATCGGTCGGTACGCGTACCTGATCGGCGGCCTCGGGCTGGTCGCGACGACGATCCTCCATCCCGACGGTCTGTCCGACGGGCTCGAACGCGGGCTGCTTCGCATCAAGGCGACGCTGACATCGGGCAAGTCGAGGCCTGCGCGTCCCGACTCGGAGGTAGCAGCGCCCGAGCCGTCGACGGCGGGAGTGGCCTCGTGAGCGCGACGCGCTCCCGCGAGCTCGAGATCAACGGGCTGTGCGTCGTGTACGGCGGTCTTCGGGCGGTCGATGACGTGTCGGTGCGGGTGCCCTGCGAGGGGATCACGGGGCTGATCGGGCCGAACGGCGCCGGCAAGACGACGCTCATCGACGCGGTCACGGGCTTCGCTCCGATCACGGGAGGCTCGATCTCGTTCGGCGGCCGGGACATCACTCGCATGCGGGCACATCGGCGAGCGCTGAGCAACCTCACGCGCACGTTCCAGTCGCTCGAGCTGTTCGAAGACATGACCGTCGCTGACAACGTGCGGGTGACCACCGAGAGCTCGCAGTGGTGGAGGTCGCTCACCGACGTGATCCTCCGCTGGCGCGCGAAGGACAGCGCCGATGTCGCATGGGCGCTCGAGCTGCTCGGGCTCGACGATGTCGCCGACCGCCTCCCGAGCTCGCTCTCTCAGGCCGAGCGCAAGTCCGTGGCGTTGGCCCGCGCGATCGTCGCTCGGCCGGCGCTGCTGATGCTCGACGAGCCGGCCGCGGGCCTCGACCGGCTCGAGACAGAGGACCTGGGAGATCGGCTCCGCCGCCTGGCCGCGTCGGGGCCGGGTCTGCTGCTCGTCGACCACGACATGGCGCTGGTGCTCACAGTCTGCGACTACATCCACGTGCTCGACGCCGGCCGCCTGATCGCGTCGGGCACGCCAGCCGAGATCCGCGGCAACCCGGATGTGCTGCGCTCGTACTTGGGAGAGGACCCCGTCGAGGTCGAGCCCTCCGGCGGTGCACGTTGAGCGAGCTGCTCGCCCTTCGCGAACCTCGTCGCTGGTTACGGACAGCTCGCGGTGGTGCGAGGCGTGTCGCTCCATGTCTCCGAGGGTGAGATCGTCGCCCTCCTCGGCCCGAACGGCGCCGGCAAGACGACGACCTTGCTCACCGCGTGCGGCCTTCTCCCCGCACTCGGGGGCGAGGTCTGGGTGTGCGGGAGGAAGATCGAATCGCCGCACGCCGAGCGCGATCGCGCGCATGGGCGTGTCGCTCGTCCCAGAGGATCGAGCGCTCTTCTTCGACCTGACCGTGCAGGAGAACATCCGTCTCGGCGCACGCGGGCATCGCGATGCCGCTGCTCAGATGTTCGAGCTGTTCCCCGAGCTCGCCGCGATCGCAAAGCGCAAGGCCGGTCTGCTGTCGGGCGGAGAGCAGCAGATGCTCGCGATCGCGAGGGGACTCGCGGCGCGTCCGCGCCTGCTGGTCGTCGACGAGATGAGCCTCGGCCTCGCACCGCTCATCGTGGCGCGCCTGCTCGCTTTGCTCAAGAAGGTCGTCACCGACACAGGCACCGCGCTGTTGATCGTCGAGCAGCATGCGCACCTGTCGTTGGCGATCGCCGACCGCGCGTACGTGCTTGAACCACGGCGAGCTCGTGCTCGAGGGACGAGCGGAAGAGCTTCGTGACCGCCGCGACCTGATTGAGGTCAGCTACCTCGGCGAGGCGGCGCTCGGCGTCAGACGGCTGATGCCCGCTTCGGCCTTGCTCGCGGTCTCGTCGAGCAGGTGACGCGCCGCGTTGATGACTTCGTGGCGGTCGACGTAGTTCTGCCAGCCCCACAGCCTCAGCGGGGAATGGCGGGTTGACGTGGCCACACCGGGTGCAGGTGCGCGCGTTCTCGTCGGAGTTGAAGGAGTCGGTGGCGAGGATGCTGCCCCACATCGTGGGGAACATGTCGTACTCGTCGTCGACCCGTCCCCCGGTCACGAGGTCGGGACGCTCGGGGTCGGGAAGCTCGGCCGAGTAGTCGACTTGGTGGAGCTTGTTGTTGCACTCGGAGCAGCGGAAGATCACTGACTCGCGCTGCTCGCGGCCCTCGTCCTGTTGGCGCTGGGTGATGACCGCCACGAGGAAGGCATTGGGATCGTTCGTGTCGAGAAGCGGCGCCTGCACTTCGTGCATCTTCCCGCCGATGAACATCACGCCGGCCGCGCCGAGCGCCTGCTGCGCGCCGAAGCAGACATTGACCTCCTCCTCGCTGTTGCGGTGGAAGAAGCGCCCGTACTCCGCTCCCGGACGGCCACGGAACAGCGCGCCCGCGGGCAACATCGCTCCGGGGCCGAGGTAGGGGAAGAGGGGAAGCAGCTGCGTGGTCGTCGTCCGCATCAGCTCGAACACGTTCGTGCGCAGCGGCTCGCGATCCTTCGCCGCAGGGAGACGATCGCTGTTCGTGGCACGGGGAGGCGCGTCCGCGCGCTCGGCTTCGAGCCAGCGCTGCGATCTCTGTCCACTTGGTGCCGGAGACGTCGACGGCGGGGTGGATCGCGCTGCACTTCGGGCAGCGGCGGAGCGTCTCGTCGCCGTTGAACTCGTTCGCCGCCTCGAGGTACACGCGCTGAGCGATCTCGCTCGTGGCGTCGAACTCGCGGTGCCACAGCTCGGTGCCGCACTCGAGGCAGCGCCACGACACGACTTCGCGGCCGGGGTCGAGCGCCTTGTAGCGGAGCTGCACCATCGGGCCCTCGGAGCGGATGCGGTGCGGCGTGCCGGCCGGGACGTACACGAAGTCGCCCGGCGTGACCCGGAAGTGCAGCACGTTCGAGTCGCGGAACTCGACGAAGCCCTCGCCACTCATCGTCACCACGAGCGAATCGCGTTCGCACGTGAGGAAGAAGGGCTGCACACCCTCGTTACGGGACACGTGGATCTGGGGATCGAGGTCGGCGGGAGTCGCCGGGAGGTCGCCGTAGGCGCCGGCCTTGTGCGCGACCGAGAAGAGGTCCGCGATCTTGCTGCGCTCGTAGTCCATTGATTTCCCCCCTTGTCGACGTGCTGCACCGAATAACAGGATTGTCTTCCCGAATCGTAGGTCGACCGGTTTGAGGGGTCAACGGATCGAGGAGGCCTCAGCTGTAGGAGATGAGCCGTTGCGGCCGCGTGCCGAGTCGCTGCGCGCCGCCCTCCTTCACGACCACCATGTCGCCCCAGCTGACGTCGTGACTTCGTGCCACGACGCGCTCCGCGGTTCGCGGGAACACCGTGGGCTTGGCGATGAAGACGGTGTCGGCTTCGATGCGGTCGTCGAGCACGTCCTCGTGGCTGTCGACCGGGATGAACAGCGGGCCGTCGAAGCCGCCGTGGAGCAAGAAGCTCACCTGCCAATCGGTGCCGTCGGCGACGGCGACCGCCGCGGTCTCGACGTCGCGCCACGTCGCGCCGGGAACCAACGCCGCCCGGGTCGCTTCGAACGCGGCGACGTTCAGGTCGAACGCCTCCTGCTGCTCGGGGAGGATCCTGCCGGCGAGGAACGGCTCCGCGACCTGGGTCATCATCCGCGACCCGGGCATGATCTCGGCCGCGACGCAGAGGCCGTCGAAGACGTCGCCCGGCGGGGTGCCGACGATCCGCGGCCGCGGGGTCTTCCAGGGGCCCGGGCACCATGCGATTGACGGGACGCCGAGCCCGGGCTGAAGCATCGCCGCGATGCCGGCACGGTAGGCGTCGGCCTGCGCCTTCCCGATGCTGTACGCCTCACCGATCGCGCGAGCACCGGCCTCCGCGACCTCGATGCCGGCGCGGAACCCGGCGATCTCGGCCTCGCTCTTCACGTAGCGAGCGCGCGACATGACCGGCGCGCCGTTCACGATCTCGCAGCCGTCGAGCCTGTCGATGATGCGGCGCACGCTCGAGTGGATCGCGTAGCCGTCGGCCGACCGCACATGCGAGTACAGGTCACCGTCGAGGCCGGCGATGGCCACGCGTAGTGGCTTCCAGCCGAGCCGCTGCAGCTTGTCTGCGACCGCCGCGCCGTAGGGGACCTTGGTCGACCCGTACGGCGTCGCGCTCTCGCGCTGGCTGATCCAGCCTTCGCGCTCGACCGCGAGGTTGCTGTCCTCGCCGCCCAGCAAGATCCAAGGATCGCCCTCGGCGGGAACCAGCACCGCGCCCTGCTCACCGCCGCTCAGGTAGAGGACGTCGATCGGGTCTGACTGGGGGAGCACGATGAGCAGGTCGATGTCTCGCTCGGCCATGCCGGCCCGCACGCGAGCCCAGCGGCGATCGCGCTCGGTGAAGTCGAGGTCGGGTCGTTCCGCGAGCGCGCTCATCGAGCGGCGACCATAAGTCGTCCCGATTTACGGGTCAAGTGTGCTGAATATCGCTACGGCGTATCCTGAGAACTTGTTTCTCGCCCAAGCCCTGAGGAGATCTCCATGCCGTTGTTCGCCAGCATCCACCGTGCTCCCGGCCTGTCGCAGGAGGAGTTCATGCAGAACGCCCCCGACGTGCTCGAGGGCAAGCACGCAACGATGGTCAACGTCTTCGCGAACATCTTCGAGGGCTTCATCGTCACCATCTACGACGGTGAGAGTTCGGACGCGGTGGTCAAGGAGTTCGAGCGCCTCGGCTTCCCCCACGACGAAGTGCACGAGGTGCAGATCGCGATCTCCCGCGATCAGCTCGCCGCGATGGTCGAGGGCGCCGGTGGCCATTGACGGTCGAGGCGTCGGCGTGGTGCTCAGCGGCTCGTTGATTCAGGAGACAGCTTCACGACGAGGCGTTCGAGCGCCTGCCTGAGGTGTGAGAACTCACGCGGTCCGAGCAGCTCGGCGATCTTGAGCTCCGCGGCGTGGGCCTCGCCGTTGACGGTCTTCTCGAGTCGTC
Source organism: uncultured Acidimicrobiales bacterium (assembly GCA_963708175.1). Classification (GTDB taxonomy): domain Bacteria; phylum Actinomycetota; class Acidimicrobiia; order Acidimicrobiales; family DATKAS01; genus DATKAS01. Next base: position 137,385 of record CAVPSD010000003.1, read on the forward strand.
GTCCCTTCGCGGTGAGGCGAATCACCCGTGCCCGGCCGTCGGTCGGATCGGGCTCACGTGTCAGGTAGCCGCGCTGTTCGAGGTGGGCCAGGAGGTCGTTGACCGACTGCTTGGTGATCTGGAGCTGATCGGCGAGCTCGGTCGGACGCTGACGGTCGAGGGTGGGGTAGCGGAATGCGCCGATGTGCGCGGGGTTCAAGTCGTCGTAGCCGGCCGCCAGAACGCCGGAGAAGATCTGCTCCCACACGAACTGCCAGCCGACGCGCAGCATCGCGCCCAAGTACGGCCCGGGATTCGGATGATCGCTTGACACGATCGTAAGGTTACCATACGATCATGTCGTAAGGAAAACTGACCATATTGGATGGTCATGATCAAAGGAGACTGACATGAGCTCAGTAGTCATCGACGATCCCCGCAGCGAGCAGGCCCAGGCATGGTGGTTCCTCGACACTCTCGTCGTCGAGCACCGGCGCGCGCCTGGCATGGACACGATCGCACTGGAGATGACCTTGCCCGTCGGCTCGGCGCCGCCGCTGCACGTCCATCACGATCTCGACGACACGTGGTACATCCTCGAAGGGGAGATGGTTGTGCGCTGTGGTGACGACCAGACGATCGTCGGCGCCGGGCATTGGGTGTCGATGCCGCGTGGCGTGCCCCACACCTTCCGGGTCGTCGGTGACCGTGAGGCGCGGATTCTGCTCGTCCACGACAACGCCACGTTCCTCGACCTCGTTCGCGACCTCGGTGCCCCGGCGCCCGAGCGGATCGTGCCAACGACGCCGTCGTTCCCTCCGATGGAAGACCTCGCGCGCATCGCCGCATCCCACGACCTCACGCCGGTCGGTCCGCCGTTGAGCGTCGAAGACAGCGATGCCGTCCTCGCCGCGCGTCACTGACACGCCACTACTCGGCAGGCGGACGGGGGGGATTCCCTCGAGCCACTCGCCAGACGTTGCCGAGCGTCGCTGCCGCGGATTGCCCCGCGATGGCGGCGGGGGCATAGCCGAGCGCCCCTTCTGGCAGACGCACGCGCAACGCAGCCGGAAGAATGCGGAACCGGAGCGGTGACTCCAGCTGCAAGGCTTCGCCGTCCACACCGGCCGCGACGGGTGCTCCTGACGTGACCTCGAAGGTGGGTGCCGCCCAGTCCTCGAGGGCACGCGCGCCGTCGGGCCGCCGCAATGCGACGAGCGCGGCGAGCTCCACCGCTGCCGCGGTGCCCGACACTTCGACGGCGAGGATGCCGAGCTTCCCGTCGTCGAGGCGGTCCCGGGTCCCGGAGCCGCCGCCCACGCGCAAGCTGTACCGGTTGTTCGACACCTGGATGAGATGGGCTGAGTCGTGGTGCACACCGTCGGGACCCGTCCAGCCGAGGTCGGTGGGCTTGCCGCCCGGGCCGAGCAGCGTCGGCAGCTGATCGAGCGTGGTGGCCACCTTGGCGTCGCGGTACTCCTCGGACTGCGTGATCTCCCCATAGACACCGAGCGACACGTTGTTGACGAACACGCGGCCGTTGACCTCGGCCAGGTCGATGCGCCGCTCGACCGCCGGACCGAAGGCGTCGAGGGCGCCGATGACGTCATTGCGGTCGAGGCCCAAGTCGAGCGCGAAGTGGTTGCGCGTGCCGGCGGGCACGACGACGTGCGCGACACCCCGGCGCGCGGCGACGGACGCGACCAGAGCCTGCGACCCGTCCCCGCCCGCCATCCCGATCACGTCCGCTCCCCGTGCGATCGCCGCTTCAGCCAGTTGAAGGAGATCGTCACCCGGCTGAAGCACCACTGGCTCGATGCCCCGGGCCCGGCATTCGTCCGCCAGCTTGAACTGTTCGGCCTTCCCGCCGCCCGACTTCAGGTTCATGATCAGCACCGGCTGTGTCGCGGCCGGCACCGGCATGCCGGGGGTCGGTGCGGAGATCAGCGAGGCGCGGTCGCGCTCGAGCGAGTACCGGGCGAGCCCCACGGCGGCTACTGCCAAGCCGAGGCTGGCGAACAACGCCAACAGATTGCGCGCCGCGAGAAGCACGACGACGCACGCGACCACGGCGAGCACCGCGAGCACAGCGCTGACGAGCCGCGCCGCCCGTCTGCGAGTGAGCGCGTTCCACGCCCCCGCCACGGCCACCGCGAGCGCCGCGCCCGCGGCCGCCATGGTCAACGGGTCGCTGAGAAGCAACAGCACGAGCACCAGGCCCGCGAGCAGGATCGTGACGTACGACGCGATAGCCGCCATCCGACGTGACTTCGTCGGCTTCGGGAGCGGGAACGCGTCGACGGTCATCTTCCCGGGCACCGTAACGCGCCCGCCTGGAGCCGAGCGGGCGCTCTTGGTCAAGCGGTGCTTCACTGGCGGTCGGTCCGAATCGTGAGGAGGCCCGGGCATGGGCAGCGTTGAAGCAGAGGCGTGGCCGGACGAGTCCAAGCCGGTCCCGGCGGGCATGCGGTACGAGCACGGCAAGGTGGTACCTCATCTGACCGTGCCGGAGCGGGTGGCTCGAGGCAAGGCGGCGCGCGCTGAGGTGCCGCGTTCGAGCCACGCGGGCTTCACGCCGAGCGCGGCCCGGCTCGACCCGGTGGCACTCCTGGAAGGCCAGGCGGCGACGCGAGTCCCCGAGCTGATACCGCTCCGCTATGGACGGATGCTGGTCTCGCCGTTCACCTTCTACCGGGGCGCCGCGCTCATCATGGCCAGCGACTTGGCCCACACGCCCCGCTCAGGGCTCACGACACAGCTGTGCGGCGACGCGCACCTCATGAACTTCGGTGTGTTCGGCTCGCCGGACCGCCGGCTGGTGTTCGACATGAACGACTTCGACGAAACGCTCCCCGGCCCCTGGGAATGGGACGTCAAGCGGCTCGCGGCGAGCTTTGCGATCGCTGGCCGCGACAACGGGTACTCGTTGAAGGAACGCAAGGGCGTGGCGTTGAGCGTCGTGGGTGCCTACCGATCGGCGATGCGTGAGTTCGCCGACATGACCAATCTGGATGTCTGGTACTCGCGCTTGGACGCCGCGACATTGCTCGAGCAGATAAAGGCCCAGCTCGACCGGCGTGCCGCCAAGCGAGGCGAGGCCAGCATGGCCAAGGCCCGCACTCGAGACAGCATGCAAGCCCTCGACAAGCTCACACACATCGTCGACGGCGAGCGACGCATCATCAGCGACCCGCCTCTCATCCAGCCCATCGAAGAGCTCGCCGGCGGGATGGAACGTGACCAGCTCATGGACTGGCTTCGGGCCGTGCTGCGCAACTACCGCGGCACCCTCCAGTCTGACCGTCGTCACCTGCTGGAGGAGTTCCGTATGGTCCACGCCGCTCGCAAGGTGGTCGGGGTGGGCAGCGTCGGCACCAGAGCCTGGATCTTGCTGATGTTCGGCCGCGACGACGCCGATCCGTTGTTTCTTCAGGCCAAAGAGGCCCAGTCCTCTGTGCTCGAGGACTTTGTCGGACCGAGCCGACACGTCTCCAACGGCGAGCGGGTCGTCCACGGTCAGCACGTCATGGCGGCGGCGAGCGACATCTTCTTGGGCTGGCTCACGTTCGACGGTCTCGACGGGGTGTCCCGCGACTTCTACGTGCGGCAGCTCCGAGACTGGAAAGGCTCCGTCGTCGTCGAGGAGATGGTCCCGGGCACCATGGCCTACTACGGCCAGATCTGCGGTTCGACGCTGGCCCGCGCCCACGCCGCGCTCCGGAGATCGGATCGCGATCGCCTCCTATCTCGGCGCAAAGGACACCTTCGACCAGGCGGTCGCCGACTTCGCGGAGGCATATGCCGACCAGAACGAACGCGACTACGACGCGCTCGTCCGAGCGGAGAAGGACGGTCGCATCACTGCCGAACGCGGCCGCTGACTCCGCTCATGGGCGTCGTCAGAGACGCCGCTTCGATGACCATTCGACGAGCGTGTCGGCGAACAGCTTGGGGTCCTGTCCGTGCATCGAGTGGCCCATGGATTCGAAGGACCGGTAGTCAACGTCGACAGAAGCCTCCCGAAGCAGCTCCGTGACTCGTTGCGCTTGGAGATCCGAGATCGCTCCCATCAGCTGACCGGTCGCGTCGTCGACGTGACGGAAGTGGTGCGTGAAGAGCACGGGCGCCCGGACCGATCTGAGCATGGCCTCGTGATCACACGAAGCGGCGACGTGTCCGTTCCAGAACGCTGCGCCCCACTCTGGGTCGTACTCCTTGAGGTTCTGCGTCGGTTCGTCGGGAAGAATGAAGAGCCCGCCGAGCCATGAGGGCAGCACGTCAGGCGCCGCGGCGCGCATGCCGTCCCAGTCGCCGATCGACCATTGGGGGCCGAGGTAGGTGCTCCAGAGCCTGAACATGGCTCCGACGGCCTGACGAATCCCCTGCCCGGTCGCGGGATTGACCTGGGACGAGAACAGCGGAGGATCCTCGTAGTGAGCTGCGAGGATCTGGCCGGCTTTGGCGTAAGCCGAAAGCCACGCCGAAAGCACCCCGCCCGACGAGAGCCCGCTGACGATCACCGGCCGGCCGATGACCACGTCGATGAAGCGGACGAGGTCGTTGCCCATGTTGTCGAGCGTGTAACGCCCTGGCGTTCTCGTCGAACGTCCCTGGCCTCGAAGGTCGACGGCGAAGGCGTGGTAGTGCTCTGCGAGCAGTGGCAACGCGTCTTCGTAGCCCCACCATGACTCGGACTGGCCCGGCACGAGCAGGAGCGCCGGCTTCGATGGATCGCCGACCGACACGTAGTTCAACTGCACTTCGCCGAGGTCTACGAGGTGCTCGGGAAGCGAGTGCGCGACGTAAGTGTCCTCGGGGGCGTGGGGGCCGAAGGCGTGAGCGAATCGTGCCATGAGCGCATCATCGCATCGCTCGCGTGTTCAAGCGCGAGCGCTGAGGTACTCGATCACCGCGTCATAGTCGCTGCCGAGCCCGTTCGGGCCGCCCGTCCGCTTCGACATCCTCTGCGCCCAGACGAGGGGGCTCACCTCGTAGACGGTGTCGATCGCGTCCGTGCGGGCGCCGTGCTCGACGAGCGTGCGCACGAGGTCGATGCGGCCGACTCAGCGATCCGTGTGGTACACCTCGTCAAAGTCGTGATACTCGGGCGCGCCGTCGATGATCTCGGCCATGGCGGCTCCGAATGCTTTCGTCTCTGGTCGTTCGTTGTTGCGGGCGGCCTCCTCGGCGGCCGACACGTTGGGGTCGACGACGCCGAACTCGGCGATGATCATGTAGTAGCCGTCGCTCTCGCGATCGGCGAGTATGCGGCTTCCCATGTACCCAGTGATGTCGGCCGACGCCTGGTCACGATCCCACTGCGCGATCAGCTCGATCAGCTTCGCCGGCGACGAACAGCGGATGGTGATCGTCTGACTGAAGTTCGGGTTCACGCGTTGCCTTCCCCACGCTGCGCGACGAATCGCCGCTGGGTCTCCGACATGCCTTCCAGATCGAAGAGGCCCGGCGATCCACTTTCAATCGCACCAACCGACTTCGGTGGCATGCGCAGCAGCTCGCGTACCTCCCCGACTGGTCGATCCGCGAGCGTCGTAGTAGTCGACTTCGAACAAGTCGATTCCATAGCGGTCGCTCATGACCTTGCCGCGACGAATGGCGTCGGCGACCCGCTGGTTCATGCCGGGCGATCGGATGTTGCGTTCCCGCACATCGCGGTCGAAGAAGCCGGCGCTCGAGATGTACCCGGTCTCGAACAAGCCGATCAGCGTGGCGAGCCACGCGAAGCCCTTCGGGTCGGGATCGGCGCGTCCGATGAGCGCGAAGACCTCGAGCTCGCCCTTGAGGTTCGTGCCGTAGTCGGCGAGCACATGGACGAAGTCGTGCTGCGCGAGATAGAGCGGGGGCGCCGCCCGGCGTTCCGGGCAACTGGAAGCCGCGACTGTCGTACATGTCCCACGCACAACGTCCGAGGGTGTCCGGCGGAAGGTCGCCGAAGGCCCTCCACCGCGCCTCGAGCTCAGGGTCGACCTGAGCGGGTTCGAACGGATGAGCGCGAGGCGCCGCGGTCCCCGCGGGCTCCCCGCCGCGGGCTTCACGGACATGTTCGACGAAGCCATTGCGTTGGAGATCCATCCACGCCAGCCCGTACGCACCCTGGGCATACCGGCGCGCGACGCGCACGAAGTCGTCCTTCACGCCGAGCGCCTCGGCGTATGTCGCGACGCGGTGCGCGACGACGACGGGTATCGGGCGCAACACGAGCTCGCCGAGCACCATGTGATGCACGATCCGACGGCGATAGGCGAGATCCCGGCCTGAAAGGATCTCGGCGAGTGCGTCGGGTCCGAGCGGCTCGAGCGCCCGATAGTCGACGGAGACGCCCGTGAGCGCGCTCGCGATCGCCTCGAGCAGGTCCGCCTGTACTTCGGTGAGACCGCTCTCCGGCGCGACAGCCGTGGCGATTCCCCGCGCGACCAGCGTCACCTCCTCGATGTCATGGTCATCGATGTCATGGTCATCGATGTCATGGTCATCGACGCCGAGGCTGGGATCGGAGTTCATCACGGCCTCGTCGCTCGGCTCAGCTCGAGACGCGGAACAGCTGCCATGCGCGGGGAACCCCCTTGAGGTCATGTGTGCCGAGCGACTCGAACTCCAGGGGCTCCCCGGCGACCGCGGCGACGATCGACATGGTCGCCACGATGTCACCTGCGCCCCCCTTCGACATCGCCCTGCTGGCGATGTTCACCGCGAGGCCCGAGACGTCGTCACCGCGGCGGTCGATGTCGCCGACATGCGCTCCGATCCGGACCTCGAGTCCTTCGGCGGCGAGGTCGTGGCGGATCGCCGTCGCGGCCCGCAGGCAGGCTCCGGCTGAGGGGAGCAACGCGAGCACGCCGTCACCGGTCGTCTTGACGACGGAGCCACCGCAGCGCCCAATGATCGATCGGACCGCCGCGTCGTGCCGATTGAGGACGGACTTCCAGTCCGTGTCACCGAGGGCCGCCGCTCGCTCCGTCGATCCCACGAGGTCGGTGAACAGCACCGCGGAGAGGAGCCGCTGCGGGGGCGGCAGCCGCCGTTCGCCGATCACGAAGGCAGCGATCTCCGCGACCACCGCGTCGACGTCGCCTACAAACGGGAAGTGGTCGCACCCTTCGAGCTCAACGACTTCGGCGTGCGGGATGCGCTCACGGGCGAGAGTCAACCCGTCGTCGGGCGCGAACACGTTGTCGCGTCGGTGAAGGACGAGCGTCGGGGCGACGACCTTCTCGAGGAGAGCGTCTCTCGGATGAGCGCGAATCGCCGATTCCCAGATCCGGGACGCCGTCGAGGGGCTGGCGCCCAGTCGGCCGGCTCGCGTGTACCAGTCGCGGAACTCGCGATCGGCGAGTCGGCTGGGTGCGACCTCGGCGAGGATGTCGACTTCGCCGTGCACGTTGGCGTTGGCCCGCTGGATGCGGCGGGCTGACCAGGATTCCCAATCGTCGTCCGCGACGACGATCGGCTCGTAGAGCACCAGCGCCGACACCCGCTCAGCGTGTCGCGCCGCGTATCTCGAGCCGACGCCGAGGCCGTCCCACGCCACGAGCACGATCGCGCGGGAGTCCGATGCGTCCACCACGGCCGCGAGATCGTCAGCCCACTGATCGACGACCGTGCGCTCCCAATCTGGCACCGGGTCCGACAGACCCACGCCGCGGCGGTCGAAGACGATGAGACGACCGAGCGCACGCAGCCCGTCGAGCAAACGAGCGAACCCGGGCTCCTCCTCCATCATCTCGAGCGGGAAGAACCCACCTCCCACCATCACGACGTCTCGGGCGGTGTCGGCGGACGGGTCCGCGTCGAGGACTCGGTACGCGATGTGGGTCCCGTCGTGGGCTTGGGCGAAGAGAACGTCCACCACGACCCCCGAGTCTCGCATCAATGCGGTTGTTCACCGCGCAGACCGTCTTCGTGGCCGAGGGACCTTCGCCTCTGCCCCCGCTCGGCCACCGTTCGTACGGTGACACAGAGAGGAGCTCTGACATGGGGCGACCGAAGCGCATCGTGATCCTGGGCGGTGGCACGGGGGGCACCCTCGCCGCGAACCGACTGCACCGGATGTTCTCGCCGATGGACATGGCGATCACCGTCGTCGATCAGGACGACCGCCACGTGTACCAACCGGGCTTGTTGTTCGTCCCGTTCGGCCTCAGCGACGCCGAAGACATCGTGCGTCCGCGGCGCCGCCAGCTCCACGACGGCATCTGCTTCTGCGAGTCGGCCATCGAGCGGGTGGACATCGAAGCGAACGAGGTGCATCTCACCGATGGCTCGACGCTCAGCTACGAGGTGCTCATCGTCGCGACGGGGGCGACCCTCGTCCCCGACGAGACAGAGGGACTCACAGGGCCTGGGTGGATGGAGAAGGTGTTCACCTTCTACACGCCAGAGGGTGCGGCGCGGTTGGCGCCGGCGCTGGCCACGATCACCGGGGGCCGCGTGGTCGTCAACGTCGTCGACATGCCCATCAAGTGCCCCGTGGCTCCCCTCGAGTTCTGCTTCCTTGCGGACTGGTACTTCCGTGAACGCGGCATTCGCAACGACATCGAGCTGACCTATGTGACGCCGCTTGACGGCGCGTTCACGAAGCCCGTTGCCGCGGCGCGCCTCGGGGGGCTGCTCACCGAGAAGAAGATCGAGCTCGTCACCGAGTTCAACACGGGCGAGGTCGACGGCGCCGGCGGAAGGCTGATCGGGTACGACGGTCGCGAGATCCCATTCGACTTGGCTGTGGTCGTCCCCCTCCACGCGGGAGCTGAGTACGTCGGACGATCGCCGGGGCTCGGCGATGAGCTGAACTTCGTGCCCACCGACACACACACGATGCAGTCGAAGGCCGCGCCGAACATCTTCGTGATCGGTGACGCCGCGAACCTGCCCGCATCAAAGGCGGGTTCAGTGGCGCACTTCGCGGGCGAAGTCCTGGCGGAGAACGTGCGCCGCTACTTGGCCGACGAATCGCTCGACGCAACGTTCGACGGGCACACCAACTGCTTCGTCGAGACCGGCTTCGGCAAGGCGTTGCTCATCGACTTCAACTACGACACCGAGCCCTTGTCGGGGCACTACCCGGCGCGTGTCGGGCTGCCGTTGCTCAAGGAGTCGCGGCTGAACCACTTCGGAAAGCTGATGTTCCAGCCGCTCTACTGGCACGCCCTGCTGCCCGGCCGTGACATCCCCGGCATGGGTTCACACATGCCCACCACCGGCAAAGGAGGATGACCGTGACCCTCGAAGAGACTGCCGCCTTTCACGTCGAGCTGAACGAAGAGGGCTTCTTTGTCGACGCCTCCCAGTGGGACGAGTCGATGGTTCCCGAGCTTGCACGACGAGAAGGGATCCCGGAGCTGAGCGAGGCGCACTGGAAGGTCATCCGCTTCATCCGCGCCGAGTACCTCAGCAAGGGAGCCGGACCCACGGTCCGCGTGTTGGGGAAGACGTCTGGGGTCTCGATCAAAGAGCTCTATGAGCTGTTCCCGAAGGGCCCGGCGAAGGTTGCCGCCAAGATCGCCGGCATCCCCAAGCCGCGCGGCTGCATCTGAGAGGAGGACACGTGGAAACCACCACGCCGATCACCAAGGTGTCGATCATCGTCTCGAAAGGTTCGCTGGATGGGATCTATCCCGCGTTGATCATGGCGAACGGTGCGCGGGCCGAAGGCATCGAAGCCAACTTGTTCTTCACCTTCTTCGGGCTCGACGCGATTCACAAGGAACGTCACGAGCACATCAAGATCGCCACGGTCGGAAATCCGGGTCTCCATTTGATGACCCTCTTCGGTGGGCTCCCGGGCGTGTCGTCGGTGATGACGCACTACATGAGCAAGAAGATGGAGGGGCTCGACATCCCTTCGATCCCCGAGTTCATCGAGATGATCGCGGACACGGGCGCCGGACTCTACGCGTGCAAGGCCTCGGTCGATCTGTTCGGGCTGGAGAAGAACGACTTCATCCCGCAGGTGCAGGACATCATCACGGTCGGCGAGTTCTATGAGAAGGCCGCCGGCGGAGAGATCATCTTCACATGACGATCGTCGAGGTCTTCGCAGACGTGCGGTGCCCGTTCACCCACGTCGGGTTGCGCAAGCTCGTCGAGAGTAGGAAGGCAGACGGCCTCGACCTCGTGTGGCACGTCCGCGCCTGGCCGCTCGAGCTGGTCAACGGGACGTCACTCGATGTCGACCTCATCGCGAACGAGGTCGAGCAGCTCAGGAGCACCGTCGCCCCCGACCTCTTTGAGCACTTCGATCCGAGCGCCTTCCCCGGTTCGTCACTACCAGCGCTCAGCCTCGCAGCAGAGGCCTACGCGCGAGATGTTCGCATGGGCGAGCGTGTGAGCCTCCTCCTCAGGGACGCCCTGTTCGAGCACGGACGTGACATCTCCCGCTCCGACGAGCTCGCTCGCATCGCGGACCTGGCGGGTGTGTCTGACGTCGCCGGCTCGACGGACGGGGAGCAGCTCGTCATGTCCGACTGGGAAGAAGGTCGGCGGCGAGGTGTCATCGGGTCGCCCCACTTCTTCGTTGGGGAAACGGGCTTCTTCTGCCCGTCGCTCGACATCCGCCATGTTGAAGGCAACGTGACGATCACCTTCGATGAGGTGGCATTCGACGGGTTCATGCGGCAGGTTCGAGTCGCCCCGGACAGTTCACCGCTCCCGGCCTTCTGAGGCCGCGAGCGGCTACTCGGAGGACTGATCTCCGGTGTTCGGCGACTCCCCGGTGTCCACGAGGTTCTGCGCGACGTCGCGGAGCTTCTCGTTCAAGTGCTGGGAGGCGCGGCGGAGGATGTCGAATGCTTGCTCGGCGCTCACACGCTCGCGCTCCATGAGGATGCCTTGCGCCTGTCCGATCAGCTCGCGTGACACGAGGGCCGCCTGCAGGTTGACGTTCTTCGATTGAAGATCGGCTCGGCGTGCGGTGGCCGCGATCGCGGCGCCCGCGACGGCAGCGAGGATGGTCCCCTTCGCGCGGTCGGTGGCCCCGAAGGCGTTGGGCAGCTGTGCATACAGGTTGAGCGCACCGCGCATGCCGTCCGAGCTGAGGGGACAGGCAAGGACGGTTCGGATGTCCGCGGTCGTCGCGGCCGCCCCGAACCTCGGGTAGCGCTCATCCTCGGAGAGGTCGCTCACATAGACCACGGCGGCGGACTTGGCCGCATCCAGACTCGGTCCCTCGCCGAGCGTGTCCTGCAGTCGATCGAGGTCCACGACCGCGTCGCTCGTATGGGCGACGCTCCGGACTGCCTGGCCGTCGACGACGAAGACGCCTGCTGAGTCGCACCCGTCGATGGTCGAGACGGCGGTCGAGACCACTTGCCGCAGTGTCTCCTCCAGCGTGTTGCCCGACAGCACCGCGTTGGCGACCGCGGCGACCTCGGCGAGGAGCTCGTCTGTGGTGTCCTCGATGTCGTCCACGCGAGTCGGTCCCTAAGTGCAGGTGCGGAAGTCGATAGAGGCCGGTGCGTCCAACCCGGTCCGACACGCTACTCTCGGCCCAGGCGCCTTCGACAGCGAGGGTTCGGCTCGGCGTTGCCACGCCGGATTCGGAGCGAACACCGATGTCGAAGCGGCGTGTAGGCGCCTCCCGAGCTGAGCCTTGTGGCTGACGCGGCCCACGACACCTTGAACCGGGCGCGCATCGACGCGGGTCTCAGCCTCGACGAGCTGTGGCTGCGCTACTTCGAGCTGGGTGGCATGAGCAGTCCCGTCGAGCTCGAGGCCCATCTGTACGGCGCCTTGACCCCCACCGATCACAACCACGACCTCATCGCGCATGCGCTGAACGAGCGGTTCGTCGAGCTCGGCCGCAACCACCTCGTGCCCTATTCCACCGTCTGACGATCTGAGGCCAACGATGTCGACCGATCTTCTCGAGCGACCTGACACGACGGCGGCCCCCGCGCCGCCGCTGTGCTGGACGACCATCGCGGGCTTGTCCTTCATCCACCTCGCTGGCGTCGCCGGACTCGTGTGGATCGTCCTCAACCCTTCGCTGCCGACGCTCTTGCTGACTGCCGTGTTGTACGTGGCCTGCGGATTGGGAATCACGGCCGGCTACCACCGGCTCTTCGCCCACCGCACCTACAACCCCGTTGCGCCGGTCCGCTGGGCGCTCCTGGCGTTCGGAGCGGCGACGTTCCAGAACTCGGCGCTGTCCTGGAGCGCAGATCATCGAGCACATCACGCCGACACCGACGGCGTCGGTGACCCACACGCGGTGACGCGGGGTGCGTGGTTCGCTCACCTCGGCTGGCTGTTCCGCCGTCGGGAGGCTTCAGCCGACGTCACCCGCCTGACCGACCTCGGCGCGGTGACGAGCATCCGACTGCAGCATCGCTTCTACGTCGTGATCGCGGTCGGCGTCGGGCTCGTGCTCCCCACCGTCATCGCCGCTCAGTGGGGAGACGCGTGGGGAGGGCTGTTGGTCGCCGGGTTCCTGCGAACGGCAGTGATGCTGCAGGCGACGTTCTGCGTGAACTCGCTCGCACATCTGATCGGCAAGCGCCGCTACGACGCGCGCTCGTCGGCCCGCGACAGCGTCATCACCGCCTTGATCACGTTCGGCGAGGGCTACCACAGCTTCCACCACCGCTTCCCGTTCGACTATCGGAACGGCCCGCGCTGGTGGCAGTACGACCCGGGAAAGTGGCTCATCTGGACGCTTGGCCGTCTCCGCCTCGCCGATCGGTTGCGGACCGTGTCGGTGGCCAGCAGGGTGCGGGCCGCGGAGCTGGCGACCAGCTTCTGAGCGTCCGTCGCTGCGACGGTCAGTCCGTCGCGAGCTGGGCGAGGAGCTGCTCCTTCGCGCGCTCGAACTCCTCGAAGTCGATCTCCTCGGCCGCGAACTGCGCGTGGACCCGCTCGAGCTGACCGAGGACCTCGTCGTTCGGAACCGACGAATGGTTCGTGGGCGCGGCGGTGACATCGCCGGGTTCTGCATCGGCACTCCGCTGCCGGCGCTCACGCTTCTCGGCTCGCGCTCTCTTCTTTGCCTTGTCGATCTCGCGCTTCATCCTGCTCGGATTGGCCATCAGGACCGCCCTTCTCCTCGAGCCGTCGCCAGAAATGGATCAGCCGCCGGTGTGACCCGGCGGCTGTCGTCAGGGGAAGTCAGAGCGCTCAGATCACTCGAACGTTCTGCGCCTCTTCGCCCTTCCGGCCGGGAGCGACGTCGAACTCGACCTTCTGACCCTCGGTGAGGGACTTGAAACCGGCCGACTGGATGCTCGAAAAGTGCACGAACACGTCGTCGCCATCGTCACGGCTGATGAAGCCGTAACCCTTGTCGTTGTTGAAGAACTTCACGGTACCTGTAGTCAAAACAATCTCTTCTCACGATGAACCCACCCGTGTGGCGGGTCGTCCCAACCTACCGCCTCGTCGTCGTTTCCCACGATCACGGGCGCGACCAGCCAATTCTCCCGTCGCGCCGCCCCGGGAGGACCTACGGCTGCGGGCGTCGGCTGAGAAAGGCGCGACTCAGACGGGCGAGGCCGACTTCGTACGCGGCAGCACCGATGTTGGTGCCGGCGATGAACACGAGTGCGTCCCTCGAGCTGACGGTGGTGCTGACAGTTGCGGCGCCGAACGCGCCTGCGTAGTACGGGGCCTCCTTCGCGATCTCGGTCGCGACGTACCCGACGGCTGATGCCGCCCGGGTGGCACGCCGGCTGTTGGATCGGAGGCGGGCGAGCTCGAACATCACCTTCGACGGCAAGTTCGTACTCGTTCCTGTGTGCTCGAGGAGGCACCAGTTCGCGACAAGATTGACGCGCAGTCCGGCCGCCCAGAGCAGATATGTCGTGGCGAGAAGGCCGAGCGCGGTGCCGTGGGACAGTCCGTGGAGCGTTCCCGACGCGACAAGGAGGGCACCCGCCGCCGTCGCGGTGATGTCGAGCGCGCACGTCGATACGACCGTGGCCGCGGCGGTGACCGCCCAGCGGATCGTCGCTCGGACTGGCTCGGGCTGCGTCTGCATCGCCGGCGCCATCAGCCCGTGCATCACGCGTGCATCAGCGCGAGCGCCCGGCCGCTGTCAAAGTCGGGGGTTCGCCAAGGCTCCGCGGCGTAGCCGCAGACGACGAGCGCGCAGGTCGGGGTCCCGGTGCACATGCCACCGACGACAGAGGTATGGATCGAGCCGAGGTCGAGCCCGCGGATGGCTTGGAGATCCCTCAGGCTGGCGTTGATCTGCTGGCGCACGTCCTGCTCGCACGCGCCCTCGTGCTCGACGAACAGACCGCAGCCCGTCTCGCGGTCCTGCACCCAACCCACCCCAGCCCACACCTGCGCACCCGGGACGCTGCTTCGCTGCTCGGCGTACACCGCGTACAACCGATCTCCCCACCGAGCGTCCTGCGCGAACGGGCACCGCTCGACCTCGACGACCTCGCCATCCGGGGGGATCACGGAGCTCAGGCGAATCAGGTTGAAGTTCGCGACACCAGCAGCGACGAGTGCGGCGTCGAAGGCGGCCAGCTCGGTGCTGCCGCGACCAACCGCCTTCGCCAAGTAGATGGTCATGCGTGCATCTGCCATGTGGCCGAGCATCGGGCGCGGCCATAACCCGGCCGTAACCCGCTCCGAGACCCGCAGGTAGGCTCGCCTCCGGTGAGCCGCCAGCGGGCGCCATCCGGTCGTCGGACACCCTTGCCGCCGTCTCCGCTACGCGACGAGCTCGTCCGGACGCGTCTGGTCGAAGCGTTCGCGGCCCGGTTCGACATCCCGATCACCGCGATCGTGGCGGGAGCCGGGTTCGGCAAGACGACGGCGCTCGCACAGGCGATTCGGGCCAACGATGCTGCACCGCGGGGCATCGACACGTGGGTCGCATGCGAACCCGGTGATGAAGATGCCGGCCGCCTGGCGTCCGCGATCCTCTTGGGGTTGGGAGCCGCCGCGGGAGGCGGCAGCAACATCGAGCGTGTGCTCGGTGCGCTGAGCACGGTTGCGCCAGTCGATGTCTGCGTCGTGATGGACGACTTGCACGAGCTCCCCGCGATGTCGGCCGGCGAGCAGCTCGTGTGTGAGCTCGCGACGCGGCTGCCACCACACGCGCACCTCGTCCTCGCCAGCCGCGGTCCCCTCCCGATCCCACTCGCTCGGCGGCGGGCCGCCGGACAGGTCGTCGAGATCGACGCTGAGGCGCTCGCCTTCACCGACGCCGAAGTCAAGACACTCGCCGGCTTCCTCGGTGAGGATCAGGCCGCCTGCGACGGCCTGGCCGGTTGGCCTTCCTTGGTGAGGTTGGTTCTTTCTGCCCCCGTTGGCGCGACGCGGCAGTTCCTGTGGGAGGAGATCGTCGCCGGGTTGTCACCGGCCGAGCGGACCGGCCTGCTCGCGCTCGCCGTGCTCGGTTCGGCGTCAGCCGAGGAGGTGTTGGAGGTAGCCGGCCGGGAAGTCGACATCGACGAGCTCGTGAGGTGCGTTCCGCTCCTCTTCCAAGATGCGCAGGGCACGCTCGGCGCACACCAGCTGTGGGAGGACGCGGCCGAACGGATCTTCCCCGCAGCCGAGGTCCTCGAGGTTCGTCGACGCGCGCTGCGGTTGCTTGCCGACCGGGGCGAGACCGTGCGGATGGGATCTGCCGCTGTCCGCTGGGGAGACGCGGACATGTTCCGCGTGGCGTGCGTCGCGCTCGTGCGCGAGAGCCTCGGAGTTCTTCCCGCTGACACGGCCGCCCGGTGGCTGGCGAGCACACCCCCGCGTGCCATGGGCACGCCAGAGCACCGGCTCCTCGATCTGGCCTTGCGCCACGCGCAGCATCGACACGACGTCGAATTGGACGACGAGCTCGGTGCGTTGGACGCCAGCTTCGTCGAGCGCGGCGACGGCGACGCACAGGCGGTGTGCCTCGCCCTGGGCGCCGTGTCGGCGCACGCACGGGGTGACATCGCGCGTCTCGTCGCGCTCACGGAGCGCATCAACGCGCTCCCAGGTGTAGCGGATGATCCCCTGCTGCAGTTCTTCGTCGATGGAGTCGACGCCGCGCTCTTCTCGCTTGCCGGCGATGTCGAGCGCGCCTTGGACACGCTCGAGTCGATCTCGTTCGATCACGTTCCTCCACTCGTGCGCGAGCTGGTCATCCGGCTGCGCGCGACGATGCTCTTGCTGCTCGGGCGGGCCGAGGAGGCGGTGGCGATCGCCGGTTCGCTCCTCGAGTCGCCTCACGCGTTCGTGCGGACCGTGCCCGCCATGCTTCGGTGGTCAGCGGGGGACCCGTCCGGCTACCTGGCGGCTCCTCCCACCATGGAGGTGCTTCCTGACGACCACCTCTACCGGTTCATTCGCACAACGCACTGCGCTGTGGTGGCCGCGTCACTCGGCGATCGCGCTCTCGCTGACACGGTGCGCCCAGAGATCGACTCCGCGCTCCGCAACTTGCTGAACGTGCGCGACAGCGCCATCGCTGCCGCGGCGTCGGCCTCGTGCAAGCTCCTCGATCATGAGGAGCCGGCTGCGATGGCGGAGATCGCCGACCACCTCGCGCGCCACCCATTCGCCGACGCCCGGAGTGAGGTCCATCTCCGGCGCAACCTTGCTCTCGCGTACGTCGCCGACGCCCGCGCTCGCGACCACTGGGACGCGACCGAGCTCGGCCCCATGCACCAGCGAGCCCGAGAGTCGGCGCGCCTCCTTCTCGCCGCGCGGGACGGCCATCTCGATCGTCACGCCGAGCTGCCATCGCCGCCAACCCTGGTGACCTCGTTGCCACTCGCTTGGTCTGTCGAGCTCGCCATCCGCGCCGAAGCGGCCGGGTGTCCCGACGCTGGGCCGCTGCTGCGCACCCTCGCGGCCTGGCTCCCCGCGCCCACCCTCCGCGAGGTCGAGTGGCTGGCCTCACACGGTGACCCGACCTGTCAGATAGGTGCGGCCAGGCTCGTCGAAGATCTGCGTGGCCTCACGCAGGAGCCACTCACCATTGACGTGCTCGGCCCGCTGCGAGTGCGGCAAGGGGATCTCGAGGTCTCGAGTCCGGACATTCGACGCAGCCGCGTGCGAAGTCTTCTCGCCGTCCTCGTGCTCCGAGGCCCGATGCGTCGCGAAAGGATCAGCGACCTTCTCTGGCCCGACTTCGACCCTGAGGCGGCCGCGCAGAACCTCCGCGTCACCCTCGGGCGGCTTCGACGTCTGCTCGAACCCGACCGCACCGCCGGACACTCGACTGCCACGATTCGGGCGCGGGCCGACTCGATCGAGCTCGCTGGACCACCACTCGTCGACACCGACCTGTGGCAGTTCCGCCGGTGCCTCGCTGAGGCCGACCGAGCGAAGCAGATGGGCGACTCCGCCGAGGAGGTCACTTCCCTCGCGCGCGCAGTCGACCTGTGGCGCGGCGATCCACTCGCCGATCTCGCCACGCTCGACGAGCTCGCGGGTGAGATCGAGTACGTCAGCCGCTCACTCGTCGATGGGTGCTTGCGGCTGGGCGAGCTGCTGTTGGTGGCCGGCCGATTCGACGAGTCACTTCGCTGCGCAGAGCGGAGTCGACTGGCGTCGCCGTACTCCGAAAGAGCGCACCGACTCGCGATCGCGTGTCATCTCCAGAGACACGATCACTCAGGACTCGAGGCGGCGGTGAGGTCAAGCGAAGCGATGCACGCCGAGCTCGGAGTCGACCCCGACGACGCGACGAGGATGCTCATGCGCCAGGCAGCCGTCCGGCTTGGCACGAGAGCGTAGAACTCGTCAGCTCATCGCCCTGGGTGGCTCGCTGCCGGTGCGCGAGGGTCTACGAGGGCTGAGCAGCCGGACTGTCCAGCGTTTGGCGATGGTTGCTTCGCGAGGAAGCGGAGCCGTGCTGCGCGCGCGTCCCAGCCGTAGACCACCGCAGTTCCCGCAATGAGGTCGTGCAGGGCCCGGCGATCGCGTCGGATGAGTATGAGCCAGATGCCCAGGAAGAAGACCGTGAAGCTGAGCGGCGTCACCAGCACTCGGACGATCGCCTGTCTGCCCATCAGGTCGCTGCCGTCCCGGTTGACTGCCCTCAGCCCGACGATCGCCATCCCCAGCGTGCGCCCGCCGGCGGCCAGAGAGTAGGCGCAATAGAAGAACGCCCATCCGGCGAGCACGAGCCCCGAGATCCACGGCGCGTCCCGGAGCCTCACGTCGGCACCGAAGACCGCGGACATGAGGTAGTCGAAGACCTGGCCGGCCACCGCAAAGACCACCAGCACCACAAGCGCATCGATCGCGAAGCCGGTGAACCGCGTGACGATGCCGGCATAGGCGCCCTGCAGCTCGACGTCGCGCCGGGGATCGCCGACGGTCATGCCGACACCTCGGCTTGTGCGTGCACGAGCAGCGGAGGGCCGAGCACCTCCCCGACTGGGCGGCGGAACACGCGGTCAGCCCAGCGGTGTACGAAGGAGTCGAGACCGACCCCCGCGCTTCGCACAGAGTCGACGGCCTCACTGGCCACACCCGAGCTCGCGCTCGCGATGATCGGACCGAGCTCGGTTCGCTCCATGAGTCGGTTCACGTCGACTTGCTCGAGGAGCTGGTCGATGTCGAGCTTCGCGACGATCTGGTCCAGATCGAGGTTGGCGATCACCGGGTTGAGGTCGATCTGCATGATCACGCTGTTGACGATTGCAGCAAGCACTGCCGGATTGAGCCGAACCAGCACTCGCACCACGTCGACTCGGTCGACGAGGGTGTCGACGTCGACCTTGGCCAAGACCTCGTTCAGGTCGACTCGGGCGATGACTGCTTGTATGTCGACGCGGTCGAGCACGCTTTGCACGTCGACGCGGTCGACGACCTCGCCGACGTCGATCGCGTTGACGACGGTCGGCGCGACCTCGTTCACGACCGACTGGAGGATCGCGGTCGCGTCGTCCTTGAGGGTGTCGAACAGCGCCGACCTCCGCGTGCGCCTCACCGGGTAAGAGACGGGTTCCAAGGCCATGGTCTGGCTGGCCCGGAACGTCAGCCGGACGTTCGAGCGGTGCGGCGTCGATCGCGGGGCGCCGCCTCCGATTCGGGCGAGTACGCCCTGAAGGCGGTCGCGAGGCATTCGACGAGAAGGTCCGGGTCTGGGATCGCATGCGGGTCGAGCGCGATCCCGATGTCGAGCCGGTCGCCGTTGCAGAGCGCACTGATGTTCGCGAGGCAACCGAGCCTCGGCCCGAACGGGAAGCACTCCTCGATGCGGGCTCCACCAACGTGCCGATCGGTGCGGAAGCCGGGCACGGCTGTCGCCACGAAGTCGACGGAGTTGGCCTGCGCGTGCAGAGCGGGAGTGAGCACACGCGTGGGCAGCCGGCCTACAACCGATGCAACGCCTCCTGCGATGCGCACCACGGGCTCGCGACGCGCGTGCGCAAGCCGTTCGGCGACGATGCCGAAATGCGGCCCGGGGTGCTCGCCAGAGGTCGGCACCTCCAGCCGTGTCGGTGCGACCCAGTTGCCTCCGAAGACGCCGTTGTCCCGGTGCTGCGAGGTGGGCAGCGCGAGCCGGAGCTGGTAGCAGGGCTGGCCGACCTTCTCGTGGTAGAGGCCGAGACCTGCACTCGCGCCCGCGACGAGCAGGTCGTTGCGGCTGCCGCCGAGCGCGCGGGCCGCTTCTCGTGCATCCGGGACCGTGAGGACCTCGAAACGACTCGTCATCGCCCCCGACGGTGTGATCGGCGACAGGCGACCACCGGTGACAACGACCTGGTGCGACACCGAGCTCGCCATGTCGAGGCCCCACTGGATGCTGCGGACGAGCATGTCGATGGGATTGATCGTCTTGGCGAATGAGACACCGGCGGCGACGCCCTGAGCAACGGGGGCTGCGGCACTCGTGAGGTCGATGTTGATGCTGACCGTGCCGGGCTTGCGCTTCGGCGGTGCGTCCGCATCGGGCTCTGTCGACGGTTCGGCAGCGGGCGTCTCGGCGACCGCCGCGGGCGGGACCGCCTCGTCGACGAGCAGCCCGATGAGCGATAGGCCGCCGCGCCCGTCCGTGAGGACGTGGTGGGCACGGAGATAAAGCGCAGCACGGCCACCCTCGAGACCCTCGATCAAGGTGACATCCCAGGGACCTCGGTCGGTTTCGAACGGCGCGGGCTCGAGCAGCCCGATGAGATCGAGCAGCTGGCTGCGGTCACCTGGCGTCCCAAGAGCCATCGTGCGCAAGTGCTTCGCGGCGCTGAAGTCGGGATTCTCGACCCATCCCGGCCTGCTGCGCGTCCCGGTCGGATCGTCGAGCCGCCAACGGAGCCGGGGTGCCTGCGCGGCCGCCGCCTCCAGGCGGGCGAGCACCGCCTGCCGCTCGGGGAGATGGTCGAGGATCATCAGGGTCCCGACAGCCATGCGGAGGGTGGCGTCGTGGCCCGTTCGCCACATGATCGCCTCGATGGGGCTCAAGCGCTCGGTCACGTGGCAACCGTACTGCCCGGCGGAACGGCCCGTTCAACGCACTACCGTGCACCCGGTCGCGGGGATCACCGGCGGGGGCGAAGGGGGCGGCATGAACGACGACGCATGGGCACCACCGGGTCCGGGTCCGTGGATGCAAGATCGAGCGCATCTGCCCGCATCGGTGACACCGCTGCTGCAAGAGCTCTACCCAGAGGGCTTCTCGCGGGGTTTCACCGCGGCGCTGGCGCCCTACGGCGTGCTGCTCGACAGCATGCGCCTCGGGTTCGTCAACGGGTTCCCCTACACGCAACCTGTGCCGTTCGACGTTCCGGGTCCTGACGGTCCGAAGACGCCGGAGGAGCTCGGCGCTGAAATCGGCCGGCGCACTGCGCTGGCCGACGTTGCGTTCGCGCAGCGCGTCTGGCGTGACACCTTGCGGCATTGGGACGAGGAGGCGAAGCCGCGCTCCATCGCGAGGCACCGCGAGCTCGCGGCCGTCGACCTACCCAGTCTCGACGACGAAGAGCTCCGGGCCCACCTGCACGAGTGCAGGGATCACATGGCGCAGATGTGGCAGCAGCACCACACGTTCAACGGTGCGGCGTTGGTGGCGGTCGGAGACTTCGTGCTGCACGCCGCCCAATGGACGAATCGTGACCCCGTGCCGATCTTCGCCGTCTTCGACGGCTGGTCCCCGGTGTCCGGCGTGCTCAACCCGGAGATCACGCCAGCCATCGAGGCGCTACGCGACGACCCCGATGCCGCCAAGCTCCTCTACGGCGAGGCGCCCGCTGACGAGCGCCTCGCGGAGCTGCGCGCACGAGTCCCGGCCGTCGACGAATACATCGGTGCGGTCGGGTTTCGCATCGCGGCCGGATTCGATCTCACGAACCCGACGGTCGTCGAGCGCCCGGACCTCGTGCTCGGAAGGCTGTCGGCCGCATTCGGCTACGACGCCGATCACTCCACTGAGCGCGCCGACATGCTGGCCGCCGAGCTGCGCGACGCGGTGCCCGAGGATCAGCGGGCAAACTTCGACGACCTGCTCGCCGAAGCGCGGCTCGTGTACCGGTTGCGCGACGAGCGCGGTCTCTACAGCGACTCGTCCGCAGTGGGTCTCATGCGGCTCGCCCTGATCGAGCTCGGTCGCCGCCTGTACGAGCGCGGCCGGATCGGCTTCCAGTACGACGCCCTCGACCTGCGAGGGGCTGAGATCGACGCCATCCTCGGGGGCTCGCCCGCGCCGACGGCGGAGGAGCTGGCGGCCCGCGTGGCTGCCCGCAAGGCAGCGAGCAAGCTCGGTGCGCCGCCTCTGCTCGGCCCGCCCCCGCCCGCGCCGCCGCCCGTCGACGCCCTCCCTCCGCCGCTTGCCCGCGTCATGAGCGCGCTGGGCTTCGTGATCAGCGGGGTCACCGGTGAGGCCCCCGCGCCAGCCGGCGACGACCGCGTCGTCATGGGCATCGGCGGCAGCGCCGGCGTCTACGTCGGCCCCGCCCGCATCGTGAAGAACTTCGACGATCTCATGGAGCTGCAGGACGGCGAAGTGCTCGTCACCTCGGCGACGGGCGAGTCGTTCAACTCGTTCCTGCACGTCGTCGGTGCGATCGTCACCGACCACGGCAGCTTCGCGTCCCACGCCGCGATCATGGGCCGCGAGATGGGCTTCCCCGCGGTGGTCGGCACGGTGGACGGCACCAGCCGGATCCCGAACGGCTCGCTCGTCCGGGTGGACGGCAAGGCAGGGACCGTCGAACTCGTCGGCTTCCCTGAGGAAGAATCGGGTTGACCGCTTCTACCGGGAGGTCCTGATGCTCCCCTCCGACAGTCTCCGACTCGAGGTCGCTCACACCGTCGTCTACGTCCACGACGTCGAGAAGATGATCGCGTTCTACCGCGACGTCCTCGGCTTCGAGGTCGCCGACCGAGGACCCCTTGGCCCGAACGAGATCGTGTTCCTGTCGCAGATCGCCAACCATCACCATCAAGTGGCCTTCATCACCGGTCGTCCCGACACCGACAAGTCGAACACCATCCACCACACCGCGTACCGCTCGGCGGGAACGCTCGACGATCTCAAGGCGCTGCTCGCCACGCTCGAGGCCCACCCTGACGTCAGCGGGATCATGCCGCTCACTCACGGCAACGCGTGGTCGATCTACTTCTCGGATCCCGAGCAAAACGGGGTGGAGGTCTTCCTCGACACGCCGTGGCACGTGGAACAGCCGCAAGCGAAGCCGCTCGACCTCACGAAGTCGAACGACGAGATCGTCGCATTCACTCGGGCTGCGTTCGCGGACGAGCCCGAGTTCGGTGACCTCGCCGAGTTCTACGAGCGCCGCGCTGCGCATCTCGCCGAACGCTCTGACGTGTAACCCGGTTCTGCGCGCCGGGCGCGACTCATAGGCTCGAACACCTGATGCCGACCAGCAACGAGCGCGTGTTCACCCTTCGCTTCGCGCTCGTGGTCACGTCGGGGCTCTGCTACTTCATGGCGCTCGGCGTGCTGCTGCCCGTGGTGCCGTTGTTCGTGAAGCACGAGCTCGGCGGCAACGACATCGCAGTCGGGGTGGCGGTCGGGGCGTTCGCACTCGGGGCGGTGATCCTGCGTCCGTTCGCCGGACGGATCGGCGACCGCGTCGGCCGACGGGTCCTCATCGTCGCCGGCGGCCTGATCGTCGGCTCGGCCGGCCTGCTCTACCTGCTCGCGTCGGCGCTCGTCCCGCTCGTGGTGGTACGGGTGCTCGCCGGCATAGGTGAAGCCGCGTTCTTCGTCGGTGCCGCGTCGATGATCACTGACCTGGCGCCCGAGGCGCGGCGCGGCGAGGCCATCAGCTACTGGTCGATCGCGGTGTACGGCGGTCTCGCCTTCGGCCCGCTGCTCGGGAATGTCCTCCTCGACGACGACCATTTCGACCGAGTGTGGGTGGCTTCAGCGACCCTCGCGTTCATCGCCGGGGCCATCGGGCTGTTCACCCGCGACGTCGTGTCGCTCGAGGGGGCGTCAACGCCGGGGGCGGCTCGACCTCCGCTCATCAGCCGGGCGGCGCTCGCCCCGGGGACAGTGCTGTTCCTCGGGCTCATCGGCCTCGCGGGGTTCACCGAGTTCGTCCCGCTCTACGTCAAAGAGATCGGCATGGACGACTCGAGTGGCGTGTTCCTGCTCTACGGGTGCCTGATCCTCGCGATACGCATGTTCGGGGCGAGGGTGCCTGACCGCATCGGGCCCCTCAAGGCCGGCACCATCGCGACCGCGACCGCCGCCGCAGGGCTCCTGCTCATGGCGGTCATCGCCGAACCCGCCGGCTTGTACGCGGGCACGGTCGTCTTCTCGATGGGAATGGCGTTCCTCTACCCGGCCATGCTCACGCTCGCGCTCACGGGCCTTGCCGACAACGAGCGTGGCTCGGCGGTGGGCACTGTCAGCAGCTTCTTCGACCTGTCGCAGGGGATTGGCGCGCTCCTTCTCGGGGTCGTTGCCGCACTCACGGGCTACCGCGGCGCCTTCGCCGCGGGCGCGCTGCTCGGAGTGGCCGCCCTCGTGCTGCTCCGGAACAGCGCCGACGTCCGCACCCGCATGCCCATCGACCCCGATGCGGCTGCCCTCGCCCGGGCGTCGGTCGAGCCGGATCTTCCCTGACGCTCCGCGCTATGGGTGGGCTGCGCTCACGACGCAGAAGTCGTTTCCCTCGGGGTCGCGCATCCATGTGCGGCCGTCAAACCACTCCTTGACGGTCGCACCGAGGCCGACGAGACGTTCGACTTCGGCGTGCCAGTCCATCGCCTCGATGTCGAAGTGGACCGGCGTCTTCCGGCGGGCCTCGAGGTCGACCTTCTGGAAGGAGATCTCGACGTGCGGGCCCTCGAGGATGACACTGGGGTCGGTCTCCGGCGTGTGTCCGAGTGCCGCGAGCCTCGCGATCTCAGCCTCGTCGTAGCGCCGGACTTCGAACTCGTCGAGCGCGACCGCCCAGAAGCGGGCGAGGGATGACGGTGTGTGACAGTCGACGACGATCTGGGTCAGTCGGGCCACCGGATCAGTCTCGTTCATCGCCGACTGCTCGGTCCCGACCCTCGCTTAACGTCAGGACATGCACGCGACGTCCGATCGCCAGACATGACGTCCCCGCTCACTCCCGCGCAGATCGAGCGCTACCGAGAGGACGGCTACCTCGAGCTCGGTCGTGTCCTGACCGATGAGGACGTCGCCCAGCTGCTCCACGAGGAGGAGCGGTTTCGTCCTCAGCGCGGTTTCGGTGCTCGCGACAACCGCACGTTGCTCGTGTCGGTGCAGCACTGTGACCGCTCCGCCGTGGTCAGGCGGATCTGCATCGACGGTCAGCACGTCGCGCACGTCGTCCAGCTGCTCGGACCCGATGTGTGCCTGACCCACAACCAATTCCTCACGAAGCTGCCCGATGACGCGGACACGCACAGCGACATCCCGGTGCATCAGGACAGTGGCTACGGAAGGCTCGAGCCGCCCGACGACATCACGGTGTGGTTCGCGCTCACCGACACGACGATCGCAAACGGCTGCCTGCGCGTCGCTCCCGGATCACACAAGCGGGGGCTGGTCGAGCACGGGACCGCAGACGTCAATCCCGTGCTGCGCGAGGCACCGACGGCCGAGCCACTCGTCTCGGTCGAGCTGGCGGCGGGGGAGGCGATCGCGTTCACGGGGCTGACCCTGCATGGCTCGGGCCCGAACCTCACCGACATCCCCCGCACCGCCTTCTACGTGCGCTACTGCGCGCCACACGTTCGGATGATGGACGTCGAAGGTGGCCGCTCGGTGCTGGATGATCCGCAGTCGTGGATGGTCGCGGGCGAGTCTGGGAGGTGAGACCAGTGCTGGCGCACCACCTCGACGTGCTCGAGCAGGTCGGGCTCATCGTTCGCGCCAGGTCGAGTGGCGACGGTCGGCGGCGATACGTGCGGCTCAGTGACATCTGGCCCGCGACGCCATCCGCACACAGGGACGGACCAGGCCAGACTGACGCCGATGGCTCTCGTCTCGTTCGCCCGGCGCCTCTCTGAACTCGCGGCGGACAAGCCCGACTTCCCCGCGGTGACCTGCGGTGGGCGCAGGCTGTCACGCGGCGAGCTCGAGCGACTCGGCAACCGGATGGCGCGCGACCTCCAGGAGCGGGGTGTCGGTGTCGGGGACTTCGTGACGGTCGCGCTGCCCAACTCGGTCGACTGGTTCGTTGCCTACCTCGGATGCTGGAAGCTCGGCGCTGTGCCACAGCCGGTCTCGGCGAAGCTGCCGGCAAGGGAGCTGGCCGAGATCGTCGCGCTCGCCGAGTCGAAGGTCGTCGTCGGAGCCGAGTCCGACAGCCTGCCGAACACCGTCTGTCTCCCCGTCGGCTATCGGTCAGCGGACCACATCGACGACGGGCCGGTGCCCGACGCCGTGTCGCCGGCGTGGAAGGCGCCGACGTCAGGTGGGTCGACCGGACGCCCCAAGCTCATCGTCTCCGGCGACCCGTCGCTCGTCGACGACGAAGGACCGCTCGCGTTCGGTCTCCAACGCGACGGTTGTCTCGTGATGCCCGGCCCGCTGTACCACAACGGTCCGGCGGTCTGGTCGTGCCAGGCATGGCTCGCGGGCAGCCACGTTGTGCTGCTCGAGCGCTTCGATGCGGAGGGGACGCTCGCGGCCATCGAGGAGCATCACGGTGACGTCGTCTATCTGGTGCCGACGATGATGAAGCGCATCCTCCGGCTTCCCGACGAGGTCCGGTTGAAGTACGACCTGTCGTCGTTGCCGCGCGGTGTGGCACCTCGCCGAGCCGTGCCCGATCTGGCTGAAGGAGGCCTGGATCGACTGGCTGGGGCCCGAGCGGATCTGGGAGCTCTATGCCGGCACCGAGGCGCAAGCGGTCACGATCATCACGGGCCCTGAGTGGCTGGAGCACCGCGGATCCGTCGGTCGTCCAACCAGCGGCGAGTTCATGGTCGCCGATGCGGAGGGCAACGAGCTCCCGGTCGGCGAGATGGGCGAGGTGTGGCTCCGCAACACGCGAGAGCAGGCGACGTACCACTACAAGGGAGCCGAACCGCGCACACTCGACGGCGGGTGGGAGTCGCTCGGCGACATGGGCTGGTTCGACGTCGACGGCTTCCTGTACCTCGGGGACCGCATGCAGGACATGATCCTGTCGGGCGGGGCGAACATCTATCCCGCAGAGGTGGAGTCGGCGATTCAAGAGCATCCTGCGGTGAAGTCGGTGTGCGTGATCGGGCTACCGGACGAAGACAAGGGCAACACCGTGCATGCGATCGTCGAGGCGGATCCGGGCACGCTCACGGAACAGGAGCTGTTGACGTTCGCGGCGGAGCGGCTCGCGAAGTACAAGCTGCCTCGCACCGTCGAGTTCGTGGACGCACCATTGCGCGACGAGGCAGGCAAGGTTCGTCGTGCGGCGCTCCGCGCTGAGCGGATGTAGGAGCGGGAGATGACGCTTGCCTTGAAGGTCATCATCGGGACCACGAGGGAGGGCCGTTCGGCCGACCTCGTAGCGCCGTGGTTGCGCGACGAGCTCGCGGCGCGCAAGGAGTTCGACGTCGAGGTGCTCGATCTCCGCGACTGGCCGTTGCCGATGTTTCGAGAAGGGATCGGCACCATCGGTGACATTGCCGATCCCACGTACTCGGATCCGATCGTCAAGCGTTGGAACCAGACGATCAAGTCGGGGGACTGCTACCTGATACTCACCGCCGAATACCTGCACAGCGTTCCCGGTGAGCTCAAGAACGCACTCGACACCGTCTTTCTCAGCTTCGGCTTCCGGAACAAGCCGGCGGCATTCGTCGGCTACAGCACGGGGGTCGCCGCTGGGGTTCGTGCGGTCGAGCACCTCGCGATGGTCATGATCGAGACCGAAGGATTCCCGCTGCGCAACACCGTGCTGATCCCGTACGTGCACAAGGCGTTCGAGGACGGCAAGCCCCGCGACCTCGCGACCCGGGCCGCCCTCAGCGTGATGCTCGAGGACCTCGCCTGGACCGCGAAGGCGCTGAAGGCCGCGAGGGTGGAAGGTGAGCTCGCGCCAGGCGGGTTTCGCCAACGCACCAAGCTGGCGGAGCTGACCGAACGCGGCTGATCGATCGACCAAGAGTCAGTCGGTGTGGAACCGCTGAACGCCCGCTGAACGCGACGCTCCCGGGACGCCGGGTTTCAGCGAGGCGTCAGGCGTGCTTTCCTATGGTCGACACCATGAACAAGCGGACGAGAATCGCAATCGCGTCAGGCGCCGTCGTCGCTGGCATCGCTATCGGAACAGTCGCCGTCGGAGCGGCCAGCGGAAACGACGACCAGGGCGACACGCCCATCACGGGGCCAGCCCTTGACAAGGCATCCTCCGCGGCGCTGGCCTACACAGGCGGCGGTCGCGTCACCGGCACGGAAGTGGGTGACGAGGAGAGCTACTACGAGGTCGAGGTCACGCTCAGCGACGGCCGTCAGGTCGACGTTCAGCTCGACGAGCAGTTCCACGTCGTGAGCTCGAAGGGCGACTCTGAGCAGGACGACACCGGGGCCGACGACTAGTACCCGTCAGTCGAACCTCGGGAGGGTGCCAGCGGCGGCAGTCCGCCCTGGAACGGCGTGTCCGACGAGGTGGGTGAGCCGACCCGCGATCTCGATCAGCGCGTCGAGGTCGACACCGGTGTCGATGCCGTTGTCTTCGAGGACCAAGACGAGGTCCTCGGTGGCGAGGTTCCCGCCCGCTCCCGGCGCGAACGGCGAGCCTCCGAGGCCGCCGACCGAGGTGTCGAACCGCGTCACGCCCGCGTCGAGCCCGGCGAGCGCGTTCGCCAATGCCGTGCCGCGCGTGTCGTGCAGATGGAGCCCGACGTCGCCGCCGACGGCGTCCAGCACTCGTTCGATGCGACGGGGAGTCGCCGCGCCGGTCGTGTCGGCGAGCGTGACGCGGTCGACGCCCGAGCCGCGGACCTGCTCGACGACATCGGCAACCGAGCGGATGGTCACATCCTCGAACGGCGACCCGAACGCGCACGACACGACCGCGTCGAGCTCGGTGCCCTCTGCTGCCGTCACGATCTCGTCGAGCGCCACGATCGCCTGCGCAGTGGTGCGCTTCACGTTCTTCTGGCTGTAGCCGTCGGATGCCGAGATGGTGAGGGTGATCGCCTCGATGCCGCACGCGCGTGCGAGCTCGACGCCGCGTCGGTTGGGCACGAGCGCCCACCAGCGGACGCCTTGGCGCGCTGGCCCGATCTCACGTATGACCTCGTCGGCTCCGGCCATCGAGGGGACTGCCTGCGGGGAGACGAATGAGCAGACCTCGATCTCGCGCAGCCCGGCATCGGCGAGCGCGTCGACCAGCGCCGCCCGCTCCGCGGGGCTGACCCCCCGTTCGGCCTGCAACCCGTCGCGAGGCGTGACGTCTCGGATCTCGACAGCCACGCTGCGGAGTGTAAAACCAGGTCATGCGCTACAGCGTGTTCGACCAGATCGAGATCAGCGGCCCGCCGCTCGGCCAGCTGTACAAGGAGCGGCTCGAGCTGATCCGAGTGCTCGACGACGCCGGGTTCACGCACTACTTCAAGTCCGAGCACCACATGATCCCGCTCGACTCGATGCCGCAGATCGGGTTGCTGTTCGCCGCGGCGGCAGAGTCGACGAGTCGCATCCGCCTGGGGTCGCTGGTGTACCTGCTCCCGTTCCACCACCCTCTGCGGCTGGCCGAGGAGATCTGCTCGCTCGACCACATGCTCGACGGGCGCTTCGACCTCGGTGTGGGCCGCGGCATCAGCCTTCCCGAGCACGAGCTCTGGGGTCTCGACACCGGGCGAATGGTCGAGAACTACGAGGAAGCGCTCGCGGTGCTGCGCGCTGCGCTGACGAGCGACTCGTTGACGTTCCACGGCGACACCTATGACTTCACCGACGTGCCGATCATGCTCCGCCCGCTGCAGCAGCCGACCCCGCCGATGTGGCATCCGGGCAACTTCATGCACGCAGCGAAGGACGGCATGAGCACGATCGTCGTGGGATCGCCGCCGATGGTCGCGGAGCAGGTCGCGAAGTACCGAGCCGCGTGCGAGGCAAACGGCTGGGCCGGCGGCGAGGTCGGCGGCATCCACAGCGTGATCGTGGCCCCCACCGACGAGGAGGCCGTCGCACTCGCGAGACGCTCCTGGCCGGTGTTCACCGAGCACCTCACGCCGCTCTTCCGCAAGTGGGATCTCCCGCCGCCGAACGACCCGACGCTCGGTGGGGACGTCGAGCTCGCGCTGCAGGTCGGCGCGATCGTCGCCGGCTCTCCGTCAACCGTGGCGGAGCGGATGGCTGCGTTCGAGGAGGGAGCGGGCACCGACCTCTTCGTCGGCAAGTTCACGATGGGCGACCTCACCCACGCTGAGGTGATGCGCTCGATCGACCTCTTTGCCAGCCACGTCATGCACGGCTGACTGGCTCTACCTCCGTGTGGCCGCCGCCGCGGCGACGGCTTCGACGAGCTCCCCCCGGGTCGGCCCGGTCACTCGTTGTGCCTTGGCGGCGAGGATCTCCTGTGTGTTCTTGGCGCGCTCGACCACGAGGGGATCGTCGAGCGCCGTGGACGGCGGTTCGAGCAGGCCCTGTCGTCGGAGCGTTGCTCGACCCAGAACCGGATCGCGGAGCGCCCCCGCGAAGATGCACTGGATCAGGTCTTGGCGTTCGACTTCCGCCCGGTCCCAGTCGGGGATCTCCTCCCCGTTCCAGCGGTACAGGCGGATGCGATCCATCGCCGCCGACTCGCGGAACACGGCATCGGCCTCATCGCGCACGGTCTCGTCGTAGGCGAGGGCAGTCGCCTCCAAGTCGTCTGCGTGGCCAGTTGCGGCTTCGACCGCGGCGAACGCGTACGTCAGCGCCATCGACGCGCCCCACCCGTACTGAGGGTTTGTCGTGCACAGGGAGTCACCCACCGGCAAGAGCCCGTGCACGAGCGGTCGGCCGTCCACCACGTAGTTCCAGAGAACGTTGTGGTGACCTCCCATGTACTGCGGGCTCGTGAGGGGGGTGCCGTTGTCCGGATGGGCCCACGGAGCGAGCCGAGGGATCGCCGCCATGACCGCGTCCCAGGCCCAGTCTTCGCGCAACACCTTGAGCTCGTCGTCATCCGGGCGGACGAACACCCCGAGGCCGTAGGTGTTGTGGTCTCCTGGGAACCCGAGGAGGTTGACGCCGTCGAGCGCTCCACCGAGAG
Source organism: uncultured Acidimicrobiales bacterium (assembly GCA_963708175.1). Lineage (GTDB taxonomy): Bacteria > Actinomycetota > Acidimicrobiia > Acidimicrobiales > DATKAS01 > DATKAS01. Next base: position 167,939 of record CAVPSD010000003.1, read on the forward strand.
CGAGGATCCCGAACGGCGACAGCTCGGACTCCGGCCTCAGCCGGTAGTAACGGGTGTGGTACACGGCCCCGCAGTCCTGGACCTCGGACGGCACCTCGACGCCCAGCTCACCCAGCCACTTGGGGACGGGCGTGCGGCGCCCACCGCAGTCGACGACGAGGTCGGCGTCGAGCTGGGTCCCGTCGGCCAAGCGGATGCCCGTGACGCGGATCGTGCCGTCGACCTGGCTCGTGACGAGGCCGTTCACGGCGTTCGGCGCCAGGATCGTGAGCCCAGGTTCGGCCTCCGCGGTCCGTCTGATCGCGAGCTCGAATGCCGGGCGGCGACTCCACAGCCCGGTGTACGCATCGTCCTCGTCGGACCACAGGTCCGGAGGAGCGAGCATCTTGAAGAGATTGATCTCCTCGATGCCGTCCGCACGCAGGCGGTCCACGACCTCGGGGATGTGTTCGAGAAGCAGGTTCCTCGACCGCGCCGAGAACGCATGCGGCTGACGGAACTGCGGCACGTTGCGCCGGTCCCACGAGACGAACGCCTCGTCGCCGTCGTTCGTCTCCGGGGCGGCATCGCGCTCGACGACCGTTGCCTGCCAGCCACGGCGCGCGAGCGCAATGCCCGTCGCGAGGCCCGCGACGCTGCCGCCGATGATCGCTGCGCGGTGTGCCATCGCCTTCATCCTCCTCGGAACGGTGAGAAGTCGGGCGTCCGCTTCTCGTTGAAGGCGGTGATGCCTTCGCGTGCCTCCGGGCTGTCGCTGAACATGGTGAGGCTCGAGAACGCGAGCTGCCCCATCGCGACCATGTGCTCGGTGTCGGTGTTGAACGACTGCTTCAAGATCTTCAGTGAGGTGGGGGAGAAGCCGAGCATGTTGTCGGCCCAACGCCGAACTGCGTCGCGCAGCTCGCCTGGTGGCACGACCTCATTCACGAGACCCCAGTCGAGCGCTTCCTCCGCGGTGAGGCGACGCAACATGAACCAGAGCTCGCGCGCGCTCGCTTCTCACCGACGACCCTCGCGAGGTAGCAGCTGCCGAGACCGGCGTCGAAGGAACCCACCCGCGGCCCATTCTGACCGAACGTCGCGGTATCGGCTGCGATCGACAGATCGCACAGGACGTGCAGCACGTGTCCACCCCCGATCGCGACGCCGTTGACCGCTGCGATGACCGGCTTCGGCACGTCCCGGATCACGCGATGCAGTGCCTCGACCTCGAACAGACCGCTCTCGGACGGCCCGTAGTCGCCGGTCTCGGCGCGCTGCTTCTGGTCGCCACCCGAGCAGAAGGCCTTGTCGCCCGCCCCGGTGAGGCAGATGACGCCGATGTCCGGGCTGACCCAGGCGGTCTTGAACGCGACGAGCAGCTCGTCGACGGTGCGCGCCCGGAACGCGTTGTACCGCTCGGGCCGGTTCATCGTGATCCACGCGAGACCGTCGTCTTCCTCGTAGAGCACGTCCGTGAACTCGCTCACCTGCACGGCGTCATCCCCTTCTGTTCTGAGTCGGCTGCTCGGAGTCGTTCATGCCATCGTGAGGCCGCCGCTCACCGACAACGTCTGCCCGGTGACATACGCGGCGGCATCGGATGCGAAGTAGGCGACTGCTCCCGCGATGTCGGAAGGCTCCGCGAGCCGCTTCATCGGGACCGACCTCGTCATCGCGCCGATCACATTCGCGCCATCGTCTCCACTGGCGTCGGCGATGCCGCGGAGCAGTGGCGTGTCGGTCGGCCCCGGGCAAACGGCGTTCACGGTGACGCCCGTTCGCGCGAGCTCGCGAGCAAGGGTCTTCGAGAACGCGATGATCCCGCCTTTCGCTCCCGAGTACACGGCTTCGAGCGAGGAACCCACACGGCCCGCGTCCGACGCGATGTTCACGATCCGTCCCCACCCGCGCTCGATCATCTGTGGCGCCGTCGCTTGGATCACCCGGAGCGCGCCCTTGAAGTTCACGTCGAGGATGCGGTCCCAGAACTCCTCAGTGGTCTCCAGGAACGGCATGAGCTCGTCGAAGCCCACGTTGTTGACCACAATGTCGATCGGCCCGAGCTGCTCCCCGACCGCACCGACGGCCGATCGGACGGCAAGGGTGTCGCACACGTCGACGGACAGCGCGACCGCCGTCCCTCCGGCGCCGCGGATCGCCGACGCGGCGTCGTCGGCGGTCGCCTGGTTGAGGTCGGCGATCGCGACGTGGTGGCCGGCCGCCGCGAGCGTCTCGGCGATGGCGCGTCCGATGCCCTGCCCAGCGCCCGTCACGAGCGCAACTCGGTCTGTCATGCCCCACTTCTACTTCGTACGATCGGCTCATGGACAAGGTCCCGATGTCGGGCGGTCATGTCGTGGTCGACGCGCTGCGGAAGGCCGGTGCCACGGCGCTCTTCGCGATCCACGGGGTGCAGATCGAGCCGATCTTCCAGGCGTGCGCGGATCTCGACGTCGCGCTCGTCGACGTCCGCCACGAAGGCAGCGCCGGGTTTGCCGCGGAGGCGTTCTCGCGGCTGACCGGCACGATCGGTGCGGCTGCCGTGTGCCCGGGCCCAGGACTGACGAACGTGCTCACGTCGATGACCAACGCGATGCTGGATCGCAACGCCGTCGTGTACATCGTGGGCTCGACCCCCGAGTCGACCTTGGAGACGAACGGTCTTCAGGTCGGGATCGATCACGTCGCGCTGGCATCGCCGATCAGCAAGTGGGCGGTGAAGGTGCACTCCGTCGACCAGCTCGGGCGAATCGTCGCCCAAGCGATCCGGATCGCGACGACCGCGCCGCGCGGGCCGGTGCTGCTCGACATCCCAGCGGACGTGCTCGACGCCGAAGCACCCGTGGCCGCGACACCGGTAGCCGTCGCGTCAGCGACGCCGAGCTCCGATGCCGTCGACACCGTCCTCGAGCGACTCGCGCATGCGGAGCGTCCGGTCGTCCTCATCGGTGGCGCGCCGAGCGATTCGGCGCGAGCAGCGATCAATGAGCTGCTCGACGTCAGCGGGATGCCGTCCTTCGCGGACTACGGGGCGATCGGCACCATCGGGGACGACGACGATCGATACGGCGGAACCCTGTACCAGTTCGGCCGATTGCCCGCGGGGTCTCGTCCAGACGTCGCGCTCGCGCTCGGCGTTCGATTCGGGTTCGACACGCCCGGTGTGCGCGACGGCGGTGCCGCCTTCGGGACGACGATCCTCCAGATCGACGGTGACCCGGCCGAGATCAGCCGGTTCGCCCCTGTCGAGGTCGGCGTCATCGCGGACCCGGAAGCGACGATCGGCGCGCTCGCTGCGCGCTGTCGCGAGCACGTGTGGAAGGTCGACCCCGATTGGCGTGCGGCCGTGCGCGGCGTCACTCGCGGACACACGGTCAGCGCTCGACGCGATCGAGCCGTCTGACGGTGCCCGCCTGCACCCATACGCCTCAGGACGCGTCGCCGCGGACATCGCCGCCGCACACGGTGCGGTCATCGTCGGCGACGGGGCCGTGTGCAAGCACTGGCTGCACGATGCGTTGCGACTCCCGAGTGGGGGTCGCTACTTCACTCACAGCCGGCTCGGGTGCATGGGTCAGGGCTTCGGTGCGGCGATGGGCGCGGCCAAGGCGTTCCCCGGGCGTCCCGTCGTGTGCATCACCGGGGATGGCGCCGCCGGGTTCGCGATCGGCGAGTTCGAAGCGATGGTGCGCCACCGGCTGCCGGTCGTCGTGGTCGTGATGAACAACGCGCAATGGGGGGCGTCGCAGGGGTTCCAGCTGCGCCCCGACGGACGCAACCGCGTGATCGGGACGACGCTCTCCGACGCGAACTATCACCAGGTCATGGCCGCATTCGGCGGCAAGGGCGCCCGGGTCGACACGCTCGATGCGCTCGGCGCCGAGCTCGAGGAGGCGCTCGCCTCGGGCGTGCCGACGTGCATCAACGTGAGCACCAACACCGTCGGCCTCGCACCGGAGATCCCTCAGCTCAACGGCCCGTGAAGCTGGCACGACCCGACGTGCGCCGCCCCGGACGCGTTCGGGTCAGGTGAACGTGAAGTGCTGGGGCATCTGGTCGCGGACGGCGGCCATGTGGCCGATGTACGCCGGGAAGCCACCGTTGTAGTTGCCGTCCTGACGGCGGTTGAACTCGCCCTCGAAGTTGTAGTAGCCGGGCGTGCACTCGGCGTTGCGTGACGTCTTGCCGCGGTGGGCGATGACCTCTTGCACCCACCACTCCTCGGCCTCGTCGGTCACGTCGATCGTCGTGTGGTCGTGGCGGCGCACGTAGTCGATGCACGCGGCGATGTGATCACCCTGTGCCTGCAGCACGTCGGTGAGGTTGAAGTTGAACGACGCCTGGTACCCACCCATGATGAACAAGTTCGGGTACCCGTGGGAGTGGATCCCGAGCAGCGTGCGCACGCCGTCCTTGTACTTGTCGTTGAGCTCGACACCGGTCTCACCGACGATCTGGTTCCAGATCCCGGTCTTCTGCACCTCGAACCCGGTTGCATAGATGAGCAGGTCGAGCTCGTACTCGACACCGTCGAAGAGGGGGCCCTTCGGCCCGATCTCGGTGATGCCCTTTCCGTGCGTGTCGACGAGGTGGACGTTCGGCCGGTTGAACGACGGCAGGTACTCGTTGTGGAAGCAGGGCCGCTTGCACATGAACATGTACCAGGGCTTCAGCGCGTCGGCGGTCGTCTCGTCCTCGACGATCTCGTCGATGCGGCGGTGGATCCGCATCATGTAGTCGATGTTCGCGTTCTCCTGACGGCGGATCTTCTCCTCGCGTGACATCGTCGCCCGGTCGTCGATCTGCACCTGGCTCAGGATCGGCGCGGTCATCGCCTTCTGGCGGCGCTTGGCCTGCCAACCCGGCTTCAGCTTCGCCGCCCAGTCGGGATCGGTCTCCCAGTCGTTCTTGATGTCGATCGAGGACGGAGTGCGCTGGAAGACGTAGAGCTCTTTGGCGTGCTCGGCGAGGTTCGGGATCGCCTGCACGGCGGTCGCCCCGGTGCCGATGATGCCGACCACCTTGTCCTCGAGGTTCTCGAGGTTCTCTCCCGTGTACTCGTAGTCCCACCGGGAGGTGTGGAAGGAGTGCCCGGTGAACGTCTCCATCCCTGCGATCCTCGCCAGCTTGGGCTTCGACAGCGTGCCGTTCGCGCAGATGACGAACTGCGCCCGCATGGTGTCGCCACGGTCGGTCGTCAGGTGCCAAAGCTGGTCGTCCGGATGCCACACCGTCGACGTGACCGTCGTCTGGAACACGGCCAGCTCATACAGGTCGTAGCGGCGGGCGATGGCGCGGCAGTGGTCGAGGATCTCCCAGCCCTCGGCGTAGTGCCGTGTCGGCACGTAACCCATCTCGTCGAGCAACGGGAGATAGTCGTAGGCGATGACGTCGCAGGCCACTCCGGGGTAGCGGTTCCAGTACCAGGTGCCACCGACGTCGCCGCCGCGCTCGACGATGCGGATCGACTCGACGCCGACCTCGCGCAGCCGGGCTGCGGTCAGCAGCGCCGAGAACCCACCGCCGATGAACAGCACCTCGACCTCGTCGTCGACGGGTTCGCGCTCGATCACCTCTTCGACGTAAGGGTCGGCGGCATACCTGGCGAAGGTGCCGGTGAGCTCGGACGTGAACTGCGCCGTGCCTTCTGGGCGGTAGGCGAGGCGCAGGTCGCGCTCCTCTGCGAACCGCTGCTTGATCTCGTCGTAGTACACCTGAGGATGATCCGAGGCCACGACGCGACTTTGGCACATGCCCGGCCCCCGCCGAGCCTCTACGGTCGAGTGCGTGAGCGACGCCATCCGTCCGTTCGTGATCGGCATCCCGCAGAGCGATCTCGAAGACCTGAAAGCCCGTCTTCACAACACGAGATGGGGCGACGCCGAAGTCGTCGACGACTGGTCGCAGGGGATCCCGCTCGCGTACGTCCGGGATGTCGCCACGTACTGGGCGGATCAGTACGACTGGCGCAAGCGCGAGGCACTCCTGAACAAGTTCGACCAGTTCGTGACCGAGATCGACGGGCTCGACATCCACTTCCTCCACGTCCGTTCACCGCACGACGACGCGCTGCCGCTCGTCCTGTCGCACGGATGGCCCGGATCGATCGTCGAGTTCCAGAAAGTGATCGAACCGCTGACGGATCCCACCTCGTTCGGTGGCGGCGCGGCGGACGCGTTCCACGTCGTCGTCCCCTCGCTCCCGGGCTTTGGCTTCTCGGGGCGGCCCGCGACGACGGGTTGGGGAGTCGAGCGCATCGGGGCTGCTTTCGTCGCGCTCATGGCGCGACTCGGATATGACCGCTATGTCGCGCAGGGTGGCGATTGGGGCTCGGCGATCACATCGGTGATCGGTGCGACCGATCCGGAGCACTGCGCCATGATCGAGCTCACCCTCGCGATGTCGTCGCGACCGACCGGTGAACCCACGACTCCCGCCGAGCTCCACGCGGTCGAGCGCATCCAGTACTACATGCAATGGGACTCGGGATACTCGACACAGCAGCGGACCCGCCCGCAGACGGTCGGTTACGGCCTCACCGACTCACCGGTCGGACAGCTCGCATGGATCCTCGAGAAGTTCTGGGCTTGGACGGACTGTGACGGCGATCCCGAGAACGTCCTGACCCGCGACGAGCTGCTCGACAACGTGATGCTGTACTGGCTCACCCGTACGGCGACGTCGTCGGCCCGTCTCTACTGGGAGAGCTTCGGGCGCGGGAACCGGCCGATGGTGAGCGTGCCGACCGGGTTCGCGGTCTACCCGAAGGAGATCGTGCCACCGGTGCGCGAGTGGGTGACTGAGCTCTATCCGGACGTCGTGCACTGGCGCGAGTACGACAAGGGCGGGCACTTCGCGGCGTTCGAGGTTCCCGAGACGTTCGTCGGCGATCTGCGCGAGTGCTTCCTGCTGGCGAGACCGTCTCATCCCTGAGAGGAGGCTGACATGCGGACACGAGTTGCCGACATGCTCGGCGTCGAGTTCCCGATCCTGGCGTTCAGCCACTGCCGTGACGTGGTCGCCGCGGTGACCAACGCCGGGGGCTTCGGGGTCCTCGGCGCGGTCGGACACACCCCGAAGAGCCTCGAGATCGATCTCACATGGATCGACGACGAGGTGAAGGGGAAGCCCTACGGCGTCGACCTGCTGCTGCCACACCGGCACGCGCAGCGCGACGACGGGCCGGCGATCGACGCCGACACGCTTCAGCAGCTCCTTCCCGCGAAGCAGCAGGAGTTCGTCGAGGAGATCCTGCGTCGGTACCACGTGCCCCCGCTCCCGGACGAGGTCGAAGCGCGTGTCGGCAGCATCAACGTGTCCGAGGGCCGGGTCGGCAACCTGCTCGACGTCGCGTTCGGCCATCCGATCCGCCTCGTGGCGAGCGCGCTCGGCGACCCGCCACTGAGCCTCGTGGAGCGTGCCCACGATGCCGGCGTGCTCGTCGCTGCGCTCGCGGGCACGGCAGAGCACGCGCGGCGAAGCAACGCGAAGGGGGTCGACCTGATCGTCGCGCAGGGCACCGAAGCGGGCGGGCACACCGGCACGATCTCGACGATGGTGCTCGTGCCCGAGGTCATCGACGCGGTGGCGCCGACGCCGGTGCTCGCGGCGGGCGGCATCGGGAGGGGCAGCCAGATCGCGGCCGCCCTCGCTCTCGGCGCTGAAGGGGTCTGGTGCGGTTCCATTTGGCTGACCACCGCGGAGGCGGAGACCGATCCCGCGGTCCAGCAGAAGTTCCTCGCGGCATCGTCGAGCGACACCGTGCGGTCTCGCTCGCTCACGGGCAAGCCGGCGCGGATGTTGCGCAGCGCGTGGACCGACGCCTGGGAGGAAGAGGGTGCCCCAGCCGCGTTACCGATGCCGGATCAGACGATGCTCACTGCAGTCGCGCAGCAGCGGATCAACCGCCACGCCGGTGACCCGGGCTCGGGTTCGAACCAGCTCGCCACCTACTTCGTCGGACAGATCGTCGGTTCGATGGACGCGGTGAGGCCCGCTCGTCAGGTCATGCTCGACCTCGTGACCGAGTACGCGGACGCCGCGTCCCGCTTCGTCGATTACCTCGGGGAATGACCCGCCCGGGCTGGCTGCTCGAACCGATGATCGAGCGTGCGCGGTTCGAGATCGGCGAGGCTGTCCACTCCGAAGACAAGGTGTTCGCGAAGTACATCGCAAGGAGGACCGGGTGAGGTTGTCGATCTGGCCGCAGGCCGCACAGCCGTGGGACGTGATCGTCGCCGAGGTGCAGGCGCTCGAACGCGCCGGCTGGGACGGCGTGTACATCGCCGACCACTTCATGCCCAACTTCGGCGACGACACCCGGCCGACGAGCGAGTGCGTTGCGCTCATGGCAGGGCTGGCCGCGGCAACCGAGCGGATGCGCATCGGATCGCTCGTGTTCGGCAACACCTACCGCCATCCGGCGATCCTCGCCAACCAGGTCGCGACCATCGACCACATCAGCGGTGGGCGTGTCCTCCTCGGGCTGGGAGCGGGCTGGCAGGAGAACGAGCACCAGGCATACGGCATCGAACTGCCTCCCGTGAAGCAGCGCCTCGATCGGTTCGAGGAGGCGGTGCAGATCGTGAAGGGGCTCTTCGCGAACGAGCGGTTCTCGTTCAAAGGTACGTACTACGTGATCGACGACGCCCCGATGAGCCCCACGCGCGCCGACATGAAGCTGCTGGTCGGCGGCAGCGGTGAGAAGCGCACGATGCGCATCGCCGCGCAGTACGGCGACGAGTGGAACGCCTGGTCGACGCCCGAGATCATGCGCGGCAAGCTCGACGTGCTGCGGCGGCATTGCGACGACTTGGGGCGAGACTTCGACGGCATCGCGGTTTCGACGCAGGCGCTCGTGTTCATGAACTCGGATGAGTCCGCACTCGACGGCATCCGCAAGGCCGAGATGCCGATGCCGACGATGATCGGCACTCCGCAGCAGTGCGGCGAGATCCTCGGGGAGTACCACGCCCTCGGCGTCGACGAGATGATCATCCCCGACTTCACGGCACCTCCGGTCGGGAGCGCGCGGAGCGACTGGCTGGATCAGCTGGCGGCGCTCGCCGCGCCATATCGGGACTAGGCGATCGGCACCACGGGGCACGCGTTTTCGTCGAGCTGATGCAGGTACTCGCTGATGCCCGTGCCGGTACGGCCGTCGTAGGTCCAGCGGGCGAGCCCCTCGTTCACGATCGTGGTGCTCGGCTTGACGCCCTTGCTGCCGGGTTCGACGCGCAGCAGCTCGGCCTCGAGGGCATGCGACCGTCCGGCCTTGTCGACGGCAACGACGTGCGTCGCGCTGTGAGTGATGCCGTCCTCTTCGAGGTCGCTCGTGACCTTCCATTCCGCGATCGACTCGTGTGACCCGTCGCGCCACACCCATCCCCGGTGGAGGTCGCCGCCTTCGGTGCCGATGACGATCCCGCCGAAGTGGGTGTCGTCGTCGATGTTGATCGAGAACCAGCGCCACATCTTCGGCCCGCCCCAACGCCGCGGTCCCCACGACTTGTCGCGGTTTCCCCGAGCGTTCGGCCCGAGCTCCTTGCGCTGCCCTCCGGCCTCGATCCACCCGGTCCACAGGCCGCCCTGCTCCAGGTGGCCCTTCCCGACCGATTTTCGGGTGGCTGCACTCGACGAGTCCGACGCTTCGCGGTCCTGGCCGTCGGCCCCGATCGGCGGTGTGCGCGCGTCGAAGCTGACATCCATGGCCACCTCGCCCTTCCACGACTTGCCCGCAGCGGTCAGCCGCCACCGCTGCATCGGCTCGACCATCTCGTAGCGCACCGGGCCGACATCGAGGATCGTGTCGATCATGTCGGTCTGCTCGCGCCGATGGCCGACGTGATCGATGCCGCCGCCCGGCAACCACACGGCGAGTCCGACGTCGATCGTGCCCTCATTCGGGCGGATGCCGACCCGGGTGTAGAAGCCGATGTCGGCGTCAGGGTCGTAGCAGTTGAAGTAGTACGACTCGGACCACGCGGTGTCGGTCTCGACGGGATGCGCGCGGTCGTGCGAGGGAGCGAGCACGGGTGACATGAACGCGCAGTGTACGGGTCAGCGGAAGGCGACGATCTGGCCCCGCCACACGCCCGACTGGTTCGACGTGGCCGTCGTCGCGTAGCTGCCGGTGCTGGCCGCCGACAGGGTGGCGGCGGCGAAGATCGTGAGCGCGCCCCCGGCGCCCTGCGTGAAGTCTGCGACTTCGGTGAAGCCGCCAGTCCACGAGGTCAGGCTGTTTCCCTGCCGGGCCACCAGTGCCGCGATCACGAACGTGTTCGCCTGGGTGGTCGTCACGGTGCCCGAGGAGACCGCAGTGCTGTTGCCGTTCGCAGATCCGATCGCGTCCACCGCAGTGACGCAGCGAAGCTCGTACAGATGGATGCCGTTGCCGTTCCCGTTCGCGCCGACCGCGACAGACACAGTCGAGGGCTCCGACGCGCCGGCAACCTTGTAGAAGACCGCCTGCGACGCCGACCCCGCGTTTGTCTGGCTGATCGCTGTCGACCAGCCCGCCGGCGGGGTGAGCGAGCCCGCGTTGCGGGTTGCTGCGACAGCGACGAGGAGGCGTCCGGGAACGGGAGTGCTCGGGAACGTGGCCGAGATCGTGTTCGTCGTGCCGCCCCCCATCGCCGACTGCACGATCCCCGCGGTGCAAGTTGCCGCAGCGACCTCCGCGGTGTTCGCGCTCGTCCAACTCTGGTAGTAGGCGCGGAGGACGTAGTAGTAGGTCACCCCGGTCGTCACCGTGGAGTCGGCAAAGGTGACGGTGGTCCGTGGCGTGACCTGCGCGATCGGCGTGTACGGCCCGCCGGAAGTCGTCGAGCGCAGGACGTCGTAGCCGGCAGCGAATGTGCTCGCGGTGGCCGTCCACGTGAGGGTGACGGAGGATCCGGAACCCGACGCAGCGAGGCCGGTCGGTGCGAGCACCGAGCTCGTCGAGATCGTGTTGGTCGGGACGCTCCGGGTCGCCGTGAACAGGCCGAGCGCGGATTGGGGCGCGAGGGCGAACGCCCCCACCGCGCCCAACATCAGCGTGAGCGCTCCCGATCGGAAGCGTCCGGTCATTCCCGCTCGGAGCTCTCCCGCGCCCAGACGCCCCAGATGAAGAGGGCCAACAGCCAGGCCGCGGGAACGGCGATGAGCGCGAACCAGCCGACCGGTGACATCACGAATGCCACGATGAACCCGACGAAGGGCACCACCGCGATCACGCGGGGCGTGTGATCGGTGAGCACGTACGGATCCGGGTCGGGTGCGTCGGTCGCATCGCCCTTCGTCTGCGCGAGCAGCGCGCCGTCTCGGGCTTCGATCGCGACGACACGGTGCACCTTCGCGGCGCTGGCGGTGACCACGATGATGTCTCCCTCGTGCACGGACTCGGCAGGCGTCTCACGCGTCGAGCGCGAGGCTGCCGTTGGGGACCGTCTCGCCCATGCTCACGCCGTGCGTCATCACAGTGCCGATGCCGAACGGCCGGACCGCGAGCAGCAGACCCAAGCTCGCGATGATCGCTACCAACGCTGCGACGAGAAGGCCGTGGGCGACGGCCCGTCCGGTCGCCCATGCCTTCGCTGGGGAGCGGACGTCCCCCGCGTCGGCAACGGCGATCACGGGTTGTTGGCTGTCTGCTCGGAGGCGAACGTGAAGGTCGCCGTCGTCGAGAGGTTTTGGAACGCGTTGCCCGTGGCGATCGGCAGCGACACGTTGAAGCACAGGGTCTCGTTGGCGCCGACGGCCAGCGAACGGTCACCGGCCTGCGCGCCCTGAGCGGCGTTGCCCAGGATCGCGAGCGGAAGCGTGTTGCCGAGCGCGGCCGGTCCGTAGACGATCGTGCCGCTGCCCGCGAAGCCCGCGCTGTTGCAGGTCGTCACGCCGGTCTTCACGGTGAGTGCGAGCTGACCAGCGAGGCTGTTCTCCGTCGTTGCGCTCGTCACCGAGTAGCGAAGGTCCGCGGTTCCCGTGTTGCTCACGGTGAGAGGAGCCGTCACCTGATCGCCGGGCACCATCCCGCTGAAGGAGATCACGCCGGTGGTCGGGGAGGTGTCGAGGTTCACGGTTGCGGTCGAGAACGAGTTTGCCGGGACGACGTCGCTGTCGGTGAACAGACCCATGGCGGTGACGCTCAAGACGCCGGTGAAGAGGACGAGGGCCGCCGCAGTGACGCCGAGCTTCCGACCGAGTCGGGGCTTGTGTTCAGTTTGCATGCGGTCCGTTCGGCGCCGCATTGGTGAATCTGGGTCAGCAAGCGTTGAGATTCCTCAACGCTCCTGCTCAATGGTCCGAATGGACCCCTTCGAGGAGCCGCACGGCGGCCTCCCGATCGGAGACCTGCAGCTTCCTGAGCACCGAGGACACGTGGGTGCGCACGGTCGTCGAGGAGACGAAGAGCCGTGCCGCGATGTCGTTGGTCGTCAGACCCTCTCGCATCAGCTCGAGGACGTCCCACTCCCGGCCCGTGAGGCGCGCGGCCTGCTCGGGAGAGATGCCGATGCGCCGATGCTCACGATCGCGGAACTCCTCGACGAGGCGCGCGACGAGCGTGCCCGGCAGGCTCGCCTCTCCCGCAAGGACCTTCCGGAGCGCGGGCGCGATCTGGTCGTCGCCCAGGTCCTTGAGCAGGTATCCCGACGCACCAGCGCGGAGGGCGTCGAAGAGGTCCGTGTCGTCACGGGAGACCGTCAGGATCACGATCGGCGTGCCCGGAAGTGCGGCCACGATGCGCGAGGTGGCAGCGATGCCGCTGCCGGGCATGTTGATGTCGAGGAGGCACACGTCGGGCCGCGTCTCGACCACGCGGTCGACCGCGGACTGACCGTCAGGGGCCTCGGCGCACACGACGAAGCCCCCGTCGTCCTCGAGCGCCGCCCGGACCGTTGCACGAGTACGCGCCTGGTCGTCCGCGATCAGGACTCTGACAGGCTCGCTCACAGCACCACCTCGACGCGGGTGCCTCCACCGATCGACGAGACCACGTGAAGGGATGCGTCGACCGCGGCCGCGCGCTCCTTCATGCTGATGAGGCCGAACCCGCGGGCCGACAACGCGGGGTCGAACCCACGGCCGTCGTCCTCGATGCTCAGGTGGACGCGGTCGTCCCGCCAAAGACGGACGGCGACCGTCTCGGCGCACCCGTGGCGCCCGGCATTCGTGATCGCCTCCCGGAGGATGCGGAGCAGGTTCTCGCCGGTGTCCGCCGGGACTCGGATCGTGTCGTCGACATGGAGTGCGAGCGGGAGGTCGACGCGGCTGCAGAGGTCTTCGGCGGTCTGGCAGATCGCGACGGGCAGCGGCGACGGGTCGCGGGACGACAGCACGGAGATCGCCCGGCGAGCCTCGTCGAGCGCTCGATCGGCGGCGCTCGCGAGCGCGTCGAGCACGTCGGGTGTGGGCAGACGGCGGGTCGCCGTCTTGGTCTTGCTCGCGATGAAGGCCAGCTCTTGTGCCAGGCCGTCGTGGAGATCGCGAGCGATGCGGCGACGTTCCTCGAGCGCGAGGCTCAACTTCAGCGCGGTGAGGTCAGTGATGGCGTTCACCCGTACGGTCCGCCCCTGAAAGGTTGTCGTGCGGCTGCTGGCGTACACGGGGAAGGTCGAGCCGTCCTTACGGACCGCGGTGAACTCGGCGGCCACGGCGCCGTCGATCGCGTGGGCTTGCATGGCGGCCTCGTGATGCTCAGCCGACATGAACGCCGAGATCGGCATCCCGGGGATCTCCTCGGCGGCGTAGCCGTACAGCTCACTGAACGCGGTGTTCGCGCTGACGATCCGCCCGCCTTCGCTGATGGACACCCCTTCGGCGGCGGCCTCCGCCAGCACCCGGAAGCGCTCCTCGCTCTCGCGTACCGCTTGCTCTGCTTCGACCTCGGCGGTGACGTCGCTCAGCGACGACTGGATCTCGTTCACCTGTCCGGTGATCGGGTCGACGGAGCCGTGGCTCCGCGCGTCGAACCAAAGCACGTTGCCGCGACGCGTGATCATGCGGAAACGGCGGTGGCGAATCTCGTCCGGGTTTTCGAACAACGAGTCGCGGTCGGCGAAGAGATGGAGGTCGTCGGGATGGATGTACGACGCCATCTGGATGCCCTGCGGGTCGGCGTCCGGTTCGCCGAGCATCCGAAAGACAGGTGAGACGTAGGTGACCTTTCCTGCCCGATCGATCCGCACGATCGCGTTGCTCGGATCCTCGGCGAGCTGCCTCATTCGCACCTCACGTCTCGCGAGGTCGGTGACGCATTGGATCGAGCCGACGTACGCGATCACGTTGCCGTCGACGTCGTTCGCGGGCGTCAGTGCGCCCCGGGCCCATCCCACCAAACCGTCGGTGGACGTCGCCTTGTACTCGAGTGACAGCTTGGGCCGTGGGTGCGCGTGGGCGAGCCACGAGGTGAGGTCGTTGGTGTCCGTCCACCCGAGATCGGTGCAGATGTCAGGTGAGAGGCCGGAGAGCGCAGACCATTGCCCGCCGACGTAGACACAGGCACCGTCGAGGTCGGTGACGATCACTCCGACAGGGAGGAGCGCAGCGGACCTCTCGGCGGCCGCGACGACGTCGGCCATCTCGTGCACCGGGGTCTATCGGCCGTGACCGGCGAGAAACCAGGACTTCCGGGAAGGGCGCTCGCTACCGTGGCCGCATGGTGGTCCGGCGTGACGAGCTGCTGTCCGGTCAGTACTTTCTTGCGATCGCGGGGGTCGCGGCGATGCGCAAGATCCTCCTCGCCCCGTCGGACGTGTGGCCTCGGCTCGAGGACACGCGCCGGGTGATCGCCGCGCTCGACGAGTTCCCCAACAACATCCGCATCCCGGTCGTGGAGTGCGACGTCATCGAGGGCTACGACGCGTGGGCGCCGGTGTACGACATCGGGCCCAACGCGGCCACGGAGCGTGACTCCGAGGTCGTGCGAGCCTTGCTCGAGCCCCTTCCCCGGGGCCACGCGCTCGACGCGGCGTGCGGCACCGGGCGTCAGTCGGTCGCGCTCGCCGAGCTCGGCTACGAGGTCGAAGGGGTCGACCTCAACGAGACGATGCTCGCGATCGCGCAGCGAGCGCGTGCCGACCGCGCGGTTCCAACAGGGCCGGCTCGAAGCGCTGCCGCACGATGACGCCTCGTTCGACGTCGCCGTGTGCTCGCTCGCGCTCACGCACATCCCGAAGCTGTTGCCAGGCCTCGCCGAGCTCGCCCGGGTGGTGAGACCCGGTGGGTACGCGGTGATCTCGGACATCCACCCGATGGCGGTGCACCTCGGGATCAGCGCGGGCTTCAGCGCTCCCGACATCACCGAGGGGATCGTCCAGGTCCCGAACCTCCTGCACGAGATCAGCGAGTACGTCACTGCGTTCCTTGCAACCGGCTGGGAGATCTGTGAGTGCATCGAACCGACGATGCCCGAGTCCGCCATCACCGGGCATCCCGCCTATCCCGTGCTGCCCGACGCGGTTCGGGGCGCCTTCGACGGATTTCCGTTTCTGCTCGCGTGGAAGCTGCGGAGGAGGTCGACCCATGAGTGAGTCCGAGTACCTGCTCACCAACGCGAATCCCGAGACGGTCGATCGGTTCGGAGGCTTGCAGCGCACGTTCGACGCGCTGTCGACAGCGCATCTCGCACGCGTCGGGCTGCGGCCCGGGAGTCGGTGCCTCGAGGTGGGCGCGGGTGGAGGCTCGATCGCGCGTTGGATGGCCGCGCAAGTGGGGGAGACAGGGCGCGTGCTCGCGGTCGATCTCGACACCCGGTGGTTCGAGCACGACGGCAGTCCGCAGCTCGAGGCGCGCGACGTCGACATCGCCGCCGAGCCCATCCCCGACGGACCGTGGGATCTCATCCACGAACGGCTCGTGCTCATGCACATCCCGGAGCGGCTGGCGGTGCTCGACAAGCTCCTGGCGTCGCTTGCGCCCGGCGGCTGGATCGTGCTCGAGGACTTCGACACCGCCGAGGTGCGCACGACGGACCGCGATGGGCCGAACCACGAGTTCCTCGCGTCCATGCTCCGGACGTTCAACACGTTGCTCGCGACCCGGGGCGCGGCGAACAGCTTCGGCGCGAACGCGCTGCGCCATCTCCACGATCGTGGGCTGGTCGACGCCGGCGCCAGCGGTCATGTCATCGTCGGCACGGGGGGTGACGACTTCACGCGCGTCATCGCGGCAAACACTCGTCAGGTGTGGGATGGCTTCGTCGCGCAGGGTGTGCCCGAGCGTGACCTCGAGCGCTACCTCGCGGTCCTCGACGACCCGGACACGATCATCGGCAGCCCCGTGCTGATGACCGCTTGGGGCCGGAAGCCGTCTGCATCCTGAACCCGTCACATCCGGAACTCTTCTGCGGGTTGACCCAGCAACACCTGACCCCCGAGCGAGACGAAGGCGTTCGAGAAGAAGATGTGGCTGCTGGCCGCGTGGACGTCTCTCCAGCAGCGCTGCAGTGGGTTGTCGTCGTAGAGCGCGCCGCCTCCGGCGAGGGCGAACACCGAGTCGACGACCTCGATTGCCGCCCGCATCGCGTTGGCGGCTGCGAGGCGGATCGCGAGGCGCTGGTCGCGGGTGATCGGATCACCGGCGACGGATGTGTCCCACGCCGAGGCGACGGACTCGAGGACGTAGCCCACCGCGCTACGGAGGAGTCCTTCGTCGCGGGCCACCGTGAGCTGGACGACCTGCTCGGTCGCGAGCGGGTCCGCGCCGCCGCGGCTCTTCTTCACGGCGAGCACGACGAATTCGTCGAGGGCGCGGCGGGCGACACCGAGGGGGAACCCGGCCATCAGCGAGGCCAGCAGCGCGAAGAACGACCATCGGAAGTGGGGCACGTCATGGGGCGCGGTCTGGAAGATCGGGTTGGTCGTCCGTTCGAGCGGCACGACCTTCCCGTCGACAACCACGTCGTGGCTCGCGGTTCCCCGCAGACCGGCAACGCGCCACGTGTCGAGGATCTCCACGTCGTCGCGCGGCAGGAACAGGAACCGCCACTCGGGCTGGTCGTTCGCGTTGGCGACGAACGCGCCCTCGCAGAACCACGACGCGTGGGGGCTGCCGCTGTTGAACGGGAAACGGCCGAACAGCCGCACGGCGTCGTCCCCCACTGGCTCCGTGCGGCCGATCGGAGCGAACAGCCCCGCCATGCCCGAGTTGGGCTCGGTGTCGAGCATCTCCCGAGCGACGCCCGTGTCGAGCCAGCAGCTGAAGAACGAAGTGTTCAAGATCATCGAGGTCCACCCCGTCGATCCATCAGCCCGGGAGATCTCCTCGACGATCTCGCACACGCTCACCGGGTCGATCTCGGGGCCGCCCAACGTCTCGGGGACGAACATCCGGAACACGCCCGCCGCGGCGATCTTCGCCGCCAGGTCAGTCGGCACCGACCGCGCCGCTTCGGTCTCGGAGGCACGGGCCGCGATCTCGTCGCTCAGATTCCGTACCTCAAGTTGAATGGGCGTCATCGGCGCAGGGTACGCCCAGACCTGGAGGTGACCATGGCCGGATCAGACCGCGGGTCTCCACGAGCCCGAAGACCGAATGTCGCCCGAGGCGATCGACGATCACCGAGCGATCGTGTCGATCATGGAGGAGCTCGAGGCGGTCGACTGGTATCGCCAGCGCGCCGAGGCGACGTCCGATCCTGAGCTCGCGGCGATCCTCGTGCACAACCGTGACGAGGAGAAGGAGCACGCCGTGATGACGTTGGAGTGGCTTCGGCGTCGCGACGCTGTGCTCGATCAGCACCTCCGCACCTACTTGTTCACCACCGGCTCGATCCTCGAACGCGAGGAGCAAGCCGGCCGTCCAGCACCGAGCGGGTCGCTCGGCATCGGAGACCTCCGCGGCAGCTGACCAAGAGTTGACGCGTTGCCGCTGGCACATCCGGGGTAGACCGATAGTGGATGACACATGCGCCCACCAGCTCGGCCTCGATCCACGATGGGCCTACCGACAGCCCGACGGTCGCGCGCCGCTGGATCCGCGGGCTGCTCGAAGCGCGAGACGTCGATCCCGTGCTCGTTGACGACGCGTCGCTCCTCGTGAGCGAGCTGGTCACGAACGCCATGGTCCATGCCGGCGGAGCACGTGGGCTCCGCGCGACGTTCGCGGATGGCGTCCTGACCCTCTCGGTGACTGATCGAAGTCGCATCACGCCGGCGCCTCGCCTGTTCAGCCCCACGGACTCGTCGGGAGGGCTCGGCCTCCAGATCATCGATCAGCTCAGCAGCACGTGGGGCGTCGAGCGCAAGCCGGGTGGGAAGACCGTGTGGGCGACGCTGCGTCTCCCGTCCTAGCGTTCGGCTGTGACCCTCAGCGCGACCTTCGACGGACACACCGACCTCGCGAGGCGGGCGGCCGCGATGCTGCCCCTTCTCGATCGGTGCGCGGGCTACGGCGACGAGCACTACGCGCTCGCACCCGACGTGGTCGACGCGTTCCATCGCGACGGCATGTTCCAGATGTGGGTGCCCCGAGCGCTCGGCGGATCGGAGCTCGGCCCGATCGATTCGCTCGAGGTGCTCGAGATCACGTCGTACGGCGATCCGTCCGCTGGCTGGGTGCAGATGGCCGCGTGCCTCTCGACGGGCGTTGCCGCCGCGTACCTCGGACCGAACGCCGTCGACGAGCTCTTCCACGACGGCGGCTACCCGGTCATCGCCGGGCAGGGCACGCGCCCCGGCACCGCCCGCACGGTCGAAGGCGGCTACCTGCTTTCGGGGGAGTGGAGCTTCGGCTCGGGCCTGAAGCACGGCACCCACATCCACTCGCTCGGGATCATCGAAGAGACCGGCGAGCCGCGCATCTTCGTGACGCCGGTCGAGAGGGCGACGTTGGTCGAGGACTCCTGGGACGTGCTCGGTCTCCGCGGCACCGGGAGCATCGACTACACGATGATCGACGTCTTCGTGCCGGAGGAGTTCTGTCACTTCGCGTTCACCCGCGACGGCAGCAGGGGAGACATCTACCGGCTCGGCATCATCGCAATCGCGGTCGTATGCCACTCGGGCTGGGCGATGGGCGTCGGTCGGCGCCTGCTCGACGAGCTCAAGGGGCTCGTAGTCGCGAAGAAGGGACGCGCGGGCACCATCGCCGAGTCGGATCACTTCCAGACACAGTTCGCCGAGCACGAAGCCGCGTTCCGTGCTGCCCGCGCGCTCGTGATGGACGCGTGGCGTGACGTCGAGGCGACGGCGAACGCCGGCGAGGCGATCTCGGTGCGACAGGACACCTTGGTGCGCCTCGCACTCGGCCACATCACCAAGACGCTGCTCGACGTCGCCAATTTCGTGTACCTCGCCGGCGGCACCACAGCGTTGCGCACGGGCCCGATCGAGCGGATGCTCCGCGACGTCCACGCAGGAACACAGCATGTGACCTCCGGCCCGGGAATGTGGCGGAACTGTGGCCGTGAGCTCGCGGGACTCGCCGACGGAATGCACTGGATCCTGCTGGATCTCGTGCCCGACGAAGGCTGACGAAGCGTGAGGCCGTACCGCGCGTGAGTCCGTGGCTCGACGAGCGATCTCGCAACGGTGGGATCGACGAGATCCCCATTCCCGGAAACGGCCGACTGTGGCTGTGCGGCAAGCACTTCATCGGCCCGGACCCCGAGGTCGCTCTCGAACGCACCGGCGCGGCTGCTGTCGTGTGCCTCAACGAACGGGCCGAGCTCGAAGACCGCTACCCCGACTATGTCGACTGGTTGCTGCACACCGCCGCCGATCGCGCGATCTGGTTCCCGCTCCACGACATGCACGCACCGCCAGCCGAGCGGGTGCAGCCGCTCTTCGCCGAGCTCGATCGGCGGCTCGGCAACGACGAGGGCCTCATCATCCACTGCGGCGCCGGCATCGGACGCGCCGGCACGATCGCGGCGGCGCTGCTGATCCGGCGCGGGCTCTCGCTCGACGACGCGCTCGGCACGGTCGCCGCGAGTCGCCCGATGGCCGGACCGCAGACGCATGCTCAGGCGCGCTTCCTCGAGGAGCTCGCCTCGCTCGTGTGACGGCCACACGATGGGCTCCTGTCAGGCGGCGGTCTCCACAGCGGGCTCGGCCGGCGTTTCCAGCCCACGCGCGCTGTTGCGCCTCATCAGGAAGATGGCGCCGAGCGCGGCGAGCACCAAGACGACCACCACCAGTGCCCACTTCTTCGAGCTCTCGCCGGTGACCTCGTCAACGAGCTCGAAGGCCAGGCCACTCGCGATGTTCGCTTCGTCCATGGCCTAAGTCTCTGCGAGTCCGGGTCCCTCGGCAACCGTCGCCTGCCAACGCCCCATGACCCGCTCGGCCTCGTCGTCACCCGGCCATGGCGGCATCGTCACCGCGATCACCTCCAACGGCGCGTCGCCGTCGCAGCGGAACTGGAAGTCCGTCCCGACAGGGATCGTCACGCACACCCCGGCGTCGAGGTCGACAACCTCCTCATGGCCCTCGAGCCGCCGCCACATCGAGCCCCAGCCCGAGATCACGTACCAGATCTCGTCGACGGTGCGGTGGCGCACCGCGACCGACACCCCGCCAGCGGGCAGCTCGAAGTGGGCGAACGTGCCGCCGGAGAGGCCGAGCAGGATGCGGACATCGGCCCCGTCGGGAGCGACGGCGTTCCGGACGGCAGGAAGCGTGGTCGTCTCGAACATGCCGCTCATTCTCTTGGTGATTTGCCGCCGATACGACGGCGAATCACCAAGAAATCCGGCTAGCCGCGGGCGGCCAGGTACTTCGCGTACTGGTCGGCCAGCTCTC
Source organism: uncultured Acidimicrobiales bacterium (assembly GCA_963708175.1). Classification (GTDB taxonomy): domain Bacteria; phylum Actinomycetota; class Acidimicrobiia; order Acidimicrobiales; family DATKAS01; genus DATKAS01. The sequence goes on from CAVPSD010000003.1 coordinate 188,644, forward strand.
GCATCTCGGGCTGCTGCTGGAAGAGCGGCTCGAACTTCTCGCGGGCCTTGGCCCGCTTCGCCGGGTAGTACTCGGTCGGCCAGTAGCCCTCGTGTGGCCGGTACTGCTTGAGCACGTTCCGGGCGACGGTCGCCTTGTGGACCTCGTCGACGCCATCCGCGATGCCCATGGTCGGAGCGCCTGCGTACATGGCCTGCAACGGGGTGAGGTTCGTCGTGCCGAGCGAGCCGAGGATGTGCAGCGCGTTGAACGACACTTCGCGCAGCACCTTCGCCATCGTGTACTTCACCGCGGCGATGTCGGTGCGCGCCTCCTGCGTGCTCGTGTTGTCGATCTTCCACGCGGTCTCGAGCACGAACAACCGGAGCATCCGGATCGACGCGTAGCTGTCGGCGATCTTCTCCTGCACCATCTGGTGATCAGCGATGATCTTGCCGTGCGACTCGCGGCTGAGCGCCCGCTCGCACATCATGTCGAAGGCGAGCTTGCACTGCGCGAGCGTCCGCATCGCGTGGTGGATGCGCCCGCCACCCAGTCGACGCTGGGCGAGCACCTTCGCGCCGTCCTCCGGGCCGAGCAGATGGTCGAGGGGCACTCGCACGTCGTTGTAGATGATGTGGTTGTGATTGCGGGGCTCGGGCATGATCTCGACGCCGGGCGTGTTGCGGGGGACGATGAACATGCCGTTCGTGCACATCACGAACAGCAAGTCCGCGACGCGTCCCGCACTTGTGAACCACTTCTCGCCGTTGATCACCCATTCGTCGCCGTCGCGGACGGCGTGGGTCTTGAACAGATTGGGGTCAGACCCGCCCTGCGGCTCGGTCATCGAGTACGCGGACCACATCTCCTGGTTGAGCATCGGCTTGAGCCAACGCTCCTTCTGCTCTTCGGTGCCGTAGGCAGCGAGGATCTCCATGTTGCCGGTGTCGGGCGCTGCGGAGCCGAACATCTGCGGCGCTGACCCATAGCGGCCGAGGATCTCGTTGAGCAGACCGAGCTTCAGCTGCCCGTAGCCCGGACCGCCCAGCTCCTCGTCGAGGAAGATCGCCCACAAGCCCTGGGCCTTGATCTCGTCCTGCAGAGGCTTCACGAGGGCGCGGACCCGTGGGTCTGGCGATCGCACCGCGTACGGAAACACCATGTCGAGAGGCTCGATCTCCTCACGACAGAACTCCTCGACCCAGTCGAGCTTCTTCTGGAACTCCGGTTCAGTCGAGAAGTCCCACGCCATGTCGTCCCCCTGACGTCGCGAGTGGCTTGGCAGGAGCATACGAGGCGCCGCGGCGAGACTTTGAACCGTGGTGGCGCCGGTCGAGATCCCCGACGCGGTTCACCGCAAAGCCGTCGCGCTCGGGTCCGAGGGTGAGCGCTGGATGGACGATCTCCCGTCCCTGCTCGCGATGTTCGAGGAGCGGTGGGGGATCGAGGTCGGACCGCCCGCGGGTGCTGGGAGCGTCGGCTACGTCGCGTTCGCCACGACGACGGGCGGTCGACCGGCAGTGCTCAAGCTGGCGATGCCCGACGGTCTCGAAGGGAGCGGTGCTTTCGCCCGCGAGCTCGCATCAGTGCGGCTCGGGCAGGGTCGCGGCTACGTCATGCTCCATGACTTCGACGCGGAGCATCGCGCGATGTTGATGGAACGGCTCGGAGCGCGACTCGGCGATCTCGACCTTCCCATCCAGGAGCAGATCGACGCGATCGCCGCGACCGTCCGACTCGGGTGGCAACGGCCCCCCGACGCGCCGAGCTGGAGGACCGGCGCCACACAGGCGGACTTCCTCAACCGCTGCCTCGGGGACTGGTGGGACCACCTCGGTCGTCCGTGTCCCGAGCAGGTCGTGCGCAGCGCGCAGGCGTGTGCGCGCCGTCGTCGCGATGCGTTCGACGCCGACACCGCGGTCGCGATCCACGGTGATGCGCACGCGTGGAACGTGCTCGAGCACCCCAACGACGGATATCGGCTCATCGATCCCGATGGCATGCTGTCCGAGCCGGCCCACGATCTCGCCATTCCGTTGCGTCACTGGAACGAGGAGCTGCTCTCAGAGCCGGATCCCGCCGCCCGCGTGAGATCCTGGTGCGCGCGCCTTCAAGAAACCACCGGTGCCGACGCGCAAGCGATCTGGGAGTGGGCGCTCGCCGAGCGCATGTCGACCGGGATGTTCCTCCTGCGTCTGGGCAATCCGCAAGGACGTACCTATCTCGACGTCGCGTCGCGGCTCACCGTGTGACAAGGTGTATCCGTGGTGGACGCGAACCAGCCTCAGCCCTTCGTCGTCGCGCGCCACGCGGACTCGACGGTCGTGACCATCGTGGGCGAGTTCGACATCCTCACGGTGCGTCAGGTGGCGCGCGACGTCGACAAGCTCGTGGCCGACGCGCCCGCGAGCATCGTGATCGACATGTCTGCGCTGGAGTTCATCGACTCGAGCGGCATCGCGCTGCTGCTTCGGATACACAACGCTGTCGTGAAGGAAGCCGGCGGTGAGCTTCGGGTGGTCAACCCATCCGAGACCGCGCGCCGCACGTTCGATCTCACGGGACTCTCCGAGGCGTTCGGCTTCGACCAGTGAGACGCCTCGTCAGGCGAATCGCTTGGCTCAGGCGAGACCGGGCTCAGCGGGAGCTGAGCTCTCGTCAGGCGAAGCGAAGCGAAAGCCGATCCCGGGCTCGGTGAGGAAGTAGCGAGGTTGTGAGGGTACGGGCTCGAGCTTGTGCCTGATCTGGGTCATGAACACGCGGAGGTAGTTCGTCTCCCGGCCGTAGGTCGGCCCCCAGACCTCATGAAGGAGCTGCTCGTACGTGACGAGCTTCCCGGCGTTGCGTACCAACACCTCGACGATGTGCCATTGGGTCGGCGTGAGGCGCACGATGTCGTCGCCGCGCCGTGCCTGCTTTGCAACGAAGTCGACGGTGAAGTCCGGTGTCGTCAAGACCGTTCGACCCTCGGGCAGCACCGCTCGGCGGACGGCCGCACGGAGGCGCGCGAACAGCTCGTCCATGCCGAATGGCTTCGTCACGTAGTCGTCGGCGCCGAGATCGAGAGCCTCGACCTTGGCGGACTCGGTCCCGCGGCCGGAGAGGACCACGATTGGCACCGACGTCCAGCCGCGCAGCCCCCTGACCACGTCCAGGCCATCCATCGTGGGGAGCCCGAGATCCAAGATCACCACATCCGGATGGCGGCGGGCTGCTGCTTGGAGCGCTCCCTCGCCGGTCCGGGCCAGGTCGACCTCGTACCCTCGGGCGCGGAGGTTCACCTCGAGCGTCTTCAGGATCCGCGGGTCGTCATCGACCACGAGGACTCGGCTCACCTTGCGACTGCCACGGTGATGGTGACCGTAGTGCCGCCACCCGGCGTGTCGTCGATCTGGACCCCGCCCCCCATCGCTTCGACGAAGCCCTTCGTGACCGCCAGGCCGAGTCCGCTGCCCTCGTACCGCAGCCGCCCACCGTCACCCAGCCGTTGGAAGGGTTGGAACACGGCCTCCCGCTGATCGCGAGGGATCCCTGCTCCGCGATCGATCGTCCGGATGTCGACCTTCCCGCCGGCAACCCCCGCCTCCACGCGAACCATGGTGCCGTCGGGAGCCCAGCTGAGCGCGTTCAACACCACGTTCGCGACGGCGCGCTCGAGCAGCGCGGGATCGGACAGCACCGCAGGGAGGTCGGCCGGCACCTCGATCTCCACTGCCGAGACGTCCACCGACAGGCTCGCGAGCGCCGCATAGAGCACCTCCTCCACGACCGTCGGCTGCAGGTGGACTCCGAGCATGCCCGCCTGCAGCCGCCCCATGTCGAGAAGGTTCGACACCACGGACCCCAGTCGATCAGCCTCCGCGTCGATCGTCGTGCAGAAGGACTGCACTTCCTCCGGCGGCCACTCGACATCTTTGCTGAGCAGGCTCGAGGCGGCGGCCTTGATGTTCGCGAGGGGGCCGCGAAGGTCGTGTGAGACTGCCGCGAGCAGCGCCTCGCGGAGCCGGTTTGCCTCTCCGAGCGTGTGCGCTTCGAGCACGGCCGCCTGCAGGCGCAACGTGTCCTGAGCAAGCCGGAGCTGGGCGACGAAGGCGGCGAGAAGGCGCCTGTCCTCGGCCGGCAGCGAAGGGCCCTTCACGGCGAGCACGCTCCCGCTCGCCAGCTCCGCTGAGTACGACGCGCTCTCGGGTGTGACCGGCACGGGCTCACCCGCTGATGCCTCGACCCGCCAGCCCTCCGCAGCGGGCGCCAGCACGGCCACCGACTCGAGGTCGAGCGCGACACGGAGCTCGGTCACCAACCGATGAAGGGAGTCGTCGTCGAGCAGCGCGGTACCCGACGCGAGCTCCGCGAGCGTCTCGGTCTCCGCCTGACTCCGAGCGAGCTGGGCACTCCGGCGCGCCAAGCTGTCGACCAGTCCACTCACCAGCGCGGACACCGCGACGAACACGACGAGCGCGAGTGCGTCCCCCGCGCGCTCGAATCGGAGGCTGTGGGTCGGCTCGAAGTAGAACCAGTCCGCACAGAGATACGCGATCCCCGAGGCGACGAGCGCAGGGGAGAGACCGCCGAGCAACGCCACTCCGATGGGCACCAGGAGCAGCACGAGCAACATGCCCGGCACGCCGATCGCGTCCTCGAACGGCAGGAGTGCGAGAGCCACGATCGGGACGGCGACGAGTGCGAGCATCCAGGCGATCGTTCGCGACCGCGCCGATCGCTCGGCGCGGGGCTCTCGTCTGTGAGTCGGATGTTCGTGGCCCCGGCGGGCAGGTGCGTCGGTGGAGATCACGTGCACGTCGATCGCGCCCGATTGCCGGATGGCTCGATTGATGACCGAGCCTTGGGTCAGCTCTGCCCACCGTGATCGCTTCGACGCACCCAGCAACAGCTGCGTGGCGTTCTCGGCCTTCGCGAACCGCACGAGCGCGTCGGCGATGTCATCCGTGCCCGCGACCTCGGCGTACCGCCCTCCGAGCTGCTCCAGCAGGGCACGGTGGCGTTCCAGGAGGTCTTGACGCTGGACATCGAGCCCGTCCGACCTGAGCACGTGGACGCCGACCAAGCCCGCGTGGGTGCGCGCCGCCATGCGGGCGCCACGGCGGATGAGCTGTTCGCCTCCGGGAGCCCCCGTGAGCGCGACGACGACCCGCTCGCGCGTTTCCCAGGTGTCGCTGATCCCGTGACGATCGCGGTACTCGCCGAGACTCTCGTCGACTCGATCGGCCAGCCAGAGCAGCGCGAGCTCGCGAAGCGCGGCGAGATTCCCCACCCGGAAATAGTGAGCCAGGGCCGCGTCGACCCGCTCCGCTGTGTAGATGTTGCCATGCGCCATGCGACGCCGAAGCGCCTCGGGCGTCATGTCGACGAGCTCGATCTGGTCCGCGCCGCGGACGACGGCGTCGGGGACCGTCTCGCGCTGTGCGACCCCGGTGATCCGTTCCACGACGTCGTTGAGCGACTCGAGATGTTGGACGTTCACGGTCGAGATCACGGTGATGCCGGCGGCCACCAGCTCCTCGATGTCCTGCCACCGCTTCTCGTTGCGGCTGCCTGGGACGTCGGTGTGCGCGAGCTCATCGACGAGCGCGACTTCCGGCATTCGGGCGAGCACCGCCTCGACATCCATCTCGTCGAAGACCGCTTCGCGGTAGGTCACATGCTTTCGCGGGATGACCTCGAGGTCGCCGATCGCCGCCGCGGTCACCGCTCGACCGTGGGTCTCGACGAAGCCCACCACCACGTCCGTGCCTCGCTCGCCGCGGCGCCGCCCCTCGTTCAGCATCGCGACCGTCTTGCCGACGCCAGGGGCGGCGCCTATGTAGATCCGTAGCTCGCCGCGCGCCATGCGAAGCGCTCTGCCGTCATCCTTGGTCGAGCGCGACGTTCAGCTCGAGGACGTTGACCCCGGGCTCGCCCAGGAACCCAAGACCTCGACCATCGGTGTGCTCGTCGACCAGCTTCAGCACTTCTTCGACCGACATGCCGCGCTCCTCGGCGACGCGAGGCGCCTGCAGGCGAGCGTTGGCGACGCTGATCTGGGGATCGAGCCCCGATCCGGATGACGTGACCGCATCCACCGGGACCTCGACGTCCGCTGCGAGCCCGTTCTCCGCGCGGTACGCGAGCACCCGTTGGGGCACGGTGTCGGTGTTGCAGACGAAGGTGCCGTCGGCGTTCTTCTCGTACACAGGGTTGCCGTCGTCGTCGGTCACGGGGTTGCCGGAGTCGTCGGTCGTGCCTACGGGCACGCAGTACGGATCGTCCGGTGTCGCGAATTCGTTGGTCGTCTCCGGAATGTTGACGCCCGGGACGTTGCCGATCAGCGCCGGGTTCAGCGGCCCGAAGTTCGACCCATACGAGTACACGCCGCCACCCTGCGCGCCCGGCACGTAGCCATCGGCCGACGGCCGTGAGTGGAAGTACTTCAGGTCGGTGAAGACCTGGCCGATCCGACTCGAACCGACCACTTGGCCGTCGAGCTCCACCAGCGACCCTTCGGCCTTGTCGTTGAACCCCAGCACGGCGATGCCGGTGACGACGAGCGGATAGACGAGGCCGAGCAAGACCGTGAACAGGATCATCATGACGAGAGCGGGAAGCAGTTGGCGACGCATCAGGACACTCCCATGGCGGTGATGACGATGTCGACGGCCTTGATGCCGATGAACGGCACGATGATCCCGCCCAACCCGTAGAGCAGAAGGTTGCGGCGCAACATCGTCGCTGCGTTCTCCACGCGGAACTTCACGCCGCGGAGAGAGAGCGGGATGAGGGCGATGATGATCAGCGCGTTGAAGATGACCGCGGAGAGGATCGCCGACCGCGGCGTCTGCAAATCCATGATGTTGAGGCGATCGAGCACGGGAATCACACCGGAGAACATCGCCGGGATGATCGCGAAGTACTTGGCGACGTCGTTCGCGACCGAGAACGTCGTGAGCGCGCCGCGGGTGATGAGCAGCTGCTTGCCGATCTCGACGACCTCGATGAGCTTCGTCGGGTTGGAGTCGAGGTCGACCATGTTCCCGGCTTCCTTGGCCGCCTGTGTCCCGGTGTTCATGGCCACGCCGACGTCGGCCTGGGCAAGCGCCGGCGCGTCGTTCGTGCCGTCACCGGTCATCGCGACGAGACGCCCGCCGCCCTGCTCCCTTCGGATCAGGTCCATCTTGTCTTCGGGGGTCGCTTCGGCGAGGAAGTCGTCGACCCCTGCCTCCGAGGCGATCGCCGCGGCGGTCAACGGGTTGTCGCCCGTGATCATCACGGTGCGGATGCCCATGGCGCGGAGCTGGTCGAAGCGCTGGCGGATGCCCTCTTTCACGATGTCCTTCAGGTGGACGACACCGAGAATCTCGAGTCCCTCGGTGACGACCAGGGGGGTGCCGCCTCCCGTCGCGACACCCTCGACCAGCTGGTCGAGGGTGTTCGGCACCGAACCGCCCTGCTCCACCACCCACCGCTTCACGGAGTCGGCCGCGCCTTTGCGCACCGACGTACCGTCGATGTCGATGCCGCTCATGCGGGTCTGTGCGGTGAACGGGATCAACGTGGCGTCCCGCACGTCACGCTCACGGATGTCGAAGCGCTCCTTCGCGAGCACGACGATCGAGCGTCCCTCGGGGGTCTCGTCGGCGAGGCTCGCGAGCTGTGCCGCGGCGGCCAGTCGCTCCTCGGTCACGCCGGGCAGGGCGAGGAACTGCGCGGCCTGCCGGTTGCCGAGCGTGATGGTGCCGGTCTTGTCGAGCAGGAGCGTGGAGCAGTCGCCTGCCGCCTCGACGGCTCGGCCAGACATGGCGAGCACGTTGTGCTGCACCAGCCGGTCCATCCCCGCGATGCCGATCGCTGAGAGCAAGGCGCCGATCGTGGTCGGGATGAGGCACACGAGCAACGCGACGAGGACGACGATCTTCTGCTCGGCGCCGGCGAAGTCGGCGAACGGCTGGAGGGTGACGGTGGCGAGCAGGAAGATCAGCGTCAACACGGCGAGCAACGTATTGAGCGCGATCTCGTTCGGGGTCTTCTGGCGGTTCGCGCCCTCGACGAGCGCGATCATCCGATCGAGAAAGGTCTCGCCCGGGCGGGCCGTGATGCGCACGACGATCTCGTCGGAGAGCACACGGGTGCCACCGGTCACGGCGGACCGGTCGCCACCCGCTTCGCGGATGACCGGTGCCGACTCGCCGGTGATCGCCGACTCGTCGACCGAGGCGATGCCTCTGATGATCTCGCCATCGGAGGGGATCATCTCGCCGGCCGTCACGATCACGACGTCATCGACGGTGAGCAGCGACGACGCCACCTGCTCGGTGGTGCCGTTCGGGAGCTGACGGTTCGCCATCGTCTCGGCCCGGGTCTTGCGGAGTGTCGCCGCCTGCGCCTTGCCGCGGCCCTCCGCCATCGCCTCGGCGAAGTTCGCGAACAGCACCGTGAACCAGAGCCATGCGGCGACTGAGCCCGTGAAGACGTTTTGCGCCTGGCTCGCTGAACCGAGGTCGCGGAAGAACAGCACCGTCGTGAGGACGCTGCCGACGAGCACGACGAACATGACCGGGTTGCGCGCCTGGATCCGCGGGTCGAGCTTGCGGAAGCTGTCCACGATCGCCGGTCGGACGATCGATGCTTCGAACAGAGGCCGCTTGCTGTCGCGGTCCCGGCGCTCGGGCGGGGTGGTCTCGGAAAGGGTCTGCAACGGGTGCTCCTAGAACGAGAGCTGCTCGACGAGGGGGCCGAGCGCGACAGCCGGGAAGAACGTGAGACCACCCACGATCACGACGACGCCGATGACGAGACCGACGAAGAGCGGGGTGTGCGTGGGGAAGGTGCCCACGGTGGCGGGCATGACTCGCTTGCGAGCGAAGGCTCCGGCGAGTGCAAGGACGGGCAGGACGAGGAAGAAGCGACCGATGAGCATCGCGATGCCCATGGTTGTGTCCATCCACGTGGTCGCAGCGGTGATCCCCGCGAACGCCGAGCCGTTGTTGTTCGACGCCGACGTGAAGGCGTAGAGCACCTCGGTGAAGCCGTGCTGCCCAGGGTTCCAGATCGTCGTGTGGAGGACGGAGGGGACGTAGAGCGACGCGGCGGTGAACGCCAGCACCGATGTCGGCATCGCGAGGACGTACAGCGCGACCATCTTCATCTCGGGTGCCTGGATCTTCTTGCCCAAGTACTCGGGTGTTCTTCCGACCATCAGGCCGGCGATGAACACCGACAAGATCGCCATCACGAGCAGGCCGCTCAGTCCCACGCCCACACCACCGGGGCTGACCTCGCCGAGCATCATGTGGCTGAGAGGCACTGCGCCGCCGAGGGGCGTGAAGCTGTCGTGCATCGAGTTGACCGAACCGTTGGATGTGCCGGTGGTCGAAGCGGCCCACAGGCCCGACGCCGCGGGGCCGAAGCGGACCTCCTTGCCCTCCATGTTCCCGCCGGCCTGCGTCGAGGTGACGGCTTGGCTCCCACCGGAAGCGGTGATCTGGGGGTTGCCGTTCCCCTCGAAGACCATCGCCATCGTCGCCATGGCCAACCAGACGACGAACATGATCGCGAACACCGCGTAGCCCTGCCGCTTGTCTCTCACCATTCGCCCGAAAGTGAAGGCAAAGGCGAAGGGGAGGACCAGGATCGCCCACGTCTCGACGAAGTTGTTGAAGGGGGTGGAGTTCTCGAAGGGGTGGGCGGAGTTCATGTTGAAGAAGCCACCACCGTTGGTGCCCAGCTGCTTGATCGCGACCTGGCTCGCGACCGGACCCCCGGGAATCAGCTGCTCGGTCGCATCCTGCACGGTGTGAGCTGTCGTGAAGCCGTGGAAGTTCTGGATCACGCCCTGGCTCACGAGCACGATCGCCACCACGAACGCGAGCGGCAGCAGGATGCGGGTGGTCGAACGGACCAGGTCGGCCCAGAAGTTGCCGATCGTCGAGGCTCGGCGCCGGGAGAGACCCCGGATCAACGCGGCGAGTGTCGCCATTCCCGCGGCCGCCGAGACGAAGTTCTGCACGGCGAGCCCCGTCATCTGGGTGAGGTGGCTCATCGTTGCCTCACCGCCGTAGCTCTGCCAGTTCGTGTTGGTCATGAAGCTGACGGCGGTGTTGAACGAGAGGTGGGGGACGACTCCCCCGACGTCGGTGGGGTTGAACGGAAGGTGGCCCTGGAAGCGTTGCAGCGCGTAGACCGCGAGGAACGAGAAGATGCTGAACGCGATCAGCGAGTACGCGTAGACCGTCCACCGCTGCTCGCGCTTCGGGTCGATGCGGCAGATGCGATAGATCGCGTTGTCGATGGGCCGGAAGAAGCGATCACCCGGTGCCTTCTCGTCATCGCCGTAGACCTTCGCCATGTAGATGCCGAGGGGGTAGGCGGTGACACCGAGGACGACGATGAGGGCGACGACCTGGAGCCAGCTGGCGGCGGACATAGCGATCAGAACCTCTCAGGGAAGAGCAGGGCGGCGACCAGGTAGAGGGCCAGCAACACCGAGACGATCAAGGCGATGAGGTTGTCGGCGGTCACGAGGTCGCCTCCTGGGCGGCCTCGCCCTCCTCTGAGGAGCGGACGAGGCGATCGAGGCCTCGCGTGTAGAGGACGCACAACGCGAAGAACGCGAGCGTCGCGACAACGAACACGATGTCTGCCACAGCGGGTCATCTCCCTCGAGTCCTGGGGTGCCTCTGGCATCCCGCAACCGAGGCATCCTCGGGGCTGCGACGATCGTTTGGAAGGCACTTACGACTCTCTTAACGCCGGCTCGGTCCTGCTTAGCGCTTCCTTAGCGCCACCGGAGTCGCGCGCCGCCACGCAGGGCGCGCAAGAATCCCCGCATGGCCCGAGGCTCGCTCCGCATCTACCTCGGTGCCGCCCCCGGTGTCGGCAAGACGTTCGACATGCTGAACGAGGGTCGTCGGCGCGCGGCGCGAGGAACCGACGTGGTGATCGGACTTGTCGAGACCCACGCGCGCCCCAGAACCGCCGAGCAGGTCGGCGACCTCGAGGTGATCCCCAGGCGCAAGATCGAGTACCGCGGCACGACCCTCGAAGAGATGGACCTCGACGCGGTGCTGGCGCGGCATCCGAAGGTCGCGCTCGTCGACGAGCTCGCCCACACGAACGTGCCCGGAAGCCGAAACCTCAAGCGGTGGGAGGACATCGAGGACCTTCTCGAGGCGGGCATCGACGTGATCTCGACCGTGAACATCCAGCATCTCGAGAGCCTCAACGACGTGGTCGAAGGCATCACCGGCATCAAGCAGAAGGAGACCGTCCCCGACGCCTGGGTCCGCTCCGCCGACCAGATCGAGCTCGTCGACTCGACTCCCGAGGCCCTTCGTCGGCGCATGGCCCACGGCAACATCTATCCGGCCGAGCGGATCGATGCCGCCCTCGGAAACTACTTCCGCGAGGGAAACCTCTCTGCTCTCCGTGAGCTCGCGCTGCTCTGGGTCGCGGATCGCGTCGACGAGGCGCTCACCAGCTACCGGATCCGGCACGGCATCGAGCGGCCGTGGGAGACGCGAGAGCGAGTCGTCGTCGCACTCACCGGCGCGCCAGGCGGCGACCATCTGGTGCGGCGTGCCGCCCGCGTCGCCACCCGAGCGAAGGCGGAGCTCATCGGGGTTCACATCCGGTCCGAGGACGGGCGCACCGCTCCGTCAGATGCGCTGCTCGATCACCATCGCTCGCTGCTTGTCGAGCTCGGAGGGCACTACATCGAGACGTCCGGAGCCGACGTCTCGGAGGCGTTGCTCGACGTCGCCCGAGCAGAGCAGGCCACCCAGCTCGTGATCGGCGCCTCCCGGCGCTCTCGCTGGGCCGAGCTCACCTCGGGGTCCGTCGTCAACCGGATCATCCGCGGCTCGGGAGCGATCGACGTGCACGTCATCAGCACCCAGGAACCCGAGGAGGGCCATCAGCTGCCACTTCCCCGTAGTCGGCGGCGCGTCACCGATCGCGCCGCGGCGACGGCAGCTCGGCTGGGTGTTGGCGGTCCTGCTCCCCCCGTTACTCACTGCCGTGCTGATCCCCTTCCGCGACAACCTCCAGCTGTCATCGGTGCTCCTGTTCTTCCTCCTGGTCGTCGTCGCGGCCGCCGCGATCGGCGGCGCCGGGCCTGCGCTGCTGACGGCCATCTCGTCGTCGCTCTACGCCAACTGGTTCTTCTTCCCACCCATCCACACGTGGACCATCAATGACGCCGACAACGTGTTCGCGTTCGTGGTCTTCGTCAGCGTGGCGATCATCGTCTCGTGGTTCGTGGCCACAGTCGCCCGGCGGTCGGGAGAGGCTGCACGCGCGCGCGGAGGCAGAGACTCTCGTGCGGCTCTCGGCTGCGAGCGGCTCGGCCGACCCTCTCACGACAGTCGTCGAGCACCTGCTCGACGCGTTGTCACTCGAGGGTGTGGCTGTCCTCGCCAAGGGGGAAGAGGGGTGGAAGGTCGAGGCGAGCGCAGGATCCGCCCTCCCGAGCGATCCCTCGCTGGCCGACGAGAGGATCGACATCGACGAGGGGGTCGTGCTGTGCCTGCGCGGGCGTGAGCTCGCCGCTGAAGATCGGCAGGTGGTCCACGCCTTCGCCAGCCAGCTCGGAGCGGCCTTGCGGGGGCGTGAGCTCAGCCGCGAGGCAGCCACGGCGGCCGAGCTCTCGAAGGTCAACGACCTGCGCTCCGCGTTGCTGGTTGCCGTGTCTCACGACCTTCGCACCCCGTTGGCATCCATCAAGGCGTCCGTGACGTCGTTGCTGGCCGACGACGTGCAGTGGGACGAGAACGAGCGCAGGGAGTTCTGCGTCACGATCGACGAGGAGGCCGACCGGCTGTCCAACCTGGTCGCGAACCTGCTCGACATGAGCCGGCTCACCACAGGAGCGTTCACGGTCCACCACGTGATGGTCGGAGTCGAGGAGATCGTGCCCGCCGCGATCGCGAGCCTCGGGGATCGTGGACGTCACGGGCGGGTAGCCGCGAACATCCCTGAGTCGCTTCCTCGCATCGACACCGACCCTGTTCTGCTCGAACGGGCGGTCGCGAACCTCATCGAGAACGCGATCGCATGGTCGCCCGCGGAGCAACCGGTGCGCGTCGAGGCAGGCGCAGTCTCGAAGGAGATCCATCTCCGGATCATCGATCGCGGCCCGGGCATCCCGATCGTCGATCGGGAGCGCGTCTTCGAGCCCTTCCAACGGGCGGGGGATCGTTCGAACGGCCCCGGTCTCGGCCTGGGTCTCGCCGTCGCACAGGGCTTCATCCGAGCGGTGGGGAGCGATGTGTACATCGAAGACACCCCTGGGGGTGGCACGACGATGGTGGTCACCCTGCCGATGGAGTCATGACAGCGCCCCAACGCGTGCTGGTCGTCGACGACGAGCTACAGCTGCAACGTGCCCTCACGACGAACCTCAAAGCACGTGGGTACGAGGTCGACAAGGCCACGACCGGGGAGGGGGCACTGGAGCTCGCCGCGCGTCATCACCCGGATGCCGTGATCCTCGACCTCGGCCTGCCCGACATCGACGGCATCGACGTGGTGCGCTGCCTGCGCGGTTGGTCGCAGGTGCCGATCCTCGTGCTGTCGGCGCGTGGCGGGGAGGCGGCGAAAGTCGCGGCGCTCGACGCCGGTGCGGATGACTACGTGACCAAGCCATTCGGGATGGGCGAGCTGCTCGCACGGTTGCGGGCGGCGCTTCGACGAGCGACCGGGACCGACGAAGAGCCCGTGGTCGAGACACCGGACTTCATCGTCGACCTCGCCAACCGGCGGGTCCAGCGCCACGGGGAGAGCGTGCATCTCACGCCCACCGAGTGGCACGTGCTCGAGGTTCTCGTGCGCCACCCTGGGAAGCTCGTGAGCCAGCGAGAGCTGCTGAAGGAGGTGTGGGGTCCGGCCTACGAGGCGGAGACCAACTACCTACGGCTCTACCTCGCGCAGCTTCGCCGCAAGCTCGAGCCCGAGCCCGGACGTCCTCGCTATCTGCTCACCGAACCCGGCATGGGCTATCGGTTCGTGCCCGCCGGGGCGTAGCCCGGGCGGGGGTCAGGCGGCGGGGCGCTCGGCCTTGTCGGTGGCGACGTCTGCGCCCTCGATGCCGGCAGCCTCACGGAGCTCCTCCAGGCGGCGCTCCCACGCGAGCTGCTCGGCCAGCCAACGACGGGCCCTGAGCTCTGCGCTGTTGTTCATCTGAACCACTCCCATTCGGCGACCCGACGGCTCGGGTCTTCGTACCAATTCAACTTGGGCGAGCGGCAAGAATATTTCGCCTACCCTATGATTCCCGTCACACCAGGGGGCCGAGATGGGTCTGCGCGAGGAGAAGAAGCAAGCGACGCGAGCGGCGATCGTTGCCACCGCACTCGAGCTGTTCCGCCAGCAGGGGTTCTGCGACACGAAGATCCAGACGATCGCCGATCGGCTCCGGATCAGCGAAGCCACCTTCTTCAACTACTTCCCGACCAAGGAGTCGGTGCTCGAGGCGGTCGCCGACGACCTCATCGAACGCTCCCTTTCCCTGCTCGATGAAGAGCTGGCGGACAGCAACCGACCGGTCAGCGACCGGCTCGGCGACGTCGCGACCGCGTTCGCCGATCAGTTCGACGGCGACCCCGAGTTCGTGAGGCTGCTCGCGGGGAACACCCGCTACTTCCTCGGGACCCGCACCCAGCGGTTCGAGCGAGCGTCGGGCCTGCTGTCCGCCCTCTTCGCCGAGGGCCAGGCGCGCGGGGAGGTGCGGGCCGACATCAGCGCTGCACACCTCGCGGAGCTGTTCCTGTCGGCGACGTTCGGCTCGATCCAGAACTGGGTGCAGGCCGGCGGGCAGGATCCCTCGCTTCGCGATCGGCTCCGCCTCGGCGCTGTCGTGCTCATCGACGGTTGCGCGGCGAAGCGCTAGCGGCCCCACGCGACGGGCATCGTCAGGAGGCCGCGGAACGCCCAGCCCCCGATGCGGACGTCGCCGTCGAGCCTCAGTCCCTCGAGTCGTGCGAACGCGCTCGGAACCGCGACGTCACCGACCATCGCCCGAGCCGCGGCCGCGCCGGCGCAGAAGTGCGGTCCCGCCCCGAACACCACCGCCTTCGCCGTGTTCCGGGTGATGTCGAAGCGATCGGCGTCGGCGAAGTGGGCCTCGTCACGGTTCGCCGAGCCGAACATGAGGAAGACCCGATCCTCGGGCTCGAGGTCGACGCCGTCAATCGTCCAGGGCTTTGCGACCCGGCGCGGCGACATGCCGATCGGCGAGACCCACCGCGTGAACTCGTCGAACGCCTGCATCCAAGTCGCCTCACCTCTGCGCACCCGGTCGAGCTGATCGGGATGACTGAGCAGCGCCCAGATCGTCCCCGCGATCGCCTTCCGGGGTTCGTTCTGTCCACCGCTGATCGTGAGCTTCACGTTCGCCCGCACCTGCCTCTCGGGCATCCCCGCCTCGAGCATCACGCTCAGCAAAGAAGGGTTCGGAGTGGCGCGCAGGAACGGCAGCATGTCGTCGATCGCGGCGTCGATGGCCGCAGTCGCAACGTTGCATCGCGCCTCGACCGAAGGATCACCGGTGTAGTTCGCGATGCCGTCGATCATCGCCTGCGACCAACCATCCATGTCCTCGTAGCGCACGTTGACGAGCCCGGTCATCGACTTGAGGCACTCGGCCGAGAGCGGCAGCGCGAACGCGGTGATGAGATCGGTGGCTCCTGCCCCACCGAGTGAGCCGAGGATGCGATCGGCGTGCGCTTGGAACAGCGACCTCCAATGCGCGGCGACTGCAGCGGGCGCGATCGCCGGGTAGTAGATGCTGCGTTCGGCCGTGTGCGCGGCGCCGTCCTTGCGCATCATGTTCTGCCCCATGAGCCGGTTCATCAGCCCGCCCGGCTGATCGGACGACAGGACGTCGACGCGCTTCTCCATCGACGCGATGTCGTCTCGTCTGGTCAGCAGCGTGGCGCCGAGCTGGGGCACGAAAGCAATCGGGGCGTCGGCGCGCATGCGTGCGAGAGCGGGATAGGGGTCGGCCCAGAAGGTGTCGACGTCGATGTCGAACGTCGGTGCGGTGGACACGGCCCAAGGTTCGCACGCGTTGGGTACGGTGCGGCGTGTCCGAGCGCCTCGACGTCGACGTCTGCGTCGTCGGTGCGGGATACGCCGGGCTCACCGCCGCCCGGCGCCTCGTCGAGGCCGGCAAGAGCGTCGTCGTGCTCGAGGCACGTGATCGAGTCGGCGGTCGGATCTGGACCGAGCGACGCGGGGAGATCAGCGTCGACCGCGGTGGCGCGTGGCTCGGGCCGAAGCACGACGCGATCTTCGGGTTGGCCCACGACCTTGGGGTCTCCACCTACAAGACGCACGTCGCGGGCGCGCACCTCCTCCTCGGAGGGGGCCAGACGCGTCGCTACACCGGGCTCATCCCGAAGATCAGCCCCGTCGCGGTCGGCACCATCGCGTGGGCTCAGCTGCGGCTCGACCGTCTCGCGAAGAAGGTGCCGCTCGACGCGCCCTGGACAGCAGAGAAGGCGAAGGAGTGGGACCAGCGTTCGCTCGTTTGGTACCTCGAGCGCACCGGGATCCGCACCTCGATCGCTCGTGACCTCTTCGACATGGCGATCCGCGGCCTCTTCGCCGGTGACCTCAACGAGGTGTCCTTCCTCAACCTGCTGATGCTGGTGCGCGGCCACGGGAGCATCAACACGCTCTTCTCGATCGAGAACGGCGCGCAGGAGAACCTCGTCGACGGGGGAGCGGGCTCGATCGCGATGCGGATGGCCGAGCAGCTCGGCAACGCGGTGCGGCTCAATGCCCCAGCCCGGACGATCACCCAACGCAATGACCACGTGCTCGTCGAGGCTGGGGGCATCACCGCCGCCGCGGGGCGAGCCATCGTGGCCGTGCCTCCCGCACTCGCGCTCGAGATCGTCTTCGACCCGGTGCTGCCGGACGACCGAGCGACCTTGTACCGCAACGCCGTCGCCGGCCCCGAGGCGAAGACGATCGTGGTGTACGACGAGCCCTTCTGGCGCGCCGATGGGCTGAGCGGCCAGGCGTCGGAGCCGGGGGCGGCGTCCGAGGTCACGATCGATGCCTCACCGATGTCGGGTTCGCCCGGGGTGCTGGCCTCGTTCACGTTCGGGCCGGTCGCCGAGCGTGTCCACGCGCTCGATGCCGGCGAGCGACGAGAAGAGGTGCTCGCGTCGCTCGTGCGTCGCTTCGGGCCGCGTGCCGCGTCGCCCGTCGACTACGTCGAGACCGCGTGGTGGACCGAAGCGTGGACCCGCGGGTGTTCGATGGCGCATTTCGCTCCTGGCATCCTCACCCGATACGGGCATCTGCTCCGCGAGCCTTGGGGCCGCATCCACTGGGCTGGCACGGAGACGGCGACGATCTCGCACGGGGCCATCGACGGTGCGGTGCGCTCGGGTCGAGCGCGCCGCGGCCGAGCTGTTAGCGCTTTGACACGGCGACGGCGCGGGACGCGCGCCGTGCTGTCACGGCCGTGCGAGGCGGCGGCGTGCGGCGCGGCCGGCCTGGCTCGCGCGGTACACGATCGGGCGGGCGTGGTTCAGGAGCCCGACGGGCTGGAGCCCGCCTCCGTCGTTCGACAGGTTGAACTCGAGGGCCTCAGTCGCATCCCGCGAGAGCGGCGAGCCGAGGGCAAGGCGAGCGACGGCGTGCACCTCGCCTCCGGGCGGGCCCACGCCGATCTCGAACTCCCATCGCCCCGCGACATAGGCGTGCACGGTTGCGTCGTCGGGCATGGGCTGCACAGGCCACGCTCGGACCACGACCTCGCCGTTCGGGGCCCCGAGACGCAGCATCGACGAGAAGAGCCGTTCGTAGCGCAAGGTGACCGAGGTCGCGTCTCGACCTGAAGACTTGCGATGCGCCGTCGCGACGAGCAGATCCTGCGGGACGCCGGGGCCGCCCGCGTCGAACATGCGCACTGCGATGCCGTGCACGTCGCTCCACCCGACCGGCATGCCGAAGCCGCGTGAGAGCCGAGCCACGGCGCGGTAGACGCCGGGGCGAGCGAGGACGGTGTCGGCGAGCAGCCCGGGCGCGGCATCGCTCACTGTGACCGTCGCCTCGAATGCCGATCCGATCGGATGGACGGCGCGCTTGCCGCGTGCGAAGCCGATCGCGGCCGCGACCGGCGCGAGCGCGGTGCCCAGGATCGCCCCTGCCGCGTTGTGTGGTGGCGCCTGTGTCGCGCCTTCCGACCAGTCTCCGTTCGCGAGTCGACGGAGCCCGTCCATCGACGGGACCCAGAGGTACTCACCGCCGCGGGTGGTGACCAGGTCGGCAAGTGGATGGACGAACTTCGGCGCCGCACCGGGAATCGTGAACTTGTGGTCGCCCGGTGCGCGTCCGACGAACGGGTCCCGGTCGTGGCCGACATGCACCGCATCGCCGTCGTTGCACCAGTTCGTCTGGATGAACTCGTACTGCCGCTCGATGTCCGCCATGTATGCGACGAAGAAGATGCCGCGGGCCGCTCCGTCGTCCAGCGCGCCCTTCGCGAGCGGCGCGCCGTAGGTCATGCCGCGGCGGATGATGCGCTGGCGAGCGGTGAGCGCGTCATCCGAGGCGAGGCTCCGCCGCGGGTTCGTGCGCCGGATGTGCGCACCGAGCGGACAACGGAGGCCGTCGGGGTCGTCGCTGTAGTCGAATGCGTTCACACGTTCGGGGTCGAGACCGAGTGCCGGGTCGGGGCGATCGGGCGTCAACGCAAGTGGTGAGGCATCCGGCCACCGGCCGACGAGCTTCGCCCGCAGCAGCTGCTCGTCCATGTCGAGCTGCGCGGCCTGCTCGTCGATCCACGCGCGAAACGTCGCGACGTCCTCATGGAGCTTCCGCCACACCTTGAACGTGCCGTCGACGTCGAACGGTGTCGCCGGGCCGGGCGAGGGATAGCCGTCGGCATCGATGTGCCCGTGAAAGATCTCGCCGACGGGCAGCCCGTGCCAGTGCCGGAACAGCCCGACGTCGCCCTCACCGAACACAGGGTCACCGGCGCCGCTGAGCGCGGGCTCACCGACCCCATCCGCGTACCCGAAGTGCTCGCGGCGCTCGGGCAGCCGCTTCCCGAGCTGCTCGGAGACCACGGCGAGGCCGTGCGCGTCGAGCTCTGTGTGGACCCGTGCGAGGGCGTCGTCGAGATGCGGGCGCGACGTTGCGTGCACGGTGAAGAGGATGTGGGCATCGCCAGTCCCGAGGCCGGGCTCCCAGTGAGAGGGGCCGGAAGGACCGGTGTCGCCGAGCGCCTCGGCACGTGCCGCCATGCCCTGCACGAACGCATCGGGGAACGAGGAGAGCAGCGCGTCGGGAAGGTCGAGCGCAGCGAGGCCCCGATAGGTGAACGAGATGTTCAGCGTCGAGTGCGGCTTCTCGTTCCACGGGTTGCCGCTCGTCACGTCGAGGAGCAGCGCGCCGAGCGCCGGCGCGCCCGTCGGTGGCGGAAGCCACATGAGCGAAGACGTGCGCGGAGACGGGAAGCCCGTAGGGCCGCAGGATGTTGCCCTGGACCTTGCCGGGGACGACGCCTCCGGGCGCGGCCCCTCGCTGCCAGCGCAGACCGCGGATCACCTGGAGAACTCCGCTCGGTACGCAGCCAGAAGGGCCTGGCTGTCGAGCCCCTGCCCCTCGACCGCGAGATCCCTCACCCGCTCGTGGGTGGTGAGCGCCTCGATGACGGTGGCCGCCGGTGCGTCCCACGTCGCGAACGAAAGCGCGGAGGGCACGCGGTGGGCGAGCAACCAAGTCGTCCGGGAGATCTCGTTGCGGGGCCAACCCGCACAGTGCGACCAGATGGCGTCCGCGGTCGGGCCGAGCGCGCGGACGAAGGCGTCGAGCCAAAGCTTGACGGGAGTGTCGACCGTTGCCGAGCACATGAGCATCGTGTCTGGGGCGATGGGCTTCGGCGTCACGACGACGAGCCGGCCATTGTGTGTTCCCGGCACCGCTGCGAACGGGCTGCCGTCACGGCGGGGGATCGACTCGATCGTCGAACGGAGCAGGTCGGCGTGCCCGTCGAGCACGGCGGTGAGGATGCTCAGCTGCGTGATCATCAGAGGTCGGCCTGCACCCGCGACAGGAATGTCTGCCACGCGTTGTGGAAGTCGTCGGGCGAGACATGAGCGTCGGGATGAGGCAGCTCTGTGAAGGCTTCGCGCACCCGGAGCGCGCGCCCGACGTCGCGTGTGGTCGCGTCGGGATAGGCGGACCAGTAGTGGGTGGTCTCGTAGGCGTGGTCCGTCGTCCACTGATGGAACGGGCCCGGCGGGAACATCCCCGGGAACTCCTCGGTCGGGTTCCACGCGGCCCGCATACGCCATGGGATGACGCGAGCGAAGGTGTCCATGTACCGCACGACGTCACCGTCGTAGTTGCTCTCGAACCACAGGATCGGGCGCGACAACCGCTTCGGCCGGTCGTCTTGGCCGGGCACCCGATCAAGGACCATCCAGTGGCAGAAGTGGATGAACTGCTGGGCGCGCATCGGTGCCGTGATGTACGCGATGTGCCGAGCCCCGAGGAAGAGAGCGGTGTACCAGGGCGCTCCCCACGAGCGCAGCTTCGCGATGATCGACACCGCCGTCGCTTGCCCATCGTGATCGCTCACGCCGAGGGCCCTGACCGCGCTTCGATCGACGCGATCAGCTCCGACGCGAGTCGCTCGACGGCCGCCATGCCGATCGCGCGAGCCTCGCCTTCGACGACCCGGGCCTCGTCGATCGCCTGCGCACAATCACCGCGAGCGGCGAGCACCTGGGCCAGCACGAGACGCGTGCGGATCGCGGAGACGCGAGCGCCCACCCGAGTCGGCCTGGTCGAGCGCTTCGTTGGCCTCGCGCTCGGCTCGTTCGAGGTCACCGGCGACGAACGCCAAGCCGGCGAGAGACTCGGTGACCAGGCCGTTGATCGACACGACGCTCGAGTTCGCTCGGCCCCGCCACGGCTCGAGCGTGCGCAAGAGCAACGGCGCGGCGTCGACGTCGCGGAGGGCGATGCAAAGCGACGCGAACTCCGAGATCGTGATCAGCCACAGCGGGTTGAACGGATGCTCGGCGAACTTGGTCTCGATCTCGTGGCGCAGGATCTGCCTCGCTTCGTCGAGCCGTCCGGCGTCGAAGTAGGCGCGCCCGAGGACACCGCGGAAGCCGGTCACGCCAGGGTGCGCCTCGAGGGCGCGTTCGAGCATCGGGATCATCGAGTCGAGGCTCCCCATGTCCGAGAGGATCTGAGCAGGTCGTGGCGGCGTAGACCGCGAGGGCGTCGGGCTCGCTGCCGCCCACCGCGAGCGCTTCTTCGGCGAAGGCCATCGCGCCGGGCAGGTCTCCGGCCACGTGGGCGAGCACCGCCTGGAGGCAGGGTCGGTTGAGCCGTACATATGGATCGAGGTGAGCGACCTCCTCGAGCACCGCCATCGCCTCGTCGACTTCGTCGAAGGCCGCGGCTTCGATCTTGACCCGCGCTTCGCGCAGCGCCGCGATGCCGAGCAGCACGGGATCACCGAGCCGTGTCGCGATGTCGAACATCTCGTCGGTGTCGGCGAGCCGCTGATCGAGCGTCGGCGGGAGGCGCGTCGCCTCGGTCGTGTGCAACAGGACGCGCAAGAGGGTGATCTCGTCACCGAGCCGGCGGGCGCACGCGACCGCTTCGTCGGCCAGCGCGAGCCGCCGCTCCCACTCGCCGCCCTGCGAGAGCTCGAGCGCGAGCGTGGCGAGCAACCGGGCCCGCTCGGGACTGTCGTCCGGTCCGATGACCTCGAGGGCCCGTTCGAGCGCCGCGACACGTCCTTCGTCGACGCTCCCTGGACGGCTGGCGCCGCCGCGGTTGTTCGCGAGCGCGGCGCGGACCAGTGCGTCGCGATCGCCGATGCGGTCGGCCAGGGCGGCCGCGTCGAGCAGGGTCTGGCGGAATGCGTCCGGATCGGTCCAACGCTTCGCGCCGCCGAGCGCGACGAGGAGATCGACGCGCTCCGCATCGTCGCCTTCGAGCGCGTCGAGCGCGACTGTGTACCACCGGGTCGCCTCCTCGGGTGACAGCGAGTCGGTTGCCTCGTCACCGGCTCGCCGAGCCCACTGGACGACTCGATCGCGGTTGCCGCGTCCCGCCGCGGCCCAGTGGGTTGCGAGAACCGCGGCGGGCGTGCGCTCTCCGCTCTCCTCGATGATCATCGCGAGCTGGCGATGGTGGAGCGATCGGCGAGTGGCGCCGAGCTCGTCGTAGAGCGCATGTTGCACGAGCGCGTGGGCGAACTGGAAGTGGCCGACGCGCAGCTCACGGACGAGGGACGCGCGTACGGCCGCCTCGATCTGGTCGACCACCGCGAGCTCGTCGCAGTTCGAGCACCTTCGCGATCACCGACGAGTCGAACTCGCGCCCGGCGACCGAGGCGACCGACGAGGACGCGCTGGGCGTCGGCGTCGAGCCGTCCGAGCCGGGTGCGCAAGACCGCGCGCACGCTTCCTGGGACCTCGACGCTCGCCAGGTCGACCAGCGCATGCCACTGGCCTTCAGCGTCGGGCGCGAGGACGCCGGTCTCGACGAGATGGCGGACCAGCTCGACCGCGAACAGCGGGTTGCCGTCGGTCTCGTCGAGCAGATACGCGGCGAGGCTCATCCCGTCGTCCCCGAGGGAATGACCGGCGGCCGCCTCGAGCAGGGCGACGGAGGCCGGCTTCAGGCAGCCCTTCGACGCCGAGGTCGGTCACCGATGGCAACGCTCGTAGCTCGCGCGAGCACTGACGCGAAATCGGGGAGGTCGGCCTCGGTCGATCGATAGGTCGCGAGCAGCATGAGAGGACCGGCGTCGCGGACGCTCGCGAGCCGATGCAGCAACAGGAGGGTGTTGCGGTCGGCCCACTGGATGTCGTCGATGACGAACAGGACGGGCTGTTCGGCCGCCGCGGTCCGCATGAGATCGACGACGGCCTCGAACAACAAGCGCCGGTTGGTCTCGGGATCGAGGGCCTCGATCAGCGGAAGTGATCCGACCCGCGCTGCGAGGTTCGGAGTGAGCCGCCCCACCTCGCCGCCGTGCGTCGACACGTGCGCGGCGAGCACCGGCATCGGAGCCGCCGCGACGTACTGCCCGATCGCTTCGCGGAAGGGCTCGTACGGCGTCGTCACCAGCTCGTCGCACGAGCCGAACAGCACGAGCCAGTCCTGCGCGTGCGCGACTCGGGCGACGGCCGCGGCCACGCTCGACTTGCCCGCTCCGGGCTCGCCCCCGAGCAGCACCGTCTCGACCGAGCCCTTCGCCGCGCGATCCCGTGCCGCGTGGATCGCGTCGGTGAGATCGTTCCGGCCGACGAACACGCGGGGCAGCGCGGACGCGAGCGAGACGGGGAGCGACGGGGGGACGGCCAGAGCGATGTCATCCGCCGGTACCGGCAGGCGGGGGCGACGGCGGTCGACGAGCTCGTGGATGGCCTCGACCTTCTCGATGCCGCGCAGGAGCTCGCTGCGCAGGAACTGCAGCTCGGTGTCCTCGGGCAGATGCGATTCGACCAGCGAAGCCGAGGCACTGCTGAGCAGCACCTGGCCACCGATGGCAAGCGCTCGCGACGCGTGCGGCGCGGTTCACCGTCTGTCCGTAGTAGTCCCGCCCGCGCTGGAAGGCCTCGCCCGTGTGGATTCCCATGCGCACCGCGATCGGGATGGCCTCCGGCCAGGGCTCGGCAGCCAGGCGACGTTGCGCGTCGGTCGCTGCGGCTGCCGCGGCTGACGCGGTCGCGAACACCGAGAACGTGCTGTCGCCCTCGCCCTTGTGCTTGAGCAGGACCCCGCCGTTCGCTTCGACTGCGGCGGTGATCAGGATGTCGTGTCGCGAGAGCGCCGCGTCCATCGGCACCGGGGCTCGCTCCCACAGGGCAGTCGAGTCGACCACGTCCGTGAGCAGGAAACTCAAGACACCCATCGGGAGCGGGCGGTCCTCGGCGGTCTCGGCGGCGATCGCCGCAACGTAGTGGACGTACGATCACGCCTCGCTTCGAGAACGGAGGGGCTTTTGTCACTATTCGATGCCGCATCGCTCGAGCGGCTTCGGCAGCGCACCGATCCCGAGGCCGATCGCATCGCGGCGCACTTCCTCGACCGTTCGCCGTCCGACTTCTTCAAGGGCGCCCTCGCGGCGCGTTACGCGGGCACCGACATGCAGGACCCGCATGTCGCGGCGTGGCTCAACGAGCAGCCACCCCTTCCCGCGTGGGCCGATCGCGACCGCATGGAGCGGGGAAGCGCGTTCTTCGCGGAGTGGGGCCTCGAGCTCGGCTTGGGGCTGTTCCTGTCCTCGCTCCCTCTGGCGTACGCGGCGCACGACGGTGTGCAGGTGCTCGCGCTCACGGCGCAGCTGGAGACGGACACGAAGCGCCGGATCCTCGAGTCTGCACAGTTCGTGCTCGACGTCACCGCTCCCGGCGCGCTCGAGCCGGGCAAGCAGGGATACGACACGGTTCGACTCGTGCGCCTGATGCACGCGGGAGTGCGGCATCTGATCCTCACCGATCCGCGTGTCGCTCGCACCTCTGACGAGTCGGTGTGGCCTCGCTGGGACGATGCGTGGGGTCAACCGATCAACCAGGAACACCTCCTCGGAGCGATGATCTCGTACAGCTCGTCGTTGCTGCACGTGCTCGATCGGCTGCGCGTGGGCTACGACGCGCAAGGCGCGAGCGACTACTGCCATTTGTGGAACGTGGTCGGCTGGCTCCTCGGCATCGGGCCCGAGCTGCTGCCGCTCGAACGCCCCGAGCTCGACGAGCTCGAGACGCTCATCCGTGAGCGGAACGAGAAGGCGAGCCAGGCCGGCACTGCGATGACCGGGGCACTCATCGATCTCGTGCGGTCCTTCATCCTCGTCCCGCCGCTCAAAGGCGTCGCTGTATCGACCACGCGACTGTTCATCGGTGACGACACCGCCGAACTTCTCGAGATGCCGAAAGCCGACTGGACCCGTTACCTCGTCGGCGGGATGCGCGACCTCAGCGGGCGCTCGTCCTGGCTCGTCTTGCACGACAAGGTCGTGCGCAAGATGGTGTCGGTGGTCTCACGCCGGACCTTGTCGGGCTTTGTCGATCACGAGCGCCACGGCGACCGACCGAACTTCACGATCCCGGACCATCTCGCGGGCTCGTTCGCTCCCGGCAGGCTGGCGTCGGCTGTCGCGAAGATCAGACGACGCTCATGACGTACGCGGTGTCCATGTACTCCTTGAGGTGGCACACCTGATCGTCCTCGATGTCGATCATCCAGGCGTACCGATTGTGGTAGCGGTTGCCGTTGCTCAACATCCCGATGGCTTCGGTCTCGGCTGCGACCGTGTCGCCGCTCGAAACCATCCGCTTGATGGTGACCTTCGGATCGCCGGGCTCGAACATCCCGCGCACGGGGGCGAGGAACTCGTCGATCACCGCGTCCCGGCCGCTCGTGAGCCCCGCGCCGGGGATCGTGGTGCCCATCACCTCCCAGCTGCCCTCCGGATGGATCAGCATCCGCAGCGCCTCGAGGTTGCCGGTGCTCAGCGTGTCGAAGAACTGCCGGACGAGGTGTTCGTTCCGCGTGTCGGCCATCCGTCGACCATACGCGACCATGGTGCGCCATGACCGAGCCGACGTACCGCTACGCGACGACCGAGGACATCCCCGAGGTCCGATCCCTGATCGAGATCGCCTACCGCGGACCCGAGTCGGCAAAGGGCTGGTCGAGCGAGGCCCACCTTCTCGCCGGCGAACGGACGAGCATCGAGGAGATCACCGAGCTCATGGAAGCGCCCGACACGCGTTTCCTCCTTGCCGAGGCCGACGGGGTCCTCGTCGGGTGCGTTCTCATCGAGAAGCACGGGGACGACGGCTACTTCGGGATGTTCTCCGTGAACCCCCAGCTGCAGAACGACGGTCTCGGCAAGGCGTTGCTCGCCAAGGCCGAGGAGTCGGTCCGCCAGCTGTGGGATGCGAAGGGCATGACCGCCGTCGTGATCAGCGTTCGTCACGAGCTGATCGCGTGGTACGAGCGGCGGGGCTACGAGCTGACCGGGCATCGCGAGCCGTTCCCGTTCGGCGAGCACACGGGCGCGCTCCGCACCGACTTCGAATTCGTCCAGCTGCGCAAGCCGTTCTGACTCCCGCCTCGCCAACCGTTTGCTCACTCGGATACAGCAGGACCGGCTCGAGTGAGCAAACGCTCAGACCAGGTCGACGGCGGCTCCGGCGAACTGCGCGTTGTAGAGGTTGGCGTACGCGCCGCCGGCGGTGAGCAGCTCGGCGTGGCTGCCCTGCTCGACGATCTGGCCGCCGTCCATGACGAGGATCGTGTCCGCGTCACGGATCGTCGACAGCCGGTGGGCGATCACGAAGCTCGTGCGGGAGGAGCGCAACGCTGCCATCGCGTGCTGGATGAGCACCTCCGTGCGCGTGTCGACCGAGCTCGTGGCCTCATCGAGGATGAGGATCGCGGGATCCGCGAGGAAGGCGCGAGCGATGGTGATGAGCTGCTTCTCGCCGGCGCTGACGTTGCCCCCTTCGTCGTCGATGATCGTGTCGTAGCCCTGCGGGAGCATGTGCACGAAGCGATCGACGTACGCCGCCTTCGCCGCAGCAAGCATCTGCGCTTCCGTTGCGTTGGGGTTGCCGTATGCGATGTTGGCGCGGATGGTGCCACCGAAGAGCCAGGTGTCCTGCAGCACCATCCCGATGTCGCCCCGCAGGTCGCGGCGTCGCATCTGCGCGATGTCGACGCCGTCGAGTGTGATGCGACCGCCGTCCAGCTCGTAGAAGCGCATGATCAGGTTGACCAGTGTCGTCTTGCCCGCGCCGGTCGGACCGACGATCGCCACCGTGCTCCCCGGTTCGGCGACGAGCGAGAGGTCCCGGATGAGCGACTGGTCCTTGTTGTACGAGAACGTCACGTGCTCGAACTCGACGCGACCTCGCGGCTGGTCGACGAGCACCGGCGGCGCCGCATCAGGCGTCTGCTCGAGGGCGTCGAGCAGCTCGAAGACCCGCTCGAGTGAGGCGATGCCCGACTGCAGCACGTTGGCCATGGAGGCGACCTGGGTGATCGGCTGCGTGAACTGGCGCGAGTACTGGATGAAGGCCTGAATGTCGCCGATGGTCATTGCGCCCGCGGAGACCCGCAGGCCGCCGACGACGGCGATCGCGACGAAGTTCAGGTTGCCGATGAACATCATCGCTGGCTGGATCGCCCCCGATGCGAACTGCGCGCCGAAGCTCGCGTCATACAGCTCTTCGTTCGTCGCCGCGAACCGGGCCTCGACCTCGTGCTGGCGCCCGAAGGCCTTGACGATCGCGTGTCCGGTGAAGGCTTCCTCGACCTGCGAGTTGAGGACGCCGGTGTGTCGCCACTGGGCGATGAACTTGGGCTGGGCCCGCTTCGCGATCGCCTTGATCGTGACGAGCGAGATCGGGATGGTCACCAGCGCCACGAGCGCGAGCAGCGGCGAGATCGTGAACATCATGATCGTGACGCCGATGATCGTCAGCGTCGAGGTCAGCAGCTGACTCAACGACTGCTGCAGGCTCTGCGCGATGTTGTCGATGTCGTTCGTGACCCTGCTCAACAGATCGCCGCGAGCGTGCTGGTCGATGTGGCTGAGCGGGAGGGCGTTGAGCTTGGCCTCGACGTCGGCACGCAGCCGGTACATCGTGCGCTGCACGACCCCGGCGAGGATGAAGCCCTGGAGCCAGACGAGCACAGCCGAAGCCGCATAGAGAGCGACAGCGAGGCCGAGCGTGCGGTGGAGCGCCCCGAAGTCGATGCCGCCTCCACCGAACATGCCTTGCACGATCAGATCGGTGGCGTGGCCGAGCACCTTCGGACCGAACACCACAAGGGTGACGCCGATGAGGGCGAGCACGACCACGAGGATGAGCAGCGGGGCGTCTGAACCCATGCGACGCAGCAGCCGCTTGACCGAGCCGCTGAAGTCGAGCGACTTCTCCATGGGGATTCCCGCCGCACCCCAGCGCCCTCCGCCCATGGTTGCCCGCTCGTTCACGGGCTGCGTGATCGCCTCTTCTTCGGGTTCGTCGGCGATGGCCTTGCGATCGGTGTCGCTCATGCTGCGTCCTGCGAGCTGAGCTGCGACGCGACGATCTCGGCGTACGTCGGGCAGGTCTCGAGCAGCTCCGCGTGCGACCCGAGCCCGACCTGCTCGCCGTTGTCGAGCACCAGGATCTGGTCGGCGGTCAGGATCGTCGACACCCGTTGGGCGACGATGATCACCGTCGAGTCGGCGAGCCGGGGCGCGAGTGCGGCGCGCAGCCGGGCGTCGGTGGCGAGATCGAGCGCCGAGAACGAGTCGTCGAAGAGGTAGATCTCGGGCTTGCGTACGAGCGCCCGGGCGATGGCGAGCCGTTGGCGCTGCCCGCCCGACACGTTCGTGCCGCCTTGCGCGATCGCGGCCTCGAGCCCTCCGGGCATCGCGGCGACGAAGTCACGAGCCTGCGCGACCTCGAGGGCTTCCCACATCTGCTCCTCGGTCGCATCGGGCTTGCCGTACTGCAGGTTGCTCGCCACGGTGCCCGCGAAGAGGTACGGCCGCTGCGGGACGAGGCCGACGCGGCTCCAGAGGACATCGGGCTGCAGGTCGCGCACGTCGGCGTCGTCGACGAGGACGACCCCTTCGGTCACGTCGAACAGGCGGGGCACCAGGTTGACGAGCGTCGTCTTGCCCGAACCAGTGCTGCCCACGATCGCCGTCGTCTGTCCCGGCCCGGAGGAGAACGACACACCTCGCACGACCGGCTCCTCTGCACCGGGATAGGCGAACGCGACGTCGCGCATCTCGAGGACGCCGCGCGAGCGCACCTCGGTGATCGGACTCGCCGACAGCTTCACGGAGGTGTCCGTCTCGAGCACCTCTTCGATGCGGTCAGCGCACACCGAGGCCCGTGGGATGAGCGCGGCCATCCAGGTCGCCATCATCACCGCCATCAAGATCTGGGTGAGGTACGTGAGGAAGGCGATCATGGCGCCGAGCGAGAGGGTTCCGTCCGAGATCCGGTTCGCCCCGAACCACAGGACCGCGACGCTCGACACGTTCATGACGAGCATCACGCTCGGCATCATCAGCGCCATCAGGCGGCCCGCCGTCAGCGAGGTGGCCGTGAGGTCGTCGTTGGCGCCATCGAACCGCACGGTCTCTTCGGGCTCACGCACGAACGCGCGCACCACGCGCACGCCCATGATCTGCTCACGGAGAACCCGGTTCACCCCATCGATTCGTTCCTGCATGACGCGGAACGTGGGGATCATGCGTGAGATCACGGTGCCCACGATCAGCAACAGGGCCGGGATGGCCACGAGGAGCAAGAGGGACAGGCCGGCGTCCTCGCGGATGGCGAGCACCGTGCCGCCGATCGCCGTCATCGGCGCGGCGATGAGCAGCGTGCAAGTCATGAACACCATCATCTGGACCTGCTGCACGTCGTTCGTGATGCGGGTGATAAGCGAGGGTGCGCCGAACTGGTTCACCTCTCTGGTCGAGAACCCGGTGACGCTGTGGAACAGGTCACTGCGCACGTCTCGGCCGAACCCCATCGACGCACGCGAGCCGTAGTACACGGCACCCACCGCGAAGCAGATCTGCACGAGAGTGATGCCGAGCATCAGCGCGCCCACGCGCAGGATGTACGCCTTGTCGCCGGTCGCGATGCCGTTGTCGATGATCTTCGCGTTGAGCGTCGGCAAGATCAGCGTCGCGAGGGTCTGCAAGAACTGCAGCACGCACACTGCGATGAGCACGTTGCGGTAGGGGCGGAGGTGGGAGCGCAGGAGGCGGACGAGCACGCAGGAGCTTTCTGTCAGAGGCCGCGGCGCAGCCGGTCGAATGTGGCGTCGATGATGTCTTCGAGGTCGAGATCGACGGTGTCGGTGACCCAGACGGTGACCGCGACGCGCAGCGCAGTCGTCGCTGCCGCGACGACGAGTCGCACGTCGAGCTCGGTCATGCCGTTCGTCTGCCCGCCGGTGCGCAGCTGCTCGACCATCGCGGCTTCCCAGCCCTGCTGGCGCTCCGCGGCCCGGGTGCGCAGCGCGGGCGTGGCCGACATGATCTGGTGGCGGAGGACGACGGCTTCCTTGTCCTCCTCGTACTCCTCGGCAAGGGTGCGCACCGCGAGCCGCAGCGCCTCGAGGGCGGGGAGGTCGGCCGGCTGGTCGCGGAGGGTGTCGAGGAGTCGCACCAGCCATCGGTCACCCTGGGCGAACAGCACGTCTTCTTTCGAGGAGAAGTAGCGGAAGAACGTGCGCGGCGAGACCTCGCAGTCGGCGGCGACCTCTTCCACCGTGACCTGGTCGAACCCCCGCTCCGCGAACTGCCGCAGGGCCGAGCGCATGAGCTCTTGGCGGGTGCGCTCCTTCTTGCGCTCTCGCAGGCCGGCCTCGATCACACGCCGTAGCGTGACAGCACTTCATTCGTGACGCAATGTGACATGCGCCATCCGCTGCCATCTGGCAGCGAATGACACGCGAAGAAGGGGCCGCCCGGAGGCGGCCCCTTCTTTTGGGGGTGGGGGTTCAGAAGGCAGGGACTGGGGTGCTCGGCGACTCGACGGGGGCGAACGCCTCGGCCTTCGAGGTGCGGAATGCATGGACGAAGCCGGCTGCCGAAGCCAGGAACAGCACGAGGGCGGCGATGAAGCACACCCACGAAGCCATCATGGCCTTCTCACCGAAGATGCTGAACCCGTAGGAGGTCAGCAGCAGCCCACGCAGCGTCTCGCCACGGAACAGCGTCTGGACCTTGCCCTCGAGAACTGTGGCCTGCTGGTCGAGCTCGGCGGCGTTGGCCGCTCCGGACTGCTGTGCGTCCGTCGCCTGCCCCCGCAGCGCCCGAGCTGCGCCGCTCGTCTCCGAGTAGGTCTTGCCGTCGTTCACCTCGGCGAGGTGGAGGGCGATGTAGTCGTTTGCGTAGACCTGGGCCTGACCACCGCTCACGAGCGGCTGGCCGGCGAACTTGACGAGCCCGGCTGACTGCTGCTCCTCAGGGGAGAGGTTGTCGACCGGGGTGAACGTGATCTTCTGTGCTGCGAGCTGGTCATGCACGTAGTCCTTGGCGAACACGCCGTTGGACCGGAGCACGAGGCCGAGCACGAGAAGCAGCGTGGCGAGGATGACGCCTCCCACACTGAAGATGATGTCGAGTGTCCTGCGCTTCATGATCTTTCCCCTCTCGATGTGCAAAGTTCTCAGAGGGAGTTTTCGCAGGTCGGAGGGGGCGGCCCCAGGGACGTAGGTCCCGGGGCGGGCAGCAGTTGGTCCCGAATCAGAGATGGAGGCTGTAGCGCACGGTCAGAGGTGCTTGTTCTTCTCGAGCCAGCGGAGCGCGAAGAACCCCCAGATCGGGGGCACGTAGAACGAGGCCATCCGGTACAAAATCACTGCCGCGAAGGCTGTCGTCTCTGGCATGCCGGCCGTGGTGAGGCCGTAGATGAGCCCGCCCTCCGTCACGCCGATGCCACCGGGGATCGGGAGCAACCCGGCGAGCAGGGCGACGCTCACGTTGATGAGCACGAGGTCGCCCAAGCCGAGTGAGAAGCCGAACGCGCGGACGAAGATGCCGAGCGAAGTCGCGAAGAGCAGCTCGGTGAGGAGGTTGCCGCCGAACAGCAGGCCGAGCCGGCGTGGGGAGCGAAGGCCATGCAGTGCGTTTGTCGCCTCTGCGATCAGTCCCTTCACCCGAGCCGACCGCGTTGCGACGGAGCTTCGGCACGATCAGCACGACGAGGAGCACGAGGAGCACGACGACGATGATCGTGACGAGGAGCTTCCCCGCCCCTCCCGACAGCGCGTCGCTGAAGTCCAGGTCGAGCGACGCTGAGCTGAAGAGCAGCAGCGACACGAGCAGGATGGCTTGAACGACGAAGCCGCTGAGGCCATCGAGCGCGCCCACGGCAAGCGCTGAACCGGTTGCCAAGCCGTGACGTTGGAAGAACCGCACGTTCACGGCAATGCGTGCCGCGCTCGACGGGATCGCGAGGTTGACGTACGACGCTGCGAGCTGCAGCGCGTAGACGGGACCCAGGGGCAACGGTACGGGAGACGCGCCGAGAGTCGAGAACGCTTGCGTGAACCGAGGAGTCTGCGCGACCACGAACCCGACCGCGATGATCCACCAGATGGCTTCGGACAGCGCCTCCTGGAGCTCGTCGAAGTCGATGCCGCTGACCACCCTGAAGAGCGCGAGGAACGCGATGACGAGCAGCGCGGCCTGGAGCACGGATCCCGTGGTGACCCGCCGGAGCTGCTGCAGCTCGGGTGGGGCCACGCCGAGGTCGGCTGCCGCGGCGTTGCGGAGCCCGTCGAGATCGACCTCCTCGCGGCGGACCGCTCGGCGTTGTGAGCGCGTGAGCGCCGGAAGCTGCAGGAAGGGGAGGAGCGCGCTCGTCTCCTCGTCTCCGAGCGCGCGGCGAGCCGCTTCCAGCGCTCGCTGCGGACCTATCGTCTGCGCGCTCGACACGACGACCTGGGCGTTGTCCGTGCGGACACGATCCGGGGAGGAAGCGACCGCCGCTCCACGGAAGTCGACGAGTGCGATCGAAAGCTTCCCGTCGGTCTCGATGATGCTCACGTGGTCGGTGTCGAGCTGACCGTGAGTGATCCCCGCAGCGTGAAGGCGCTGGGCCGACTCCCAGAGCCGGTCGACGATCTCCGCGTCGCGTGCCTCATCGTCGATGTCCGACCACAGCGTCCCTGCGGGACGGAGCACGAGCAAGGCGTCGTCGCGCGTGGTGACCCCGGCAGTCACGACCGTCTCGGTCTGGACGCCCGCCTGAGCCGCGAGCAGCGTGACGAAGCCCTCGTTCGCCACCTGCTGGCCGCGCCCGACCCAGAGCGGGGACCCTGGCTCGCGATACCAGATGGTGCGCCATAGCGTCGCGAGCAGCTGCGTGTCGTGCGCATCGCGGCCGTACACCTTCACGACCAGTGGGTTGCCGTCGGCATCCTCTGCCTTGACGAGGAAGAGGCCCGCTTGCTGGCGGTCAGCCGCACCGACCGAACGCGCGTCGACGCCGAGCTGGGCCAGCGCGGCGCTGACGTCGGCGAGCCCGGGTTTTCCCTCGCACGAACCGAAGAGGAGGTGCACGGTCGCCGCACCGATCGCTGCCAGCAGCACACCGGCGATCGCGCCTGTCGGTGTCGTCGCTTCGAGCATCACCGCCGAGATCGCGGCGAGGCCGACGAGCCACACGCTCAGACGGCGCGCTGGCCGGCTGAGGTGGGGCCGAGCTGTCAACAGGACCGCACTGAGGACCGCGACGCGCAGTGCCGGGACCCACGGCGGCGGCTCGACCTCGCGCAATGTCTTCCACGCAGGGAGCCACTCGCCTTCGACGAGCCGACCAACGACCAGCGCGACGACGCCTGCGATGACCACCGCGAGGACGAGGTCGCGCACCAGCGCGCCCCTCCGCCGCACTGCCGACGCGATGAGCACGGCGACCGCGGCAACGAGCAACAGGTCGCAGAAGAACTGCCAGAACCCGTCGAGGAGCTCCGGAAAGCTGGCGAGGAAGGTGATGAGCGCGCGCTCGATCGTCGTGGGCGGGATCGAGATGATGGCGAGGATCGCGAGGAACGAGCTCGACAACACGAGCTGGATCACATCGCTTGCGCGGCGGGCCCGAGGCTCGTCGACCGGGCCGGCGAAGAGGCGGATGCCGTTGAGCGTCACCGTGCCCGCACCGAGACGCCGCACGCGGGGACAGTACAGCGAGTGTCTCGCTGATCCGGCGACCTACGCTTTCCTCAGTCTCGAGGAAGGGGACGGCATGTCGGTGATCGAGGTGCGGGGCGCGTGCCCACATGACTGTCCCGACACGTGTGCGTGGGTGGCCACCGTCGAGGACGGTGTCGTGACCGGCGTACACGGCAACGCCGATCACCCGGTGACCGCGGGCCACCTCTGCGTGAAGGTGCAGAAGTACGAGGAGCGCGCGTATCACCCTGATCGCCTCCTCACCCCGCTGGTGCGCTACGGACCGAAGGGAACCGGCTCGTTCCGTGAGGCGACCTGGGACGAAGCTCTCCGAGTCGCGGCTGACGGTCTGCGTTCGGCGGTCGAGCGCGGTGGTGGCACGAGCGTCCTGCCGTGGAACTACATGGGAGCGCAAGGCGCGCTGCAGGGCGGCCCGTCGATGGACGCGCGCTTCTGCAACGCGCTCGGTGCCGCGAGCTTGCAGGGCACGATCTGCTTCGCCGCCGGAGCGACGGCGTGGGGCGTGACCTACGGCGGATGGCCCGCGGGCGACATCGAGGAGGCGGTGCACGCGCGATCGGTCGTGGCGTGGGGCGCCAACATGTTCTCGACGCATCTCCATCTCTGGAAGTTCTTCCTCGACGCGCGAAAGCGCGGGGCGACGATCGTGTGCGTCGATCCCGTCCGCACGAAGACCGCCACGCGCCGCGGACATCCACCTCCCGCTTCGCCCAGGGAGCGACGCGGCCCTCGCTCTGGGCGCGATGCACGTGCTGTTCGCCGAGGGACTCGCCGATGAGGCGTTTCTTGCCGAGCACACGGTCGGCGCCGATGAGCTGCGGGCCCGGGCCACGGAGTGGCCGCTCGACCGCGCATCCGCCGCAACCGGGCTCCCCGCGGAGATCCATCGAATCGTTCGCGCGGCTTCTCGCCGAGGGCCCGACGTTCTTGAAGGTCGGCCCGGGCGCACAGCGCCACGCCGATGCGGGTCAAGGCGTCCGCGCCGCGATCATGCTCCCCGCGGTCACGGGCGCATGGCAGCACCGCGGCGGGGGAGTGCTCGTGCATTCGGCCGGCGCATTCGCGCATCCCGAGAGCAAGATGGCCAAGCCCGAGCTGCGTGAGGGGCGCCCGACGCGCGATGTGAACATGGTGCAGCTCGGCCGCGCACTCGCGGGGACGCTCGACGGCGAGCCACCGCTCACCGGTCTCATCGTCTACAACGCAAACCCCGCCGTCGTCGCGCCCGACTCCAATGCGGGTGCGCGCCGGACTCGCACGTGAGGATCTCTTCACCCTCGCCATCGAGCAGTTCCCGACCGAGACGGTGAGCTACGCGGATGTCGTGCTGCCGGCGACGACCCAGCTCGAGCACCTCGACGTCCTGTGGTCTTGGGGGCACTACTACCTGACGCTGAACCGTCCGGCGATCGCACCGCGTGGCCAGAGCCGCCCGAACACGGAGATCTTCCGCATGCTCGCGGCGACGATGGCCGAAGACGATCTGCGCTTCGCGGACAAAGCGTTCGCGGAGGACGACGAGACGCTTCTCGCCACCTATCTGTCGGCGTATCCGGACGACGTCGTCGAGCGCCTGCACGAGCATGGGTGGGCGAAGCTCGCGGTGCCCGAGCGATCACCGTCGAAGATCCGGCTGAGCGGCGACCGGATGCCGGTGCCCGACGGCACCGACCCGTTGCCCGACGATGGTCGCTTCACGTTGCTCACGCCGAAGTCGCACCACTTCCTCAACTCGACGTTCGTGAACCACGAACGCCTCGCCCACATGGCCGGGCCGCCACGGGTGCGGATGTCGGCCGGTGACGCCGCTCGCCTCGGCGTGAGCGACGGGGCTTCGCTGCGGCTCCGCAACGAGCACGGCGAGATCGACGTCGATGCCGAAGTCAGCGACGACGTGCTCGACGGCACGCTGGTCTTGCTCTCCAACTGGTGGCACTCGACGTTTGCCGGTGGCGCTGGCGCGAACTCCCTGACCGGTCAGGACCTCGCCGATCTCGGTGGCGCGCCGATCCTGACCGCTCGCGTCGAGGTGGTCATGGCTGGCTGAGGTGACGTCGTTCGCGGTTCGCCCCATCGGCATCACGCGCTCGATCTCACGGGTCCGACCACGCCCCGCGAGCTCGGCCGCCCCTAGTCCTCGGCGAGCATGGCGCGTTTCGTCAACGATGGACCAACTATATTCAACTGCTGACTATCAGTCTGATACGGTCCGCCGCCATGCGGCGTGCCCGGTCCATTGTCCTGGTCCTTCTCGCCGTTCTCGGACTCGTCCTTGTGGCATGTGGCGACGACAGCGCTTCGTCGTCTTCTGCTTCGACCGCACCTTCGACGACAACCAGTCCCGGCGTCGAGGGCGACATCACCGTCTTCGCCGCGGCCTCGCTCACCGCCGCGTTCACTGACATCGGCGCTGCGTTCACGGCGGCGAACCCCGATGCGAAGGTGACGTTCAGCTTCGACGCTTCTTCAGCGCTCGTGCAGCAGATCTCACAGGGCGCGCCCGCTGATGTCTTCGCGTCCGCCGACACGAGCAACATGGACAAGCTCACCGACGCCGGGCTCAACGGCACCGAGCCGGTGATCTTCGCCACGAACCTTCTCGCGATCATCGTGCCCAAGGGCAATCCGGCTGGGATCATCGAGCGTGGCCGACCTCGCCGACCCCGACGTCAAGGTCGTCGTCTGCGCGCCCGAGGTGCCCTGCGGGAAGTACGCCGCGCAGATCTTCGACGCGGCCGGCGTCACGGTCACGCCAGTCAGCCTCGAGCAGAACGTCAAGGGCGTCGTCACGAAGGTCACGGCGGGCGAGGCCGACGCCGGGATCGTGTACATCACCGACGTCACGGCCGCGGGCGACAAGGCTGAGGCCGTGACCATCCCTGCCGACATCAACGTCGTTGCCCAGTACCCGATCGCGAGCGTGAAGTCGTCGACACACGCCGAGGTCGACCAGGCGTTCATCGACTTCGTGCTCGGGCCGGACGGCCAGGACATCCTCGCGAAGTACGGCTTCATGGCGCCATGAGCGCTCCGGCCGTCGCCCATCGCCGAGCCGGGCAAGAGCGGCTGCCGGTCCCCGTCCTGATCCTGGCGATCGCAGCGATCTGCTTCTTCGCGCTTCCCTTCCTTGGCCTTCTCTGGAAGGTGCCGTGGGGCGATGTGTGGGACATCCTCACCTCGCACAGCTCGCTCACCGCTCTCCGGCTGTCGCTGTGGTGCTCGTTCTGGGCGACCCTCTTCGCACTGCTCTTCGGCGTGCCGCTCGCATGGCTGCTGGCCCGCATCCAGTTCCCAGGCCGCAGCGCGGTGCGCGCCCTGTGCACCCTGTCGATGGTGCTGCCGCCCGTGGTCGCCGGGGTCGCACTCTTTTATGCGCTCGGCCGGCGCGGTCTCGTGGGGCAGTACCTCGACGACTGGTTCGGGATCACCCTGCCCTTCACGACCGCCGGAGTGATCGTCGCGCAGACATTCGTCGCGATGCCGTTCCTGGTGCTCACGGTCGAAGCCGCGTTCCGTCAGCTCGACACCCGCTTCGAGGACGCGGCGCGGACGCTCGGCGCGTCGCGCTGGTACGTCTTCCGTCGAGTGACGGTTCCCGCCATCCGGCCCGGGCTCGTCGCAGGTGCGGTGCTCGCCTGGGCTCGTGCGCTCGGCGAGTTCGGCGCGACGATCACGTTCGCGGGCAACTTCCCGGGCCGCACCCAGACGATGCCGCTTGCCATCTACATCGCCAACGAGACCAACCCAGACGAAGCCATCGTGCTGAGCCTCGTGCTCATCGCGGTGTCGTTCGGCGTGCTCGTAGGGCTGCGAGATCGATTCCTCGGGACCGGCCACGCTCCTGCTCCATGAGGCTCGAGGCTCGGATTCGTCGAGTGCTCGGTGCCCTCCAGCTCGACGTCGAGATCGAGACACCCGGCGGCGAGACCGTCGCCGTGCTCGGCCCGAACGGGTCCGGCAAGACCACGATGTTCCGGTGCCTGGCCGGCCTTCTCGCCATCGACGACGGGACCATCCGACTCGACGGACAGGCGCTCGACGACCCGGAGCGCAGTCTGTTCGTGCCCCCGAACGAACGGCCGATCGCGGTCGTGTTCCAGGACTACCTGTTGTTCCCCAGTCTGACCGCGGTCGAGAATGTGGCCTTCGGGCTGCGGGCGAGAGGCACCCCGAAGACCGAGGCCCGGATGCGTGCCCGCTCCTGGCTCGAGCGCGTCGGGCTCTCTGATCACGCGGACCACCGACCCGGAGCTCTGTCAGGAGGTCAGGCCCAGCGGGTTGCCTTGGCGCGCGCGCTCGCCACCGAGCCACGGGTGCTGTTGCTGGACGAACCGCTCGCTGCGCTCGATGCCGGCACCAAGTCGGAGGTGCGGCGGGACCTCCGCCGACACCTTGCGAGCTTCGAAGGCGTACGCCTTCTCGTCACCCACGACCCGGTGGACGCGTACGCGCTCGCCGACCGCGTTGTGATCCTCGAGAGCGGACAGATCGTGCAGTCGGGAACACTCGGCGAGGTGACCGCGCAGCCGCGCTCGCGCTACGTCGCCGATCTCATCGGGGTCAACCTCCTCCGCGGCACCGCCGAGCACGGGATGATCTCGACTCCGTCCGGTGCGCGTGTCGTCTCCAGCGATCACGTCGACGGTCCGGTCTTCGCGGTCATCGCGCCTCACTCGGTCGCGCTGTATCCGGCGCAACCGGAGGGGAGCCCCCGCAACGTGTGGCCCGCCACGGTCGCCGACGTCGATCGTCTCGCCGACAGGGTGCGCGTCAGCCTCTCCGGGGAGGTGCCGCTGGTCGCGGAGGTCACCCCGGGGGCGATCGAGGATCTCGGCCTGCGCCCAGGAGTACGCGTGTGGGCAACGGTCAAGGCGACCGAGGTGAGCCTCTATCCCGCGTGACCGTTGGCAGTGCGTGCCGCGAGCATCCGATCGATGAAGCGAAGCGCAGCTCGGGAGGACTCGTAGCGCCACATCGCAACAGGATCGGGGGCCGCACTGCGGCCGCCGCTCGACGCAGCGAGGGCATCGACCATCGGCGAGAACGTCGCGCGTTGGGCGGCGAGGAGCTTCGACCGGTCGACGTCGAGGACGGAGCACAGCACGAGCTTCAGCAACAGCTCGTCACGAACATCCCGGAAGTGGGGGACCGGCTGCTCGAGCCAGCGGCGCACGAGCCGCCTCCCCTGTGGAGTCGGCGCGAGGATCGTGCGCTTGCCCCCTGCCTTCCCTCGCTCTTCGGCAACCGGCGTGATCAGCCCGCGCTGCGCGAGCTGATCGAGCGCGCGATAGGTCAGCGGTCGGGTGAGCGACCACACGCGCCCGATGTCGCCTGACGGAGCAAG
This sequence comes from uncultured Acidimicrobiales bacterium, assembly GCA_963708175.1. GTDB lineage: Bacteria > Actinomycetota > Acidimicrobiia > Acidimicrobiales > DATKAS01 > DATKAS01. The sequence goes on from CAVPSD010000003.1 coordinate 227,685, forward strand.
CCGCGCCGCGATGTCGTAGCCGTGTGCCGGGCTCTCGGTGAGCAGCGCGAGGCAGGCCCATTCGCCGAGCAACAGCTCATCGGTTCGCGTTCGAGCCACGGCCCCATCGTTGCACCGTCAACCGTTCGGGGGCGGTACGGATGACGCAGCCCGATGTGGCGGGGGACGTTGTCGACGGGATCACACGCCATCCGAAGGGGGGGAAGGTCGCGACCTTCGTCCAACTCGTGTCGGTGTGACTCTCGCGTCTCGATTCGCGACCGGGGGGGTATGGGACGACTCGCACGCTCACTCGCAAGGAGTCGTTTCATGTACATCGGTGGCGGGTTTCTCGTACTGATCTTGGTCATCCTCTTGATCATCTACTTGGCGAAGCGCATTTGACGCGCGCGTGAAGGACCGGCCGAGTGGCCGGTCCTTCACGCGCAGAGCGTTGGTTCAGCTGCGAAGGTCGAGCTCGGTCAGCGCGCCGCCTGCGATGTCGACCGCGATGCGGTCAGAGCCATCGGTGTCGAGCACCCAATAGCTGCCCGCGGCCAGCTCGCAGAACAGCGCGGCCGTGATGTGCTCCTCGCCCTGGTGGCGGGTCCACACGCCGGTGTGCACCGCATGCCCACCCGCGACGGGACGAAGGAACAGCTCTGTGCCCTCGGCCGCCGAGTCCAGCACCGCAACCATCGCACCGACGTCGCCCCCGATGTCCAGCACCGCGGCACCACCGTGAACCTCGTGAGTGTGGTGACGGCCGGACATCATGCGACGGAAAGCGGCTGCACTTCGGAGCCGCTGACCGGATGGCCGAGGTACGGGAAGCTCGACAGGTACTTCGGCTGGCTCGTGATGCTCCCGTCGGTCACCAGGCTCGCGGCCCCGTCGGGCACGTAGGTCTTGTTGACGAGTGGGATCGTCACCCCCGCGATGGCACGCAGCTCGATCGTCACGATGTCGTCGAACACGCGTCGCCCGTTCGGGAAGCCGGCGAGGTCGCCCCCGAGGATGCCGTTGGCATTCGGGGAGGACGTCGGCTTGACCGCGACGTTGAGCCGCAGCATGTCGGCCTGGGTCGTGCCCGTGAAGTTCTGGAAGCCGGTGATGATCCCGGTGGGGATGCCGGTCAGGAGGATCGCGAGGAGGTCGGCGCGGTCGGCGTTGAACGCAGCGAGGTTCGGGAACACGCCCGGGTACAGCACCGGAAGGAGCTTGGCGAGCTCGGGCCTGGCGACGTACTGCGCGTAGTCCTTGTCCTGATCCGGACTCGACGCGTTCCACTTGTCCTTGCGCCCCATGGGCACGATCACCTCGTTGAAGAGGGGGTTGCCGAGGCGCGACACCTGCACGAACGGACCGACGCTCACGTCATTGCCGTCATCGCGCACTAGCGCCTTCTGACGATGTGCCGAAGCCCACACGCCGATGGTCGCGTTGCTCGCCATCGGATCGCTCGGCTTCGAGCCGTCACGCGTCAAGCGCGTGATGGGCACCTGGATCGCGATCGTGTGCACGTTGAACCCACGCAACGCGTTGATGCCGTCGGCCGCCGGAGTCGAGATGAGGTGGAGGTTCTGGAACGGTCGCAGGGCGGCGAGGTCGAACACCGCTCCCAAGTCCACGAAGAAGCCGTCGAGCCGTTGTCCCGCGAAGACGTCGATGCCGTCGGAGAGGTGATGGATCGCGCTCGTTGGCGAGGCCCATGTAGTCCGGGCAGGACCGGATGCCGACGTTGCACGGCGGCGAAGTGAGGCCGTCGCCGAGCTTGCGGGGAAGCCGGTTCTTGCGGATCTCGGCCACCGAGTACGTCTGGCGGCGGTTGAAGTTGGGATCGTCGAGCGACTTGATGGGGCCCGTGTTGTACAAGAACGTGTTCGGATTCCCGACCGTGGTCTTGAATCGGAACTCGTACAGCACGTCCGGCCGGCCATCGCCGTCGTTGTCCACGTTGATTCGGTAGAGCACGTCGTCCCCGAACTCGAAGAAGTTCGGGCCGCCCGCTGGGTCCTCGAGCGGGATGTAGTTCGTGATGATCGTGACGGTGTCGGGCCGGTCCGGGCTCACGAACGCGTAGGTGTCGGTCGAATCCGCGACCGGGTCCTTGGAGATCTCGGGTGCTTCACGGTGCGATGACATCGATACCTCCTGAGCCGGCCTGGACGGCGGTGGCGGCGCGCATCACGCGCGCGACGAGCTGCTTGTCCTGCACGACGACCTCGTTCGCGCCCTGCATGATGGCGACATGTCCGGTCGCCGCGTCTCGGACGTGGAAGACGACGGCGCCGTTGCCGAACGCCTCCAGCTCTTCGGGCTGGAGTTCGGGTTCGGTCGTCGGCGACGCCGAAGTGGGATCACACGCGGCAAGCGCGGACATCGGCACTGCGATCGCAGCGACGCCTGCGGAGGCGCGCAGCAAGGTGCGTCGGGATAGATCAGGCATGGCGACTCTCTCCTTCCGTGTGCGCCAGCGGTCTGCCGCACGGGCCGTTCTTCGGAGCGCACCGGACTCTTGGATGGCGGACGAAGATGATGTGATGGTCGAACCGGCGTCGCATCGCTTCTACGGCGACCTGGCGCCGTGGTGGCCGCTCATCTCGCCTCCGGAGGACTACGCCGAAGAGGCCGCGTTCGCGGTGTCGCTGCTGCTTACCGCGGACGGGGACGTCGACCGGGTACTCGAGCTCGGAAGTGGCGGCGGCAGCAACGCGAGCCACATGAAGCGGTCGTTCACGATGACGCTGGTCGACCTGTCCGAGTCGATGCTCGAGGTGTCGAAGGCACTCAACCCGGAGTGCGAGCACATCGTCGGTGACATGCGCGACGTCCGGCTCGGCTCGACCTTCGACGCGGTCTTCGTCCACGACGCGATCGACTACATGACGACCGAAGAGGATCTTCGCCGCGCCGTGGAGACCGTGTTCGTGCACTGCCGGTCCGGAGGGGTCGCGGTGTTCGTCCCCGATCACACCGCTGAAATGTTCGTACCCGATGCCGACCACGGAGGCCTCGACGGAGCCGACGGGCGCAGCGTGAGGTACCTCTATTGGACCGTCGCATCCGACGACGGCGTGACGACCGACTACGTCTTTCTTCTCCGTCACGAGTCGGGTGCGGTCGAGGTCGCCCACGAGCGCCATCGCACGGGGCTGTTCGCGCACGCCGTGTGGCTGCGCCTTCTCCATGACGTGGGCTTCGACGCTCGGCCCGTGCCCGAGGAGACGACCGAAGACCGACCACGTCGGACCTTCTTCGTCGGCAAACGGACACGCACCTGACACCTCGTGGTGGCTCGCTCGGCGCGACCATGCATGCATGTCGTCCCCCCGCGGCTGGTTCGTCGTCCCAGCGCTCCTCGGCGCACTGCTGATCAGCGCGTGCAGCTACGAGAAGGCGGCCCCGCCGCCCACCACGGCGATCGCTGTCTTCGACGGCTCGACGAACGACGTCGTCGTCCCGAGCACGGGCTGTTGCGACCCGGGCGCAGGCGTCCTGCTGACCGCAGTGAGCACCGAGCGACAAGAGGGATTCGAGCGGGTCGTCTTCGAGTTCTCGAACGACGTCGCGAGCTATCACGTCCGGTACGTGCCGCTGCCCGTCACGGCCGACGGATCGGGTGCGCCGGTGGCGCTGGCGGGGGAGAGCGCGCTGCAGATCACGATGGGCGCGACGAGCTTCGACGGGACGGCAACCCCGCCGCGCGAGACCTATGCCGGTCCGCGTCGCATCACGGGCGCCGGCGGACCGATCCGCGAGCTCGTGCAGACGGGTGACTTCGAGGCCGTGCTCAACTGGGCGATCGGGGTCACGGGCAAGCCCGCGTTCCGGGTGGACGCGCTCCACCAGCCCGCCGAGGCTCGTGATCGACATCGCGTCACCCTGAGCCACGCGAAACCGAGGATCACCAGCCACCGCGGAGACCCTAGGGTGTGGCCCGGCGAACCCGGGCTCCGCTCACTGCCGCTGACCTTGCGGCATCAGGGGCCCGGCCGCCGCGCTGCCCTTCGCCGGTCGACCGTCTCGACGAGCTTCTTGGCGGCAGCGCGTTCGGGACCGTGGTGTCGCGTGAGGGCTCGCAGCTCCTCCTCCCACTGCGGGTCCCAGAGCCAGCGAGCAAGCCGGTAGACGCTCGGCAACAGCCACGGGGTCAGCGCCGCGCCGGCGAGGACCAGCTCCCGAGCCCGCTCGACGTCGGCGTTGGTCAAGCCCGGATGCCGCACCCGCAACAGCGTGCGCAACGCACGGTTCGCGGTCCTCGTGTCTGGGCTCTGCAGCCGATCGCGCAGCGCGCCACGCAAGGGGTTGTCGGCAACCGATCGAGCGAGCTGTCCGAGCGCGGGCTGCCCGCAGTGCTTCGCGCCGTCGACGCAGTCGAGGACATACCGCCGAGCGCGCGCGAGCTGATCGGCGTCGAGGCGTGTGCCGGCGAGCCGTCGCGCCATCCGGGCCCGCGCGTAGCCCGACCAGAAGTAGTAGGGGTCGAGCTCGAGGTAGACCAGCGCGTCGTCGATCGCTGCTGGACCGGCGTTGTCGGACCGGAGCCGGGTGTCCAGCGCTTCCAATCGCGCTTCGAGGGCTCGGCGGTCCTCCCAACCCCCGGCGAGCGCCGCCTCGATCAGCGCGCGGATGTCCCCCAGCTCGTTCACACCATCAGCGTGACGGCCGCACCTCGTAGGCGCAATGCGGAGCGCCGGCGACCATGTGCTGCACGCGCTCGACCTTCGTACCGAGCAGCACCGTGCGAATGAAGTCGATCTCGCTCGTGCACGCTTGCCCGTAGCGCTGCGCGACGGCCCAGATCGCGCAGTTGTGCTCGATGATGCGGAAGCCCCCCGAGATCTCCTCCCACGTCGCGAGATAGCCATCGTCGTCGAGGATGCGGGCCAGCTCGGCGACCTTGGCTCTCAGCCCCTTGCACCTGGCCAAGCGTGCGGTCGCGTTGCGCACGCGCTCGTCACGCCGGCGCTCGAACAAGGTGTCGACCAGCGCGGGGTCGGTGTCCGCGACGTAGCCGAGCAGCTCGTTCGTGAGCTCTCCGTACGCCTTCGGGAACAGGCCGTCGGCCTTGTCGGTGACCGTGTACTCGAGCTGCGGTCGGCCCCGCTGTCCCGCCGGCCGCGGCCGTTCCGTCGCCTCGGCGAGCCCCTCGTCGACGAGCGCTGCCAGGTGCTGGCGCGCGCCGCTCGAGGTCATCTGCAGCTGTCGGGCGATGTCAGCCGCGGTGGCCTGACCTCGCCGGCGCAGCGCGTACAGGACGGCGCGCCGTCCCTCGGGGAGCGCGGGAGCCAGGGTGTTGTCGCTCATCTCCCGCTCATCTCCGGTCAGGGAGCAACAAGTGGCTGTCGCCGAACTCGTGCCACAGATATCCACCTCGCCGGGCTTCGTCGTAGGCCCGTTCGAGCGTAGGTCGCCCGGCGATCGCTTCGAGCATCAGCAGATGGGTGGCCTCGGGCTCGTGCCAACCCGTGAGCAGACCGTCGACCGCGCGCACACCGCGTTCCGGGGTGACGACGACCTCGGTCCACCCGGCGCTCGGGTGCACAGTGCCCCGATCGTCCACTGCGGTCTCGAGAGCGCGCACCACAGTTGTGCCGATCGCGATGACCCTTCCGCCCGCCGTGTGCACGGCGTTCACGATGTTGGCAGTGGCCGCGGGCACCCGGTAGCGCTCGGGATACGGCATCTCGTTGCCCTCGAGCGACGACACGCCGGTGTGCAGGAGGATCGGCGCGACGGTCACGCCGTGGCGCACCAAGTCGACGACGATCTGCGGCGTGAACGGGCGCGAAGCGCTCGGCATCTCGGCGCTGCCCGGCTCGGTGCCGAAGATCTGTTGGTACGCGCTCAGCGGCCAGGGGTCTGGGGCGTGGCGATACCGGATCGGCTCGCCGTGACGAGCGAGATGGTCGAGCACGGTGCCGTTGAGGTGTGGCGCAGCGATCCAGAGCCGCCGTGATCCCGCCAGGTGCTCGAGGAGTGTGAGGCGGCCTTCGCCGTCGAGTGCGACGTCGCCTGAGAGGTCGTCGTCGATCGGTGCCGTCGTGTTGCCGACCGGTTGTCGAGCTTCGACGAGCCACAGCCCGCCGGGGAGCTCGGTCGAGAAGTGGATGCGCACGGCGCTGTCCTCGTGCCGTGACGCCGGCGACGGAGGCGGCGACCGTCGCCGAGGTGTTCACCACGATCAGATCCCCGGACGCAAGATGCGAAACGAGATCAGGGAACCTGGTGTGGACGACCCGATTTGGTCCGTCGCTCACGAGCAGCCGAACGTCCTCGCGCCCGTGACCACGGACTTCCGCGGGCTCGTGGGCTTCGAGCGAAGGGTCGAGCGGGAGCGACAGAGAGGATCGGAGCGGCGCCGACTCGAGCGTTGCGGTCATCAGGTCACCTCCGCGAGGCGATAGCGGCCACTCGGTGCGTCGCTCTCCAGGAGCCTGAGGAAGTGAGGGACCACCGTCTCCGGGCTTGGCCGGTCGGAGATGTCTTCGCCCGGGAACGCGTCCTGGTGCATCTCGGTGCGCATGTCGCCGGGATCGACGACGAGCACCCGGACCTTCGGCTGCTCGGCGGCGAGGATCGCGGAGAGCTGCTCGAGTGCCGCCTTCGACGATCCATATCCACCCCAGGTCTCGTAGGCCTCGACCGCGGCGTCGGACGTGACGTTCAGGACGGTGCCGCCGCTCTCGGCGAGCGACGTCAGCAACGGCTGCGTGAGCGCGAGCGGAGCGAAGACGTTCACGTCGTAGATGCGCCGCAGCAAGTCGAGGTCGATTGCGTCGAGCGGAGGAAGCGGGCTCCATCCGAGGGTGCTCGCGTTGTTGACGAGCAGGTCGAGACGACCCATCTGCCGCACCGCGGCGACGAGGCGGGCTCGATGATCGCCGTCGGTGATGTCGCCGGCGATGGCGGTCACGGTCGTGCGCAGCGTGAGTGCACTGGCGGTGGCGTCCAGGCGGTCGGCACGCCGGGCGTCGATCACGAGCCGCCAGCCCCGGTCGGCGAGCGCCTCGGCGATCGCCCGTCCGAGCCCTTGCGACGCTCCTGTGATCAGTGCGACTGGCTGTTCCATTGCGGCCCCTCTCTGTCTGAGGAAGGTATCGCAAAGAACAAGTTATTACTACTTTTATTTCACTGATCGGTGTCTCGTCGGTCACCCGGCTTCGACGTGCACTGCGCCCCGCATCCCATACTGCGCGTGGCCAGGGAGGTGGCACGCGTACTCGAGGTGGCCCGGAGCGTCGAAGACGTAGATCGTCTCCGCGGTCTCGCCCGGGTCGAGCGACACCTCGCCCGGCACGGGAGGATGCAGTGCCTCGGTGCCGGTCGAATGGCGCGCGTGCACCTCGGGCGGCCCGAGCACGAACTCATGGCGGATCGGGTCGTCGTTGTGGATCACGAAGCGCACCAGCGTCCCCTCGCGCACCACCAGCTCGTCGGGGTCGAACCGGCTGTGGTGGATGTCGATGTCGACCGTGACGGTGCCCGGCCCGAGCGCCTCCGGTGAAGCTGAGCTCGGCGCCTCGATGCGGTATCCCGCGAAGGCGACGGTGACGCCCAACGCGACCGCGGCGACCGGTCGAGCGATCGCGAGCATCACGAGCGCGCAGTGCGTCGACGGCGAGGCACCGAGCGGAGGGCGACGAACGCGGCCGATGCGATCGCGATCCCCGCCACAACGGGCCACACCGGAGAGGGCGCCGAAGACGCGACCACGGGACGGGCCTCGGGCGCCGTCACTCCCGCGTCAACGAGTGATGGGGACTGGCCCGCTCGCACCGACGCGGCGAGATCGAAGCCGAGGTCACCCGCGGGCGCTTGGACACGCAGGTACGTCAGCCACATCTGCTCGGGAGTCCATTCCATCCCCTTGTCCGAGCGCAGATCGGTCAGAAGGCTCGTGCTCGCTTCCTCGCTGCGCTCGAGTCGCAGCCCACGCCCGCCTGCGAGCAGCTTCGGCTTGTCGTCCGTCAGCAGGAAGATGTCCGCGTCGACCGTCTGGCTCTCGTCGAGGCCGAGGGCCAGGATGCGGATCGGGACCCATGGCTCGTCCGTCGGGATCGTGAGCATGATCGGTGTGCCATCACCGCTCTGCTGGCCGAGATCCCGGGCTCGCGACGCGTCGAAGCGCGCGGCCATGAACACGGGGCTCCGTTCGGCGTAGTAGTCGAGCACCTCGGGTGCGTCGGGGCTGAGGAAGAAGCCGTGATCGAGCGCCCACTTGCCAACCTCGTCGCCGCCTCCGCGCAGAATCGTGATGTCGAGCGCGTCGATCTTCGTCTCGAGCAAGACCTCGGCGTTTCCGGCCGGTGCCGCCGCGGCGAACGCGACGTCTCGTGCTTCCACAGGCGGCGCCACTTCGAGCGCGAGCCGCTGCAAGGTCCAGTCGCCGCCGCGCTCGACCACCGACGGCACGTCGGGCAGCGGCACGATCGATCCGACTTCCTCGCCTTCCCCCACGAACTGGAACGACGTGACGTATCGCTCGACCCCGTCGTGGTACGCGGCGAGGGTTGCGGTCCGCACGAGCTGGATCGAGCCGTTCTCGCCGACCAACCCTCCGCACGCCATCGCCGGTCCGGCCAACACCCCCACCGTCGCTGCCGCGACCGCGCAGCCGACACCCGCACGCCCTCGAACCCTGGTCCGTCCCCGCATTCCGGCCCCCTTCGTCGTGTGCTCTGTTGGCCGTTGGACGGCGCTGAGCAGGGAGCTGGTTCCGCGATCAGGCAGAGATCGGCGTGACCCGCGGGGAGGGGAATCGTTGACGGACGCGCTGCACGTGGGCTCGCAGCCGACCGAGGTAGTCGCGGAGCGCAGTGAAGAGCACGCCGACCTCGGCCGCGGCGTCGCCGTCGGCCTTCAGCGACCGGACCGCGATGACACCCACGCTGTTGTGGGCGATGGCCAACCGACCATCTCGACGGCTGAAGCGCACGAAGAGCTCGCTTGCTCTGCGGGCGCTGGCGGCTTCGATCGCGGCGCGCTCGCAGGGCAGCAGAGGCGTGTAGAGCCAGATGTTCACCTCTTCGGTCTGGCCGAGGACGCACTGATAGAGGTACTGCGTACCGGCCTGCTCGACGACGCCGACGAGTGGGATCTCATGAGACCGTCGGTAGAGGGCAAGCTCCTGGGTGCAGCGCGTGGGCCGCCACGGGCTCGCTCCGGACTCGACGACGAACGCGTCGACCAGCAGGCGTGGGTTACGGGTTGTCGTCGGGACCGCCGCCATGGCCATGGCCGTTGCCGTTCCCGTTGCCGTTGCCGTTCCCGCCACCGTTTCCATTGCCGCCACCGTTACCGGTCCCTTCCGCCTGCAGTGTCGTGCTCGTCGTTGTCGTGCTGCTGGTCGTTGTCGTGCTGCTGGTCGTCGACGTCGAGGCCGTCGTCGACGTTGAAGCCATCGTCGGTGCCGCCGCCGCTGCTGTGGTTGTCGACGTCGTGCCTGCACAGAACGCTTCGACTGCTTCCTTGTCCGCGCCGCCGGCGGCCTCGATCAGATTGCGCCACGGCGGCGCGTCCGGATTCTTCGGCTTGCCGTTCGCGAGCCCTCGCAAGTACGCGTTGCACAGACCGTCGTGCGCGGGACCCTTCACGTCCGGGCCAAGACCTCGAGTCGACGCTTCCGCGAGGGTCGTCGACGCACCGGCGGTGGAAGTAGAGGTGGCGCCGCCAGTGGTCGACGCGGCCGCCAACGCCGCCACCGTCGTCGGCGACCCGGCCGCCGTTGTCACAGCCGTGGTCGTCGCGGCTGTCGAAGAGCTGGACGTGCTCGTGCCGTCTTCGTCCTCGTCCTGGTCCCCGTCCTTCGCCTTGACGGCGGAATCGCCGTCCGACGGCGTCGGCAGCGTCAGCCCGATGTGCGCCGCGGTGTCCGATACCGCGCTCTGCAAGCCGCCGGGCAGGTGACCCGTTGCGGCGGCGGCGATCCCTGTCGACCACAAGGTCGCCGCGGCGATCACCACTGCGGCTCGTGGCGGCACGCGGCGCCATCCGCCCGTCCGCGCCGCCGCAGGTGCGGCATCAGCGAGCACCAGCTCGACGAACTTCGAGATCGTGGTGTCCGCGCCCGCGAGCTCCTCGTCGGTCCCGGGTGCGCTCGCCCTCCTGAGCAGGGCGTCGACGCTCTCGTCGAGAGACTCGTGGTCGGTCACGTCCCGTACATCGTGCGACGCCCCTGCCGCGTTACATCGAGGTCGAGATCTCGGGGACGAGACGCTCAGCCACCCGCTTCAGGGCCCGGTGTTGGGTCACCCGGACCCAGCTCTCCGAGCGTTGCATCACCTCAGCAACGATGCCGGTGTCGAGGCCGCCGACGACGCGGAGCAGCACGACCTCGGCCTGCTCGTCCGAGAGTGAAGCCGTGATGAGCGCGACGGCTTCCTGTGCCGACAGACGGTCGATCGCTGCGAGGTCTGTCGATTCGAGCGCGGGTATCGCGGACAACGTGGCGTCGTCGGCCAGGTCGGTCTTTCGGCGTTCAGTCTTGCGGCGCTGGTCGATGAGCCGGCGCCGCGCGATCGTGAACGCCCACCCGCGGAAGCCCGACTCGTCGCCCTCGAAGCTGCCGATGCCCCGGGCGATGGCCTCCCAGACGTCGGCCGCGATGTCCTCGGCGTTCGCCCGGTCGCGATCCCTGAGGTACCGCAGCAAGCGAGGTTGGAGCTCCTGGAACAGCGACGCGACGGCCCAGTGCTGGCCAGCCTTGGCCGCGCCGAGGACCGCGCCGAACTCGCGCTGCTGCGCCACCCTCTTCTGATCGACGCTTCGGCGGGCCGTCTTGATGCCAATCGGATACCCGGGCTAGCCAGTGACCAGCCCGGCGAGGTCCGATTCGTCCAAGACCGAGCGGCGTGTCGCGTCGTACGGTCTCCTCATGACTGTTCACTTCGATGTCATCGGCCTCGTCGTCTCCGACATGGCGCGCTCGCTGGACTTCTATCGCCGGCTCGGGATTGACGTACCGGCGGACGCCGACACTCAACCTCACGTGGAAGCGGCCCTGTCGGGCGGCCTGCGGATCGCATGGGACACGGTGGAAACGATCAAGTCCTTCGACGCCGGATGGACGCCCCCCTCAGGGGGACATCGGGTCGGTCTCGCGTTCGCGTGCGACAGCCCGGCAGAGGTCGACGCGATGTTCGCCGGGCTCGTCGACGCGGGCTACAAGGCACACCTCGAGCCGTGGGACGCGTTCTGGGGTCAGCGCTACGCGTCGATCACCGATCCCGACGGCAACTCGGTCGAGCTGTTCGCCGCATCGACGAGCTGACCGAGAGGGACGCCGGCGAACGCCTTCACGTCCCGTGCGAGGTGTGACTGGTCGGCGTAGCCCGTGTCAGCCGCCGCGTCCGCATACCGCGCCCCGGCGCGCACGAGGTCGACGGCGCGCCCCATCCGCAGGATCTTGGTCAGCGTCTTCGCGCCATAGCCGAACGCGTGGAGGCACCGGCGGTGCAGCTGACGTGTGCTCATCCCGACGGCGTCGGCGATCGCCTCCACCGACGTTCCGGTCCGCGCTCCGACCACGACCGCCCTGACCTCTCGAGAGGTCTCGATGTCTCTCGCCATGTCTTCGAGCACCAGCTCGGGGTCGTCAGCGGTTGCGAGCCGAGCGGCGAGGGCGCGGGCGCGACGGGCGGGCATGAGCGCATCGAGTGGCTCGCGCCGATTTCGCAGCTCGTGGGCGGGGACGCGGAGCAGCTCGGGAGCGAAGCCGGGAGCGAAGCGGATGCCCGTGAGCGTGGTTCCGGGAGTGCCGCTCGTGAGGAACGCGGTGGTGTCCGGCCCGGCGACGAGCAGCGTGCCGTCGCTCGACCAGATGACGTCCATGCACCCGTCGGGCAGCACGCGGTACTCCTCACCCGTGGGCTCGGCCGTCCACACCACGGCGCCCGGGACCCGGCTCAGGCGTTCGCGGTGCATCTACACCTTGTCCATCGAGGTTCGGGTGTGGTCAACCGGCGAACCCGGCGCCGACCACGACGACGTCGATGTCTGTCTCTCGGTCCACGGCATGATTGTGCCCCAGCATGGATCGCTCGCTCGCCGACGTGCTCGCCGCCCACGTGGCGCGTTCGCCTCGAGAGGAGGAGGATCTCCGTCGGGTGCGCGCCATCGTCGAAGGCGCGCCCTGGGATCGCGCGATGCCGCTGCATGCGACGGGGTCGGCGCTGATCGTCCATCCGGCGACGCAGCGAGTGCTCTTGAGGTGGCACGAGCGACAGCAGGCGTGGCTGCAGGTCGGCGGTCACGCCGATCCGGGGGAGTCGGATCCGGTGCAGATCGCGCTTCGGGAGGCGGAGGAGGAGACGGGGCTCGCGGACCTGCGACTGTGGCCCGACAGGAGCTCACCGCGGCTCCTTCATGTGGTGGTCGTGCCGGTTCCCGCGGGCAAGGGAGAGCCCGCCCACGAGCACGCCGACCTTCGCTACGTGCTCGCGACCTCGACGCCTGACGCCGCGAGGCCGGAGACGCCGTCGGCCCCGATGCGGTGGCTGTCGTTCGCGGAGGCGAACGCGCTCACCGGCGAGGACAACCTCCGCGAGACGTTGCGGAGGGTCGAGGATCTGTTCGGCCGCGGCCACGGCTAGGTTGCGCCGCCATGGGATCGAGCACGAGCAAGCCGCGGAAGAAGGGCGACCACAGCCATCTCCCGAAGGTCGGCACCCCGGCGAACCAGGCGTACGAGGCCGAAGTGCGCCGGGGCTACCTCGGCGGCAAGGCGTGGCTCGTCGGGATCCTCTTCGCGGTCGGCATCGTCGCGCTGCTCATCCTCTTGACCGCCACGTCTTGATCACGGGGGCTGATCACGGACGCGTGACAACCACCAGCTCGACATCGGCAATCGCCGCCGAGATCGCACCGAGCGTCGCCGACACGTCGTCCCAGTGGAGGCCGCCGATCCCGGCGCCGATGCGCGGGAGGTAGATCCTCGGCACTTGGTGGCTGCGAGCGTGGGCGATCGCGGCCCGAACGGACTGGTCGATCGCGTCGAGCCGCGCGTCGGCGCCGGCGTGCTGCTGGGTCGCGAGGTTGTAGATCCACACTCCGGAACGCTCCTCGAGCCACGGCAGGACGCCGCCCAACGTGAACGTCCCGGCGCGGCACGCGGCCCGGTAGTCCTTCGCCAGGTCGGGCCAGTGCTGTTCGACGTGCTCGGCGAGGCCGCCCATCACGCCCTCGCAGTTGCAGCCGTGTCCGAACGCTTCACCGCGGGACGCGATCCGTAGCAGGTCGCCCGTCACTTCGCGCATGTCATCGGCCCCATGTCACGGATCGATCAGGACGCCGGGGTTCATCACTCCTGCGGGGTCGAGGGCGGCCTTGGCGGCACGCAGCGCTTCGGCGAAGAGGTCGGGGCGCTGCCGGTCGTACTGCGGGCGATGCATGCGGCCGACCGCGTGATGGTGGGTGATCGTGCCGCCCGCGTCGAGCACGGCTTCGCTCGCTGCGTGCTTGACCTCCTGCCACATCGAGATCTCGCTGCCCTGCCGACCCACGCCCGACCACGTGTAGTACGGCGCGGGGCCGTCGGTGTACACGTGGGTGAACCGGCAGGAGAGCATCGGCTCGTGACCGAAGACGCGCTTCAACACCGTGCTGACGCGGTCGCGCACCACCGCGTCGAAGTCGGGCCACCGATCCCATGTGATCGCGGTCTCGAACGTGTCGGCGACGAGGCCGAGGCTCGTGTCGACACCCAATCCGATGCCGATGAACGCGTCGCGCCACGCGCCCACCGCGCCATCGCGCCCTGTCGGAGCCGCGCTGCCGTCGTTCACGCGGATCTCCTCGTCGTCGATCGTGCCGCCACACGAGCGCGCGATCTCGACGGCCTGCGTGATGTTGTGGCGCTGTGACAGCGCGTCGGACTCGAAGCCGATGATGAGCAATGCGTGCGAGCCGTCGAGTCCGGCGGCGCGATGGGCCTCCCCTGGGTCGAGCACGCGCAGGTTCGCGGGCCACATCTTCGTCTGCACGACAGCGCGAACTGCCTCGGTGGCGGCGCCCCAGGAGTCGAACGTCACACCAGCGGTGGCGCGGAACTCTGGCCTGCGTTGGATGCGCATCCACGCTTCGCTGATGATCCCGAGGATCCCCTCGCTGCCGACGACCATCCGATCCGGCGACGGGCCGGCACCGCTGCCCGGAAGGCGACGTGATTCCCACCACCCTCTCGGCGTCAGCATCCGCACGGACTCGACGAAGTCGTCGATGTGCGTGTGGTTCGTCGCGTAGTGGCCGCCCGACCGGGTCGCGATCCATCCACCGAGGGACGAGAAGCGGAACGACTGAGGAAAGTGGCGGAGGGTGTAGCCCTGCGGGCGGAGCTGGTCCTCGAGCTGCGGCCCGAGCACGCCCGCCTGGATCCGCGCCGCGCGCGAGACGTCGTCGAGCTCGAGCACCTTGTCGAGCCGGTCGAGCGCGATCGTGACGATCGCGTCGGCCTCCGGTGGGTTCACGCCCCACACCACTGAGGAACCGCCTCCGAAGGGCACCACGACGTAGCCGTTGCTGCCGCACCAGTCGAGCGTCGCCTCGAGCTGCGCTTCCGAAGTCGGATGCGCGACGACGTCCGGGGGGTTGGGGAAGTCGAGGTGGAACGCACGCGTGCGATCGGTGAAGTGCGCGCCGTGGGCGTGGAAGGCGCGCTCCCACGTGTCGGTGGAGCACCACGACGCGAGCGTGTCTGGCACGGTGACGCGGGGGCGCGCAGCGTCGCATCGTCCAGGTTCGGCACCGGGGCGGCGACGATCGCGGCCCCGGCCCGCTCGGAGAGCTTGGCCGCGAGCTCGTCGCGCTGCTGCTGTGTCGGTTCTTCGGTCTCGAGGCACCAGGCCCAGAAGGATCGGCGGGGCGACGTCACAATCACGCCGCGTGTCTACCTCTTGGAGAACGGCGGCGGCGGTGCCGCCTCACCACCCTTCGGGACCGGCGGGCGGTCCCCGGCCACGAACTGCACGACGAGCTCGGCGACTCGGTACACCTGGTACGCGATCCACGACGGCACGAAGCCGAACACCACGACCCAGAACGAGTAGCCGGCCACCAGCCCCGCCGCCCATTGGCTCCCCCACAGGAACGAGAACGGGACCGGCGCGACCAGCGCGAGCAGCACGAGCATCAGCTGCCCGGTGGCGATGCCGGCCACGAGCGTGGCAGTGCCGGCGAGCGCGGCCGCGAACCAAAGACCAGTGCCGAGCGCGCGCACCCATCCCCAATGCACGCGCGTGCGCAGCGTGACGCCGGACCACATGATCCAGCTCTGGAGGATCCGTGAGCCGGAGTCGAGCATCGCGTCGCGGAAGACGAGATCCGCGACTCTGGGCTCGACGCGCTGGGCCTCGGGCAGCTGCTCGGGCGTGTCGGTGATCAGCTGGTCGTGCAGCAATGCCGCGGGCGTGTGGCGGCCGAACGGACGAGCGATCCAGTCGAGGAACGCGGGCACCGACGCGAGGTCCGTCTGCCCGAGGTAGTCGGCGCTCACGACAGTCGGGCCGAGCTGTGGCCCACCGGAATAGCGGAACGGCTGCTCGAGCGTGAACTTGTCGTCCGCCACCTGACGGAGCACGACCCGCGCGGGTTGTGCACCGTCAGGCTCGGCGAACGGACTCGTGTCGGTCTCCCACGAGAAGGGCATGCGCCCAGTCTCGTGCGTGAGATCGACGCGGGCTCAGCTGATCTCGACCTGCTGGACCATGCCCTTCGTGAAATGCTGCGGGCCGCCCTCCCTGTCGCGGATGAAGCAGAGGAACACGTACGAGCCGGACTCGAACGTCATGGTCACCACTTGTGCCTCGCCGGGTCCCGTGACAGCGACGTCCTGCTCCTTCGCGAAGTCGACCGGCGGCGGGCCCTCACTCCCCTCGCCCTCAGCGCTGAGGAAGGCGACGGCTTCGTCGAGCGTCGCGCCGTCGGCCAGCGGCACCGCGATGACGTGGTGGAACTGCTTGCCCTTGTTGGCGAACGTGACGGTGTTCTCGCCCGCCTTCAGCCCGCTCACGTCGAACTTGTACTCGGACGGCTCGATGCTCGCGTCAGTGTCAGGCAATGCCGCCGTGGAGCCGATGTCCTTCACGGTGAACTCCCCGAGCATCCCGTTCTGGTAGTGCGGGGGCTCGTCGTCCTGGCTGAACGTGCAGAAGTAGACGTAGGTGCCCTTCTCGAGGCTGATCGTCGAGACGTTCGTCGCACCGGGTGCAGTGCCCCCGCTGCCGCCTGGTGCCGAGATCAGGTAGTCGGGGATCGGCGCGTCCTCTTGGTCCAACAGTTCCTTCTGGACCTGATCAACGGTGATGCCGTCCCCGACGCGCAGGATCTCGAGCTCGTGTGCCTGCGCACCGTCGTTCTTGAAGGTGAGCTGGACGGTGCCGCCTTCGACTTCGTCGGGAACGTCGAACGCGTACTTGCCCTCTGACGGCTCGCTCGCCGTCACGGTGAGCTGTGTCGGCTCGCTCGAGCTGGCGCTGTCATCGCCGCATGCCACGAGGCCGAGACCGGACACGGCTACGGCCGTCACTGCGGCCGCCACTCGAAGCTTCATCAGACTGCCCCCCATTGCGTGCCCCCGCGGCCGCGACGGGGGACTCTAGCCACACCGCCCCGGCACCCGCGGATTGGGATGCCGGGCCGTTTGGGTGCACGGACTCTTCCAACTCGGACGTGAGAGGCCCGTTTCGGACCGCTCACGTCCGAGTTCCGCGGCACGCGCTGCGCGCGGGGCACTCGGGACGAGAACGGGCTCAGCCGCTCGGCCGCCCCGGCGACTCACAAGCTCGGTCGCCCCGCGAGCTTGGGGCTACGGGACCCCGCGACGACGCTTGTGTGCAAGTCCGGCGAGGAACTCGAAGATGACGCGATGCGCGTTGTTGATCGTCGTGTCGGCCCAGTCGTATGGCGGTGACACCTCGACGACGTCGATCGCGACGACGTTGGCGTCGAGAGTGATCTGGCGGACCGCGCGCAACAGGTCGGCGGGCGTCATCCCGCCGGGCTCTGGCGTACCCGTTCCAGGAGCGAACCCGGGGTCCAGCACGTCGATGTCCACCGACAGGTAGAGGGAATCGGCACCATCGAGCGCCTCGGCGATCGCGTCTTCGATGACCGCGCGGCTGCCCCGCTCCCAGATCTCCTGCATGAGATGCCAGCGCATCTCCTGCTGCTGCATCCATTCGAAAACCTCAGCGGGGGGCCAGTAACCCCGCAGCCCCACCTGCACGAAGTGACGGCCCAGCACCGCGCCGCTCTCGATCAGCCTGCGCATCGGCGTGCCGTGCGACGCGAGGTTGCCGTCGAGGATGTCGGCCGTGTCGGCGTGCGCGTCGAAGTGGACGATGCCGACGTTGCCCCAGCCGTGGTGGTCGGCGACCGCGGTGGCGGCGGGCCACGTGATCGAGTGGTCACCGCCGATGATCACCGGGACGATGCCGCGCCGCGCGACCTCGAACACGCGCTCACGGATGTTGGCGTGTGCACGCTCCGTCTGCCCGTGCGGGCAATGCGCGTCACCGAAGTCGACGACATCGAGCCAGTCGAAGATCTCGATGTCGAGATCGAGGTGATGTGAGGCGGGGTCGTAGGCCTGCGCCCGGAGCGCTCTCGGCCCGAACCGGGCGCCCGGCCGGTTCGTCGTCGCGACGTCGAACGGCGCGCCGACGATCGCGACGTCCGGTTGCCACGCGTCGAGCTGAGCGGTCTCGGTGAGGAATGGTCTGCCGCTGAAGGTGGGAAGCCCGGCGAGGCTGTTCAGCGAGAGCTGCTCGCGCATCCCCTCGTCGAGCTCGCGGCGCGGGGGCTGACGGGGGGTGTCGGTCACGGCGCCATCGTTGTCGGTCGGATCTACCCGGCGCTACCGTCCGCACATGACGTACGCGCAGGGTCGCACGTTCTACGACGCCGACAGCCACATCATGGAGCTGCCCGACTGGCTGGTGGAGTACGCGGACCCCGATGTCCGTGACCGCATCCGCCCGCTCTACCTCGGGGCCGCGGGCAAGCTCGCCGACCATGCGATGCGCGACGCGGAAGCCCGCACCGCTGATCCCGCTGCCGCGGCGGCACTCGAGGACAAGCTCCTTGATCACAAGGGATGGTCGGCGCTCGGCGCGTTCGACCCCGTCGAGCGCACCCGCGCGCTCGACCTGCTCGGGTTCGACTGTCAGCTCGTCTTCAGCACGTTCGCGCCGACGCAGTTCCTCGGCGACGACCCCGCTCTCGTGTACGGCGGGACGCGCGCGCACAACCGGGCGATGGTCGACTTCTGCTCCGACGACCCGCGCCTCGTGCCGGTTGGGTTCATGCCGTGGGGAAGCCCGGAACGCAACGTGGAGACAGTGCGAGAGGCCATCGACCTCGGATGCGGCGCGATCCTCCTGCCGTCGGTGCCCGAGGCAGGTGTGCGCTCGCCGACCCACCCCGACAACGACCCTGTGTGGCAGGAGCTCGAGGCGAACGACATCCCGTTCATGCTCCACATCGGAGGCGGCGGACGGCTGATGCGGCCCGAGTTCCACGACAACGGCCGCAAGGTCACCGACTTCCTCGGTGGCGGTGAGAACATCCGCTCCAAGGACTACATGGCGATCCACATGCCGCCCGAGATCTTCCTGTCATGCCTCGTGCTCGACGGCGTCTTCGAGAGGTTCCCGGGCTTGCGCGGTGGCTGCATCGAGCAAGGGGCGATGTGGGTGGTGCCCTGGCTCAAGCGTCTCGACCTTGCCCAGTACACGTTCCGAAAGACCGAGCCGGCGCTCGCGCTCGACCGGCCGGCGTCCGAGTACGTGCACGGCCACCTGTGGTTCACGCCGTTCCCGACCGAGCCCGTCGGATGGATGATCGAGCAGGCGGGCGACGATCTGTTCCTGTTCTCCTCGGATTACCCGCATCCCGAGGGAGGGCGCGATCCGCTCGCGCGGTTCGAAGGGTCGATGACCGCGGTCGGCGAAGGTGCGAAGCAGCGGTTCTACGCCGACAACTTCGCGGCGATGATGGGTGATCGTGTGATGGCAGGGACGTCAGCTGGACGGTGACGCTTCGCGCTGCGAGAGCCGGTCGAGCGCACCGAGCGCCATCGTGACGTACACCTCGATGAGCTCACTCTGCTCGCCTCGGCCAGAGTAGAGGCTTGCCAAGAGGCCAGCCGTGCCCTGCACGAGAATCGCCGCGGACGTCTCGGCGATGCGTCGCTCGAGGTGGTACTCCTCCTCGATGATGCCGCCCCAGAACTCGTAGACCTCCCGGTCGCGCCGCCGCCGCGCTTCGAGGAGCGGTCCGGTCGACACCGACACCTGCCAAAGGCGGCCGAGCAGTCGACCGCGCTCGCCGAGCTCGACGCCCCACCCGGTGAACGACGCGCGGATCTTGTCCTCGAACGTCGGAGCTTCTTCGACTGCGCGGCGGATCTGCCGGTCGAGCTCGACCACCTCGCGCTCGAAGAGCTCGAGGAGGAGGGCCCCGGCGTTGCTGAAGTACCGATAGCTCAGGGCCTTGCTCACGCCAGCGCGCGCGGCAACAGCCTCCATCGTGACCGTGTCGGCGCCCTGTTCGACGACGATCTGCGCGGCGACGTCGAGGAACTGCTGCTTGCGTTGCGCAGCGGTGAGGCGGGCTCCGGGTGCTGCTCCTACCGCCGAGGCCATCGTTCCAAACGCTCCTGACTGAGTACGGTGACTCTACTGACGGTTCCCCCCGACCTGCAGGTCGGCGACGACCTCCATGGCCGCGCGAAACGACACCGTCTTGAGGGGAATTGGGTACCCCGGAGGAGGCCGGGGCATACCGACGACCCGTTTGCCGTACCTCTGAGCGCCCGCAGCGCCTCACTATGATCCGCGGCACCATCGGGGGCAGGGACGGTTTCGGGAAGGGTCGGGGATGACGGATCCGGGAGCGGGGCAGTCGGGGCCTCGTCCGATCTCGATCTCCGGCTTCGAGGATCCGGTCGAGATCGGCCGTGGGGGGTTCGGTGTCGTCTACAAGGCGCACCAGACCGGCTTCGAGCGCACGGTCGCGCTGAAGATCCTTCCGATCGCCGCCGCTGACGAGTCTGCGCGCGCCCGCTTCGAGCGCGAGCGCATGGCGATGGGCGCGCTGTCGAGCCATCCGAACATCGTCACCGTCTACGGGTCCGGCTTCACCGACGAACAGCAGCCCTACATCGTGATGGAGTACATGTCGCGCGGTTCGCTGGGTGATCGCCTGGCGAAGCAAGGCCCCATCCCGTGGAACGAAGCGGTCGCGGCAACCATCAAAGTTGCCGGCGCGCTCGACGCCGCGGACGAGGCCGGCGTCCTGCACCGTGACATCAAGCCGGAGAACATCCTCGTGTCGCAGTACGGGGAGCCCAAGCTCGGCGACTTCGGCATCGCCCGCATCGAAGGTGCCAACCAGACCCGCAGCGGTGTCATCACCGCGACGATGGCGCACGCGCCGCCCGAGATCGTCGAGGGCAAGCGACCCACCGAGACTTCAGACGTCTACAGCCTCGCGTCGACTCTGTACGCGCTCGTCGCGGGTGATGGACCGTTCAGCGGCGGTGAAGAGACGTCGATCGTGACGATGATCTCGCGGATCGTCACGAAGCCGGTGCCCGATCTCCGGGCCCGGGGTGTGCCCGATCAGGTGTGCTCCGTCATCGAGCAGGGGCTCGCGAAGGATCCCGCGCTACGGCCGCGCGCCGCCGCGTTCGGCCGGGCGTTGCAGCAGGCGCAGCGCGCGCTCGGGATGCCGGTTGCCGACATGACGTTGGTGTCTGTCACCCTCCCTGCTCCCGACCCGTCGATGACGGGAAGAGCGGCGACGACGAGTGCCGGAACGATCGCCGCTGCGCAGGGGTTCGCGAGCATGCCGCCGCCCGCGGCACAGGCCGCCGTCGTCACGCCTCCGCCGCGCACGCCGAGCCGCGAGACGCTGCCCGGAGTCCCGAGCGGTGGGGCCGGCTCGGGAAAGGGCAAGGGGAAGGGCCCGATGATCGCGATCGGCGGCCTCGTGGCCGCGGCGCTGGTCGCCGGTGGTGTGGTCATCGCCACCAAAGGCGGGGGCGACTCGAGCCCGCCCCCCACCGAGGAGATCCCAGCCGCTGCCGCGATCTCGTCGCTCGCGGACGCGCCCCTTGCCACCGTGCGCATCGTGGCCGAGGGCGACTTCGTCCTCCCGGATGTCGGCAAGGAGATCGACATCGCCGGCGAGGGAACCGGCTTCATCATCGACCCGAGCGGCCTCGCGGTCACCAACAACCACGTCGTCGCCGGTGCGGCCACGCTCCAGGTGTTCGTCAGCGGTGATGACCAGCCGAAGAACGCTCGCGTCGTCGGCCGTTCCGAGTGCGACGACCTCGCCGTGATCGACATCGCCGGCGACGGCTATTCCTTCTTCGAATGGTCACCGAACCAAGTCGCGGCCGGGGACTCCGTCCATTCCGCCGGGTTCGCGGCGGGCGACACGTCGTTCGCGCTGACCGATGGCACCGTCACCGACGTCGCTGCCCTTGCGACCACGTGGTCGGCGACCGATGACGTCATCAACCACGACGCCGAGACACAACCGGGCGAGTCCGGTGGGCCGCTGCTCGATGACGATGGTCGCGTCGTCGGCGTCAACTACGCCGCGAACGCGTCGAACGACGATCGGTTCGCGGTTGCGGCGACATCGGCTGAAGGGATCACCGACGACCTGCAGTCGGGCGACGTGGACTCGATCGGCATCAACGGCCTCGCCGTCCCGGAGTCGGATCAGAGCCCGCTCGGTGTGTGGGTCGCGTCGGTCGAGACGGCGACGCCCGCCGAACGCGCCAACCTCATCCCCGGTGATGTCATCACGCAGCTCGACGGCGTCGATGTCGCAACCGACGGCACGATGCAGGACTACTGCGACGTGCTCCGCAGTGATGGCGCGGACGCGGTGATCCCGATCTCCGTCGTGCGGGCGGGGGAGACGTTGAGCGGCGAGATCAACGGCGAGCCGTTGCCCGTCGGTGAGGCGCCTGGGCCCCCCGACACCGCAGCGTCCGGCGACTTCCAGACGATCACCGACGACACCGGTGCGCTCACCGTCGACGTGCCGATCGACTGGAGCGTGATTCCCGTGCCCGGTGCGAGCGACATCGGCCCGGCGGTCGCCGCTTCCGCCGACGGCTCCGATTTCACCACCGGGTTCACGACCGCGGGCATGTTCTACGTCGCAACGAAGTCCCCGGTCCCGGACCTCGATGCGCTGTTCCCGACATTCGTCCGGGAGGGTTGCACCCCGGATCCGATCGACGACTACGACGACGGCGTGTTCACCGGTCGCAGCCAGACGTTCGGTCTGTGCGCGGGTACCGACTCCTTCTATACGGTGATCATCGCCAAGCCGCCCGAGCAGGACTACACGGTCATCGTCGAGGTCCAGGTGCCCACCGCCGAGGACCAGCCGGCGCTCGACCAGATCGTCCAGACCTTCAACGCCAACCCAGACCTGTTCTGATGTCTCAGCCCCCGTTCCACACCGAGCACCCGAGGGAGCACCAATGAAGCTTGACGAGCAGCGAGCCCTGCTGGCGACCGGCGACGGCGTCATCGCCCGCATGCCGGGCGTCGTGCTGGTCGCAGTCCCGGCGACGGGCAACGAGGCCCGCATCGGCGAGCTCATCGCACTGTGCCGCGAGGTGAGCGAGGCAAGCCCGGAGGCGCCCGGGCGCACGCTCGCGCGCCGGCTCGTCGGTGTGCTTTCGACGGCGGACCCCGACAGCGGCCTCGCCCTGTGCGTGATGTCACAGACCGAGGACGGGTTGTCGGTGATCCTCGCCGGCAACATCGATCTCGCGGCCTCGAGCTCGCGAGGCGAGGTGAAGCTGTCAGGTCGCGATGCTGCGACCTGGGTGGATCGCATCATCGACGCGACGCTCGGGTCGTGCTCGGTGAGCGCGGGCGGGAACGAGCCGCCGAAGCGGACGGCCATGTATGAGCTGCAGGGCGGCGTCGTGCCCGGTGTGGGCCTCACCCTCGTCGCCGGCGGCCATGTCGTCGCGATGGCGGGCGGGGCGGCGGCCGAGCCGGAAGCGCACGAGGCGGCTCCTGCCGCTATGGCAGCGGGCGCCGCAGCCGGTGTCGCCGCCGGCGTGTCGAGCGGCGCGTCGGCGCTCGCGGATCTCGCCGAGCCCCTTGCGCCAGAGGAGCCCGAGCCGGCGCCGACGGCTCCCGAGCCGTTGGTGGCGGAGGCCGCCGCCGTTGCTGCCGCGGCGCCCGAGCCGCCGTCGGCCGAGCCGCTTGCCGCGCCCGCCCCGGCCGTTGCTGCCGCGGCGCCCGAGGGGCCGAGCGCGGCGCCGGGCGGGAAGTCGATCGGCGTGATCGTCTTCGAGGACGGCACGAGCTACGCGCTCGACAAGGACTACATCATCGGCCGCGAGCCGGAGAGCGATGCTGCGGTGGTCGCCGGCCGCGCTGGCCCCCTCGTCGTCGATGACGCCGAGCGCAGCATCTCGCGCGTCCACGCTGAGCTACGGCTCTTCGGCGCGGAGCTCCAGATCGTCGACCGGGGGTCGACCAACGGCACCTACGTGTGGAGCGACACCAACGCGGACTGGGTGCGGCTGGTCCCGAACCAGGTCGCGTCGGTCAAGCCCGGGGGGTGGGTGGCCGTCGGAAGCCGCTCGTTCGTCTTCGAGGCCGAAGGCGCCGGCTGACCCCGACCCTGGATCTCGTGTCATCGCTCGTCGACGTAGACGAAGCCGCCTGAGAAGGGCTTGGGCGTCAGCTTCACGCGCTTCACCCCTGCATCCTCGAAGCAGAGATCGGCCTCGTCCTGCGGCCCGATGTCGCCGAACCTCGTCGAGAATGCGTTCTCGGTGCGGTTCACGACCCGCACGCACTCGCCGGGCCGTATTCGCGCGAACTCGGGGGTGAACGCATCGCCGACCGCCACGAGCAGCACGGGCTTCCCCGCTTCGTCCGCGAGGCGTCCGGCCTCACGCCTGACCTCCGACTCGTGCCAGGGCTGCTGCCACAGCAAGATCGCGAAGATGGCGAGGCCGAGCACGATCGGGGTCGGGTAGCGGAACGTCTCGCGCAGCTCCTTGTCGGTGTTGTCGAGGTGTTGCACGAACTTGCCGAGCGGCCATCCGTAGAGGAAGTGCCCCGCGTAGGCGACGACGACGACGCCGAGCTGTCCCGCGAGCACGTAGCGGTCCTTGAACGGCGTGACGAGGACGGCGGTCTCGAGTGCGAGTCCCCATGCGACGCCCCACAGCCAATGCCGCCGCGCCGCGACGACCGCGTACATGATTCCGAAGGTCACGCCGTTCGAGAGGTGGAACATCCAGCCCATCGTCGACGTGAACGACGAAGACATGCTCGCTCGCGTGATCAGCATCCCGTACGTGTCGATGGGGACGAAGACGCGTGTGCCCGCGACCGCGAACGGGATGCGGATGAGGTCGTAGCCAATGGTTCCGATCACGCCGCCGAACACTCCGACGCGGATCCGGCGCTGCAGCTCGACGAGGTTGGGTGATCGGATCGAGCCGATGATCACGAGGCCGATGAGGCTCGGCACGGTGATCGCCCAGAAGAAGTGACCCATCGCGACGACGCCGTAGAGATCGCAGAGCAGCGCGAGGATCGACGTCGACGCGAGCGCGATGGTGAGCAGCCCGGCCCACAGAGGAACGCCGGCGGTCGTGCGGTCGGTGACGGCGGAGTCGGGAGGCATCAGGCCTCGCCGTCGTCCTCCTCCTCGACCTTGTCCTCATCGGGGAGGACGTCGTCGAGCATGCGCCGGCCGGGTGGCGGCGGCTGCTGGCCGCCGGGTGGCGGCGGAGGAGGCTGCCCGTGCGTCGCGTCGGGCGTCAGGTCGGGTGCGTGGCGGGCCGCGCCGGTCGGGGTGACGTCGCCGTGTGTGGAGTCGGGGGTGAGGTCGGGTGCGTGGCGGGCCGCGCCGGTCGGGGTGACGTCGCCGTGTGTGGAGTCGGGGGTGAGGTCGGGTGCGTGGCGGGCCGCGCCGGTCGGGGTGACGTCCGGCGTCGCGCCCGCAGCGCCGCCGTGGCCTTCGAAGTCTTGGAGGCCGTGGGCGATGCCGTGCGGTGAGCCTTCGGGTGGTTGTGCGTGTGTGGAGTCGGGGGTGAGGTCGGGTGCCTGCCGGGCCGCGCCGGTCGGGGTGACGTCCGGCGTCGCGCCCGCAGCGCCGCCGTGGCCTTCGAAGTCTTGGAGGCCGTGGGCGATGCCGTGCGGTGAGGGCGCCGGTGGAGGTGGGCCAGATGGGGGCGGGCCAGGTGGGGAGCCAGGTGGGGGCGGGCTCAGAGGGCTGCTTGCGGCGCGTGCGACGGGCGACGGAGCGGGGGGCGCGCCGGGCGAACCCGGTGGAGGCGCGCCGGGCGAACCCGGTGCAGGCTGGTCGAGTGACGATGCGATGCCATGGCCGGCAGGCGCCGCCGGTGGCGGGGTCGCCGGCTGCCCGGCGGGCGGCTGGTCGAGGCCTTGCGCGATGCCGTGACCCGCGGGCGCGGGTGGCGGCGGCGTTCCTCCCGGGGGTGCGCCGGACGGCGAAGCTCCTGCGACGCCGGTGCCGAGGCCACCGGTCGACGAGCTGCTGAACGCTGCCGCCAGCGCGGCGAGCCCCCCGCCGAGCATGCAACCCACCACGCACCCGAGCGCCGAGAACGTTCCTCCGACGCGACCTTGGCGGATCACGGCGTCCGCGCCCGCGGACTTCCGCCACTCCCACCAGCCGCGGAAGAGACCGAGTGACGAGCACGGCTCACCGCTCGCGGTGGCGCACTCCGTCCAGCCTCCGTCGTCGGCGCGTGCGGGGGTGGTGTGCAGCACCCTCCACGCGACGACGCCCGCACCCACGAAGAGAACGAGCGGCATCGGGTTGGGCAGCGGCCTCCCCGCGCCACCCATGACGGCGACGAACGACACGACGACGAGGATCAACGCGAGGACGACGGGGATCACCGCACCGTCGACTCGCCAGGCGATGATCGCGCCGACGGCCTCCCCGAACATCATGGCGTAGGGATTCGCGAGCCCCATTGCGTTGCCGCGTAGGCGAGGCTGCGCGGCGGAGAACGCACCGATCCACGCGCGGATCAACACGTTGTTCAACACGATGGCGAGCGCGGTCGGCGCGGCCAGGAGGAAGCCGAGGCCGAGCAGCCCGGAGATCGCGTTCGACACAATCGATCCGATGAGCAACGCGAGTGCCGCGCCCCAACATCCCATCGCGATCGCCGAGCGCGGCCGGCGGAACAGGTTGTCGAAGAACGTGAACGGTGGGGTGAAGAACTCCCGGACGAGGTTCTTGAACCCCTTTTCGCGGCCGTAGGTGATCAGGCCGAACAGGATCGTGGTGCAGAGCAGCCAGTAGATCCCGTTCCACGTCTTGCCTTGCGCCGTGGCCGTGGTGCTCGAGCCCGGGTCGGCGACCGAACCCTCCAGCTTGCGCGCCATGATCCACACGTTCCAGATCCAGGCGATGACGAACGAGAGGATGCTGAAGACGAGCGTCCGCACCCAGTTCCTTCGCAGCCACTTCCAGGATTCGTGGAACAGCGCCCGGGTCGGGACGAGGCCCCCGGACGATGCCGCAGCGCTCACTGCAACGGAAGGTGGTTCGGATCCGCGTCGGTGGCGTGCAGGCGGCGGGCGGCGTCGATCACTTCGAGGCACATCGCCTCGAGGCGTCGAGCCGAGCCTTCGGTGAGCCCTTCCTTCACCTCGTTCGAGTTGAGGGCGCAGTAGTCAGGTGCGACCCACGCGCCGAGGGAGCGAGCGATCGTCGTCATCGAGTTCAACGTGTTGAGCGCGGCCATTGCGCCGCCGGCGAGCGCGCACAGCCCGACGACGTCGCCCTTCATGGGCTCCTTCGTCAGGTAGTCGAACAGGTTCTTGATGCTCGCGGCCGGTGCGCTGTGGTACTCGGGGGAGATCCAGATGTAGGCGTCCGTTTCGGCGACGCGCTGCTGCCATGCGACCGCCTCGGGCAGGTCGAAGGGCACCGTGCCGTCGTTCACCGGCACGTTCACGTCTGCGGGAGTGACGAAGTCGACCTCGACCCCGCGGATCGAGCAGATCTCGACCACACGCTTGGCCAGGATGTGCGTGGTCGAGCTGTCGCGACTCATCGCAGAGATGACCATGAGCCTCACGTCGTGAACCCCCTCACCGTCGGCAGTCAGGCGCACCTTAGCGACCGAGCGCGCACGGCGAACGGGTCAGCTCGTCAGCTCCGCGAGCGCCACGACACGCGAGCTGGCGGCGAACTCGTCCTTCCATTCCTCGGGAACGACCTCCCGGATGCGGGCCACCGCGGTCTCGACCAGCGCTCGCGCATCCGGTGCCGCCTCGGGCGCGAGCCGTGCGACGGCGAGCGCCGCGTCGGCGAGCAGGCCGGCGTTGTCGATCTCGCGCGCCATCGTCAGCGCTTCGAGCAGCTTTTCTGTGGAGTCATCCCGTCCCGCCGAGGCGGAGGCCTCCGCCTCGAGCAGCGCGGCACGCGCGCGCTCGATGCGCGCGCCAGCGTCACCGAGGCTCGCACGCGCTCGCGCGGCAGCGGCAAGCGCTGCGTCCGCGTCCCCTTGCGCGAGCGCCAAGCGGCCCTGTGCGAGGCCGAGCAGCGCCTGGAGCCGCCAGTTGAGCCATGGATCCTCGGCCACGAGCGTCGCCGCCTGCTGCAGGCGGCTCTCGGCCGCCGCGTGGTCGCCGCGCCGGAGCGCGCTCGCCGCGAGGCTCAGCACCATCGTGACCCTTTCCGCCGGTCGCACCCGCCCCTCGGTCGCCGAGGCGAGAGCGGTCTCACCTGACTTGTCGGCCCGAGCCAGATCGCCGAGCTCGCGCGCCATCACGCCCATCGAGTGATGCGCGGTGGCGGCGGTGTGGATGTCACCCGCCTCGTCGCCGCGCACGAGCAAGGCGCTTGCGAGCTGCTCGACGGCCTGCCAGTCGCCTGCGTCCACGAGCGTCAGGATGAGCCAGCGGCTCGCGAGACCTGACAGGACCGGGAAGGTCAAACCCCGCGCCGCCTCTGTCGCGGGTTCGAGGAGCGCTCGGGCCGATGCGAGCTCGCCCTGCCAGCGCCACAGCCCGCCCATCACGATCGCGGCCTTCGCCTTCGCGTGCACGTCGTCTGACGCGTCGGCGCGCGAGGTGACCTCGGTGCCGAGCTCGATCGCCCCCGCGAGGTCACCCTGCAGCGCGCGCACCAGGCTGCGCAGGGCGTCGAGCCGTAGGACGATGTGGGAGAGTCCGACCGCTTCGGCTTCGGCCCGGATCCGGTCGGCGTGAGCGGCCCCTTCGTCGATGCGGTGCGAGAGCACCAGGAACCAAGCGAGCCGCTCGTCGATCTCGATGCGCTCCGCGGTGCGGTGGGCGGTCGCGTGTGCCTTCGATGCGGCCGCGAGGTCGTCGACCGCGCCCTCGCGATCGTCGAGCACCATGTGCGAGTAGCCGCGTCGCTCGTGCAGGTCGCCGAGGACGTCGTCGGCGATCGTGCCGGGATGACGCGCCGCGAGGGTCAACGCCCGGCTCAGCATCTGCTCCGCGGTGCGGTGCGCGCTGGCTGCTCGGGCCCGCGCCGCCGCCAGGTCCAGGTACTTCACCCCGTTCTCGGGGTCGTCCGCGTTCAGATAGTGATGGGCGAGCAGCTCGACGATCCCTTCGGCGTCGGCCTGCTGTGCGACGAGGGCTTCGGCAACCCGTCGGTGGTACGCGGGCCGACGACGGTGGAGGATGCTCTGGTACGCGACCTCGCGCACGACGGGACTCTTGAAGCCGTACTGCTGGTCCTCGTCGACGTCAGAAGGCGCGCGAAGCAGCTCGGCCACCGCGAGCTCGGCGAGGGCGCCCGGCACTGTCTCTGGGTGGGTCGCTGTCGCGCACAGCAGATCGACCGTGAAGGTGTTCCCGATCACCGATGCCTCTTGCAGCACCAAGCGTGATGCGTCGGGCAGAGCGTCGATGCGGGCTTCGATCAGCTCTTGGATGGTGCTCGGGATCTCGACGCTCTCGGGGTCGCCGACGAGCGTCCACTCGCCTTCGGTCTGGACGACGACGCCTTCGTCAACGAGGGAGAGTGCGATCTCCTCCGCGAACGCCGGGTTGCCGTCGGCGCGGGTCGCGAGCTTCGTCGCCAGCTCGGGTGACACGCCACCGGGCAGGAGCTCCTGCAGCAGCTCCGCGGTCCGTTCGTTCGACAGTGGTGGCAGTCGCAACCGCGTGACCCACGAAGGCCCGACGAGTGCGATCGCCTCGACCGGCGCGGCGCCGGGCCTCGATGCGAGCACGACCATCACCCGTGCGGTCCCCACTCGGCGCATCAGCAGCACCGCGAGGTCGACCGAAGCCTGGTCGGCCCACTCGAACCGATCGACGAGGATCGCCACCGGGCGCGCTTGCGCCGCGTGTGCGAGGCCTCGACCGAGCGCGGCCCCGAGGTCGGGGAGCTCGGCGGTCTCGCCTCCGGTGAGGATCGTCTTGGCGATGTCCTTGTCGGGGCCCTCCGCCATCTGATCGATGAGCGGCTCGAGCACGTTGGCGATGAGGCCGAACGGCCGCGAGCCGACCGAGTGCCCACTGCCGCGAAGCACGAGCATGCGATCTTCGAGCTCCGCGGTGAGCTCGTCGAGCAGCCGCGTCTTGCCCATCCCGGCATCGCCGAGAAGCAACGCGATCGCCCCGTCCGGGCCGGTCGCGGTCCGCGTCGCCGCGGAGCGCAGCGTCGCGAGCTCCTCGTCGCGACCGATCAACGGCGCGTGGAGGGTGCGCGCTTGCTTGGCTTCGGCCTCTGACAGCTCCCGTTCCAGAAGGAACGCCTGCACCGGCAGGTCCTTCCCCTTCATCTGGTACTGACCCATGTCGGTCAGCAGGAACTGGTGCCGGATGCGGCGAGCGGTCTCGGCCGAGACGAACGTCTGGGTCTTCACCGCCTTGTCCATCAGCCGCGCCGCGGTGTTCACGGTGTCGCCCATCACGCCGAACTGCGTGCCGTCGCCGACGGTCCCCGCGATCACGAGGCCGGTGTTGATGCCGATGTGCATCAGCAACGGGGGAAGATCGGGACGCCGAGCCGCCCGCGGATCGAGCGCGGCATGCATCTCGATCGCGGTGTGGGCGGCGCGCTCGGGCTCGTCTTCGTGGGAGATCGGGGCGCCGAAGATCGCACAGATCGCGTCGCCGATGAACTTCTCGACGTACCCGTCGTGCTTGCGGATGATGGCCGTGAGCTCGGCCATCGTCTCCTTCATGATGGAGTTGGCTTCCTCCGGGTCGAGCTTCTCCGACATCGCGGTGAAGCCCGACACGTCCGAGAACAGGGCGGTGACCCGTCGGCGCTCGCCTTCGGTGAGCCCGAGGCGCGCCCACATGTCACCGCCCTTCGCCGGTGGGGCGGGTGCAGGAGGCTTCATCAGGCGCTTCGGCGGGGCCGCGCGCTGTGTGGCTCCGGCGGACGGAGCCGCGCCGACGCTCTCGGTGAGCGCGGCGATGGCCTTGGTCTGCTCGCGAACTGCCTCGGTGAGCGCCCGGAGCGCGCTGAGGTGGGCGTCGGGGCCACCGGCGTCGAGCGCGGCGGCGGCTTGATCCGCCAGCTGATCGGGCGTGCTCACCGCAATGCCTCCGTGCTCGGTGGTTGGGTGGTCGGGGGTTCGGCCCGCGACAGCTCGTGCACGTCGCCCTCGGCAGCTGCCTCGATCGGTCCGGAGTAGCCGATCTCGGCCGCCGCGTGGCAGCGCGTCGTCGAGCATCCCGTCGACACCGTCGTCATCGCGGCCCGGATCATGGTGGAACAGCAGCAGTCGCCCGACTTCGCCGGCTTTCGCGACCTTGACCGCGTACTCCGGTGTGCAGTGGCCGAAGTGGCGGAAGTGCTCGTACTGCGTCGGCGTCTGGTGCGCGTCGTGGATCAACAGGTCGACGCCGTCCACCAGATCGCGCACGCCGTCGGGGACGAGGTCATCGTGCTCGGGGCCGCGGCCTTCGGCACCGGGTCCGTGGTCCGGGATGTAGGCGATCGCCGCGCCGTCGACCTCGACACGGAAGCCGAGGGTCGGTCCGCGGTGGCGCACGTGACGGGCGGTGAGAGTGATTCTGCCGAGGTGGCGGGTCTCGTCGCCGAGCGTCTCGTATCGCCATCGCCCTTCGAGACCGTCGAGAGTGATCGGGAAGCCAGGAGGACGCAGCACCGAGTCGAGACCGGCACGCAGCCCGCCGCCGTCGGGCCGGCCGGTATTGGACGCGACGGTGTCGCCGGGGCCGAGCACGAGCGTCTCCGCGTCGGCCTGATCCGCGGGGAAGAAGAACGGCAGTCCCATCATGTGGTCCCAGTGCAGATGGGTCAGCGCGATCGTGCACTTGAAGTCCGGAGGTCGACCGAGCGACTTCGCGAGGTTGAAGACGCCCGTGCCCGTGTCGAGGACGAGCAGTGGCTCGCCGTCGCACTCGAGCGACAGGCACGGGGTGTTGCCGCCGTAGCGCAGGACCCCGGGCCCCGAGACCGGAAGCGAACCGCGCGTGCCCCAGATGCGGATTCGCAACTACGCCCCGACGGCGTCGAGGTGACTCGGGTCGACCCAGCCGGTCCAACCGTTGTCCGCGTCGACGCGCGCCCAGTCGCCTGATCGCTCGATGAGACGCACGAGCGTGTTCGGCTGGAGGGTGACCGTGGGCGGCGTGTTCGGATCGGCCGCGGCACGAGCGGGTGCACCCCCCGATCCGACGCGGTGGGTCGCCTGCCATCCGGGCGCCGCAACCTGCCTCTCTTGGATCGCACGCTGCACCGGGTTCGCGGGCGCAGGTCGGCGCGCGGGCCGCTCGGTGGTGGACGCCGCGGCAGCCGCTGGGCGCGAGGGCGGAGCGGGCCGGGGGAGCAGGGGGCGCGGCGCTCGACGGAGCCGAAGGCGGAGCGGCAAGGGGAGGTGGCGGAGCCGCTGGCGGAGCCGCAGGGGCCTCGCGGGTCGCCGCAGCCGCCGCGGCGGCTGCGGTCGCGACGTCGAACGAGACGGTGGCACTGCCCGCGGCTGCTGGCGCCGGAGGCGGTCCGCCGGGTGTCGCTTGCTGGATCTGCTGCACCGGGTTCAACGCGGGCTCGCCGGCTGCGATGCGGGCACGGGCCCGGTCAGCGGCGAGGAACTGCCGTGCGACCACCGTGAAGTCGTTCCCCTCTGCGGCAGTCTGCGCCGCCGCGGCGACGAAGTCCTCCGCGGGAAGCTCGAGCACAACGCAGTCGGTCAGCGCGCGGACTGTCGCGGTACGGGGGCTGCGTTCGAGGATCGCGACCTCGCCGAAGGACTCGCCCTCCGCGTAGTCACGGAGCTTGCGCTCGTCGCCGCCCGCGTCCACCTGCACGGCTTCGGCCGTGCCGCTCTTGAGCAGATAGAACGCGGTCGCAGGGTCGCCTTGGCTCGTGATCGGCGTGCCCGCGGCGACCTTGCGCTCGTTCAGCTGGCTCGCGAGGTCCTTCTGCTCTTCGAGGTCGAGTCCGCGGAACGTGCGCTTCACGTGGCCGCCCGCTTCACCCCAGAGCAGCTCAGTCGGACTGAGCGGCGCGGTCGCGGGCCATCTCCGGTTCAGGTACGGCGAGAAGATCTGGGTGACGATCACGATCACCAGACCCACGAGCAACGTGAGGAT
The DNA here is from genome assembly GCA_963708175.1 of uncultured Acidimicrobiales bacterium. GTDB lineage: Bacteria > Actinomycetota > Acidimicrobiia > Acidimicrobiales > DATKAS01 > DATKAS01. Next base: position 260,267 of record CAVPSD010000003.1, read on the forward strand.
CAGCACGACCAGCAACATCTGCAGGGGCGTGGAGCCCACGTTGAAGACGTCGAGATCGATCGCCAGCGTCACGCGGTTCCCCCGAGTGCCGAAACCCTTGTGTGGCCGGAACGTACCACGGCCCTTTCGTGCGAGCGCGTGCTAGACAACGCACCAGCCTCGACCTTGGGGGAGCTCGCCGAGTGCCTGGCCCGCCGAAGTTCCAGATCACATCGCGCAAGTGGAACATCGCGGCCGTCGTCGGGGCGATCGTCCTCCTCGCGATCGGGTTCGGCGGCCTCTTCTACATCCAGAAGAACGTGAAGCCGACCGGCGGCGTGATGCTCGCGGTGGTCATCGCGTTCGGCATCCTCACCGCGCTGCTGTTCGTCGGCCCGGGCGCGCTCTACCCGTTCCGGAAGCGGACCGCGTTCGGCAAGAAGATCATGCCCGGCGGGACCATGGCGTGGATCCGCTCGCACATGTACCTGCCGATCCTCGCCCTCGTCGCGGCGTTCGTGCACGCCTCGATGGTGCCGTTCCTCACGCACCTCACGTCGGGCGTGATCCTCATCGTGCTCGGCGTGCTCGTCAGCATCGGCGGCCTCGCGCGTCACCACATGATCGGTCTCAAGAAGGAGGCGCTGAACGTCAACGTCGCCATCAACAAGATGGCGCAGGGGCAGCCGAAGCACTTCCGAGATCTCGTGAACGACTTCGTCGAGGATCGCAGGCCGCTCCCCGAGATCGAAGCCGAGGTCGCCAAGCTGGACTCGGGCGAGCAGGTCATCTGGCGCGAGATCCGCAGGATGTCCGACGAGGTCGAGAAGAACTTCCCCGCGAGGGTGGCCAGAGCTCGAAGGTGCTGCAGTTCCAGTCCTGGCGCGCGCTCCATCCGATCATCACGATCTTGTTCTTCGCGGTCGCTCGCGTGGCACGTCTGGGATGTCCTCGGGGGCACGCAGGCGGCGTTCGGTGACGACAAGACGGCGTTCGTGGCGTCCGACAGCTGCGCGGACTGCCACAACGACATCGTCCAAGACTGGAAGCTGTCGTCGATGGCGGACGCGCAGACGGGCACGATCATGGAGGCGCAGCTTCCGGTCACCCTCGGCGAGAACGAGCAGCTGGCCGCAGAGCTGGGCGACACACAGCAGGCATTGTTCGATTCCGCCTCGAAGACGTGCATCAATTGCCACGCGCCGGTCGGCGCGCCGTTCGCGCAGGACATCAACGCGCTCCTGCCGCTGAACGCGGAGGGCTCCGCGGCCGACGGTGGCGTCGCGGTGAGCGGCGGCAACGCCGCGGTGAACTCCGACGGCATCGGCTGCATCAGCTGCCACACCCAGCAGGCGCCACCGGCCGAGCTGGCCGGGTTCGGGCCGCTGCCCGTCGCCAAGCAGGCGGCCAACAACTACGGCATCCAGTACGGGCCCTTGTTCACCGATCCTGACCCCGTCCCCGTGCCCAAGCACGGCATGGACAGCGGCACCGACGATTGGTGGTCCACGACGGTCGGGTCCTCCCAGCTGTGCGGTGCGTGCCACAACGTGAAGGTCGACATCGACGGCGACGGGCTCTCACCCGCGTCCGATGACGACACGAGCACCACCGACTCGGACAGCAACTTCACGCTGGACCAGAACGAGCTCGACAACGAGGACGGCACGCTCGACGATCTCGTGCTGCAGACGACTTACGACGAGTGGCAGGACTACGTCGCCGGCTTCGAGGCGCGCGTCAAGGACGATCCGCGCAACAAGCTCGAAGCGCCGCTCGGCTGCACCGACTGCCACATGCCGACGAGCGGAGACGGTGAGCAGACCGTCGTCGACTTCGCTCCAGGGTTTGTCTCGAAGCCCGACCGCACGTATCGGTCGCACATGTTCGTCGGTGTCGACTACGACCTCGACGTCGGGCACTATGACCAGTCGGGCTTCCCCGACAACGCGTTGCAGACCGTGCTCGACGCCCGCCAGGCGTTGCTCGAGTCGGCGGTGACGATCGAGGTCGTCGACAAGGGCAACGTGAACGGCCGCGACACCCAGACGGTGACGGTGCAGAACAACCTGCTCGGTCACAACTTCCCGACCGGCTTCGCGTTCGCTCGCCAGTTCTGGCTCGAGGTCAGCGCGAAGACCGAGGACGGGCAAGAGGTCTGCCTCGCGAAGCCGTCGGGCGGCATCGACACTCCATGCGCGTCGGGCGTGCTCGAGTCGGCACAAGACGAGCTGCGTCAGTGCGACCCGGTCAGCGTGCAGGAGGCTCTGGCGACCGACCCGACGCTCAACGGCCAGCCGTTCGACCCGGCAACGGTCGGGAACGTGGACATCGAGTTCAGCGCGGCGTTCCCCGCGAACGACTGCGACCCGTGGCTCGTGAACTACCAGAAGATCCTGACCGACGGTGATCCGAACCAGACGGGCACGTTCACCGAGGTCGCGTACCAATCGTTCCTGCCCGACATCGTCAAGCTGCGCACGCGCGTGGCGACACAGCAGGTCATGCGGACGCTCGACCCGATCCGCGAGGTCGAAGGCGCCGACGGGCAGCTGCAGGATCGTTCGTCCGACAGCTACGACTACGTGTTCGACACGTCGCGGCTCGCCGATCCGAACGCGAAGATCATCGTCACCGTCAAGATGCGGTTCCGGCATCTGCCGCCGTACTTCGTCGACGCGCTGGCCGAGGGCGACGCGGCGCAGGAGCGGATCCCCGAGGAAGCCAAGATCACCGATCCTGAAGCGCTGCTGAAGAACATGGTGATCACCGATGTCGTGACCGCCGAGACCGACGGTGGGGTCGTGCTCGCGTGCGAGGGACCGCAGAACGAGCCGGGCGCGAGCATCTTCAACTGCATCGGCAACGGCGCGGACGGCGAGCAGGGCGCGATGGGGTCGTCCGAGTTCGTCGGCACGTTGCCGGGGCGGCGTTCTGAGCGGTGACCGTCGAACGCGACGTCATCGAGGCGCGCAAGGCCCAGGCACTCCGCGATCTCGTCGAGGTGGAGCGTCAACGACAAGCCGGTGAGATCGACGATGAGACCGCTGCGCACCTGAAGAGCATCTACGAAGCCGAGGTCGTAGCGGCGCTCGAGCCCGAGGCGCCAACCGAGGCTCGGACTCCGCAGGCGCCGGCCGCTGGGACCGTACGACGGGCACGCTCACGCTTGCGGGGATCATCGTCGTCGCGTGCGTCGCCATCGTCGCGGTCGTGGTGGGTCACTCCGATCGCGGCAGCAGCGGCTCGGTGCAGGCGACGGTGTCGACGCTGCCCGGTGGCGGCCGTGACCTTTCGGCGGTCAGCGACGAGGAGATGGAGGCGGTGATCGCGCAGAACCCGTCGATCACGCCGATGCGGCTCGCACTCATCGAGCGATACCTCCGCGAGGGCAACCTCGAGAAGGCGAAGGAGCACGCGCAGCTCGCTCTCGACAACAACCCGTCCGCCGCCGACCGCCAGCAGGCACTCAAGTACCTCGGCTGGGCGACCGCCACGCTCGGTGACCCGCACGCCGGGGCCGATCTGCTCGGCCAGAGCATCACGATGAACCCGACGGACCTCGACGCGAAGTGGTTCCTCGCCAACGTGAAGCTCACGCAGCTCGACGATGCGACCGGCGCCGCGACCCTCCTCCGCGAGATTCTCGCCCAGCCGATCTCCGACACGCAGCGCGAGTCGGTCGAGGCCAAGCTCAAGGAAGCGGAGCAGGCGGCCTGATCCCCGCGGGCCGAGGTGGCGGCGCGGGAAGGCGAGGTCGGCCCGGCGGCGGGGGGAGCGGCGGAGCCGGGATCGGCGGTGGCGCCGTGACCGGGTCCGGACGGCTGGTGATGACCGCGAGGAACACGAGGAAGATCAGCGGCTGCCCGAACGCGCGGAAGCCGGTGAGCGCGCCCTGTCCCGTGTACAGGGTGACGTCGGCGAGGTCGTGGGTGACGAGGGCCCAGTTGACGAGCGCGACCGCGAAGAGCACGTAGCCCACGTAGAGGAGGACCCGGCTCACGCGCGGCAGCCCGGGGCTCTCCCGGTTCGCCCAAGGTCCGTAAGCGGCCGCATCGGCGATGAACCCCGCGGCGATCAGCAGGACGCCGAGGAAGCTGAGCGCGCCGAGGGGATCTTCGAGGAAGCCCTGTTGGCCGAGCAGCAGCGCGAGCCCGAGGGCGAGGGTGACGCCGCGCACCCGGTGGCGGCTCATCCTCCCGGTCACGATCCAGAACCCGGCGGTCGCGACGAGCAGGGCCACCCACACCACCGTCACACGACCCGCGTCGTGCCGAGGTCGCTCAGCCAACCGTCCGGAGCGGTCAGCTCGTTCCAGCTCGCGATGACGCCGACACCGCCCACGAACAGCGCGGCCGATCGGCGTCGCCTCATGACCAGCCAGCACGCGACGGCGAGGAACACCGGGCCGGTGAGATCGTTCCACAGCCCTTGCCGATCGAAGACCCACGTCGAGAGGTCCTGCCAGCGGCTGATGATCTCCGGGTCCTCGGTGAGCTTCGTTGCGTTGACGAAGTTCAGCGTGAGGAGCAGCAACGTCTGCACGAGAAGCGGCAGGAAGATCCAGACGACGAGTCGTGGTCCCCACGAGCGGGCGGCGTCGATGAACTCCTCGTCCTCGGCGCCGACGACGCGCCGGCGGACGTGCACGATGGCCCAGAGCAACGCGAAGCCGAGCGGCAGGAGCGCGGCTCCGGTCATCGACTGCCATGGGTCGGGGCCGTCAAACGTGTCCCGCAGCTCGAAGAACGATTGGAGGACGGCGAGTGCGGCCGTCACGGCCGCCAAGATCGGAAGCACCGCGTTCGGAAAGCGGTCCTCGACGAAGTGGGTGCCGAACTCGCCGATGTTCAGTGCGAACGCCGCGATGTCGAGGCCGATCAGGAAGAGCAGCGGGAGCACGAACGTCGAGAGGAGCTCGACGCTCTGCGTTGCTTGGAACAGACCGAACACGCCGCCGCTCGAGCGATCGAAGTCGAAGAGCCGGTACTGACCCACGGCGAACGTCAGCGTGACGAAGCCGAGCAGGAGCGCGAAGTCGAGCACTGGCCGGGCCGGCAGCTTGAGCCTCAGTGCGTAGAGCACGACGACGGCGATCACCCCGACCCAGCCGGCGGCGACCAGCCGATCGTTCTGGTCCCCCAGCCCGAAGCCCTGCCACACCGAGGCGAAGCAGACGTAGAGGGCGAGCAGAGCGACCCGTGCGCCGAGCGGCGTCTCGATCGCGGACGCGAGGACGAAGGCCCAGCCGACAGCGAGCACGAAGAGCGTGACCGACAGGAGTGGCGACGGGACGAGCGAGCCCCGACCCGGCGTGCCGCCGGGCAGCACCGCAAGGTCGTACCTGCCGCGCAGGAAGTCGTGGAAGAGCATCGCGACCAACATCAGGAGCAGGAGGGCGAACCCGAACACCACGAGCACCTGCAACGGGCGGCGCAGGCCGCGGAGGTTCAACATCCCGCCGCGGAGCTCGTCCCAAAGCAGCTCACGGACGGCGCCGAGGCCGAGCACGCCGATCAGGCCTGCGGTCGCGACGACGGTCAGGCGCGTCGGGCGCAGGCGCGGGCTCACGGCGACCTCGGCGGATCGAAGCCCGCCACGAAGTTCGGGAACGGCACGACGAACACGCCGCCGACCGAGCGCGCCGCTTGTCCCCATGGTGGAAAAGAACGAACCGACGTCGATGCCCGGACCGGACGACTGCGCGAGTACCTCGCCGTCGAGCGCGTCGAGGACGAAGACCTGCGCAGTGCTGGTCAGCACCCACACCTGGCCGTCCTCGATCGTGGCGATGCCCATGTGGACCGAGGGTGGGGGAGGCGCGAACTGCCAACGCTCCGCGCCGGTGTCCGCGTCGAACCCGAACACTGGGAACCCGAGCTCGGGGACCACGACCACGTCGCCTTCGATCGTCACCGACTCCGTGAACGCGGGTGCGGCGTCGAGCGGCGTCCGCCAGCGTTCCTCCCCGCTGTCCGCGTCGACGGCCACGAGGTCGATCAACTCGGTGTCGCCCTCGAACTTCCTCAGCACCGCCAGCACGAGGTCGCGCTCGGGGTCATACGCGGCGTTGCCGACGAGGTCGCGTTCCGGCTCGACCTCCCAGAGCACCGATCCGTCGGTCGGGTCGAGCGCGCTCAGCGGCGCGCTGGCGATCAGGACGTCGCCCACGAGCGCGGGTCCGCTCCCCGCGAACGGCATTCGCTTCGTCCAGCGCACGTCGCCGGAGTCCCGGTCGTACGCGATGACGTCGTCGGTGATCGTGTCGTCGTCGAGGTTCACGACGCGCTGGATGATCACCTCGTCGCCCGCCACGACCGGACCGTTCGGCACGAAGCCTGTCGTCTCGTCGGTCCAGCGCACGGCTCCACTCGGCAGATCGACGGCACGCAGCGCGCCGCCGAGCGTCATGAAGAGCTGATCCCCGTCGACGACCGCGGCGGCGCCCGCGGGCACGGCGCTCTCGGGGTCGTCACCGATCGATTCGAAGTCGCCGGTCTCCGGGTCGACGAGGTACACGGCTCCGCCGGCATCGACGAGCACCGCCTTCCCGTCGTGCTCGCCGACCGTCGTCGGGAATCCCATCCCCGAGAACGGCGGTTCGGTGAACGCGTGCACCCATCGCGCCTGCAGCGCGGCCAGCCCGCCGTCTCCCGGTCCGATGCGGCGAACCACCGTGTGGTCGTCGACGGACCACGCCGCGCCGCCCCCTGCGCTGAGGCCCAACGTGAGCGTGGGTGGCGGGTCGTTCGGGGCGATGGCGTCGGCCGCCGCGAGCTGTTGGACGCCCCTCCCGTTCTGGTCGACCTGGTTGACGAGGCCCTCGGCGGTGGCGACGAGGATCGAATCCGTCGACCTCGGCCGCAGGGCCGACGAACGTGCCGGTGAACGCCCACGCACGCGTGCCGTCGCTCGCGTCGTAGGCGCCGATCGACCCCGACTCGCCGACGACCACGATGAGGTCGCCGATCAGCGCCGGCGCGGTGCGGAAGGAGTCGTTCTCGGACACCTTCCACACGCGGTCACCGGTCGATGCCTCGAACACGGCGAGGCCCCCGCCGTTGTCCGCCACGTACACGATCCCGTCGGGGGAGGCGACGATCGGTGCCTCGATCGAGCCCGCCGCCCCCGCCGTCCACCGAGTGCTGCCGTCGTCGATGTCGAGAGCGCGGAGCGTCCCGTCGTCCGAGCCGAACACTGCAGTGTCGTCGACGAGCGCAGGTGACGCGACGGCGGGCGCCGACAGGCGGGTCTCCCACTTGGTCTCGCCCGTCTCGGTGTCGATGCCGAATGCGGTGCCGGCTTCGGTTGCGAAGGCAACCACATCCAGCGCGACCACGGGCTTCGTCGCGACACTGTCGTCGACGCCGATCGCCCACAGGAAGTAGCCGCGCACGTCGAGGGAGTAGAGGCGCTTGTCGGTTGCTCCGAAGTAGAGGCGGCCGGACTCCGGGTCGAACGCGGGTGCGCTGTAGACCGACCCGCCGGGGTGAAACCGCCAGAGCGCGACGTCGGGTGTGTCCACGGCGAGGGCGACCACGTCGCCACGCTCCGAGCCGACGACGACCGATGGCGGGTCGGTGGGGAGGAACGTCGCTTGGAAGGTGGGCGGGGAGATCGAGCTCGTGGGCGTGGCCTTCCCGACTCGGCCCAACGTGAGCGGGCCGTCGGGCGGGGGAGCTTCGGACGGGCGAGCCGCGTTGGGTACCTGCTCGTCGCTGACGCGCAGCGTGCCCTGCGTCGTGAGCTCGACGTGCTGGAGGAGGCTTCCGTCCGGAGCGAGGTCGTCGCGACCGACGAAGCCGAGGCCCGCGCAGACGACGTTGCGGCTGGTGTTCGTGGTCTCGCCGAGCGAGGAGGAGATCTCGACACGCAGGCAGTCGCCGAGCTCGTCGGTCGTGGTGCGTTCGAGGACGTTGCCGGTGATGCGGTAGTCCTGGCCTCCGGAGGTCCCCGAGGACTCCCAGGTCTTGCCGAGCTCGAGGTCGCTCGGGAGGATCAACGCCGGCGGGTCGAACACGCGCTCTCCGGACGCATCGGTCACGGTGAGAAGACGATCGCCGACGTCGTCACGGGTGACCACGTCCACCTGTTGGCTGACGAGCGCTCCCGACGCGTCAACCGTCGTGAACCGCTCGAGCCGCACCGTCGCATCGGCGAGGCCGGGCGGCACCGGGTCGTCCTCGACCGAGCCATACAGCGCGGTCAGCTGTCCGAACGTCGTTGTGGTGAGCGACAACAGCGCCTCGCCATCCCCGAGGACGTCGGTGTTCGCCGTCTCCCACCCGATCTCCGCGCCGTCGTCGTCGCGCCGTTGGAGCAGGGACGCGTCGCCGTCGACGAGTGGCACGTACCGGGACAAGGCCGGTCCGCCGTCAGGAGGCGGGTCTCGGTTCGGGATGCCGAACGCGATCGCCGAGCCCGTGATGACGAGCGCGAGCAGCAGGATCGCGAGCGTCGCGGGGACGCGCTGCTTCGGCGCGCGCCGTGACGCCTCGGGCGTTTCGGACGACTCGGGAGGTGCGGTCAGCTCAGCCGCGCGCCAGACGCTCGGCGACGACCACGTCGAAGTCGCGGCGCAAGTCAGGCGACGCCTGCATCACCGATTCGAAGTCGGCCTTCGACAGGGACAGTGCGTTCACATCGGTCGCCGCGGTGACCGTGGCGGTGCGAGCACGATCGGCGAGGATCGCGATCTCGCCCACGAAACCTCCGGGGCCGCTCGTCGAAAGCTCTTGACCCTCCGCGTTGGTCGTGCGAGCCACGCCTTCCACGATCAGGTAGAAGCGGTCGCCGGCGGTTCCCTGCTCGATCATCGTCGAGCCGGCCTTGAACGTCTCCTTCGAGAACTTCTTCGAGAGGGACTCGACTTCGTCCGGCCGGAGATGGCGGAACACGCGGTGCACGACGTTCGTCACCCACGACTGGCCGAGCGCCTCCGTCTTGTCGCCCGAGCCCGACTTGTTGTCCACGTACCGGACATCGTGGGGCTGCAAGCGGTAGAAGGGCGCTGAGTCGACCGAGTCGCCGAGGTTCGAGAAGCGCTGCGTGAACAGACCCGCCGCCTTCTTCGCGTCGTCCCCGCTCAGCTTGGTCACGTTGCCGACGAGCTGCGCTCCCTGCGCGGCGTTCCAGTCGTCCGGGTTGTCCGCCACTCCGATCGCCGCGACCGGGTTCTCGGCGAGGTTCGTGGCGCTCGTCGAGCTCGGAGCGATCGAGAAGTACACCGAGGTGCCGTCGTTGACGTAGATGACCGGGGCGGCATGCGGGATGCCGTTCTTGGAGGCCGTCGCGAGCGTGAGCAGCGAGTGCGAGCCGAGGTAATCGAGAACCGGATCAGCCATTGCGAGTGCGACCTCCACTGGGGCCGGCGGGGCCGGCGGGGGAACGTTCGCCGCACCGTATCAATTCGCCCGAATGTCGGCCCGAGGCCGAACATCGGGTCAGCCGGCGATGAGCCCGACCGGGCAGGACACTCCGGTGCCGCCGAGACCGCAGTAGCCGTTCGGGTTCTTCCCGAGGTACTGCTGGTGATAGGGCTCCGCGTAGTAGAAGGGCCCCGCATCTGCGATCTCGGTCGTGATCGCGCCGTAGCCCGCCTTGTCGAGCTGGGCTTGATACGCCTCGCGGCTCGCGTCCGCAGCCTTCCGCTGCTCGGGTGAGCTCGTGTAGATCGCGGAGCGGTACTGCGTGCCGACATCGTTGCCCTGCCGCATCCCCTGCGTCGGGTCGTGGCTCTCCCAGAAGACCTTCAGCAGGCCCTCGTAGCTGATCTTCGCGGGGTCGAACACGACGAGGACGGCCTCGGTGTGCCCGGTGCGCCCGGAACACACCTCTTCATAGGTGGGATTCGGCGTGTAGCCGCCCGCGTAGCCAACGGCCGTGGAGTAGACGCCCGGTGCCTCCCAGAACTTGCGTTCGGCACCCCAGAAGCAGCCGAGCCCGAAGACCGCCGTCTGCATGCCCTCAGGCCACGGCGGGGTCAGCGGGTTGAAGTTGACGAAATGCTGCGCCGGCACTGGCATCGTCTCGGTCCGTCCGGGCAGCGCCTGCTCGGGAGTGATCTGGTTGGTCTTGCTCGAGGAGAACAACGCCATCCCGTCAGCCTAAGGCGAGGCGCCGCGCATCGGCCGAGTCCCGCCGGTGCCTGGGGATACGCTCGGCCGATGGCACGCATCGCGCACTACTGACGCACTGCCTTCCTCCGGTGGGCTCCCGCCACCGCACGGCACGCACCGGCGATGCTGGTCGCGCTGCTGTCGGTGCGGCTGGCTGACGAGTCCGCCGGCTTCCTGATCCCGGGCAGCTTCGAGGCGTTCCGCTCCGAGTTGCACCTCTCTTATGCGCAGGCGGCGACGATCCTCGCCGCGGGCGCGCCCGGGGCGATCGTCGGCAACGGGTTCTCCGTCGCCGCGGACTACGTCAGCCGTCGCGTGATCGCCGCGGGCGGCGCGCTCTGGTTCGCCGCCGCGATCGCCGTGTTCGCGACGTCGACCTCGTATGCGGTGCTCCTCGCCGCGTCGTTCGTGATCGGCGTCGCTGCCTCGGCGATGGTCGACGCGTCCGAGCTCGCCCTCGTCGACCTCAGCGGTGACGACCTCCCGCGGATGCTCGGCGCGTCGAACTTCCTCGGGTCGGTCGGCGACCTCGCGGGGCCTGCGTTGATCATCGCGGCGACATGGCTCGGCTTCGGGTGGCAGGCGCCGTTTCTGCTCGCGGCGGTGCTGATGGCCGCGTACGGCGTCTGGCTTGCGTTGTCGCCGCTGCCGGCTCCGCACCACGACGAAGATCGACCCGCTCCGCACCGAGCGCTCGCGTCGATCGTGCGCGATCGTCGCGTGTGGGTCTACGGGCTGATGGCCATGCTGCTCGGTCCGCTCGACGAGCCCTTCCTCGCGTTCTTCATCGCCCGTCTCGAGCGCGCCGACGGCCTGTCCGCGCCGATCGCGACCGGGATCGCGATGCTCACGATCATCGGTGCGCTCCTGGGATCGCTCGACCAGGCCCGCCGGGCGCCGCCCGTGCCTCCGCTGGCGCGACCGGCGGTGCTCGTGGCCGGGGGCGTGACGTCGATCGCGCTTGCACCGACCGCGGTCTTGGTCCTCCCCGGCGCGCTCGTGTTCGGCTTCGGGCTCATCGGGTTCTGGACGGCTCTGCAGTCCCGCGTGCTGCTCCTCCGACCGGGCCAGGCGGGAACCGTCTCGGCCGTCGTGAGCACGATCGAGTTCGCGGGCTTCCTCATCCCGGTGGGAATCGGAGCGGTGGTGGACGCCCACGGCTTGCGCGCCGGGATCACCTGCTACGCCGTCCTCGCCCTGGCCCTCCTCACGATCGTGCTGGTCGACCGCTCTCACTCCGGGACCGCCGCCGAGACCCGTCGCGGAACTCCTGAGGTCGTAGCGTCGTAGAGGAACGAACATGCGAATCCTGGTCGTCGAAGACGAGCCCGATCTCGCCGGTGCGATCGCCACCGGCCTGCGGCGTGAGGGCTATGCGGTGGACATGGCCCCCGACGGTCGGTCCGCGCTCGAGCGACTCAGGGTGACCGAGTACGACCTCGTGTGCCTCGACCTCAACCTTCCGGACATCGACGGGCTCCAGGTCTGCCGGGAGATCGCCGACCAAGGCCTGGTGACTCGTGTCCTCATGCTCACCGCTCGGGACGGCGTGGAGGACCGAATCGCGGGCCTCGACGAGGGTGCGGACGACTACCTCGTGAAGCCGTTCGCGCTCGGCGAGCTCTCGGCCCGCGTCCGCGCGCTGCTGCGCCGTGAGTCGAGCGCCACGGGTGCTGTCATCGAGTGGCAGGACCTCGTGCTCGATGGTGCGCGCCAAGAGGTGCGCAACGGAGCGACGCCGGTCGACCTCAATCCGAAGGAGTACGCGCTGCTGCGTTGGTTCCTCCTCCACCCGAACGAGGTCCACAGCGCGGAGCGTCTGCTCGAGCACGTGTGGGACGAGCACGCCGATCCGTTCACCAACACTGTGCGCGTCACGCTCAGCAACCTGCGCCGGAAGCTCGCCGCCGCCGGTGCGTCCGATGTGATCGAGACATTGCCCGGCCGCGGCTACCGGTTGCGGGCGGTGGCCTGACCATGGCGAAGAAGCGCGGCACGCTCCGCTGGAAGCTGGCGCTCGGGATGACCGCGCTGGCGCTCGCCACTGCCGCGCTCGTCGGTCTCGCCGGCTTCTTGCTCGGTGGCTGGCTCGGTTACCGCCCAGAACCGGTGACGGTCACCCGGGTGGAGCAGGTCGGCGACCGCCTCGCCGTCGTGCAGATCACCTCGCAGGATTCGACCGCGGCGGCCGAGCGCGCTCGGCGCGACGGCCTCCGATGGATGCTGACCGCAGTCGCGGTGTCCTTCGTCCCCGCAGCGGCCCTCGCGTGGCTCGTCGCAGGCAAGGTCTTGAGGCCGGTGGAGCAGGTCGCCGAGGTCGTCGACCGCGTCGACGGGGACGAGGGCGCGGAGCGCGTGCACCTCGAGCCGCGGGACGACGAGCTCGGACGGCTCGCGACCGGCGTCGACAACATGCTCGACCGTCTCGATGCGCGGCGCGAGGAGCAGCGCGAGCTGCTGCACGAGGTCGTCCACGAGCTGCGCACGCCGCTCGCGGTCGCGACGACCAATCTCGAGCTGGCCGCGACGGACCTGGCGCTGCAGGGCGAGACGCAGACTCAGGTGGCAGCGGCGCGCCGGGCGATCGACCGTATGGGCCGCACGGTCGACGACCTGTCCGCGCAGGGCCGCCTGTCACTCCAGGGTGCCGACACCGCCACCGACCTCGCCAAGGAAGCACACGCTCTCGCCGCCGAGCACGCGGCCGCCGCGTCGACGCGCGGCTTGCGCATCGAGGTCGTGGCTCCCGACGCGTTGCGCGCGTCGGTCGATCGCGCCGCAGTCCGTGCCGCGGTCGGGAACCTCCTCGCGAATGCCGTACGGCTCGCTCCGACGGGCTCGACGATCACGGTCGGATGCGGTCAGCGCAACGGCTGGGTCTGGATCGCGGTCCGGGACGAGGGCCCAGGCATCGAGCCGGGGGAGCACGCCCTCGTGTTCGAGCGGTACTGGCAGGGGCGTTACGAGATCGATCGTCGCAGTGACAGCGAGCCCCACGGCCTCGGCCTCACGATCGCTCGTCAGCTCGTCGAAGCCCAGGGAGGGCAGCTGACACTGCGGTCCGAGCCCGGCGTCGGATCGACGTTCGTCGTGTGGCTGCCCGCGGACCCAGACGCGAGCCCGGCAGAGGTCATCGAGGCCGACGGGATCCACCACGTCACGGACCCGCTCGCCACGCCCGAGCGGGTTTGACGTTCCCTTTACTTGCCTTTGACGCTCCCTTTACCCCCGGCTTCGTAGGTTCCTCCCGTCCGCGACTTTCGCCGGAGGAATCTCCATGCCCGCACCGCAAGACGACGTTCTCGAGCGCCCACTCCCGCCGCACCGCTCGTGGCGTGAGCTCCCGCCGACTCCACCGCTCGGCGTCCCCCTGCCCCCGCCCCCTCCCACGGAGACCTTGGTTGCCGGCGGGGGTGAGCCGGGCGTCCCGCCCGCGAAGAGCAAGCGCGGTCGCCGCGTGCTCGCCGCGTGCGTGGGTGCCGTCGTCGGCGCCGCCGCTGTCGCAGGGGTGTTCGCGGTCGTCAACAAGGACGACAGCAGCGACCCGGCCACGGCGCCGATCGCCGGCGCGTCGGCGCCGAACGAGCCCGAGTCCGTCCAAAAGGTCGTGGAGCAGGTCGCACCGGCCGTCGTCGAGATCCAGCACGACGGTGGCGTGGGCAGCGGCGTCATCTACGACAAGAGCGGCCTCATCCTCACCGCGCACCACGTGGTCGCGGGCACAGAGACCGTCACCGTGAAGACTGCTGACGGGCAATCACTCGAGGGCACGGTCGTCGGCCGTGATGCCGATCACGATCTCGCCATCGTCGCGGTGAAGAGCGACAGCGATCTGCCGACCGCCGACCTCGCCGAGCCCGACAGCGTGGAGGTGGGCGAGACCGCGATCGCACTCGGAAGCCCGTTCGGCTTCTCGGCCTCGGTCACTTCGGGGATCATCAGTGGTCTCGATCGGACGCTCCCCGTCCCCGGCGGTGAGCTCACCGGCCTGATCCAGACCGACGCGCCGATCAACCCGGGCAACTCGGGCGGTCCGCTCGTGGATTCCGACGCCAAGGTCATCGGCATCAACACGGCGATCGCTTCGCAGTCGGGTGGCAGTGACGGCGTCGGGTTCGCGATCCCGGTCGCGACCGCGCAGAGCCTCATGGATCAGGTGGAGCAGGCGGGTGGCGTCGATGCGCCCGCGGTTGCAGACGACAGCAGCGACAGCCTGGGTCTCGGTCAGATCCCCGGCCTCGGTCAGATCCCGGGTCTCGATCAGATCCCGTTGGATCAGATCCCCGGCCTGGACCAGATCCCCGGGTCTCGAGGACCTGCTGAACGGCAACGCCGACGAGGCGTTGCAGCAGCTGCTCGATGAGCTCTTCGGTGGCCAGGGCACGTCGCCGGCTCCCGATCAGGGCACCGCGCCCGACCAGGGCACTGGCAGCGACAACGCGCAACCCGCGCTCGGCCTCGTCGCCTTGTCGTCGACTCCGGACGGGTACGCGCAGGAGCGCAACCAGGTCGCGACGACCACGACCGGCAGCGGCGTCGAGGGACACCAGACGATCGTGCTGCGCGGCCCGCGTGGCCTCGTGACCATCGAGGCGGAGAAGGGCCCCCAGGCGCAATCGAGCTTCGACGACCTGAACGGCGACGAGACGCAGATCGCCGGTCACGACGCGAAGGACATCAGCGACGGCTACGCGTTGATGGCCGACGATGACCTTCTCGTGAAGGTCACGGGCGACAGCTTCGTGACCCCTGAAGACGTGAAGGCGATCGCCGAGAGCGTGGAGCCGGTGCGATGACGACGACGGAGCCGCAGGCGGAGATCAGGACGGAGCCGCAGGCGGAGATCAGGACGGAGATTGGCGACATGACGGACATGAACGACCGCGAGCTGCGCGAGCAGGCGTTCGCCGAGGCCGGTGCTCGACTCGACCAGGTGCTCGTCGAGCTGCGTCGCGTGATCGTCGGCCAGGAGCGCGTCCTCGAGCGGGTGCTCGTGGGCTTGCTCGCCGGCGGGCACTGCCTGCTCGAGGGCGTCCCGGGGCTCGGAAAGACCCTCACGGTCTCGACGCTGGCAAAGACGCTGGGCGGCACCTTCACCCGCATCCAGTTCACCCCCGACCTCATCCCTTCCGACATCGTCGGCACTCGCATCTACCGCCCCTCGACCGAGCGCTTCGACGTCGAGCTCGGCCCGGTGTTCGCGAACTTCGTCCTCGCCGACGAGATCAACCGCGCCCCGGCCAAGGTGCAGTCCGCGCTGCTCGAGGTGATGGGCGAACGCCAGGTCTCCATCGGAGGCGTCACTTACCAAGTGCCGACGCCGTTCCTCGTGCTCGCCACGCAGAACCCGATCGAGTCCGAGGGCGTCTACCCGCTGCCCGAGGCGCAGCGTGACCGGTTCCTCATGCGGATCCCGGTCGACTACCCGACCGGCACCGAGGAGCACGAGATCGTCGCCCACGCGTCCGGTACGTTCCCGACCCCCCGCGCTTGCTCGACATCGAGGATGTCGCAGCGCTGCAAGGAGTCGCCGCTTCGGTGACCGTGGCCCCGGAGGTCGCCGACTACGCCGTGCGTCTCGTGCTGGCGACGCGCCATCCCGAGGAGCACGAGCTGCGTGAGCTCGAGGGCTTCCTCGCGTACGGCGCCAGCCCCCGCGCGAGTATCGGCCTCGTCACCGCTGGCCGCGCGCTCGCGCTGCTCCGCGGACGCTCGCATCTGCTGCCGCAGGACGTCTACGACGTCGCCTACGACGTGCTGAACCACCGCCTCGTGCTGTCCTTCGACGCCGTCGCCGACGGTGTCACCGTCGACGACGTGCTCGTCGCGACGCTGACGAAGGTCGGCACGCCGCGCGTCCAGCCGTCCGCACGATGAGGTCGCGTTGATGCGACCCGCAGGGTTGCCCGCCAAGCCGCGGGTGACTCCCCCCTCGGTCGCCGCGATCGGGAACCTCGAGCTCGCCGTGCTCCGGCGACTCGACGGCCTCCTGCAGGGCGACTACGCCGGTCTGCTCCCCGGTCCGGGGAGCGACACCGGTGAAGCGCGCCCGTACGTCGCGGGCGACGACACCCGCCACATCGACTGGGCGGTCACGGCGCGCACGACCGAGCCGCACGTGCGCGACACCATCGCGGACCGCGAGCTCGAGCTGTGGCTCATCGTCGACGCGTCGAAGAGCCTCGCGTTCGGCACCGGACGCTCTGAGAAGCGCGACGTCGTCTGGGCTGCGGCCGGTGCGTTCGCCTTGCTCGCTGCGCGCGGGGGCAACCGCGTCGGATCGTTGACAACCGCGTCAAGGCGGGCCGTGTTCCCGGCTCGTTCGACTCACTCGCATGTCGCTTCCCTCCTCACGGCTCTGCGACGGCCGAGTGAGACGAACCCGCAGGACGACACGGGCCTCCGTGAGGCGTTGCGCCGGGGTCGCCGGCTCGCCTCTCGCCGCGGACTCGTCGTCGTGCTCTCCGACTTCATCGCACCCACCGGGTGGGAGCGGGAGCTGCAGGCGCTCGGCCAACGCCACGACGTGATCGCGGTCGAGGTCGTCGATCAACGTGAGCTCTCACTTCCCGATGTGGGGCTACTGCAGGTCGCCGATGCCGAGACCGGCCGACGCCGCTACGTCGACACCCACGACCGCAAGCTGCCGCGAGCGCTACGAGACCGCGGCCGTCGCGCAGCGCGCATCGATCGCCCGGTCGATCGCGTCCGCGGGGGCGGACCATCTCGTGCTGCGCACCGACCGTGACTGGGTGTTCGATCTCGTTCGTTTCGTTGCCGGACGGCGCAAGCGCCGCTTGGCCGCCGTTGGAAGGCACCGCTGATGGGCTCCCTTTCGTTCGACGCACCGCATCGCCTGTGGCTGCTGCTGATCCCGCTCGCGATGGTGATCGCCTACCTGGTGATGCAGCGCCGTCGCCGCTCGTATGCGGTGAAGTTCACCAACGTCGACCTGCTGGACTCGGTCGCGCCCGATCGTCCGGGTTGGCGGCGGCACCTCCCTGCTCTTCTCCTGCTGTTCGCTCTCGTGGTGGGTGCGATGGGGTTCGCCAAGCCGGCTCGCGCCGAAGAGGTCGCGAGCAAGGGGGGCGTCGTGATGCTCGCCCTCGACACATCGCTGTCGATGGAGGCCACCGACGTCTCCCCGTCGCGGATCGATGCCGCGAAGGACGCGGCCTCGGCGTTCCTGAAGTCGGTGCCCGACGGCGTCCGCATCGGCGTCGTCGGGTTCGCCGGGACGGCGCAGATCCTGCTCGACCCCACGAGTGACATCGCGGCCGTTCAGCGAACGATCGAGGGCCTTCGGCTGGGCGAGGGCACCGCGATCGGCGAGGCCGTGTTCTCGGCGCTCGAGGCGATCAACACACCCGATCCCGCGAACACAGACGATGGAACCGCCCCGAGCACAACGGCAGCTCCGCAGACGAACAGCGACGAGCTGACCGGTGCGATCATGCTCCTGTCCGACGGCGAGACGACCGCCGGTCGCCCCAACGACGAGGCGGCAAAGGCGGCCGACGCGGCTGGCGTCGCCGTCAACACGATCGCCTTCGGCACCGACAGCGGTGTCGTCACCGGTCCCGACGGCGTGCAGATCCCCGTGCCGGTCAACCGTGACACGCTGAAGACGCTCGCGGACGAGACCGGCGGCACCTACTTCTCGGCTCTCACCGGGGATCAGCTGAAGCAGGTGTACGAGAAGCTCGGTGAGTCGGTCGAGCGTGAGACGGTGCATCACGAGATCACCGACTGGTTCACGTTCGCCGCGATGGCCCTCGCCGTGATGGCAGGCATCGGCTCGCTGATTTGGTTCAGCCGGCTCCCCTGACCCCGCACGGGTTTGCTCACTCGAGCCCGCCAGGACCGGGCCGAGTGAGCAAACACTCGGCGGGGAGGGAGTGGGTTCCGTAGCCTCGGCGCCCATGGGCGTCGAGGTCAGGACCATCACCGAGGACGAGCTCAAGGCTTGGGGCGAGGCGATGACCCGCGGGTTCATGCGCGCCGCCGTTCCGGAGGGTGACTACGAGTTCCGGCGGGGCGCGACTGACCTCGACCGAGCATGGGCTGCGTTCGACGGCACGTCGATCGTGGGGACGTTGCGATCGTTCCCCACGCCGCTGACGCTGCCCGGCGGGGCGTCGGTCACCTCCGCAGCGTTGACTGGCGTGACGGTGAGCGCCACGCACCGCCGGCAGGGCCTGCTCACGCGGATGATGCTCGGTGACCTCGACGCGACCGTCGAGCGTGACGAGCCCGTGGGCATCCTGATCGCGGCCGAGTTCCCGATCTACGGACGCTTCGGATACGGGTCGGCCGCGGATCACAACACGCTGAAGCTCGACGTGTCGCGGACAGCGTTCGGGTCCGCGACGCCGAGGGCACCGTGGAGATGGTCGACGAGGCCACGATCCGCCGTGAAGCACCCGGGGTGTACGAGCGCTACCGCGCCGTCCAGCCCGGCGGCGATCGGCCGCGACGACCGCTGGTGGGACATCGCGGTTCGTCTGATCCCGTTTCCGGCGTTCCCGATCGCCGAGAAGTTCTGGGTCGTCTGCCGTGATCGACGCTCCAAGGTCGTCGGCTACGTCTCCTACACGATCGACGATCACTGGGTCGCACGCCGTCCCGAGAACACGGTGACGATCGGCGAGCTGATCGGTGTCGACGAGGAGGCCACGCTGCGGCTGTGGCAGTACGTCGCGCAGATCGACTGGGCCCGCACGGTCAGCGCCAGCGATCGATCAGTCGACGACCCGTTGCACTGGCAGCTCGTCGACGGGCGCGCGCTGCGTGCCTACGACCGGTCGGACTTCCTCTGGGTGCGACCACTTGACGTGCCGGCGCTGCTGTCGGCACGCCGCTATCCCGTCGAGGAGCGGGTCGTCCTCGAAGTCGTCGACGAGCTGGGCTACGCAAACGGCCGATTCGCCCTCGACGGTGGTCCTGACGGCGCGACGTGCGCGAAGGCGCGCACGCGGCCCGACCTCACGCTGTCGGCGTCCGCACTCGGTGCGGTGTCGCTCGGCGGCACGTCGCTCGCGACCCTCGCCCACGCGGGCCAGGTCGACGAGCACAAGGCGGGTGCAGCGATGCGGGCCGACGCCCTCTTCCGCTGGCCCCGAGCGCCATGGTGCAACACCTGGTTCTGACCGGTCCTACGCTGCCCGTATGACCCCTGCCGATGGTCCCACCGTCCAGCCTCCCGTGGTGAAGCCCATCGAGGGTCGCCTCGGCGTGCTCACGGTTGGCATGGGTGCGGTCGCGAGCACGCTCGTTGCCGGCGTCGAGCTCGCGAAGCGAGGGATGGGCGAGCCGATCGGCTCGCTCACGCAGATGGGCACAGTCCGGCTCGGCAAGCGCACCGACCACAACGTCCCCCTGATCAAGGACTTTGTGCCTCTCGCGAGCCTCGACGACCTGGTGTTCGGGTGCTGGGATCCGTTCCCCGACGATGCGTACGTCGCGGCCCAGCGTGCTGGCGTCCTCGACGCGGGGCGGCACCTCGAGCCGGTCGCGGAGGCGCTGCGGGAGGTTCGGCCCATGAAGGCCGCGTTCGACCCGCGGTACGTGAAGCGGCTCGACGGGCCGAATGTGAAGCCGACCGAGAGCAAGCGAGCCGCGCTCGAGGGCCTGCGCGAGGACATCAACACGTTCCGCGATCAGCATCGCCTCGATCGCGTCGTGATGATCTGGTGCGGCTCCACCGAGATCTTTCTCGAGCCGAGTGCCGCACACATGGACATGAAGTCGTTCGAGCACGCGATCGACAACGACGACCTGACGATCGCGCCTTCGATGCTCTACGCGTATGCGGCGCTGCAGGAGGGCGTGCCGTTCATCAACGGTGCGCCGAACCTCACGGTCGACATCCCCGTGCTCGAGCAGTACGCGGCCGAGCACAAGCTCCCGATCTGCGGAAAGGACTTCAAGACCGGACAGACACTCATCAAATCGGTGCTGGCGCCCATGTTCAAAGCCCGCATGCTCGGGGTGTCGGGTTGGTACTCGACGAACATCCTCGGCAACCGTGACGGCGAGGTGCTCGACGATCCCGACAGCTTCAAGACGAAGGAGGAGTCGAAGCTCGGCGTGCTCGAGCACATCCTCGAACCCGAGCGCTACCCGCAGCTCTACGGCGACGTGTACCACAAGGTGCGCATCAACTACTACCCGCCGCGTGGGGACAACAAGGAGGGTTGGGACAACATCGACATCTTCGGATGGCTCGGCTACCCGATGCAGCTGAAGGTCGACTTCCTGTGCCGCGACTCGATCCTCGCCGCACCACTCGCCCTCGATCTCGTGCTCTTCACCGATCTCGCGCAGCGCGCCGGGCTCGGTGGCATCCAGGAGTGGCTGAGCTTCTACTTCAAGGCGCCCCAGGTGCGCGCGGGCCTGTATCCCGAGCACGACTTGTTCATCCAACACACGAAGCTGAAGAACACGCTCCGCTGGATGATGGGCGAAGACCAGATCACCCACCTCGGCATCGACTACTACATCAACGAGTAGCGCCCCGCCCCCGGTTTGCGGCTCGAGATTGGTGGCTCGGGGCACTCATGACGCCCCCGAACTACCAATCCCGTCGCGCTGGGTGTCCCAGAGCACGGGGTGCACCGTGTGCGACCCGCTGAGCCCCTTGAGCTCGACGACGCGTGGTTCACCGAACTGCAGGTCGCCGCGGGCGTCGACGATTTCACGCACGAGCGATGACACCAGGATCTCGCCGCCCTTCGCTTCGTTTGCGATGCGAGCCGCGAGCACGACGTGCTTGCCGAAGAGGTCGCCATCGTCGCCGAGGATCACCTCGCCTGTGTGCAGTCCGACCCGGATGTGGATGGCGTCGGCCGGATGCGACCGAGCATGAGTCTCCAGTGAGCGCTGCACCTCGCTCATGCACTGCACTGCGGCGCGAGCTGACGAGAACGAGAGCATGAAGCCGTCGCCCTGTGCCTTGATCTCGGTGCCGCGATGGCGGGCGACGGCTCGGCGCACGATCGCGTTGTGGACGCCCGAGCAGCTCGACCCACTTGGTGTCGCCGAGCTCGACCGCTCGCTGCGTCGACGACTCGATGTCGCTGAACACGATCGTCAGCGTGCCGGCGTCGGTGTCGAGGCTGCCGTAGTCGCGGTGGTCCTCGGCGGCGGCGGCCGCGACCATGTCGATCGAGCTCGCGCGCAGCCGGCGGGCTGCCTCGGGATCCTGTATGCGTCCTATCTGAGTGGCTCGGGCGTCGAGCGCCAGCTCGACCGTGCAGTCCCCGAACTCGACGACCTCGCCTCGCACCAGGACGTGGGCACCTTCGAGGGGCTGGCCGTCGACCGTCGAGCCATTTGTCGAGCCGAGGTCCTCGACGATGACCCGACCCCGCTCGGCTCGCACCTGGAGGTGGCGACGGGAGATCTGGGGGTCGTCGAGCAGCAGCCCGTCGCACTCCCGCCCGATCTCGACGATGTCCCGGATGACGAGGTGCAGCGGCGTGCGTCCCGGCTCACGGACGACCACCGTGGGTTCGACCACCTCGAACATGTTCGCACTGTCGCAAGCCCGGGTTGCAGATCGATCACAGGGGTCGGCAGCTGTGGTTGTGACCGATCTGCAACGCCTGTTGCTCGGATGTGACCGAGTCGTGGCCGGCTTGATATCGCCCGGGCGCACGGTCGGCTCATGGCACACACGACCCCGTTCCGCTCCTTTGGACTCCTCGTGGCACTCGCTTTCGCGCTGGCCGCCGGAGGTATCGCCACGGCATTGCCGGCCACGGCCGACTTCCGAGGCTCCCGTCGTCATCCTCTACGGCGACTCCCTCGCATGGGAGTCGCAGAACCACTTCGTGGCGGCCGTCACACTGGGCACCGACGCGACTGCGATCGGCCGCAGCTTCGGCGGCACGGCGATCTGTGACTACTTCGACATCATGAGGGAGGACGCCGCCAGCCTGCACCCGGCCGCAGTGGTGCTCGAGTTCAGTGGCAACCGATTCACGACGTGCATGCACCATCCCGATGGGTCGGGCATGGGTGACGGCGACGCGTACATGAAGTACGTCGCCGACGTGCGGGAAGCGGTGCGGATCTTCACCAGCGTGGGCACGCATGTGTACCTGGCCGGCGCGCCGGTGAGCCGGCCCGTGCCAGGCTCGTTCCAGCGCGGCCGAGCTTTGAATGTCATGTACTCCTGGGTCGCGCTCCTCAGCCCCGCCGGGACGGTGACCTACGTCGACGCCGGCACGGCGGTGCAGCTCGGGACCGAGTACACGGACGAGCTGCCGTGTCTGCCGGAAGAGCCGTGCCCGAGTGCGGGCGGTTCGATTGTCGTGCGGTCGTACGACGGTGTGCATCTCTGCCCGGGCGACGACACCCACCGCGACGCGCGTCACCAAGCGGTGCCTCGTGTGGTCGAGCGGCGCCTACCGCTACGGCCGGGCCATGGCCGCGCCGGTGATCGCTCAGCTCTCACGCTGATCCGAGCTCGGCGAGCGGGGTGTCGATCTCGCCCAGCGGAGCCGGGTCACACGAGGTGGATCAGACGATGTCGAGCACGGCCTGAGCTGCCTTGGCCTCGTTGGGCATGCCGAGCTCGGTGGCACGCGCGAGCGCGTCGGCGGCGAGCACGTGAGCTCTCTCGTGGTCTCCGTGGCCGTTTCGTGACACCAGCGCCCGAGCGAGCCGGTGTGCAGTCCTTATTGAGTGCGGCACGGTCCGCGCTCGCTCGCACAACGCGGCGGCCGCTTCGAGGCAGGCGACCGCCTCGGCGTGGCGCCCGAGCACCGTCAACAGGTCGCCGCGCACGGCGTCGGCGGCGTCGTACACGAGACAGCAGCTCCACAGGATCAGCAGCTGCCCGTGGTAGGGCTCGAGGAGCACCTCGAGCACCGCCGCCGATCGCATGTCGCGTAGCCCCGCGGCTGCTGCGCCCGCCTTTGCCAGCGCGCCGAGACGGAACCCGTCCCATGGCAGCGACTCGAAGTCATCGGCAACGAACCGGTCGAAGCGGGGATCGCGCTCCCCCGCGCTGCACGCACCGAGATCCCCCAGAGGTCGACGAACGTGCGCATCGACCGGCTGCTCGGCAGCGAAGCCATCCAACGCGTTGAGGAGGTCCTCGTCGCGGCCGCTCAAACCCCAAGCGGTGACGATCTGTGCCACGGCGTTCAGGGCGTGCGTCGATTCCGGGTGGACCGTCGCGAGCGCGTCGAGTGCGAGCCGTTCGGCGTCGGCGAGCCGGCCGTCGAGGAGCGCGACCGCCGTCTCCATCATTGACACGTCGGCCTGTCCCACGCCGGTGCGATCCGCGGCGAGCGCGAACTCCGCGAAGGCGGCATCGAAGTCGTCGCGGTCCCCATGCCGCAGAGACGAGCTGAACGTCTGCCACGAACGAACTGGAGCGTCCAGATACCTCCGACCGCGTCGGCGGCAACGCGTGTGTCACGCGCGAGCGCTCGGCCGTCGGTGTCGGCGTCGCCGAAGTGCACCCAATATCGATCGTCGGCCACCAGCAGTCGACCGAGCGGATCGCAGCGCTCGACCTCGGCGGCCGCGGCCTCGACTGCGGCGATGGCCCGTTCATGATCGGAGCGATCGCCGTTCTCCGCCTCTAGCGGGCAGCGATCGCGACCAGCACCGGGCGCCAATCGTCGTCGGCGCCCATGTCGAGCACCGCCCGCACGAGCTCGGCCGCGGTGGGAGTCGGCGTCCTGTGGGCTCGTGAGCAATCCGTAGGTGAGTCGCGGCACGGGCGGCGAGACCGGGCCAGCCATGCTCGACGGCGAGCCGGCCAGCCTCGCTCAGCAGAGCGCGGCGAGAGGCGAAATCCCCGACAGGGTTCGAGAGGAGGCAGTCACCGATGACCAGGATGGCGCGGCACCGAAGCTCGGGCGCGTCGACCGTGCCTGTCATCCGTGAGGGCCAAGGCGCGAGCTGCGAGGTCATTGGCCTCGTCCAAGGCTCCGATCGTCAGCGGCTTCCTCGGCCGCGACCACGGCTGCCTCCGCCGCGATGCGCGGGTCGCCGGCAAGGACCCCCTCGCACAGGTGGTGCGCGATGGCACCGTGCGGGGCGTTCCCCGAGGCCGCGAGCGCTTCACCGACTCGCCAGTGCAGATGGGCTCGGCGGGGACCGCTGATCTCCTCGAGGAGGGTTTGTCGCACCAACGCGTGCGTGAACGCGAGTGTGCCCGGAGCGTTGGGCACTTCCCGTAGCAGCCCGGGTCTCACGGCCTCGTCGAACGCGACAGCCGCGACGGCCGAGGTCACGCCGGCCGCCACAGCGACGGTGGACAGGTCGAACTCGCGGCCGACGACTGCCGCGACCGAGAGAAGGTCGTTCGTTGCTTCGCTCAACCGTGACAGGCGTCGCCCGACGACTTCACGAACGCCTTCGGGAAGACCGAGGTCGGCGAGCGCGCGGTCGGTGGTCCATATTCCGTCGCGCCGGAAGATCGCGCCGGTCTCGGCGAGGTGGGCGACGACCTCCTCGGCGAAGAACGGGTTCCCGTCGGTCTCGTCGTGTAATGCGGTGACGAACTCCGGTGGCGCGTCGTGACCGGCGCGATCGTGGAGCAGCGCGCCGATGGCCTGCTCGTCGAGACCGCGCAACGCCACCCGCTCGACGCGGGCGTCGCGTCGGAGGTCGGCGAGCAGCTCGCTCAGCGGATGGCGACGGTCGACATCGGTGTCGCGGTAGGTGCCCAGCACGAGCATCGGCCCGCCTCGCTCGCTGCTCAAGATCCACCGGAGCAGCCCCAGCGTCGCCGGATCGGCCCAGTGGAGGTCGTCGAGCACCAACAGCAGCGGGCTGGTGCTCGAGATCTGCGCGAGCAGCGAGTCGACCGCGTCGAACAGCCGCGCCCGATCTGACGCTGCGTCCGTCGTCGGCCTCGGCTACGACATCGGGCACGCGCTCGCCGACGACCGAGATGCACCGCACGAGATCGGGCGCCAGCGGCGCCAAAGCAGCGATCTCCTCGTCGTCGGCGCTCTGGACGAAACCTCCGAGCGTGTGCACCCAAGCCTCATACGCGATCTCCACCCCGTCGTCACACCACCCGTGCAACACACGCGCGTCGTCGCTGGCGACCTCGCCGGCCACCGCTCCGGCGAGCCGCGTCTTGCCGATCCCCGGCTCACCCGCAGACGAGCACGAGCCGCCGCTCTCGGGCCGTCACCGCGCTCTTCCACGCGGCACGCAGCTGACCGAGTGGCAGCTCGCGGCCAACGCAAGCCCCTCGTCCCGCGATCTCGGCAAGTCGCGCCGGCACGACCCCGCGAACGGCGCGTCGACTGCGCGCCTCCCGCGCTGGTCCCGCGGTCATGGTGTCGATTCGTGGGTCTCGAGTCGCGATCATGCGTTCGAGGTCGGCGAGCTCGCCCGACGGTTCGAGGCCGACTTCGTCTGCGAGATGTCGGCGATACGCCTGAAATGACCGAAGCGCGTCGGCCTGCCGCCCGTCGCGATAGAGCGCGAGCATGAGCTTGTGCCGCGATCGCTCTCGGAGCGGAAGCTCGACCGTCAAGCGTTCGAGCTCGCCGACGGCCTCAGCGGTGTGGCCGAGAATGCGGAGCGCTTCCGCTCGGTCCTCACGTGCGCTCAGCCGAAGCTCTTCGAGTCGCGAACGCGGCCGCCCACGCCCAGGGCTCGGACGCGAACTCGTCGTACGCCGGTCCGTTCCACAGGGCGAGCGCTTCGTCGAGCCCCACCCTGGCCTCGGTCGCGTCCCCCGCCTCGAGTCGCGAGCGAGCCGCGCCAACCAGTTGCTCGAAGCGAGTCGCGTCGATCATGTCCGAGTCGACGACGAGGGAGTAACCCGGATCACGCTTCTGAACGAGTCCGTCCCCGAGGGCAGCGCGGAGTCTCGAGAGGTAGGTATTGAGCGTCCTTGCTGCCCGCTCGGGCGGCTCCTCCCCGGCCCAGACGGCGTCGATCAGCCGGTCGACCGACACGACCTTTCCGGCGTTGACCACGAGGGCGGCGAGGAGTCTCCGCTGGCGGGGACCGCCCAAGGGCACTTCGGCGTCGGTGTCACGCACCTCGACCGGGCCCAGGACTCGGATCTCCATGCGTGCCCCCCACTCCCGGGACATCCTGAACCCGCTAGGTCAGCGTCCGCAATCACGCACCGGACGGATACTCCGGACAGGTCACATGGTACGGCTCGCCCTGAGGGAGGAACTTGGTCCACTCGTCGTGAGTGAGGTTGCGTCCCGCGGCCTCGCACGCCCGCACTCGCCACACCGCCGGGTCGAGGTCCCAGATCATCATGCGGTTGTGGTCGGCGTCAGAGGACACTGCAATCGTGCCGTTCGTCGAGAACGAACTGGCTTGGATCGGTGTACCGATGGGTTGCCCCGTCTCGACGTCCCAGAGCTCGATCATGTCGCCAGCAACGACTCCGCGAAGGCCACCCCTTCCGTCGGAAACTGCGGCGACCTTTGCGCTGCCCGTTGGACCGGCGAAGCTCGAGCCCACCTCTCGGTCTGCGACTGGGTCGACGACTCGATTCTCTCCCGACGCCACGTTCTGAAGGATCAGCGTCCCGCCTGGCCCCCAGGCGAGATGAAGGTACGACTCGGTTGGTGATCCGTAGGCGCGAATCGGCTGGCCCGACGGGTCGAACACCCATGCCTTCCCGAAGCCCTGAGTCGATCCGCCGCTGACCGCCAGCTTTCCGTCCTTGTCGTATTGCAGTTCGAGCGCACCGCGAAGGTCGGGGAGGGCAAGGTCCGGGAGGCGTGCGCCAGTCATGGCGTCGATGCGCACCACTCGGTCATGGAGGCCGCCTACGAGCACCCGCCCATCGGGACTCCACGCGAGCGGTACGCCGATGAATGGCACACCGGGCACGGGCAAGCGGCGGAGCGATGTCCCGTCGGCCACTGAGAACACCTCGATCTCGGCCGGTTGGCCGTCGTACGCGGCGGAACCGATCGCAACCTCCCGCCCGTCCGGGCTGAAGGCGGCCACGAGCGGGCCGGTCTTCGAATAGTCCCAATTCGGAAACTGACGAGCCGGGTGGAGAGTTTGCACCCGCTTGCCGGTTGCCACGTCGACGATTGCGGTGTCGTTGTCGGAACCGTCGATCGGGATGGCGAGCCGGGTGCCGTCCGGCGAGAACGTGGCGATCCAGCCGGTGGCATCGACATCGGCCGGACGCGCCAGCTTCTGCCGCCCGACGAGGTCGAGCGCCACGAGCTGGCCGCCTGTGCCTCCGACGAGGAGTGTCGTGTCGTCGCTCGTGAAGCTGAGCCCGACGGGAGCGGCGGAGAAGGGCACCCTGATGTCGGAGCCGGCCCGTTCGCCCGTCGCCGTGTCGAAGAGCCAGACAACACCGCAGGCGCAAAGGGCGGCCATCAGCGATCCGTCTCTGCTGAACGCGAAGTTGATCAAGTAGCCGCCGGCTGGCTGCGGTGTGCCGAGCGTCTCGCCCGTGGCGACGTCGAGGATGCGAGCGTCGTCGCCGGTCGCGGCGGCGAGCCGCGTCCCTTCCTTGTTCAACGCGATCGTCGCGGGAGAACCGAGGGACACCGGCGGAGCGACCGGTCTCCGTGTTGCCACATCGACGACCGCGACGTTCCCGACTCCGCTCTCGACGCCGCTCTCGATCGCCAGCCGCGTGCCGTCGCCGCTGAACGCGAGCAGCGTTGCAGGCGGGCCATCGATCGTTCCGAGCACCGATCCGCTCGCGCCGTCGACGAGCCGCACCCCGGTCGCGGTCGCGATGGCAATCGCCCCCTCCTTTTCAGGTATGGCGATGGGGACACCGCCCGCGTAGAACGGACTCGCGATGCCGTCACTCGCCAACACGTCCACGCCGCCGTGCTCGTTTCGCGCGAGGACCTGCGGGCTGTTCGGGCGGATGGCGAGGCCGCCTCCCGAGGCGTTGAGACCTCCGTAGACCGAACCGTCACCGACCTTCCACTCCCGCAGGGTCGCGCCCGTGGAGGTGTCGATCTGGACGATGCGTCCATCCGATGTGCCACCGGACACCCGGGTTCCATCAGGAGTGAAGAAGAGGTTCTGCAACGGGGTCGTAGACAGCGAACGGAGGAGCGTCGGGTTCGCGAGGAGTGCGACCTCGAGGGAACCCAAGGTGTCGTCGTTCGGGAGCAGCCGGTCGGCCTCGAGCGCGAGGAGCAGAGCCTCTGAGGGATTCGACGCGGCGAGTGAGCCGGCCTGGAATGCCATTCGTCCCAGCGTTGCAGTGCGTGCCTCGTTCGTGGCCTGCTGAGCTCTGCTTGCTGCGAGTGCGCTCTGCGATCGCGCTCGGTTGCGCTGGTCCGTCGCTTCGTTGCGTTGGGCGACCGCGATCGCTCCCGCGATGAGCGCCAAGACGAGGGCCGCGCTCACGCCGACGACCAACCGATGGAGTCGTCGAGCGGTGCGACGGTCCTTCGCCTTGGCCGCGTCCCTCGCCGCGACGGACGTCGCGATGAACTCGCCCTCGTCGGCCGAGAGCCGTCCGGGATTGGCGGTGGTCCACTCTGCGACTGTCTCGAGCCGAGCACCCCGCAGTAGATCGGCCTCCTCACGACCGCTCTGCACCCATGCTTCGCTCGCCTCGCCGACGCGCCGCACCAGGCGCAGCCCCTCACGGTCCTCGTCGACCCACGCCTTCAGCCGGGGCCATTCGGTGAGCAGTGCTTCGTGGCCGACCTCGACGGTTGGTTCTCGCGTCGTGGGATCGCGATCGAACGTCAACAGCCGTTGCGTCCCGAATCCGTTGATCACGTGCTCCATCGCTTCGGCACCAACAGGAAGGGCCAGGAGCTCTGACCGCCGGGTGCGACGACGGGTGTCGGCCGCGCCCTCGCCTGGCGTCACGAGCCGCGTGAACAGCTCATGTGCAGCGACTCGATCTTCGTCATCCAGGCTCTGGTACTCGTCCTCGGCGCGCCGACCGAGCGCGCCCGACACGCCGCCGAGCCCCCGATAGGCAGCGAGCGTCATCACGAGTCCGTCGCGGCGCTCGTAGAGCTCGGTCAGGCAGTACTGCAGCAAGGGGAGCGCCGCCGGTCGGTCCGCCACGTCCGCGACGATCGCAGCCAGGAGGCCGGGTTCCAGGCGCGCCCCGGCGCGTTCGGCGGGCCCTCCGACGGCGCGCTCGAGCTCCTCGGCTGACAGCGGGGTGATGGCCACGTGGTGCGCGGCCATCAGGTCGCCGATCGATCGATGCGTGAGTGGGCGGTCGAAGTAGTCGGCGCGGACCGTGGCCACGACTCGCAGTCGGCCCTCGTCGTCGCCGACGGCGGACGCCAGCGCAGCAAGGAAGTGGTCGCGCTCGTCTCCCTCGACCTGCGTGAACAGCTCTTCGAACTGGTCGATCACGAGCACGAGCTCGGTGGCGTCGGAGGGGAGCGAACGCCGAACTGCCCGGGCCATGCCCCGGTCCCCATCACGGAGCTGCTCGAGCAGACTTGTGGGGGGGTTGATGGCGACGCGCAGCAGCGCCGACTCGAGCTCCTCGAAGGGCCGCCGGCCCGGCACCATCGTCGTCACGAACCATCGGCTCGATCCGGGGAGTGCTCCGCCGCGCAAGGCCGGAACCAGTCCCGCGCGCACGACGCTCGACTTCCCACTTCCCGAGGCGCCGACGACCGCGAGGAACCGAGCCTCGCGTAGCTCGGACACGAGCTGGTCGACGAGGCGAGCGCGACCGAAGAAGTCGGCGGCGTCGGCTTCGTCGAACGAGCGGAGCCCCTTGTACGGGTTCGTCGCCGCGATCGCGAGCGCGGCCATCGTGACGTGGGCGCCTCGGCCCGCGACGCGGGCGGGCCGTTCGGGCGCGAGCTCGTCCGTCGTCGCCATGCGGCCGGCGGTTGCTACCGCGGCGTGTACGGCGTCGACGAGCTCGGCGACCGAGCCGTACCGTCCATCGGGCTCGGGCATCGTGGCCCGCTGCAACACCAGGTCGAGCGCGTTGGGTAGATCGGGGCGTTGCGACGAGAGTGCGGGTACGGGGCGGGCGAGCTTCTCGCCGATGAGCGACGTGACCGTCTGCGATCGGTAGGGGAGCTGTCCCGTCAGAAGCTCGAAGATGAGCACCCCGAGGGAGTAGACGTCGGAACGCGGCGTGATCTCCTGACCGGTCATCTGCTCGGGACTCGCATAGGCCGGCGAGCCCGCGGAGCGGAGCTCGTCTCCGACTTCTCCCGGCTGCGACGGCGCGAGGGCGATCCCGAAGTCGGACAGGTACACGTTGCCGTCGTCGTCGAGCAGCAGGTTGCCGGGCTTGATGTCTCGGTGCACGACGCCAGCGTGATGCGCTGCGTTCAGTGCGCCGCCGATCTGATCCACGATCCGCATCGTCTCGTCGAGACCGAGCGGACCGTCGACGAGACGATCCTCGACCGTTCCTCCGCGCAGCCATCGCATCACGAGGTACGCGCCGCCTGGCTCTCGCCAGAAGTCGTACAGCGGCACGATGTGAGGATGCTCGAGTCGAGCGACGAGCTGGGCCTCGCTCTCGAAGCGACGGACGAACGTGGGGTCGTCCGCGAGGTCAGGGTGGATCACCTTCACCGCGACGTCGCGACCAACGTTCGGCTGCGTTGCTCGATAGACGACACCGAACCGACCCTCGCCGAGCTTCTCACCCAGCTGGTAGCCCCGGAGCGCCCGCGGCGTCGGCTGCTCGTCGAGGCGCGGGTCGCGGGTCGCGATCATCCGCTCGAGCTCGACCAGCTCGCCTGACGGCTCGAGGCCCACTTCGTCGGCGAGGTGAGTGCGATAGGCTTGGAAGGAGCGAAGCGCGTCGGCCTGCCGACCGTCGCGATACAGCGCGAGCATCAGCTTCTGCCGCGATCGTTCGCGCAACGGGAACTCCACCGTCAGCCGTTCGAGCTCACCGACCGCCTCCGCGGTCTCGCCCCGGAGGAGCAACGCCTCGGCGCGGTCCTCGCGCGCGCTCAGGCGAAGCTCCTCGAGTCGAGCGGCGTCGGCCCACACCCACGGTTCGGACGCGAACTCGTCGTACGCGGGCCCGTTCCACAGCGCGAGCGCCTCGTCGAGTCTCACCTTCGCCTCGGTCGCATCTCCCGCTGCGAGCCGTGAATGCGCGGCGGCCAGGAGCCGTTCGAAGCGAGCGGCATCGACCATCTCAGGATCGACGACGAGCGAGTAGCCCGGGTCGCGCTTCTGGATCAGCCCATCGCCGAGCGTCGCCCGCAGGCGCGACACGTAGGTGCGCATCGTGTTGGCTGCCTGTTCGGGAGGCTCCTCGCCTGCCCAGACGACGTCGATCAGCCGATCGACCGACACGACCTTGCCGGCATTGACCACGAGCGCGGCGAGCAGTCGCCGTTGCCGTGGGCCGCCGACTGGCACCTCGGTGCCGTTGTCACGTAGCTCGACCGGGCCCAGGACCTGGATCTCCATGAATGCCACCCCGACTTCTGGAAGATCAGCGACATCCTGAACCTACGAAGTCAGCGTTGCAATCGGCCGATGGTCGAGCGCGGACAGCGCTGATGGTGCTCACGCGCCGTCCGGGTACTGCGGGCACGTCGCGTGATACGGCTCGCCCTCGGGCAGGAAGTTCTTCCACTCCTCGCGTGTGAGGTTGCGGCCCGCAGCCGCACACGCCCGAGTCCGCCACACCGCGGGGTCGAGATCCCAGATGATCAGCCGGTGGTTCTGGGGATCCGCCGTCAGGGCCATGTTGACATTGGCGAGCGCGTCGATCCCCGAGGGAGGTCCCTCGATCGCATCGCCGATCGCCAGCCCGGTTGCGACATCCCAGAGCGTGATCACCTTCCCGTCGGTGAAAGCGACACCCCTCAGGCCACCGCGGCCGTCCGACCCGACGGTCACTTGGGTGAAGCTGGGCGGCCCGGCATACACCGCACCATTCGGCTGGTCGGTGACGGGATCGACGACGCGAACCTCGCCGGTGCTGTAGTCCGGCAGCACCAGCGTGTCGCCGGGTCCCCACGAGCCAGTGAGGTAGGCATGACCCCGGAAGGCACTCGTCTCGATCGGCTGGCCAGCGCGGTCGAAGAGAAAGGAAACGCTTTCACCAGCGACGAAGAGCCGTCCGTCCTGCGCGTAGTCGAGCCCGTCGACGGTGCCCATCCCTGGCAGTGCAAGGTCGTCGAGCCGCTCTCCGGACGCGACATCCACTCGTGTGACCTGCCCGTGGTACGCGCCCGCGATCACACCGTCGGGACTCCAATCCGACGGCTCGCCGACGAGCGGGACCCCTGGGACTTGGATGCGGCGGCCCTCGGACTGCCCGTCCGCCGTCGAGAAGATCTCGATCTCGGCAGGCTGGTCGCCGTTCGCGGCGGAGCCCACCGCCACCCTGGCGCCATCGGGGCTGAAGGCGGCGAGCACGGGCCGGTCGAACGGCTTGGCTCCTCGCGCTGCCGGTCGGAGCTCGTGGACCACCCGCTCGGTGCCGACGTCGATCAAGGCGACGGAGTTGTCGGCGGCGCTCGCCACTGCGGCCAGACGTCCGTCCGGCGAGAACGAGAAGAGCCATGCGGCGTCGAACGAGACCGGCCGGCCGAGCTTCGTGTCGCCGAAGAGATCGACCGTGGCGATGTCGCCGGTCCCGCTCACCACGCCGAGGCGGGTTCCATCGGGTGAGAAGAACAAGCCGACACTGCCTCCGAAGTCGACCTTGACGTCGGGAATCGCCGTCGTGCCATCGGCAGCGTTGAACACACGCACTTCGGCTGACTGTCCGGCCGCCGCCATGAGCGTGCCGTCGTCGCTGAACGCCGTTCGAAAGCGGTTGCCCGGAAGTGGCGTCCCGAGAGTCGCGCCGGTCGCGACGTCGACCAGCCGGGCATCGCCGCCCGTGCTGGCCGGAGCGATCGCGAGCCGATCGCCCGCGGTTGAGCGCGACGCTGGCGGGCCAATCGAGCGTGACGACCGGGCCGACAGGCTCGCCGGACTCGATGTCGATCGTCGTCACCGTCCACGGCGCTGCGTTGCTCGCGATGGCGAGACGTTTTCCGTCACCGCTCTCCGAGAGCCAGGCGGAGCCGGACTCGTAGCCCGGGATTGTACGCAGGGTCTTGCCGGTCGCGGGGTCGACCATCCGGATCCCCGAGGGCGTGGCGACCGCGAGTCCGGCGGGACCGCCTCCGAAGACGACGACAGGTGCGATCGTGGAGATCAGGGCGTCCTTCACCAGGGTGCGCACCGTTCCGTCCGAATCCCGCGTGAGGAGCTCTCCCACGTCGAGCGGCGCGGCCAGAGCACCGGTGTCATTGAGGAAGCCGACGGCGAGTCCCTTGTCCGCGACCTTCCACTGGTCGAGAGTCTTTCCGGTCTCCACGTCGACCTCGACGATGCGACCGTCGGTTGTGCCACCCGAGATCGTCTTCCCGTCCTCTGACGGGACGACGTGAAGGAAAGGCACACCCGACTGCACCGTGCTGTGCACCTCGGGCCGGGCCAGCAATGCAACCTCGAGCGCCCCGAGGGTGTCTCCGTCCGGTCTCAGACGATCGGCCTCCAGCGCCAGCAGCAGTGCCTGACGATTGTTCGACGCCGCGAGCGAGCGGGATTGCGCGGCCATCTTGCCGATCTGGGCGTTTCGCGTGGCTTCCCGTGCGGCGTCGGCGTTCTTCTCCGCCAATGCGGTCTGCTTGCGAGCCCGATTCCGTTGCGCAGTCGACTCGTTGCGCTGAGCGACCGCGATCGCGCCCGCGAGCAGGGCGCCGACGAGCGCGATGGCCAAGCCGACAGTGAGCGTGCGCAGCCGTCGCGAGTTGCGTCGGCGGCGACGCTCATCCGCCCGAGCGGCATCATCGCTCGCGGCGACAAACTCCGTCTCGACGGCGGACAGCTGTGACGGCTTGGCGGCCACCAGGTCCGCCGCCGCGGCCAAGCGTGCGCCGCGGTAGAGGTCTCCTGGCTCGCGTCCGCGAGCTTCCCAGGCATCGGCCGCTTCGGTCAGGTGTCGCATGACCGTGAGCGACTCGCGGTCCTCGTCCAACCAACCTTTCAAGCGAGGCCAAGTCCGGATGAGAGCTTCGTGAGCGACCTCGACTGTCGGCTCGCGTGTGACGGGGTCGTGATCGAACGCCAACAGGCGCGCGTCACCGAACGCATCGATCACCGACGCCGGTACGCCGTGCAGCTCGGACATACGGGCGCGGCGGCGAGTGTCCTCGGTCCCAGCGCCGGGCGAGACGAGCCTTTCGAAGAGGCCACGCACCGCGTCGACGTCGCCGACGTCTTCGCACAGCGCGTCGGCGCGCCCTGCCACCGAGCCCGCCAACCCCCCGAGCTCGCGGTAGGCGTCGAGCGTGAGGCGGGTGCCATCGCGGCGGTCGTAGAGCTCGGTCAGCGTGTACTGGAGAAGGGGGAGGCTCGCGGGGTTGATCGTCGTGTCCGCAACCAGCGCAGCGACCAAGGCGGGCTCGACGGACACTCCGACGCGGTCCGCAGGTCCGGTGATGGCACGCTCGAGCTCGTCTCCGTCGAGGGGTGTCACAGCCACCGTGTGATCCCGAACCAGCTCGCCGAGGCCGCCGACGGCGAGCGGTCTGTCGTAGAAGTCGGCCCTGAGGGTGATGACCGCGCGAATCCGCGAGCGGGGGTCGGTGGCAGCCGCCACGAGCGCATCGGCGAACGCGACCCGGTCCTCGGCGGACGCCAGCGTGAACAGCTCTTCGAACTGGTCGACGACCAAGACGAGCTCAGTGTCGTCATCCGGCAGGATCCGCTTGGCCGCCCTCGTCAGCCCCCGCTCGTCAGCGATCAGCTGGGGAAGCAGCGACGTCACCGATCCCGGCGCCAGGCGAAGCAAGGCGTTTTCGAGCTCGTCGAACGGATGCGCGCCGGGCACCATCGCGGCAACCCACCGGCCGCGCTGACGCAGCACCGGGGTCAACCCCGCCCGTACCACGGACGACTTGCCCGAACCGGATGGGCCGACAACCGCGATGAACGCCGAGCTCGTCGTCGCCTCGACGAGCCGAGCCGTCGTGGCCTCCCGACCGAAGAACTCGGCCGCGTCAGCCTCGCCGAACGGGTGCAGCCCCTTGTAGGGGTTCACGCGCTGCTCTTGGAGCGAGACGAGCGTGCGGCTCGCGTGAGCCCGGGGCCGCTCACTCCCGGCGTCGACGCTCTGAAGGCTCGTCGTCACGCCCCGTGCCGGCGAGGCAGCGGCGGCCCGCCACGCGAGAGACGAGCTCTCCCATGTCGCCGAAGCGTTCGGAGGGCTCGGGAGCAGTGGCGGTGCGCATCACGAGATCGAGCCCGACGGGGAGGTCTGCTCGGGAGTCGCGGACGGATCGGATGGGCCCGGCGAGCTTCGTGCGCGCGGAGGGAGGCAAGCGAGTCGTTCTCGAAGGGTGGGTGGCCGGCGGCGAGCTCCCAGAGGAGCACACCGAACGCGTAGATGTCGGACGCGATCGACGCGTCCTGACCCGCGAGTTGCTCGGGCGCGGCGTACACAGGAGAACCGGCGGAGCGAAACGCATCGTCGGCGAGGTCTCCCGCCGCGGAAAGCGCGATCCCGAAGTCGCCGAGGTACGCGTTGCCGACCTCGTCGTACATGACATTCGCCGGCTTCACGTCACGGTGCACGACTCCCGCCGCGTGCGCGACGGCGAGTGCGGTGCCGACCTGCTCGACCAGCTGCGTGAGCTCGGCAAGCGTGAACGGTCCTTGCCGCACGAGCCGTTCTTCGGCCGATCCGCCGCGGAGGTAGCGCATCACGAGGAACGCGCCGCCGGGCTCGCGCCAGTAGTCGTAGAGCGGAACGATGTGCGGATGCTCGAGCCGCGCGACGAGCTGCGCCTCGGCCTCGAACCGTGCGATGAAGCGCGGGTCGTCCGCGAGCTCGGGCTTCACGACCTTCACCGCGACCTCACGGCCGACGGACGGCTGGACGCCCCGGTAGATCGCGCCGAACGCGCCTTCGGCGATCTTCTCGTGCAGCTCGTAGCCGCGGATGCTTCGGCCGCGGCCCTCTGTGTCGAGTGAAGGGTCCCGATCGACGATCCGGCGCTCGAGACGCGCCAGCTCAGCGCTCGGCTCGAGGCCAGTCTCTTCGGCGAGCTGCTCTCTGAACGTTTGGAAGGCGCGCAGCGCTTCCGCCTGCCGACCCGAGCGGTAGAGCGCCTTCATCCGCGCCGCGACCGGCCGCTCGCGCATCGGCGCCTCGAGGGTCATCGCCTCGGCTTCGCCCGCCACCTCGGCGTGGGCACCGAGAGCGAGGCGAGCGTCGAGTCGCTCCTCCTTGGCGACCCAGCGCAGCTCTTCCAGCCGCACGACGTCGCCGACGGCCCATGGCTCATCCGAGAAGGGCGAGAACGGTCGTCCCCGCCACAGGCTCAGGGCTTCGTCGCAAAGGGCGACGGCCCGAGCCGCGTCTCCTGCCTCTCGCGCGAGCGCTCGCTCCGCGCACGAGCTCGGCGAAGCGCTCGGCGTCGACGGAGGCCGGAGTCGACCGCGAGTCGGTAGCCGCCAGCGGTGGTCGCGACGGTGCCCTCGCCCACGACCGAGCGGAGTCGAGACACATAGGTGCGCACCGCCTTGACGGAGTTCTCGACTTCGGCGCCGTCGAAGAGCGCCTCCACCAGATGGTCGACCGACACGGTGTGGTTCGCCTCGACCAGGAGCGCACCGAGCAGCCGGTGCTGCGTCGGCCCGCCGAGCGAGAGGACGCTCTCGTCGTCGCCCACCACCTCGATCCCTCCGAGGACCTCGTACCGCATGCGCACCCCCCACGGTGGCGCCCGAAACTCGCGGCTCGACCGTACGACAGCACGATTTCAGGCCGGCTTCAACCGCCGCCGCGGCGCCGCCACCGATTTCATCCGGGATTGGTAGGTCGGGGCACTCATGCGCGCCCCGAACGACCAATCTCAGTCGGGCTGGACGTGGGTGAAGCCGAAGCGGCCCTTGATGCAGAGGTTGCCGTGGGTGATCGAGTGGTCCTCGGGGCTCGTCACCTTCACGATGCGGTTGTCCTGCACGTGCAGCTCGAGGTTGCAGCCGACGCCGCAGTAGCCGCAGATCGTCGTCGTGACCGGTCTGCGCGTCCTCGTCCCACGTGCCGTCGTGGCGCATCTCGAACTCGGTCGATGGCGTGAGCGCGCCCGTCGGGCACACCGCGATGCAGTTGCCGCAGTAGACGCAGGCGGAGTCGGGGAGCGACGGCGTCCCACTCGGTGGAGATGTGGGCGTCGAAGCCGCGACCGGCGACCGAGATGGCGAACGTGTTCTGCCACTGCTCGCCGCACGCGTCGACGCACTTGTAACAGAGGATGCAGCGGCCGTAGTCGCGCACGTAGAGGTCGTTGTCGATCGTCGCGGGCTGGTGCACGGTCGCGGCGTCGTCACCGAACCGTGCCGGGCTCGGCGCCGTACTCGTCGATCCACGACGGCCACGTGTCGGCGCCCAGTCGAGCTCGGCCGTCGACGCGAGCAGCTCGAGCACGAGCTTGCGGGCGTGCGTGCGTGCGGTCGGTCTGGGTGTGCACGACCATGCCGTCCTCGGCCTGCCGTGAGCACGCGGGCACGAGCACGCGGCTGCCGTCGAGCTCGACCACGCAGATGCGGCACACGTTCTTCGGGTGGAGCGTCTCGCCGAAGCACAGCGTCGGCACGTCGACGCCCGGCGGCTCGGCAGGCGTCGAGCAGGGTCGAGCCGCTCTCGACCGCGACGGCGTGGCCGTCGATCTCGACGTCAGGCATCGGCATGGCTCCGAACGGCTGGAACCGCCGCAGCGCCGAGTCGATCGCGTCGTACGCGGTCTGGCCGAGGCCGCAGATCGACGCGTCGCGCATGCATCGCCCGACCTCGTCGAGGAGCGCGAGCTCACGGCGAGCGTCGCCGCCCTTCGTCAGCCGCACGAGCGCCTCCTGCTGGCGCACGGTGCCGACCCGGCACGGCACGCACTGCCCGCAGCTCTCGTGGCGGAAGAAGCCCGCGATGCGCACGAGCAGCGGACGGAGGTCGACGGTGTCGTCGAGCGGGAGGATGACGCCCGAGCCGAGCGACGCGCCGATCGACTCGTGCGCCTTCGAACGTGAGCGGCGTGTCGAGCGCCTCGGGACCGACGAACCGGCCCGCGACGCCGCCGAGCAGCACGGCCTGCAAGCGACCCGGAGCCGCCGACACCGCCCGCGAGCTCGATGACGTCGCGCGAGCGTCGGCCCGAACGGCACCTCGTACACACCGGGCCGGCCGACGTGACCCGAGACGCAGAACAGCTTCGTGCCCGTGGACATCCCGCGCCCGGTGCGAGCGAACGCGTCGCCGCCGTCGAGCACGATCGGCAGCACGTTGACGAGGGTCTCGACGTTGTTCGCGACCGTCGGCTGCCCGAAGAGCCCGACGTCGACGGGGAAGGGCGGCTTGCTGCGGGGCTCGCCGCGGTAGCCCTCGATCGAGTTGAAGAGCGCGGTCTCCTCGCCGCAGATGTACGCGCCGGCGCCCTTGCGCATCTCGATGTCGAAGCGAACGCCGCGGCCGAGGATGTCGTCGCCGAGGTAGCCGGCGGCCGCGCGGCGTCGATCGCGTCGGCGAGTCGCGTCGCCACGCGATCGGGTACTCGCCCCGCATGTAGAGGTAGCCCTTCTCGCACCCGGTCGCGAAGCCGGCGATCGTCATCGCCTCGACGAGGGAGAAGGGATCGTTCTCGATGACGCACGCGGTCCTTGAACGTGCCGGGTTCGCTCTCGTCGGCGTTGGCGACGAGGTAGTGCGGCGTCGACGCGTGGCTGCGACGGCCTGCCACTTCCGTCCCGGTCGGGAACGCCGCGCCGCCGCGACCGACCAAGCCCGCTGCGCATGACCTCGTCGACGACCGCGGCGCACCGATCTCGATCGCCTTGCGCAGCGCGTCGTAGCCGCCGTGCGCTTCGTACGAGGCGAGCGAGCGCGGATCGACGACGCCTGCGCGGGCCAGCAGCACGAGACCCTCGTGTCCCCGTTGGGGAACCGAGTCCAGCCGCGTCCCACTCGCCGTCGTGCACCGGCGCAGCGAACGGCGTCTCACCGGCCTCGACGACGAGGGCCGCCGGCGCGTGCTCGCACAGCCCGAGGCACGGGCTCGCCTCACCCTCGACCGGCCCGCCGGCGACCGCGCAGGCGATGTCGACGCACACGTGCACGACGCGCGAGTGGGCGCGGCTCGAGCGAGAACAGGTCGTAGAACGACGCGACGCCGTAGGCCTCGGCGGGCGCGACCGACGAGCCGCCGGCACACGTAGTCGAGCCCGCCGCGGCTGAT
Organism: uncultured Acidimicrobiales bacterium; assembly: GCA_963708175.1. GTDB lineage: Bacteria > Actinomycetota > Acidimicrobiia > Acidimicrobiales > DATKAS01 > DATKAS01. The sequence continues at coordinate 299,562 of CAVPSD010000003.1, forward strand.
CCATCCGACGCGGTCCTGCAGCGCGTGCAGCGCCGGGCAGCAGGAGATCGCGGCGCTCACGATCGCGCGTGCACGACTCGCAGCTGCGGGTCGAGCGGCGTCGCGGCTCCGAGCACACGGTCGACGGCCTCTCGCTCGGCATCGGTGGGCGCCTCGGACGCGAAACGGAGGTCCATCTATGCGACTTCGACGCGCACGGCGGTGGCCTTGAACTCCGCGGTGCCGCTCTTCGGATCGGTGGCGTTGATGGTCAGCACGTTGGTGTCGGCCTCGTCGGGGAAGTGGAACGTGATGAAGGCCAGTCCCGGCCGGAGGCCCTCGTCGACGCGTGCGGGCACGACGATCGTGCCTCGGCGCGAGGTCACGCGGACGGACTGCCCGTGGGCGACGCCGAGCGAACGGGCGTCGGCGGGCGAGAGATCGATGCCTTCGCCGTCGCCGCGCAGGGGAGATGCGATCGCGCCGCTCTGCACGCCGGTGTTGTAGCTGTCGAGCCGGCGACCGGTCGTCAGGCGGATCGGGAAGTCGTCGTCGAGCTCGTCGACGGGCAGCTCGTGCTCGACGACCGAGAACGCCGCCGGCTTGCCCCGCTCCGCCGGATCGTCGGCCCACAGCCGGCCGTGGAGGTACGACGGCTCGAGCGAGTCCTCCGTGAAGCACGGCCACTGGATGCCGCCGAGCTCCTCGAGGCGGGCGTAGCTCATCCCGCGGTGCATCGGCGAGAGCGAGCGCAGCTCGTCCCACACGTCTTCGGCGACCGGCTCCGGCCATTCGCGGCCGAGGCGCCGAGCGACCTCGGTGAGGATCCAGAGGTCGTCGCGCGCCTCGCCCGGCGGCTCGACCGCCTTGCGCACCCGCTGCACGCGGCGCTCGCTGTTCGTCACCGTGCCCTCGGCCTCGCACCACGCCGCCGCGGCGGGCAGCACGACGTCGGCGAGCTCGGCGGTCTGCGTGAGGAAGAGGTCCTGCACGACGAGCAGGTCGAGCGACTCGAGCAGGTGGCGCGCGTGCTGCACGTCGGCCTCGCTCTGCGCGGGGTTCTCGCCCATCACGTAGAGCGCCCGCAGCTCGCCGCGGTCCATCGCCTCGAACATCGCCGAGAGGTGCATGCCGTACCGCGGCGGGATCGTCGCGTCGTACGCGGCGTCGAAGCGGCGCGCGAGCCTCGTCGTCGTCGACGATGTCCTGGAAGCCGGGCAGCTTGTTCGGGATCGCGCCCATGTCACCGCCGCCCTGCACGTTGTTCTGCCCTCGCAGCGGTGACAGCCCGCTGCCCTCGCGGCCCACGTGCCCGGTGAGCAGGGCGAGGTTGATGAGCGAGAGCACGTTGTCGACCGCGTTGTGGTGCTCGGTGATGCCGAGCGTCCAGCACAGCTGCGCCTTGTCGGCCTTGGCGTACGCGTGCGCGAGCTCGCGGATCGTGTCGGCCGGCACGCCGGTCTCCATCTCGCCGCGCTCGAGGGTCCACGGCTCGACCGACGCCGCGTACTCGTCGAAGCCCGACCGTCGCCCGTGTCGATGAACGACTCGTGCACGAGCCCGGCGTGGATGATCTCGCGAGCGATCGTGTTCGAGAGCGCGATGTCGGTGCCCGTGTCGATGCCGAGCCACGTGTCGGCGCAGCGTGCCGTCGATGTGCGGCGGGGGTCGACGACGAACAGGCGGGCGCCCTTGTGCATGGCCTTCAGCACGTGATGGAAGAAGATCGGGTGCGCTTCGCGCGCGTTCGAGCCCCAGAGGACGATGACGTCGGCGTCCTCTGTCTCTCGGTAGCTGCTCGTGCCACCGCCCAACCCGAAGATGGTCGCCAGACCGACGACCGAAGGGGCGTGTCAGGTGCGGTTGCAGGAGTCGATGTTGTTGGTGCCGATCGCCTGCCGGACGAGCTTCTGCGCGAGGTAGTTCGCCTCGTTGGTGGACTTCGAGCACGCGAAGAAGCCGACGGCGTCGGGGCCGTGGGCGTCGATCGTGCTGGTCAGTCCGGTGGCGACGCGGGCGAGTGCTTCGTCCCACGTCGCCGGGCGCAGGGAGCCGTTCTCGCGGACGAGGGGCTGAGTGAGCCGTGCGGGCATGAATTCACCGTAGCCCTGGGTAGACAGGTCCCATGAGCGACGTGAAGGACTTCAACACCCAGATGATCGACGAGTTCCGGGCGAACCACGGCAAGCTCGGCGGGCGGTTCGAGGGCGGCACGATGCTGCTCCTCCACCACAACGGCGCCAAGAGCGGCACCGAGCGTGTGAACCCGCTCGCGTACCAGCCGCTCGACGACGGGTATGCGATCTTCGCGTCGAAGGCCGGCGCACCGACGAACCCCGACTGGTACTACAACCTCAAGGCGCATCCCGACGTCATCGTCGAGGTCGGCGACGACACGATCCCGGTGCGGGCCCGGGTCGCCGAGGGCGACGAGCGCGACAGCATCTGGACCAAGCAGATCGAGCGAGTCCCCGGCTTCGGCGAGTACGAGCAGAAGTCCGGCCGCCAGATCCCCGTCGTCATCCTCGAGCCCCGCTGAGCACCCAGCCCGACCGTTTGCTCACTCGGAGCCGTCTCAGGACCGGTCCGAGTGAGCAAACGGTCAGCGGGCGGCGGTGAGCGACTCCCACTGGGCGAGGTCGTGCGAGAACACGAGGCTCTACTCCGCGGCCTCTTGCTCGCGCAGCCACGTGAACGTCTGCCGCTGCGGTCGCGCGTCGTACGAGTAGGAGGGCAGCGCGTCGAGGTCGAGCGCGAGGCGGCAGTAGCAGGCGTCGCCGACGAGGATCGTCTTGCCGTCGATCACCAGCGACTGGTGCCCTGAGGTGTGCCCGGCCGTCACCACGGTGCGCAGACGTGCCGTCACCGAAGATGTCGTGGTCCCCGTCGAGCAGCTCGACGTCGTGGCCGATGTCGAAGTCGGCGGGGTCGTACACGCCGAACTCGATGAGGCGCGGGTTGTGCCCGGCCTCCCACTCGGGCCGCTGCACGAGCAGGCGGGCGTTCGGCACCTCGACGTGGCCGCCGCAGTGGTCGAAGTGGAGGTGGCTGCTCACGATGAACGCGACGTCGGCAGGATCGAACCCTGCCGCCCGCAGCTGCGGCCCGACGCTGCCGTCGGGCGCGAGCTCGGGCGTGAACATCGACTCGAGACCGTGGAGCCGGTCGTTCGAGTGGGCGACGTCAGGGTGCATGCCCGTGTCGAACAGCACGAGGCCCTTCGGGGTGCTCGACGAGGAACGCGGGCACCGGCATGCGGAAGTCGCCGGTCTGGCCGGTGATCATCGTGCCGGCGTCGGTGGTCAGCCACCCGCAGCTGATCGGGTGGATCGGCAAGCCCGAGCTCGAGAGCATGAATCGACAGTACGACCTACGCTCCGGCGATGACCGAGCGAATGATCAAGTCCGACGACGTCGACATCTGCACCGAGGCGTTCGGCGATCGACGAGCGACACCCCGATCCTGCTCATCATGGGGGCCAGCGCGTCGATGCTGATGTGGCCCGACGAGCTTCTGCGAACGGCTCGCCGCTGCCGGTCGATACGTCATCCGCTACGACAACCGCGACACCGGGCCGCTCGATCCACTACCCGCTCGGCGAGCCCGAGTACACGGTCGAAGACATGGCCGACGACGCCGTCGCGGTGCTCGACGCGTACGGCATCGACACGGCGCACATCGTCGGCGCGTCGATGGGCGGGATGATCACGCAGCAGGTCGCGCTCCGTCACCCTGATCGCGTGCGCACGATCACGCCGATCATGTCGACGCCCGATCCCGGCGCGGTCCTCGGCGTCCCTCAGCGGCGAAGAGCGTCGCAGGAGCCCTGCCCGGGGCCGAGTCCCGAGCTCATGGCGGCGGCACTCGCGCAGGCCGGAGTCGACCAGAACGACAAGCAGGCGGTCATCCAGTCGCGGGTCGAGTTCTTCGGGGTGCTGCACGGCCCCGCCCACCCCTACGACGCCGCCGGATGCGCGACATCTTCACCCGCGAGCTCGACCGCGATCCGAACTTCCAGTCGACGGCGAACCATCAGCTCGCCATCGCGAAGACTCCGTCGTGGCGCAGCCGCCTCGCGAGCCTCGACGTGCCGACGCTGGTCATCCACGGCACCGCCGACCCGATCCTCCCGTACGAGCACGGCGTCGCCCTCGCGAAGGACATCCCCGGTGCCGAGCTCCTCTCGATGGAGGGCGTCGGCCACGAGCTCCCCGAGGAGGAGATGGACACGATCGTCCCGGCGATCCTCCGCCACACCCAGGCGTAGGTGCTCGGTCAGGCGGCTCGTCAGCTCGACCGACGTCGACACGCTTCGCACGATCCGGCTCGAAGCGCTGCGCTCCGATCCCGACGCGTTCGGCAGCACGCTCGAGCGGGAGGAAGGTCGCACCGACGACGACTGGCGCGCCTGGCTCGGTCGGGGCGCGACGTTCGTCGCCGAGGTCAGACGACGGTCCGGTCGGGCCTGATCGTCGCGGTCCGCGCACGACGATCCCCGCACGGTCGGGATCTACGCGATGTTCGTGAGCGCTCGCGCTCGACGCGCAAGGGGTCGGACGAGCGCTCGTCGAGGCGGCAGTCGAAGTGGGCCGCGGAACGCGAGCGCCGAGCAGCGTCGAGCTCATGGTGATCGACGGCAACGACTCCGCCGCATCGCTGTACGAGTCGTGCGGCTTCGTCTACACCGGCGCGTCGGAGCGCACGTGAGCGCGACGGCGCCGTCGAGCTCGCGATGGCTCGCGTCATCCGTACTGCACGGTGACCGGCGCCCCGAACAGCTGCGCGGCCTTGCGCATGCGCTCGCGTTCGACCTCGTCGAACTGCCTCGTCGCTCGGTCGATCAGGTGGTCGAGGTCGACCCCGCGCAGCTACGGCTCGGTCTCCTCGGCCTGCTTGAGCGCCTTCCACAGCAGCAGCTTCCCGGCGATGCCAGCGCGAGCATCTCGAGCTGATCGAGCGCGACGAGATCCTTGTGCTTGATGGCCCTCGCGACCAGCTGCGACCGCTTGCGGGTGCGGCTTGCATACGCCGAGCTCGTGCATGATCGTCTCGAGCACGGCCTGGTCGGCCTCGATCTCCAACGCCAGTCCGGCATCGACCCGCGCCGCGAGGTCGTGGCCCGCGCACGGAGCCGGCGTGGTGATCAGCGAGGTACACCTCCAACGCTGGCGTGTCATGACCTTGCACGCTACCGGGGCTCGCGGTGCGAAACGTCAGGGCGCGGCGAGGACGTGGACGACGCAGACCGCGCCGACACCGACCATGTGGGCGAGCCCCAGTGCGAGCGTCGGGATGCTGGCGCTCGCCGCCTTCGCCACGCAGCTGAGTCGTCAGCTCACAGATCTGGCCGACGCCGGTCGGACCGATCGGATGGCCCATCGACAGCAGACCGCCCGAGGCGCTGACCGCGACACGGCCGCCGACGTGGAACTGGCCCTCGGCGAGCTGCGCCGCCGCGTGCCCGACAGGAGCGAGCCCGATGGCCTCGATGTACAGCAGCTCCTCGACGGTGAACGCGTCGTGCAGCTCGACCACGTCGAGATCAGTGGCGGCGATCCCGGCGTCGCGGAGCGCGATGCCGGCCGTCTCACGGGTGAGCGCGGCGTCGAAGTTCTCGCCTCGGTAGACGGTCTCGGATCGCGACGCCGAGGACAGCACGCGGACTGCTCGACCGTGGTCGAGGCCGAACCGGGCGATCGCAGTGTCGGATGCGACGATCACGGCCGCGGCGCCCTCGCCGATCGGGCAGCACTGCAGTCGGGTGAGCGGTCCGCTGATGAGGGGTGGTGCGAGGACTTCGTCGAGCGTCCGCGCCTTCTGGCGCTGCGCGTTCGGGTTCAGCGCACCGTTCTCGCTGTTCTTCACAGCCACGAGTGCGAACTGCTCGTCGGTCGCGCCGTGGTCGTGCATGTAACGGTTCGCGAGGAGGGCGAAGTGAGTGAACGGCACGACTCGACCGCCGACGAGGTCGCGAAGACCGGCGGCGGAGTGCGGCATCCCGAACTTCAGCGGCTTGTCGACGCCGACTGCGATCGACACATCGGCGAGACCAGCCGCGACGTCGATGCACGCTTGGCGCACGGCCGTCGACCCCGACGCGGACGCGTTCTCGACTTGAGCCATCGGGATGCCCGTCGAACCGAAGTGGCGATACATGAGCCGGGACAGGCCCATCGCTGTCGTCGCGGTGCCGGTGTACGCGGTCTCGACGTCCTTCCACTCGATGCCGGCGTCGGCGAGGGCATCACCGACCGCCTTCACGCCGAGCGCGGTGTACGGGGTCTCGCTCGGCTTCTGGTACGGATGCAGGCCGACGCCGATGACGTGCACCGGCCTGAGGTCACGCAACGTCACGGCCATCAGGCCAACCCGAACCTCGGCTCGACGACGTCGTTGCCGTCGTCGTCAGTCCGCATCGTCACCCACGAGGCCGCAACGCGGGATCCGATCGCATCACGCTCGACGATCTCAGCCATGGTCCCGCGAATCAGCGGCCCGCCGTCGAGCTGGATCTCGCCGATCGCGAACGGAGCCTCGATGTCGTGTCCCTGGTAGAGGTGGACGGTCGCAACCGAGTGGAGGACCCCTTCGGGCGCGAGCGCCGTGGCCTCGAGCTGCGTGCTCCCGCACACTTCGCAACCGAGCGAGAGTGTGGGGAAGAACACCGCGTCGCACGACCGGCAGAGCGTGCCGTGGAGCACCGGCCGATCCCCGCTGGCGTCGTACAGCCCCTTGTGTGCGGCCACGCGCATCTGGGTTTCTTACTATCTGGCGCCATGCTGACCGAAGCCCAGCCCGGGACTCCCGAGTTCTGGGCGGCGCAACGCCCCGAAGCTCCCGCTGTCATCAAGGGCGATGACGTGATGACCTACGGCGAATGGAACGACAGAGCTGATCGCGTCGCCGACGCTCTCGCCGCACTCGGTCTCGACGAGGGCGACCGCCTCGGCATGCGGTTCCGTCTCTCCTTCGAATGGTTCGTGGTCCAACGAGCGCTGCAGAAGCTCGGTGTCACCCAGGTTGCGGTGAACTGGCGGCTCACGGCGGACGAGGCGGTGTACATCATCCGTGACAGCGGCGCGAAGGGCCTCGCGTGCAACGACGTCGACGCGTCTCCGTGGGAGCAGCACGAGGTCGGGCTGCTCGTCACCGTCGGCAACGCGGCCGGCGTCGGGCACCGCTATGAGGATCTTCTCGCGAACGGCGAGCCGACGGCTCGGTTCGGCGCGATGCGACCGAGCCTGGTGCTCTACACGTCGGGCACGACGGGCGCGCCCAAGGGTGTGCCTCCGCTTGATCTGTCGAATGCGGACTTCGAGCGGTTGGCGCGGTACGGCGCTTCGGTCGGGGGAGTGCCACCGCATCCGCACGAGGCCGTGGTGCTGATGTCGCTGCCGGTGCACCATGGCGCGGGTGCTGCCGCCGCGACCGGCGCGTCCGCGACCGGCGGCACGGCCGTGTTGCTCGATCCGTATGACCCCGAGGAAGCGCTGCGGCTCATCGATCGTCACAAGGTGCAGCTGTGGATCAGCGTGCCGACGATGCTGCTCCGCATCCAAGCGCTGCCCGAGGATGTCGTCGAGGGGTACGACCTGTCGTCTGTCGAGGCGTTGACGGTTGGCGCGGCGCCCGTGCCCCAGTCGCTCAAGCAGTGGATCGTCGACCACTTCGGGCCCGTGCTGTGGGAGGGCTACGGCACGAGCGAGTCCGGGATGATCAGCTACATGGCCCCTGAGCACCAGCTGACGAAGCCGGGAAGCAGCGGCATCCCCTACGACGGCGTCGAGATCGCGATCGTGGACGACGAGTGGAACCGGCTGCGGGTGGGCGAGACGGGCGAGATCGCCGTCAACACGCCGGTCGTGCTGAGCGGCTACCTCGGCCGAGAGCCGCTCGGCGATGACGTCCTGCGCGACGGCTTCTACCGCACGGGCGATGTCGGCCACGTGGACGAGGACGGCTTCCTCTTCATCACGGATCGCATCAAGGACATGATCGTGGCGGGTGGCGTGAACATCTACCCCGCCGAGATCGAGAAGGCGCTCGTCGAGCATCCCGACGTCGAGGACGCGGCGGTGATCGGGATCCCTGAGCCGGACTTCGGCGAACAGGCCCTCGCGTTCATCGTCACGCGCCCGGGCCATTCGGTCACCGGGCCCGAGCTGCTCGAGTTCCTCGATGGCCGCCTCGCCTCTTACAAGAAGCCCCGACAGTTCGAGTTCGTCGACCACCTGCCGGTCAGCCCGATGGGCAAGGTGTTGAAGACCGAGCTCCGGGCTCCCTACTGGAAAGGCCGCGAACGCAATGTCTGAGATCAACTTGCTGGATCTTTCGGGCCGCACCGCGCTCGTCACCGGTGCCGGCCAGGGAGTGGGCGCGCAGACCGCGCGCTACCTGTCGGCCTACGGCGCCCGTGTGATCGTGAACGACTACGTGCTCGACCGAGCCCAAGCGGTCGCTGACGAGATCAACGCCGCCGGTGACGAGGCCGTGGCCGAGCAGGCCGACGTCACCGACTTCGACAGCGTGCAAGCGATGGTCGCCGCCAGCGGCCCCGTCGACATCCTCGTGAACAACGCGGGCAACGCGGGCGCGAATCCGCGGGGGATCACCGGTCGTCCCTTCTGGCAGACCGATCCCCCCGAGTGGGAGCCCTTCATCGGGGTCAACCTCTACGGCGTGCTCCACTGCTGCCGCGCGGTTATCCCGGGCATGATCGAAGCCGGGAAGGGTGGTCGCCTGATCACCGTCATCAGCGACGCGGGTCGTGTCGGTGAGGCCGGCCTGGAGGCATATTCGGCGGCGAAGGCGGGCGCCGCGGGGCTCATGCGTGCGCTGTCCCGCAGCCTCGGCCGTTACGAGATCACGGCGAACGCGGTGGCGATCGCAGCGACCCGCACGCCGGCAGTCGCGGGCATGACCGAGAACGAAGAGCTGGCGAAGAGGGTCCTGCGCAACTACACGATCCGGCGGTTCGGCGAGCCGAGCGACGTGGCGGCGATGGTGACGTTCCTCGCGTCGAGCGCGTCGGGCTGGATCACCGGCCAGACCTATCCCGTGAACGGAGGCTTCAGTGTCAACCTCTGATCCGAGCGCCGTCATCATCTCGGAGCGTGTCGACGAGCGCATCGTCGTGATCCGCATCAACCGCCCGGAACGTCGGAACGCGTTCGACGGAGCGACGGCGCGGGCGATGGAAGCGGCGATCGACGCGTTCGAGGAGGACGACTCGCTGCGTTGCGGGATCATCACCGGCTCGGACATCGTGTTCTCTGCCGGTCAAGATCTGATTGCCGCTGTGTCGGACGACATGGGCGCGTCGAAGAAGCGCGGTGGCTTCGGGATCATGGCGATGCCTCCGACGAAGCCGGTGATCGCCGCTATCGAAGGTCACGCGCTGGCCGGTGGCCTCGAGCTCGCGCTCTCGTGCGATCTGATCGTCGCGTCGCGCACCGCGAACATGGGACTCCCCGAGGCGGCCCGCTCGCTGGTCGCCGTCGGCGGTGGTCTCTTCCGGCTGCCGAAGCGGATCCCGTACCACCTCGCGATGGAGCTTGCGCTCACGGGCAAGCCGTGGCCCGCGACGCGGATGGCCGAGCTCGGCCTCGTGAACCGGCTGGCGGAGCCCGGAGCGGCCCTCGCCGTCGCCATTCAGCTCGCGCACGAGGTCCTCGCTGCGGGGCCGCTCGCCGTGAGTGCGAGCAAGCAGATCGTGCAGCGGGCGTACGACTGGACCGATGCGGAGGGCTGGCAGAAGCAGATGGAGTACGCCGGGCCGGTGATGCGATCTGAGGACCTGCGGGAGGGCCTGCGCGCGTTCGCCGAGAAGCGCCCACCGGTCTGGAAGGGGCGCTGAGGTTCGCTCGATGGATGCGCGGCTAGCCCCCGTTGCGCTCGAACTCCTCGACGAGCGACTTGGGCGCTTGGCAGCGCCACGCATCGGTGATGAGCTCGTCGAGCTCGTCGACCTCGATCGCCTCCAGCCGTACGAGGATCGCTGGGAAGCCGTTGTAGTGCGGCTCGGTGAAGATCTTCGAGCCGTCGTCCGACGCCAACAACAGCTCTTTCTCCTCTAGGTCGGAGACCTGGATCGCGACCACCTCGGGGTTCGGCACTCGGGCCTTCTTCGGGTGGAGGCGCTCCATCCAGACCCATGCGATGCCCTTGTGCTTGCCCTTGTTCGAGACGGAGAACGCGAAGCGGTCGGGGTTCTCCCCGACATCGGGAAGCGAAAGCGCGATGCGGCGCACGTCGTCCTGCGTGGCCATTCCCGGAGTCTCCCACTCGTCGGTAGCGTGCGGCCGTGCATGACGACGTCGACGGGTGGGCTGCAATCGGGGAGCTGTACCACCGATACCTCACCGGGCTGCTGCTGGCCCTCGTGACCCGCCAGGGCACGGCCCGCGCCGCTGAGGTCGTGTTTCGGACGTTCCGGCGTCAGCACCTCGAGCTCTTCCTTCCCGGCCTGCGCAAGCTCGAGCTCGACGGCCTGCCGCACGCCGTCGCGTCCGCGAAGTACCACGTGCTGTCGAACGCGCTCGGAGGAGTCAACGTCGTCTGGATCCCGGAGTCGGACTCGAAGTCGTGGGTGCGCTACGTGCCGCCGAGGTGGATCTTCGATGGCTCCGCCGTGTGCGGCATCCCGACGGAGGTCAGTCGGGCGATGCTCTTGGGCTGGCATGGCCACAACGGCGTGTCGCTCGGCAACGAGCGGCTCGGGTTCGTGTGCACGATGCAGACGACCGATGGACAGCCCGGTCTCGAGGGCTACTACATCGAGGAAGACGAACCGCTGGCGCCCGAGGACCGGGTGCGCTTCCGCCCCGGCGAGCGGCCGCCGAACGAGCCCGTCGACCTCTCTCGTCCCGCGTGGGATCCTCTGCGACTCGTCAAGATCGAACGCAACTACGCGACCGCGTACATCCGCAGCGTCCTTCCCGAGCTGTGCGCAGTGCTCGGCCCCGCAGATGCAGGCGCGGTGGGCACGATCGCCGCCCGCCAGATCGGGATGCAGTACCACGCGACTGTGATGGGCAGGCTCGGCGGCGGTGGCGAGTTCGTCGATCGGTTTGCTCGCCTGCTGCGCGCCCACGGCGACGACGCCGACGTCGTGATGAGCGGGGACAGCACGATCGTGCGCCTCGGGCAGTCCAGCCTCCTCGACGACCTGGGCCTTCCGGCCGAGGCCTTCGACGCGTGGAACGGCCTGTGGGAGGGCATGGCGGCGATGGAGCAGCACCGCATCCTGCTCACTCATCGTCGCGACGCGGGAGACCCATATTGGACGTGGCGCGTTCTTCCCGTCGCGCACAATGCGGGATGACCACGCGCCGCTTCACCCAAGTCGACGTGTTTCCCTCCGCCCGGGGCCGCGGCAACCCGCTTGCCGTCGTCCACGACGCCGACGGGCTCAGTGACGAGGAGATGCAGCAGTTCGCGCACTGGACGAACATCAGCGAGACCACCTACCTCGTCGCGCCGACGGCACCGGAGGCCGACTACAGGGTCCGCATCTTCACGCCGGGGGAGGAGCTGTTGTTCGCCGGCCATCCGACCCTCGGCACCTGCCACGCGTGGCTCGAAGCTGGTGGTCGGCCGCGGCAGGAGGGCGTCGTGGTGCAGGAGTGCGGAGCGGGGCTGGTCAACGTGAAGCGCGATGGTGAGCGTCTCGCGTTCGCTGCCCCGCCGCTCCTGCGGGAGGGTCCGGTCGACGAGGCGCTGATCCGCACGATCGCGGGATGGCTCAGCATCGATCGCAGCGACATCCACGATGCGCAATGGGTCGACAACGGTCCGGGATGGGTGGCGGTGATGCTCCCCGACGCCGACGCGGTGCTGGCCCTGAAGCCCGGTCCGATCGAGCTGAAGGTCGGCGCGGTCGGGATGCATCCGGCAGGGTCAGCTGCGGCGATCGAGGTGCGAGCATTCTTCGCGGTTGATGGCATCACGCGAGAAGACCCCGTGACCGGGAGCCTCAACGCCTCGGTTGCGCAGTGGCTCCTCGGCAACGGCGGGCTCACGGCCCCGTACGTCGCGACGCAGGGCGGTGCACTTGGGCGCGCCGGCGAGGTCTCTGTGAGCCGCGACGACGACGGGACGATCTGGATCGGTGGCGTGTCGACGTCGCTGATCAAGGGGACCGTCGAGCTCTAGGCGCCCGATCCGTCAGGCGAACGCGGGTGGCGCCTGGAACGTGTGCCACTCTCGTTCGAGCAGCTGCGCGAAGCGCAGTGTCGTGCGGTCTTCGAGGTACGGCCCGATGGCTTGCAGCCCGAGCGGAAGCCCGGTCGAGCTCAGCCCTGCGGGGAACGCGGTGGCCGGCTGCCCGGTGAAGATCGCCCACATCGGATAGACGATGTTCTCCATGTACGGGACCGTGCGGTCGTCGATCTCGAGGACACGCGAGCCCTGACTTCCCACCTGGTGAGCGAACGCCACGTCGAGTGCGGTCGGGCATATGAGGACGTCGTAGTCGGCGAAGAACGCGCGCCATGTCGCCTGCGCGCTCGCCCGCCGGTTGAACAGATTCAGGTACGCCGCGGCGTCCAGTGTGAGACCTCGAGCCATCGCTGCCGTGTACGCGTCGGCGCTGTCCATCCTGCCGGCCGCTTCCTCGCGCTGCTCCCGGCTCTGCGCCTGCGTTGTGAGGGCCATGAGCAGCGTCGCGTAGTCGGAGAAGTACGTCTCCTGGTCGAGGTCGGGCATCGCCTCGGCGACCTTGGCACCGCGCGATCCGAGGAACGTGGCGAGCTCTTCGACCTTGCTCTGCATCTCAGCTGAAGGCTGCGCGAACGAGAGCGGAGGCATGATCGCAACGCGGAAGTCGGTCAGCGAAATGTGGCGCGCTGCGGGCAGATCGAGTCGCCACGCTGTGTCCTCGCCGATGTCGGGACCCGCCACGACATCGAACAGCAGCTCGAGGTCCACGGCGCTGCGGGCGAGCGGGCCCTGCACGCCCATCGCGAACGCCGAGCTCGGAAGGTCGGCGAGCGGGAACGAACCCGCTTGGGGCACGGCCGTCTCGGACGGACGATGCCCATAGACCCCGCAGTACGCCGCGGGCACTCGGATCGAGCCGCCGATGTCGCTTCCGATCTCGAGCGGAGTCATGCCGGCCGCGAGCGCAGCGCCCCCACCGCCGGTGCTGCCACCCGGCGTGCGCTCCAAGTCCCATGGGTTGTTGGTGCGGCCGTACACGGGGCTGTCGGCCTGCCAATCACCGAGAGCCACGGGGATGTTCGTCTTGCCGAGCAAGCAAGCACCAGCGGCGAACACCTGCCGAGCGATCGGTCCGTCGGCGTGCGGAGCGGTAGTCCTTGAAGACCTCGATCCCCGCGGACTGGGGGAGGCCGGCGACCTGGGTCGACTCCTTCAGCGTCATCGGCAGGCCGAGGAGCGCACTTCGCTCGCCTGCGGCACGTGCTCGATCGGCGCGCTTCGCCCCTTCGAGGGCGCGTTCGGGAGTCCGCACCGGAATCGCGTTGAGCACTCCGTCGTGCTTGTCGATCCGCGCGAGGTGATCCTCGACGAGCTCGACGGCGCTGACGTGCTTGGCGTCGAGCGCGTCGAGCATCTCGGTCGCAGTGCTGAACGGGCCGATGTCGGTTGCCATGGCGCGTACCCTACGGCGGATGCGAGCGCTGCCGGCCGAGCTGACCGGCCCCGCCAACCTCGTCGCGACAAGCCTGCGGGAGCGAGGCGAGACGGTCGCAGTTGCCGAAGGCTCGGCGGGTGGGTTGATCTCCGCGGCGCTCCTCTCAGTGCCGGGTGCCTCCGCGTACTACCTGGGCGGCACCGTCGTCTACACGCTCGCGGCGAGCCGAGCCTGGATGGCGGGCGCGGTCGAAGCACCGCCCGGCATGCGCGGCGCGACCGAGGAGTTCGCGATGTACCTCGCCCGATCGGCCGCGGTGAAGCTCGGCGCCTCGTGGGGGATCGGTGAGGCAGGGGCGGCAGGACCACCGAATCGGTACGGCGATCCGGCCGGCCATTGCTGGGTCGCGGTGGCGGGCGCCGGAGAGGCGACGCGCCACGTCCTCACGGGCCTCGACGACCGGGAGGAGAACATGGTCGCGTTCGCCGCCGCTGCCCTCGGTCTGCTGCTGGGCCAGCTCGCATGACGCGGCCCGTTCGGGCCGGCGTCGTTGCCGTCGCGCTGGCGGTGTTGGCTGCGTGCAGCGACGACGTCGGGACGGCGACCACTTCGGTCACGACACTGCCGACCACCGTGAAACCGACCGCAGCGGAAGCGGCGACGATCGGCACTGTGCAGTCGGCGATCGATCAGATCGTCGAGGATTACCCGACGCTGCATGGCGTCGTCGTGCATGTGATTGCCCCGACGAGGGGCATCGATGAGAGCATCGCTTCGGGCGACAACGTCGATCGCGCGTTGAGCCCAGACGCGACCTTCCGACTCGCGAGCGTGACCAAGACGTTCACGGCTGCGGCGGTGCTCCGTCTCGTCGAGCAGGGGAAGGTCGACCTCGACGGTCCGGTCACGCAGTGCGTCGACGGCGACCTCACGGCCGCGCTCGAGGCCGACGGTTACCGAACCGACGACATCACAGTGCGACACGCGCTCACGCACAGCGCCGGCCTGTTCGACTTCGGGGAGGAGCCCGGCTACCTCGAAGCGGTCTTCGGCGATCCGACCCATCACTGGACGCCGCTCGAGCAGGTGCAGTGGGCGGTCGACCATGGCGATCCGGTCGGCGAGCCGGGCGAGACGTTCTCGTACTCGAACACCGGCTACGTCCTGCTCGGTTCGCTGATCGAGTGCGCGAGCGGGCTCCCGCTCGCGGATGCCTACCGGGAACTCCTCCAGTTCGATCAGCTCGGGCTCGACGCGACCTACCTCGAATCACTCGAGCCAGTTCCGGTGACCGCCGGACCCCGCGCGCATCAGTTCATGGGCGACATCGACACGTTCGACTTCGATCCGTCCATGAACCTGTACGGCGATGGCGGATTGGTGACGAGCGCAGCCGACCTCGCCCACTTCTCCCGGGCGGTGCTGGCCGGCGAGGTCTTCGACGAGGCGGCGACTCTCGACACCATGCTCGAGCCGACGACCAACCCGACCGCAGGCATGGGGATCTTCCGAGAGGACCTCCAGGGCACGACGTGTTGGTCGCATCAGGGCCTGTGGGGCACCGCCTTCTTCACCTGTCCGGAGATCGATCTCACGATCACTGCATCGGTGCAGCAAGGATCACTTGATGACGTCGACCTCAACTCGATCCTCGACGCGTCGCTCGCGCTCGTCGGCCGATGACGGAATGATCGGGACGGCGAGCGAGTTGCTCGTTGCATGGTCCGATTGCTCGTCGTCTGCGGCAGCCTGCAGCAGCACTCGGCAAATCGGGCCGCGCTCGACGTCGTGATGGGCGAGGCACGGCGTCTCGGGGCGACCGTCGACGATTTCGGCGGCATCGGTGAGATCCCCGCCTTCGACGCAGACCGGGCCGATGACCCCATCGAAGCAGTTCGCGACTGGCGTCAACGCGTGGGCGGCGCCGACGTCTTGGTGGTCGCAGCGCCGGAGTACGCAGGCGGAGTCGGCGGAGCCGTCAAGAACGCGTTCGACTGGCTCGTCCCATCCGGGGATCTCTACCGGAAGCCGATTGCGGTGGTCAGCGCCGGGACGTCGGGCGGCTTGCACGCGGTGGCGCAACCTCGTGCAGACGGTGACATGGCAAGGTGCGTATGTCGTGGCCCAGCTCGGGATCGCGACGCCGAGGACGAAGTCCGACACAGCCGGCCGTCTCGTGCACGTGCCCACGATTGCCGATCTCGCATCGCTGGCGCGGGCGTCGCTACACGCTGCCGAGATGACTGGCGCCGAGCTCGTCGCGCTCGCGAGAGCCGTCGTCGAGTCGCTCGGCATCGACGGCGCGCACATCGCTCCCGCTGCGTGAACCGGCGCGGTCCACTCGGACGGCCCAGCAGCCGCGCGTTGCGTTGTGCACGTGGACGTGGTCACAGCCTTCGGCACCGAAGAAGCGCTCGAGTGTCGTCGCGAGGTCATCGCCCCAGATCACCGCGGCGTCGATCATCAGCGCGTTCTCGTCGAAGGCCCGGACCGACAGCTGTCGGATCGTGAGCTGGGCGGGGAGCACGGTGAGATCCGACGGTGGCTCGCATCGCTCGCGGTGGAGGAAGATCGGGCTCGCGGATCGGTACGGGGTCTCGACGTTGAACGGGTCGTACGACACCAGCAACAGCTCGTCGCCGATCTCGGCGTCCTGCAGGCACTGCCGGCAGGGATAGCCGGGCTTCTCGTCAGCCTGATAGATCGGCGAATCCGCCCATTCGGCGCGGCAGTCGATCGGCCGTGTCCGCATCGAAGCGTCGGAGCACGAAGGTGTTCGTCTTGGTCGACGGCATGTGGGCATCCTGAGCGCGAGGCGGGCTGCGTGCTAGCGGAAATCGGACGGATACCTGCCGGGTGAGTCGACCCCTTGAATATCCTCCCCGCCATGCCTGTTGAGGATTCGGTGCGCGCTCGACGGGCGCAGCGAGGGGCCGATGACGCCTCGGCGGCATGGCGGTTCACGCGAGGGGTCGCGCGGGTCGAGGTGGTGGACGCGATCCTTGCGGAGTACGCGACTTCCTATTGCGGTCGACCCGTGCGCCGACGTGAGGTCGCGCCGATGGGGTCGGCGGTCGAGCTGCCCGGCATCAGGTGGTCGATCGACGACGAGCTCATGGTGGAGTTCCTCTACCGCGACCGTGGGCCGGGCCGCCTCATCGTCTACGAGATCGCACTGCTCGACGTGATCAAAAGGCAGCTGCGGTCGCGGCACATCACGATCGAGCACAAGGAGCGATGGTGAACGACACGATGCGGCGCGCCACAGTCGCGGCGACGGCGCTCGTCTGATCACGGTCAGATCCAGCACAGGCAGAACGGATGCCCGGCGGGATCCGCATAGACCTGGAAGCCATCCTTCGCGTCGATGTCCTCGGCGGCCCGCAGCAACGTCGCGCCGAGCGACATGGCCTCGTCGTGGGCAGCCTTGATGTCGTTCACATAGAGGTCGAGGTGGATCTGCTGCGGCGTGCCGTCGGGCCAGTCGGGCCGGACATGGTCGGGCGCGAGTTGGATGCCGACCCGCGGCTCGCCGTCGACGTAGATCATGTGCCAGTCGTCCTCGGGCTCGACCTTGCCGCCGAGCAAAGCTGACCAGAAGGTGCTCTCGGCAGCGAGATCCGGAGCGTCGAACACGACGACCTGGTGGAGAAATCGCATGGCGACATCGTTCCACTCCGACGCGTTTGTCGAGACTCTGCGACAAGATCTCGGTCCATGGGACGAGGCTTTGGCATCACCGCCGCAGTGAGCCCACACGTCGCGCGCGATCTCGCGGCCGAGGTCGAACGCCTCGGGTACACGTCGTTCTGGGTCAACGACATGCCTGGTGCGGACGGCCTGTCGCTGTTGACGGAAGCTCGGTCTTCGACTCGTCGGATCGACCTCGGGATCGGAGTCATCCCGCTCGATCGACGTCCTGCGGCCACGATCGCCCACGAGGTCCGCGCCATCGACCTCCCCCTCGACCGTCTGGTCCTCGGGGTGGGCAGCGGCAGCGCGAAGGCCTCACTCGCGTTGGTGAGGGGAGGTCTCGAGGCGTTGAAGCATGAGGTTGACGCGGCGGGTGGTCGTCGGCGCACTCGGCCCCAACATGTCGGCGCTCGCTGGTGAGATGGCCGATGGTGTCCTGTTCAACTGGATGACCCCGGCGCACATCGAGCGCCTCGGCCGCTCCGTGCCTAGGTCCCTCATGGCGTATGTCCGGTGTGCGCTGCTCCCGCGAGCCCAAGCACGGCTGACGGAGGAGCTCGACCGCTACTCGGGTCTTCCTCACTACGAGCAGCACCTCCACCGCATGGGCGCGACCGCGCTCGACACCTGCGTCGTCGGACCCGACAGCGCGACCCTGCAGCCCGGCATCGCGGACTTCGAAGCGGTGCTCGACGAGACGATTGTCCGAGCGATCACGGTCGACGACGGCATCGACAACCTCGTCGAGCTCGCCCGAGCCTGCGCACCGCCGACCGGCTCATCACGGAGCGGGTGACGGGAATCGAACCCGCATAGCCAGCTTGGAAGGCTGGAACTCTGACCATTGAGCTACACCCGCGAGGGTTGTCAGGGTAGCGAAGCGTCCGTTCGCACCGGGACTGGTCGTGGGGTAAACCGGAGCCATGCCCTACGAGTTCTCCGAGCAAGGCAAGGCCCTGCTGCAGGACGTCGTCAGCTTTCTGGACGACCACATCTATCCGAACGAGCAGGAGTACCACGAGCAGGCGGAAGCGCTCGGTCACGACGGCGATCCGCCGATGCTCGACAAGCTCAAGGCCGCCGCACGCGAGCGTGGCCTCTGGAACCTGTTCCTGCCGCACCTGTCGCCCGACGCTCCGGGGACGAAGCTGTCGAACCTCGACTACTCGCCGATCTCCGAGCAGCTCGGCAAGGTCGGCTTCGCGTCCGAGGCGCTGAACTGCTCCGCGCCCGACACCGGGAACATGGAGATCCTCAACCTGTACGGGTCCGAGACGGTGAAGCGGGACTGGCTCGCGCCGCTGCTCGAGGGCGAGATCCGCTCGGCGTTCTCGATGACCGAGCCCGACTCGGCGTCGTCCGACGCGACGAACATCAGCCTGCTCATCGACCGGGACGGCGACGAGTACGTGCTGAACGGCACGAAGTGGTTCACGTCGGGTGCGCTGCGCCCGCGCTGCAAGGTGCTGATCGTGATGGGCAAGACCGATGCTGAACGCGGCGCGGCACCTGCAGCAGTCGATGATCGTGGTGCCGAAGGACACGCCCGGTGTGCGCATCGGCCGCACGCCGCACGTGTTCGGCTACGACCACGGCGGCGGCCATCCCGAGGTCATCTTCGAGAACGTGCGCGTGCCGGCCGACAACCTCCTCGGCGAGGAGGGCGGTGGCTTCGCGATCTCGCAGGCTCGCCTCGGGCCGGGCCGCATCCACCACTGCATGCGCTCGATCGGCGTGGCCGAGCGGGCGCTCGAGCTCATGGTCGACCGCGCCCTCGAGCGCACCACGTTCGGCAGGCTCGTCGCGCAGAAGGGCCTCATCCAGGACTGGATCGCCGAGTCGCGCATCGAGATCGACATGGCCGCGAGTACGTCCTGCATACGGCACACCTGATGGACACCGTCGGCAACAAGGCCGCCGCCACCGAGATCTCGGGCATCAAGGTCGCCGTGCCGAACATGGCGCTGAAGGTCATCGACCGCGCGATCCAGGTGCACGGCGCTGCCGGCGTCACCCAGTTCACTCCCGCTCGCGTAGATGTGGGCGAGCATGCGCACGCTGCGTATCGCCGACGGGCCCGACGAGGTGCACAAGATGACGATCGCCCGGCGCGAGATCTTGCGCCACGATCCGTCGTTCCGCATGAACCCCGTCGCGAAGCCGGCGAGCGGCCCCGAAGCCGAGCCGCAGCCCTTCGCCCGCCCCTGACGCCGCGGGTGGCTGGGGGCCGTTACTGGGTTGCGTTGGCGACGCGGGATTGCGCGTCGGGGTCGAGCCAGCTGCGCCCTTGGACGTCGAACGAGACCTTGCCGAGCCGCTCGGGCGTGAACCGGAACGGTGCTTCGTAGTCGGGTGTGGTGGACGGGCCGCGCTGGTAGCCGACCTCGAACCCGGACATCCCGAACGAGATCGGCGTCGTCCGCGGGATCGCGCCCTTGCCCACCGGTGCGTCGTCGTGGAACAGCTCGACCTCGCCCTCGAACATCCCTGTCGAGGTGAACGCGCACTTCACCGTCACCTGGTCCTTCGGCAGTTCGAGGTCGGCGCGCACCGTCGTCAACGTCGTGCCGAGGAAGTTGTCGACGTAGCAGAGCCGGCCGTCCTTCACGTACAGCGCGTAGCCGCCGGTCGCGCAGCCGTGGTTCGCAATGACCCCTGCGGCATCGCCGGCCGTGTTGTCGATCTCCGCGGTGACCTGCCACGACCGGTTGCGCGTGTTCGGCGCCACCGCGTCGGGCAGTGAGCTGATGCCCGCGTAGTACTCGTAGTGATCTCGGCGATACCGGCGATCGCCGTGACGCCCGGGCATGTTGGTGATCGGCAGGACCTGGTTCCGCTCGGCCTCTGCCCACCAGAGCTCGATGAGCTCGGCGAGCATGTCGGGCTCCTTCTCGGCGAGGTCGGTCGTCTCCGCGAAGTCTTCGGCGACGTGGTAGAGCTCCCACACGTCCTCGTCGAAGGGCCGGCGCGGATCGGAGCCGTCGTACGGCGCCAACATCAGCGGGTGGAACGTCACCGCCTTCCAGCCGTCGTGGTAGATGGCCCGGCAGCTCATCATCTCGTAGTACTGCGTCACGTGGCGGCTCGGCGCCGCGCCGTCGGCGAACGTGTGAGCGAAGCTCACCCCGTCGAACGGCTGCTGCTCGACTCCTGCGATCGTCTCAGGCGCCTCGATGCCAATCACGTCGAGCGAGCGTCGGCAGCAGGTCGATCGCGTGCACGTATTGATGGCGCGTCTCGCCGGTACGAGTGAGGCCTCGCGGCCAGCGGACGATCAGCGGATCGGCAACGCCACCTTCGTGCGTCTCGCGCTTCCACCGCTTCAGCGGGGTGTTGCCTGCCCACGCCCAGCCCCACGCGTAGTGGTTGTGCGCCTCAGGAGTGCCGAGCAAGTCGATGCGCTCGAGGTTCTCCTCGAGGCTCTCGGGTTGCCCGTTGAAGAAGTACATCTCGTTGAACGACCCGCGCGCGCCGCCCTCGGCCGACGCGCCGTTGTCACTCATCACGACGACGATCGTGTTGTCGGTCTCACCGAGCTCGTCGATGAACTCGAGCAGCTTGCCCACCTGCGCGTCGGTGTGCTCGAGGAAGCCCGCGTACACCTCCATCATCCGTGCGTAGAGGCGGCGTTCGTCAGCGGGCAACGAGTCCCACGCCGCGATCCAGTGCGGGCGGTCGCTCAGCTCGGTGTCGGACGGGAGGAGACCGGTGGCCATCTGCTTCGCGAACACCTGGTCTCGGTACGCGTCCCAACCGTGGTCGAACGCGCCCTTGTACTTGTCGATGTAGGCACGCGGCGCCTGATGAGGAGCGTGGCACGCACCTGGGGCGAACCAGAGGAAGAACGGCTTCGTCGGCGAGGCCGCACGCAGGTCGGACAGGTACAACCTGGCCATGTCGACCATGTCCTCGGTGAGGTGGTACCCCTCCTCAGGTGTCCGCGGGGGATCGATCTGATGGTTGTCGTGGACGAGATCCGGGTGGTACTGGTCGGTCTCGCCCCCCAAGAACCCATAGAACCGTTCGAAGCCCCGACCGAGCGGCCACCGGTCCCGCGGACCGCCGGCGACCATGGTGCCTGCGGGGGCGAGATGCCATTTGCCGATGGCGAACGTCGCGTAGCCGTTGCGGACGAGGATCTCGGACATCATCCCGTTCGCCTTCGGCATCGTCGCGTCGTAGCCCGGGAACCCCGACGCGAACTCGACGATCCGCCCCATCCCGCTGCGGTGATGGTTGCGCCCGGTGAGCAGGCATGCCCGCGTGGGGGAGCAGAGCGCGGTCGTGTGGAAGTTCGAGTAGCGGAGCCCGCTTGCGGCGAGGCGGTCGAACGTCGGCGTCGCGATCGTCGAGCCGTAGCAGCCGAACTGCGCGTACCCGACGTCGTCGAGCAGCACGACGACGACGTTGGGCGCGCCGTCCGGTGCCGCGGGCAGCGGGGGCCACCATGGCGTCGACTCGTCGAGCGTCCTTCCCGCTACCCCTTGGAAGTCCCCGGGCTCCACGTCAGGTGACGACCGCTACGCCAGAGCCTTGGCCTTGAGCTGATCGAACTCCGCCTGCGAGATCGTGCCCGCATCGAGCAGCGCTTTGGCCTTCTCGATCTGCTCCGCCGCTCCGCCCGAGGTCGCGGTGCTCCGGACGTAGTCGTCCATTTGGCTCTGGAGCTTCTGCTGCTGCTTCATGCTGCGCTCGGCCATCCCGCTGCCGCGGGCGATGATGTACACGAACACGGTGATGAAGGGCACGAAGACGAGTGCCACGACCCACAGTGCTTTCGCCACACCGCTCAGCTCGTGATCGCGGAACAGGTCGATCAGCACCTGCACCAGGATCATGATCCAGATGAAGAGGAAGAACAGCCACAACATCGACCAGATGATGTCGCTCAGATGGACGTCGGCGAGAACCATGTCGTGATCTCTCTCGTTGGGGAGCCCCGCACTGCGGAGGCTCGTTCTGGGAGCCACATTCTTGCCACAGATCTGATTGCATGGCGCAAGCCCCGACGGAAGAAGGTGAGACCGTGGGCTGGAACGCTTCCGAGTGGTTGCTCGATCGTCACGTAAGAGACGGCGAGGGGAAGCGCAGCGCGCTGCGGAGCGTGAACGAGCCCAACCTCTCGTACTCCGACCTGCTCACCCGTGTGGAATCGATGGCTGCGGGTCTCCGTGGGCGCGGCATCAGCGGTGGTGACCGAGTCGTGCTCGCTCTTCTCGACTCGCCCGAGTTCACGATCTCGTTCCTTGCATGCCTGCGAATCGGCGCGGTCGCAGCACCGGTCAATCCACTCCTGCCGTGGCGCGACCTCGCGGTCATCGTGGAAGACGCGGAAGCACCCCTCGTCCTCATCTCCGCCGAGCGGGCCGCGGGAAGCGAGGAGCTCGACGTCGTGCGGCTCGTGACCGGAACCTCGGACTGGGGCGACACCGCGACCACGCAGGGCGATGGCAGCCCGGCGGACACCGACGCCGACAGCCCCGGCTTCTGGCTCTGCACATCCGGCAGCACCGGCCGGCCGAAGCTCGCGATGCACCGCCACGGCGACCTGCGGGTCAGCGCCGAGACCTACGCGCGCTCCATCCTGGACATCAGCCCGGACGATCGGTTCTTCTCCGTTGGGCCGATGTTCCATGCGTACGGGCTCGGGAACTCGCTGACCTTCCCGATGTCCGTCGGCGCGCTCACGATCCTCGAGGCGGCGCGGCCGCCGTCGCCCACGCGAGTGGCAGAGGTCGTGCGCCAGCACCAGCCCTCGCTCTTCTTCGGGATCCCCGCGTTCTACGCGGCACTCAACGCGTCCGACATCCCCGACGACACGTTCCGCTCGGTTCGGCTCGCGGTCTCGGCCGCGGAAGCTCTGCCCGCCGAGACGTGGCACCGATTCCACGATCGCTTCGGTGTCGAGATCCTCGACGGCATCGGCTCCACTGAGATGACGCACATCTTCCTGTCGAACCGCGCGGGCTCGGTGCGGCCCGGCACGACCGGCGCCGCAGTGAAGGGCTACGACGTGCGGATCGTGGACGACAACGGCACGGACCGCGAGGACGAGGTTCCCGGCCATCTGTGGGTGCGCGGCGACTCGGCGGCGTCGGGCTACTACCGCAACCCCGACGCGACCGAGGCGACGTTCGGCCTCGGCGGTGGTTGGGTGCGCACTGGCGACACGTACGTGCGGGACAAGGAAGGCACGTACACCTACCTCGGGCGCTCGGATGACATGTTACGCGTCGGCGGAGAGTGGGTCGCGCCTGCCGAGGTCGAAGCGACGATCATCGAGCACCCTTCGGTGCTGGAGGTCGCCGTCGTCGGGCAGGTCGACGACCGTGGGATCACGCGTCCTGTTGCCTACGTTGTCGCGAAGCCGGGCCTCTCGGTCGACGAAGCCGGAGTGATCGAGCACTGCCGCAACCGTCTCGCCGGGTACAAGCGACCCGCCAAGGTGATCGTGATGGACGCGTTGCCGAAGACGGCGACGGGAAAGATCCAACGCTTCAAGCTTCGCCAAACCGCGTGACGACGCGGCGCGTCACTGTCAGCCCGCTCCGCGACTTCTTCCGTACCGAGGCGGCGGGCGGTGTCGTGCTCGTCCTCACCACGATCGTCGCGCTCGTCTGGGCGAACTCTGTGTGGACCCAGTCGTACTTCGATCTCTGGCACACCCACCTCTCGATCACGGTCGGAAGCCACTCGATAGACCTCACGCTCGAAGAGTGGGTCAACGAGGGACTGATGGCGGTCTTCTTCCTCGTGGTCGGCCTCGAGATCAAACGCGAGCTCGTGGAGGGTGAGCTGCGGGACCCCCGCACCGCGGTGCTTCCCGCGATTGCCGCCGTGGGCGGGATGGTCGTGCCTGCACTCATCTACGTCGTGGCCAACGCTGGTGGCGACGGCATCGAGGGGTGGGGGATCCCGATGGCGACCGACATCGCGATGGCGATCGGCGTCATCAGCTTGTTGGGGAACCGCGTCGCGCCGTCGCTCAAGCTGTTCCTGCTCGCGCTCGCGATCGTGGACGACATCGGTGCCATCCTCGTCATCGCGGTGTTCTATTCGGACGACATCGACCTCGGCGCGCTCGGGGTCGCCCTCGTGCTCGTCGGGCTCGTCGCCCTCATGCGGTGGGCTGGCGTTCGCTTCGTCGCCGCGTACGCGCTCGTCGCCGCGGCGCTCTGGCTCGCGATCCACGACGCAGGCCTGCACGCCACGTTGACCGGCGTCATCCTCGGTCTCATGGCGCCCACCCGCCCGCACCGGCAGCGAGAGCTGATCGATGAAGAGGCGCTGCTCGATCTCTCCACGGTCGAGACCGCCGCGGAGACCGCGACTCTCGCGCGCGAGTCCGTGTCGGTCGTCGAATGGCTCGAGCATCTGCTGCACCCCTGGACGAGCTTCCTGATCGTGCCGCTGTTCGCCCTGGCCAACGCGGGCATCCCGATCACCTCGAGATCGCTCTCGGACGCGGCGTCGTCACGCATCACGTGGGGGATCATCGCCGGCCTGGTCGTCGGAAAGCTGGTCGGCGTCGTCGGCGCCGCGTGGCTCGCGACACGCCTCCGCATCGGCACGTTGCCGGCTGGCGCAACGTGGCGAGGAATCTTCGGCATCGGCGCACTCGCCGGCATCGGCTTCACCGTGTCGATCTTCGTCGCGGGATTGGCGTTCGAGGAGGAGCCAATCCTCGAGAACAACGCCAAGATCGGGATCCTCGCCGCGTCGGTGATCGCCGCGGCCCTCGGCTCGCTCGTGCTGTTCCGGCGGCGCGCGGTCGCCGATGTCACCCGGCCCTGACACGGTCGGGTACCGATCCACGACTGAGGAAACCGGCCAGAACCGGTCGTCCGATGACCGGTTTCGTGGGCGATGATCGACTCATGCCCGGACAAGCTCCTCCCGTCACCGACGAGCGGGATGCACTGCTCACGTACCTCGCCCAGCAGCGACTCGTGCTCCGCCTGGCCGCGCACGGCCTCACCGATGAGCAGGCACGTGTCGCGAACTCGGTCAGCCCGCTGACCGTCGGCGGCCTCATCAAGCACGTCGCGTCGGTCGAGCGTTACTGGATCGACCTCGTCGTGCAGCGTCCGCCGGATGTGCCCGAGGACGACTACGAGGCGAACTTCCGGATGGAGCCCGGTGAGACGCTCGCGAGCATCCTCGGCATGTACGACGCCGTCGCCCGCGAGACGGAGTCTGTCATCGAGAAGATCCCCGACCTCGGGCAACCGGTCCCGGTGCCGAAGGGCGTGCCGTGGTTCCCGGACGATCTCGACGCGTGGTCAGTGCGCTGGGTGCTCCTCCACATCATCACCGAGACCGCACGCCACGCGGGTCATGCCGACATCGTGCGGGAGTCGATCGACGGTGCCACCGCGTTCCCGTTGATGGCCGCGGCCGAAGGCTGGCCCGCCACTCCGTGGCTCGCACCCTGGACCGCGGGCTGACGCTGGCCCACCCAGAGAGCGAACAGCACCACGATCACCCCTCCGACCTGCCAAGGTCCGAGGTCCTGGTGGAGCACGAGGTAGCCGACAGTCACCGCGACGACCGGGCTGAGCAGCGCGAGGAGGCTCACGTTCGCGACCGGCAGGCGGCCGATGCCGCGGAACCAGAGCGCGTACGCGATCGCGGTGCCGACGATCGCGAGCCAGGCGAACCCCGCGACGTTCTTCCCGGTGAAGGCGGGCGGCGCGCCCTCGACAGCAGCACTCGCGATCGCGAGCACCGCCCCGCCGGCGAGCAGCTGCCATGAGGTGAACGCGAGGATCGGCGCGTCTGGCCGCCACTTCTTGGTGAGTGTCACGCCTGCTGCGAACGACACGGCGCCTCCGAGGCCGGCGAGCACGCCGACCGCGTCGAGGTCGGCCCCGGGTTGGAGCACGAGCATCGCGACACCGATGATGCCGAGACCGCCCGCGATCAGCGTCGCGCGCCGGAGGGGCTCGCCGAGCAGCGCCGCGGCGAGCCCGGCGGCGACCAATGGCTGGATCGCGCCGAGGGTTGCTGCGACCCCACCGTGGAGCCGCTCGGCAGCAACGAAGAGCAGTGCAAAGAACAGTCCGAAGTTCAGCGCGCCGAGCACCGCGACCTTCCACCACCAAGCTCCCCACGGGAGCCGGCGTGTCAACGCGAGGAGGAGGAGCCCTGCGGGCACCGCCCGGACCGTTCCCGCGAGCAGCGGTCGATCCGGAGGGAGCAGCTCGGTCGTGACCGCGTAGGTGGTGCCCCACGTGATGGGAGCGATAGCCGTCGTGAGCAGGACAGCCAGCGGGACGGACGCGGACCGTTCAGGCACGAGGCAGCCGTCGCTTCAGCTCGATCCGCACTGCAATCACCGCTCGCTCGACGTCCGATCGCACGGTCGAGGCGAGGTCTGCTGCCGCCCTGCGCAGGTCATCCTGTGCGGTCACGTCTTCCGCGGTCGGATAGGAGAACCGCCACCGTGCGACTCTCTCGGCGATGGCGGCTTTGTCGTCGTCTTCGAGCGTCACCCCCGTGGCAGCGACCACGCGGCAGTCGTACATCCGGCATGCACGCGGTCGGTGCGCGTAGATCGTGCAGCCCCCGTCGCTCAACATCGGGCAGTGCCCACGTTCGTCGTAGCCCATCACGAGGTGATCGGGCATGTGCGGCGCAGGGAAGAGCAGCTCCTTCGGGATGTGTGCGAGCGCTTCGGCCTCGTCACGCCCGACGTGGACGAACTGGAACGACCGACAGCACGCGGTGCACCCTCCGCACG
Organism: uncultured Acidimicrobiales bacterium; assembly: GCA_963708175.1. GTDB lineage: Bacteria > Actinomycetota > Acidimicrobiia > Acidimicrobiales > DATKAS01 > DATKAS01. The sequence continues at coordinate 326,571 of CAVPSD010000003.1, forward strand.
GCACGTCCGCGTCGCGCTCGCCCCGCAGGGCGGCATCCGTGTCGCCGAGCCACGACAGGAAGTCGCCTGCAGGTAGCTCGTTCATCCTGGCGGCGGGAGGTTCGACACGGATCGTCGGGCGGTGACGCGGAGCACGACCCGGCGCTCGCGATCGGCGCACGCTCTCGAGCGCGGTGCGGCCATCTTGGTCGAGCGAGCGGCCCATGCGCTCGACGACGCGGGCCATCAGCTCGAAGGCGTTCGTCGGATCGGTGTCGATCGACGCGGTGCCGAACAAAGTCACGTAGGGAAAGGGCATCTCCTCGCCCAACACGCAGACGCTGATCGCGGCATCGCGGCGGAGCGCCCTCGTCTTGGCGCGATGTTCGGTGATCGACACCAGCACGTCGTCGCCGTCCGTGACGTAGAACACCGGCGTGAGGGGCGGCGCATCGCTCGCGCCCTCGCCGCGGTTCCAGCTGAGCACGCACAGCCTGTTCGCGGCGACGAACTCGAGGTGATGGGCGGGCACCGTCATGCGAGCTCCTCGAGTGCGTCGACGGGCGTCGGGAAGTCCGCCATCACATGTTCCAATCCCGGCCGAACCACCGCCGGATGCGACTCGTGCCGAACTCGACCTTGTCCGCGGCGAGCGCCTCGGACGGCCCCTCGAGGGAGCCGCGCGGTGCCTGCCCGCTGAGGAACGTGACATCTACCTTCGCGACCTCATGCTGACCGAACTCGAGGTAGCAGATGCCTCGCCCGTCGTACTCCGCCGACTCCGAGTCACCTCGCATGCGTGCGGCGATGCGTTCGGCGGCGATGACGGCTTGGCCCTCGGCGAAGACTCCCGCCTTCGGGGTGCCGACGCTCGTCACGTCGCCGATGGCGTAGACGTCGCGAGCGGACGTCTCGAGTGTGAGCGGATTGACCGGGATCCACCCGTCGACAGCCAGGCCCGACTCCCTGACGACCGCCGGCGCCTTGTGCTTCGGCACCGCGAGGAAGAGGTCGTACGGCATCTCGCTCTCGTCGGCGAGCATCGCCACCTTCCGAGAGGCATCCAACCCGCGGACGACGGTATTGGGATGCCACGTGATACCACGCTCGGCGAACGCGGCGAGCAGCGCCTTCGAGGCATCCGGTGAGGGAGGGATCGGCACGGGCAGCGGCATGACGAGCGCGATCTCCGAGCGGTCGCGCAGGCCTCTGCCGGTGAGGAAGTCGTGCATGAGCAGCGCGGTCTCACTCGGTGCCGGCGGGCACTTGAACGGCATCGAGGTCACGGCGACGATCACCCGACCACCGCTGAAGCTCGCGAGCACGTCACGACAGGCGAACGCTCCGGCCTCTGTGTAGAACTCATGACCGCCTTCGACGAGGCCGGGTGTTGCGCTCGGGTCGAGATCCGCCCCGAGCGCGATGACGAGGATGTCGGCGTCGAATGTGCCAGCCTCGGTCTCCACGCGTCTCGCCGCGGGATCGATCCTGGTGATGTCGGTCTGCACGAGCCGGACTCCGGGCTTGACGATGTCCGCGTAGCGGTGGTGCACGGACGGCTCGGTCGCGCGGCCGAACATGACCTCGAGCTTCGAGAACCCGAAGACGAACGAGTCCGTCCGGTCGATCAGCACCACATCGGCATCATCACCGAACTCGTCCGACAGCCGAGTGGTGAGCTCGAGGCCGCCGAATCCGGCGCCGAGCACCACGACGCGCATCAGCAGTGGTTGATCGCGAGCTCGGAGTCGCGTTCGCCGGCGATGCGCGTGTGCCACATGCGGCGGGGCTGCGTCATGTCGAACGGCGTCGCGCGGTGCATCAACCTCCGGTTGTCCCACACGACGACGTCGCCAACCTGCCATTCGTGGAAGTAGACGCGAGGCGGCTGGCAGGCCCACTCGTTCAGCTCGTCGAGGAAGCGCTCGGACTCCTCGGGATCCATGCCGACGATCCCATACGCGTGGCGGCCGATGCAGAGGTTGGGCCGGCCGGTGTCAGGGTGAACCTTGACGAGCGGGCGGAGTGACGGCTCCATGTCGTGGTAGCCGTACTGGTTGTAGCCGCCCTGGTCGTTCTTCTTCGACGGCAGATATCCGGCGCGGCCTTGGCTGTAGTACAGCGAGTGGTACGCGATCAGCGACTCGACGAGCCGCCGCTTCTCGTCGTCGAGCGCCTCGTAGGCGGCGCGCATGTCGGCCCATCCGGTAGGGGCGACGTCGTCCGGCACGATCTCCGCCGAGAACACCGCGCCCTTCGCTTGGACCGGCATGTAGGTGCTGTCGTGATGCCAGCCCTCGTTGCCACGCAGCGCCTTCACGACGTCGTCGTCCGCGGCGGCGTGCACCTTGCCGCTCTTTCCGATGTTCGTGATCGGCGCTGCCTTGAACTCGAGATCCCCGAATCGGAGGGCGAACGCGTCCTGGGCTTCTGTCGTCAGGAACTGCCCGGGAAAGATGAGCAGCGCGTGCTCGAGCCATGTGGCGTAGAGGGCGTCCCACGTGTCGGCATCGAGAGCAGTGACGTCGATCTCGCGCACGATCGCTCCGAACGTCGCATCGATCGGTTCGACTTGCATGGCGCTCACCCCCGAGTGTGCAGCCTATTCAGCGCAGGGGCCGACTCGCGCGAGCAGCTGAGCCAAGGGCCGCGGAACACGGGTGAGGTCCAAGGCCTCGACCAACGCGCGGGCGTAGTGCAGCTTGCGACCGCTGGTGGTGCCCATGAACCGGTGCAGCTGCGCCTCGATCGGCTCGCCCCGATGCGCTGGCTGCTTCTGCAACGTGCGAAACGAGCCGATCTCGCCTTGCGCAGCGATGACCTGTTGGACGCGCTCGGTGCCGAGAGCGCGGATGAGCTCGTCCTCGAGGTCCTCATCACACAGAAAGAAGCCCCGAGCCCCTAGGTCGTCCGACCCGAGTGCCCGCCTGAAGAAGGGCGCCTCGCCGACGTCGTACAGGCCGAGGAGCCGCACGTCCGAATGGAAGCGCCGCACGAAATGGCCGATGTTCGTCGCGCCTCCCATCGACACGACATCGACGCTGGTCGCGGCGAGGTCGAGCCCGAGCCGGGTTGCCAGCGTCTCGATCGCGCACTGGTCGCTGGCACCCTCGACCAGGACGACGGTTTGCATCTGTCCAGTGTGGACTGATCCGCGGCCGGCTCTCTCACGAATGAACACAGCCGAAGAGCAAGGAGGACAAAGATCGATTCCCCGGATCAGGCGCGCGCCGCAGTTGCCGTGCTCACCGCCCTTGCGGGACGGCAGCCCGCGGGGTGAACTCCCTCATGCCCACTCCCACAGATGTCGTCATCGTCGGCGGAGGGATCGCCGGTGCCTCTCTCGCCTTTGCCCTCGCGGGTGAGGGGCTCGGTGTGACCGTGCTCGAAGGCTCGGTCGAGTTTCCTGATCGCGTTCGCGGCGAGAGCATGCAGTGCTGGGGCGTCGCCGAGGCACGGAGGCTGGGCGTGGAGCAGGCGCTGCTCGACGCCGGCGCACACACGACCTCGGTGTGGAACCAGTACGACGAGGGTGTGCCTGACCCAGCGCCGATCCCGATGAACATCATGGTCCCGGGCATCGAGGGCTCTCTCAACCTCCGCCATCCCGACGCGTGCCAGGCGCTCCTCGACGCGGCCGCCGGCGCTGGCGCGACGGTCGTGCGCGGGGTCTCGCACGTCGGACTCACGAACGGCGGCGAGCGAACGGTGCGCTACGAAGTCGAGGGATCGAGCGGTGAGCTTCGTACGAGTCTGGTGGTCGGCGCGGACGGTCGGAACTCGACGGTTCGCAAGCAGATCGGGATCACGCTCGAACGCCAGGAACCCATCTCCTACATCGCGGGGCTGCTCGTCGACGGACTCGAAGGGGTGCCCGGCGACTTCGACGCGCTGGCGAGCGAGGGGGAGAGCTGGTTCTTGGTCTTCCACCAGCGGCCGGGCCGAGCCCGGCTGTACATCTGCACGGGCATCTCCGGCCAGCATCGCTTCGCGGGGCCCGAAGGGACGCAGCGATTCCTCGAGGCCTCGGGGATGAGCAGCTATCCGTGGAGCGACGAGGTCTCCCGTGCGACGCCGGCCGGCCCGTGCGCCACGTATCCCGGCGACGACACCTGGACGCCCGAGCCGTACGTGGATGGCGTCGTGCTCATCGGCGACGCAGCTGGGCACAACGACCCGATCATCGGCCAGGGCCTGTCGATCGCTATGCGCGACGCCGCGCGACAGTGCGAGATCTCGTGCTCGAGGGTGCGCGGGACGCCGAGGGGTTCGCTTCGTATGGGGCGGAGCGGATGGAGCGGATGCGCCGTCTGCGTCTGATCGCCGACGCGATCGCGGCGATCCAGGTCGAGGATGCCGACAACCGCAAGGCTCGTCGGCAGGTGTTCGGCGAGAAGATGGCAGCCATGGATCCGGAGTTCTTCCCTCTCCTGATCGCCGCGTTCGCCGGCCCGGAGACGGTCCCCGCCGAGCTCGTCGACGAGGGTCTGCTCGACCAGATCCGGGCGGTCTGACGAGGCAAAGAATCCCGACCGCGGCTGTCGATTCCGGCTTCTCCCATTCGTAGGAGTGGTGAAGGGGCCGGAAGGGCCGGTCCCGGAACCCGTGAGGAGCTTCCGATGACCGCCACCATCACCGCCACGCACACCGTTCGGTCCGACCGCTCCGGCCTCGTTCGTGCCGGCGTGGTCGCCGGCCTCGTCGCCGCCGTCGCGACCACCGTCGTCGCGGCCGTCGCGAGCGCCGCCGGCGTCTCGCTGGAGACCGCACCCGGCGAGCAGATCCCCGTGCTCGGCTTCGGTCAGCTCACGCTGTTCTTCACGGCAGTCGGTGTCGGCATCGCCGCCATGCTCCGTCGCCGGGCCGCCAACCCCTTCTCCACGTTCGTCAGGACGACGCTCGTGCTGACCGCGCTCTCGATCGTGCCCGACCTCATGCTCTCCGCCGACGTCGCGACGAAGGTCACGCTCATCACCACGCATCTCGCCGCCGCCGCGATCGTCATCCCGACTCTCGCCGCCCGCCTCCCGCAGCGCGGGCGTCGCTGACTTCACGAAGGCGGCGTTCGAGCGCGGGAGATCGGGCGTCCCCCGCGCGGGGGAATGAAAGATCCCCCCGAGACGGGACGACGCACGGACAGGCAAAGACGCATCATGGGGGCCATGGACCCGGTCCGTCCCGTCACTCGCGGCTCACGGCTGCTCGATGCCGGCCTCGTCGCTGCAGTGGCGCTGGCCGGGCTCGCGGTGCTTGCGTGGAACCCGACGCCCGAGGGCTACCGGGAGCCGTCCGCGTTCGCGGCGGTGCTCGTCCTCGCCTCCGCCGGTTCGTTGTGGTGGTGGCGCACCGCTCCGGTCTGGTCGTTGCTCGGGGCCTGCGGCGTGTTCATCGTCAATGTCGTCGCCGGGTTCCAAGTCGGGATCACGCAGTACCCAGCCTTCATCGCGTTCTACGCGGTGTTCGCCTACTCCCCGCGACGGAGACGTTGGCTCGCGGCGGCGGTGCTCGCGGTCACCGTTGCGGCCTACGCGATCGCGGACCGGGGGCCGCTGGAGGTCGGCATCTTCGTCGCGATCGCGATCGCCACCATCGTCGCGGGGCTGCTCGGCGACAGCACCCGCACCCGCCGCGAGCTGGGCGTGGCGCAAGCCCGCGAGCAGGAGGCCATGCAAGACCGGGTCGTGCTCGAGGAACGGGCTCGCCTGGCCCGCGAGCTGCACGACTCGCTCGGACACGCGGTGAACGTGATGGTGATGCAAGCGGGCGTGGGTCGACACGTGTTCGACGAGCGCCCCGAGTTCGCGCGGCAAGCGCTCGAGCAGGTGGAGAGCGTCGGACGAGTCGCGCTGGGGGAGCTCGACGCCGTGCTCCGGGTGCTCCGTCCGGTCGATGGCGAGCAGCGCGCCGCGCCCGAGAGCGCGACGCTCGCTGGCATCCCCGCCCTCTGTGACCGCATTCGAGCGACCGGTCGTGACGTCGAGCTGCACGTCGAGGATGTCCGCCTCTCGCCCACGGCCGAGCGCGCCGCCTACCGCATCGTGCAAGAGGCCCTCACCAACGCTGCCCGACACAGCAGCGCCGGACCGATCTCGGTGACGATCACCCGCGGGCGTCGAGACGCGGTGATCACCGTGCACAACACCGGAGAGTGCACGCCCGCGAACGGCTCGGGCCGCGGGCTCGTCAACATGCGTGAGCGCGCCCACCTCGAGGGCGGCCAGCTCGAGTCAGGACCGGTCGACGACGGCTTCCTCGTGCGCGCGAGCCTCCCGCTCCGAGAGGGCAACTCATGATCACCGTGCTGCTGGCCGATGACGACGTCCTCGTGCGCCAGGGTCTTCGCGTCCTGCTCGAATCGGCCGGCGACCTGCAGGTGGTCGCCGAGGCTTCCGACGGGAAGCAAGCCGTCGAGCTCGCGGCGACTGTGCAGCCCGACGTCGTCGTGATGGATGTCCGGATGTCTGGCGAGGACGGCATCGACGCGACCCGTGAGATCGCGTCCTGGGAGGCACCGCGCCCGCGTGCTCGTCCTCACGACCTTCGATCTCGACGAGATCGTGCACGACGCGCTCGAGGCCGGCGCCGATGGCTTCCTCCTGAAGCGCTCGACGCCCGAGGAGCTTGTCGCGGGGATCCGGACGGTGGCGGCCGGCGAGGCGCTCATCTCCGCGGCACTCACCCGACGCCTGCTCACGTACGTCGCGAGACGTAAGTCCGAGCCGTCGGGTCCCGCACTTGTCGTGCCCTTGACCGCGCGCGAAGCCGAGGTGCTGCGCTACCTCACGGAGGGCCTGTCCAACGCGGAGATCGCCGAAGCGCTGTCGATCGGTCACGAGACAGTGAAGACCCACCTCAAGCGGATCTGCATGAAGACGGGCACCCGCGACCGCACGCAGGCAGTCGTGTGGGCCTACCAGAACGGTTTCGCGGGGACGGGATAGAGGTTCACGATGGCTTCCGGCCCGTGTACGCGAGGAGCTTGTCCTGCATGGATGCGTTGTCGGGGACGGAGACCTCGGGCTTGAAGACGCCCTTGCGCTGCTCGTCCGTGAACCGGCCGTGGATCATCTCGTAGGCGGCCTCGGGCAGCCCGCTGGGCATCGTCGAGTCCTGCCCCGTTGCCTTCGCGAGATCCCAACCGTGGAGCAGCTGGTCGGCGAACGCGATGCCGAGTGACGGGCCGGTCTTCTCGATCACCCCGGGCTCACTGAACGTGCTGATCGTGGTCGACCGAGCGCGAGCGAAGTCGGCCACCGGGTCGGCGCTCAGCATCTGAGGGGGCTGGCCTGAGGGCGGAGACGCGTCCTCGCCTCGCGCTGCCGACACGAAGTACTTCTGGGTTTCGAGCATGTGGTTCATCAGGGTGCGCACGTCCCACTCGTCGCAGGGCGTGTCGCGGTCGAGCTCGTCCGCTGCGCGTTCGACCTTGCTCAGCGTCCACTCGCTCGCCTGGTCGTAGAGGTCGAGCAGGTTCGGCGTCATGAGAGCACTCCTCTCGGGCACCAGGCACGTACCCGGCTCGGTTCTCGCGCAACCGGACGTGCGTTCTAGTTTCGGAGACGTGGATGTCACCGATGTCGGACACCTTCGCCGTTGCCTCGAGCTCGCCCGTGCTGCACGCGAAGGCGGGCACGACCCGTTCGGGTCACTTCTCGTCGGCGGGGACGGCAAGGTGATCCTCGAGCTCACGAACACCGTCGGCGGGGGAGACGTCACCGGACATCCCGAGCTCGCGGTGGCAGCATGGGCTTCGCAGCACATGACCGCCGAGGACCGCGCGGCCGCGACGCTGTACACGAGCTGCGAGAGCTGCGCCATGTGCGCGGGAGGTCAGTACTGGGCGGGCATCGGCCGGCTCGTGTTCGCGCTCTCGACCGACCAGCTCATCGAGATCCTGCCCGAGCACATCCCGCGGCTGAGAGTGTCGAGCCGCGACGTGTTCGAGCGCGGTTCGGTGCCGATCGAGGTGGAAGGGCCGTGCGAGGAGCTCGCCGCCGATGCCCGAGCCCTGTTCGCCGGCCACTGGACGTGACTCAGCCTCATCCCGCGTCTTCCTCGGCTGCACGAGGTCGCTGTCCGCGGTTGTTTTCGTCTCAAACTTTTCCCTGGTCTTGCTGTATTTCGTACGGCGCGACGCACGAGGGTCACGAAGAAGCCAAAGGTCGGCCGGTACTGTCACTCACTCGTCGAACGAGAGGAGCGGTCATGCGCCACCTCCGATTCACGGTCGCAATCGTCGGCCTCGCACTATTCGCCGCCGCATGCGGTGATGATTCTGGCTCCGGGCAAGGTTCCGTCGCCGCTACCGAAGCCGCCGCTCCCGAAGCTCGGGTCACCGCGGCTCAGGATGCCCTGACGAAAGCGCAGAGCGACCTCGTCGCGGCAAACGAGAGCTTCTGCACTGAGGCAACGGACTACGTCACCGCGATCGATCGCTACGGGAAGCTGTTCACGGACAGCAAGGCGACCGTCGGCGACATCAAGACGGTGGGCGCCGACCTTGGCGCGCCCCGCGACTCTGTCTCTGCCGCTGCCGACGCGGTCGGCGCCGCGCAGGATGCCGTCGTCGCAGCAGAGCAAGAGCTCGCCGACGCGCAGGCTGCCCTCGCCAACGCGCAAGCCAGCGCGGCGGGCCAGCCAGCGACGGCGACCGCGGCGCCGCCATCGCCGACGACGACCGTCGTGCCACCCGCAACGATCAACCGGGTGACGCAGGCCGAGGCCGACCTCGAGGATGCGGCGACCGGGATCACGGATCAGACGCCGCTCGTGGAGGCCACGGTTGAGTATCACTCCGCGGCGTTCGCGCTCGAGGTCGTTTGGCTGAAGCTGCTCGCAGACGCCGGATGCCTCAGTGACGAGCAGCAGGCCCAGGCGGTCGCGCAGGTGACCGAGTACACCATCGTGCTGCAGACGCAGCTGGAGGCCGGCGGCTACTACACGGCTGCGATCGACGGGATCTACGGACCCCTCACGGTTGAAGCCGTGAAGCAGCTGCAGACGGACAAGGGCCTCCCGGTCACTGGCCTGGTCGACATGGCAACCGCACTTGCGCTCGAAAAGGATGCGGCGGCGCAAGCGGTGACCCAGACGATCGTGTTGCAGACGGTGCTGAAGCTGACGGGCTTCTGGGAGGGCGAGATCGATGGCAAGTGGACGCCCGAGCTCACCGACGCCCTCAAGGCGTTCCAGACCGAGCTCGGCGTAGAACCCACCGGAGCCGTGGACGTCGCGACGTTGGCTGCGTTCCAGGAGGCGCTGGCCGCGCTGCAAGGGTCCGCGACGTCGTCGACCACGACGGCCGCGGCCCAGACGACGGGTGCACCAGGCAGCACGGCCGCGCCCACGACCGCCGCGTCCGTGCCCACGACCGCGGCGCCCCCCGCCACGACCTGAGCTCGGCCCGTCCCCCCTCCGGGGGATGTCAGACGGTGACGCACGATCACGCCTCCGGGTGTCGATCGTCGACGTGCAGCGGCGCACAGTCGATGCATGAGCACTCACATCAATCCCCAACCAGTTCATCGTCAGGCGCATCGAGTCGCCGCCGCGCTGGCGGCGGGGTTGGTGCTCCTCGCAACCGCATGTTCGTCCGCCACCGACAGCTCCGCGCCGCAGACAACTGTCGCTCCGGCGCCGGTCTCGTCGGTGCCGCCAACGACCTCGGTGCCGCCAACGACCTCAGGGCCGAACGAGGCGCGCCGCGCGATGTTGAACAGCATCCTCGAGTCGCATCACGACGCGGGTGAGTTCGTCGGCGGCCGCATCGCGTTCCGAGATCCGGATGGCACAGTCACTGAAGCGACTGTCGGGACACCGACACTCGATCCAGCGAGCGGCCCGGTCGATCTCGACACCCCGTGGAACGTCGGCAGCATCACGAAGACCTTCGTTGCGGTGGTCGTGCTCCAGCTCGCGGAAGAGGGACGCATCGACCTCGATGGCGGGATCGATGCGTACTTCCCCGACCTGAAGGACGCCGAGCGCATCACACCTCGCGAGCTGCTCCAGCACACGAGCGGACTCGGTGAGTACAGCTACCAGCCGCAAGTGCTGAACGACGCACATCGCCATTGGACGGCAGCCGAGATGCTCGCCGTGGCCGAGGCCGCCGGACGTTTCGGCGAGCCCGGGGGCGCGTTCCACTACTCGAACACGAATTACATCGTCCTCGGCGAGATCATCCGTCTCGTGACCGGGAATGAGTGGGACGAAGAGGTGCAGACCCGCATCGTCGAGCCGCTCGGTCTGACGCACACGGATCTGATCACCACCCAGGCGGCCCCCTCATTCGTCCCGGTCAACGGATCGTTCGTCGACTCCACGAACGCGACCGATCCTTCCCTCGGTGGCGCCGCGGGAGCGATCGAGTCCAACGGGCGCGACCTCCTCGAGTTCGTGACAGCCCTGAAGGACGGCACGCTCTTGTCGCCCGAGTCGCAGCAAGCGATGCGGGCGTTCGTGCCCGGGGAGGACTACTCGCAGTTCGGCGTCACGCACCGCTACGGCCTCGGCTTCGAGCAGTACGAGACCGACGCGATCACGGTGGATGGCCACATGGGCACGGGTGCGCAAGAGGCGTTCATCGGCTACGAGCCCGACAGCGGCGCCGCCGTCGCCGTCATGTTGAACGTCGACAACCCCGGTCCTCAGGCTTTCATGGCGATCGAGGCCCTCACCGCCGCCAGTCAGGGCTGAGCTTCGAGCACCGCGAGGTCACGCGTTGCGTAGCGGTGATGCTCGATCTCCTCACCCATGACCACTCTCACGCACCCGCCCACCGTGTGTCCCTCGTCGGGATACCCGGGGGCGGGTGTGCGCGCGGCTGGCCTTGTCATGTTCTCCTCGCTCAGGCCAGCGACCACGGAGCCCACGATCGCCAGGCGAAGCGCGCACCTCGAGCACCTCGTCAAGGGTCGGCTCCGCGTCGACGTCGATGCCCAGTGCGATCGCGTCGTCCCGCTGGTAGGGAGCGTGCGTCAAGCCGACCGCAGCGAACGGCGTAGGCGCGTCGGCACGGCGCGGTGGACCCGCGTCGGTAGCGAAGATCAGATGGCGCAACGTCTCGACGAACGACCACTCGTCGTCGACACGCTCGTGGAGCATCGACTCGGGGAGCTTCGTCGCGGGCAACTGTCTTGGACCACATGTCCTCGATGCTCTTCCACATCACGCGGTAGTCGTCCGCAGTCTTCATCGCTCGTAACTGGATGCGCTCGGGCTGGTGACGATCCAGCTCTGCTTCGACGAACGGACCGACATCAACACCGTTCACGCGGAGATTCGTGACGAGCCCGTCGAGGCTGACATCAGCCAGCCAGCAGTCGGCCATCCTCACACCCCGCAGATCGCAATCGCGAAACGTCGCGTCCCTCATGTCCTCGTTCGTGAATCGATGGCCACGAAGCGAGTCGGTCATCGTCACCCCTTCGAGAAGTCGACCTCCGCCGTGTCCACCGTGCTCGCGGTACGCCCGGGAGCATCTTGGTACTTCCAGTAGAGGTTCGTGTGCGCGATGACCTGCTCGGGCGGCGGCGCGCCCCATTCGGTGAGGTCCTCGGTCGTGTGCGCGTCACCGACCAACGTCACGTCGTATCCGCGCGCAAACGCTCCGTGGATCGTGGAGCGGACGCACGCGTCGGTCTGCGCTCCGGTGACGACGAGGCGACCGACGCCGCGCTCGGCAAGCCGCGCTTCGAGGTCTGTGTCCTCGAACGAGTCGCCGTATGTCTTGTGGACGACGGGCTCAGTGTCGTCGCGAACGAGCTCGGGCACGTACTGCCACGCCTCGCTGCCTTGCTTCAGGTCGCCGTTGTCCGAGTGCTGCACCCAGACCACCGGAACGTCCTCCGCGCGGGCCTTGTCGACCAGCGTGTTGATGTTCTCGATGACGTCGTCGCGACGGGGCGCACCTTCGACCACCCCGTTCTGGACGTCGATGATGAGCAGTGCACTGTTCGGCCGATCCTTCAGCGTCGTCATGACAACCTCCTGGGAGACCGTCGGGGAGGGGGGACTTGAACCCCCGACCTCCTGCACCCAAAGCAGGTGCGCTACCACTGCGCCACTCCCCGGCCCACCAAGTCTTACCCGGCGATACGAGAACAGGGCCGAGGCTTGTGGCCCCGGCCCTGTCAGTGAGCTGCAAGTGGCTGGCTACCGCCGCCAGCCACGACCCCGCTTCCGCCCGCGAAGGTCTTCTCCCGGAGCATCGCCCGGTTCCCGCTCACGTGATGTCGACGGTACTGATGACCTCTCAGGGGCGCTATGGGCCGTTCGGGCCAATCTCGTCGTCGTCTCCAACCCAATCTCATCGTGGTCTCAGCACGGTGATCGACTAGGTCGAACGACCTATTTCGACAGACGGGCCGCTCCTGGCCCGCCGGTATGCTCCCTGGTCTGTGAAGAGCGCCGTCGAGTCCCTCGAAGACAACAAGGTCAAGGTTTCCGTCGAGGTCGACGAGACAGAGTTCGACAAGGCGATGGACGCGGCGTTCCGGCGCATCGCCCGCGAGGTGCGCATCCCCGGCTTCCGTCCGGGCAAGGCACCGCGCCGGATCCTCGAGGCCCGCATCGGCACCACCGCGGCTCGTGAGGAGGCTCTCCGCGAGGCGCTGCCCGAGTACTACGCGCAGGCGGTCCGCGAGAACGATGTGGACGTCATCGCGCCGCCCGAGATCGACATCACGTCAGGCCGTGAGGAGGGGCCGGTCGCGTTCGACGCCGTCGTCGAGGTGCGACCGAGGGTCAGCGTCGCCGGGTACGGCGGCCTCCGGGTCGAGGTCCCTCGGCCGAAGCCGAGCGACGAGGAGATCGACGCCCAGATCGAGCGCATGCGCAACCAGTTCGCCGAGCTCGAGGCGGTCGAGCGACCCGCAGTCGACAGTGACGCAGTGACGGTCGACCTCGTGGGCTCGCGCGACGGTGAGGCGCTGCCCGGCCTCGATGCGCAGGACTACCTCTACGAGGTCGGCAGCGCCAGCATCGTCCCCGAGCTCGACGATCACCTCCGGGGTGCGAAGGCGGGTGACATCCTCCAGTTCAGCGCGCGCCATCCCGACCCGGACGAGGAGCCGATCGACTTTCGCGTCCTCGTCAAGCAAGTGCAGCAGAAGGTGCTGCCCGATCTCGACGACGAGTGGGCGAACGAGGCGTCCGAGTTCGAGACGCTCGACGCGCTGCGCGCCGACCTCGTTCGCCGCATGACGATCGTCAGGGTCATGCAGTCGCAGATGGCGCTGCGCGAACGCGCGGCCACAGCGCTCGGCGAGCTCGTCGACGACGAGCTTCCCGAGGCGCTGGTCGAAGACGAGATGCGAACCCGACTGCAAGACCTCGGATTGCGCCTCCAGGCACAAGGCATGGGGATCGAGCAGTACTTGGCTGCCACCGGGCGCAGCCAACCCGAGTTCGTCGAGGAGCTGCGCACTGCGGGCCGCGAGGCCGTGAAGGTGGATCTGGCGCTGCGTGGGGTCGCCGACGCCGAGGCCATCGAGGTCGATGACGACGAGGTCGACGCCGAGATCGAGCGCCTGGCGGAGCGCACGAATCAGAAGGCGAACCAGCTTCGCAAGGTGATCGAGCGCAATGGGCAGATCCCGGAGTTACGCTCAGACCTGCGCAAGCGCAAGGCGCTGGAGTGGATCGTCGATCACGTCGAGGTCGTCGACCCCGATGGGCAAGCGATCGATCGTGCCGACCTCGTGCCCGAGATTCCCGAGAACGAACCCGAAACCGAGCTCCCCGAAGACCGAGAAGGACGAAGAGTGATCGACCCGATCCGCAACTACCTGGTGCCGACTGTCGTCGAGCAGACGAACCGGGGGGAGCGGGCCTACGACCTCTATTCGCGGCTGCTCAAGGAGAACATCATCTTCCTCGGCACGCCGATCGACGACACGATCGCGAACCTCGTGTGCGCGCAGATGTTGCACCTCGAGTCCGAGAACCCGGACAAGGACATCAACATCTACATCAACTCGCCGGGTGGTGACATCACGGCGCTGTTCGCGATCTACGACACGATGCAGTTCGTGAAGCCCGACATCGCCACGATCTGCTTCGGGCAGGCGGCGTCCGCGGCGGCCGTGCTTCTCGCAGCGGGCACGAAGGGCAAGCGATTGGCGCTGCCCCACGCAAGGGTCCTGTTGCACCAGCCCTACGGCGGGGCCGCCGGGCAGGCGACCGACCTCGAGCTCGCCGCCAAGGAGATCTTGCGCATGCGTGACCTCCTCGAGGAGATCCTGGCCCGTCACACCGGCCAGCAAGAGTCCCGTATCCATTCGGATACCGACCGGGATTTCGTGATGTCCGCGGATGAGGCCCACGATTACGGCATCATCGACGAGGTCATCAGTGCACGTGGGTTGACCACCGACGGCCCGATCGCGGCCGTCAAGGGATAGATCGAGTCGAGGGGAAGAGGCATCCGGTGGCCAAGTTCGGTGACGGGGGCGAGCTGCTGAAGTGCTCGTTCTGCGGCAAGTCGCAGAAGCAGGTCAAGAAGCTGATCGCCGGCCCCGGCGTCTACATCTGTGACGAGTGCATCGACCTCTGCAACGAGATCATCGAGGAAGAGCTCTCCGAGACGTCCGAGCTGAAGTTCGACGACCTGCCCAAGCCGCGTGAGATCTACGAGTTCCTGAACGACTACGTCATCGGGCAGGAGTCGGCGAAGAAGATCCTGTCGGTCGCGGTGTACAACCACTACAAGCGCGTGCAGTTCGGTGCGACCCACGACAACGATGTCGAGCTGGCGAAGTCGAACATCTTGCTGATCGGCCCAACGGGCTGCGGCAAGACATTCCTCGCGCAGACGCTCGCTCGGATGTTGAACGTGCCGTTCGCCATCGCCGACGCAACGGCGCTCACCGAAGCCGGCTACGTCGGGGAGGACGTCGAGAACATCCTCCTCAAGCTCATCCAGGCCGCCGACTACGACGTGAAGAAGGCCGAGACGGGCATCATCTACATCGACGAGATCGACAAGATCGCCCGCAAGAGCGAGAACCCGTCGATCACCCGCGACGTCTCCGGTGAGGGTGTGCAGCAGGCCTTGCTGAAGATCCTCGAGGGTACGACGGCCTCGGTGCCACCGCAGGGCGGTCGCAAGCACCCACATCAAGAGTTCATCCAGATCGACACGACGAACATCCTCTTCATCTGCGGCGGGGCGTTCGCGGGCATCGAGAAGATCATCGAGAGCCGCATCGGGAAGAAGGGCGTCGGCTTCAACGCCGACATCCGCATGGCGACCGACCGTGACGCGCTGAGCGTCATCGGCGAGGTACTCCCCGAGGATCTGCTCAAGTTCGGGCTCATCCCCGAGTTCATCGGCCGCCTCCCGGTCATCGGCGCGGTGGCGAACCTCGATCAGGAAGCGCTCGTCCGCATCCTCGTCGAGCCGAAGAACGCGCTCGATCAAGCAGTACCGCAAGTTCTTCGAGTTCGAGGATGTCGAGCTCGAGTTCTCGGACGACGCACTCGTCGCCGTCGCGGAGCAGGCGAACCTCAGAGGCACCGGCGCTCGCGGGCTACGGGCGATCCTCGAAGAGGTGCTGCTCAACGTCATGTACGACCTCCCGAGCCGCACCGACGTGGAGAGGGTCGTGATCGACGGTTCGACGGTGCTCGAGAAGGTCAACCCCACGCTGGTCCCGCGCTCGGAGACCCCCCGCCAGCAGCGTCCCCGCCGCGCCGCGTCCTGGGACGCGGCCGAGGTCCGCCTCGTGGATCTCGCTGCCGCGCTGCGGTACCTCGACGAGCACGTCAACCTCGAGGCGGTCGTCGCCGACCGTCATTCGCATCCCACGCTCGAGCGGATGCAGCGCCTCATGCATGTGCTGGGCGACCCTCAGCAGGCCGCGCCGCTCGTGCACATCACGGGGACGAACGGCAAGGGATCGACGGCGCAGATCGCGACGAGACTGCTCGAAGCCCACGGCCTGGCCGTCGGCACCTACACGAGCCCCCATCTGCAGCGGATCAACGAGCGGATTGCCGTGAACGGCACGCCGATCGAGGACGACGAGCTCGCCGACGCGATCCAGGGCGTCGCGGACGCGGAGGGCCTTGCCGGTGTCGAGCCGTCCTACTTCGAGATCCTGACCGCGGCGGCATATCGCTGGTTCGCCGACGTGGCGGTCGACGTGGTCGTGGCCGAGGTCGGGCTGCTCGGCCGGTGGGACGCGACCAACGTCGGCGACGGTCAGGTTGCCGTCGTGACCAACGTCGCGCTCGATCACACCGAGTACGCGGGCCCGACCCGCCTCGACATCGCGCGCGAGAAGGCCGGCATCGTGAAGCCCGGCGCGTCGCTCGTGCTGGGCGAGACCGATCCCGAGCTCGTCCCGGTGTTCCTCGAGCAGAAGCCGGGCGAAACGTTCCTGCGCGACCTCGACTTCGCCTGCAACGACAACGTGCTCGCCGTCGGCGGTCGGCTGCTCGAGCTGCGCACGCCCGGCGCGTCGTACCCCGATCTCTACTTGCCGTTGCACGGTGCTCATCAGGGCGACAACGCCGCGGCCGCTCTCAGCGCGGTCGAGACGTTCTTCGGATCACCGCTCGCCCCCGAGCTCGTTACCGTCGGTTTCGAGAACGTCGTCATGCCGGGGCGATTCGAGATCGTCGGCCGTCATCCCCTCGTCGTCCTCGATGGCGCGCACAACCCCGCCGGCGCGGACGTGGCCGCGGCCGTCGTCGACGAGGAGTTCTCGGAAGTCGACGAGCGCATCTACGTCATCGGGATGCTGCGAGGCCGCGACCCGGTCGCGATGCTCGAAGCGATCGACGCGGCCTCGGCGCGCCTCGTGATCGCGACTGCGCCGTCGACCTCACGTGCGTTCCCGGCGAGCGACATCGCGAGCGCGGCGGCATCACTGGACATCGACTGCGTCGTCATCGAAGGCGTTGCCGCAGCGGTGGAGCGAGCCCTCGACGAGGCGCTCGTGGACGACCTCGTGCTGATCACGGGATCGCTGTATGTCGTGGGGGAGGCACGGGCTCGCCTCGTCCCGTGACCGACCTCGCCTGTACCCTTCCCCGCCCATGGATCGCACACTGGTCATCGCGAAGCCTGACGCCGTCGAGCGCGGGCTCGTCGGTGAGATCGTTGCCCGCTTCGAGCGCCGGGGGCTCGAGCTCGTCGCGCTCGAGATGCGCCGCATCGACGAAGCCACTGCGGCACGGCACTACGCCGAGCACGAGGGCAAGCCGTTCTACGCCGACCTGATCTCGTTCATCACCCGCGGACCGGCGGTGCTGATGATCGTGGAAGGCCCAGAAGACACGTGGAAGGTCGTCCGGACGATGATGGGCGCGACGAACCCGCGTGAGGCGGTACCAGGAACGATCCGAGGTGACCTCGGGATCATCTTCACCGAGAACCTGATCCACGGAAGCGACAGTCCGGAATCCGCGCAGCGTGAGATCGGCATCTTCTTCCCGGGCGTCTGAACGGTAGGCTTCCGCAGGTCATGGCTCGGGACAAGCGATTCACGTCCGTTATGGGACGAGACATGGCCGTCGACCTCGGAACGGCGAACACGCTCGTGTACGTCCGCGGTCGCGGCATCGTCTTGAACGAGCCATCCGTCGTCGCGGTCAATGTGCGCGACGGGCGTCCACTCGCAGTCGGCCTCGAGGCCAAACGCATGATCGGGCGCACGCCGAGTCACATCCAGGCGATCCGTCCGCTGAAGGACGGCGTCATCGCGGACTTCGACATCTGCGAGAAGATGCTCCGCTACTTCATCCACAAGGTGCATCAGCATCGGTTCGTGAAGCCGCGGATGGTCATCTGCGTGCCGTCGGGCATCACCGGAGTCGAGCAGCGAGCCGTGCAAGAGGCCGCCGAGTACGCCGGTGCGCGCAAGCCCGCCTACATCATCGAAGAACCCATGGCCGCGGCCATCGGAGCGGGTCTCCCGGTGCAAGAGCCGACCGGCAACATGATCGTCGACATCGGTGGCGGCACGACCGAAGTCGCGGTCATCTCGCTCGGCGGAATCGTCGCCAGCCAGTCGGTCCGCGTCGGTGGTGACGAGCTCGACGACGCGATCATCCAGTACATCAAGAAGGAGTACTCGCTCGCGCTCGGTGAGCGCACTGCCGAGGAAGTGAAGATGGTTCTCGGGTCCGCGTGGCCGATGAAGCAAGAGCTGCAGGCCGAGATCCGCGGCCGCGACCTCGTCACCGGTCTCCCGAAGACGATCGCGACCTCCACCGAGGAGATCCGTGAGGCGGTCAACGAGCCGGTCACCGCTATCGTCGACGCGGTGAAGGCGACGCTCGACAAGACGCCGCCCGAGCTCGCTGCCGACATCATGGAGCAGGGCATCGTCATCACGGGTGGCGGCGCGCTGCTCAACGGCCTCGACGCCCGGCTCAACCACGAGACGGGCATGCCGATCGTCGTCGCCGACAACCCCCTGCACTCGGTCGCGCTCGGGTCAGGTCAGTCGCTCGAGGAGTTCGAGGCCCTGAAGGGCGTGCTCTTCTCGGCCGCACAGCGCTGAGGCGCGCATCATGGTGGCGAGCTCGCGGCGCACGGGGCGCAGCCGGTACACCCTCCCGGTCCTGATCCTGGTCGCGATCACGATCATCACCCTCGACTACCGCGGCGTCGGGTTCATCGACTCTGCCGCGTGACACGTCGATCGACGCGGTGGCCCCGGTCACGAACGCTCTGAAGAAGGTCTTCCACCCATTTACCAACGTGTGGAACGGGATCTTCCGCTACGACGCGGTCACGAAGGAGAATGAGCGCCTCCGCGCCGAGCTCGACGAGGCCCGCGGCTCGACGCTCGCCGCGGTCGACGCCGAGCAGCAGCGGGAAGAGCTGCTCGCCCTGCTCAACCTGGACTACCTCGGCAACGTGCCGACGGTCGCAGCACGGGTGGTCTCGGGCGCGCCGTCCAACTTCGACGCGACGATCGAGATCGACCGCGGGTCAGGGGCGGGCATCCGCGTCGGCATGCCGGTGGTCACCGGCGCGGGGCTCGTGGGCAACGTCGTTCGGGTGACCTCGCAGCGGTCCGTCGTGCGGCTCGTCACCGACCCCACCTTCGCGGTCGGTGTTTCGGTGCCCACCGCCGAGGACGACGGCGTCGCGAAGGGGAAGGGTCCCGACCGCCCGATGGGGCTCGACCTCATCGATGCGCAGAGCAAGGTCGGTGTCGGCAGCGTCGTGATCACGAGCGGCCTCGTGGGCAGCCCGTACCCCGCAGGCATTCCGGTCGGCGTCGTGCGGACGGTTCGTCATCCTGCGGGCGCATTGCAGCTCGACATCACCGTCGACCCCGCGGCCGACCTCGACCATCTGAACTTCGTGAAGATCGTGCTCTGGCAGCCGACCCCGTGATGCCTCGGTGAGGCGTCCGTGATGGTGCGCCCCCTCGTGCGGCTCACGCTCGTCATCGCGGTGACGTTGCTGCTGCAGCTCGCGCTCGTGTCCGACATGCACGTGGTCACCGCGACCGGAGACGTGCTGTTGCTCCTCTCGATCGCGGCGGGCATCGCTGCGGGGCCCGAGCGCGGCGCGCTCACCGGTTTCGTCGCGGGCCTCGCGTTCGACCTCGTGTTGCAGACGCCATTCGGTCTCTCGGCGCTTGCGTACTGCATCGTCGGCTACGTCGTCGGTCGAGTGCAGACCGGTATCCTTCGCGCTGCGTGGTGGGTGCCAATGGTCACAGCGGCAATCGCGAGCGCGGCGGGTGTCGTGCTGTTCGCGGTGCTCGAAGCACTGCTCGGGGACACGCACGTGTTCGATCGGCGGCTCATCGCGGTCGTCGCGGTGGTCTCGATCCTGAACGCGCTGCTGGTGGCGCCGTTCATCAGAGCGCTGCGCTGGGTGTTCGCTGAGGATGCCCTACACCAGACCCACGCCTGGCGGTGACTATCCGCGAGCCTGTTCCAGAGGGCAGAATCTATGGATGCTGTTGGGCGGAGGAACCCAGCCGCGCGCTGACGCACGCTGGGCCGAAACCGCATGACGAGCGACTCTCCCCATCTCAGGATGGGTGTGCTCGGGATCGTCGTCATCAGCCTCTTCGCTGCGCTCTTCTCCCGGCTCTGGTTCCTGCAGGTGATGTCGGCCCCAACGCTCGCCGTCGCCGCGCAGTCGAACCGCGAACGCGTCGTCGCGATCCCGCCGGTGCGCGGCCGGATCCTCGACAGCCAGGGACGCGTGCTCGCCGACAACCGGCTCTCCAACGTCGTGACGATCGATCGCAAGGCGATCGTCGACACCCGCGAGCGCAACGTCCTCCTTGCGAAGCTCGCGGCGGTGCTCGGTGTTCAGGCCGACACCCTCCGGGCGCGGTTGGACGACGAGCGCTACTCGCCGCTGCTTCCGATCCCTATCGCCGAGGACGTGCCCGAAGCGACGGTCGTGCACATCGCGGAGCGGCAGAGCGAGTTCGCCGGTGTCGAGGCGAAGGAGGTCGCGCTCCGCGTCTATCCGTTCGGGTCACGCGCCGCGCACGTCCTCGGGTACGTCGGCGCGATCAACGACACCGAGTACGAGTCATTGAAGGACGACGGCTACAGCCTCGAGGATCAGGTCGGCAAGGACGGCGTTGAGAAGATCTTCGAGAAGGACCTCCGCGGGACCCCGGGCGCGATCACGTTCGAGGTCGACTCCGCGGGCCGCGTCCTTCGGGAGCTGAGTCGCACCGACGCGATCCCCGGACGCGACGTGCAGCTGACGATCGACCTCAGCGTTCAGGCCCTCGCGGAGGATTCGTTGACGCAGGCGCTGCTGAACGCG
Organism: uncultured Acidimicrobiales bacterium; assembly: GCA_963708175.1. Classification (GTDB taxonomy): domain Bacteria; phylum Actinomycetota; class Acidimicrobiia; order Acidimicrobiales; family DATKAS01; genus DATKAS01. The sequence goes on from CAVPSD010000003.1 coordinate 347,317, forward strand.
CGCCGACGCACACCGAAGGACAACCCGAACCATTTCGCCGCACCGGCTGGCTCCGTGGTCGTGCTCGATCCGACCACCGGCGCGGTCGTCGCGATGGCGTCGTATCCGACGTTCGATCCGCGCGAGTTCGTCGGGGGGATCGATCTGGACCGGTACAAAGCGCTGCTCGATCCGACGAACAACTTCCCGCTCACGAACCGGGCGATCGCCGGGCAGTACGCACCGGGTTCGACGTTCAAGGTCATCACCGCGGCTGCGGGGTTGTCGGTCGGTGTCATCTCGTCTGGGACGCGTTTCCTCGACTCCGGTCGCTACACCGTCCCGGATTGCAAGGGCGAGAAGTGCACGTTCAACAACGCGGGCGGCGAGCAGAACGGCTGGCTCACGATGCCGACCGCGCTCGCCGCGTCGAGTGACGTCTACTTCTATTCGATCGGTGCGGACCTCTGGCGGTTCCGCGACCAGTACAACCTCGCGATCCAGGACACGGCGACGGCGTACGGCTTCGGGGCGGAGACCGGCGTGCCGTTGCCGGGAGAGCAGGCAGGGCCGCGTGCCGACGCCGGAGCAAAGCAAGCCGCTCACGACGAGAACCCCACTGCGTTCCCGTTCGGGCAGTGGTTCACCGGTGACAACGTCAACCTCGCCGTGGGTCAGGGCGAGATGCTCACCACGCCCCTGCAGCTCGCGAACGCCTACGCCGCGTTCTCCAACGGGGGCACGGTCTACTCACCGAACATCGTGAGCAAGATCCTCGACCCCACTACCGGAGACGGCACGGTCGCAAGGGTCGACCGCGAGATCGGGCCCCGGGTGCTGCGGACGCTCTCACTCATCCCCGCGGTGCGCGATCCGATCCTCGCCGGCCTCATCGGCGCGGTGACCTCGCCGAGCGGGACAGCGGCGCCCGTCTTCGCCGGCTTCCCGCTCAGCCAGTACCCCCTCGCTGGCAAGACGGGCACCGCCCAGACCGCGGGCAAGGAAGCGCAGTTCGACACGTCGCTGTTCGTGGGCTTCGGCCCCGTCGGCTCTCCGAAGTACGTCGTCGCTGCGGTCCTCGAGCAAGCGGGCTTCGGCGCCCAGGCCGCCGCGCCGGTCGTGCGGCGCATGTTCGAGAGCCTCGGTGGGTTCCTGCCGATGCCGGCGGTCGACCCCGCGCCTCCGATCGGCGTGACGGCGCCGCTCGTGGTCGGGGGTCTCGTCGATGACCCCGCGGCCGGATCGGCGGTGGACTGATGGCGCTCGGCGACACCCTCAACCGGCGCACGCTCGGGTCGCTGCACGAAGACCCGGCGTCGCCGCGCAAGCACATCGACATCGGCTTGCTGGTCGTCACGGGCCTCATCAGCCTCGTCGGGCTCGCGCTCGTCTACAGCGCACGCCATCGCCGGTTGACCGACCAGGGCCTCGACCCCTTCTATTACGTGAAGCGGCAAGGCTTCGCGTTGTTCGTCGGGTCGATCGCGCTCGTGATCGTCGCGTCGATCGACTACCGGAAGTACCGCGAGTGGGCCGGCTACCTCTTCGTCGCGAGCAGCGCGGTGCTGCTGCTCGTGGTGTCGCCGTTCGGTTCGCGCTCGAACGGCACCCAGGCGTGGTTCCAGGTCGGTTCGTTCCAGCTGCAACCGTCCGAGTTCGCGAAGATCACATTGATCGTCGCCCTCGCCGCGGTCGCCGCATCTGCCAACGGCCGTCTCGATCGACGGCGGCTCGGTGTCGCGCTGCTGATCGCGCTGCATCCCCGCGGGGCTGATCATGCTGCAGCCCGACCTCGGGAGCGCGTTGGTGATCGCGGCGATCACGATGGGCACCTTGCTGGTGGCGGGCGCGAAGCCCCGTCACATCGTGATGCTCACACTCCTCGGGCTGATCAGCGTCGCCGCGATCCTGCAGACCGACACCCTGAAGCAGTATCAGCGCGACCGGCTCACCGCGTTCGTCGATCAGGAAGGCGCACCTTCGTATCAGCAGACGCAGTCCAAGATCGCGTTCGGCGCGGGCGGCGTCACCGGGCAGGGCTACCTGAACGGCACGCAGACGAATCTCTCCTACGTCCCCGAGCAGCACACCGACTTCATCTTCACCGTCGCCGGTGAGGAGCTCGGCTTCGTGGGCTCGGGCCTGATCCTGTTCCTCTACGCCGTGCTGGCGTGGCGCATCTGGAGGATCGGGACGCTCTCGCGCGATCTGTTCGGCATGCTCGTGTGCGCCGGCGCGTTGACGATGCTGGTCTTCCAGCTCTTCGAGAACATCGGGATGACGACCGGGATCATGCCGATCACCGGCATTCCCCTCCCGCTTCTTTCGTACGGCGGCTCCTCGACGATGGCGTTCCTGGTCCTGATCGGCCTCGTCGAGAGCGTGCACATGCACCGATTTGTCTGAGGAGCCGCTGCGCGGCTCCTCCTCGCTTCGCTCGACAATCGGTGCTGCGCGCACCCCGGCGGCGCACTGCGCCGCCGCATTCCCCGGTGCGCGGCTCCTCCTCGCTTCGCTCGACAATCGGTGCTGCGCGCACCCCGGCGGCGCACTGCGCCGCCGCATCTGGTCCTCGTTGCCGGTCTCCGCTGCGCTTCGACCGGCTCCTGCTCGCTTTGCTCGACAATCCCCCCATCGCGCGGGCCCGAGCGGCGCACTGCGCCGCTCCATCTGGTCCGTCGCAGGTAGGCTGGCCCGTCACATGAGCTCACTCTGGCCCAGGCTCGAGCCCCTCCTGGCCAAGGTGCAGAAGCCGGCTCGATACATCGGAGGCGAAGACGGCGCCCTGACCCCGGCCCACGACGACGGCAAGGTCGGCTGGCTGCTGGTCTACCCCGATGCCTACGAGATCGGACTGCCCAACCAGGGGCTGCAGATCCTGTACGAGATCCTCAACGAGCGCGACGACGCGGTCGCTGAGCGCTCCTACGCGCCGTGGCTCGACCTCGAGGCGCTCCTGCGCACCCATCGGGTGCCGTTGTTCTCCGTCGACACCCACCGGCCCGCGGGCGAGTTCGATCTCCTCGCGTTCAACCTCTCCGCCGAGCTCGTCTACACCAACGTCCTCAACTGCATCGACCTCGCGGGTGTGCCGGTGCGCGCGAGCGACCGGGGTCCCGAGCATCCACTGATCGGCGCGGGCGGCCACTGCACCTACAACCCTGAGCCGCTCTCCGACTTCGTGGATTGGTTCGCGATCGGCGACGGGGAAGAGGTCGTCTCCGAGATCACCGAGGTCGTGCGCGCGTGGAAGGCGAGCGGCCGTACCGCGGGCTCGCGTGAACGGGTGCTGCACGAGCTCGCGACGATCCCCGGCGTCTACGTGCCGTCGATGTACGACGTCGAGTACGACGGCGAGCGGCTCACATCGGTCACGCCGCGCTATCCGGACGTTCCCGAGGCAGTCGTGAAGCGAACGATCGCGGACCTCGCCAACTGGCCGTATCCGCGCAACCAGCTCGTCCCACTCACTGAGGTCGTCCACGATCGCCTGAACGTGGAGGTGTTCCGCGGCTGCACGCGCGGGTGCCGCTTCTGCCAGGCGGGCATGATCACGCGGCCCGTCCGCGAGCGCCCCGAAGAACAAGTGCGCACGATGGTCGCCGAGGGCCTGCGGCGTACTGGGTACGACGAGGTGAGCCTCACGTCGCTCTCGACCGCGGACTTCAGCGGGATCGAGCGCGTCGTCGCTGACGTCGTGAACGATCCGGTCAACCGTGGCCAGGTGTCGGTGTCGCTCCCCAGCCTCCGCGTCGACGCCTTCACCGTCGGGATCGCGGCGACGGTCGGGTCGGCGCGTCGCACAGGGCTGACGTTCGCTCCCGAGGCGGGATCGTGGCGGCTCCGCACGGTGATCAACAAGCTCATCACCGAGGATGACCTCTACGGCGCAGTGGAGTCCGCGTACTCGCAGGGCTGGACCCGCATGAAGCTCTACTTCCTCACCGGGCTGCCGACCGAGCAGGACGTCGACACACTCGGCATCGCCGAGCTCGCGAGCGAATGCGTCGCCATCGGCAAGCGGTACACGCCGCGCGCATCGGTGACTGCGTCTGTCGGCGGATTCGTGCCGAAGCCCCACACGCCGTTCCAGTGGTTCGGTCAGAACACGGTCGACGAGCTGCAGCGCAAGGTCGGCCTGCTTCGCGACGCGACGCGCGGTGCGCGCGGCGTCCAGCTCAAGTGGCACGACCCGCGGGCCACCCTCGCCGAGGGGATCGCCAGCCGGGGGGATCGGCGCATCGGGGCGGTGATCGAGCACGTCTGGCGCGCTGGCGGCACGTTCCAGGAATGGTCCGAGTGCTTCGACGTGGCCCGCTGGCACGACGCGATGGCAGCGTGCGGGCTGTCGATCGACTGGTACGTCCACCGCCACCGCACCGAGGACGAAGTGCTGCCCTGGGCGCACGTCACTGCCGGGCTCCACGCGGACTTCCTCTGGCACGACTGGCAGGCCGCCCTCGCGGAGTCGGGGGTCGAGGACTGCCGGTGGACGCCCTGCTACGACTGTGGCGTGTGCACGGGGTACGGCATCGAGCACGTCGTGGCGTCCGCCACGCCGCCGGCCGGAGGGAGCCAGGGCACCGGCCAAGACCGATCGACGGGCGGGCGCCGTCCCGCCACCCTGATCCCTGTGCGGGCGGCCTCATGACCCGGCTCCGCGTCCGCTTCACCAAGCGGGGCAAGATCCGGTTCACGAGCCACCGCGACGTGGCCCGCATGTTCGAGCGCGCCTTCCGGCGCGCCCAGATCCCCCTCGCGTACACCGAGGGGTTCTCACCCCGGCCCCGCATCAGCTTCGGCCTCGCGCTCTCGACCGGTCATGAATCGATCGCCGAGTACCTGGACGCCGATCTGTTGGATGTCGGCCTCGAAGGCGGCCCTGTCGACGAGCTGACGCTGCCCCCGCGACTGAGCGCGGCGCTCCCCACTGGCATAGATGTCGTCGCGGTCGCGCCGATCGATGCCCATGCTCCGTCGCTACAACAAGACGTCACCTCGACGATGTGGCGCCTGACCCTCGTCGGTGCGGACCGCGATCTGGTCGGGCGCGCCGCCGAGGAAGCCGTCGCGGCCGCAAGCATCATGGCCACCCGCGTCCGCAAGGGCCAGGAGTCGATCGACGACTTGCGTCCGTCGCTCCTGTCGCTCATCCTCGAGGGCGAAAGCGACAGCGGCGTCACGTTCGTCGCCGAGCTCGCGACCCAACCTCGGGCCTTGCGCCCCGCTGAGCTCATCGGCGCGGTCTGGCCCAACGTCGAAGACGTGCGCGTCCTGCGCACCCACCAATGGATCGAGCGCGACGGCGCGCGACGGGAGCCGCTCCCGTTCGACGCGACGGGCGCGCTGCACGCCCTGGTGCGTGCCTCATGAGAAGGGAACCCCCCGATGTCCGAACCGATGCCGAGCGACGCCGTCGTGCCGTCGGAGCCGCCCACCGCTGAGGGCGGCGAGGCTGCTGCCGCGCCGGCAGTTCCCAAGAAGCGTCGCCGCGGCAGCCGCGGCGGGCGCAACCGACAGCGCACGAACCCAGAGGCGACGAACCGCGCCGCGGAAGACGACGTCGACGACGCGCAACCCGAGCTGCCCGATCGCCCGATGGAGGGCCAGATCCACGACCCCGAGGTCGCCGAGCGGGTCCTCGTGCCCCGCAAGCCCCAGATCGGCGACACGATGCCGGCGCCAACACCGGCCGCCCGGGCTCCCGAGCCGGCGAGCACCGAGGTGCCGGCCCGTCGCCGCCGGCGCCGCGGGGGCAGGGGTCGGGGCGCGACCAAGTCGGGGAAGCCGGTCACCGCGGATCTCGGCGACGGCTCGTTCGAGGCCGACGAGGACACCCTCGCCCGCCAGCGGGGTCGGGAGCGCAAGGGCCGCCCGATCGGCCGCTACCTGATGTGCGTCCACGTCCGCCCAGGCGCGACGCAAATCGCGGTGCTCGAAGGCCGGTCGCTCATCGAGCACTACGTGTCGAAGCCGGAAGACGACCCGACCCAGATCCACGGCAACATCTACCTGGGCCGCGTGCAGAACGTGCTGCCGGGCATGGAGGCCGCGTTCGTCGACATCGGCACGCCGAAGAACGCGGTCCTCTACCGCGGCGACGTCCAGTACGACCAGGAGGACATCGTCGAGAAGGGCGCGAACGCCCGGATCGAGCAGATCCTGAAGGCGCGCCAAACGATCGTCTGCCAGGTCACCAAGAACCCGATCGGGGCGAAGGGAGCCCGGCTGACGCAAGAGGTCTCGCTCCCCGGCCGTTCGGTGGTGCTGATCCCGAACTCGAGCACGTACGGCATCTCGAAGCGGTTGAACGACGAGGAGCGCCGGCGCCTGCGCGGCATCCTCGACCGGGTGAAGCCCGCACAGCACGGCGTGATCGTGCGCACCGCGGCGGAAGGGATCAGCACCGACGAGATCGAGCGCGACGTCGCCCGACTGGTCGGCCAGTGGGAGCAGATCGAGGCGCTCGCCAAGCGCTCACCCGCGCCCGCGCTGCTGTACACCGAGCCGAGCATGGCCGTGCGGGTGATCCGGGAGGAGTTCAACCGGGAGTACCGGGGCGTCGTCATCGACGACCCTGCGCTGTTCGGGGCCGTGCGCGACTACGTGTCGAGCATCAGCCCCGCACTCGCCGACCGCGTCGAGTACTACGACCCCGAGGCCGAGGGCCTTCCGCTGTTCGAGCGCCACCACGTGCACGAGCAGCTGCACAAGGCGCTCGACCGCAAGGTGTGGCTCCCGAGCGGTGGCTCGCTGATCATCGAGCACACCGAAGCGCTGACCGTCATCGACGTGAACACCGGCAAGAACGTGGGCACCTCGAGCCTGGAAGAGACGGTGTTCCGCAACAACCTCGAGGCCGCCGATGAGATCGCTCGCCAGCTCCGGCTGCGCGACATCGGGGGGATCATCGTCATCGACTTCATCGACATGGAAGTCCGCGAGAACCGCCATGCGGTGATCGCCTCTTTCCGCGACGCGCTCGCTCGGGACAAGACCCGCACCCAGGTGTTCGACATCTCCGATCTCGGGCTCGTCGAGATGACCCGTAAGCGCATCGGCGAGGGCCTGCTCGAGTCGTTCGCCGACACCTGCCCCTACTGCGAGGGCCGTGGCGTCCGCGTCGACCACGACCTCATCGAGTAGCCCGCCTTCCCCCGGCCAGTGTGAGCACTCGGGGCACTATGTCGCGCCCGGGTGCACACACTTCGGGGCTGACTCGCCCGGTCTCGGGGCGATCCGGTAGCGTGGAACCCCTATGTATGCAGTGATCGCCACAGGCGGCAAGCAAGAGAAGGTCGCTGAGGGGCAGCGGCTCGACGTCGAGCTGCTCGGCATCGACGAGGGCGAATCGGTCACGTTCACCCCGGTTCTCCTGGTCGACGGCGACCGGGTGCTCGCCACGCCTGACGACCTCAAGGGTGCCTCGGTCGAGGCTCGCGTCGTCGGCTCAGCCAAAGGCCCGAAGATCACCGGCTTCAAGTACAAGAACAAGTCCCGCAGCCGCAAGCGCTGGGGACACCGCCAGCACTACGCCACCATCGAGATCATCTCGATCACGGCCTGAGGAGCGCGAGATGTCGAAGACCAAAGGTGGCGGTTCCACTCGCAACGGGCGCGACTCCCATGCCCAGCGCCTCGGCGTGAAGACCTTCGACGGCACCGCCGTCACCGCAGGCACGATCCTCGTTCGTCAGCGCGGCACCAAGTTCCATCCGGGCACGAACGTCGGCATCGGCGGGGACGACACCCTCTTCGCCCTCATCGACGGCACGGTGAAGTTCGGCCAGCGCAAGGGTCGCAAGCTCGTCGACATCAACCCGGCCTGACCGCCGAGCGTCACGCCCCTCGGGGCAACGCCGCTTCGTTCCATCCGAGCCGCTCGACCGCGAGCGACAACGCGAACCGGTCGGTCATCCCGCTGACGTAACGCACCGCCGCAGCCACCGCCTCTGGAGAGCCCGCGGCCATCGGCCCGTCGCCCGTCTCGTCGGGATGCTCGATGAACCACGACGTGAGCGACCGCAACAGCTCGATCACCCTGTCAGCCTGCTCGCGAGCCTCCGGCCGTAAGTAGATGCGTTCGTAGTTGAACGCTCGGAACGCGTCGAGCGCATCGGCCTCGGCCTTGCGCAGGCTGACCAGGCCGGTGTCCGCGATCGTGTCGACCATCGTCGTGATGAACCGGTGGAGCTGCGTGCGGCGGTCGGGCCCGACCACATCTCGGACCGCGTCGGGCAGATCGCCCGGCCGGACGATCCCCGCAGCGACGGCGTCCTCGAAGTCGTGGCAGCAGTACGCGATCCGGTCAGCCCATGCGACGACCTCACCCTCTGGGGTCGCCGGCGCGGGTCGGTTCCACGAGTGGTTGCGGATCGCGTCGAGTGTCTCTGCGCACAGGTTGAGCGGCGCCAGCACGGCGTCGGCGCCATAGACCGCGTGGTGGTAGCCGCCGTCGAGAAACGGCGAGAGCGCGCCTTCGGATGCGTGGCCGGCAGGCCCGTGACCGCAGTCGTGGCCGGTGGCCGCCGCGTTGGTCAGGGCGACGTTCAGCCCGACGGGCCGGGCGATGCTCACCGCGACCTGCGCGACCTCGATGGCGTGGGTGAGCCGAGTGCGGAGGTGGTCGTCGTCGGGAGCGATGAAGACCTGGCACTTGCCGGCCAGGCGCCGGAACGGCTTGGAGTGGTGGATGCGGTCGAGGTCGCGCTCGAAACAGGTGCGGAACCGATCGGGCTCCTCGGCGATCGAGCGGTTGCCGGCGCCGGTCGCCCGGGTCGCCCCGGGGGCGAGGGTCGCCTCTTGCTCGTCCTCCCGCTCCTGGCGGGAGCGAGTGACCCGACCCGGCTCGCCGACCCACGCGGCTTCGTGGGCAATGCCGATTGCCGCGGATTTCGTGGTGCTGCCTGCCAAGCTCTCCTCCTGCCTCTGCGCCAAGGGTACAGAGGGGGTGTGACATACATCGGTGATCGACGATCGCCGAGCCCTTCTGCCGTTCACCGATGATCTTCGACGCCCTTCTGCCTTCACCGATGATCTTCGACGCTCAGTGGGTCGTATGACCCATTGCAACCGCGCTGAGTGATCTCCACACTCAGGGCGGAGCAATTTCGTATTGGACGGCGGGCGTCCCGGCTGGGCGTCGGCACACAGCTACGCACCAGTCGCCTCATCAATGAGGGGGCTGGCGCCGATACCTAGGTGGTGCAGATGTTCGGTTCGCTGAGTCGGAGGGCGGCAAGGGGCCCGGCGCCTCGTCGTGCGCGCGGCGACGACGGGGCGGCAATGGTCGAGGCGGCCATCGTCATGCCCCTCTTGATGCTCCTCGTGTTCGGAATCATCGAGTGGGGCCTGGCGTTCCTGACCGCCACGTCCACCAACTCCGCGGCTCGGTCCGGAGCGCGCACCGCCTCTGCTCTGACCAAGAACACGGCCTACGCCAGCTCGGCGGTGCTCGCTGTCGAACAAAATCTCCTGGGGGCGATCCCGTTCGCAACCCCCCTTGAGATGTGGGTCTACAGGGTCGACCCAGCCGTCGGGAACACCAGCGGCTATCCGGTGGGCAACCCTGGCTTCGGCAACTGCACGATCGACTGCATCAAGTACACCTGGAACGGAACCGACTTCGTCCAGTCCGGGGGACCCGGGTGGTTGGCAGCGACCCAGCAGGCGTGCGGCAGCCCGACCACGTTCGACTCCGTCGGCATCTACGTGAAGGTGCGGCACAACTTCGTGACCAACTTCTTCGGCACCAGCAAGGTCATCACCGAGCACACCGTCATGCGGCTCGAGCCCCAGCCCCTGAACAACTGCCCCTGACGCCATGCGAACCTCACCCAGCTCTCGACATGACACCGACGCTCTGAGCGGCGACGACGGCGGCTTCGTCATCGTCTGGATGGCGCTCATGCTGCTCGTGCTGCTCGCGTTCTGCGGGTTCGGCATCGACGTATCGAACTGGTGGTACGTCGGACAGAAGGAGCAGCGAGCCGCCGACGCAGCTGCGCTCGCGGGTTCGGTGTTCCTCCCGAACGACCTGCCCTCGGCGCAGGCCACCGCCCTCAAGATCGCCGGCCAGAACGGCTACCGAAACGGCGTCAACGCCACCGTCGTCGCCACCCAGGAGCCCCAGCCGAGTCGTATCCGCGTGACCATCACCAGCACCGTGACGAACTTCTTCGCGGGTCTGGTCGGCTTCAACACCGAGACCATCTCGCGTGATGCCGTGGCGGACTTCCAGGGCCCCGTCCCGATGGGGAGCCCGACGAACAAGCTCGGTCAAGACCCCGACACGTGCGACCCCGCGACCGCCGGCTCGTGCGCGAACTTCTGGCTCAACACCTCGGGCCCGAAGGGCACGAAGCGTGAGGGCGACCGGTTCGCGACCGGGGTGTGCAACACCGGTAGTGAGGCCGGCTGCCTCGGAAGCACGACCAACCCCGAATACGCCCCGGACGGCTACCTGTTCCGGATCCGAGTCACGTCCATCCAAGCCGGGCAGCCACTCGTTCTGCAGGTGTACGACCCCGCATGGATGTACACCGAGGACTTCTGCAACAACGCCAACATGCCGAGCAACCTCCAGCAGAACGGCATCCCGGGCCTCACGGGGGCGCCCTGGAACATCACGTTCGTCAACCCGGGCGGGCCGATCAGCCGCTACGGCACGAGCAACGCGGGCCAGAGCATCAACGTCGGTGGTTCGCGTTGGTGCACGGGCGACCAGAACGCCGGTGGTGCGGGCGGCAACATCAACAACACCACCTACATCGTCCGGAAGCCCGACTCGACTCCGTGGACCGACATCGACAACGACATCGCATCCTGCCCCGCGGCGTACTTCCGTGGCATCAACCAGCCGATGCAGACGCTGCTCGACCCCGCCAACGGCTCCAGCGACGCCATGTACGTCAAGAACTACTTCCACCGGTGGGCCACAGTGTGCGTGATCCCCTCCACGGACGTGGAGCTCGGCGACTACATCATCCAGGTCAAGACGAACGCGGACACGGGCGGTCTCAGCGGGCCGGGTCCGACCATGCAGACCTGGCCAGCGGGCGACGAGACCGCGTTCAACTCGGTCAGCAACAACAACGCGGGCTACAACCGGTATGCCTTCCGCCGCGGGATGGGCAGCGGCGCCGACCCAGAGCGGTGGCGTCCTCACGCCGAGCCCCGATCCGAACGCTTCGGGTGTGTCGATCTCGGCGACCCGCGACCTTCCGATCTACGCGAACGCCGGCGACGACACGACCCCCACGTTCTATCTCGCCCGGATCACGCCCACGGCGGCTTCGGGCCGCACGCTCACGCTGAACTTCTACGACATCGGCGACGTCGGCAGCGGCTCGGTCAATGTGCAGATCCAGGCGCCCCCGGATTCGAACCAGGGCGGCGGCGCGGTCAAGCTGTTCCCCACCTGCACGTATCACCGCGACAACGGCGGCGGGGAGCAGACGGCCTCGAACTGCACGATCCCGAACATGACGACTGGCACGTACAACGGGCGGCTCGTCACGATGACGATCCCGATCCCGTCGAACTACGACTGCAACTTCGCGAGCGTGACCGGGTGTTGGGTCAAGGTCGGCATGACCTACAGCTCCGGCGCAGCGCCGAACGACACGACCACCTGGTCGGCGACGCTCAACGGCGACCCCGTTCGACTCGTCGAGTAGCGCAAAGCGGCACCGCCGCTCTGTGCTGCAAACAGCGGCTCCGCCGCGTCGTGACCCACCCCCTACGCTGACCGGCCATGGCCGGCTTCGTCGACGAGTGCGCGCTCAACGTGCGCGGTGGTGACGGCGGCGCCGGCAGCGTGTCGTTCCGCCGTGAGGCGCACGTGCCCCGAGGCGGGCCGGATGGTGGCGACGGAGGCTCTGGTGGCGACGTGTGGCTCGTCGCAGACCACAACGTCGCGTCGCTGCTCGCGTTCCGTGACCATCCGCACCGACGGGCCCCGAACGGCACGCACGGCACGGGCAAGGGGCGTCACGGCACCGCGGGGAAGGACGTGGTGGTCGCGGTCCCGCAGGGAACGACCGTCCGCACGATGGACGATGGCGCGCTGCTCGCCGACCTCGTGAACCACGGCGACCGGTGGCTTGCCGCGGCCGGCGGTCGAGGAGGTCGCGGCAACGCTCGCTTCCTCTCCAACACCCGGCGGGCGCCATCGTTCGCCGAACAGGGGGAGCGCGGCGAGGAGCAGTGGCTGCTCCTCGAGCTGCGGCTCATGGCCGATGTCGCTCTCGTCGGCTTCCCCAACTCGGGGAAGAGCACGCTGATCAGCCGCATCTCCGCGGCGAAGCCGAAGATCGCGGACTACCCGTTCACGACGCTCGAGCCGAACCTCGGCGTCCTGCGTCTCGACGACGACTTCGAGATGGTCGTCGCCGACATCCCGGGCCTCATCGAAGGGGCGAGCGAGGGACGCGGCCTCGGACATCGCTTCCTCCGACACGTCGAGCGCGCTCGAGTGCTGGTCGTGCTCGTCGACCTGGCGCCGTCGGAAGGGCGTGAGCCGGCCGAGCAGGTGCGGGTGCTGCTCGATGAGCTCGGCCGGTACCAGCCAGAGCTCCGCGACCGGCCCCGTATCGTCGTCGGATCGAGAGCCGATGTCGCAGACCACGATGTCGCGTGGAATGGGCCGCGCATCAGCGCGATCACGGGGATGGGCGTGCGGGAGCTCGTCGGTGACATGGCAAGGCTTGTGAGGGAGGCCCGCGAGGCGGAGCCCGCGAGCGAGGGCCTTGTGATCCACCGTCCCGCGCTCGAAGGCGTCCGCGTCGAGCAGGAAGGGAGCGGCGTTTACCGCGTCGTGGGAAGGGCGGCCGAGCGAGCGGTCGCGCTGTCCGACCTCACGAACCCCGACGCGCTCGCGTACGTGGACCATCGGCTCAAGCGCCTCGGTGTCGGCAAGGCGCTGGCGCGCGCGGGTGCGCGGTCCGGCGACACTGTGCTCGTCGGGACGTTCAGCTTCGACTACGAGCCCGACTGATGGCCACGGTCGTCGCCAAGATCGGCACGTCGTCGCTCACCGACCACGTGGGCATCATCGATGTGCGCGCGATCGAGAAGCTCTGCGATGAGGTTGCTCAGCTGCGGGTCGACGGCCACGACGTCGTGGTCGTGAGCTCGGGAGCCGTCTCCGCGGGCGTGGCTGCGCTTGGCCTGCACGAGCGGCCCACCGATCTGCCGACGCTCCAGGCGCTGGCCGCGGCGGGGCAGAGCCGTCTCATGCGCACGTACGACGACATCTTGGCCACGCACGGCCTGGTGCCCGCCCAGGTGCTGCTCGTCCCGCACGACTTCGTCGAGCGCCGTCAGTACCTCCACGCCCGCCAGACGTTGACGCGGCTGCTCGAGCTCGGCGCCGTCCCGATCGTGAACGAGAACGACGCGCTCGCCGACGACGAGATCCGCTTCGGTGACAACGATCGGCTCGCGGCGCTCGTCGCGCACCTCGTCAGCGCCGATCTCCTCGTGATGCTCACCGACACGCCCGGGGTGCTCACGGCCGACCCTCGGCTGGATGCGAACGCGTCCTTGATCGAGGAGGTGGTCGGCATCGACCGCGCTTTCGAGGAGCAGATGGGCGGCGCCGGCTCGTCGCGGGGGAGTGGCGGCATGGCCTCGAAGGTCGCCGCGGCTCGGATCGCGTCGTGGTCGGGGGTCCGGGCCGTGATCGCGGCGGCCGACCGTCCGGGGGTGCTCGTGGACGCGGTGGCGGGAGTCGGTGGTGTGGGCACGGTCGTGCACCCGCACGAGCGGAGGCTCCCCGCGCGCAAGCTGTGGATCGCGTTCGCGCTTGCGTCGATGGGCGTCGTCGAGGTGGACGACGGAGCACGACGTGCGCTCGTGGACGGCAATCGGTCGCTTCTGCCGGCGGGCGTGACCGGGCTGCGAGGAGAGTTCTTCGCCGAAGACGCGATCGAGATCGTCGGCCCGGACGGGATCGTGTTCGCGAAGGGGCTCGCCCGCATCGACGCGCGCGACCTTGCGCAGGTGATCGGGCGCCGGACGTCAGACCTTCCCGAAGGCTGGCCACACGAGGTCGTCCACCGTGACGACCTCGTGGTCCTGCCCGGTTAGCTGCTGGGGCCGTCGCCGCCTTCGACGGCAGCGGGCTCGGCTGCGGCGCTGAGGCCGAGCTGTGCCCGCATCTCGTCGAGCCGGGTCTGCGCCTCTGAGTTCGCGGCGGCCTGCTCGATCTCGAGCATGCGGCTCTCGACCGAGGTCTCGGTCAGCTCGCTCATCCCCTTGGCCTTCGCGTAGCGGGCCTCGATCTTCTCGCGGACCTCGTCGAAGGTGGGGACGTCCTCGCCGACCGTTGCCGAGAGCGAGGCCATCGCCTTGTTCATCTGCTCTTGCATCTTCGCCTGATCGAGCTGCGAGAGGAGCTTCTGGCGCTCACTGAGCTTGCGCTGGAGCGCGGTGGCGTTCTGCTGCACCGCCGCCTTCGCTTGATCGGCGGCTTGGGCGGACTGCAGGCTCAGCGCCTTCAGGTCGTCGACGTCCCGCTCGAGCGCGATGAGCCGGTTCGCGAACGCTTCAGCGGCGGCGTTGTACTCGGTCGCCTTGGCGGCGTCGCCCTTCTTCTCGGCGTCGGACGCCATCACGAGTGCCTGCCGAGCGTTGCCATTGACACGGGTGAGCTCTTCGAGAGCGCGGTTGAGGCGGAGCTCGGTCTGCTTCTGGTTGGCGATCACGTTGGCCGCCTGCTCACGGAGGCGTCGGTGCTGCTCTTGCCCCTCGAGCATCGCCTGTTCGAGCTGCACCTTGGGATCGGCGCGCTCGTTGAAGCTGCCTGTCAGCTTGGCGGTCAGATACGCCCACCACCGCTTCATGAGCTTGATCATGCGGGCGAGCCTATCGGTCCCGGAATCGGGCGCGGAGGGCCACGACCTCGGGCACGCGCAACAGGAGTAGACCCCCGACGTACGCGACGACGCCGACCAGCACTCCGACGAGCGAGCGCGTGAACGCCCCGCTGCCGTGGTCAGACCCGACCAGTGAGGCCAGCCACCACACGAGAGCTCCCATCACGAGCGCGACTGCGACGGGACGCGCGACGCCGAGAGCGAGGTCACGGAGATCGAGGTCACCCGCGACATGTGAGAGCCACAGCGTCGCAACGACCGCGGAAGCGGTGTACGCCACCGCATACGAAGCGGCCAAGCCGGGGGCACCCCACCGCCCGACGAACGCGATCGCCAGGACGATGTTGATCGTGTTCTCGCCGACGTTCAGCCAGAACGGGCGGCGTGTGTCCTTCCGGGCGTAGAAGCCGCTCAACACGAAGAGGTAGATGCTGAACCCGAGCAACCCTGCGGCGAACCACGCCAGCGTCGAGCCGGTGAGCGACGCCTGGTCGCTCGAGAGGGCGCCCCGTTCGATCAGCGCCGACACCAGAGGTCGGGCGAGCACCGCGTAGCCGATCGCCGCGGGCGCCATGACGAGCGCGATGAGCCGCACGCCGAGCGACAAGCGGTCACGGTAGGTGTCGTGGTCGCCTCGAGTCGCGGCCTCTGCGAGCTCGGGAGCGAACGTCGTGATGAGCGTGACGGCGAGGAGCCCGTGCGGCAGCTGGAAGAAGATGAACGCTGCTTGGTAGGCCGACAGCTGCCCCTCGCCGCGGAGGGCCAGGATCGACACGATCAGCAGCGCGATCTGGTTGGCGATGACGTAGCCCACGGTCCAGCCAGAGAGCCGGGCGACCTCGCGGACCGCCGGGTGACGCCACAGCAGCCGTCGGTGGACGTGGATGCCCGCGTGGCCGACGGCGATCCAGATCACGATGGTCATCGCCACGATTCCGGCGGTCGTGCCGAGGCCGAGGAGCAACGTGACCGTGCGATTGCCGAGCGCGGTGTCGAGCGTGATGTCGCCGTTGACGACGTGGGGAAGCGCGACCAGGGCGGCGATGACGATCACGTTGTTCAACACGGGCGCGAACGCGGCGGCGGCGAACCGACGGCGCGAGTTGAGCAGCGCGATGCCGAGCGACGTGATCCCGTAGAACGTGATCTGGGGCAGGAGGAAGCGGGCGAGGGTCGTCGCTTCCTCCCGGATCGCGTCGACGTCGCCCTCAGGCACGCGCACGGTGTACAGGTTGACGATGAGGGGCGCGGCGAAGATGGCGACGACCGTCAGGGCGAGCAGCACGACGACCACGACGCTGACGACTGCGTCGGTCGCCTCCTTGTCGTCCCTGTCGAGATGGCTCACGAACACCGGCACGAGGGTGGTGGTGAGGATGCCGCCGAGGATGAGCTCGTACACGACGTTCGGCATCGTGTTCGCGAGGTTGTACGTGTCGGTGAGCGAGGTCTGCCCGAGCGTGTAGGCGAGCGCCGCAACGCGGCCGAACCCGGTGAGGCGGGAGAGCCCGGTCCCGGTGGCGACGACGAGGTTTGCCCGCACGAAGCGCCGGCTGGAGGTGGTGGCGCTCATCCGCCCGGTGTGGTGCCCGTCTCCTCGAGGGCCTGCCGGAGCGCTTCCATGTCGGTGACGAGGCTGTCCACGTCGGACGACAGGCCGACCATCCCCTCGTCGCTCGCGTCCACCGACAGCTCGACGGCCCGGGCCGCGGCTTCGTCGAGCCGGGCATCGAGCAGGCGAAGGCGATCGCGCGCATCGGCGACGACGGAGTCCATCCGCTCCGCCGAGGCGATCTGCGCACGGAGCGACTCTTCGGTGCGCGTGCGGCTCTCGGAGGATGACGTCGAGTCCTGTTCGAGCGCGGTGAGCTTCGCGCGGGCTTCCCTCGTGTCGAGCTGCTCCAGCGCGTTCGAGATCTCCTGCGCCCGGTTGGCGACATGCCAGCTCTCGCTCACGCCGGTGTCCACGCGCTCGCCGATCTCCGCGAGACGGTCACGGAGCGGTCCCGCCTTGGCCGACTGCACGGTGCGATCGAACCGGGCCTGAGCTTGCAGCGCCGCGCGCACGAACCCGCGCCAGGGCTCGCCCAGCGCAAACGGATCGATGTGCTCGCGCCGCGGCGCCCGGGGAACGGCGAACGCCACTCGAGCTACCCAGGCGACCGCGCCGACGCCGGCAGCGGCCACGATCGGCAGGCCGGCGACGATGCCGAGAGCAGCGCCGCCACCCGCGAGCAGGATCGCGCTCGGCGACGTCATGGCCCGAGCGACGGGCGGCGTGAAGAACCGATCCCGGAACCGCAGGGCCACGGTCAGAAATTGGACACCACGGCGGCGAACACGTCGTTGATGGCCGTCGGGTTGCTCGAGTCGTAGGCCGCCCCGGTGGTCGCATCGGCGACCCTGCGCAGCGTCGCAAGATCGGCGTCGGCGCCGTACGCGATCGGGAAGATCCGCACCGGACGAGTCGTCTGTCCCTCGCTTCCGGCCCTCAGCTCGGCGAGCAGGCCGTCGAGCTGATCGGCATCGTTGTCGGGGTCACCGTCTTCGTTGCGGCCGTCGGTGAGCAGCACGACCGCATTGATGCGGGACGCGTCGAAGCCATCGAGCATCGTCGTGTACGAGTCCGCAGTGACGTCGTACAGCGGCGTGCCGTTCGTGGGGACGAGGTCGTCGATCGTCCGGGCCAGCTCAGGCCGCTGCTCGGCGATCGGCCCGAGTGGGACAAGATCGAGAAAGGTGGCGCCGCTGTCCGTGAGATCGGTCGAGAAGACGCGGAGGCCGACCTCGTCGTCGTCCTTGAATTCATCGAGCGCGGCGATCGCCGCCTGCTTCGCGAGGTCGAGCTTGGTGTCGAAGCCGTCCTCGGTCGCAGGGTCACCCATCGATCCTGAGATGTCCATGACCAACATGACGCGGGCCGGCTTTCGCTGCTTGTCCCATTGGTCGAGGATGCCGATCACCACCTTCGGGTCGGGCACCTCGAGCAGCGCCTGCGGCTCATCCGGATCGACGCCGTTCGCGACCGTGATCGGATCGCCGATCGCGACCGACGGGTTGCCAGGACGGAACCCGAATCCGAGCACCTGTTCCTGGTTCTCGGGTTGCGTCACGAAGTCACGGAACAGCGCGGCCCCCTGCTTCTGCTCCTCGGTGACCCATGGCGCGTCGAGGATGAACAGGGGGTTGTCGGAGAACAGCGTCCCCTCCTTCGGGTAGATCGACACGAGTGGGATGCGCGGTGGGCGCGGCACCTCACCCGGGTCGAGGATGCCGTCGGGGTTGCCAGTGTTGTAGTCGATGACGGACTTCTCTTCGACCGCGACAGCAGACGCGTACGTGAGCGCGGTGCCGCGCGCGTCGGCCTTGTACATGTTGTTGAGGAAGGTGAGCGTGGTGTCGCCGTAGTGCACGACCGACGACTCCACCGACTGGTTGAACGCCTGCACCTCCGGCCTCGACAGATCTTCGAGCGTCAGCCCGCGCGACTTGCCGGTCGCCGCGTAGTACTGGGCGATCGTGAAGTTCAGGCCGCTCGTCGAGAAGTTGGGATTGGTCTTCCCCAACCGGAACGGACCCCACTCGGGATGCCCGAAGGCGGCCCATCCCTGGGGGTCGTCGGCGAGGGCGATGATGTCCGAGAACCCGAGCGGCTCGTCCGGATAGCCGAGCGCCTCGGCCATCGGCTCCGGCATCGCGATCACGAGGGGTGTGAGCATGAACGGCTTTGCCGGCTCGGTGATCGGTGCCTCGCCGGCGTCGATGAGGCGCTGGTTCACGACGGCGCCCCAGGCGCTGGCCGCGGGCGACCAGATCACGGGCTGCGGGCCGTTGACGTCCGGGTTCGGCCAGCCCGCGGACAGCAACGTCGCCCCCGCTCCGGAAGCCTTGCGAGCCGGGCGCACGAACACGCATTTGTCGCCGACCTTCGCTTCGTCCGAGCCGTTGAACTCCTTGGCCAGCTCGGTCATCAACGTGATCTTCTCGGGCGACGACGCCATGTCGACGACGATGCAGTCGCCCGGATCGGCGTTCGAGAGGTCGCCGTCGTCCCCTTCGCCAGACCCCGAAGAGCACGCCGCGGCGCTGAACCCGAGTGCGACCGCAACAAGCAATGCACACGCGCGCCTCATTGCGCGTCCTCCCAGATGTCGCGCAACGCGTCGATGGCGCCGGGCGAGGGGAGGCCCGAGTCGGGGGGTAGGGCGACTTCCGGCTTGATCCCCGCGGGCGGCACCCGGTTCGGCACTCGCCAGCCCGCGGCCGACAACGCGTCGAGGCCAGGGTCACCGCCGACGATGCGAGCGAGCCGCTCCCCACCCGAAGCGCCGGCGACAGACGCCAACACGACGTCAGCAGTCGCCATGGGGGCAGGGTAGGTGATCGTGATGTTGCCCTTGTCGCGAGAGGTCTCGAGGCCGGGGCCTGCCTCCGCCTCGGTCGTTCCGACCACGTCGACCGCCGCCTGCCGGATCGTGAGCATGTCCTCGAACGTCGGCCGTTGCGGCACCGCCTGCGCGAGCTGCGTGATCCAACGAAGGAACGCGTCGTCCTCGAAGTCGATCGTCGACAAGTCGGTGCGGCCATCGAAGTAGGAGACCGCGGCCTGACCGAGCACGAGCGCGCCGACACCATCGAGCGAAGGATCGGCGAGGCCCGGCTTCACCACTCCCCACGCTTCCTCGCCGCCGAGCGTCGACCATGACTGTCCGGCGACCTCACCGATGCACTTCCAGGTGAGCTCGGCGCCCTCGCAGTGCGTGAGGATCGCCACCAACCGGTCGTTCCACATCGAGAGCACGAGCGGGGAGCGCGCCAACACCTCGTTGTCATGAGCGAACAGCTCTGGAAGGCCGTTGCGCGCCCGAGCCTCATCCACGATCTGGGGCCACGGCGCCTCGACGAGCCATCCATCCGTGCCCGGGACGGATTCGGTGGCTTCGAGCCGCGCTGCGGTCCGGCCCGCCGGCTCGATCGTGACAGTGACCGACGAGTCCGCCGCGGACACTGCACGGCACACGTCCTCGAGCTCGGTCGCACAGGTGAGGTCCACCGGCCCCGAGCCGGCGTCGGAGGATCCGCCGCCCGAGTCGGAGTCGTCGTCGATCCGGTTCCGGATCGCCAGGGCACCGGCGACCATCAGCAGCGCGACGGCCAGTGCCACCAGTCGCCGCGCCATCGTCCGAAGGGTATGCGCTGGTCGTGACACGCCCGCGGCAGAGGACCCATGGCTTCGGAACCGTGGATCGTCACTGGTAGGGTCAGCCGTCCCTTCCGGGGTAGCTCAACCGGCAGAGCAGCGGACTGTTAATCCGTTGGTTGAGAGTTCGAGTCTCTCCCCCGGAGCTTCGTCGGGCCTGTAGCTCAGTGGTCAGAGCGGGCGACTCATAATCGCTTGGTCGCTGGTTCGATCCCAGCCGGGCCCACTGGCCTCAGGCGTTCACGGCTCCTCGATCCAGCTGGGAGCGCGCTCGAGCAGGTACTGACTGACGGCGAGGCAGCGGTCGAGTGTGTCGCACAGCTGCTCCTCGCCGAGGTAGACCCGGTCGAGACCGACCTCGATGCGGGCGACGACGTTGAGGCTCCGCTCCGGCGCGTCGGTGGCCGAGGGGAACGAATCGATCGCCGAGACCTCGAGCGGCAGCTGGGTGCCCCCGACACCGGCGAGCTCGGTCGCGAGCACGAGGAGATCGGGCGGCGCGGGCAGCGGCGGCAGCGACCACGTGAACATCAGTGGGAACGCGAACTCGTCGGGCGGCTTCTCGTCATCGCCCTGCGCGAGGACTGCGTCTTCGAACGCGAGCAGGGCGCGCGGGTCGACCTCGAGCGACAGATGGAGGTCGAGCGGACCACCGCACGCCTCCTCGGGATGCAGGTCGACCTCCCAGGCTTGGCGCAGCGAGTACGTCTCGACGAAGTGCCGTTCATCGTGGACGTGGAACCCGTGGTCGACGGCGTGATCCTTGAGGTCGGCGACGAAGCCGGCCACATCGATGACGGCCACGTGCACAGCCTGCCATGTCGCGCCGCTACCGTGGCCCGGCCGTGAACGACCCTGTGCCGTCAGACGCCGAGCTCCGCGTCTTGCTCGATGCCACCGCCGCAGCGGTCACCGAGGCGCTCGGTGCTGTCGGCGACTGGGGTCTGGCCGGCACCCGTCCAGGCCAACACCACAGCGACATCGCCGCGGACGACGCAGCGCTCGCGGTGCTCCTACCGGCCGGCGTCGGCGTGCTGTCGGAGGAGAGCGGCCTCCACGAATCCGACCGGGAGATCGTGGTCGTCGTCGACCCGCTCGATGGCTCGACGAACGCGCTGCACGGCATCCCGTGGTACGCGGTCAGCCTCTGCGCCGTCGACGCCGAGGGCCCCCGCGCGGCACTCGTGATCAACCTCGCGACGAGCGAGCGGTTCGAAGCGGTGAGGGGTGGCGGTGCCACCCGCAACGGCGAGCCGATCGCTCCCTCCGGCGCCACCAGGCTCGGCGCATCGATCATCGGGCTGTCGGGGTATCCGCCTCGCCGCCTGGGCTGGAAGCAGTACCGCGCGCTCGGCGCGTCCGCGCTCGACCTCTGTGCCGTCGCCTGCGGCCGGCTGGACGCGTTCGTCGACTGCAGCCGCAACGCTCATGGCCCCTGGGACTATCTCGGCGGGATGCTCGTCTGCCTCGAGGCCGGCGCAGTCGTGCTCGACGCCTTTGACCGGTCCCTCGTCATCCTCGAGCACGAGGCTCGGCGCACTCCCGTCGCCGCGGCGAGTCAGGTGCTCCTCGGCGAGATCATCGCGGCGCGCCGTTCGTTCGGGTGAGGCCGCTCGTAGGCTCGAACCCTTGATCGCGGCAATCCACGCGTTCCTCTTGCGGATCTACCGGCGCCTTCCTCGCCGCGCTCGCATCGCGGTCGTGCACACGCTCGCGCCGACGTTCACGGTGGGCGCCATGTGCGTCATCGAGCGACAGGACGGAGCAGTGCTGCTCGTGCGGCACGCATACCGGCATCGGTGGGGCTTGCCGGGCGGGCTGCTCGGCCGCGGCGAGGACCCGCGAGTGGCAGCGAAGCGCGAGGTGTTCGAAGAAGTCGGCGTGCGAGGTCGAGACGCTCGGCGAGCCGGCCGTCGTGGTGGACCCTCGGCCACGGCGCGTCGACGTCATCTTCCGCGCGCGGCTCGCGAACGGCACGGACGCCGACAGCGTGCGACCGACGTCGGTCGAGATCGTCGAGGCCCGATGGTTCCCGAGCGAAGACCTGCCCGAGCTGCAGCACGAGACCGCAGGAGCGCTCGTGGCGCTCGCGAGAGCCCGGCGACCGATCAGCCCGGCTGACGAGCAGGAACGCTGACCGGCTCGCGCCAGCCGATTGTCGACTCGGTGATGCGCGCCGTGCACGGATGGCGCAGCTTCGTGAGCGCCTTCGCCTCGATCTGGCGGATGCGCTCGCGGGTGAGCTTGTAGCCATCGCCGATGTCGGCGAGGGTGCGCGGCTCGTCGCTGCGGTCGAGCCCGAAGCGCATCGACAGCACGTGCCGCTCCCTCGGCGTCAGTCGAGAGAGCACCGCGCGCATCGCGTGCTCGTCGAGGCCGGCCGCAGCGCGGTCGAACGACGCTTCGGCATCGGGATCAGCGAGGAGGTCGCCGAGCTCGCCGTCGCCGTCCTCGCCGGTCGGCGCGGACAGGGAGAGCAGATCGGCGGCGTGGACCTGCGTCGCCTCGACGCGGGCCGGATCGAGGCCCGTGTCGGCGGCGAGCTCCTCAACGGTTGGCTCGCGGTCGAGGTCGGCGCGCAGCCGTTGCGCGCTCCGCGAGACCGCCACGATCTGGTCACGCACGTGCGCGGGGACGCGGATCGTGCGGGAAGTGTCCGCGATCGTGCGGCCGATGGCCTGCCGGATCCACCACGTCGCGTACGTCGAGAACTTGAAGCCTCGCCGGTGGTCGAACTTCTCGACCGCCCGCATGAGCCCGATGTTCCCCTCCTGGATCAGATCCAGCAGGCCGACGCCGCTCGACTGGTAGCGCCGGGCGACAGAGACGACGAGCCGCAGGTTCGACTGGATGAACCGCCGTCGCGCCGCGTCGCCCTCGCTGACCGTGTTGCGGAGCTCGGCGGCGACGAGCGACCGGCAGACGCTCGGTCGTTGTGTCGATCTCTTCCTGAGCGACCCGGGCGGCGACGATCGCTCGCGCGAGCGTGATCTCGTCGGCGGCAGTCAGCAGGGGATGGGCCCCGATCTCGTCGAGGTAACGCCGAAGAAGATCAGCCTCTTCACCACGTGCCGCGGCGGCGTGTGCCCCTGCCATCGGGGCGAGGGTAGTAGTTGCGCGCGCGCGAACATCGGATGGTGACCACCTCACCCGCCAACGCCGTCGTCGTCCTTCTCGACAGCTTGAACCGGCATCTCCTCGGTGCCTACGGCGGCGCCGAGTTCGCCACCCCCAACCTCGATCGGTTCGCCGCGCAAGCGGTGCGGTTCACGAACCACTTCACGGGCTCGCTGCCGTGCATGCCCGCGCGCCACGACATCCTCTGCGGCCAGCTCGACTTCCTCTGGAAGCCGTGGGGATCGGTCGAGCTCTGGGAGGACACGGTCGTCTACGAGCTCCACCGGTCGGGCGTCGCCACGATGCTCGTGAGCGATCATCCGCATCTGTTCGAGACCGGCGGCGAGAACTACCACGTCGACTTCATGGGATGGGAGTACGAGCGAGGCCAGGGCGGCGACGCGTGGAAGACGCGGCCCGACCCGAGCTACGTCGGCGCGCCGGTCTTCGGCTTCTTCCCCGTCGAGGACTATCACCGCTCGCGTGGATGGTTCGGCGGCGAGGAGGGTTTCCCCGGTCCGCGGACGATGGCGAAGGCCGCGGAATGGATCGACGAGAACGCCGGATGGCATGACCGCTTCCTGCTCTTCGTCGACGAGTTCGATCCTCACGAGCCGTTCGACACGCCCGAGTCGTACGCGGCGATGTATGACCCGTCGTGGGAGGGCCCGCACCTGATCCATCCGCCGTACATGGTCGGCGCGATCGACCGCGGCGAGATGACCGAACGCCAGGCTCGCCAGGTCCGCGCGTGCTACGGCGCCAAGCTCACGATGATCGACCACTGGTTCGGGCGCGTGCTCGACGCGATCGATCGCAACGGCCTCGCCGAGTCGACTGCAGTGATCCTTTGCACTGATCACGGCCACTACCTCGGCGACCGGCGCGACCTGGATCCCGATCGCGGGCGCGCAGACATCTGGGGCAAGCCCGGTGTCCCCGTGTTCGAGCCGATGGGTCACATCCCGCTGATGATCCGCATGCCCGGCGTGGCCGCGCGGGACTGCGACGCCTTGACGACGAGCGTCGACCTGTGCGCGACCATCGCCGACCTGTTCGGTGTGGCGCTGAGGCAGCGCACGAGTGGTCGGTCGGTGCTGCCGTTGGTACGGGGCGGGACGACGTCGATCCGCGAGTGGGCGCTGACCGGTGTGTGGGGCCGCGAGGTGCACGTCGTGGACTCCCGAGCGACATACGCGAGAGGTCCCGTCCGAGACAACGCGCCGCTCTCGATGTGGTCGAACCGATGGTCGACCATGCCGACGCGTGCGCTTTCGAGACGCGACGAGCTTCCGATGCCGGATGGCCGTGCCCGGCTCGCGCGGCATGCCTGGCTCCGACATCCCCGTGATCCGCCAGCCGTTCGGAACGGGCGACCGGCTGCCGTACTGGGCGCTCACGCGCTTCACCGGCAACCACCTGCACGACCGCGTTGACGATCCCGACGAGGAGCGCAACCTCGCGGGCACTCGACGTGAGGCCGAGATGGCCGAGCTGTTGCGCGTCGCGCTCCTCGAGCTCGAGGCTCCGGAGGATCAGCTCGTCCGCCTCGGCCTCTCCTAGGTACCGCCGCTCGGGCGCCGCGTGTTCACGCTCGGGGCACTATGCCGCGCTCCCGCGTGAACACTGGGGCCGGCGGAGGGGCAACGGTAGCCTCGACTCCTCAGTAGGGCGCTTGGCGCAGCCTGGTTAGCGCACCTCCCTTACAAGGAGGGGGTCGGGGGTTCGAATCCCTCAGCGCCCACGAACCGCAGGTCAGAGGCCATCCACCCTCCGACTGGCACCCGTTCCTGCGGCGCACAGCGCTCGCGGAACTCGAAAGCGTGCTCGTCGTCGTCGGATCAACAGCTCGGAGCCGTACTTCGCGCACAGGTTCGCGATCACTCGCGCAGCACTTCGCAGCGGATCCTCCTGCCCCGCGTACTCCGCCCGCGTAGATCGCCAAAGACCGAGTGCACCTTCAGTCCAGTCAACGGCCCCGTGGCGCGGTGTTCCCTGCTGTCGGCGGACGGCGTGCGGACCACCCGATCTCGAGTGGCCGCTCGCTCATGCGGGCTTGATGTTCTGGTTCCCTCGGAAGAGGTTTGTGGGATCCCACTCGCCCTTGATGCCCGCGAGGCGGGTGTACTTCGCCCCGCCGTAGGCGGCCCGCACGCGATCCTCGCCCTCGTCGCCGATGAAGTTGAGGTAGACGCCACCGGTCGCATGGTGGGCGATGTCGCGTCGGAACGACTTCGCCCACTCGATGTTCTCGGCGTCGGCGGCCGCGTCCTCCCACACCGCGAAGGGATGCGTGATCCACGCGGTCGAGCGTTTCGTCATCGGGGTCGCGTCTTCCCCGATGCGGGCGACGGCACCGCCCCACGGGAGCAGCAGCTGCTGCGACAACGGCGACTGCTTGGAGAAGCCGTACTTCACGAAGACCTCGAGCGCGTCGTCGGGGAAGCTGTCGTGGTAGTCGGCCGACCAGTAGTTCCGCATGCCCGGCGGGTCATCGATCATGCACTGGAAGTCGGCGTACGGCATCGGGCCGACAAGGTCGACCTCGGGCGCGAGGTCCTTGAACGGCTGCATCGCCTCGGCACCCGCGTCGACGTCACCGACCCACAGGCCGGCGATGCCCAGCAGCGTGGTGCCTTGGAGGTGCGCCGGTACGAACTCCTCCGGTGGACCGGTCAGGAACACGAGGGCCGTGCCCAGCTCGTCGGGCGCGTCGGCCGCGAGGTCGCGGTACTGGCGCGCCACGTCGGAGGCAGCATCGCCGGGCCACAGCATCAGCCCGGCGGTCACCAGCGGGCCGAGCTCGTGCAGGTTGAACACGAACGAGGTGGCGACACCGAAGTTGCCGCCCCCGCCGTGCAGCGCCCAGAACAGATCGGGATGCTCGTCCTCGCTCGCCGTCACTTCGCGGCCGTCGGCCGTGACGAGATCGACCGAGACGAGGTTGTCGCAGCTGAGGCCCCACGCCCGCTCGGTCCATCCCGACCCGCCCCCGAGGGTCAGACCCGCAACCCCTGTCGTCGACACACGTCCACCCGTCGTGGCGAGGCCGTGCTCCTGCGTCGCCCGATCGAACTCGCCCCACGTGACGCCGGCCCCCACGCGTACCTGACGCGCGTCTGCGTCGACCTGGATGTCCTTCATCGGTCGCACGTCGATGACGACGCCACCGTCGTTGAGGCACACCCCCGCGACGGAGTGCCCGCCGGCACGCACCGCGACGTCGTAGCCCTGGCGCGCGGCGAGCTGCAACGCATCGCGCACGTCTGCGGGCCTCGCGCACTGAGCGATGACCGCGGGCATCCTGTCGATCATCGAGTTGAACACGGTCCGCGCCTCGTTGTAACGCGCATCGTCGGGTGTGATCAGATCCATCGCTAGTCCCCTCCGGTGAGTCGTAGAGAAGTCGGGCTCAAGGCTGACGGGCCTTGATGCCTCGGCGTGCGCCGACCGACTCCGCCACCGGAATCAGTTTGGTGGCATTGCCGAACCCGTGTCGAGGCATGTTCCCAAGACCGCCTCGAACTCGCCTGATCGCACGAGGTCTCGTTCGACACGAGTCGGCAACCACATGGACGCGCACAAGCCCCGACCTCGGGGGCGGACCCGGAGTCGGGGCTCGGCGGTGGTGCGGCCCGCCCACACGGCGTAGCGAATGCGCGGGAGGGCGAGCCGCCGGTCACTAGATCGCGTGAAGACCCCCGCGCGTTACACGCAGACGGACACCTTCCGACCTCCCGCCATTCGGCGGGCGCGACCTACAGGCCGTGCAGAAGGCGTTGAGCGCCTGACGGAAGGTTTCCGTGAGTTTCACGGATGAACGAGGCGTCCCAGGGGCGCACGATCAGCATGACGAAGGAGGACGAGATGCTGTCTGCTGCAGAGATGGTCGCTACTGCTCGCGGCCAAGTGGAGAACCTGACCGCCGAGGCCGTTGCTGAGGAGCTTTCCGGGTTCGACGTTGTGCTGGTCGACGTACGCGAGGCGAGCGAGCGCGCCGAGCAGGGCGTGATCGAGGGTTCGTTGCACGTGCCGCGGGGCCTGCTGGAGTTCTGTGCCGACCCAGCCAGCCCGGCGCACCGCGCAGAGCTTCGGCCGGAAAGTCGGCTGATCGTGCACTGTGCCAGCGGCGGCCGGTCGGCCCTAGCCGCGGTCGTGCTCCGTGACCTCGGCTATCGCGACGTCGCTCATCTCGACGGTGGGCTGATCGCGTGGCAACGAGCCGGCATGCCGGTCGCGTTGCTGTGACAGGCTTGTCGTCACGAGTGTCCGGTAACTCCGCACGGAGGTCGTCGTGGATGCCGACGCACTGAAGCTGGCATCGCGGTCCATACGCCAATGGACGGGCGCGTTCGCCGAGAGCGGGTACTTCGCACGGGAGGCCCACCAGCGGTTCGAGGCGCTCGGTCTCGGTCCGCCGGTGGGTGAGTGGCGTGACGTGGTCGTCGGGACGCCCACAACGGTCCATGCGGCGCGGGTGGCAGCACTCGGCGACGTTCCCACGGGGCTCGCGTGTGCAGTGTTCCCGCAGATGGGACCGCGCGCCATCCATGCCGCGGGCGAACGTCTTCGACAGGTGACCTCCGCAGCGCGGGTCATCGATGCGAGACGGAGCGGAGCCCTGGCGAGCCTGCAACGGCTTCTCGGACCCGAGCCCGACGGCATCGAGGTGCTCTGGATGATTCTCCGACGTGCTTGTGATGCGATCGCCGTCGGCGGTCGGCCGTTCGCGGCAGCGCTACTCGCGTGCGGGTGGACCGGCGATCCGCTCGCGGACGCGCGGCACGCCGCTGAGATCCTCCGCGAGGTCCGTGGCGATGCACACAACGCGACATGGCTTTGCCGCGGGTTCACCGGTCCGCAGATCCACATCCTGACCGAGCACTGGTACGGCTTGACCGGATGCGGGTTCCGCCATGTCTGGGGCTGGACCCACGCAGAGCTCGAGGAGGCCGCGCGGCAGCTCATTGAGGCAGGACTCGCTCACGCCGACGGTCTGACTGCCAGCGGCCGCGAGCTCCGAGACGAGATCGAGGACGACACCGACACACAGATGCTCCCCATCATGTGCGCGATCGAAGACACCCTCGACGACCTCGCACGCATCGCCGAACCGATCAGCCGCGCCGTCGTCGCCGGGAGAGGAGCGCTCATGGTCCGGCCCTCGTACTTCACGTGGCTCGCCGCGCAACCGGCGTACCAGTACGGCTGAAGGGTCGAGTTCAGTGTCAGGCGGAACGACCCTCCCCTCGGGCGTGGTGACGTTCGTCCTCACCGACATCGTCGACTCGACGCGGTTGTGGGATTGTTCGCCGGACGACATGGACAAGTCGATCCACCGGTGCGAGTCGCTCATCGGTGAGGCCATCGCGACATCCGCCGGGTTGCTCCTGAAATCCAAGGGCGAGGGCGACAGCACGATGTCGGTCTTCGCCAGAGCGACCGACGCCGTCCACGCCGCGATCGCCGCGCAGCGGTCACTCCTCGCCGAACCGTGGCCCGCCGACACGCCGATACGCGTCCGAGTCGCGGTGCACACCGGCGAGGCGATCGAGCGCGACGGCGACTACTTCGGACCCGCGGTGAATCGCTCCGCCCGGCTTCGCTCCATCGCTCGCGGAGGCCAAGTGCTCGTGAGCCGCTCGACCGCGGACCTGGTCGCCGACCGGCTCGACGACGGGCTGGAGCTGATCGATCTCGGGGAGCACGTACTGCGCGGCGTCACTCGGCCCGAAACCGTGTTCGCGGTGGTCGGTCCGGGCGTCAGTGAGCGTGAGAGCCCGCCACCCGAGCGCCAACCGGAGTCTCTGCTCGACCAACGAGGCGTGACGCGCAAGGAGCGCGAGGTCCTCGCCGCGCTGGCGGAGCGTCTCAGCAACCCCGAGATCGCCGAGCGCCTCTACGTGTCGCGACGAACGGTCGAGAGTCATGTTTCGTCGCTGCTTCGCAAGCTGGACGCAGCGAATCGGCGCGACCTCGCGGTCCGAGCGACGGACCTGCTCAACGAGAACGCCGCGGGTGCCGCAGCAATCACCCGCGAGGCGCTTCCGGCTCAGCTCGAGCTCCTCGCGGACACCACGACCTACGTCGGACGAGAGGCTGAACGAGCACACCTCCGAGACATGTGGGCACGTGCATGTGAGGGCTACACCCTCGTCGCGGTGGTCACCGGCGAGGCAGGCATCGGAAAGAGCCGACTGCTCGCCGAGCTCGCAGTCGACGTGCACGCCGACGGAGGTCGCGTGCTCCTCGGGTCCTGCTTCGAGGAGGCCCACCGCCCCTACGAGCCCTTCGCGCAGCTCCTCGACGAGCAGCTCGCTACGCAGCCCCGCAGCGAGGTCCGCCGACGCGCCGGCGGGAGCAGCCTCCTCGCAGCGATACTCCCGGCGATCGCCACCGTCATGTCCGAGACCGCCGTTCCCACGACCGCTGCGTCGGGCAACGACCTCTTGGACGCGCTCGTCGGCTACGTCAACCGCACCGCGGAGGGCCGCCCGGTGCTGCTCATCGTCGAGGACCTCCACTGGTCGACCGCCACCACCCAGGCCGCCGTCCGCCACCTTGCCCGTCGCGCCACACACGCGCCTGTCCTCATCGCGCTGACGACGCGGGACACCACGCCCGATCTGACCGAACCGGTCTCGCTGCTCCTCGGTGACCTCGCACGCTTGGCGGTCACGGAGACCATCAACCTCCGCGGCCTCAGCACAGCGGAAGCCGCGACGCTTCTCGGGCAGCTGAACCGCGACGGCGACAGCGGCGCCGTGCATGCCGAGACCGACGGCAACCCGCTGCTCATCGGCGCTCTCGCTATGACCGACTCGCCGAATCTTGCCAGCTCGGTGAACGGGATCCTCGCCCGCCGATACGCACATCTCGACGCAACAGACCTCGCGCTCCTCGATGTCGCCGCAGTCATTGGCTCTGAGTTCGGAGCAGATCTTCTCGCGAGCGCGGCCGGGACGGCGTTGATCCAGTGCCTCGAAGCCCTGGAACGCGTCGAAGCCTCCGGACTCGTTGCCGCGCTGCCAGGACAGCTCGGACGCTTCGCGTTCACCCACGCCCTCTTCCGACGTGCTCGCTACGACGCCCTCACGTCTGCCCGTCGCCTCAGGCTGCACCGCGCTGTTGCCGACGCCCTGGAGGCACGCACCGACGATGCCACTGTCGGCGAGCTCGCACGCCATGCCTGCATCGCCGCGCCGCTCGGCCGCCAGCGCGAAGCGATCCACTACGCGTGGCGGGCCGCCGAGAGCGCCGAGCGCGCTCTGGCACCTGCAGAAGCGGCCGACCACTACCAACGCGCCCTCGATGTCGCCTCTTCGCTCGAGCCACCTGAGCCAACCCTGCGCATCGACCTCGCTATCAAGCTCGGCGAGACGCTCCTACGTGCCGGAAGCCCGCACCATCGCGCCGTGCTGCGAAGTGCGGCAGCCGCGGCACGGAAGCAGCGTGACCCCGAACGCCTCGCGCTCGCAGCCGCCGGCATGCTCCAGTACGGGCTCATGACCTCTGGGCTCGCCAGCGACCCCGAGCTCGTGACCATCGGCGAGGAAGCCCTGAGCATCCTGGGCCCCGCCCCGACCGCCGCTCGGGCACGAGTGCAAGCCGCGCTCGCAACCGAACTCGTCCACCGCGATCCCACTCGCGCCTCAGCCCTCGTCAACGACGCCTCCGCCATCGCGACCGGCATCGACGACCCCGGCCTCACCGGCCAGGTCCTCTGCTCGCTCCGCATCGCCGGACACCGACCCGGCGACATCGACGGGATGCTCGATACAGCCTCCGCGCTCATCGACATCGGCCATCGAACCGGCGACCGAACCTTCACCATCATCGGGCTCGAGACCCGCGTCGCCGCACACCGCGAAGCCGGCGACCTCGACGCGGCCACCCGGGCTCTCAATGAGTACGAGGCGTTACTCGGCTCCAGCGATCTCCCGCACATCCGAGTCTTCCTCGCCCTGTTCCGATCCGCCGACCACGCGCTCGCTAGCGATCTGACCGCGGCGGAGCGCGTGGCCCACGAGATCCTTCCGCTGGCACGTCGCGGCGGCTTCGCGTCGTCGAACTGGTACGGAGCGGCCACCTGGTCGATCCGCCACCATCAGGACCGCCTGGGACGGCTCGCGCCGTCTCTGCGACGTGCCGCGCGTGATGAGCCTGGCCTCGATGCCTATCTCACCGCAATGCTCGCCGTCTCGGAGCTACAGGCCGAGCGACCAGAGCGAGCCGCCGCCGCGCTCGAGCGGCTCGCGCCCGACGCCTTCGCCGCCGTGCCCACCAACTTCCTCTGGACCGTGACGATGGCCATGCTTTGTGAAACCGCGGAACAGACACGCAACGCCGCCGCCGGTCGCGCTTTGCTCGCCGCGCTCGAGCCCCACTCCGGGCGGCTGGCGGCCAACCTCGTGCTGGTCTTCGAGCCGATCGACCTCGCGCTTGCCCAAGCCGCTCTCGCCGCCGGTGACCTCGCAGCGGCCGAGACCTACGCCGCGCAGGCCGTCGATGCCAGCCGTAGGCGCAACACCCCGATCTTCCTCGGTCGCGAGCTCGTCCGTCTCGCCGTAGCCCGACGAGACCGTGGTGCGGACGACTTGCAGGTCATCCGGCTCGTCACCGAAGCCTTGGACATCGCCGACCGCACGGGCGCAGCATTGATCCGCCGCGAAGCGATCCATCACGGCCTGGCTCAACCGACGCTCTAGCGGAAGTCCGACGGGGTCCGGAGCCGGTGTCGCCGGGCCACCTGTCGCTCTTCGAGTCGACCGCGACGAATCGCCTTGTCGTAGATGGCGCTGAGCTCAACCTCTAACTGTGCGGGTTTCGTTCAGCGCCGACCTGCGAGAACGCACGTGAGCACAGCGCTCAGCTTCCGATGCCTTACAAGGAGGGGGTCGGGGGTTCGAATCCCTCAGCGCCCACAAATCGCAGGCCTCATTGTAGGTCTGGACCTGCGATGACGACTGATCGCCAACGCCTCGAAGGATGTGCGTCGACGGGGTGCGCTGGGGCGGTCCATCGGTCCCGGTCCGGCTTGCACCTGCGGTACATAAGATCGCAGCGCGTCCACGTGATCCACCAAAGCGCGTCGACGTGACGATGGGCGGTGCCCGAGCATGGCGAACGAGTCGATGCGCGACGACTGGGCGACCGGGGGCGAGGGGTGGGTGCGCAACGAACGGATCTTCGACGCCGCTTTCGCGCCATTCACCGCAGCGATACTGGGCGCCGCCGACCTCGGTTCGGCGCGGCGGGTGCTTGACGTGGGGTGCGGGTCGGGCACATTGCTCGACGCGGCGGTGGCGGCCGGGGCCGACGCGGTTGGTGTCGACATCTCATCGGCGATGGTCGAAGCGGCGCGCCGGCGGGTGCCCAGCGCCACGGTTCTCATGGCCGACGCGCAGACTGCCGACTTGCTCGCGGCCGCGCCGGGCGCGCGGTTCGACCGCGTGGTGTCGCGGTTCGGGGTGATGTTCTTCGCAGAGCCAGAGGCGGCGTTCACAAACATCCGGTCCGCCACCGCGCCCGGCGCGCGCCTCGTGTTCGTGTGCTGGCGCGAGGGCGAGACCTACATGTTCTCGCTCGCCCTCCGTTCGCTCACGGCGCGCCTGGCCGATCCGCCCACCCGACCGAAGACCGGCGCGCCGGGCCCGATGGGCCTGGCCAACCCGGACCGCATACTCGAGATCCTCAGCGTTGCCGGCTGGTCAGACGTGACGATCGAGCCGAGCGACGGGTTATGCGACTACGCAATCGACGGGAGCGACGGTGTCGAGGAACTTCTGACGATCGCACTGAGCAGCACGTTCGGGTGGGCCGTTCGGGCCGCGCTCGAACCGCGTCTCGACCCGGGCGCATGGCAAGCCGTACTCGACGAGGCCCGCGCCGAGCTGCGCGCGCAGCGGGTCGACGGGGCCATCCCCCGGCTCGTCGGCTACGCGTGGCTGGTCACCGCCAAGAACCGCTGACCCTCTAACTTTGCGCGCTTCGCTCGGCGCCGACCTGCGCAAAGGAGGCTGAGCACAGCGCTCAGCCTCCGATGCCTTACAAGGAGGGGGTCGGGGGTTCGAATCCCTCAGCGCCCACAAATCCCAGGTCAAGGACCTATACATCCACCAAGGGTTCGGCGGACCCGAGTTGCTCGCCGAGGGTTTCCGTGAGGTCGACAACGGCACCGGTCTCGCTGCCGTACGGGTCGGCGAGCGGGTCGTCGGGTCGCAAGTAGAAGAAGTGCTGGCGGAAGCGTTCGCCGGTCACGCCGTCGCCGATCTGTTCCAGTGTGGGCCAGGTCGCTACAGCTCCTCGCGAGTGAGGGATTACCGGTGGAGGAGTTCCCACAGTCGTCCGCCCGCATGACCCCGGCGAGGCAGCGACTCGCCGAGGCGGTGCTCAACGGCACGCTCACCCACTCAGGCAACCGGGACCTCGCCCGCCACGTCGGCAACGCCGTGGTGAAGGTCGACGCGCGCGGCACGAGGATCATGAAGGAACACCGCGACTCGAAGCTACGGATCGACCTCGCCGTCGCGGCGGGGATGGCCTACTCGGTGGTGGCGCGGCGGGTGCCGGCGCCGCCGATGATCTGGACGCTCGAGGACTGAAGTCGGCAGGGCCGGTTGGGGTCATGCAACAGATCGGAGGTCGCGAGACGCCGCGCACGACGGGACCTAGGTCCCTCCGATGACGTTCCTCTGGTCCTGCTCGTTCGGTGGCGACACGAACACACTCGGAGCTGGAGAGCTGGGCCTGCCAGCGCTCGAGGAGGTCCTGAGATGAAGTTTCGCCGACACCGCACCGGCTGGGTGCCGATCGTCCTCGGCGCGGTTCTCTTCGCAGCCGGCTGGACCTCTCCGGCGAGCGCGGTTCCGCGGTGGTATTGCTCGACGACGACGACTGTCGGTGAGTCGTGCATCCCGGACACGACGACGACCCAGGCGACCACGACCACTGAGGCGGTTACCGCGACTGAGGCGGCGACCACGACTGAGGCGGCGACCACGACTGAGGCGGCGACCGCGACTGAGGCGGCGACCGCGACTGAGGCGGCTACGACGACGGAGGCGGCTACGACGACTGAGGCGGCTACCAGGACTGGGACGGCTACCACGACGGAGGCGGCTACCACGACTGAGGCGGCCGAGGTGCTCGGGGTCGAGCTGCCCCGCACCGGCAGCAACGAGACGCTGCTCGTCGTCGGGACGGCGTTGATGCTGCTCGGACTGGCCTTCGAGCTGGTCCTCCAGGTCACCAAGCGTCGGGGGACCGTCAGCTAGCCGCCCCGGTCCGGTCTGCGACACGCCCACTGGCCGGCGGGAACTCGTGCACCCACCGGCCACCCGCGCCGCCCGGTGCACCAACCACTTTGGCGTGGCCCTCTAACTGTGCGTTTCGCTCGGCGTCGACCAGCGAAAACGCACCTAAGCACAGCGCACACGTTCGGACTACTGACAAGGAGGGGGTCGGGGGTTCGAGTCCCTCAGCGCCCACAGGTGTATTTCAGAGGGTCGCGCCGTTAGGTGCAGCTGTTGCCTCGACTGGGACCGCGCCGCCGTTCCCGCGTTTACGAAGGACAGTAGGGTCCGCGGGCCGCCGACGTTGTCCCACCAAAGGAGCACCGCAATGAAGTTCATCGTTGAAGCCACGTTCCCTCATGAGCCGTTCAATTCGTACGTCCGCGGCGGCACCGTCGGCGAGAAGATCGGGGAGACCTTGCAGGCAATCAACCCCGAGGTGATCTACTTCACCGACAGTGGCGTGGGTCGCGGGCTCATGATGATCGTTGAGCTCGAGAACGCCTCGCAGGCGCCGCACGTGACGGAGCCGCTGATGCTCACCTTCAACGCGTCCGTCCATTATCGAGTCGCGATGGCACCCGGTGAGCTCGCCTCCGCCGGCTTGGAGAAGTACGCGACGGGCTGAAGTCTCATCTCGATCGCGCGCCAATCTCTAACTGTGCGCGTTTCGCTCACCGCAATCCGCCAAGCAATCAGCCGCTCGACGCGCTCCGCGCCCAGGCCAGCGATTCTGTGTTGATCGCGACGATCTCTTCGACATCGACCACCGGGACGACGTCCACATCGTTCCAATAGACGTACTTCGAGACGAAGGAGGCGATGACCTTGGGATCGTCAGACTCGACGAGCACGTAACCGCTGTCACTATTCAGGGTCGACACGAAGGCAAGGACCGTCAAGCCCTTCTCCGGTTGCCACTTGCCGAATGCGTTCAGGAGCGCCGCCTGATTCGCGAAGTTCTCGTTGTGGCTGAGGCCGGCTGTACGAACGGAGTATTCGATCATGTACTTCACGCGGTCTTCCTCCAGTCAATGACCGAGCCGCAATGACTCAACCACTCGGGCGGACCATAGACCGCCCTCGCGATCAACGCTTGGGTGTTGAATCCCGATGCGCACCGGACGCAAACGCGAAGTCACCGCACCGCCTCGGCGCTACCGATGAGGCCCATCCGATGCCGATGGCATACCTGATGTCAACCGCGGGATACTGATGGCCCGCGACCCTCGCGAGGAGGTCGTTCATGGCCGACCTTATGAACCGATTGCTAGCCGCACTGAACGCCCACGACCTGGATGCGTTCGTCGAATGCTTCGCGTCGGACTATCGCAGTGAGCAGCCCGCTCATCCCAGCCGGGCGTTCGAGGGCCGCGAGAAGGTGCGGGAGAACTGGACGAGCGTGTTCGCTGGCATCCCCGACTTCCAGGCCGAACTCCTGACATCGGGGACCACTGAGGACACTGTTGAGATCGGAGAATGGCGCTGGCGGGGGACGCACACCGATGGAACGCCCTTTGCCATGCAGGGCGTCACTGTGATGGGGATCGAGGATAAGCACATCGCCTGGGGCCGCCTCTACATGGAGGCGATCGAACAAGACGGTGGCGACATCGACGCAATGGTGCGCGAGGCGTACCGACCGCCCGAGTGACACGCGCGATCGCGGCCCGTGGAGAGAACGCCGATCTGTTCGCGACCGTGTCTTCGCACGGCGACGCTGCCGGACGTTGGCGTTGCGCGACTGGTGTCGGCTGCATCACGCCATGACGAGGCGGTGCCGCGCCTCCGACGATCTGGACGTTCGATGACGAGTGATCGCCGACGTCTGCGTCGACTGGGCTGCGTCGGTGCGGTTCGTCGGGGAGGGTTCGGCTGCCGCCCGCGCGGGTAGGATCGTGAGCGCGTGGCCACCACTCGATCCTGACTACGCCCATCACTTGAAACTCAGTGGCGACCCGAGTCGGGAACCTCGTGTACACGTCCGGCATGGTGGGGTCTGTGCGGACATGAGCGTTCCTGAAGACCCGGCCGAGGAATTTCAGGCAGGTCTTCGCGAACCTCGCAGGCATACTCGAAGCGATGGGCACATCGCTCGATCACGTCGTCGATTCGACGAACTTCTTCGCCGGTGACTTCGAGGCGATCTATCCGGTCTTCCAAGAAGTGCGGAAGGAGATCTTCGGCGGGAACCTTCCCGCCAGCGCGAGCATCGGCGTCAGCAAGCTCCTTGATCCTCGCTTCCACGTCGAAGTGAAGTTGACTGCATCCCTTCCCGACAGTTGGCTCAGAGGAGTTGGCCCCCCGGACACGCCCACGAATGACCCGAATCTTGGGCGGCCAGCTGTCAAGGGGAGGTTGCAGGTCAACTCGTAGTCCATCCGAGAGGAATTGAATGAGTTGCGATGCTCGCGGACCCAACTCCGCGAGGGCCGGGGGAGTTGGCTGTCGCCCATAGCGCCTCTCGGCTGAGCCGTCGAGGGCCGCGTCGGCGGCCTGTCACCGCGTGTGCACCCGGCCGAGCGCCGGGTCAGCGGATGCCGGTGTCGCAGTCGACGTCGGCGGCCACCGGCGGGCCGGACGGGACCGACACCGCGGTGTCCGGACACATCGGGAACATGGCCTCAGTGGCAACTCGCAGCGTGTAGGCGCCGGGCGGCAACGCGATGGCGTAGCGGCCGTCGGCGTCGGTGGTGGCGTTGCCGGCCGTGTGCCCGGCCGCGTCGATTGCTTCGACGCGACCAGCGATCGGGCTCGGTGGGCAGGGTTGGTCGGGGCGCTCCACCGGGCAGGTCGGCCCCGCGGTGACCCGACCGTGCACGCCGGTCCCGTCGACGGGCAGCGGAGCCGGCTCGCTCGTCGTGGACGTCGAACTCGACGCGGGCGCAGACGTGGTCGATGACACCACCGTCGTCTCGGCTGGCGGGGTGGTCGTCGACGTGGCTGCGGTGGTCCCCGATCCTCCGGTGGTCCCCGATCCTCCGGTTGTAAGCGGCGAACGATCCGACCCACAACCTGCAACCAGCATCACGAGGATGGCGACCACCCTGACCACGGTCCCGTGGAGCACGCCACCTTGGACGCCTCGTGCCGTTGGCCCGGTTCCACCTCGAGGTGGCGCGTCGGTCGTCATCGCAGGCCCGCGACGCGACGCACTGCTGCCAGTCCGGCGGGGGTGCCGGTCCAGTGCCGCTCGAGCGCGCCGGCGCGAGCGACCCGCACGACTCGCCGCAGGGCGGTCGACACCACGATGGCGTCATCGGCGTAGCCAAGGACAGGGATGAAGTCAGGGACCAGATCGAACGGCAGGGCGAGGTAGCCGGCGAGGAACCGCAGCGCCCAGCGCACCGAACGACGGGATCTGCTCGTCCTCGGCCTCAACATGGTGATGTCCCATGGGCCTCCCTCGTCACAACGCGCGGAACCTACCAGCCACTTGAAAAAGCGCTCTCGACCTCGTCGCCAAGCACCCGACGAGGACTGCTCCCGCTGACGCCGACGACCAAGTGTGTGGGGCCGCCTTCTTCGACGATCCAGTCGATCCGGTAGAGCGGTAGCACCATGGCGAAGCCGTTCACGACCGCGTTGTGCTCACTGACACGGTCTTGGCGCGCCTGAGCATCCGCGGATGGACAACGGCCGCGAGCTCATCGCGTGGCGTTGCGCGACTGGTGTCGGCTGCACCACACCACGACGAGCTACATCGAGCCGGCTGAGCACAGCGCTCAGCTGCCGATGCTTTTGCAAGGAGGGGGTCGGGAGTTCGAATCCCTCAGCGCTCTCAGCCTGTTAGCGCCCGGCGATGATCCTGACCTCGTCCTGCCACGAGAGCACGTCGTCGAGAGGCACGGCTCGCTGGGACTGGAGCACGAACGCACCGCGCCGCGCGAGCGCCTGTTGGGCCTTGAACGCGGAAGTCTCGTCCGGGTAGTCGGTGATCACGAACAAGCAGTTGTCGCTCCACAGCACGTGTTGAGACTTGATCTCGCCGCCGCACTTCGAGACGATCTCGTAGGCCGCGACCTGCTCGGCGAGCCGCTCGTCGTCGTCCATCGTGTCCCACTTGGGTGAGAACGTCAGCTTGGTTGCACTCAGATGGCTCATGCCATCCTCCTCTGGTTGCGTTGGCGGGACCGTAGTGCTCCTGACGATTCGGTGCCCGGTCGAGTGACAGCGCGCATCGGCCTCGGGCTCCACACGCCCACCGTCGGTAATCTCGATGGGCGACTACGTCGACGTCGACGGGCACTGTGGCCGGCGGCCCGGCACATCTCGTCGGGTTTGGCTCTCCCACGGCCGAGATGCTGGGCGATGCGTACGCCAGGCGATCACCCGACGGTCGCGAGCACTTCGCTGTCGTGTTCCAGAAGTCCGAGGCGATGTTCGCCACGGAGCCGACCTTGACCGTCGCTCGAGCACAAGTGCCTCCAGCGAGCCGGCCCTCCGATGACCTTCATGCCGATCAGGCGGGGCAGTTGACCCGCGGGTTCCACATGTCGAACACGCCGCGCGGGTTGAACTTCCAGATCCACACGTGGAGTGAGTAGAACGGGTCGAGCCCGAAGCGGTTGCCCGGTCCCGTGAGCATGAAGTCCTGGCCGAACAGCCGCGGCTTGCCCGAGTGCGTTGCTTCCCACGCGGCTTGATTGACGAGGTACTCGAGCGCGACGAGGCGGAGGTGACCGGCTCCGTCGGGCTCGTAGACGAGCAGCTCGGGCTTTGTCACCTCGACCGAGTCATCGAGGAGTGCAGGCTTGAGATGGTGCTCACCCATGGCGCCGACGCCGGGCTCGGCGATGCAGGTGATGTGGTCCTTGTCCTCGACGACGGTGTCGTAGCCCGCCCGGCGCGCGATCTCAGGGCTGTTGAACGCGGCCGTCGCGACCGCGGCGCGGATCAGGTCGACGACGGACCCTCCGGAGCTCGAGGACGTGCTCGAGCTGTTCGTATCGTTCATGTCGCTCATCGAGTGCGCATTCGCGGCCGGAACCAACGCGAGCGTCCCGGCTGCGAACGCGACCGTGCCCGCGAGCGCGATCAAGAATCGGTTGCGTTTCATGTGGGGGATCCCTTCGTGAGTTGGGTCCGCCCACAGTGCGCCGCGGGAGAAGAGGCGTCATGGGGAGCCGCTCCCCATTTCGAGCAGCGCCAGCGACGATGCTCAGGTTCCCCGTGGAGATGTGAGACGCGACGAGGCCCGGGCACCACAAGGGCGCCCGGGCCTCGTCGAGGATTGGCTCAGCTAGCTCCGCGAACGGAGGAGGCGGGCCCCACCGACGAGCAGCGCGCCGAGTGCGATCGCGACGATCGCGAACACGAGCGGTGCCTGGCTGTTGGAGCCAGTTGCCGGGAGGGTGCCAGCAGCCGTCGTGGTCGGGGCAACGGTCGTCGTCGGGGCAACGGTCGTGGTCGCAGCCACGGTCGTCGTCGCCGCCGTCGTCGTGGTGGTCGGCTGGACGACGCCGACCGAGGTGGTCGCCTTCTGGGTCGTCTGTCCGGGAGGGCCTGCGTTCGCGTTGAACGTGACGCCGCCAGCGGTTACCGGGACCGACATCACGAGGGTCTGGGGCGCTGCCGAGTCAGGCGTGGACCACGTGCATGTGATCCCGGTGCCGGTCGTGAGACACGACGACAGGCCTGGCGTGAACGACACGAGGGTCGGGGTCCCGCCGCCGCTCGTGGTGATGCTCACCTCGGCTGGCGTCGAGCTCAGTGCCGGGATCGAGAACACGCCGGTGACGATCACGCTGGTGCCGGCAGTCGGTGACGTCGGAGCTGCGGTGATCGTCGCCGTGATGTTCGCTGGGGTCTGCGCACTCACCGGAGCACCCAGGAGGACAAGGGCGGCGCCCAGAACACCGAACGCCGATAGCAGCTTCTTCATATACGCACCTCTGCTCTGTTGGGGTTACCTCAGTCATCTTTCCTTGTCGCCGCCATGTGCGCCACTCCGAGCACCTCTCGCGCCCTCTCAGCCCGGTCAATCGGGCGAGATTGCGAGATCCTGGGCGATCGTCCTCCAGCAGTTGAACGACGACCCCCGGCCGATCCCCGAGCCCGAATGCATGTTCGAAGAGCAGCAATACATGTTGCTCAGGAGTACCCGGTATCGCGCAAGTTCAGGCGTCGGACGGAACCTCCCGAGCTGCCATGCGATCGTGGAGCCTTCGGAGTATCCGCCCTCGACCATGTCCGGATGCCCGTTGAAGATGTCGGGTGGTCCGAACACGCGCACCGCGATCACGTTGTCTTTGGTGATGTTCGGCGCATACCGGTGCCACTCGGTGACGAGCTGTTCGGCGAACCGTTGCTCGAGGTCCCGCCACTGCGACCGGTCGAACAGGCGGATCGGCGCCGCGAACTCCTCGACGCCGACGATGTGCTTGCCCTCTGGCGCTCGCGTCGGATCCCAGATCGTGTCGCAGGAGGTGAGTGCGAACGTCCGCCTCGCCATCCCTTCGAGGTAGATCTCGGCCTTGTAGCGAGTGGCGTAGTAGTCGGGATCCTTCGGGCCCCAGTAGAGGCGGGGCTGCGGGCCCACGCCCGGGTTGGTCGCCGCCGCCGAATACTCGGGAGGCTCGTGCAGGGCGACGTTGACCCACCACAGCTGCCCGCGGTCGTAGTGGATGTTCTTGATCCTCTCCACGAGCCGCGGCTCGACCGGCGTGTCCGTGAGCAAGCGCAACACCGTCTGGGGGATGCCGAGGGCGCTCACCACGAGGTCCGCGGCGACCTCGGTGCCGTCCGCGAGCCGGATGCCGGTGGCCCGCGCGCCGCGCACCGTCACGCGTTCGACCTCCGCTCGGGTGTGGTAGTCGACGCCGCGCTTGCGTCCCCGCGGAAACGAGCGCGTCGGTGATCGCCTGGGTGCCACCGATCGGGATCGCGGCGGGCTCGAAGCTCAGGACGAGAGGGAGGTTGTGGGCGAGGCCCTGCAACCCGGGCGGATCGTCGCCGAAGCACCCCGTCGACGTCGATGCGGCGCGCATGAACAAGGTGCGCAGCTCGGGTGACTCGAAGAAGTCGTACGCCATCGCCTGCAATGACATGAGCTGATGCACTGGCTCCATGCCCGAGCCCGGGATGGTGAGGAGCTCCTCGAGAGCATCGGGCTCACCCCATGGCGGCGGCGTCGTGAACCGGTGGCGCGTGAACGCTGGCTTCCAGTAGCGCTCGTATTGATCGAGGAGCACGAGGTACGCATCGGCATCGCGAGCGGAGAAGCGCTTGATCTGCTCGTAGGTCAAAGC
Organism: uncultured Acidimicrobiales bacterium; assembly: GCA_963708175.1. Lineage (GTDB taxonomy): Bacteria > Actinomycetota > Acidimicrobiia > Acidimicrobiales > DATKAS01 > DATKAS01. The sequence goes on from CAVPSD010000003.1 coordinate 389,036, forward strand.
GATGTTCTCGTCCGATCGCTCCTGCCTGCCGGTCACCGGATCCACGACGCGTGACGCCGAGTACCCGGTGAACGCCGTGCCGTCGTCGAACACCATCGCCTCGTTGCCTTCGGGGAACACGTAGCGAAGTCCCTCTTCGTACAAGTTGAAGTCGCGGTACGCGGGATGTCCGTAGAAGCGCGTCCAGTGCGAGCACGGGTTCATCCGGAAGCCCGGCGCGGGCCCGTTGACGGTCGCGGCGCCTCCACCGAGTCGCGGCGCGCGCTCGAACATCGCCACGGACATGCCCGCTCGGGCGAGGTAGCAGGCGATGATCGTGCCGTGGTGCCCTCCGCCGAGCACCACTGCGTCGTACCGGGCGTCAGGCATCGGGGCAGCCTTTCATGGCGGCGGCGACGACAGCACCCGGAAGCCCACCCAGTCTCCGGTGCCCGCCAGCTCGGTCACGTCGACGTTCGTGACGAGCGCGCGGGGCGGGCCGACGCGCATCCACCCGATCACCGCGTCGACGGCCTCAGCGCCGCCTTCGAGCTCGGCGACGACCGCGCCGTCGCCGCGGTTCGCCACCCATCCCCGCACACCGAGCATCTGCGCCTGGTTGCGACACGAATCGCGATACCACACGCCCTGCACTCGCCCCGAGACCACGACCCGCCGCCGCGCATGAGGGTCAGCCACGCCAGAGCTGCAGGGGGGTGCGGTCGCGGGGGCCGGCGAAGGGCAGTCCGACCTCCTCGCCACCAATCGCTGCGGATGCGTAGGCGGCGCACACGACATCGAGCACCGCGCGCCCGAACGTCGCGTCCATGAGAGGGCGCGTGCCGCTGGCGAACGAGACCAGGAACGCCTCGAGCTGGCCCACGTACCCGTACTGCTCGAGCTGGGGGACGGACGCAGTCACGGGCGGCAGGACGATCTCCTCGCCGTTGCGTTCGAGCAGTGGGCTCGGCAACAGCTCGGCGCGCACCACCTCGGTCCTGCTCGCCGCCTGCGCGCTCCACTCGGGGACTTCACCGCCGCGCCAGCTCGACAGGACCGTGGCCTCGAACCCGCGATCGAACGTCAGCGTGACTTCGGCGTGCTCGTCGGTCGGATGGTCGTCGGCGCCCTCGAGCCGAGCCGCGACGGAGACGATGGGGGAGCGGGCGGCGAGCATCGCGATCGCGATCGGGTGGACACCGAGGTCGAACAGCGCGCCGCCTCCCCATTCCTGCGTGAGGAACTGTCCCCACGTGGGCCGGCGCTGCACGGTGCGCACCTCGAGATGCCGCAGTGCATCGATTTCCGTCACCTCGCTGACGAACCGCTGCACGATCGGCGCGTAGGCAAGGTTCTCCGCGTAGCCGATCCTCGCTCCGGATTCCTCGGCCGCGACGAGTGCGTCGGCGTCTGCCAGGGTCGTGCACAGCGGCTTCTCGATGATCACCGCCGCTCCGGCGTCGATCGCATGGCGTGCATGCTCCGCGTGGCACTGCGGCGCGCTGCACACGACGACCACCTCGGCGCCGCCGGGAAGTTCGTCGTATCCGCAGGCGATCGCCCCGGCCCGCGCGGCCATCTCCTTCGCCTTGTCTCGATGGCGGGACGCGACACGCGTGATCGTGAGGCCCGCCTGCTTCGCCGCGAGTCCGTGGACCCCGGCGATCCAGCCCGCGCCCGCGAACGCGATCGACGGCGCGTTGCTCACTTCCCCGCGAGGGCTGCCACCACAGGGGCGAACGGCTCGACGTCGCCGGTGCCGACGATCACGTAGGAGAAGCCCCAACGCTCACGTCGCTCTTCGAGCGTGTCGATGATCTGCTCGACGGTGCCGACGAGCGCGAACGGCGTCTGCAGGGCAGCCTCCGGCGTCATGCCGAATCCGCCGGCCAGTCGGGCTGCCAGACCGTCCCTGTCGTCGGTGACGCTCACGAAGAACGCGCGCACGTTCATCTCGAGCGAGTCGAATCGCGGGCCCGCGGCGAGCTTCACGATCGCGACCTTCTCGTCGACCGCGTCGGGCGTCATCGACGCGAGCGCCTCCGGACCGATCGCGCCGGCCGCCAACGAGGCGTTGATGCCGACGATGTCGGCCTCGCGTGCCGCGATCGACAAGACCCGCTTGCCCCCGCCCCCGACGAGGATCGGCACGTGAGCCTGGACGGGCTTGGGCAGGCCGTCGAGCCCCGAGATCGTGTAGTGCTGGCCGGAGTACGAGAACGGACCGGAGCCGAAGTGGCCCTTGATCACCGCGAGGCCCTCCTCGAACCGGTCGACGCGGACGCCGGGAGGGTCGTAGGGGATGCCCGACCAGTCGTAGTCGGCTCGCTCCCATCCGGCACCGATGCCCACCTCGAGCCGCCCGTCGGAGAGGAGGTCCATGGTGGCGAGCTCCTTGGCGAGGACGACCGGATGCTTGTAGTCGTTGTCCCACACGAGAGCGCCGACGCGCAGGGTCGTCGTCGCGGACGCGGCGGCCATGAGTGCCGGCATCGGCGCCATCTGGTTGCCGAAGTGATCGGGCATCGTCAGCGTCGAGTAGCCGAGGTCCTCGATCTGGCGGGCGAGCTCGCTCCACTCCTTGCCCGACATCGGACTCGCGGCCTGGATGCCGAACCGGAAGGGGTGATCATGAGCCATCGGCGCACGTTACCGCTGCACCTCGCCGGGGCGACCCTGGTCACGCAGCGGACGCGACCCAGATGCAGCGAGGGCGGCGGGTAGCGTGAAAGGGCTGTGCGCGCCCCCGGCACCCTTCTCCGACTCGTCTCTGTGATCGTGCTGGCGGGCGTCGGCACCGCCGGTCTGGCGGCCGCCATCCTGCCGCAGGCGGCGGATCTCGTGACTGCGCACGTCGAGACGGCCTCGCTCCCTGAGCTCAACCCGCTCGCGCAGCGCTCGGTCATGTATGCCGCCGACGGCTCGGTGATGGCGGTGCTCAAGGCAGAAGAGAACCGCAAGCCGGTCACGCTCGCGCAGATCCCGCAACCGATGATCGACACAGTGCTCGCCGTCGAGGACGCGGAGTTCTACCACCACCGCGGCGTGAACGCCCGGTCGCTGATCCGCGCGTTGCTCGCGAACGTGTCGGCGGGCGGGGTCACCCAGGGCGGATCGACCATCACGCAGCAGGTGGTGAAGAACGCGCTGCTCACGCCGAAGCGCGACGCGAACCGCAAGCTCAAGGAGGCGATCTACGCCGTGCGCCTCGAGCGCACGATGACGAAGGACGAGATCCTCGAGCGCTACCTCAACACCGTCTACTTCGGCAACGGCGCGTACGGCGTGCAGGCCGCCGCTGAGGTCTACTTCGGCACCGACGTCGGGCAGCTCGGCTATCCGCAGGCGGCGTTCCTCGTCGGCCTCATCCGGAACCCCGTGGGCTACGACCCCTTCCGCTTCCCCGCCCGCGCGGTCGAGCGCCGCCGTGTTGCGTTGAACCGCCTCGTGGACGTCGGCAGGCTGACCCGCGACCAGGCCGACCTCATCGACGCCACTCCGATCCCGACCGCGCCGCAGACGACCGCGGCCGCGGCGCCGCCCGAGGACTACTTCGTCGAGGAGGTGAAGCAGCAGCTGCTCGACGACGTGCGGCTCGGTGACACGGCGCAAGAGCGCTACAACGCGGTCTTCAAGGGCGGTTTGCAGATCTACACGACCTTCGACCCGCGGCTGCAGCAGTTCGCGCTCCAGGCCCGCAACGACCAGCTTCCGGACACGGGCGGCAAGTTCACGGTCGCGCTCGTCGCGCTCGATCCGCAGACCGGAGCAGTGAGGGCGATGGTGGGTGGCCCGGGCTTCGAGAACGCAAAGTTCAACCTTGCGACGCAGGGCATCCGCCAGCCCGGGTCGTCGATGAAGACGTTCGTGCTCGTTGCCGCGCTCGAAGCGGGCGTCCGGCCGACCGACATCCTCGACGGCACGAGTCCCTGCCGTTTCCCGCTGCCGGGTGGTCAACCTGACTACGTGATCTCGAGCGAGGGCGCCGGCGTCGGGCCGATCTCGAAGATGATCACGCTGTCGATCAACTGCGCGTTCGTCCGTCTCGGCCTCATCGTCGGGCTCGACCGCGTCATCGACACCGCGCGGCGCATGGGCGTGACCTCCAAGCTCGAGCCGTTGCCGTCGATGAGCATCGGCTCGGAGGAGATCTCCCCTCTCGAGATGGCCTCGGCGTACGGGGTGCTCGCCGCCGACGGTGGTCGGCATCCCGCGTACTACGTCGACCGTGTGCTCGACAGCAAGGGTGATGCGATCTTCCAGCACGACGACTCGCTGGCGGAGCAAGCCATCGATCCGACGGTCGCTCGCCTCGCGACGCAGATGCTGCAGGGCGTCGTGAAGAGCGGCACGGGCAAGCGTGCGGCGTTGGGTGATCGGCCTGTCGCCGGCAAGACCGGCACGTCGCAGGACAACGCGGACGCGTGGTTCGTCGGATACACGCCGCAGCTCGTCACCGCGGTGTGGATGGGCGCGCCGGTCGGCCGAGTACCGATGCGCAACGTCGGCGGCATCAACGTCACCGGGGGCTCGTACCCGGCGAAGGTGTGGCACGAGTTCATGCAGAAGGCGTTGGACGGCCAGCCGGTGCTTCAATTCGCCGAGCCGCCCGAGCTCCCCGAGCGTCGCCCCGCGCGCCTGTACCTGCCGTACGTCGAGTGCGGCTACGACCCGCCGACCTCGGTCGTGATCGGCGGCACGACCTCGTCGACGAGCGTCAACCCGCGCCGCACGACCACCACAACGTCGACGACGACCACCACGATCGATCCGGCGTTGACCACGACGACGCTGCCGCGCAACCGGCCGGTGCCGTCGGTGCCCACCAATTACATCGTGATGAACTGCGGCAGGCTCAACCAGGTGCGCCCGGCGAGCGGGCCGACCACCGCGCCGCCCGACACCGGCGCGCCCCCACAGGTGCCGAGCGGCGCAGGCGACGATCCGTCGATCACCGTGACCTTCCCGCAGCTCGTCCCGCAAGCTCCCCCCACCACGACGGCGCCGTGACCCTCTCCGCCGACCTGCTCGCCCTCCAGCGCTCGGACACCTTCCTCGATCAGCTGCGGCATCGGCGCGCCCATCTCCCTGAGCGTGCCGAGCTCCAAGCTCTGGACGATGCGCTCGCCGACGTCGACGGTGACCTCGAGAAGCTGACGAGCCGCCAGACCGATCTGTCGCGGAGTCAGCGTCGTCTCGAAGACGAGGTGGCGAGCATCGAGCAGAAGCGGGTTGATGTCGATCGCAGGCTTGCTGCCGGCACCGTGCCTCGTGAGCTCCAAGCCCTGATGGAAGAGGGGGACTCGTTGAAGCGGCGGCAGCACTCCCTCGAGGACGAGCTGCTCGAGATCATGGAGCTCGCCGAGCCGGTGACGGCGCAGGTGTCGGCCCTCGAGGAGCAGCAGCGCGATCTCAGCGCTCGACGCACGGTCGCGAGAGAACGCTTGACCACGGCAGAGACCGCGGTGAACGCAGAGCTCGCGACGGCGGAGGCCGAGCGGACGGCCCATGCCGGCGCGATCCCCGAAGCGATGCTCAAGGAGTACGAGCGGTTGCGCGGTCGGCTCGACGGGGTCGCGGTCAGCGAGCTCGTCGGCACGACATGCACCGGCTGTCACACGACGCTTGCCGCGATGGAGGTGGAGCGCATCCGCCGCGAGCCGGCCGATGCGTTCTTGCACTGCGAGCCCTGTGGCCGCATCGTGGTCCGCACCTGAACCGTGCTCGTCGTCGTGCGCCACGGCCGCACCGCGGCCAACGCCGCCGGGCTCCTGCTCGGACGCATGGATCCACCGCTCGACCTGATCGGCGTCGAGCAAGCCGGTCGTACCGCGCGTGCAGTCGGCACGGTGTCACGCGTCGTGTCGAGCCCCCTCCTTCGCGCCCGCGAGACCGCGGAGGCCTTCGGTGTCCCGGTCGAGCTCGACGAGCGGTGGGCCGAGCTCGACTACGGCGAGTACGACGGGCTGCCGGTGACACAGGTGCCCGACGGCGTCTGGGACCGCTGGCGATCTGATCCCGCGTTCGCGCCGCCGCGAGGTGAGTCGATGCTCGACCTGACCCGGCGAGTGCACGCGGCGTGCGATGACCTCTGTGACGAGGCGCGGGAGTCGATCGTCGTGGTCGTGAGCCATGTCTCGCCGATCAAGGCCGCGGTGGCGTGGGCACTCGGCGTCGGACCCGAGCTCGCATGGCGCACGCATCTCGACCCCGCCGCGATCACGCGCATCATGATCGGTCGGCGAGGTCCCGTGCTGCGGACCTTCAACGAGGTCGCGCACCTCGATTGAGCCGGCGCGCGGTGACGTCGACTCTGCGCTCCGGTCGCCGCTCTTCGAGCGAGCCTTCCGGCGCCGTGCCGAGGTACACGAAGCCGAGGACGAGCGCGGTCTCGTCGAGACCGAGAGCGCTCCGCACCATCGGGTCGTAGGCGGGCTCGCCGGTGCGCCACATCGATCCGATGCCGAGCGCGGTCGCGGCCAGCAAGAGGTTCTGCGTCGCCGCCGCGGTCGCGCTCACCTGTTCGATCGTCGGGATCGTGCCGGGAACTGGCTCCACCGCGACCACCACGACGGTCGGTGCGCGTCCGAGCTTGGTGCGTTCCTTCTCGAGCTTCGCCGGCATGGGTTCGACGCGCTCGGCCTTGCACCGCTGCACGTACGCCTCAGCGAGCACTGCGCCGAAGTCGTCCTTCGCCTCACCTTCGAGGACGACGAAGCGCCACGGACGCAACGTCCCGTGATCCGGCGCGCACGCGGCCGCGTCGAGGAGCGTCGAGAGCTGGTCGGCCGTCGGGCCCGGAGCGGTCAGTCGACTCGTCGACCGACGAAGCGCGATCGCCGAGAGGACATCCACCGACGAAGCAAAGCACACCGGGGTTCGTGGGTCGCCGCCCGTTGGGGTGGGGTGAGCGGCGACCCACTGCGGAGCCCCCGGTGTGGTGGGTGCGATGGAGGCACCGATTGCGAGAGTACGCACAGATGTTTGCAACCTTCAAGAATGTGACGGTGACGACACCTTTAGTTCGTTGTCGCGTTCCGTCAGCCGAGACGAAGTGTCTCGAGAGGTTCGAGTCGCGCCGCTTTGAGCGAGGGATAGAGACCCGCGACCACCGACACCGCGACGGCGAGGCCGATCCAGATCGGCATGCGTCCGTAGTCGATGACGACGACCCAGCCTGCGAGCGCAGAGATCCCGCGGACGATCGCGACGCCGAGTGCGGCACCGAGGAGCCCGCCGATCAACCCGACGAACAACGCTTCGAGCAGGAACTGTGCGGCGATCGTGCTGCGGGTGTGGCCGAGCGCGCGTCGGATGCCGATCTCCGACGAGCGCTGGATCACCGAGATCGACATCACGTTCGCGATGCCGAGACCACCGACCGCGAGCGCGAGAAGGCCCGCGAACAACGCCGTCTGCTGCAACGTCTTGTCCGCCTGCGCGCTCGCCTTCAACGCGTCGCTCGGGACGTCGATCGCGACCTCGTCTGTGCCCCCGAGAGAGATGGCGGTCGGGATCAGCGTCGCAGTCTGCGGCGTCTTGCCGTCCTCGCTGCGGATGTACACCTTGGTCGGATCGCCCTCGGTGCCGAAGTCGGTCTCCGCGGAGTCGAGAGTGATGAACACCGCGTTGCTCAACCCAGGATCGAGCTCGACGTCGCCGAGCACACCGACGACGCCGAAGTCGACGCCGTTCAGCCGGATCGTCCGAGTCTCGCCGCGGAGGTACCCGTACTGCTTCGCGAGTTCGTTGCCGATCACCGCGGCGTGGGTCTCACCGCCGAGGTCGGCGGTGCCGAACCAGCGGCCCTGGACGACTGGCACCTGGAGGACCGCCGGCAGGTTTGTGTCGGCGGCGAGCACGGGAACGGGGAAGGCCTGGAAGTACTCCTCGGCGCCTTGGTACGGGAGTGAGATCACCCCGCTGATCTCCGCGACCGCAGACGCGCCGGTGACCGACCCGACTCGCTCGACGCGATCCACGACGTCGTCGGGCAGCGTCGGGTTCTGCTCGCCGAACGAGCCCCCGGCCTTGGCGACGATCAACGTCGTGCCGAGGTGGGACAGCTTCTCCTTGAGGTCGCCCTTCGCGCTCTCGGTCAGGCCGACGGCGCCGACCATCGCGGCGACGCCGACGATCGGCCCGAGCATGATCAGGATCGTCCGGACGACGCGTGCAGTGAGCCCGGCCCACGCGACGCCGAGGAGATCGCGGAGGTCGGTCACGACTCGTCGCCCACGATCTGCCCGTCTCGCATCGAGATGCGACGGTGCGCAGTCGCGGCGACCCCGAGGTCGTGGGTGACGATCACCACGGACCGCTCGGGGGACCGCAAGTCGCTGAAGATGTCCATCACGTTCGCGGCGTTCTTCGAGTCGAGCGCGCCGGTCGGCTCGTCGGCGAGCACCATCAGCGGGTCGGTGACGATCGCCCGTGCGATCGCGACGCGCTGCTGCTCCCCGCCGGACATCTGCACGGGCCGGTGGTGTGCGCGCTCACTGAGGCCGACTCGCTCGAGCGCGTGCATCGCCCGTTCGCGGCGCCGCGGCGCCCGCATGTCGCGGTACAGGAGGGCGGTCTCGACGTTGCCGAGCGCGGTGAGGTGGGGGATCAGGTGGAACTGCTGGAACACGAAGCCGATCGACTGGCCCCGCAGCTTCGATCGGTTGGCGTCGTCGAGGGTCGTGACGTCCACGCCCCCGACGCGGATGACGCCCTCGCTCGGCAGGTCGAGACACCCGAGCAGCCCGAGCATGGTCGACTTGCCCGACCCGGACGGGCCGACGATCGAGACGAAGTCACCGGCGCTGATCGTCAACGAGACGTCCCGCAGCGCGTGCACCTTCACCTCGACGCCGTAGGTGCGGGACACACCCTCGAGCTCGACGAGCGCGGGCACGGCTCAGGGAGCCGGCGTGTCGACTTCGACGATCACGACCTCGTCCCCCTTCAGACCTTCGCTGATCTCGATGAAGCTGCCCTCGCTCAGCCCGGTCGTGACCGGGACCTCGGTCACCTTGCCGCCGCCGTCGATGTCGATCACGCGCACGACGTCTTGACCCTCGCCGTTCTGCTTCACGGCGGCGATGGGGACGGTGAGCACGTCGGTCTTCTCCTCGATGACGACGTCGAGCGTCACGAGCGCACCGTCCGCCGCACCGAGATCGCCTTGCAGGTCGACCTTGCCTTCGTAGGTCTGCTCGCTCGTCTCGGCGTTCACCGTCGCGGTGTCGTCGAGCTGCGAGATCACGCCCTGGGCGGTCTGCGCGCCACCCGTGAGCGTCACGTCCACCTGCTGTCCGATCTGAAGCTTCGTCCGGTCCGACGCCGTGGCCTTGAGCGTGACCGTGAACCCGGTGTCCGTCAGTGACAGCAACGGCGTCCCTGCTGGCACGAACTGACCTTCGTCCACGAAGACCTGCCCGAGCCGCGTGGGCCAGGTGCCGACGATCATGTCGGTGGGGTGGAACACGACGTCCTCGTTCACCGTGAGGACCGCGACGCCGACAGACGTCTGTCCGGCGCGGAGGATCACCGTGCCCGTGAGGGGCTGGAAGTCCTGGCCCGGTTGCGCGCTGCCCTGCACCGAGTAGTTCACGGTCGTGTCCTGGGCAGGAGGCTGGTCGGCGACGATCGCGAGACGTGACGCGCTGACCGCCGATGACGCGGCACGGTGCCACCGACGAGCTGCAGCTCGGGAAGATCCTCACTGTCGATCGTGACCGTGCCGCCCGACGGATTGCCGATGATGTAGCGAGCACTTGGCGCGAGCGCGACCGAAACGACCTCGTCGGGCTCCACGACGTCGTCCTGCACAGTCGGCACCGACAGCTGCATCGACGACTGCCCGGCGGGAAGCACGAGTCGCCCCGCGGGTCGCAGGTAGTCGATGCCGTCGGACGCGGGGCCGCTGAACTGCAGCAGCAGCTCGACGTCGACCGCGACCGAGCTGTTCGCACTCGAGGCTGAAGTTGATCGGGCTGCCTTCGGTGACGCTCGTGCTGAGCGGCGAAAGCGTGAGTGTCGGCTTCGCAGCGTCGCCGGTCGCACCCTGGATCGTGACCACCGCCGACGAGATCTTCCCCACCTTGTAGTTGGGGGACTGCGCGACGCTGACGATGATCGTCTCGTCGGGCTCGATGACCGAGTCCGTGAGCGTCGTCACGTCGAAGGTGGCACTCGACCCGCCGTCCAACGTCACGACCGGAGTGATGGGCAGGTAGTCGAGCGCCGCGGTCGCGGTGCCGGTGACGTTGAGCGCCACCTGCACGTCGCCGCCCTTGCCGCCTCCGCTGATCGCGAGCGTGACCTTGCCGCCCTCGACGACCGTCGAGCCTTGGGTCATCGTGATCTCGGGGAGGTCTTCCCCAGAGGTGATGGTCGTCGTCGCGCTCGGCGCGTCACCGAGGTCGTAGGTGTCGCCGTCCACGATCGTGACGGTGAAGTCCTCGTCCCCCTCCGTTGCGCCGTCGGCGATCGTCGGGATGCTCAAGGGCACCTGGCGGGCCCCGGCCGCGATCGTGATCTTTCCTGCCGGTGCGACCACATCGGCGCCCGACGCCGTACCGCTGATCTGCACCGAGAAGTCGATGCTCTGAGTGATGTCGCGGTCGACTTCGACGACGAACTGCGCGGGCGACCCTTCGGGCGTCTTGTTGCTCAACGCGCGGATGGACAATCGCGGCATGCCGCCGCCGGACTGCCGGGGTCGAGACCGGCCGACGGGTCCCGAAGGAGTGCCGAGGTCGGGACCGATGGTCACCGCCGCCGTGTTCCGCGGCCCGACCGTGTAGCCGGTGCCGTTCGGCTGCAGGCTCACCGTGACGGTCTTCGCCGAGCGCTCGCTGGCGCCGGGGTAGTTCCGGGCCGCCTGCCACTGTGCGAGGGCGAACCGGGTCTGCTCGGTGTAGAGGTCGTCGACGGCCCCCGGGTTGAACCCCGCAGCCGCCAGGATCAGCTCGAGCTGGCGCACATCCGGTCCCTGGGCGCCGACGTCGAGCGAGCGGTAGAAGGGGAACTCACCGGGCTCGGCGACTGAGTCGCGGCCGTCGACCGAGAGGATCGCCTGATCGGCGGCGATGTCCGCGCCGTCGTCAAGGTAGACGCGGCTGATCCGGCCCTCGGTGGGTGCATTGATCTGGCGCTGCTCGACCCGCCCGAGCGTCCCGCTGAGCGTCACCTCGTCGCGGAGCGTCTGGCGCTTGACCGCGGCCGTGATGATGAGGTCTTTGTCGGACGCGCTGCCGCTGTCACGCGATGCGAAGACCACGACCCCGACGACGACGAGCGCGACCGCGGCGGCCGCGCCGATCCATTTCTTCTTCGATGAGGTCATCCGCCGTTCGACGCTCCGCTATCAGCCTGTGCTTCCGACGCGCATGTCTGGAAGTCGTCGCTGTCGAACAGGTCCTCACCGGCGGGACCTTCGATCTGGGGCCCGCTGTCGTTCGGTCCGAACGACAGGAGCCGGCCATCAGCGTCGGGCTTGGGCTCGGGGATCTTCCACCCCCGATCGATCATGCAGTCGCGCCAAGCGAGGTAGGACTTGTTCTGCTCTTCGATCTGCTCGGGCGTGAGGTTGTTCTGCGCCGTCTGCAGCTCTTGGAGGGCCTGCAGGATGTTGCTCTTCGCCGCGCACGTCTGCAGCGACTCGATGTACGCCGGATCGTTGGTCGGCGAGCTCGGCTTGCTCGCGTCGGGCACGCCGATGAACGTCTGGCCTTCGCTCTTGAGGCACGATCGGAAGGTCCCAAAGGCCGTGAAGAACTTCGTCGTGGGATCCGCCTGAGCCAGCGGGATGGTGTCGTCGGGCGCCGCGGTCGTCGCCGCCGAAGCCGTCTGACCCGCGGGGTGGCCGCCGCGTCGGTGCCCGAGGGAGCCGCAGCCGACTCGCCTTCCGCGGCTGCCGCCGCAGCGCTGCTCGGCGGTGCCGCTTGCTCGCCCGGTCCGGCGAGGTGGTAGCCGTCCGGCAGCTGGATGTTGACCTGGCCCGCTTCGATGATGTTTGCGCCGCCCGTCTCGCCGCCGCCGCTGCCACAGGCCGTGAAGAGAGCGGCCGCGACGAGGCTCGCCACGACCGCGCGGCATCGAAACCCCCTACCCCCTGGCACCTGGGCAAAGTACCAAAGGCGACCGATCGCTCCTAAGCAGGCCTGCGGACTCGGAGCGCGAGGAAGGCCGGTTCGAGCGTGAGCCTCTTGTAGAGCCGTGGGTCCACTGACACCCGGTCACTCGGGGGCACCGGCTCGACGAGTCGCTCGAGGAGGAACCCGGCGCCGAGGACCTCGTCGAGCAGCACGCCCATGGGAAGCCGCCAGAACGGCACAGGCCACGCGCCGCCACCGAGATCGAACGCCACCTCGATGCGTTCGACGGCGAAGTAGCTGCGGCTCACCGACAGCCAGTCCGCGACGGGATGGCTCGTCGACAGCACGAGCCATCCCCCGGGACGCAGCGCTCGCCAGATCTCGCGCAGCAAGCCATCGCGGTCGTCGATGTGGTGGTAGACGAGCGCCATCACCGCACCGTCGAGCGACTCGTCGGCGAGCATCTCCAGCGGCCGTTCGAGGTCGTGCTCGAACAGGACGACGTCCGGGCCAAGGCGGGCGCGGGCGAGCGACAGCAAGGCCCCGCTGCCGTCGACACCCACCACGTCGGCGCCTCGCCCTCGCAGCTCTTCGAGGTAGAAGCCAGGGCCGCAGCCGATGTCCGCGACGCGTAGGCCGGTGACGTCACCGCAGAGGTCCAGCACGGCGGGCCGGTCGTAGTGGGCGTTGTAGAAACCGTTGGTGAGCTGGAGCTCGAACCAGGTCGACATCACGTCGTAGACCGACGGCACGTCGTCGATCGACGACTCGCCGACGTCCGGCTCGGCTTCGAGCGCGGCGAGCCAGCTCCTCACGGGTCACCTCGCGGTGGGGCGCCTTGGCGTACAGGTGCGTGTGGAGGTGGGGAATGGTGTTGCCGTGGATCTCGTAGTTCAGCTTCGTTGCGCCTGTCAGGTCGCGGAGGACGCGAGCGACGAACATGATCTCCTCCCAGTAGCGGCGCCGCCGGAGGCCGGGAAGGTCGAACGGCTCGACCACGTGCATCCGTGAGACGACGCACGCGTAATCGACGGGATTCACGTCGAAGGGAACGGTGACGATCGACGAGTCGAGTTCGAAGACCGCGTCGGGCAGGTGCTCGTCGCGCGCGCAGATCACACAGTCGGAGGTGTCGGCCACGGTCACAGCATGCAAGATCAGTGCCAGGCACCGTTCAATGGTGCGAAACCTTCGTGCGGCAGGATCACCGCTGTGGCGGATCTCCCTCTCGCGCGAGCGCTCGCATCGCTGACCGACCGGGTCGCGGCGATGGATGAAGGCACGCCGGCGTCGTACATCCCGGTGCTCGCCGAGGCCGACCCGCGCTGGTTCGGGATGGCGTTGATCACGATGGACGGCCACGGGTACTCGACGGGTGACTCCGACCGGCCGTTCACCATCCAGTCGGTGTCCAAGCCGTTCGTGTTCGGCCTCGTGCTCGACGCCCACGGGCCCGAGGTCGTCGGCGAGAAGGTCGGGGTCGAGCCGACCGGCGACCCCTTCAACTCGATCGCGGTCGAGGAGTCGACGCGTCGAGCCCACAACCCGATGGTGAACTCCGGTGCGATCGTCGCGACGAGCCTGATTCCAGGCGCCGGGCTCGACGAGAAGTGGGAGCACCTGAGGCACGGCTTCGAGCGCTTCATCGGACATCCCGTCGAGGTGTGCGAGCGCACTTTCGCGTCGGAGCAAGCGACCGGGGACCGCAACCGCGCCATCGCCTACTTCATGCGCGCCTTCGACATGTTGCCGGCCGAGGTGGACGACGTCCTCGATCTCTACTTCCGGCAGTGCTCGCTGCTCGTGACCGCTGAGGACCTCGCCGTCATGGCCGCCACCCTCGCCAACGGCGGTGTGAACCCTGTGACGGGTGAGCGAGCGCTGTCCACGGAGTCCACGGTCAGGGTGCTGAGCGTCATGACGATGTGCGGGATGTACGACTTCTCGGGGGAGTGGATGTACCGGGTCGGCCTGCCCGCGAAGAGCGGCGTGTCCGGCGGCGTGCTCGCGGCCGCACCGGGGCAGCTCGGCTTCGCGGTGTTCTCGCCTCCGGTCGACGCTCGCGGGAACAGCGTGCGCGGGATCGCCGCCTGCGCGGAGCTCGCCACGCGCTTCCGGCTCGATCTCCACGAGGCGCACGAGCCGGGGCTGCACGCGGTGCGGAGGCACTACCGAGGCGACTCCGTCCATTCGAAGCGCCGGCGTCCCCCATCGAGCATGAGGTGGCTGCGGGCGCATGGCCACCGCATCGGAGTCGTCGAGATGCAGGGGGAGCTGTTCTTCGCCTCGGCCGAGGTCGTGTCCCGCGTGGTCTGCGAGCTGCTGCCCGGCCTCGACTTCGTGATCCTCGACGGACGCCGAGTGACGACCGTTGACAGTGGGGCACGGGAGGTGCTCGCCGGGCTGACCGACATCGCCGCGGGCGAAGGCGCGCAGCTGATCTGCTCAGCGCTGCACGGCCCCGTGACCGAAGCTCGCTTCTCGAGCCTCGACGAAGCACTCGAGTGGTGTGAGGACGAGCTGCTGCGTGACGCGGTCGACCTCGACCGCCAGACCGGCGAGTTCGCGACCCAGCAGCTGTTCGTCGGTCTCGACGCCGGGGCGCGGCGCACCGTCGACGAGCTCGCCGAGGTGCGCAGGTATCGCGCAGGATCCGAAATCTTCCGCGAGGGCGACCCAGCCGACGGGATGTACTCGGTCGTTGCCGGGTTGCTGAGCGTGTCGATCGCGGCAGCGGGCGACCGGCAGCGCATCGCGACGCTTGGGCCGGGTTCGACATTCGGGGAGATGGCGGTGCTCGACGGTGAGCCCCGCTCGACGACGGTCACCGCCGACACCGACGTGACGTGTCGCGTGCTGACCCTGGAGGGCCTGGCGACGTTGGAGCAGCGCCTTCCTCAGCTGCGAGGCGTGCTGTTCGCGAACCTCGCCCGCGAGCTCGCGTCGCGGCTGCGCGATGCGAACGAGGAGATCCGCGCGCTGGCCTGAGCCAAGCGCGCCGACACGCGGGCTCGCCGCGTGCAGCAGACCGTCGAGCGACTCGGCTAGCGCTTCTTGGCGACGAGCTTCTCGAGCAGGTCCTCGATGCGCGACAGCTGCGCACCGAAGTCACCATTGCTCTCGTGGCTCGAGTGGCCGTTCTCAGCCGCACACAGCTGGTCGTAGCAAGAGCGCAGGAGCCGGCCGCTGTCCCGCTCCTCCGCGATGTAACGACCGAGCAGTGCTCCGGTCTGGATGTCGATCGTCTTGTCGTCGAAGAACCGGGAGAAGATGTCGGGCCCTGAGTCGTCCGTCTCGCGTGAGAGCCCGAGCTTCTCGAACTTCTCGCGGTCGGTCAGCGACTTCGACGACGCAATCGCCATCTTGTCGTCGAACTTCGGATCCTCGCGGGGAAGGACCGTGAACCCGAGCTCGCACAAGCGCTTGGCGAACGCCTTGCCGTGCTCGCCTTCGCGGAGCGCGACTGTGGAGATGACGTGGCGCACGCCGTCGTCGGGGGTCGCTTCGACCCAGGCTGTCAGGTAGCACTCGGCCTGGCTCTCCCCGTTGCTGATCGCGTTGAGAAGCCCGATGTACGACGGCTTGTCAGACATGTCGCGTGCCCCCTCTGCCGTGTTTGCTTGCACAGTACAGAGACCGCTTGGGTGCGGCAATGGCCTAGACGGATGCAGTCGGTCGGATCACGCGTTCGGCGAACGCGTCCATGGCGTCACGTACGGATGGCTTCCGCACGAGAAACCCGGGGATCACGATGCGACTGACACCGATATCCGCGAGCTCTTGCGCGGCGCCCACCGGGTCGTCGCCGAAGATTGCTGCGGATGCCGCCGACACCTGGATCGCCTCTGGCTCTCGGTCGTGGGCCGCAGCGGTCTGACGAACCACGTCGACCATCTCGCGCAGCTCGGCCGGCGAGCCCTTCCCGGGGAAGAAGCCATCGCCGAGCCTGCCTGCCCGCTCGCACGCCGCACGTGAGTGGCCCCCGACGACGATCGGGATCGAACCCTGCGCGGGCTTCGGGTTCGACGACACCCTCGTGAACGACGCGAAGTCTCCTTCATAGGTCGCGCCGTCCGAGGCCCAGAGCGCACGCATCGCCGCGACGTACTCATCGGTGCGCGCCCCGCGACGCTCCCAGGGCACCCCGAGGGCGTCGAATTCCTCGCGCAGCCATCCGACTCCGATGCCGAGCTCGACGCGTCCGCCCGACATGTCGTCGAGCGTCGCGAGCTCTTTCGCGAGGACCACCGGATTGCGTTGCGGGAGGATCAAGATTCCGGTCGCCAACCGGATCGACTTGGTCACCGACGCGACGTACGCGAGCCAGATGAGTGGATCGGGGATCGGCGTCGACGGTTGTGCCGGCATCTTGCCGTCGGGACTGTAGGGATACTCCGACGCGTAGTCGTCGGGATAGACGACGTGCTCGACGGTCCAGAGCGACTCGAAGCCCGCATCGTCTGCTGCCTGAGCCATCTCGATGGCCCCCGGGCCCTTGGCCCAGTGCATCGTGTTCGCGAAGACGATCCCGTACCGCATGCCTTGCGACGCTACACACGGGTGGCAGCGCTCAGCACTGGATCGTCGTGCCGCTCATGCCAACGCGGCCTCGAACCGCTTCCTGATCCACGACAGGAGCTCGATAGGGACCCGCTGTGCGAGCTCGCCGCCCGCCGCGTGGGCCTCGACGACCTGGGCCCACCCGTGAAGGAGGTGCACTGCTTCCCATCTCTTGAGGCGATCGGCGTCGAGCGGCACCGAGCGCGTGTACGCGCGGAGGAAACGCCTCGAGAGCAACCCCTGCGTGGCGCCCATCGCGGCCTTTGCCGCCCGGTTCGACGTCGCGAGGGCGGCACCGAAGTGGAACAGCAGGCTCGTGCGCGACGACGTCGCCGTGGCGATCGCCGAGCGCCGCATCCGTCCAGTCGATGACCATCGACGTGTCGGCGTCGACGAGCACGTTGAGCGGATGGAAGTCGCCGTGACATGCGACCGCGGGCGCAGCCTCGAGATCGGGCAGCAGTGGCTCGACCCGAGAGAGCGCGGCGCTGAGGTCGGCGTCTTCGTGAGTGGCGAGCCATCGCCGGACGAGCCGCAGCCGACGCTCGGCCAAGCCTTCCCTCTCGCCGTCCGGCCAATTGCTCACCGGCAGCGCGTGCAGCTGGATCTGGAGGGAGGCGAGGCGGTCGACCAGGGCGGGTGCGCGCCAGGGTGCGCGCTTCACGGCGTCGAGCAGCGTCAGGTCCGGACCGCGTTGCATGACTTGCACGGGGAGGTCGAGCAGCTCGCCCGGTCCGAACAGGGCGATCACTCGCGGCGCGGGGTATTGATGCGTGCAGCACCACTCTTGGATCGCGGCCTCCCGGCGGGCGACCGCCGCTTCGCTCACGGTCCTGTGGGTTCGGGCGACGAGCGGTCGTTGCCACTCCGGCGGAAGGCGCTCGCCCGCGAAGCGCACGTAGTCGATCAGCGTCGAGAAGCCGGCGCCGATCGCACGCGGAGCTTCTGCATCGACGACCTTTCCGCCGTATTCGTTCGCAAGCCAGGCGCGGAGCGT
Source organism: uncultured Acidimicrobiales bacterium (assembly GCA_963708175.1). Classification (GTDB taxonomy): domain Bacteria; phylum Actinomycetota; class Acidimicrobiia; order Acidimicrobiales; family DATKAS01; genus DATKAS01. Next base: position 406,658 of record CAVPSD010000003.1, read on the forward strand.
GCTGGCGACGTCCGGCGAGCTCAGGGTTGCGCCTCGTGCGCGCGCAGGTCCTCGAGGGATATCCATTCGAGCGCGCGAGCGTGGGTCGATTCGAGCACCACCGGGGGAGCGGCTCCGGCGTCGAACGCCTCGACCCATCTATCCGCGCACACGCACCACTGGTCGTCGGGTTTCAGGCCGGAGAAGCCGAATGCGAGCTGGGGCGTCGAGAGGTCGTTGCCCACGGCCTTGCTGAACGCAAGGAACGCTTCGGTGACGCGAACGCACACCACGTGCACACCGACGTCCTCCCCCCCGGTGTCGCAGCAGCCGTTCCGGTAGAAGCCGGTCAGCGGGTCGAACGAGCAAGGCACGAGCTCGCCGCCCAGCACGTTCTGTGCCATCAGTCGCGCTGTGCCATCAAGTGGCGCTCATCGGGTAGGTCACGCCGGTCAGCTTCTCGGAGAGTGCCCACAACCGCGTGGCGTCGGCTTCGTTGAGAGCGCGCTTCGAGCGTCGAGCGTTCGTGACCCCGGAGCCTGTCATCTCGAGGATGCCGCTCGGGCCGTAGTAGCCGTCGCCGACTGCGTCGGGGCTCGTCGCCGCGTACAGCGTCGGCAACGCGCCGTGCGCTGCGTCTTGTGACATGCCGGGAAGACGCATGGGCAGCTCGATCAGGCTCATGCCGCTCTTGCCCTCCTTCCCCATGTTTGGGCCCGTCGTCTGGAGGTTCGTACGGGTCGAGCCGGGGTGGGCTGCGTTGCTGAGGATGCCCCACCCCTGCTGGGTGCTGAGGCGCTGCAGCTGTGACGAGAACAGCAGGTTGGCGAGCTTGGACTCGGAGTACGCCTTCCACGCGTGGTACCCGTGCTCCAAGTTGAGGTCGTCGAACGGAATCGACCCCCTGAAGTGCGCGCCGCTGCTCACTGTGACGACGCGGGGATGAGCCGCCGCTCGCACCAAGGGGAGCAAGCGGCCCGTGAGCGCGAAGTGTCCGAGATGGTTCGTGCCGAACTGCAGCTCGAAGCCGTCTTCGGTGGTCTGCCGCTTTGGCACGGCCATGATCCCGGCGTTGTTGACGAGGAGGTCGATCGGCCGCCCGCCGTCGAGCATCTGCTTCGCGAACGCTTCGGCCGAGGTGAGGCTCGCAAGGTCGAGCGCTTCGACGGTGACCGTCGCGCCCGATGCGGTCGACCGGATGTCCTCGGCCGCTCTTGCGCCCTTCTCCGCGTTCCGGACAGCGAGGACCACGTTCGCGCCGGCGCTCGCGAGTCGGCGCGCGGTCTCGAGGCCGATGCCGCTGTTCGCGCCCGTGACAACCGCCAGCTTGCCGCTCTGATCAGGGATTTCGATCTCCCTAGCCTCGCGACGATAGTTGTACGGTGCAACCGTGAAGTTCACGTGGTTCAACCTCATGCCGTGGCCACTGCTGCCGGACGACTTCCGCGACACCGAGCGCTCGGTGTGGGTGGACATCCCGAGCCGGTTGTTCGATCCGAAGGCCGCGAACCGTGTCTACAACGAGTACATGGACCAGCTCGAGTACGCGGAGGCGGTCGGCTTCGACGGTATCGGCGTGAACGAACACCACCAGAACGGCTACGGGATCATGCCGAGCCCGAACATCATCGCTGCAAGCCTCGCCCGCCGAACGAGCCGCGCCGCGATCTGCGTCATCGGCAACTCGATCGCGCTGTACAACCCGCCGATCCGCGTGGCCGAGGAGTTCGCGATGCTCGACTGCATCAGCGGCGGTCGTCTCGTCGCCGGCTTCCCGGTGGGCACGCCGATGGACACGAACTTCTGCTACGGACAGATCCCCGCGCTCACGCGTGAGAAGTACCGCGAGGCGCACGACCTGATCATGAAGGCGTGGGCCGAGCCCGAACCGTTCGCTTGGAACGGCAAGTACACCCAGCTGCGGTACGTCAACCTCTGGCCCAGGCCGATCCAGCAGCCGCATCCGCCGGTCTACATCCCGGGTGGTGGCTCGATCGAGACGTGGGACTTCTGCCTCGACCACGACTACAACTACTCGTACCTGAGCTTCGGTGGCTACCTCGCGGGGAAGAAGTTGCTCGACGGCTACTGGGAACGGGTGGCCGAGCGCGACAAGGACGACTCTCCCTATCGCGCTGCGTTCGCGCAGATCATCGCGGTGGCCGACACGGATGCCGAAGCCGAGAAGCTGTACGCAGAGCACATCCTCTATTTCTTCAACCGATGCCTCCACGTCTATCCCGGCTTCTCGGATCCGGCGGGATACCGCACGATCTCGACGATCAAGGCGGGCGTGCTCGACCAGTTCCGCGCCGAGAACCGCGAGAAGTGGACGCGCATGACCTGGAAGGACCTCATCGACGGTGGCTTCGTCATCGCGGGCGGTCCGGACACGGTTCGCGATCGCATGGAGGACATGATCCGGTCGCTGCGGCTCGGCCACGTCTTCTGCCTGATGCACAACGGCAACCAGCCCGACTGGAAGACCCGCTACTCGACACAGCTCTTCGCCGAGAAGGTGATGCCCAGCCTCCGCAACATGTGGCCCGAGCACCAGAGCGACGACCGTTGGTGGATCCACCCGTACGAAGACCGCGTGCACGCCGACGAGACGTTCCCGCAGGCGCGCCGTCACGCGGAGATCCCGCAATGACCGACGTCGCCGCGCCCACCCTCGGGCGCACGACGATCACGACTCGACGCGGCATCACGTGCGAGGTGCTCACCGCCGCGCCCGCGTCAGGTCAGGTGCAGGGCTCGGTCGTGAGCTTTCACGGCGCCGCAGGCCCGCTCGCGGGTGAGCCGACCCTCGCCCTGCTCGCGGAGCACTTTGCCGTCTACGCGCCGATCTGGCCGGGCTACGGCGAAGAGGGTGGCGAGGAGCAGCTCGACGACATGCAGGACTTCGCGCTCCACGGCGCTGACGTCGTCGAGGTCCTCGACCTCGACCGCCCGCACCTCATCGGCCACTCGATGGGAGGAATGGTCGCGGCCGAGATGGTGGCGGCCGCTCCGGGTCTCTACGGGCGGCTCGTGCTGATCGCACCACTCGGCCTGTGGCTCGACGACCAGCCGATCGCCGACATCTACTCGCTGTTGCCGTTCGAGTTCCCCCCGTTGCTCTTCCACGACGCCGCCGCGGGCACCGCCCTCATGGCGGGTGGCCTCGACTTCAACGACACCGAGGCGATCAAGCGGTTCCTCATCGGCAACAGCCGCAGGCTCGGGACCGCGGGCAAGGTGCTCTTCCCGATCCCCGACCGACAGCTCTCCAAGCGGCTCTACCGGATCACGAACCCGACGTTGCTCGTTTGGGGCGACGACGACCGCTACGTGCCGAGGTCCTACGCCGACGCGTGGCAGCGGGCAATCCACGGAGCCGAGCTCGAGATCATCCCCGAGGCCGGCCACATGGCCCCCTATGAGCGCCCCGCGTCGGTCGCTGACGCCATCGGGCAGTTCCTCACGACCTGACGACAGCTTTCGATCGCCGCGAGCTGTGGCGCCAGCCAGTGCCCGACGAGATCGGCCCCCTCGTCTGTGAAGTGCACGCCGTCGCCCCGCGCGTCGGCGACGTCGAGCGCCTCGCTCGTGTAGCGACCGCCGGGATCGAGGAAGGCGTTCAGGTCGAGGAGCTCGACGCCGTCGACCTGGCGCAGCAATCCGTTGAGGTGATCGACCCGTTCCGGGTTGTAAGCAGTGCGGTCACGGTCGACGATGTCGCGGCGCGGCTCGAAGTAGGGCGTCGTCAACACGACCACCTCCGCCCCCCTCGAGCCGAGCACGTCGACGGCGTGGCGGACCTCGTCGAGCACGAATGCGTCGTGTCGCGGCGTGCCGAACTCGACCCACTCGCCGTCGAGTCGCACGTCGTACGCGTCCCACGCCCCGATGAGGAACACCACGACGTCCGGCTGCCAGAGGTCGACGATTTCCTGGAACCGTGTCGGCCAGCCACTGCACGTCGGGGCGACGTCGTGCACCGCGCCTTCGATCCACATGGTCCCCCGCAGGACACCGCATCCGAGCAATCCCTGATCCCACACGTCGAGGCCGAAGGACGGACCGACGCGCAGGAGGCCCTCACCCATCACGAGCGCAACCGAGTCGCCGACAACCGCGACACGTGTCGGCCGGGGCTCCGCCCCGACGACGGCCTTCGCGGCTGACGGCGGTACCGATGTCAGCGTCGTCGCCGGAGGAAGTCGGGACACCGCGGCGAACGTCACGCTGGCACGGCCGCCGTGCGTCGCGGCGAGCGCGATGACTGCAACCGCGGCGACGAAGGCGGGCGCGGTCAGCGCCGGGCGCGGCAGCCGCAAGCGGCCCGCACGCACCGGCCGCTCGAGCAGGAGGAAGCTGACGATCGCCAGCACCAACGTGACGACGAGGCGCAGCCCGAGCAGCGTCGAACCGTCGAGCCCCGTGCGCGTGGACGAGAGCGTGACGTAGACCGGCCAGTGCCAGAGGTAGAGCCCGTAGGAGATGAGACCGACTTCCGGGAGCGGACGCAGCGAGAGAAAGGAACGGACGACCCCGGTTCGTGTCGCTGCCGCGATCACGATGGCGACCAAGGTGGCGCAGGCGATGACCCCGCCGTGGTACAGCCATCGGCTCTCGAGCGGGGTCGTTGTCCAGGTCCACGCCAGCGCCGCGACCGCGAAGCACGCGGCGAGCGTGAGAGGGATCCCCGCACGGCCGCGGCAGCCGGTCGTCCTTGCGTGGCCGAACGCGAGAGCGAGGCCCGCGCCAACGAAGAGGGACTGACAGCGCGTGTCGGTGCCGTAGTACACGCGGCCGAGATCATTCGGGTCGTACAGCAGCGCCATGAGCGTCGCCGAGCCCGCAGCCAGGAAACTCACCGCGATAAGGGGCGCTCGTGAGGCCCGACGCGCGAGCCACAGCAGACCGATCAGGGCGAGTGGCCACAAGAGGTACCACTGCTCCTCGATCCCGAGCGACCATGCGTGTTGGAGCGGGGAGGGTGCTGTGAAGAGGTCGCCGTACGAGTCACCGACCGCGACCGCGCGCCAGTTGGCGAGGTAGCCGAGGGTGGCGAGTGCGTCGACACGGAGGCCATCGAGCTGGTCGCGGGCCGCGAACCACGCCGCGTAGGCAGACACGGCCGTGACGACCAAGAGCAGCGCGGGGAGGAGGCGTCGGGCCCGGCGGATCCAGAACGCCTTGAGGTCGATCGCACCGCGGGTCGTCCATTCGGCGACCAGCAGCGATGTGATCAGATAGCCCGACAGGACGAAGAAGGCGTCGACGCCGAGGAAGCCTCCTCGTACCCACGAGACGTGCCCGTGGTACAGCAGCACCGCGATCACGGCCAACCCGCGGATCCCGTCGAGTGCGGGCTCGTGAGCGATGAGCTGGTGGCGACGGTTCACTCGGTGGCCATGGTAGGAGCCGTGCCCGGCCACGCCTCGACTGTGCGAAGGTTCCGTTGTGCCCGGCAGCGAGCACCCTGTCGTCATCTCCGGTGGAGGTCTCGTCGGCCTCTCCACAGCGATGTTCCTCGCCCAGCACGGAGTGCCGTCACTGGTCGTCGAACGACTCCGCGGTGGCTCGCCCCTGCCGCGTGCGGCGCACTTCCACCTGCGCACCATCGAGCTCTTCCGGGCCGCGGGCATCGAAGACGAGGTGAAGGCCCAGTCGGAGAAGGAGTTCCTGCCCGAAGGCGCCATCATCAGCATGGACACTCTCTCCGGGCGCAAGCTCGCCGACATCATCCCGGGGCTGAACGTCGGGATCGACGACACCCTGAGCCCGTGCCGGCGTCTGTTCATCACCCAGCGGGGGCTCGAGCCCATCCTGCGCAACCGGGCGAAGGCAGTCGGCGCGGAGGTGATCGAGGGGAGTGAGGTCGTCTCGTTCTTGCAGGACGACGATGGCGTGACGGTGACGCTCGCCGACGTCGAGAGCGGCGATCGCCGCGACGTGCGAACGCAGTACCTCGTCGCGGCGGAAGGCGCTCACAGCAACGTGCGCGAGGCGCTCGGAATCGCGTTCGAGGGTCGAGGCGTGTTCTCGAACAGCATGACGATCTACTTCACGGCCGACCTGGCGCCCCAGCTGCTGGGCAAGCCGCTGAGCGTCATCTACATCAGCAACGAGACGATGGGTGGGTTCTTCCGCGTCGACAAGGACTGCCAAGCCGGCTTCCTCGTCGTCAACACGATTGGCGATCCCGCGACGAACCCCGATGTCGCCGACGCGGCCAAGGACACGAGCGAAGGATCCCTGATCGAGCTCGTTCGTACCGCCGCCGGCGTCCCCGACTTGGCCGTGCGGATCGACGGGGTCGCGAGGTGGAGGGCGAGCTCGGACGTGGCGGCTCGTTACGGCGATGGCCGGGTGTTCCTCGTCGGCGATGCCGCCCATGTCATGCCTCCGAACGGAGGCTTCGGCGGGAACACAGGCGTCCACGATGCCTACGACCTCGCATGGAAGCTGGCGTGCGCAGTCCGCGGAGAGGCGGGAGAGGGGCTGCTCGCGACCTACAGCGAAGAGCGTCGTCCCGTCGGACGCCTCACGGTGGAGCAGGCGTACACGCGGTACGTGACCCGCACCGCCACCTATCTCGGGGCGACCGACTACGAGCCACTCGTCCCTGATCTCGAGATCGAGCTCGGCTACGTGTACGGCAACGAGGGTGTCGCCCACGCTGACCCACGCCAGACGAAGGGGATGCCAGGTACGCGAGCTCCCCACCTGTGGATCGAACGCGGCGGCCGTCGTGTCTCGACGCTGGACCTGTTCGGCACGGCGTTCGTCGTGCTCGCGGGCCCGCAGGGCCGGGCGTGGCTCGACGCGGCTTCGTCACTCGGGCTCACGCATCACCACATCGTCGTGCCGGAGTTCGCCGACGCCTACGGACTCGATCCGTCAGGGGCGAGCCTCGTGCGGCCCGACGGTTTCGTCGCTGGGCGCCTGATGGGCGCCGACCGAGATCCGATCGCTCTGTTGCGTGAGCTTCGGGCGCTCGCGCTCGGCGGCGGGTGACTCACTTCACTCCGAGCACGCCCAGGCCGCGCAGGGGATGTCGCTCCTCGTCTTCCCGCTCGTGTTCGTTTCGAGCGCGTACGTCCGCACGGACACCATGCCCGGATGGATGACCTGGATCGCCGAGCACCAGCCCATCACCCCCATGGTCGACGCGGTGCGCTCACTGACTCTCGGCAATCGCTCGGCGGAGGTGCTCGGACACGCCAGCAGCCATTACCTCCTCGCCGCCCTCGTGTGGTCGGCGGTGCTGGTCGCGGCGTTCGCGCCCCTTGCGATTGCCCGGTACCGGAGGAGCTGAGGTTGTCCACAGGGATGACCTGCGGTTGATCCGGGGTTCACCGAGGATTCGCCAATCCGGGACCCAGGCCCGCTACCTTCGTCGCCTTGATCGACTCCAGCACGATCGAACGTGTGATGGCGGTCCGGGCGGCTACACAGGGGGGCCGCTTTGGACCACCAGACCCGACGACCTGAGTTCTCGGACGCGATGCAGTCGGCCCTGGCCGGCGCTCGCTCGGTACGAGTCCGGGGCTGGATCGCCGAGGAGTGCGAGGCAGCCGCCCTCGAGCGCCTCGCGCGCCACTGGCCTCGGGTCCGCCGCGACCCCGCCAAGGCGTACGCGGTCGGTCGAGGTGCGGCCCTCGACGAGCTCCGGCGCCTCACGGGGTGGCGCCGCCGGAACCGGGTCTCCCTCGTGCCTCTCGGGCCCGACCACGCCGAGCAGGCGGCCTTCGATCCGGGTTTCGAGCTCATCGAGGCGGTCGACGAGCTCGCCCGCAAGCTCACGCGACTGCGCCCGCGCGATCAGCTCATCACGATGCGCCTCGCGTCCGGGTTGACGGGGCGCGAGGTGGCCAACGGGCTCGGCGTCTCACCGTCGATCGTTTCCGTCGCGCTTCGGCGGATCGCCTCGCGCTTCGGCCGCTAGCCCACCGCGGCATCCCAGCCCGCCGCGGCCTCGTCGAGCAGGCTGAGCACATCTCTCGGAAGCAGAACGCCCGCAGCCATCGCGGCGCGCGCGGCCGTCTCGAATTCGGCGAGGAATCCCGCGCGGTCCCCATACCGACCGATCAGCTCGTCCCGACTGAACGGATGCGACGACCCACCCAGGATCCCGAAGATGTCGGGCACGATCGGGATGGCGCTGTTGACCGCGAGAGGCACCTCCGCCTGAGGCAGGCGGATGCCGCCGACCGCGATCCCGTCCGCGTCCCGGACGACCTGGGGTGGGTCGCCTTCGAACTCGATCCTCGGCTGCGGCGGCGGAGGCCCTCCTCCGTTGACCCACGCGTGCATGTGATGCATGGCCGCGTCGAAGAGCGGGACCATCGGGATGCGGTTGATGCCCTCGGCCACCTGCATCGGCACCCCGAAGTCGCGTTCGTACTTCGGTGACCGGGCCCGCTGCCCTTGCGCGGACACGTGACAGGTTCCCGCCGACTCCCACCAGGACAACCGGTCGGTGTCGGGCTGCCGCACGGGGTAGCAGGCCATGGCTTCGAGCTCGGAGTTCACGATCATCACCGGGACGTCGAGGTCGTCACGGATGAGGTTGGTGCCGCGCAGGCGCAGCCTTGCGTTGCCCTCGTTCGCCAGGTTGGGGTCGTTGAGGTCGACAACGAGCTCACCGACCTCGACCGGCGAGCCCGCGCCGAAGTAGATCAGCAGCAGGTATCCGTCGAACGCGTGGGTGAGCGGATGGATCGCGTTGACGTACGTGCCGAGCCGCGCGGCCGATTGCGAGGCGCCGAGCGCGATCAGCTTGCGCACTTCGAGGCCGCCCATCGGATCGATCGGAGCGCGGGCCCGGTCGGGAGCGATGGCGCGTGAGGCCTGGGTGAAGATGTCGAACGAGTAGTCGTCACTGGGGATCGAGAGGGCGCCGTACCGCTCCTTGTCCCAGTCCACGAGGCCGAGGTTCATCGGCGCGATGCCGTGCACTCCCACGCGCTGTGCCGTCACGCCGACGAACGCGAAGCCGCCCTGGAGCACCTCCTCGCTGTCGCCACCGAACAGGTCGTGTCCCGCGCTCACGTTGTTCCACGAGACGATCACAGTGCCGTTGAACTTCGCGGGATCGGTCGGGCGGTACACCACGAACCGGGTGTTGAACGGCGCCGATTCGCACGGCTCGACATCCCACTTGCCGTCGCGCCCGAGGTCGGCACCCGCGCGCTCTCTGTAGCGCGTCGCCGTGCCTTCGAGGAAGAACTCCTCGCTCGCGTAGCCGTGCGCGGGGAAGTCGACGACGGGGCCGCCGAAGGCCCAGCCGTGCTGTCCGCCGGTGACGGGTCCGGTGATCACGAGCCGACCGTCCCACACGCGCCGCAGGCGAGCAAGCGCGTGGGCGTAGCGTTGTGATGCAGTGAGCTTCACTCGCCGCGGGTTCTTGGTCGGTGGCGCGTCGGCGGCGATCGTCGCCCCGCGGTTGCGGATGGTCGGCGCGGTTCCCACAGCTCAGGTGCCCGTCGCCCCGGGCCTGGCGATCTGGCCGCGTGACACGTGGGCTCCCGGCCCGCCCACGGGCCCGCTCGCGGCCGAGGAGGTCCGGTTCCTCCTCGTGCACCACACCGCGGCCAACACGCAGCACTCCGCCGAGGAGGTCCCGGGCATCCTCGCTGCGATGTACGAGTTCCACACCGGCGAGAAGGGGTGGCACGACATCGCGTACAACTTCCTCGTCGACCGCGACGGGGGAGTGTGGGAGGGGCGCGCCGGGAGCCTCGCTGGTCCGGTCGCCGCCGACGCCACGGGCGGGAATCAAGGGTCGGATCAGCTCGTGTGCTTCATCGGCGACTTCACGTCGGTGATGCCGACGCCCGCAGCCCTCGACGCCGGTACGCGGACGCTCGCGTGGCTCGCCGGGCGCTACGGCATCGACACCTCGCCCGGCGCGACCGTCACCTTCACCAGTCGAGGCTCGAACAAGTGGCCGGCCGGGGCTCGGGTCACGACCGCGACCGTTGCCGGACATCGGGAGATGTCGACGACTGCGTGTCCTGGCAACGCGTTCTACCCCTACGTGAAGGGCGAGCTGCAGGCGGCCGTGCACGGCATTGCCGGCGGGGCCGTGGCCACCGGCACGCCGGCATCCACATCGGCGACACAGGTCCCGAGCACGACCGAGGCCGCGACGACGACGCAAGCAGCGACGACGACGCAAGCAGCGACGACCCAACCCGCGACGACCACCCAGGCGAGCACGACGACGACTCAGGCGAGCACGACCACGACGCAAGGGACCAGCACGACCACGCCGGCCACCACGGCATCGTCAACGCCCGGGACGGCACCGCTGTCGGGTGACGAGGCGGCCCCGCCCGCAGGCGACGACGGTGGCATCTCGCCGGCGGTGCCCATCGCGGCGGCGACCGTTGGCGCGGGTGCGGTCCTCGTGTGGTTGCGGCAGCGCTCGCAGCGCGACCACGAGTCGCCGGATCAGGTGTTGTGACTAGTCCGGTTCGTCGACCTCGACGACCCGCCGAGCGGGGGAGCGGTTCACCTTGACGCGGAGGACATCTGGTCGTGAGTAGTGGCCCCCGACGTCACAGAGCGCCTTCGCGGCGTGCGTGACCTCGAGCGAACCCTTGGCGAAGAGGATGTCTTCGCCCGCGCACGGCCCCGCGATCACCTCGCCGGTCGGGTCGATGATGCAGCTGTCGCCGGTCAAGGGCGGAAGCATCGCGACGACCTCCCGCACGACGGGATCGGCGATGTCGTCGGGTGAGAGCAGACCACCGACGAGCATCACGTATGCCGCGGCCTGGGAGGCGAACGCGCGCGACAGCAGCGTCTGGCGAGTGCCGCCGCCCGCGGACTCGTACCCGGGGAACGCGGCGACGTGCACCTGCGTGCCCTCGGCCATGAGCACGTAGCCGGGCAACACCATGTTGTGCTCCCAGCAGTTGAGGCCGCTGATGCGCGCGTACGGGCGCTCGTGCACGCGCAGCCCGCTCCCGTCACCCTCCCCCCACGCGAACCGCTCGCCGTAGGTCGGCTTGAGCTTGCGGTGCGTCCCGAGGATCTCCCCGTCTGCGCCGATGAAGACGAGCGTGCAGTAGGTGGTTCCGCGCGACACGGGATCGAGCTCGGCGACGCCGATCACGACGTCCACGCCACACCGGCGCGCCGTCGCCCGCACCTGATCGATCTCGGGACCCGGCACGGTCACCGACGCGGCGAGATATCGGCCGCCGAGCTCGCGCTTGAGCTCGACCGTCACCGGCGCGTTGATCCACCGCGGGTAGCCCGGCAGCCACGTCTCGCTGAACGCGACGAGATCGGCGCCTTGTGTCGCAGCGTCGTCGATCAGCCGGCACGCCTTCTCCGTCGACGCTGCCGCGTCGAGGAACACCGGGGCGGCCTGCACGGCCGCCAGCACGAACCCGCTCATCCCCAGGTCAGGCGGCTGCAAGCCCTGTGGCCGCTCATCGCTCCCAGGCTACGTGCCAACGTGGATCGCCATGGCTGGCGCGACGGTGCTCCTCGTCGACGACCGCGACACCACCCTCGAGGCGGCGTTGCAGTACCACGGCTTCGACGTGCAGACGGCCGATTCGGGTCGCAGTGCCCTCGCGGCTGCGGTCGACCCAGCCGTCGACGCCGTCGTGCTCGAAGTGGACCTCGTGGACATCGACGGGTTCGAGGTGTGCCGCCGCCTCCGGGATGCCGGAGACACCACACCGCTCGTGTTCCTCACCGGGCGCACGAGCGCCGAAGACCGAGTGCGGGGGATCGCCGCCGGCGCGGACGACTACATCCCGAAACCGGTCGACCTCGAGGAGCTCGTCACTCGGCTGCGCGTCGTGATCCGCCGAGCGAAACCGATGCGGCCGCTCGGGCGTCTCCGTCTCGCCGACCTCGTGATGGACGAGGACGCCTACCTCGTGACCCGCGGCTGGCGTGCCGGTCTCGCTGTCACCCACCGAGTACCGCTTGCTCCGCTACTTCCTCGAGAACCCCGAGCGCGTCGTCACGCGCGCCGAGCTGCTCGATCAGGTGTGGCATCGGGACGAGGAGGAGGGGACCAACGTGGTCGACACGTACGTCGGATATCTCCGTCGCAAGGTCGACCACGTCGATCCCAAGCTCCTCCACACGGTCAGGGGCTTCGGCTACATCCTTCGCGTCGGCCGCTGACCGACTTCGTTACGAGGCCTCGCCGGGCGGCAGGAAGAACACGTTCGCGGCGAGGTCGGTCGCGTCGGAGTTCCTCTCGATGAGCTGTGCGAGCGTCGTGCGGTAGTCGATGTTGAAGAGCCGGTTGATTGCTCGCAGCGCCGGGTCGTTCTCGTAGAAGAACCGGTCCCCGTCCCGCAGCCTGCGGAACTGGTCGGTCCAGATGGCGCTTTGGAGCTCGCCCAGCTCGCTGCCCGCGAGGTGCTGCTCGGAGAGCATCCCGGTGAAGGCATCGAGGCGGTTCAGGCGACCCGAAGATCGCCTTCAGGCGGGCGGCGACGGTGGTGCGCCGCACTTCGCGGATCGCGCCGTCACCGGCCTCCTCGGAACCGAGCGGGATCGAGTTCCCGTTGCGGTCGAAGAGCGCGATCACGTCGAGGATGCTCGGGTCGTTGATCGGGTTCCGCTGGTCGATCTGAGGATCCCGCGGGAACTGATCGGTCGACTCGCCCGTGATCGACGTGAACGACGTCTTCGGCGCGAGCCCGTACGCACGACGGAGGTCGTTGTACGAGGGCATGCCGTGGTCGCGTCCACGCTGCACGTCGAGAGCGCCGAGGTCCACCACGCCGCGGAAGCACGACGGCGGTGCATCGGCACCGGTGCACAACGACGGATCGCTACCGGGAGCGGGAAGCTCGAACAGCGTGCTGCGCAGCTGGTTGTCCATCTGCTCGTCGTTTGCGTACTGTGCCTCGCCGCCGAGCGACGCGAGCACGGGGCCGAGCCCGATCTGCTGCACGAGGCCCGGGTTGCCGAAAGCGACGCTCAGGGGCACGGCGAGGACGATGCCGCCCTCTGCGTTCTCGACCACGACGCCTTGTCGCGTGAACGCCGCGAGCTGTTCGGCCGTGAACCGTCCGGGGTCGACGTCGATCTCGAACTCGCCGTGGATCATGCTGTGCACGCGGTAGCCGACGGCCGCGAACTCGTTCGAGAGTGACGCGTTGACGTTCGGGTCGTAACCCCGGTACGGGCCAAGGCGCACGCCGACGGCGGGGAGGAACTCGTTGTAGGTGATGTACTGCTGCTCTGCGCCCACGACGCGCCGGGCGATCTCGAACTTGAGCTGTTCGGGAAGGGAGCGAGGGAGCAAGCCGACGATCCGGTTGTGCTCACGCGCCATGAGGGTGTGCATCGCGGTGAGCGCGATGTTCTCGTTCGCCCGGACGTCGCCCGCTTCGATCGCCGCACTCGGGTTGCCGTTGAGTGGGCCCTGCAGCTCCATGTGTGGCGCGCTCGCGGCGTTGCCGCGTGCGCCTGCCGTCGGGAGGTAGCCCCCCGGCAGCATGAGCGTCGCGGCGTTGTCGCCCAGGTTGCCGTTGACCGAACCGTCGCGGAGCCACTCGAGACGATCGTCGCTGCCGCCGTAGACGGCGAAGGCGTCGATGTAGGAGCTCACGGTGTTCACCTGCTCGCGCGGGTTGCGCCGACTCGTCCCCGTTCCGGCGGCGGCCGCGGAACGATGGAAGTCGATTGTCCCGAGGTCGTTCCTGAACGCTTCGAGTGGGTCGTTCTGGTCGAACGGGATCGGAGCGTTCTCACCTCCGTCCTGCCTCAGGCCGAAGGTGTGATCGAGGAACTGGCCCCACACCCACACCCATTGCGTGGCCCCACGAGCAGAGAAGACGTTCTGCCCGACGTCGTTGAAGATGCGGTTGCTGATGTAGCGAGCGTTGGGGCCTTGCACCATCGCCCCGCGGCCGTCCGCATAGTTCGCCGGTGCCCGGCGGAGGTAGAGGGTGCCTACCGCGCCCCACGTCGGCTGGCGTTCGTTGTTGCCGCTGCCGTCGAGCGAGCGGATCTCGAGCCGTAGGTCACGGGCGGCTTGCGCGGTGCGCTCGTTCGCTGCGGCCTGGGCCGCCGCGGCGGCCACGGTGGTCGTCGCGCTCGTTGGCGTGCTCGCAGTCGTGCTCGACGCGCCGGTGGTGCTCGTCGTGCTGGTGCTCGTCGTGCTGGTGCTCTGGGCTGACGCCGTCATCGTGGGTAGCCCGAGTGCGAGGGCGGCGAGCGCCGACGCCGCGAATGCTCGTCGCCGTGATTTCGCCCGCCGCCTTGCCCCGATTCTGACGTTGGTCATGCCGAACCTCCGTTGCTGGTCCCCACGGCCCCGTGCCACTCGCACATCGCGAGTGCCGGGGATCGGCGCGAGCCTCAGCGGCGTCGGCAAGAGCTCGTTGGCAGGTCGCTGGCAGGACGGCAAGAGCCGCCGCCCGGTGGTTAGCGCGAGCTCAGCGCGACGTCGGTTCGAGCACGTATCCCACGGAGCGCACGCTGCGGATCGAGACCGAGCTCGGGAGCTTGCGGCGGAGGTAACCGATGTAGACGTCCACGACCTTCGGCGAACAACGTTCCGACCCCCAGATCGTCTGCAGGATCTGCGCTCGCGTCACGATGTGGCCGCGATTGACCAGCAGGTAGTGCAGCAGTCGGAACTCCGTCGTCGACAGGTCGATCGTGCGTCCGTGATGCACCACCGCGCCGCGGTCCTCGTCGATCGTGAGGTCGGCGACCCGGCCGGATCGGTCTGCGGCGATGGTCGTCCGCCAAAGGATCCTGCGCACGCGCGCAACAAGCTCCTTGACGTGAACCGGATGCATCAAGAAGGCGTCTCCACCCGCAAGTAGCGCGTCGATGCGTGTCTCGACCTCGGTATGGCTCGAAACGAACACGATCGGCACGTCGATGCCGTGGCTTCGCCAGCGCAGGCAAAGCTCGATCCCGTCGACCGGTTCGAGAGCGGTGTCGATGATCGCGATGTCGGGCGGCGCGTCCGCCATCGCGGCGAGGGTTTCGTCACTGTCCCGCGCGAGGACCACCTGCAGGCCGTCCCCACCCAACGCGTCCCGCAGCAGGCCCCGGAAGTGCTCGTCACCACCGCCGACGAGCGCCAGGGGCACCCTTCGGTCGACAGGGAAGCTCGTGATCGCGCTCCTCGGCGTCCTCGCAAACGATCCGTGCGGGAGATCATCGACACATCCGCCTCTGCGCTTGACACCGATCCGCGGTTTACGGTTCCGCCTCGTGGAACTCTCCGAGATGACTGCGACCATTCCGCTGGCGACGGCGCTCGGCATCGAGCTGACAGGGGCTTCGCCCGAAGGCGTCACCGGGGTGCTCGAGCACCGTCCCGACCTGTGCACCACGCTCGGGGTGCTGCACGGCGGAGCGCTCATGACCCTCGCCGACACCGTGGGCGCGGTGTGCGCCTTCCTCAACCTGCCCGCCGGCGCCCGCACCTCGACGCTCGAATCCAAGACCAACTTCTTACGTGCGGTGACCTCCGGGCGGGTCACGGCGCTGTGCGCGCCCGTTCACGTCGGTCGGTCGACGATCGTCCTCCAGACCCAGGTGCGAGACGACGATGGCCGCCTCGTCACCCTCACGACTCAGACTCAGACGGTCCTGACCAGTCCTTGAGGACCTCAGGGTCGACGGCCCTCGTCTCGACGAGCACGAGCCAGTTGCCCGAGTTGTCGCGCATGAGCGCCTCGACGCCGTAGGGACGATCCGCGGGCGGTTGCACGAACTCGACGCCCTTCGCCTTCAGCTCCTCGTAGGTCTTCTGGCAGTTGTCGGTGTGCAGCCCGACTCCGCCCATGGTGCCGTTGGCGAGTGAGCGCCGGATCGCCTCGATCATCCAATCGTCGAGTGGTGGTCCGGGCTTCATGAGCGTCAGCTCGAGCTCGGGATGGTCGGGATGCTTCACCGTGACCCAGCGGAAGCCCTCTCCCATGGTCACGTCGGTGCTCTCCACGAACCCGAGCTTCTCGGTGTAGAAGCGCTTGGCCTCGTCCTGGTCGGTCACGTACACGGTCACGAGCGAGACGTTGGTGATCATGCAGCGACCGTACGACGATCAGACCGCCCTCGGCTTCTCCGAAGTTGCGGACTTGGAGCCGCGGCGGTCGCTGAGGCCGTTCATGAGGACGTAGCAACCAGGGATGCGAGGGGCGCCGCTGGGGAAGCTCGCCTGGTACTCCGAGGGCGAGAGGCCGACGAGCTCGCGGAACTTCGAGCTGAACGATCCGAGGCTCGTGTACCCGACGAGCATGCAGACCTCGGTCACACTGAGGTTCGTCGCTCGGAGGAGATCCTGGGCGCGCTCGATCCTGCGCTCGGCGAGGTAGACGGCGGGGGTCTTGCCATAGGTCGCGGCGAAGCAACGCAAGAAGTGGTACTTCGAGACGTGGGCTTCCGCCGCGAGCGCGTCGAGGTCGATCGGCTCTGCGTACTCGCGGTCGATCAGGTCGCGAGCGCGCCGCAGATGGACGAGCAAAGGCTCGGAGACCCTCACCCGGCGATCCGCGTCAGGCGGGCGTGGGTGACCGTCTTCGACGCGACCCATTCGGTGCATTCGTACCGGGTAGTGGCATCGCCGAGGTCGTCGAGCAGGCGTTCCCCCGCGCCGAGGAGCACAGGGACGATGGCGAGGTGAATGTCGTCGACGAGCCCGGCACGCAGGTACTGCTTGATCGTGTCGACGCCGCCGCCGAGTCGGATGTCGAGATCGCCGGCCGCGGCTCGTGCCTGATCGAGTGCTGCTTCGATGCCGTCGGTCACGAAGTGGAAGGTCGTGCCGCCCGCCATGTCGAAGGAGTCCCTCGGGTGGTGGGTGAGCACGAACACCGGATGGTGATACGGCGGCGTGTCACCCCACCAGCCCTTCCACTCGTCGTCCGGCCAGTCGCCCCGCACGGGACCGAACATGTTGCGTCCCATGATCGTGGCCCCGATGCCGCGGAAGCCCTCCGCCACGTGGTCGTCGTCGACCCCGGTCTCGCCGCCG
This sequence comes from uncultured Acidimicrobiales bacterium, assembly GCA_963708175.1. Taxonomy (GTDB): domain Bacteria; phylum Actinomycetota; class Acidimicrobiia; order Acidimicrobiales; family DATKAS01; genus DATKAS01. Next base: position 423,615 of record CAVPSD010000003.1, read on the forward strand.
TCGAGGCCTTGGAGCTCGCGGAAGGTCCGGGTCTCGAAGACCCACTCGTGCAGCCGCTCGCCCTGCTCGCCGAGCGGCGCGTCGATGCCCTGGTTCGGCCCGGCGCCGTATCCGTCGAGCGAGATGGCGAAGTCGAAGACACGCAGCCGGGGCATGGATCCATCTTCCCGCGCGGCGGAGCGCTGTTGTCGCCTGGACCGTTCAGCCGCGGGTCGCGATGCCCGCCGCAATGAGCCCGGCTCGGCTCGGGCTTTGAAGCTTGGCGAGCAGCGAGGAGATGTGGCTTTCGACAGTTCGGATCGGTGTCGGTCGCTCCCGAGGCGACGAGGTCGAGGACTTCGAACTCACGTCGGGTCACGCCGTTATACCGAAGCGCGACCGGCACGACGTGCGCGGCGCGGCGTCGTCGCGTGATGCGACCGGTCACAAATGCTTCCACCGCGTCGGAGATCGCGTCGCTGTCGCCAACGAAGGGGAGGTGGGCTTCGCCATCGAGTTCAACCAGCTGGGCCCCGGGGATGTGAGCGGCCAGATAGCGACCATTCTCGACGGTGCAGCGGTCACCGGTGCGGTGGATGACGAGGGTGGGGACATCGATCAACGGGAGGAGGTCGCGTACGTCGACGTCGAGAGCCCATGTCGCCGTCTCCAGGTGCCCGGGGCTGCAGCCGAGTCGCTGCAACTCAGCCATCCATTCGCGAAAAGACGGGATCGTTGAGCTTGCTCGGCGCGACGACCTGAATGGCGAGATCGTCACCCAGGTCGCCCTAATGGTCGATGAGGGCTGGCGTCCTGTCTCGGGCACCTGACGGTAGTGCTCAACGTAGGCGCTCGGATCTGAGTCGGCGCGTAGGCGGGATCATCATCCACCCTGTGGGGTGCGCTGACCGGCGCTGAACGGTCGCTCAGCCGTCTGTGCGCTCCTCGTCGTCGTCGCCCGCCGCCCCCGTTCGCGCCATTTCGCGACGAGAACGCGGACTTTTCGCGGACCCCTGAGCGCGGCGTAGTCCTCGAGCCGATGCAGCCCTACCGCGTACAGGGGGCCGCACTGCTGAGTCTGTTCGACGGTGTTGGTCGGCATCGAACAGGTGGGCGATCGCCGCCACTGCGGCGGGGCGCGGGTGCTCGGAAGTAAGTACGGTGCGCCAGCGGCGGATTTGCCTGCCGGCTTGGACAAGGGCAGGAGGGCGCGTCATGGCAGTTGTCTCACTAAGCGGGTTCCGGACTGAACCGGGCAGGCTCGCTGATCACCTGTCGGCATCGGCCGAGGCGCTCGGTCACCTTCGACGGCTCGGTTTGCGGGCGTTCAACCTGCAAGCGGTCGTCGGCGCCGACGTGGGCACGATCGCGACTGTCCTCAACTACACGAGCAACGCTGATTATGCCGCCAGCGTCCAGCGGGTCCTGGGTGACGGGCAGTGGCAGGAGTTCTGGGGCCGCGCGACAGCGGCCGCGTCGGCGGTGCAGGTCGAGAGCTCGTTGTTCAGCGATGTCGACCCGAGCTTCCAACCCGACCCGGACCGGCCCCTCGGCGTCATCGTGTCCACGCAATGGCGGCCAGTGCCGGGACGCGGGATGGACTTCATGGGAAACGTGATGACGTCGTTCGGTCACATCGTCCGGCTCGGCGGCGCCCCGCGCGCATTGCAGTCGGTGATCGGGCTGCATCCGATGACGGTGCTGGTGTCGATTGGGTTTGCCGATATGGACGCCTACGGCGCGTATTCCGACGCGACCGCCGGTGACGAGCAGTGGCAAGCGTTCTGGACCGGTGTGCTGGCGGACCCGACCGCGGATCTCATCCGCAGCGGCCTGTACGTGAACATCAGCGGCTGACCCGGACCGAACTGGTCGCTGCTCCGCGACGCTCGCCAGGCGTGCGAATCGTGCCGGGGGCCGTCGTTGTAGCCGGTGTCCCCGGCTTCTGGGCGTTCGTGCGCGTCGTCGCGGTCGACGACGACGGCATGGTCCACTTCGAGCGCCTCGCCGCCGACCACCCCGGACGCCCGCCCCGTGCTCGCCGCGGCTGGAGACGACTGAGCGCGGGCCGTTCGGCCACGGCGCCCCGCCAGTCCATCGGGGTTGGATGTAGCGCTTCCGGAGGGGCAATCTGGCGCGGGAAGCGATGGGGAGGTTGTGGGATGCCGGGTCCGTTGCAAGTGATCGCGGTCAGCTTTGGTCCCAGTGCGGACTTCGAGGGTCGGGTCCTGGCTGAAGTCGATCGGCTCCAAGGCCGAGGGGTGTTGCGACTGCTCGACGTGCTGTTCGTCGCGAAGAGCGAGGACGGCGTGATCGAGCGGTTGGTCATAGGTGACGATGAGGACTTCGGCGCACTCCTGGCGAGCATCGTTCCTTTTGGCGGCGTTGACCTCGTCGGGGACGACGCGCCGGGGTTCGATCCGGCTCACGCATGGGCACTGGCAGCGTCCCTCGCGCCCGGGACGGGACTCGCGTTCTTGCTCGTCGAGCACCGCTGGGCGCAGCCATTCTTCGACGCGATCGCTGCGACTGGGGGGACGCTGGTGGGCGAGGGCTTCCTCACGCAGGAGGTCGGGTTGCTGGTCGGTGCCGAGATCGCCGCGATGGAGGAGGCGGCTCATGTGATCGAAGTGGCGCAGGCCGCCGAAGCCGAGGCCGTGCTCCTGGCCCTCGCCGCCGAAGCCGAAGCTGCCGAGGCGGTCGCTGCCTCGGAGGTGATCCGGGCCGCGGCCGCGGCCGACGCTGTCCGGGCGCTGATCAGCGCCGGCATCGTCGAGGAGACTGCCGCGCACGAAGCGATCGAAGCCCTGAGTGCCGCGGGCATCATCGTCACGGACGCGGGCGAAGCCGCGACCGAGGCAGTGGCTGGAAGCCGCGAGCACGATCAAGGCCGCGTCTATCACCATGGAGCAGGCAAGGGTCCTGCGCTACCTGCCCACGCAACTCTCCTTCGCGGTCATCGCCGACAAGCTCGGGATCACCCGGTCGGCAGCGAAGGACCGGGCCGAGCGCCTATACAAGAAGCTGGACGTACACAGTCGCGCCGAAGCCGTCACCCGAGCCCGCAACCTCGGGATCATCGACTAGACCGCGAATCGAACGAGGCTCATCGCTCGGACGAGTAGAACGGACCTCGTCCCCTACGTCGTCATCCTCGAGCGCCTTGCGCGACGCGACGACAGCGCGCGTATCTGCCGCTCTGCGCCGTCGTCAGCGATGATTTTCAGATGGCCATCGTGATCACGCGCGTCGGCGAGCTTCTGACGTTGCTGCGTTCGCGCGGTTCGCCAGCCGACCGCCGGTGATCGTCGCGGGTGCGGTGGCGACTGACGAGCCGTATGACTGCACGAGCACCTTCGTCTCGGAGAGTCCCGCGACGGCGGCGTTGCCGACCGTGACACACCGCGCGCAGCGTCGCGATCGTCGACCTCCGAGGCGATGCGGCCAGCTCGTCGAGGAAGAGCACGACGTGATTGGCGGGTGTCTCGCTTGTGTTCCCTGAGGGTCTCGGGCACCGTGGCCTCAGTCGGGCCTCAGAACGACGAGAAACGTTGGTGACGTTCGGGGCGGGTTCCCCTGGTAGTGACGGTGAGTCGGCCTGTAGGCGGGTAGTGGCGACGGGACTATCAACTGTGAGGCCGGGATACGGCGCCTGATCGGCCCAGGGCGCGAGGCGGTCGAACAGCGTCCGGGAACACGTCCGGGTCTCGGCACGCGATGGCGGCCTCGGCGTAGCAGGCCAGTGTGTTGAGCCAGTTCCCGTCGAGCGGAGCATCGAAGTCGGCGGCAGCGGCCTGGTCGAGCAGGCGCTGGGCGTCGTCGATGCGGCCCGCTTCGACATGGGCGACTGCCAGTGCCGCGTCGATGATGCCGGCGAGGGCGGGAGCGTCGATGGCCATCTGCTCGATGCGTGGGGCCAGTTCGCCAGACGTTTCGTGTTGGAAGGCCACCGGCCCGAGCTCGCCCCGCCGTAGATGAAGTCGGCGTCGGGTTGGCCGCTGTCGGTGGCGATCTGGAGTCCTTCGGTGGCCCACTGTTCGGCCTGGTCGGTGTCCCCCGCGATCTGCGCTCGCACGGCACGCGCGCCGTAGCCACGTACCCAGTTCAACTGTGCTGGTCGAGCTGCGTGGTGCGGCGACTCGACGATGTCCAAGCAGCGGTCCATCTCGTCGACGTCCAGGGCGCGGGCGGCACCGCCGGCGCGACTCCGCGCGACGCCAGAACAGCTGGACGGGGTCGCCGAGCCGCTCGGCCCGAACCAGAGCCTCGGTCTCCCAATCCGACGCCTGCTGGAGCAGCTCCGGGACCCCGAGCGGGTTCGCGAGCAGTGTGGACGACTCGCACGATAGTGGCGTCGTCGCCGGAGGACCTGGCGATGGCGATGGCCTCGTTGGCCAGCGCCTGGCGACGGCTCGAGGGTGCTGTCGTACTGAAGTTCCGCGGACAGGGTCGCGAGCACGAGCGCCCTGCGGCGGTCCTGTGAGGCAAGTTGATCGAGGGCCAGCTCCAGGATCTCGACCTGGTCGGCGTCGGTTTGGCCACGCCTCGAGAAGATGCCCCGGGAGTTCGCCAGGGCGGCGGCGACGAGACGGTCGGAGTCACCGACGTCGGCGGCCCGGCGGGCGGCGTCGAGGAGGGTGTCGCGGAAGGCGGGGTCTCCGGTTTGGCGTTGGGCGGTGCCGAGCCCGACGGTCAGGTCGATGCCCAGGGTCGGATCGGAGTGGTCGGACTGGACGTAGAGCTGAGCGCCTGGGTGTAGTAGCGGAGGGCATCGGCGGGGGCGAGGGCGCCGAGCGCGGCGTCGGCCGCCTGGCGCGGTAGTCAAGCGCTTCGGCCAGGTCGATCAGTTGGGAGCGTTGATCAGTGGCGGGCCAGTTCGCCGACCCGTTCGCCGGGCTGGTCGCCGTACAGGGCTTCGAGGGGTTCCGCGACTCGCCGGCGCGCCCGGGCCTGCCGGGTGAGTCCGAGGTACTGGTACAGCACGGGTGTGTTGGATGAGGGCGTGGGCGAAGTTGTAGTGCCCGGGTGTGTCGGTGAGCTCACGCACGAGGGCCGCCGCACTGGCGGCATCGAGCATGTCGAGCAACCCGTCTTCCGATGTTTGGCTGGCGCGGCGAGCACCTCGAGGTCGAGGAGGTTGCCACACAACTTCGACGGTCTCGACGGGATCGGGCAGGCCCTTCAGGGTGAGCTCGCCGAGCGAACGGCATTGGTGTCGGCTGCGGCGTCCAGCGGTCAGCCGCACGATGTCGGCGGCCAGGACCTGCCCGCTCTCGCAGCGGGCGCACAGCCGGGACGCTTCGACGACCGGGTCGCCGAAGTAGTCGTCGTCCTCTCGGCTGACCTCGCCTCCGCTCAGCCCGACTCGCAGTCCCACTGGGCGCTCGCGCCCCCGGTTGTCGCGATCGACGCCCTGCTGCATGCCCACCGCGCACGTCAACGCCGCCGACGGGGCGCCGAACACGACCATGAGTCCGTCACCCAGGTGCTTCACCTCGGTGCCGCCCGCCTCCGCGACCGCTTGACGCAAGATCGCGAAATGCGCCCGACGAAGTTCGTCCGCGACGTTGGGCGCCAGCGTCGATGTGAGGGCGGTCGACTCCACCATGTCGGTGAACAACACCGTGACGTTCTCGGTCGTCACCGACGAACTCTCGACCGCACTTCGCCCACCGTACGCCCCGACCCCGCGCGCCAACCCCTTGGTGCTCCCACGAACAGGGCATCCGTCGTCGACCAAGGGCCGTGGGCCTCAGTCGGGCCTCAGAACGATGAGAAACGGTGATCACGGTCGACAACCAGTGAGCACCAAATCTGCAGGTCAGAGACATGAACGCTTGGTTCCCGCTGGTGATGACGGTGAGTCGGCCTGTAGGCGGGATTCTGTGAGCGCCGTTGCCGGCGCCCGGTGGCCATCCATCTGCGCGGCCCACCTGGGGACTGCACCCGAAGGTGCTGGCGGGCAACCATCCCCTGCTTGGCCTTGCTCCGGGTGGGGTTTGCCGAGCCGCCCGGGTCACCCCGGGCGCTGGTGCGCTCTTACCGCACCGTTTCACCCTCACCTGTGACCGCCCGGCTTCCCGGTCGGCCCATCGGCGGTCTGCTCTCTGTGGCACTTTCCTGCGGGTCGCCCCGACTGGCCGTTAGCCAGCACCCTGCCCTACGGAGTCCCGACCTTCCTCGACACGAACAAGTCGTGCCGCGACCACCCGGCCAACTCACCGTCCGAACCAGTGTGCCAGGCGGCGCTCGGACCTGGCGACCGAGTAGAGCCGGAGCGTCAGGACCGAGTCGATGGCGTGGTGTCGCTTAGGTGACCTTGAGTCCGTTCGCCTTGGTGGACGTTCCGCCGTCGGGGTTCGTGACCGTGATGGAGTGGTTGCCTTTCGTCGCGTTCCCCGCGACTGTCAGGGTCGCGGTCACCGCGGTGGGCGTGACCGCGACGTTGCTGAGCACCACCCCGGACTCCGAGACGGCGACGGTCATACCCGACTGAAAGCCCGCACCGGTGATGGTGACCGTCACCGGCACGGACCCGCTGGCGCGGCTACTGGGGTTGACTGTCGTGATCGTCGGTTTGACATTCACCGTGAGGCAGCTGGTGCAGGTCGTTGTGCCGCCGTCCGCGACGTTGGTCACGGTGATGCTCCGCGGCCCGATGGTGGCGTTGCCGCCGACGGTCACGTCGAGTGCGATCGACGACTCGGTGTGCTCGGCCACAGTGAAGGTGACTCCACCGCCGAGGCCAGTGATCTTGACGTCGGACGCGAACCCCGCGCCGGCGATCGTCACTCGCTGACTTGATCCCTGACCGACCGCGGTGGGGCTGACGAGGCTGACGCTCGGCCTTGCGTGCACAGCGAGGCACCCGGAGCACGTGGAAGTCCCACCATCGGGATTGGTGACAACGACGTCGGCGCTCGGCGCGGCCGAGTCGGAGACGACGATGTTCGCCGTCAGCTTTGATGCGCTGTTCCGGGTGATGGCGCCGACCGTGATGTCGGGACCGAACGTGACGGTTGCTCCGGCGCCGAACCCGGATCCGAGGACCTGCACACTGCGACTCGCGCCCTGCAGGACTGCGGCAGGGTTCGTCGACGTGACCGTCGGTTTTGCGTTCACCTTGAGTCCGTTCGACTTCTTGAATGTTCCGCCATCGGGATTCGTCACCGTCACGTCGCGGTTACCCGTCGCCGCTGTGTCGCTGATCGAGAGGTCGAGCGTGATCGAGGTGGGCGTCACGCTCGTGACGGGGCTGGTGACCCCACCGCCATCGACGGTCACCACCGCGCCGGGCTGGAAGCCAGTCCCGACCACTGTCACCAACTGGTGGCTCGCACCCTGCGGGCGATCGGCGGGAGACAGCGACGTCACAGCCGGACGCACCGTGACGGTGAAGCAACTCGTGCATGTGGCCTTCGGGTTGCCGGTGCCCGCCTTGGCGACCTTCACGTCGCGAGGACCAGGCGCCGCCCCGTTGGTGATCGAGACGTCGGCAAGGAGATGGCCGCCATCGACAAGGGTCGTCGAGTTCACCGTGACTCCGTTTGGAGTCAGGCTGCCCGCGGTGGTGAAGGTGACGGTCGAGGTCGGGGTGAAGCCTGTGCCGGAGATGGTGATGAGCCGGTGCGCGGCACCCTGAACCCCCGAGGCGGGGTTCGCAGAAGAAACGCTGAACGCCTTGGCGCCGATGGCCCACGTGCTGAACTGCGTGGTCCGCACGGTGATCGCCGCGTCGCTAGGGTCGATCGGCGACGGGCCGCGGGCGGCGACACAGGGATCGGGTGTGGCGCTCGATCCGGCCGTGCAGTCGGGCGATGGGGTCCCGTTGCGGAACACTTGCACATCGCCTGGTGCCACACCGCCGAGCACTGACGAGTCCACGGTGAAGGTGACGACGTAGGGGCTCGTGGGCCCGGTGGCAGCCGGCCCACTGATCACTTGTTGCGTACCGAACAGCACAAATCCACCGGGTGGGGCGCCCACGGGTTGCGGCGTGACGCTCACGTTCCCAACCACGCCTGCGGGCACCGCGATCTCGGTCTGCACGGGCACCAGGGCAGACGCACCGAGGCCTCCCGGGTCGGTGGTGAGCGTCTCGCCACCCGTCACCGCGGCAGTCACGTCACCGGCCGCCACGTGATACGTCACTTGCTCGGTCCTCCCGTTGCCGGCCATGTCGACAGCGGACACGGTGAACACCCGATCGCCGGGTGTCAGGGTGTCGATTTGTGACCCGGACGGATCGGTGCCCGTGCATGACCCGAGCCCAGACCCGAAGGGCTCCTCATGGCAGGAGTACAAAGTGGCGACCGCCTGACCGACCGTGAAGGCTGCGCCGTCCGCAGGCGACGCGAGGTCGATCGTCGGCGCGGTCTCGTCATCACCGAAGATCAGGTCGAAGCCTGTGAGGTCACCTCCGCGAACGACCGGAATGAGCTCCGCCGCGGCGTAGTCGGACGTGTTCGGCCAGTACCGCACCTGGGCAGTGCCGGGATCGTCGAACGCGAGGATCACGTCGTCCTCGCCGAGGCCCTGGATCGTGTACCTCCCGCTTCCGTCGGTGGTCGTGGGCGTACCTGACCAGATCGAGCCTTGGGCATAGACCTGGACGTTCTGGATCGGAGCACCCGTCCTGTCCCTCACGACACCCGAGATCGTGGTGATCGACAGCTCTGCGTCGATCGCACTGGCGGTGCCGGCCAAGCCGAGCGTGACGCGATCGGAAGTCTCGGGATTCGGCTGGTCGTCCCACACCTCAGGGCTGTAGACGCCACCACCGTCGTCCTGGAAGAACACCTGGTACGAGTCAGCGCCCAAGCCGCGGATCTCATAGGTGCCGTCGGTGCCGGTCGACGCGAAGCCTGAGTAGTAGGTGCCGACCGCCGACACCGTGATTCCGGCCAGCGGTTCCCCGTCATCGTCGGACGTGACAGTGCCCGATATCGATCCCACGGACAGCTCCGCGTCGACGCCCGCGCGCTGCTCCCCGTACGCGAGGTGGAACCGATCGGCAGCGAAGTAGTTCGGCTGGTTGTCCCAGAACTCAGTGCTGTAGACGTGCGCCGGATCGCTGAAGGACACCGAGTAGTCGTCAGGCAGGAGGCCGGTGACGGTGTACTCGCCGTTCTCGTCGGTGACGGCCGAGCTGCCGAAGGTCTGTCCATATGCGTCGACCTGGATGCCAGCGACTCCCTGCCCTGAAACGTCGGTGACCACCCCGGAGATGGAGGTGCGCACCATGTGAGCGTCGATGTCGGTGACGTGATCGCCCTCCGCGATCGGAATCGGCTCGTGGTCGTCGTAGCTCGGCGTGTCACTCCAGTATTGGGGGCTGTAGCGCGCGGCCGGGTCTACGAAGTACACGGAGTACGAGTCAGTGCCCAGGTCCGACAACGTGTAGGCGCCTTGGGCGTCGGACAGGGTCGACGCCGTGTGGCTATTCCCCCACGCCTGCACGCTGATGCCTTCGAGTGGCTGACCCTCGGGGCCGGTGACGAACCCGGAGATGCTCGGAGGAGCGGGAATCGACGCCAGCACGCCGTCGATGTCTGTCACGTCGGCTCCGTTCACGACGACAGGAACGGCGGTCACGTTCGTGGGCTGCTGATTCCACCATTGCGGAGCCCGCGAACCCGTTGGGTCGAGGAAACGCACGTAGTACGAGTTGGGCTCGAGTCCCGCGAGCGTGTACGTGCCGTCGGCGTGAGAGGACGTGCTCGCGAGGGGCGAGAACGCACCGGAGAAAAGGGTGACCTCGATGCTCGGAAGCGGGGCGCCGAGATCATCTCGAACCGTGCCGGTGATCTGTCCCAAAGGTGTGACGGCACCGCGAATGCGCACGAACACATCGCCGGTGCTGCGGTTCGCATCAGATGGCACGAGGTTGATGGCCCGAGATGAGAACGCGACGATGCCTCCGTCGCTGCTCAGCGGACTGGTGCCGTCGGTGAAGAAGTTCGCTTGCGCGCCGGCGCTGCTCAGCGTCACGAGCTCGGTTTCATTGGTCGAGAGGTCACGAACGAAGATGTCTCCGAAGAACGGATCGTTCGTGTCAGTCGCGACCAGATTGGAAGCGCTGGAACGAAACGCGACCGTGTTCCCATCGGCGCTGATCGATGGATCGCTGCTGTAGCCGTCGCCGAGCGCGCCATCGGGCGCGACGCTCGACGAGACTCGTCGCACCGCTGAGAAGGTTCTTCACGAAGACGTCGTACTGCCCGTTGGAGTCCCCGCCCACAAGGTTGCTCGCGTTCGAATAGAACGCCAGGAGATGGCCGTCACCGCTGAGAGAGGGAGAACCGCTTCCCCCGTTCCCCATCTCGCCGGCGTCGTTCGTGCTCGCCAAGGTCGTGGTTCCGAGCTGGCGGTCCCGGATGTAGATCTGTTGTGGGGAGTTCGCGGGGACGCCGGGAACCAGGTCGGTGGAAGCCGACTCGAACGCGACGAACCGACCGTCGGCACTCAGCGACGCGATTAGTGCTCCGCCGTTCGCGCTGGTGCCGGCGGACGTCACGGAGATCAGCTCGATGACACCGGTGTCGAGGTCGCGCACGTACAGGTCGTTGAAGTTGTTCGTGTCGTTGGGGGTCAGGGGCGACATACAGGTGAAGGCGACGACGTTGCCATCGGCGCTGATGACGCTTTGATGGAGGCAGGCGGTCGCTCCCTGCGCGCCGGTGCCATCGACGCTCGACGCGCTGCGTGGTGCCGGTCGCCCGGTCCCGGACGAACACATCGAGGGCGTTGTTCGTGTCGTCGGGTACGAGATTCGTGGCCTCCGACCCGAACACGACGACGTTGCCATCGGCGCTGATCGACTGCCCGGTCTCGATCGCACTCGTCTCGTCGCCCACGACGCCTTCACTGTTGACGCTGATCAGCTCGGTCGTCTGCGACTGTCGGTCGCGCACGTACACCTGAGCCGCGAACTCATCTGTATCGAGCGGCGAAAGGGATCCCCGAGCTGGCGAAGGCGACGAATCGTCCATCGCCGCTGATGGACGACCCGAAGTTGTCCGCCCCGGGACCCTGCGTCTGCCCTCCGTCATTCGAGACGCTCACCAGCTCTGTCGTGCCCACTGGCATCGACATCACCGGTTGAGACTGCACGACGGTCAGTCCCACGACCACCACTGCGGCAGCCGCGTACATACCTACGACCGAACGAACCCGATCCGCCATCGCCCCACCCCCGCCTCGAGTGGCGCGGAGGCTACCTGCCCTGAGGCGATTGCGCGGAGCTGATTCAGGAACTGGTCGCCCTGCGGAGTCCCGACCTTCCTCGACACGAACAAGTCGTGCCGCGACCACCCGGCCAACTCACCGTCCCCACCAGTCTGCCAGGGGCACTTGACGGTGGCGACCGCCAATCGGCGGCCGGGGGCTGCACGTGCGCGGGGGAAGGCGCTGGCCGCTACACGTAGGACGCGGTGCCGACGGCGAGGGACACGTTGCCGAACGGCGAGGGGAACAGCTGCTCGTCCGGGATCACCGACGTGAGGATGATCGAGTGGCGCCGCTCGACCGCCCCGACCGACTGCACCGTCTGGCGCAGCTCGGGGGTCGTGAACATCGAGACGAACACCTGATAGCTGCCGCCTGCGGTGTCCTCGAGGTCGAGGGCGAAGTTCACAACGGAGATCTCGTCCTCGAGCGTGGGAAGGATCGGGGCGACGACGTTCGCCTGCAGATACGGGTTCGCGTCGGTGTAGGGCTCGCCGCCGGCCTCGGTCGTCGCGGCCTCGAACAGCGACGCATGTTCGCGGTGCTGTCGCTGGAAGAGCTCGGCCGCGTCCTTGAGTGCGGGAGTCGTCAGCAGCCCGGAAGTCAGTGCCGCTTCATACGCGTCGACGGCGAGCACCTCGATCGACGACGCCGTGCGCAGCAGCGTGACATCGTCGGCGACCGGGGGAGGGATCGTCACCGTTGTCGGTGACGCGTTACCGCCCGCCGGCACCTGTGGGTCGGCGGAGTGATCCGCGCACGCGGCGAGCACCGCGGCCATCAGTCCTCCGCCCGCGACCAATAGGCCGCGCCGGTTGAACGAGGGATCGCCGCTGGCGAAGCGCATCATCGCTTCACGGAATCGCGGCATCGACTCGGCCTGCGCGACTTCGGCTTCGTGCAGCTGGCGCCTCAGCTCGTCGCTCATGTCACCACCGGGAACTCGGCCGGCGTGAACGCGCCGACGATGGATTCGAACGGCGGGATCCATGCCTCCGTCGGAAGGCTCGCCGCCTGCCCCAGCACAGTCGCATGCTGTGACTCGATCGCGAGCACCGCGGCGGCAAGGCCGGCGGCTCTGGGAGCGGCGTACGTGCCGCACGCCGCAAGGTAGGTCGATGCTGCCCTCGACTCGAGGTCGAACAGGACGTTCGAGAGCGCGTCGACCGTCTGGGCACTTCGCACGCGACCCGAATACGTGTTCACCAGCTTCTGGTTCACCCCCACCACGCCGACGCCGCCCACCGCGCCCGCGGCCGCCGAGTGCTCCTGATGGTGATTCAGGAACTGCACGGCCAGGGCGGACTGCTCGTCGTCGAAGAGCCCGGTCTCGATCGCCAGGCCGTAGATCTTGACGAAAGCGAGCTCGATCGAGCGATGGAACTCGGTGAGCTCGAGATCCGCGCCGCTGAGGTTGCTGACCGACTGAGCGTTCGCCGCGCCGGCGAGCAATGGGACTGCACCGGCGGCGACTGCCGCGGCGCCGACGCTCGCACCGACCAACAAGTGCCGTCGTGACGGATCGAGGAGTGAGGTCATGAGACGACGATGCTCCCTGTCATCGAGTTGTGGATGCCGCAGAAGTAGTCGTAGGTGCCCGGCGTGTCGAACGTGACTGTGTACGACTGGCCGGTCTCGATCGTGCCGTCGCCCTCGAACGGGTCGCCCTTCGAGACGATTTGGTGCGTGACCGAGTCGTTGTTGGTCCACGTCACCTTCGTGCCGGGAGTCACCTCGATCTTCGCGGGGCTGAAGCTGAAGTCGACGGCGACGACCTCGGCCTCCCCCGACGCCTTCGGCACGGTCGTCGTGGTGGTCGCCGCGGCCGTCGTCGCCGCGGCCGTGGTCTCCGACCCCGCAGAAGTCGTCTCTGCGCCCCCGGCGGCGGTCGTCGCCGCGGCCGCCGTGGTGCCCCCACCTGCCGGCTGGCCCTCGTCGCTCGGGTCGTCGCCGCACGCGGCGACGACAAGTGCCAGCACGAGAGCACTGCCCGCGAGCAGGGCTCGGGTACGGCGTGGGGTCATCGAGGTCTCCTTGTTCGCCGGGGCACTCTAGAAGTCGAGGGCCGACAGTTCTGAAACCCAGCCCTCTGCCCGCGTCCGCGCCTCGAGCCACCTCGCCCGATCGAGCTTGCCCGTGGGCTCGATGACGGTGCGCGGTCGCCAGGTGGCGGCGATGTCCTCCATGCCCGCCCAGGTGCCGACAGCGAGTCCGGCGAGGAAGGCCGCGCCCAGCGTTGTGGCCTCGAGGATCGGCGAGACCTCGACTGGCCGCTGCGTGGTGTTCGCCAGGGCGGTGAGGAACGTCGGGTTCGCGGTCATGCCTCCGTCAACTCGGAGATGGTGGATGGCGAGACCCGTGTCGACTTCGGCGGCCTCGACGAGGTCAGCCCCGCGGTGCGCGATCCCCTCGAGCACCGCCCGCACGAGATGCGAACGCGTCGAACCCCGTGTGAGGCCGAAGAAGCTGGAGCGCGCACCGTAGTCCCAGCGCGGAGTGCCGAGCCCGAGCAGCGCGGGGACGTAGACGACGCCTTCGGTGTCCTCGCATTGGGACGCCACATCGTGCGACGCGGCCGCGGTCTCGATCAGACCGAGGTCGTCGCGGAGCCACTCCACGTTCGACCCCGCGGTGAGCATGATCGCCTCGACTCCCCACGTGATCTCGCCGGCGCGTCGCCACGCGGCGATCGGGAACGTGCCCCCGTCCCCGCGACGCTCGAACGACGGACGCTCGGGACCGAGGCACATGTCGAGCATGCCGCCGGTGCCGAAGGTCGCCTTCGCCAGGCCCCGAGCGACGCACCCTTGGCCGATCAACGACGCCTGCTGGTCGCCTGCGATGCCGGCGATGGTCGGCGCGCCCGGAAGGGCGGTCGCATGCCCCACCACCCCCGTCGAGTCGACGATCTGGGGGAGCACCGATGCCGGGATGCGGAGGACGTCGAGGATGCGCTCGTCCCAATCGCTCCCGTCGCTCAGAACGAGCCCGGTGACCCCGACGTTCGATTGGTCGGTGACATGGACCGAGCCGTTCGACAGCACCCACGCGATCCATGTGTCGACCGTGCCGAAGCGCAGATCGTCCCGCGCGCGCTCCGGGTCCGCGAGGTCGAGAAGGAAGGCAAGCTTTGTCGCGGATTGGTTCGGGCGCGAAGCGAGTGCCCTCGGCGGCGAGCACGAGGCACATCCCGGCAGTGCGGAGGTCCTGCCACCCCACCCCTGGCCCGACTGGCTCTCCGGTCCGCGCGTCCCAGACGATCGTCGACGCGCGCTGATTCGTGATGCCCACTGCCTCGACGGGACCGCCTTCGTCGAGGGCGGCACGCGCGACGGTGAGCGCGGCGTCAGCCATGTCCCTTGCGTCGAACTCCACGAAACCCGGCGAGGGAGAAGACGGGAGCACCTCACGGTGATGGACGTGCTCGACCACTGCGTCGGGACGCACGATCGCCGCGCGCACGCCACTCGTGCCGACGTCGACCACAAGGATGCTCATGGCCCGCTTCAGCCCGTCTGCTCGGCCTGATGCCGCAGACGGCCTCCGATGATCCCCCCGAGCGTCCCGGCCAGCATCGACAGCAGCGCGCTCGAGAGGACCTGTGACCACATGACGTCCTCGTCCGTGATCACGTGGCGGATCACACCGACGCCCTGCACGAGCACGAACGCGATGAGCGCGGTGACAATGCCATGGACGAGCGGCGCATCCATCTCCTGCCGGCGGGCTGCGATCGTCGCTCCCGCCGTGAGCCCGACGAGGACAAGGGCGACCAGCAGCACAACGACCGCGGACGGACCATCGTTCGTCGAGCTGTCGTCGACTGCTTGGCCGATGATCGCCGCGGGCACGGCGATCACCACCGCGACGATGACACCCGGAACGATGGCGGCTCGGTCGAGCTTCACGACTGTGCGTACCTCGGCCAGGGCACCTCGCCGAACGGAGAGGGCAGCCCGAGCTTGCCCGGGTTCAGGATGCCGTTCGGGTCGAGCGCCTGCTTCGTCGCCCGCAGCGCCTCGAACGCACCTCCGAGCGCCTCGGCGACGAAGCGGCTGCGGTTCAGCCCGATGCCGTGATGGTGCGAAAGCGCGCCGCCATTCGCGAGGACTGCTCGCGTTCCGGCATCCCAGGCGGCGACATAGAAGGCCTCGCGCTCATCCGGGGGAGGGCGTCCGGCGAACGTGAAGTAGAGGCAGGCGCCGTCGCTGTACGCGTGCGATTGGTGCGCAGTCGCGTTCGCCGCGTGCCTCACTGCGGAGATCGCGGCGCGCGTCGCGTCGTAGATCTTGGGGAGGTCTCGCCACCGCCCGGCGATCTCCATCGTGTCGACGACGAAGCCCTTTCGGGTGAGGCTCTCGAGGGCGCTCAGCTCGTTGCGGTGGTGGAACCAGCGATCCACGAGCCCGACGTCGGCACGCTCGCCTCCCGCGTCGTCGCACTCCTCGGCGACGACGCGCATCACTGCGTCGACGAGCGCGGCGTCGCCTTCGTCGTACACGAGCAGCACGTGGCGGTCGCCGGTCTGGTAGCTGCGGTGTGCCTCGACGTCGTCGTACAGCCGGAGGACAGCAGGTGTCGCTCCGCGGCGGAGGATGCGCCGGCACGCCTCGAGGCCGTCTCCGAAGGAGGCGAAGCTCCAGGCGTCGCGTCGCTCGGCGGCGGGTGCGGGATGCACCCGCAACCGGGCGCCGGTGATGACGCCGAGGGTGCCCTCCGAACCGACGAAGAGCTGCGTCAGGTCGGGCCCCACGGCAGCGCGTGGGGCGCCGCCGGTGCTGATGGCGCGACCGTCGGCGAGCACCATGTCGAGCCCGACCGTCATGTCCTCGATCTTCCCGTACCGCGTCGACAGCTGGCCCGCGCCCCGGCATGCGACCCATCCGCCCACGGTGGAGATGGCGACCGACTGGGGCCAGTGTCCGAGCGTGACCCCGTGGTCGGCGCGGAGCTCGGCTTCGAGCGGCTCGCCGAACGTCCCCGGCAGCACGTCGAGCACGAGCGAGTCGTCGTCCACGTCCACGATGCCGGAGAGGCCGCAGAGGTCGAGCACGACACCACCATGGACTGGCACGCTCGCCCCGCACACCCCGCTGCGCCCCGCCGCGGCCGTCACCGGGATGCGATCGGCGTTGCAGATCGCGAGCACGGCCGAGATCTCGTCGGCCGTCCTCGGGCGGACGACGGCTGAAGCGAGCCCGGCGACCTCACCCTCCAACGCCCACTGCATCGCGAGGGGCCACCAGTCGCGGCTCGCCTCCGACAGCTCGATGCCGTCGGTGACGATGTCGGCACACGCACCGCGCAGGCGGCCGAGCGTGGCGTCCCCGACCTCTACGCGGGGAGCGGCCAGCCTTGCCCGCGCCTTGCCGTCGAGCTGCTCGAACGCGATCGGTGGGACCGGCGTCATGCGCCGATGGCGGCTTCGAGGGCGGTCTCGGGAAGGGCCGCGGCATTGCGCTCGGCCGCGACGGACTCGTGGAACGCGGCGACCTGGCGTCTGCGCTCGGCGTCGGACCATCCGAGCTCTGCTGCGATGAGCGCACCAACGTCGTCGGCCACGCGGCTGGCGTCGTCGCGGCGAGGAGGCGAGCCCGCGTGCGGCGGCTCAGCACGTCGTCGACCGTGAGTGCCATCTCGCACCGCACGGCGTGCACGACCTCCGCGCGGACGTAGGGGAGCCCGGGCACGATCGGGCGAGCCAGGTCGGGATCACTCGCCGCCAGCAACGCGACCGCTTCAGCCTCCGTGCCGTATCGCGACGCGAGATGGGCGTCGAGGCCGTGGCGCGGCCGCTCGGCGTCGAAGCCGTCACCGCCGAGCAGCACGACGTGCTTGGTCGAGCTGCGCCGCTCCACGCCGATCAGCTCGCCGACTTCGTCGACCGTCTCCGCCGCCATGCGCCGGTAGGTCGTCAGCTTCCCGCCGGTGACCGTGACGAGACCGCTCGCCGAGCGGCGGACCGCATGGCGCCTCGACAGGTCTGCAGTGCGCTCGCTCGTCGCGTCCTTCACCAAGGGGCGCAGCCCTGCCCAGGTGCCGAGGATGTCCCCGCGCGTGACGCCTGTCGTGACCGACGCGTTCACCGCGCGCAAGACGTAGTCGATGTCGTCGCTCGTGCACTGCGGATCGTCGAGCGGCCCGTCGTAGTCGGTGTCGGTGGTGCCGATGTACGCGAGGTCGCCCCACGGCACGACGAACAGCGAGCGCCGATCCTTCGGCACCGGGAGGACCGCGGCGATGTCGTTCTGCGTCTTCTGCCATGGCACGGTGATGTGGATGCCCTTGGCCGGGCGGATGGATCCCGCGTGTGCACCTTCGTCGAGCGCACGCAGGTCGTCGGCCCAGACGCCCGTGGCGTTCACGATCGCTCTCGCGCGGACCTCGATCTCCCGGCCGTCGGCCTCGACGATCGCGCCGATCACGTGGCCCACCGCGTCCTTGAGCAGCCGGCTCACCGCGGCGTAATTCGCGATCGCGGCCCCGTTGGCTGCGGCAGTGCGCGCGACGGTGAGGGTCAACCGGGCGTCGTCGGCCTGCGCGTCGTAATAGAGGTATCCCGATGCGAGCCGCTCGGCCGGCATCGTCGGCATGTGCGCGAGCGCCTCTTCCTTCGTGAGCCGCTTGTGCACCTTGCCGATGCGGAGCCCACCAGTGAGGTCGTACATCCACATCGCGGAGCCGAGGGCGCGTGCGACCTTCGGGTTGATGATCCCGTCGCGGGAGAAGATCGGGATGAGGAACGGCAGCACGCGCACGAGATGCGGCGCGGTCTTGCGCAGACGCTGGCGTTCGGCGAGCCCCTCGTAGACGAGCGCGTACTCACGCTGCTGCAGGTATCGCAGGCCACCGTGCACGAGCTTCGACGACTTCGACGACGTGCCCGACGCGAAGTCGTGCCGCTCGACGAGCGCGGTGCGAAGTCCCCGAGTCGCCGCGTCGAGCGCGACACCGGTGCCCGTGATGCCACCTCCGACCACCAGCACGTCGAAGTGCTCGTCGCCCAGCCGCGCGAGCGCAGTCGAGCGTTCGAACGGGGGGAGGGACATCGCAGGTCATCCTAGGATCGGCCCGTGGAGCCGGCGGAATCACGAGCCGGCCGGGCTGAGCCCCTGACCGCGAGCGGGGTGTCGGGCGAGCTCGTTCGATTGCATCTCGATGACGGGACGACGCTCATCGCCAAGCGGCCGGCGGCCGATCTGGTTGTGCGGGAGCGGCACACGGCGCTCGGAATGTACGCGCGCGAGGCGCGGTTCTACACGGAGCTGGCGCCGAACCTCCCCGTCCGGACACCGCGCTGCACCTTCGCCTCCGAGGAGCTGCTGTTGCTCGAAGACCTCGCGCCGGCGACCGCAGGCACCTTCGCCGAGGGCTTGACGGAACACCAGGCCGATCGAATCGTCGACGACTTCGTCGCGTTGCATGGCGCGTGGCAGCAGTCGAGCGCGCTCGCCGACTGCGACTGGCTCTGGCGGGTTCGGGCCGACGAAGCGGAGGGATGGCAGCGCAACCTCGAAAGCCGCCTGCCCCGGTTCGTCGACCGTCATCGCACACGGCTCACGCCCGATGACGTCGAGCACGCCGAATCGCTCACTGCGAACCTCGGCGCGCTGATGCTCGCTGCAGCGGCGCTGCCGCCGACGCTCTGCCACGGCGATCCGGGACCGCCGAACCTCATGTTCGGTCACCCATCGTCTCCGGTGGCCTACGTCGACTGGCAGCTCGCGGCCGCCCGCAACGGTGCCCTCGACCTCGCCTGGTTGCTCGTGCTCGGCGTGGCGCCGCATCTCCTCCGCGAGCGGGAGGCGGCCTGGCTCGACCGATACCGCGCCGGGCTGGGACTCGATCGCGACGAGCTCCGCCGCGCGTACGACCTCGGCGTCGCGCTCGCGCTGCGTGCACCCATCTGGATGGGCGGCGCCCCTGACAACGAGCGAAACCCCTACGTGGACGGCTACGCCGCCGCGACGATCGGCCGGGCGTTCCAAGCGAGGCGCCGCGGGGGAGCCTGACGGCCGCGTTGCGTCGGCCGCGTTGCGTCGGGGTCTGCAGCCCTGACAGTTTTGGGTTGGCCGCAAGCGGAAATCTCCCCTTACCATGAGAATCGGCTCCCCTGGGAGCTCGTGAACCCGGCCCCTTCGGAAGAGAATCCCTGTTGAGCAACTCGTCATGGCGTGATCAGGCCGCCTGCCGCGGTCTCGATCCCGAGGTCTTCTATCCCGTCACCGAGGAAGAGGAAGCGACCGCGAAGAGCATCTGCGCCGAGTGCACGGTCCGCCAGTCCTGCCTCGAGCACGCCATCAGCCACCGCGAGAAGGAAGGCATCTGGGGCGGGGCGACCGAGCGAGAACGCCGGCGGATCGTCCGCCAGCGGCGCCGCACGGCCTGAACACCACGACAGGGGGAAGCCGGTGGAGCCGCCGAGCCTCGAGGCGCTAGGTGGATGGCGCATGGTGCTCGGCCGCCTCACGAGCGGCGAGGACCTCACCAACGACGAAGCCCGCGCCGCGATGGCCGAGATCCTCGAAGGCGCGGCGACGCCGGCGCAGATCGCCGGGTTCGCGGTCGCGCTCCGCATGAAGGGCGAGACGGTGGCCGAGCTCAACGGCTTCCTCGACGCGATGCTCGCAGTCGCGGCCGGCGTGGAAGTCACCCCGGAGGTGCACGAGCGCCTCGTCGATGTCGTGGGCACCGGCGGCGATCGCAGTCACACGATCAACGTGTCGACGCTCGCTGCACTCGTCGTCGCCGGTACCGGTGTGCCGGTGTGCAAGCACGGCAACCGCGCGGCGTCGTCGTCGTGCGGCGCCGCCGACCTGCTCGAAGCCCTCGGCGTGAACCTCGACCTCGACGGCGAGGGCGTTGCTCGCTGCATCGACGGAGCGGGCATCGGGTTCTGCTTCGCGCCCCGGTTTCATCCCGCACTGCGGCACGCGGGGCCGTCGCGGCGGGAGCTCGGGATCCCGACGGCCTTCAACTTCCTCGGTCCCCTCGCGAACCCCGCCCGCACGAAGCGCCAGCTCGTCGGTGTGAGCGACCCGACCATGGCGGAGCGGATGCTCGGTGTGCTCGCGGCTCGCGGCTCGCGCCACGTCCTCCTCGTGCACGGCCACGACGGGCTCGACGAGCTCACGACCACGACGACCTCGACGATCCACGAGCTCGAGGACGGCGACATGCGCACGTGGGTGCTCGATCCGCAGGACGTTGGGGTGCCGCTCGCGAAGGCCGAGGATCTCCGCGGCGGTGATCCGGCGACCAACGCGCGGATCGCGCGCGCTGTGCTGCGCGGCGAATCGGGCCCGCCACGCGACGTTGTGGTGCTCAACGCCGGCGCCGCCCTCGTGGCTGCGGGCCGCGCGGTGTCGGTCGGCGAGGGCATCGAGATCGCGGCGACGTCGATTGACGACGGCAATGCGGCAGCGGCACTCGAAAGGCTCGTGGCAGTCTCCAATGAGTCCTGAGAGGAGAACCACGCATGGGTGAGGGCGAGCTGCTCAAGCGCCACCGGGCGGTGATGCCGTCGTGGCTCACGCTGTACTACGAGTCGCCGATCGAGCTCGTGAGCGGCAGCGGTTGCCGCGTGACCGACAGCGAGGGACGGACATACCTCGATCTGTTCGGCGGCATCCTCACGACCATGACGGGGCACTCGGTCCCCGAGGTCGTCGACGCGATTCGTGAGCAAGCCGGCAAGCTGCTGCACAGCTCGACGCTCTACCTCATCCGGCCGATGGTGGAGCTCGCCGAGAAGATCGCGGGGCTGTCGCGCATCCCCGACGCGAAGGTGTTCTTCGTGAATTCGGGCAGCGAGGCGAACGAGACCGCGCTGCTGCTCGCGTCGTCGCTTCGCAAGTCGAACCAGGTGCTCGCGCTACGCAACAGCTACCACGGCCGCTCGTTCGCCACGATCGGCGTCACCGGCAATCGCGGCTGGTCGCCGAGCAGCCTGTCGCCGTTCAGTGTCCACTACGTGCACAGCGGGTACCGGTTGCGCTCACCGTTCCGGAACCTGGATGACGCCGGGTTCGTGGAGGCGTGCGCCGAGGATCTCCGAAACGTGATCGAGACCACGACGTCGGGCGACGTCGCGACGATGATCGCCGAGCCGATCCAGGGCGTTGGCGGGTTCTGCGTGCCGCCCGACGGGTTCTTCGGAGCGATGAAGAAGGTGCTCGACGAGTACGAGATCCTCTTTATCTCGGACGAGGTGCAGACGGGGTGGGGCCGTACCGGCGAGCACTTCTGGGGGTACGAGGCCCACGGTTTCGTGCCCGACGCCCTGACGTTCGCGAAGGGCCTCGGCAATGGTCTCGCCATCGCGGGCCTCGTTGCTCGTGCTGACCTCATGGACGCCATGCCGGCGAACTCGCTGTCCACGTTCGGCGGCAACCCGCTCGCGACCGCGGGAGCGCTCGCGAACCTGAACTACCTGCTCGACAACGATCTGCAGGGCAACGCGTTGCGCGTCGGCTCGTATCTGCTCGAGCGGTTGCGTCCGCTCGCCGATCGGTACGCGATGGTTGCCGAGGTGCGAGGGCGCGGGTTGATGATCGGCATCGAGCTGGTCGAAGCGGACGGCTACACGCCGAGCCCCCGTCGCGCCGTCGTGTGCCTCGAGGCGTGCAAGGAGGGGGGAGTGCTCGTCGGCAAGGGCGGGCTGTACGGCAACTGCCTCCGGGTCGCGCCGCCACTGTCGATCGGGCTCGAAGAGGCCGAGGAAGGCGCGGCGGTGATCGCCGACGCGCTCCACGCGGCTTTCCGGCGAAGAGGGCGCGGACCACTAGCCTCCGCGCCCGTGCTGGTCAGGGTCCCCGCATCCTCCGCGAACATGGGCCCGGGCTTCGACGCGCTGGGGCTCGCGCTCGGCATGTACCTCGAGGTGCGCCTCGCGAAGGGCGACGCCCTCGCCGACGGCCACCCCTCTTTCGTCGCTTTCACGTCCGCGGGAGGCGAAGGGCCGATCTCGGTGCGCTCGCAGATCCCCATGGGGCGCGGGTTGGGGTTCTCGGGCGCGGCGCGGGTCGCGGGTGTCTTGGCCGCGCTCGCCCAGAAGGATCCCGCCGCCGAGGTCGGTGACCTCGCGGGCGAGACTCTGAGTCGCGCCGCGGTGCTCGAGGGCCACGAGGACAATGTCGCCGCGTCGCTGTACGGCGGGATCGTCGCTGTCGCCGGCGGGCGAGCCGTGCGGGTGCCGCTGGGGTTGGAGCCCGCGATCGTGGTGTGGGTTCCGACGGCACGGACCTCCACCGAGGAATCCAGGGGCAAGCTGCCAGCGTCGGTGTCGTTGGCCGACGCGACGTTCAACGTCGGGCGCACCGCGCTGCTCGTCGCCGCGCTCGCTGCGGGCGACCCGGGTGCGCTGCGGTTCGCAACTGCCGACCGATTGCACCAGGACATCCGGCTTGCCGCCGCACCCGAGAGCCGCCGCGCGATGGATGCCGCCGTCGAGGCGGGCGCGTGGTGCTCGTGGCTGTCAGGCAGCGGGCCGACGGTCGCCGCGATGGCCGCGCCCGACGATGCGAAGGCTGTCGCCGCCGCGCTGCCCTCGACCGGCCAAGCGCGCGTGCTCGGCCTGGACCACGAAGGCGCAGTGCTCGACCGCTCCTGATCGCACGTTCCGCGGATCGTCGCGTCGCGCCCACTTCCATCCAAGTGGCGCGACTTCCGCCCTCAGCGGGCGGCAGGCGCCGCAGTTGCCGACCGTCACCGGTGGGCCCGCGGGATGTGGCGCGCACGGCGCCCCCATCGGGCGGATCCCGCACCAGTCGGCGCGGTCAGGTCAGGTCGGTGCCGGTGGGGGGCAGCGGGTGGCGGTTGTCGAGGCCGAGCTGGGCTTCGAGGCGGGCGATCTCGTCGTGCGCATCTTCGAGCGCGTCGAGCTGCGCGTTCATGCGAGCGATCGCCTCGCGGGTGGGCTCGGAGAGCTGCTGCTGAGCGGAGCCGAGCGAGACGACGCGCGCGGCGAGGTCCTCGAGTGACATCACTTGTTCGGTCAGCTCGACGAGCAAGGCGCGCCGGTGCGCCTTCGGCGCGCGTGACGCGGCGACGAGATCGCGATCGACGGCGACTGCGTGCAGCTCGAGGTCGTGGGCGAGGACTGCGATCGCCGGCGGATCCTCGTGACGCCGAGACCGGCGGGGGATCCATGGCCGCACCGAGGCGACGACTCGCCGCAAGCGGCGATGCAGCCGGGCGGACCAGCACGGGTCGAACAGCCAACGCAAGGGAGCAGTGCCGCGACCGCGCACGCCGACGCGATTCGAGACCCGGAGCTGATGGAACAGGGTCGCCGCCACCACGGCGCTGATCGCCGCGAAGACCAGGAGACCGCCCAGCACGCCCACGGGCACGAGGCTATCGAGCGCGGTCGAAGCCGTGGTCCCGGTTTGGTGTGCGAGGCGTCAGCGACACGATCCTGGGGAGGTCCGAGGCGAGGCCCCCGTCACAGTGCACGACCCGCACCCGTCCGGCCTCGGCGTCGAGCCATCGGGCGATGCAGCCGATCTCGTCGACGAGGTCGGCGCGGAGCGGCATGTCCGCCTCGGGCGCCTCGGGCGGGGCATCGAGCACGTCGAGCCCGGCGAGGGTCGGGTCGGCGTCGATGGGAGAGCAGCGAACGAGGACGCCGTTGTGCACCTCGGCCCGGAACATCCCAGGACGCTCGACGACGACCGTTCCGGCATCGCGCAGACGCTCGACGTGGCGCTGCCGGCGCAGCGCACTGGCCAGGGCCTCGGCGCGGTCGCGCACATCCGCGGCCTCCTCGAACCGCTCAGCGTCGGCGAGCGTCACCATCTGTCGTCGCAGCGGATCGAGCAGCACGTCAGGCTCGTTGGTGATGCCGCGCAGCGTCCGTTCGACGATCACTCGATAGTCGGACTCGGAGATCGCCCCCGAGCATGGACACGTCGCGACGCCGAGCTGCGCGGGAGCGCACGGCGCGGGACGTTCGCAGCGACCGGGCGACGTGGTGCAACGGCGAAGTGGCATCACCGTCTCGATCGCCTCGATCACCCGCCGCGCGCTCGCGGCCGAGGGCAGCGGACCGATGTAGCGCGCGCCGTCGGCGCGCGCAGCTCTCGACACCGCGAGGCGGGGAAAGCGCTCGTTCAGCGTGAGCTTCACGTAGCTGTACTTCCCCCACTGCTTGCCCTGGCGGTTGAACCGGGGCTGCAGGCGATGGATGAGGCGAAGCTCGAGCACCGCCGCGTCGAGCGCTCCGGTGCAGGGGATGTGGTCGATCTGCTGCGTCTCGCGCAGCAGCTGGCCGATCTTGCGGCGATCGTCGCTCGAGAAGTACGACCGCACCCGCTGCCGGAGGTTCGCCGCCTTGCCCACGTAAAGCGGACGGCCGCCCCCGTCGCGGAACAGGTACACGCCCGGCCGCCGCGGCAGCCGGTCGGTGAGGCGCAGCTTCGCCGCTTGCGGATGCGCGTTGATGCGAGGGAGCGAGAGCAGGTCGTCGAGGCCGAGCACGCCGAACGCCGCGGCGCGCTCGAGGAGGAGATGGAGGAGATCCGCCGTGGCGAGTGCGTCATCGAGCGCGCGGTGGGAGGGCTGGTGGGAGAGCCGGAAGCGGCTCGCGAGCGTCGAGAGCCGGCAATTCGGGACCTCGTCGCGCACGAGCCGCCGAGCGAGGGCACACGTGTCGACCCACGGGTTCGTCATCGCCGACCATCCCGACGCGCGCCGTGCGGCCGCGAGGAAGCCGAGGTCGAAGCGCACGTTGTGCCCGACGATGACCGTGCCCGCGCTGAACTCGTCGAAGGCGGCGAGCACCGGTTCGATGCGAGGAGCCGGGATCACCATCGCCTGCGTGATGCCGGTGAGCACGGTGATCTCGGGGGGGATGGGCATGCCCGGGTTCACGAGCGTCTGGAAGGTGCCGAGGCATTCGCCCCCGCGCACCTTGATCGCGCCGACCTCGGTGATGCCGCAGCGCTCCGCGGACGCGCCGGTCGTCTCGAGGTCCACGACGCAGAACGTGACCTCGCTGAGCGGCGTGCCGAGGTCATCGAACGTGCGCTGCACGGACGGACGATAGGGCGAACAAGCGTTCGCTGGCAAGAACACACGTTCGGTGACCACCAGCCACCAGTTACGATGTCGCCGTGTCGCCGACCCGCTATCGCTGCACCTCGTGCGGGAACCTCACCCGCTTCGACGTGGTCACGAGCCGGCGCACGAGCGCGTTCCACCACTTCACCGTGGCCGGTGAGCTGTCCATCGAGGACGAGCAGGTGCTCGACGAGACCGTCGAATCGGTGACGTGTCGGTGGTGTGGGCCGGCGGGCTCGGTGCAGGTGCTCACCGACGAGATCGCTGGCCCTGTGTGATCGGACCGGCGTGATCCCGAACGAGCTGATCCGCATGGCCCTCGAGGCTGGGCTCGTCGTGGCCCGCGCCGACCAGGTGAACGCGCCGAAGCAGCTGCGTCCGTACATGAAGCTCCAGGCACTCCCGACACGGGCGCTGCCCGTCCTCCGGAAGGTGCTCGACACCGACGAGCCGTTCCGAGGGCACGTCGCCGCATCCATCACGCTCGATGTCCTCGACCGCCCTTCGCTGCTCTTCCTCACCCGGCCCGACGGTTGGGAGGAAGAGCTCGAGCGGCAGGCGGCGGAAGACGCACAGGCGGAGATCGACGCGCAGGAGGCCAAGGAGGAGAAGGCCGCGCAGCGCAAGCTCAAGGCGGCCGAAGCGGCGCGCACCAAGGCCGACGAACGCGTCAAAGAGCTCACCATCGAGCTCGACCGAACGCGCCAACAGCTCGAGCAGGAGCGGGTCGCCCGCCGCCAGGCGGAGACGACCGCGCACAACGTGACATGGGACGTCGACAACCTGCGCAAGCGCGTGCGTGAGCTCGAAGCATCGGCCGAGACCTGGCAGGAGGAGCGCGCCGAGCTCCTCAGCGGGGCGCCACGACCTGTCGAGGTTGCGCTGACCCCAGAACCGGCGCCGCCGCCCGACTTGACCGGTGTGACCGACGCGCTTCGTGACGCGCGCCTCGCGCTCGCGGAGGCGGCTCGGGCCCTCGATGGCGCCGTCGCCGCGGTTCCCGATCCCGCGGTTCCCGACCCCGCTTCTGCGGATTCGCTGGCGCCCGACCGTCGGATCCGCCCTCCGAAGCACACACGACGACCAGCACCGTTGCCCGGGGGTCTGCGCGATGACTCGGTCGAGGCCGCGCGCCATCTGCTCCGCGTGCGCCATGTCGTCGTGATCGTCGACGGTTACAACGTGGCGAAGCGAGGGTGGCCCGAGATGCAGTCGCTCGTCGATCAGCGCGAGCGGTTGGTCGATCGGCTCGTCGGGCTGCATGCGAGCACGCGTGCGGAGTTCCGCATCGTGTTCGACGGCACTGAGGCGGCCACCGTCGCGCCGTCGAAGAGCCAGCCGGTTCGGGTGATCTTCACCGAGTCGGGGATGACGGCCGACGATGAGATCCTGCACCTCGTGCCGATCGTGCCCCGCGAGCAGCCGGTCGTGGTGGCGACCTCGGATCGTGAGGTCGCGGACGGCGCCAAGCGGCTGGGTGCCAACGTCATCTCGGCGGAGCAGCTCCTCGCCGCCGGCTGAGTGTCCCACCCCCCGTGCACACTCCTGACATGCGGAGGTGTGACCGGGAGGATGCGGTGGCCAAGCTCACGATCAGCTGCGACGAGTGCGTGATGCAACATACCGATGCGTGCGACGACTGCGTCGTGACGTTCCTGTGCGACCGCCCCGAGGGCAGCGCGGTCGTCCTCGACCTCGAGACCGCGCGGACCGTGCGGCTCCTCGGTCAGGCGGGCTTGGTGCCCCCGCTGCGGCACGCCACCAAGTGACCGGCAGGTGAGTGGGGCCGGTACCGTGCGGTCGTGCTCGCGGTGCTGCCTGAGCTGACCGACGCTGTCCTCGCAGCCGGCCGAGAGGCAGGCCTCGACGCGGTCGGCGTGGCTCCCGCGACGCCGTTCACCCGTGCCCGCGACGCGATCGAGTCCCGCAAGCGCGAGGGACTCCACGGCGGGATGGCGTTCACCTACAAGAACCCGGAGCGGTCCACCGATCCCCAAGCGGCGCTCGACGGCGCTCGAGCGATCGTCGTCGGTGCGAGGTCGTACCGGATCGCCCACACGCCATCCGATTCGACGCGTCCCACCGCGGTCGTGGCTCGGTACGCGCAGCACGACCACTACCGCCTCCTCGGAGACGGCTTGCGCTCGGTCGCGGAGGCACTGAAGCACGAGGGATGGAAGGCGCGAGTCGTCGCCGACGACAACGCTCTCGTGGACCGCGAGGCCGCGTACCGCGCCGGGCTCGGGTGGTACGGCAAGAGCGCCAACCTCCTCCTTCCGGGCCGAGGCTCGTGGTTCGTGCTCGGCTCGGTGGTCACAGACGCTCCGCTGCGTGCCTCGACAGCGCCCGTCCCGGACGGATGCGGCACGTGCAGCAAGTGCATCGAGGGGTGCCCGACCGGGGCGATCGTGCGTCCCGGCGTCGTGGACGCGCGGCGCTGCCTCGCATGGCTGGTGCAGTCGCCCGGCGTGTTCCCACTCGAGGCACGGGTCGCGCTCGGCAACCGCCTGTACGGCTGTGACGAGTGCCAGGAGGTGTGCCCGCCGAACCTCGTCGTCGAGCGGCGCGACCCAGAGCGCCCGGCGGGGCAGGGGGTCGACGTGATCGAAGTGCTGTCCGCGTCGGACAGCGTGCTCGTCGAGCGGCACGGTCGTTGGTACATCCCTGACCGCGCGGTGCGCTACCTGCGGCGCAACGTGCTCGTCGTGCTCGGCAACACGGCCGATGGGTCCGATCCCGAGGTCGAGGACGTGCTGCGCACTTACCTCACCGACCCCGACGAGCTCCTGCGTGCCCACGCGTGCTGGGCGTGCCGCCGGCTCGGCCTTGACGACCTGCTCACCCTCGTCGCGGACGACCCGAGTCCGCTCGTGCGTGCCGAGCTGTGAGGCATCTGCTCGTCACCAACGACTTCCCGCCGAAGCACGGCGGCATCCAGGCGTACCTGTGGGAGCTGTGGCGCCGCCTTCCCGCCGATGACGTCACGGTGCTCACCACGCCGCACCGCGATGCCCTCGCGTGGGACGCGAAGCAACCGTTCCGTGTCGTCCGGGATCGCGACCGTGTGCTCCTGCCCATGCCGCCGCTCGCGCAGCGCATCAACCGGCTGGCAAGCGAGGTCGGCGCGGAGCTCGTCGTGCTCGATCCCGCGCTCCCCGTGGGCCTGCTCGGCCCGAGGCTGTCATTGCCCTACGCGCTCGTGCTCCACGGCGCGGAGGTCACCGTCCCCGGCCGTCTCCCGATCAGCCAACAGGTCATGCGGTCGGTGCTTCGCGGCGCGCAGGTGCTGATCGCCGCGGGCGGCTATCCGGCACTCGAGGCGCGCCGTGCGGCGCGGGCGCCACTGCCGATCGTCGTCGTGCCGCCGGGCGTCGATGGCGAGCGGTTCCGGCCCCTGGACGCCGACGAGCGCACCCGGGTGCGTGCGCGGTTTCGACTGGACGCTGACGCGCGCCTGATCGTCGGGGTGAGTCGTCTCGTCCCCCGCAAGGGCTTCGACACGCTCATCAAGGCAGCGTCCCGGCTGGCGGCGACGCGGCCCGATCTCCAAGTCGCGATCGCGGGGGCGGGCGAGACCGGGAGCGTCTCGAACGGATCGCTAGAGAGCAGCAAGCGCCGGTGCGCTTCCTCGGGCGCATCGCGGACGTAGACCTTCCCTCGGTGTACGGAGCGGGCGACGTGTTCGCCATGCTCTGTCGCGACCGATGGGGCGGCCTCGAACAAGAAGGCTTCGGGATCGTGTTCCTCGAGGCTGCGGCGTGCGGCATCCCTCAAGTCGCGGGCCACAGCGGGGGGTCGGACGAAGCCGTCGTCGACGGCGTCACGGGCCGCGTGGTGCACGGTGACGATCCGCTTGCGATCGCGGCAGCCCTCGCGCCGATGCTCGACGACGCCGCGCTGCGACAGAGGATGGGTCAAGCCGCGCGAGCCCGGGCGATCGACGAGTTCGACTACGCGAAGCTCGCGGCGCGCCTCGGTGACGCGCTCGCCGGACGGCTGCGCGCGATGATCGTCAAGGCGTCGTGGATCGGCACCGCCGTGTTCGGTGTCACCGCGATCGCGGCGGCGATCGATCCCGACGTGTTCGCCGCCATTGCGCTCGCCGTCGCGCTCGTGCTCTTCGCGGCGGGTTGCGTGGTGTTCCTCGTCGCGTTCTTCCATGCCGTGGGCCGCAGCCGAGAAGTCGAGATCGGGATCGGCGGCCTGTACTTCCTCGCCGGCTCCGCGCCGCGGGCGGTGCAGCTGCATCTGCTCGGCTCGTTCGGCGCGGAGGTCGCGATCGCGTTCGCAACCGCGTCGGCCCGTCCGTTCACGAGCCTCGCGTTCGGGATGCTCGTGCCCATCTACGGGCTGGGGCTTTGCGGTCTGTGGGGGGCCCGGCATGGCACGTTCGCATCCCGGACCGCCGCTTGACGCAGGCACGACGGGTACCAGCGAACTTCGAGGCAGGGGACCGAATGGGACAGAATGCACCCATGCCGGACCAGGCGACTGAGCGGGTCACCATCGAGGCGACGCCGGACATGTGCTGGGACACGGTGTTCGCGTTCGAGCGCTACCCCGAGTGGGCGAAGGACGTGAAGCGCGCGGTCGTCCTGTCCAGAGACGGCGACGATCGCCCGCGCGAGGTCGAGTTCACCGCCGCGGCGATGGGTCGATCGACCAACTACACGCTGCGCTACGACTACTCCGAGGCGCCGTCACGACTGTCGTGGTCGCTCGTCGAGGGCGACATCATGAAGACGTTGGACGGCTCCTACGCGTTCACGCCCTCGGCCACGCAGCCCGGCTCGACCGACGTGACCTACGACCTGAACATCGAGGTCGTCGTGCCCCTGCCGGGATTCGTGAAGCGGCGGGCCGAAGTTCGCATCTTGCACACCCTGTGGGAGCTGAAAGCCCGAGTCGAGCAGTAGTGGTTCGGGTCCTGCTGCTCACCGGCAAGGGTGGGGTCGGCAAGACCACGACTGCGGCAGCGACCGCGCTCCGCTGCGCCGCGGAAGGCCATCGCACGCTCGTGCTGTCGACGGATCCCGCGCACTCACTGAGCGACGCGTTCGACGTCAAGCTCGGTCCGCAGCCGACTCCGATCGCCGAGCAGCTGTCCGGACAGCAGCTCGATGCGCAAGCGCGGCTCGAGGCGTCGTGGAGCGAGCTGCGCACCTATCTCTCGACCCTCTTTCAATGGGTCGGCGTGCAGGCGATCGAAGCCGAGGAGCTCTCGGTGCTCCCTGGACTCGACGAGGTCTTCGCGCTCGGCGACCTCCGTGACCACCTCGACTCGGGGCTGTGGGACGTGATCGTCGTGGACTGCGCGCCCACGGCAGAGACGCTGCGGTTGCTGTCGCTGCCCGAGATCCTCTCGTGGTGGATGGACCGGCTGTTCCCGCTGACTCGTCAGGTGAGCAAGATCGTCGGGCCGGCCCTCGCCCGCTCGACCTCCCTCCCGGTCCCGGATGTCACGGTCTTCGACGCGCTGCAGCGGTTCTACGACCGGATCGACGGGGTCCGGACGGTGCTCGCGGATCCCGAGCAGACGACGGTGCGGCTGGTGGTGAACCCCGAGCGGATGGTGATCGCGGAGGCCCGCCGGATGTACACCTACCTCTCTCTGTTCGGTTACCGCGTCGATGCCGTCGTCGCGAACCGGATGCTGCCCGACGAGGTCACCGATCCGTGGTTCGACTCGTGGAAGGCCACGCACGCCTCGCATCTCGCCGACATCGAGGCCGCGTTCGTGCCACTGCCCGTGCTGAAGGTGTCGCTCGCGCCGAGCGAGCTCGTCGGCCCGGAGGCGCTCGACCGCTTCGGGCACGAGCTCTACGGGGAGGCCGACCCGTCCGGCGCCCTGCACGGGGGCTCCCCGATGCAGGTCTCCCAGCGAGAGGGAGCCTGGGTGCTTGCCATCGAGCTCCCGTTCGCGGAACGTGACGAGGTGACACTGAGCCGGAAGGGGGACGAGCTGCTTGTCCGCATCTCGGGCCACCGGCGCGCGATCCTGTTACCCGATTCCCTGCGACGCCGCCGGGTGGTCGATGCCGTGGTCGACCGCGGCCGCCTCGAAGTGGTGTTCGGGGCCGATCGATGAAGCGCGGTGGATGAAGGGGCGCCAGATGTCGAGCAACGAGTCGAACAGCGATCCGAACGATGGACTGGCCCACTTGCAGAAGGCGGCCCTCGAGATGATCGCCGCGGCGCGCTCGTTCCTCGAGGTCGCGGAGAAGGTCGTCCAGAATCCGGAGACCGTGCGCAACGCGGTCGTCACCGTCGGCACGGTGGCGAAGGCGATGGTGCAGTCGGTCGACACTTCGAGCGCCTCGAACGGCGACCACGCGGAGTCGACCATCGAGCACATCCCCCTGTCGTGAGGCGCGTGCCATGAAGCTCGCCGAGCTGCGCACCGCCGACGGCCGGACAGTCGCGCTCCACCCGCGTCTTTCCGTCGTCGAAGCCGACGCACCCGCGCGAGAAAGCGTCGTCGCGGCGCTGTCCTCCGCGTTGGTCGACGGCGGGCCGTCGGCGGGGTACGTCGAGGTGCACGGCCTGCTGCTCGACCTCGACCGCGCGACCCTTCGCCTGCTCGACGTGGATCCCGAGATGCCGTTCGTGCTCGCGGCGGGTGACATCCCCGCGGATGCGTTCGGTCCCGCGGGCCGAAGGCGAAAGGCAGCAGACGACGTCGCGGTCAAGCAACGCGAGCTCGTGGAGGCACGCAAGCAGCAAGCGCAGGGAGCGCTCGAGGTGGTGAACGCACTGCAAGCCGCGCTGAAGGCCGCGAGCGAGGACCGTGATCTCGCGGCCGCCAACCTCGCGGACGCGATGCTGGTGTTCGACGATGCGGTTGCGTCGCGCGAGGCCGCCGAACGCGGGGTGGAGGCCGCTGCCGACGTCCCCGAGGAAGACGAGACGATCCAACCCGAGGCCGTCGAAGTCATGGCGGTCGAGGAACCGGAACTCGTCACCGAGCCCGACGTCACGGCGGAGATCGTCGTGCCCGAGCCCGAAGAGCCCGAGGAGGATCCGGACCCGTGGGCCGGCGAGCGCGAGGCGAAATCGGACGCCGTCGCGGCTGCGGAGGCCAGGGTGAACGCCGCCCGAGCCGAGGTCGACCAGTCCGCGCGAGCCGCGAATCCGGCCCGCCTCAGCGCTGAGGACCGCGCTGAGCTCGAAGTGGCGCACGACGCCGTGCTCGATGCCGACGACAAGGCGAGCAAGCGCTTCGGCGGCAGCAGCGCGCGCCGCCGCCTCGAGGAAGCCCGCGGCCGCGAGCGCACGGTCCTCGATCGAGTCGGTCTCGACTCCTACAGCGACTTCCTCCTGCGTTCATCGATGGGAGCCACCGATCCGAGCGCGGAGCTCCGGCTCGAGATCGCCCGTGCCGAGCTCATGGAGGCCGAGGGAGCTCTGTCGACGGCGCGCGCCCAGCGCGACTCGGTGCCCGCGCCACCTCCTCGGCGTCCGAAGCGCGTCGTCGAGAAGCGACCCGAGCCGAGGCCGGAACCCAAGCCCGAGCCGGTCGCGGCCGTCGCACCCACCGCCGCCGCGCCACCCGCGGTGCGCCCGCCCGTGACGAGCGACCGCGAGGCGCGCCTTGCCGCTGCGGTGCGGGCGCGCGAAGACGCCATCGTCGCCGAGGAGCGAGCACGAGATGGGTGCGAGCTGGCCGACATGACGTTGGCGCACGCGGACGCAAAGCTGGTGGAGCTCGCCGTCCGGCACGACGAGGCCGAGCAGACGCTCGCGCAGGCGCGAGTGCGTGTCGACGCCGCGCTGCAAGCGGCCATCGAGGCGAACGGGCACCCGAGTGATCCCGGGTGGAACGACGCCGACGAGGGGGGCGCGCTCCAAGACGAGGTCGACCGCCATCTCCTGGCGTGGCTCGCAGCGCGCGGCCAGCATCCCCTCGTCGACCCGCTGCCGATCCTGCTGGACGACGTGTACCGGCACGTGACCGGCGCCGATCTCGACGCCCTGCTGCGCCGCCTCGACCGCCTCGCCGACTCGCTGCACGTCGTCTACCTGACCGAGGATCCGAAGGTCCTCCAGTGGGCGGTCTCATTGCCGCCCGAGCGGGCAGGCGTGGTTCTGCTGCCCGGCGCAGGGAGAAGCAGGCCCGCGTAGCATCTGGCAACTCCGCCCCAACCTCCCGATTCAGGCCTCCCAAACCAGGCCTCCCAAACCAGGCCTCCCAAACCAGGCCTCCCAAACCAGGCCTCCCAAACCAGGAGGGTGTCGTGCCAGCGCTCACGACCGACACCGTTCGTTCGCTCTCCCGCTTCCGAGGTCAGGCCGCCCCCGTGACGACGTGCTACTTGGACGTCGACGGGCGGCGGTTCCCCCGTCACCAGGACTATGTCCATCAGCTCGAGGTGCTTCTGCGCCGTGCCCGCTCCGAGCAGGACGGTCACGACGGCAACCAGTCGGTGAACGCCGACCTCGATCGCATCGAGCAGCACGTGCGTGGCGGGATCGACCGATCGCACGTCCGCGGCGTCGCGATGTTCTCGTGCAGTGCGGAAGGCTTCTGGAAGGTCATCGAGCTCCCGGTGCGGGTGTCGAGCCAAGTCGTCGTCGAGCCAGCGCCGCACGTGCGGCAGCTCGAGTCCGTGCTGGACGAGTACGAGCGCTTCGGTGTGGTGGTCGCGGACAGCCAGCGCGCGCGGGTGTTCCTCTTCGAGCTCGGCGAGCTGGTCGAGCGCACCGAGGTCGCGGAAGCCGTCGAGGACGTTCGCCATCAGCATCTGCACCAGGCCGCCGGCCTCGCCTTCCGCTTGTACCAGGAGACGCCCTTCGATCACTTGGTGATCGGCGCGCCACCCGAAGTCGCCGCCGAGCTCGCTGCGAACCTCCACCCCTACCTGCGCGAACGGATCGTGGAGCGCCTGTCGTTGTCGGTGCACGCGACGGACGAACAGGTGCGTCGGGTCGCGCTCGACGTCGAACGCACGGTCGAGAGGCGCAAGGAGCAAGCCCTCGTCCGCCGGCTGCGAGACGCGGTGGGCGCCGGACGGCGCGGCGTCGGCGGGATCGACGCCACGTTGCGGGCCCTCGTCGAGCGACGCATCGATCACCTGCTGGTGTCGCAGGGCTATGGCGCACCCGGCTGGCACTGCCGGCCGTGCGGATACCTCGCCCGCGTGGGACGGCGTTGCCCGCTCTGCCTCGAGGCGATGGAGCAGACCTCCGACATCGTCGAGCACGCGATCGAAGAAGCAGTCGCGCAGTCCTGCCGTGTCGAGGTCTGTGTCGAGAACGCGGATCTCGACGTGCTAGGAGGGATCGGTGCCCTCCTCAGATACTGAGCTCACGTCAGATGCTGGGCTGCCCGGCGATGCGGGCCGGGCGCCTCTGCTCGCCGGCGTCGACATCGGCGGCACGAAGTGCCTCGGCCTGTGCCTCTCGGCCGACGGCACCGTGCTCGTCGAAGAGCGGCTCCCGACGCCGCGCGGGGCGTCGAACCTCGTCGACACCGTTGCCGCCGTCGTCGAGGCGCTCAGCGCGAACGCCGGGGGACGCATCGAGGCGGTCGGCGTGGGCGCTCCCGGCCTCGTCGACCGCAGCGGGGTGCTGCGAGCTGCGCCCAACCTGATCGGCGTCACCGAGATGCCGATCCGCGACCTCCTCGCCGAGCGTCTGCGTCTGCCCGTGACGGTCGACAACGACGCGACGTGCGCGACCGAGGCGGAGTGGCGGCACGGCGCCGCCACCGGTGCGACGGACGCGTTGCTGATCACGCTCGGCACTGGCATCGGCGGTGGCGTGGTGAGCGGTGGAGCGTTGCAGCGGGGCGCGAACGGGTTCATGTCCGAGCCGGGGCACATGGTCATCGACCCGAACGGACCGCCATGCGTGTGCGGCCGGCATGGCTGCTGGGAGCGCTACGCCTCGGGAAGTGGTCTCGCTCGCCTGGCGCGTGACGCCGCGTTCGGCGGCCGCGCGAGCGGCGTCGTCGACGCCGCCGGGGGAGACCCCGAAGCCGTACGCGGGGAGCACGTGACCGACGCGGCGCGCGACGGCGATCCCGAGGCACGCGAGATCCTCGAGCAGTTCGCCTGGTGGCTCGCGCTCGGCCTCGCGAACCTCACCAACCTCTTCGACCCCGACGTGATCGTGCTCGGAGGTGGGCTCGTCGAGGAGTTCGACCTGCTGCTCGAGCCCATCGAGCGCCTGTACGAAGGGTTGCTGTACGCGCCTGCGCACCGGCCTCGGCCGCGCTTGGTGCCCGCGGTGCTCGGAGAACGCGCGGGCGCGATGGGCGCCGCGCTCATCGCCTCCAAGGCGCTCAGCGCGGACGGTTGACGGCGCGGTCGAGCGCGTCCCCGATCTCCTTCCACGCCGCGTCTCGTCCCATGAATTCTCCGGTCGTCGACTCCTTGCCGGGCTCGATCAGCTTGTAGACATCGAAGAAGTGCTTGATCTCGGCGCGC
Organism: uncultured Acidimicrobiales bacterium; assembly: GCA_963708175.1. Taxonomy (GTDB): domain Bacteria; phylum Actinomycetota; class Acidimicrobiia; order Acidimicrobiales; family DATKAS01; genus DATKAS01. The sequence continues at coordinate 459,308 of CAVPSD010000003.1, forward strand.
AGTGACGCCGACAGGTCGTCGAGCTCTTTGATCGCGTCGAAACGCGGGTCGTCGGGAGGCACGCAGATGATCTTGGCGTCCTCGCCGGCTTCGTCCTGCATCACCAGCATCCCGACCGGACGCGACCGCACCCAGCAACCGGGGAACGTCGGGTCCTCGAGCAGCACCAATGCGTCGAGCGGATCGCCGTCGAGGCCGAGCGTGTCGGGGATGAACCCATAATCCGCCGGATAGACGGTCGCGGAGAACAAACGCCGGTCGAGGCGGATCACTCCCTTCTCGTGGTCGTACTCGTACTTGTTGCGGCTGCCCCGCGGGATCTCGACGACGACGTCGATGGTGCCGTCGGCGCTCGTCCCGTAATGGGCCATGGCGGCCATTCTGCCCCGGTACCCTCGATTCATGGAGTTCCGCCGGATCACCAACTTGCCCCCGTACGTCTTCACGATCATCAACGGTCTGAAGATCGAGGCACGGCGAGCCGGCGTGGACGTGATCGACCTCGGGTTCGGCAACCCCGACATCCCCTCACCCGAGATCGCCGTCGAGAAGCTGGCCGAAGCCGCGCGCAACACGCGCAACCACCGCTACTCGCAGAGCAAGGGCATCCCGAAGCTGCGTGAGGCTGTGGCGGCGCTCTATCAGCGGAACTGGGGCGTCGACCTCGATCCCGAGACCGAGGTCATCAACACGATCGGGGCCAAGGAGGGCTTCTCCCACCTCATGTGGGTGTTGCTCGCGCCCGGCGACGCCGCGGTCGTCCCGAGCCCCTCGTACCCGATCCACATCTACGGCCCACTGTTCGCCGGCGCGGAGATCCGCGAGGTCCCGATGGGCATGGCGTCGGGAGACATCGAGTCGGGTGAGGCGTTCTTCGAGAGCCTCGACCGCGCGTTCCGCTCGGGCTGGCCACGGCCGCGCGTCATCGCCGTGAGCTTCCCCCACAACCCGACGACCGCGTGCGTCGACCTCGCGTTCATGCAGCGGCTCGTCGACTTCGCGCTCGAGCACGAGGTGATCGTCGTGCACGACTTCGCGTACGCAGACATCGGCTTCGACGGCTATCGCCCACCGTCGATCCTGCAAGCCAACGGAGCCAAGGACTGTGCAGTCGAGCTCTACTCGATGACGAAGAGCTTCTCTATGGCCGGATGGCGTGTCGCGTACCTGTCCGGCAACGCCGAGGTCGTCGCCGCACTCGCGAAGATGAAGTCGTACCTCGACTACGGCACGTTCCAACCCATCCAGATCGCGGCCACGGTGACGATGAACGAGGCGTCCGCCTATCCGCAAGAGGTGAACGCGATCTATCAGAGTCGCCGCGACGCGCTGTGCGACGGCCTCGCGCGAATCGGGTGGGAGTTCCCGAAGCCCAAGGGGACGATGTTCGTCTGGGCCCCGATCCCCGAGCCCTATCAGGAGCTGGGCTCGCTCGAGTTCGCGTCATTCCTCGTGAAGGAAGGCGAGGTCGCCACGTCGCCGGGCATCGGGTTCGGCGAGGGGGGCGACGGGTTCGTGCGCTTCGCCCTGATCGAGAACGAGCAGCGGATCGGCCAGGCGGTGCGCAACCTCCGCAAGGCGTTGCCGAAGCTGTAGCGCGATTCGGCGTCGCAGTAACACAGCGTTCACGTGCCTCGCTCTGCGAGGCCGCGACGGAGGTACGTAGGGTGCAGTGATGGAGCACTACGCGGTCCGGGTGTGGCTCCCCGATCGCCCCGGCGCCCTGGGTCAGGTCGCGAGCCGCATCGGTGCGGTGCGCGGCGACGTCGTCGGCATCGAGATCCTCGAACGCGGCGCAGGGCGAGCGATCGACGAGCTCATCGTGTCGCTGCCAGAGCCGCGTCTTCTCGACCTGCTCGTCAATGAGATCGCTCAAGTCGACGGCGTCGACGTAGAGGACGTGCGCCCGATCAGCGATCCGACGCGCGTCGCGCGGCTCGATGCGCTCGAGACCGCGGCTCGTCTCGTCGAAGCGCCCGACGTCGAGGCCCTGTTCACGGTACTGTGCGCCGACGCGACCATCGACTTCGACGCGGACTGGTGCGCGGTGCTACATCCCGCGGACGGCACGCTCAGCCACGCGGTCGGGTCACCGCCTGAGGCGGCGTGGCTCAACGCGTTCATCGAAGGCAGCCGCATCTCGGCAGCGGTCGCTTCGGGGCACGCGGGGCCGGACGATGTCGCGTGGGCCCCACTGGCCGAAGCGGGTCACGAGCTCGTCCTCGGCCGCAAGGGTCGGCCGTTGCGTGCCCGCGAGCGCCAAGAGCTCGCCGCTCTCGCTCGCATCGCCGACCACCGGTGGCTCGCCCTCCACTAGCTCGCCCGCGCGATGCGTCAGGAGCGGGCGCGCTCCACGGCTCGCTTCCAACCGGCGTAGCGCTGGTCGGCGCCGGCGAGGGTCGCCTCGGGAGTGAACTCGCGATCGAGCTTCCAGTGCGACGCGATCTCGTCGAGCGAGCCCCACACGCCAACGGCGAGACCGGCGAGGTACGCGGCGCCCAGCGCCGTCGTCTCGGCGATCGTGGGCCGGGACACGGGCACCTGCAGCTGATCGGCCTGCAGCTGGAGCAGGAGGTCCATGACGGCCGCGCCGCCATCGGCGCGCAGCGCCACGCGACCGCGGCCCGAGGCCGACTCCATCGCCTCGACGACATCGCGGGTTTGGTATGTCATCGCCTCGACGACCGCACGCGCGAGGTGCGCGCGGCCCGTGCCGCGAGTCAGCCCGACGATGGTGCCGCGTGCGTACGGATCCCAGTAGGGACTGCCGAGTCCGGTGAATGCGGGGACGAGGTACACGCCCTCGGTGTCGGGGCACGACTCGGCAAGCGGCCCGATCTCGGCTGCCGACGCGATCAGCCCGAGGCCGTCGCGGAGCCATTGGATCGCGGCTCCGGTCACGAAGATCGCGCCTTCGAGTGCGTAGGACGGCGAACCGTCGGCGAGCGTCCACGCCACCGTGGTGAGGAGGCCTTCCACCGGCGCGGGCACCTCCGGGCCGACGTTCATCAACACGAACGACCCCGTGCCGTACGTGTTCTTCGTCATGCCCGGCTCGAAGCATGCTTGGCCGAACAGCGCGGCCTGCTGATCACCGGCGATGCCGCTGATCGGGATGCCCGCCGGAGCGCCCGTGCCCTCGACCGTCGTGCCGAACGGGCCGCTCGACGGCATCACGTCGGGAAGCATCGATCGCGGGACGGAGAAGAGGTCGAGCAGGTCGTCCGACCACGCCAGCGCACCGATGTCGTAGAGCATCGTGCGGCTCGCGTTCGACGGATCGGTCACGTGGGATGCGCCGCCGGTGAGGTTCCATACGATCCAGGAGTCGACCGTGCCGAACGCGACGTCCGCGCCGGCAGGGAGCGTGCCCGACCGCACGATCCACTCGAGCTTGGTCGCCGAGAAGTACGGGTCGAGCACGAGGCCCGTCCGAGCGCGCACGAGATCGAGATGACCCGCATCCCGCAGGGCGTCGCAGCGCTCCGCCGTGCGCCGGTCTTGCCACACGATCGCCCGGTGGAGCGGAGCACCCGTGCTCCGGTCCCACACCACGACTGTCTCGCGCTGGTTCGTGATCCCGATCGCGGCGACCGGTTCGTCGAGCGTCGAGACGAGCTCGGCGAGCGTCGCCTGCGTGACCTGCCAGATCTCTGACGCGTCGTGCTCGACCCACCCGGGCTGGGGGAAGTGCTGTGTGAACTCTCGATACGAGGAGCCCCGGGGGAGCCCGTCTTCCCCGAAGGCGAACGAGCGCACCCCGGTCGTCCCGGCATCGATTGCGACGAGGACCGCCATCGGCGCGGCAGGGTACAGGCGACGGTGTGCCCGCGTAACGTGCGTGCGATGAGAGTCGGATTGCTGACCGGTGGCGGCGACTGCCCGGGACTCAACGCGGTCATCCGTGCGGTCGTGCGCAAAGGCGAGACCATCTATGGCGACGAGATCGTCGGCTTCCTCGACGGCTGGCGTGGCGTGATCGACCGCCGCACGATGCCGCTCGACGTGAAGGGGATGCGCGGCAGCCTGCCGCGCGGCGGCACCGTCATCGGCACGTCGCGTACGAACCCGTACAAGGTCGACGGAGGCGTCGACGCGGTGAAGAAGACGCTCGCGGACGAGCGGATCGACGCGCTGATCGCGATCGGGGGTGAGGACACGCTGGGCGTCGCCCATAGGCTCCACGGCGAGGGACTGTCGGTCGTCGGTGTGCCGAAGACCATCGACAACGACCTATCGGCCACCGAAGTCACGTTCGGTTTCCATACCGCGGTCCAGATCGCGACAGACGCGATCGACCGCCTGCACACGACGGCCGAGTCACACGACCGCGTCATCGTGTGCGAGGTGATGGGACGCCACGCCGGATGGATCGCGACCTATTGCGGGATCGCGTCGGGCGCGTGCGCGATCTTGATCCCCGAGGAGCCGTTCGACATCGAACAGCTGTGCGCGCTCATCCGCCACCGTCACAGCCAGGGTCGGTACGCGTCGATCGTCGTGGTCGCCGAGGGCGCCGTCCCCAAGGAAGGGACGATGGCGCTCGTCTCCGGCGAGGTCGACCAGTTCGGCCACGTGCGGCTCGGCGGCATCGCGAACGCGATCGCTCCGGAGATCGAGGCGCGCACTGGCTACGAGACACGGGTGACGATCCTCGGGCACATCCAGCGAGGCGGCACGCCGACGGCCTTCGATCGCGTGCTGTCCACGCGATTCGGCATCGCCGCGATCGAAGCCGTGCACGACGGCGCGTTCGGCGAGATGGTGGCGTTGCGAGCGGGGGAGATCGTCCGCGTGCCGCTCGCGGATGCGGTCGGCGAGCTGAAGACCGTGGACCCGGCGTTGTTCCACGGCGTCGCCGAAGTCTTCTTCGGTTAGTCCTCGTCGCCGTCGTCCGCTTCGCTTCCGCCGGCTCCTGCTCGCTCCGCTCGACAATCGGTGCTTCGCGCACCCGGCGGCGCACTGCGCCGCCCTTCTCAACTCGTGGGCGGCGCGGCGGCCGTCGTCGCCGGGATCGTGGTGGTCGTCGTGGTCGTCGTGGGCAGCGCGCCCCCCGGCGTCGGCGGCGGCAGCTTCGTCGGGTCGAGCGACGGATAGGAGAACCGCGTCAGCGGCTGCGCGGAGAGGCTCCCGTCGTCGATCGGCACCTCTCGCAGCGTGCCCTCGATGGCGAACCGGACGCTGTCGACGTCCGGCGTGTCGGTCGCCGTGAAGACGAGCTGCGCGACGGCAGTCCGCTGCTCGGAGCCCTGCACCACGAGGAAGTCGTTCGACAAGTCGACCGTGAGCACGCCGTCCCGCAAGTCGACGGCGAGCAGTCGAGTGGTCGTCGGGATGGCGGTGCGCAGCCCTTGCGACGCTTCCTCCTGCGTCGGACCCCCGAGCAGCTTCTCGACCGCGACGAGGGCGTTGTCCTGCGGCGCGAGCTGGCGGCCCACCGCCTTGAGCCCCTGCGCGTCGACCAGGAAGATCTGACCGGACACGCCGCCCTCGGTCGGGGAATCGTCGGTTGGGGAGGGCGCAGCGACGAGAGCGAACGGCACCTCGCCGGGCGGGATGTCGCGGGGCGCGGCGTCACTCGACACCCCGCACGCGGTCATTGCACCGCAGAGCGCGACCAGGACCGCGACGAGGACCGCCGGCCGGCGTCTCATTGGTTCACTTCGACCTTGTTCACCGTGTCCGCCTTGTCCGAGCGTCGTTCCTTCCGCGACGGTGGCAGCGTCGTCACGAGCGGCAGCTCGATCACGAACCGCGCTCCGGGCCGGCCGTCGCGACGGTCGTCCACCCACACGCGGCCGCCGTGCAAGCGCACGTGCTCGTCGACGAGCGCAAGGCCGAGGCCGACGCCGTCGCCCATGCCCCGCCGGCCGGAGCTGGCGCCGCGCGCGAACCGCTCGAAGATCAAGGTCCGCTCTTCGGACGGCACGCCGGGCCCGCTGTCCTCCACTGCGATCTGCACGGTGTCTCCGTGGCCGTTGTCCTTCACATGCTCCACCGAGACGAGGCTGGCCCCACCACCGTGGACGCGAGCGTTCTCGATCAGGTTGGCGAGCACCCGCACCATGCGCCGCTTGTCCGCACGGACCGTGTCGCCATCGACCTCGGGGGACACCGTCACGGGGATGTGCTGCTCGGAGCTCACCGCGTCCACCGCGTTGGGCACGAGCTCCGCGATCTTGACCTCCTCGAGGTTGAGCGGGGCCGAGCCGGCATCGACGCGCGAGATCTCGAGCAAGTCTTCGACCAGGCCTTGGAACCGGGCGACGTCCGCGACGAGGAGGTCGAGAGCCGCCTGTGCGCGCTCGGGCATGTCCTGCCGCCGCGACTGCAGCACCTCGATCGAGGCGGCGAGCGTCATGAGCGGTGACCGGAGCTCGTGGCTCACATCGCTCGCGAAGCGGGCGTCCCGCTGGATGCGTGCCTGCAAGGCCGCGACCATGTCGTTGAAGCTCGTCGAGAGCCGCGCGAGGTCTCGGTCGTCGGTGACGTCGAGGCGCGTGTCGAGGTTGCCTGTCGCGATCGCCTCGGCCGCGCGTGCAGTGTCTGCCAGCGGTCGCACCGCGCGGCGGCTCGCCCACACACCGACCAACGCGCCCAAGAATGTCGTCAGGAGCGCGGCACCGACCAGCGCGAGCAGGATCGACCGCAGCGTGTTCTGCAGCTCGCCCAGGCGAACGATCTCGAAGTAGCTCGCGGACGTGCCTACGAGAGGGACGCCGACAGCGAGCACCGTGACGCCGTTGACCCCGTAGCGCATCCGCGCCGCGCTGCCCTGGGCGACGCGCTGTCGAAGCTCAGCCGGCACAGCATCTCTGCCGTACTCGAGCGTCAGGGGGATCCAGCGGTCACCGATCTGCACCAGCGGGAACGATCCCACCGGCGTCTGCAACGAGCCGAGCAGCTGCAGGATGTCGGGGTCGGCCGACCGGAGCGAGTCGCGCATCACGCGAGCGTTCACGTAGGTCTGCCGGAGCACCGAAGCCTCGCGCTCGGCGGATGAGGGTCTCGCGAAGGACGACGTAGGTGGTGCCGGCGAGCAGCACGCTCAGCGCGAGCGCGCCGATCGCGAACGTCAACGTGATGCGAGCACGAAGCCCGAGCCGGCGGGGACGGAAGCGACTGAGGCTGAAGCGGGTGGAAGCGGGCACGCCGACCGCCTAGGGCTGAAGCCGGTACCCGAGCCCTCGCACCGTCACGACGTGGCGAGGGTTGGCCGGGTCGGCCTCGACCTTTGTGCGCAGACGCCGAACGTGCACGTCCACGAGCCGCCCGTCACCGAAGTAGCCGTACCCCCACACCCGGTCGAGCAGCGTCTCGCGGCTGAACACCCTCCCCGGGCTCGACGCCAGCTCGCACAGCAACCGGAACTCGGTCTTCGTCAGGTGGATCTCCTGCTGGTCACGCAGGACGAGCCCCTCGTCCGGCGCGATCTCGAGGTCGCCGAACCGCATGCGCGCATGCCCGGGCTCAGCGCTGCGAGCCCTCCGCAGCAACGCCCGGATGCGCGCCGACAGCTCTTTCGGCGCGAACGGCTTCGTCAGGTAGTCGTCGGCGCCGGCCTCGAGGCCTGCGACCACGTCGTGGGTGTCTGCCCGGGCGGTGACCATCACGATCGGCACGTCGCTCGACTTCCGCAGGGACCGGCACAGCTCGAAGCCGTCGATGCCCGGCAGCATGATGTCGATCAGCACGACGTCCGCCGCCTGGCGGCCGAACGCCTCGAGCGCATCCTCTCCGCTGGCGGTCTCTTCGACGATCCATCCCTCGTCCTCGAGCGCCATCTTCACGGCCGTGCGGATGCGCTCGTCGTCCTCGACCGTGAGGATGCGGGTTCCCACCCCTCAATGGTGCCGCATGACCGGGTGGGACGCGCCGTCAGGTCGAGATCTAGGCCTCTCGGGCTCCGGCGCGGTCGAGCAGGTCTCGGAGCGGCTCGAACAGCCCGACTGCCGAAGCCAGCATGAACTCGCTGGACGGCGCCCCTCCGTCGAGGTCGCCCAGCCGCGCTCCGGCCTCGGATGCGACGAGCGCTCCGGCGGCGTAGTCCCACCGGCTGAGGCCCCGTTCGTAGTACGCGTCGAACCGTCCGGCCGCGACGAGACAGAGATCGAGGGAGGCAGCGCCGAACCGGCGGATGTCGCGCACCTCGGGCAGCACCTGCATGAGCACAGCCGCCTGGCGCCGGCGCCGGTTCGGGTCGTAGGAGAAGCCGGTGCCGACCAGCGCGGTCGAGAGGTCGCTCAGCGCGGAGACTCGGATGCGGCTGCCGTTGAGCTCGGCGCCTCCGCCTCTCGTAGCGGTGTAGAGGTCGCGTCGGATGGGATCGGCGACGACGCCGACGGCTGGCTCGCCGTCGATCTCGGCGGCGATCGACACCCCGAACCCCGTGAGGCCGTAGAGGTAATTGGTGGTGCCGTCGATCGGATCGATGAACCACTGCACGCCGCTCGTCCCGTGGTCCGCGGTTCCCTCTTCGCCGACGATGCCGTCATCCGGACGCGCGGCGCGGATCCCGTCGGCGATGAGCACCTCCGCGGCGCGGTCCATCTCGGTGACCATGTCGGTGGCGGTCGACTTCGTCGTCACGCTTGATCGCGCTCGCGTCAGCCCGTCGACGAGCAGCGCGCTCGCATCTTGCGCCAGCTGTGTCGCGAGCGCGAGCAGCGCGGGCAGGTCGGGACGGCCACCGCTGCCGAGCTCAGCCACAGGTGTCACCGTAGGCGGCGGCGGTAGTTTGCCGGCGTGACCAAGCGCGCCGACGTCGTCGATCTCCGTTCCGACACGGTGACCAAGCCGTCCGCGGCGATGCGACGCGCGATGGCCGAAGCCGAGGTCGGCGACGACGGGTCGGGCGAGGACCCGACCGTCAACCGGCTGGAGGCCGTCTTCGCCGAACGACTCGGCAAGGAAGCGGCCGTCTTCGTGCCGTCGGGGACGATGGCGAACCAGATAGCGCTCCGCGTGCTCGGAGTGCCCGGCACTGCCGTCGTCGCCGGTCGCTCGCAACACGTCGTCGCGTTCGAGAACGGCGCGGCGGCGATGAACGCTTCAGTGCAGTGGCACCTCGTCGACGACTCGCGAGGGCAGCTCTCGCTCGCGGACGTGCAATGGGCGCTCGCGCTCGCCGATCACCATCAGCTTCCGGTCAGCGCGGTCTTCATCGAGAACACCCACATGGCGAGCTCGGGCACGCCATGGCGGGTCGAGGACCTCGACGCGATCGGCGCACTCCGGACGCAGATGCACCTCGACGGGGCGCGGCTGTTCAACGCCGAGGTCGCGACCGGTGTGAGCGCGGCGCGCTACGCGAGCGCGGCGACCACGGTCATGTGCTGCCTCTCGAAGGGGCTCGGCGCACCGGTGGGCTCGCTGCTCGCCGGCCCGAAGGACCTGATCCGCAAGGCCCGCGGCGAACGCAAGCGGCTCGGAGGGTCGATGCGGCAGGCCGGCGTGCTCGCCGCCCCGGGCCTCATCGCGCTGGAGGAGAACGTGGAGCGTCTGGCCGAGGACCACGAGCGGGCGCGTCTGCTCGCCGACGCCGTGGCCGCGCGGTTCCCGGGCGCAATCGACCCCGAGTCGGTGCGCACGAACCTCGTGGTGTTCCGCGTCGACGATCCGGCCGCGTTGCTGGCCCACCTCGAAGCGAACGGCGTGCTCGGTGGCACCCTTGCCCCGGGCGTGGTCCGCCTCGTGACCCACCTCGACCTCGACGACGACGCCATCCGCATCGCCCAGAAGGCAATCGCCTCCGCCCCCTGACCCGCTGGTTTTCTTGGTGCGGCTGCCTCGCGGAGCGTGAGAAACACCAAGAAATTCAGTCGGGGAGGTCGTCTTGGCGCTCGGCGAGGATTTGGCGCCACTCGCCCATGGCGCGCAACACGAGGACTGCGATGACCGCGGTGCCGGCAGCGGCGACGATCGCCCCGACGAGCGCGCCGATGGCCGCGGCCGTGCCGCAGTCACCGGTGCACTGCAGGTCGACGAACCCGTAACCGATCAGTCCGCCGCAGAGCCCGCCGATGAGGATCGAGATGAACGCGAGCGCTCGCGCCCCCGACGAAGGCAGCGCGGACAACGAGCCGGAGCGATCGTCGCCTCCGGTGGGATCCACGGCCGGCATCGTAGGCTGCGCCGCCGTGCGTCCCCTCGTCGTGCTGCCCACGTACAACGAGGCGCTCAACATCGACGACGTGCTGCGGAAGGTGCGCGGCACGGTGCCCGACGCGCAGATCCTCGTCGTCGACGACGGCAGCCCCGACGGCACGGCCGACCTCGCGGAGGAGCTCGGTCGCGAGCTGGGCAACGTGTCGGTGTTGCGCCGCCCCGCGAAGGCCGGTCTCGGCTCCGCGTACCGCGAGGGCTTCCGTGAGGGGCTCGCCCGCGGCCTGGACGTGATGATCGAGATGGACTCCGACCTCTCCCACGATCCGGCCGCGCTGCCGTCGCTGCTTGCGGCGATCGACGAGGGCGCAGACCTCGTCATCGGCTCGCGGTACGTGCCCGGCGGCTCGATCCCGAACTGGGCGTTGCACCGCCGGTTGCTGTCGCGATGGGGAAATCGCTACGCGGCGTTCGTGCTCAAGCTTCCCGTGCGCGACTCCACTGCCGGATTCCGCGCGTACCGGGCGACGGCGCTGCAGAAGATCGACCTCGACTCCGTGCGCGCCGACGGCTACGGGTTCCAGATCGAGATGGCATACGCCGTGCAGCGCAACGGCGGACGCATCGTCGAGGTGCCCATCTCGTTCAAGGACCGCATCCGCGGCACGTCGAAGATGTCCGGGAAGATCGTTGTCGAAGCGATGGGTCTGGTGTCGTGGTGGGCGGTCCGCGACCGCGTCCTACGGCGCGGCAAGCGCGCCGTCACCCGCGCTTGATGTCGCCGACGGTCCCGCTCGTGGCTCGCACGAGTGCGTTCGGTTCGACGGGGAACACGTCGTTCCACGTCCCCGCGGCTGCCCAGACCTCGTCGTACTCGAGGAGATCGCGGTCGACGAACACGCGCAGCGGGCTCGAGTGGCCGAACGGCGGTACGCCCCCGATCGGATAGCCGGTCGCCGCGCGGGCCTGGTCGGCATCCGCCCGCTTGCACTTTGCTCCGCCCGCTTCGGCCGCCAGCCTCTTCTCGTCGAGCTGGTTCGAGCCGCTCACCAAGGCCAGGACTGCGTCGCCGTCGATGGTGAACACGAGCGACTTCACGATCTGGCCCACTTCGACGCCGATGGCGGCCGCCGCGTCGGCAGCGGTCTTGGTGCCCTCGGGGAAGCTGTGGACCGCCACCTCGACGCCGAGGCCGCGGCCAGCCGCGACGACGCGGGCGGTGTTCGGGTGCATCTGGTCATCATGGCCGGTGCCAGACTTGCCCGGTGCGCGACTGGCTCGTCGGCGGTGCGGTCATCGAGACCGACGACGGCATCCTCCTCGTGCAAAACCGCCGCCGCGACGGCAGTCACGACTGGAGCACGCCGGGGGGCGTGATCGAGGACGGCGAGGACCTTCTCGTGGGTCTCGCTCGCGAGGTCGAGGAGGAGACGGGCCTCGTCGTGACCGAGTGGGTCGGACCGCTCTACGAGGTGCGGATCATCGCTCCTCAGATGGGATGGCGGTTGCGCGTCGAAGCCCACCGCGCGGTCGCCTTCACTGGCCAGCTCGTCGTCGACGACCCCGACGGCATCGTCGTCGACGCGAGGTTCGTCGGTGCCCACGAGCACGAGGAGCATCTCCGGGCGTGCACGCCGTGGGTGCGCGAGCCGCTGCTCGAGTGGCTCGCCGAACGGTGGGACGCGCAGCGGGGCTTCGCGTACGACGTCGTCGGCCAAGACCGCGCGTCCATGAAGGTCACGCGCCGTTGAAGGACAGGCGCCGTTGACGTCGCGCACCATCCTGCACGTCGACATGGACGCGTTCTTCGTCGCATGCGAAGTGCAGCGCGATCCCTCGCTTGCCGGCAAGCCTGTGGTCGTCGGTGGTTCGGGGAGCGCGGCGTCGTCGCCGCGGCGTCGTACGAAGCACGCGTCCACGGAGTCCACTCGGCGATGCCGTCGGTGCGCGCCAAGCGCCTGTGTCCACACGCGATCTTCCTGCGCGGCGACTACGCGCTGTACGCGGAGACGAGCACGCAGGTGCACGCGATATTCCAGACGGTGACCCCGCTCGTCGAGCCCATCGCGCTCGATGAAGCCTTCCTCGACGTCACCGCCGCGCACCGCCGGCTCGGGGACGGCGGTCAGATCGCCAGGCGCCTACGCGCCGAGGTGCAGGAGCACCTGGGGCTCACCTGCTCGGTCGGAGTCGCACCCTCGAAGCTCGCCGCGAAGCTCGCGTCAGAAGCGGCCAAGCCGCGGGCGACTCCAGCAGGGGTCGCGTCCGGCCTCGGCGTGAAGGTCGTCGCTCCGGCCGAGGAGCTCGCGTTCCTGCACGGGCATCCCGTCCAGGCGCTGTGGGGGGTCGGGCCGGCCACGCTCGAGCGCCTGCGGCGTCTCGGCGTCGTCACCGTCGGCGACCTCGCCGCGCTGCCCGAGGCGTCGCTCGTGGCCGCGCTCGGCCAGGCGAACGGACGCCACCTCCATCAGCTCGCGAACGGACTCGACGAACGGCCGGTCGAGCCCGACCGCCCGCTCAAGTCAGTCGGCCACGAAGAGACGTTCGCCGCCGACCTCCACACCCACGCGGGGCTCGAGCGCGAGCTCGTCCGACTCTGCGACTCGGTCGCGAGCCGTCTCCGGGCGCAGGGGTTGCGAAGCCGGACCATCACGATCAAGGTGCGCTTCCATGACTTCCGGACCATCACGAGGGCTTCCACGCTCCCTCATGCGATTGACACCGGTCCCGCGATCTTGCAAGCCGCGTCCGGGCTGCTGCACGCGGTCGACGTCGCGTCAGGCGTGCGGCTTCTCGGCGTGAGCGCGTCTGCGCTCACCAGCAAGTCGATCGAGCAGCTCAGCCTCGGGATCGACCAGACCGACGATACGACCGACGACACGGGCTGGGAACACGCCAGCGAGGCGATCGACGCGATCCGGCGGCGGTTCGGCCCCGACGCCATCGCCCCGGCCAGCCTCGCCGGGCCGGCGGGCGTGCGCGTGGCCCGTCGCGGGGCCCAGCATTGGGGCCCGAACGACGGCCAGGCCGCGCTGGCGCCGGAGAAGCCGTCCTGAAATCGTAAGGGGCACGCGTTGTCGGCCGATCCTGCCTGTGGGAAGATGACCCACGCGGGCGGCCGCCGGGCCGGCCGACGAAGGCCCAAGGGGTTGTGAGCGTGCCGCTTTCTGAAGACGAACAGCGCATCCTCCATCAGATCGAGCAGCAGTTCTACGAGTCCGACCCCGATTTCGCGCGCAGTGTCAGCCAGACGACGATCTACCGACACGCCTTCCGCAACATCAAGTGGGGAGTGCTGCTCTTCCTCGGTGGCGTGGTCATGCTGCTGCTCACGCTGTCCGTGCACTTCCTGCTCGCCTTCGTCGGCGTGCTGATCATGCTGGTGGCGCTCATGTTCATCGAGCGCAACGCCCGCAAGCTCGGCCGGGCGGGCATGGAGCAGATGACCCGCTCGATGCGCGCCAAGGGCGTCCGCGACGCGTTCGGCAACGCCGGGCAGCGCATGCGGGACCGCTTCAAGCGCGACGAGTGAATCTGCCTCGCCGGCCTCCGCTTCGCTTCGGGCGGCTCGGGCTCGCTGCGCTCGACAATCCGTGCTTCGCGCACCCGGCGGCGCATTGCGCCGCCCCCTAGCTACACCCCCACGGCTACACCCTCACGGCGTGCTCGGCCTCGCTGACATCGCGCTTCATCGCGGGCCGGCGCAGGGGCCGAGGGTCGAGATGTCCGAGCATCTTCCGGGTGATCGGTGTCGAGCCGCTCAGCGCCGCCTCGATCTCAGTCACCGAAGCCTCGGCCCGCGCGGCGACGTCGTCAGGAAGCGGATCGCCCGAGAACTGGGCTGCTGACGCGTCGTCGGCCAGCGTTCGCATGGTCGACCGGGGCACCGGGGTCGCCGTGACGGCGCGGAGTGCGAACTCCCGGTAGGTCTCGGGGCCTTTCGGCGGGATGCCGGCGATCGAGAAGGCCTCCGCGGCTTCCTCCCACGCGACCAGCACCCGTGCGGACGGGGTCGTCGCGTGCTTGCGGCGGGTGTGCCGCTGACGGCGCCGGGCGAGTGGCACCACGACGGCCCACAAGGCGGCGAGGCCGACGAGGACACCGAGACCGATGAGCAGCCGCTGCGGCCACACAGACGGCTGGTCGGGGCCGGCCAACCCGACCGCCTCGACGTTGCCGCCGAGCGCACCCGGGATCAGGCCGGCGAGCTCTTCGCCGGTCGGGATCGACGGCCCGGGCTGCTGACCCGGGACCGCCGTCGTTGCGGAGGAGTCGACCGGGAGCGTCTCGCCCGCCCCCGCCTGATCCTCCGCGACGTGGGTGTAGCTCTCCGCTCCCGGCGCGCCGCGCCCCGGTGTGGGCTCGAACGGCACCCACCCGAGTCCCTCGAAGAACACCTCCGGCCATGCGTGCGCGAACTCCCCTCGCACGACGTACACGCCGTCAGTCAGCTCACCGGGTGTGAATCCCACGGCCACGCGCGTTGGCAGCCCGATAGAGCGGGCGAACGCGGCGTAGGTGCCGGCGAACTGCTCGCAGTACCCGCGCCGCTGCTCGAGGAAGCTCTCGATCGCATCCTCGCCGTGACCAGCGCGGACCGAGAGGTCGTACTCGAAGTTGTTGCGGAAGAAGTCTTGGAGCGCGAGCGCGCGCTCATACTCGGACGACGCGTTCGCGGTGATCTGCACCGCTTGGTCGCGCAAGTCCTGCGGGTAGTTCCGCGGCAGCTGGAGGTAGCGGCGGCGCATCGTCGGGTCGATTTCGATCGTGCTCGCCTGGTCGAGCTGCTGGGGCTCGAGCCGGGGGATGATCGAGGTGACCTGATAGGTCTGCCCCTTCGCAGACGCCTTGTTCGTGATGAGGCTCGCGGAGTCGACGTCGAAGGAGATGTTGCTCTCGCCGGTCACTTTCACCGGCGCGAACGCGGCGGGCAGCCAGAACTGCGAGAGGTTCGCGATCGTGAAGGTCTGGACGATCGTGTCGCCGGTCGTGGTCGGCGCGAGTGTCCGCGGCAGATCACCGGAGACGCCGATGTAGGAAGCATCGGAGGACCAGATGTCGCCGTCGAAGGTGTCGAGGGCCATCAAGCGCCAGTAGGAGGGCGTTGAGCTGGCGACCTCGAACGCGACCTCGTCCGTCTGGTCGACGAGACGGCCACGGATGTCGACGAGCGGGCTGAGCGTGACCCGGGTGCCGCCACCGCCGCTGGTGTCGAGATCCCAGAGCGGAGCCTCGCCTGCGCCCGGGAGCGCGGGGCCGAGGATGAGCGCAGCGATGACTGCGGCGACGCCGACCTTCGCGGCCGTCCGCAGGACGGTCGGCGCGACCGACTTGGAATCGTCCGCGAGCCAGCCCGGGGCACGCTCGTCGAGCCAGGCCCGGTGCATCGCGATGAAGCCGAAGACCGCGGCGAGGTAGAGCGCACACGAGACGAGTCGGTAATCCGTACGGGCGAGCACCGACACGAAGAGGAAGATGCCGGCAGTCGGCACGATGGCCTCGATCACCGCGTCGAAGCGGAACGCGAACGTGTCCGCCACCCACGCGGCGATCCAGACGGCGATCAGCGCGGCGGCGAGGAACCCTGCTTCCGCCGGGACCGGCGCCTTCACGACCGAGAAGTGGTTCCACGCGTCGACGAGATCGAGCCGGATCGTCGTCCACGACAAGTGCGTGGGCAGGCCGTACCAGGTGGTGTCGCGGACGAGCAGCAGTGGCGCGACGAGCGCGAGCCCACCGGCGGACACGACGGATGACACGATCGTCCCCCACCCGAGACGGCGACACCCGAGGGCGAGGAGGTGTGCTGCGACCGCAGTCGTGACCAGCACCGGCAAGAAGGTGAAGTCCACAAAGACGCGGATGAACCCGATCACGTTCGCGAGCGACAGGGCGACGAGCGCGAGCTCGGCCCAGCTGCGCGTCTTCCGTGATCTGCTCATCGGGACCGGCTCACTGGGGGAGCGCTCCTGTCGCCATCGTCCGCGCCAGCGTCGGCGCGCACGCGCGGCTTCATCGCGAGATCCCACTGCTCGACGAACGACATCCCCTTGCCGACGGCGATGATGTTCGTGGCTCCGTCACGCGAGCCCATCCGCGGCTCGTTCTTCGGGCGATCCCCGAACACGACGACGATGACCGACGAGAACCGCCGGCGGAGACGCACGAACGCGTCCATCTCCGCAGTGGGCACGTTGCCGACGACGACCACCAGTGCTCCGCCGCCCCCCGGGTTGTGGGCGAGCGACTCGATCACCGCTCGCATCGACGCGGTGCCGCTCAGGTTGACCGTCGCGAGGTACTCCATGATCGCCTCGACGTGTGGGTGCCCTGCGGCGAACCCGGAGTCGGTGCCGTCGGTGACGAGCAGGCGAGCGAGGTCGCGACGCCGCCATGAGGCCGTGATGACGCTCGCGGCCGCGGAAACCGCATCCTCGAGGCTCTCGGTGGAGTGGGCTCCGCGTCGCACGTCGAGGAGCACCGTGACGCGTCCCTGCCACGGCAGCTCGTCCTGGCGGACCATCAGCTCGTCGTGGCGCGCGGTGGAGGGCCAGTGCACGCGACGCAGGTCGTCCCCGACGACGTACGGCCGCAACGCGTAGAAGTCCTCACCCTGGTGGCCGAGCGCATTCGGATGCTCGGCGCCGGCATGCGGATCGCGCCCGTGTGTCTGGTGCAGAGGGCGGATCGTCTCGACCTTCGGGTAGACGGTGAGGTCCGTGGCCGCCGCCGCCTTGGTCGTCACGGCGGTCAGTCCGAACGGGTCCGAGATCTGCACGGTGAGCGGCCCGATCCCGATGACGCCGCGCTTCGCCGTGGGCAAGCGGTACGCCGCGCGGGCGCGACCGCCGGGCGACAAGGGCGCGAGATGCAACAGCGCTCCGCGGGTACCCGAGACTGGGTCGCGGAGCCGCAGCATCGGGCTGCGCCGCCGGGCGAGGTTCGTGGCGCGCGACCTCGACACGCGCATCGCTTCCGGCGTGGACCTTTGCAGGGACGACCTCGCGCGCGACCTCGAGCCGCAGCCGCGTCGCACGGACCGCGACGAGGGACACGATCACGAGCGCCCCGACCGCCGCACCGACGACGTACAGCTCGAAGATCCCGAAGACGCGCGCACAGACGACGAGTGCGAGCGCGGCGCCGAGCGCAGCCCAGCCGGCCCGCGTGATCATGACCTCAAGCCGTGCGACCAGACGGCACAGGGACGCTCGCGAGCACGTCGGCCACGACGCCCTCGGCGTCGCCGCCTTGCAGCTGGGCCTCCGGCGTGAGCATCAGGCGATGCGCGAGCACCGGCACAGCCAGCGCCTTCACGTCGTCGGGCAGGACGTAGTTGCGCCCCTGCGCGGCGGCATCCGCGCGCGTGGCACGCTGCAGGCTCAGCGTCGCGCGCGGCGACATGCCGAGCGCGAGGCCCGGATGGCGGCGGCTCGCCTCTGCGAGGTCGACCAGGTAGGCCTTCAGGCTCGGAGCGACGTGCACGAGGCGCGCCGCCTGCGTCATCGCGCGCACATCGGCGGCGGTCGCGACCGGCCGGAGCTCCTCGAGCGTGCTCTGCGCAGCATGGGTGTCGAGGATCTCGAGCTCGGCGGCACGGTCCGGGTAGCCGACGGCGACGCGCAGGAGGAATCGGTCGAGCTGGCTCTCGGGCAGCGGGTAGGTGCCCTCGTGGTCGATCGGGTTCTGCGTCGCGATCACGATGAACGGCGACCCAAGGGGGTAGGTGGTGCCGTCGACGGTGACCTGGCGCTCCTCCATCGCCTCGAGCAGCGCGGACTGCGTCTTCGGCGACGCCCGGTTGATCTCGTCGCCGAGGACGATGTTGGCGAAGATCGGCCCAGAGCGGAACTCGAACTCGCTCGTGCCGCGGTTCCACACCGTGACGCCGACGACGTCGGAGGGCAGCAGGTCGGGGGTGAACTGCACCCGGCCCCACGTGCAGTCGATCGAGGCGGCCAGCGCCTTGGCGAGGCTCGTCTTGCCGACGCCGGGGACGTCTTCGATGAGGAGATGGCCCTCGGCCACGAGCGCCACCAACGCCAGCTCGATGACCTCGGGCTTGCCCTGGATCACGAGCTCGACGTTGCGCGTGATCGCGCGCGAAGACATCGGAGAACGTGGCGGCAGGTCTGTCGAGGGGCCGCCCGAGGGCTGCCTCCGTCTCTTGTGTGGCCACGAGCGTGCGCTCCCTCTCGACCTGGCGGACGAGACGGCCAGCGTAGGCCCAGGCCGCTCAGAACGGCCGTCGCGGCACCGGCATTCCCGCCGTGGCGGACCGGCATTCCCACCGGGGCGTTGCCGCCGCTACCTTCCCGCCGGGTGGACGTGGTCGTCGCGCTCGACATCGGAGGCACGAAGCTCGCCGCCGGCCTGGTGGGCGTCGACGGGGCCGTGCTGTCCCGTCATGAGGTCCCGACAGTCGGTGTGGACGCGGAGGCGCTGTTCAGCCGGGTGGCGGGACTGCTCGACACCGCTGTCTCGGCGGTTGCCGCAGACGGGCATCAGGCCGTCGCCTGTGGAGTGGGGTGCGGGGGGCCGATGACGCCGGGCGGTGGGGAGGTGTCACCGCTGAACATCCACCAGTGGCGCGGCTTCCCGCTGCGCAGTCGCGTCGCTGCGCACACCGGGCTGCCCACCGGCGTCGACAACGACGCGAAGGCGCTGGCGCTCGGGGAGGGATGGCGCGGCGCCGCGCGAGGCGAGCGCAACTACGTCGCCATGGTCGTGTCGACCGGTGTCGGAGGCGGGATCGTCGTCGACGGCCACCTGCTCGACGGGACGACCGGCAACGCCGGCCACATCGGCCACGTCATCGTCGAGCCCGAAGGCCGTGCCTGCGTGTGCGGGGGACGGGGTTGCCTCGAGGCGGAAGTGTCAGGACCGTCCATCGAGGCGGCCACCGGCCGCCCTCCCGAGGAGGCCTCGACCGAGACGATCGAGCGCGCCGGCCGGCTCGTGGGTCGAGCGCTCACCTCGGTCACGGCGCTCCTCGACCTGCGCCTCGCGACGGTCGCGGGATCCGTCGCACTCGGGTTCGGCGCGCCGTTCTTCGCCGCCGCACAGGCCGAGCTCGATCGCTCCGCCGCGCATCGAGTACGTGCGCGGGGTGCGGGTCGTGCCCGCAGCGCTCGGCGCCGACGGGCCGCTCGTCGGAGCCGCAGCGGTCGGCTTGAGGGCCATCGAAGGCGGGCGGTGACCGGCGGGTAACCTGCGGCGCATGCAGCCGACCTACTCACCCGAGGCCGAGGCGTACCGCGAGAAGGTGCAGGCGTTCCTCGCGGAGCAGCTGCCTCCGGGATGGAAGGGCACCGGCACGCTCGAAGGAGATGCGGTCACCGAGTTCACGCTCGAGTGGCGGCGCACGCTCTACGAGAACGGGATGCTCGCGCTCGGGTGGCCGGCCGAGTACGGCGGCGCGGGGCTGAGCGCGCTCGAACAAGTCATCGTGGCCGAGGAGTTCACCAAGGCCGGCGTGCCCGCCGGAGCGGCGAACGACGTGTTCGGCATCCAGATGGTCGGCAACACGATCTTGCAGTGGGGCACCGAGGAGCAGAAGCGGCACTACCTCCCGCGGATCTTGAGCCGTGAGGACATCTGGTGCCAGGGCTACTCAGAGCCGAACGCAGGCTCGGACCTCGCGAACCTCGGTTGCAAGGCCGTGCTCGACGGCGACGAGTTCGTCATCAACGGGCAGAAGATCTGGACGTCGTCCGGGCACCTGGCGGACCACATCTTCCTGCTCACGCGCACTGATCCCGAGGCGTCGAAGCACAAGGGCATCACGTTCCTGCTCGTCGACATGCGGCAGCCCGGTGTCGAGGTGCGACCGATCAGGATGCTCACGGGCGACTCCGAGTTCAACGAGGTGTTCTTCACGGACGCGCATTGCCCGAAGGAGAACGTGCTCGGGGGCGTCAACAACGGCTGGGCGGTCGCGATGACGTTGCTCGGCTACGAGCGCGGCGAGGCGGCGGCGACGATGCCCATGCGGTTCCACGCCGAGGTCGATCGCCTCCTCGACCTGGCGCGTGAGCGCGGGCTCGACCAGGACCCGGTCATCCGCCAGCGGCTCGCGTGGTGCTATTCGAAGGTCGAGATCATGCGGTGGAACGGGCTGCGCGTCCTCACCCGCTTCCTCGCGGGCCAACATCCGGGCCCCGACGCGTCGATCTCGAAGCTCTACTGGAGCGAGTATCACAAGCAGATCACCGAGCTGAGCGTCGACATCCTCGGCGCCGATGCACTGGCGCCCACGGGGCGTCCGCCAGCGAGCGCGTTCCAGACCGACGACCCCGGCGCGCCCAATTCGTCGAATTCCTGGCTGCAGACGTTCCTCGCGGCGCGCGCCGGAACGATCTATGCAGGCACGAGCCAGGTGCAGCGGAACATCCTCGGCGAGATGGTGCTCGGCCTCCCGAAGGAGCCGCGGGCCGACACCGGCACGTGGTCCGAGCTGCAAGCCCTTCGCGGGTGATCGTTGCCGTCGCGCGACATCCTCGGCTCTGGCCGACGGCCGTGCGGCAATGGCGTCGGCTCACGCCGCGCGGCTGGTGGCGGCGTCCGCCGTTCCTTCCGGTGCCCGACCGCGCCTACCTCGCGTTCCGCATGCAGACTCAGTACGGCGACCCTCGCCACGAGCCCGATCCCGCCGATGTGATCTCGTATCTCACGTGGTGCCGCGAATGGCAGGATGTCACCTCATGAATGCGGGTGGCCCACGGCGAAGGTCTCGGTAGGGGCGGCGTCATGGGCCGTGCGCTGGTGCTGAACGCCACGTATGAGCCCCTGTGCATCGTGCCAGCGCGGCGAGCCGTGTGTCTGGTGCTCGACGAGAAGGCCGAGGTGCTGCACGGCGACGGCGAGGTCATGCGTTCCGAACGGTTGAGCCTCGAGGTGCCATCCGTGATCCGGCTCCGCTACTTCGTGCCGCGTCCCGTTCCAGCGGCGCTGCACGCTCAGCCGGCGAGCCGTGTTCACGCGCGACGAGCACCGCTGTCAGTACTGCGGCGCGCACGCCGACTCGATCGACCATGTCACCCCGCGCAGCCGCGGCGGTCAGCACGTCTGGGAGAACGTGGTCGCCGCGTGCCGTGCGTGCAACATCCACAAGCGCGACCGTCTGCTCGAGGAGACGACGATGCACCTCGCGCGCAGGCCGTCGGCGCCGCGTGCGCTCGCGTGGGTCGTGGTCACGGTCGGACGCGTCCCCGAGCACTGGGCGCCCTACCTCGAGGCCCGCACGTCGTTGTCTGCGTGACCGGCTGGGCGATCGAGCGGCTGACCGGTTCGGTCGCTGACCTTCACGCACGAGAGGTTCCCGAGCCAGCGGACCGCGCAGTCTGGATCTTCGACGTGACCGAACCGGCGCTCGTGCTCGGCAGCACGCAGCCGGATGTGCTCGCACCGGGCATCGCCGTCTGTCGCCGTCGCAGCGGTGGCGGCGCCGTGCTCGTGCGCCCCGGTGAGGTGTTGTGGGTCGACGTGATCGTGCCCCGCGGGGATCCGCTCTGGGACGACGACGTCGGTGGCGCCACGCACTGGTTGGGGGAGACCTGGGTCGAGGCTCTCGGTCGTGGCGTCGTGCACACCGGTCCGCTCATCCATTCGTTCTGGTCGAACGCGATCTGCTTCGCCGGCATCGGCCCCGGCGAGGTGCTCGCCGACGGCGTCAAGCTCGTCGGCATCTCGCAGCGACGCACCCGCTTCGCCGCCCGCTTCCAGTGCGCAGTGCTGCACACCTGGGACCCCGATGAGCTCGCTCGCATCCTGTTTCCCGAGGAGTGGCGCGAAGTGGCAAATGCCCTCTCGCCGCTGGCCGCGGGCGTCGACGATCTCGACGCGCTCGAAGCCGCGTTCCTCGACGCGCTGACCAGCCGCTGAACCGTTTGCTCACCCGGCCGTCGTCGGCGCGCGCCCATTGAGCAAACGTGGAACGAGGTGTTGACGGGTGGGGGAAGGAGGCATAAAGTGGCACGAAGTGGGGCACGGGGGCGGCAGCGTTGCCATCTCCGGACCCCCGGGCAAGAGGCAGCAGGAAAGCGCCACAACAACGTGGCCCCGAGCGACCGCACAACGGAGCAGCGCCGATGTTCGTGGGGAGGTTCGAGCACTCGCTCGATCCGAAGGGCAGGGTCGTCCTGCCGGCGGCGTTCCGAGAGCGGCTCGCAGCAGGGGGATACGTCGCCAAGGCGCTCGACGGCTGTCTGGCCGTGTGGACACCCGACGACTTCGAGCGAGAGGCGGTGGAGATGGTCGAGAAGGCCAAGCGCGGCGAGATCAGCCGCAGCGCCCTCCGTGCTCTCTCGTCGGGCACCGCGTTCGTGAAGCCCGACACCCAAGGTCGCATCGCCATCCCATCCGACCTCCGGGGCTTCGCCGGCCTCGAGCACGACGTGATCGTCATCGGCGCGTTCACCAGCGTCGAGCTCTGGGACGCCGCCCGCTGGGAAGCGGTCGACCGCTCCGGGGATGCACTCCTGTCTGAACCCAGCTGACACCCGTCCCGACCAGCCCCACCAAACCCCGTCCGAAGGGAGCGACCAGAGGACCGATTCGCACCACGCACGGCGCAGCGCCCTGTCGCTCGCCTGCAGTCTCCCGGCCAGCGAAGATGGACAGCCCCAACTCCGCCCGCTTCCGTCTCGCCAGTCGGGGAGAAATCCCGGCGGCAACTGCTGGCCGGGAGGCTGCAGGCAAGCGACAGGAGATCCCGGTCGCCGAGCAGCGAGGCACCGTGAGCGACCGCTTTCTCCACCACCCAGTCATGGCCGAACGCATCGCCCGGCTCTTCGAGGCCGTGCCCCCCGGCGTGGTGATGGATGCGACGGTCGGCGGTGGAGGTCACGCACGGGTGATCCTCGAAGCCAACCCGATGGTTGCCGTGGTTGGCCTCGACCAAGACCCCGATGCGCTCGCTGCGGCAGCCTCAGCCCTCGAGGCTTTCGGCGACCGGGTCACGCTGCGCAGGGCACGGTTCGACACCCTCGTCACCGTCATGGCAGAGCTCGGCATCCCCTCAGTCAGCGGAGCGATCTTCGATCTCGGTGTCAGCTCACCGCAGCTCGATCGCCCCGACCGCGGCTTCAGCTACCGCCACGACGGCCCCCTCGACATGCGGATGGACCCGTCGACCGACCTCACCGCCGCAGACATCGTCAACGGCTACCCGGAGCAGCAGCTCGCCGAGGTCCTCGCGACGAACGGCGACGAGCGCCACGCGGCGCGGATCGCCCGTGCCATCGTCGCGGCGCGTCCGATCGAGACCACTGCGGAGCTCGCCACGATCGTCCGCGACGCGATCCCCGCACCGGCGCGGCGCCGTGGTGGTCATCCGGCGAAGCGCACGTTCCAGGCGATCCGCATCGAGGTCAACCGCGAGCTCGAGATCCTCGGTGCATCGATCGACGACGCGATCGACATCCTTGCCCCCGGAGGTCGATGCGCCGTGCTCGCGTACCACTCTGGCGAGGACCGGATCGTGAAGGATCGCTTCCGCTTCGCCGCGACCGGCGGTTGCACCTGCCCGCCCGGACTGCCGTGCGTGTGCGACGCGGTGCAGACGGTCCGTTTGCTCAAGCAGGGCGCGTGGATGCCGAGTGATGCCGAGATCGCCGCGAACCCGCGGGCCGAGAGCGCTCGGCTCCGGGCGGTGGAGAAGCTCGCGTGAGCGACATCGCGCTTCCCGTCGGCTTCGTCGCCGTCCCCGAGGTCGAGCGCCGAGTGGCGCCGCGACCGCGGCTGCGCATCGCGGTCCACCGCGACGCCGCGCCACGTGGCCGGGATCGCGTTCGTCAGCCGCGACCGTCACGCTCGCAGCGCTGTTCGCTGCCGCCGTCTTCCAGACGATCCTCGTGCAGGGCCAACAGCGCCTCGATCAGCTGGATCGCCAGGTGCGTCAGGAACAGGACCAGTTCGACCAGCTGCGGGCCGAGGTCGCCGAGCTCGAGTCGCCCGAGCGCATCGTCGCCGTCGCGCAGAACCGCCTCGGCATGGTGCAGCCTGACGAGGTCACCTACATCGCGCCCAACCTCGATCAGGTCGTCGAGGTCGTGAGCGCCACGGGCCAGGCGCTTCCCGACGACAAGGAGTCCGACGCGGCCACGGCCAGCGCCGGCCGATCCTGGAGCCAGCTGAAGCCCTTCGTGGGCTCGGCTCCATGAGGCCGGGCTCCGGAAGCTCGGGCTTCCTTCGCTCCATGAGGCCGACGGGACTCGAGCGTTGACGGCCTCCACGATCAGCCGTCCTCGCTCTTCGTCCGCCACCCGACTCGTCGCACAGCGCCGTCCGGTCAACCGCGTCTCAGTCGCGCGATCGCCCCGGTCGGCCGACGCGTCGCCTCGCCTGCGCGCTCATCGGCACACTCCTCGCGTTCAGCGCCGTGCTCGTCGCGCGTCGGGATGCTCCAGACGGTCGACGCGGCGCGCTACACCGCGCTCGGTGAGTCGCAGCGCGTGCGCGCGATCGTGCTGCCGGCAGAGCGCGGCACGATCTTCGACCGGAGCGGCGCCGAGCTCGCGCTCACCGTGCCCAAGAAGACCGTATGGGCCGACCCTCGCCTCGTCACCGACCCGGGCAAGGCCGCCGGCCAGGTCGCATCGATCCTTGGCTCTGATGCCGCGACACTCGCATCCAGGCTCAGCCGGCAGGCCGACTTCGTCTATGTCGCCCGCCAGATCGACGACAGCTCGGCTCAACGCATCGCCGCGCTCCATCTCACCGGCGTGTACCTGATCGACGAGCCCGGCCGCGTGTCGCCATCGGGTGAGCTCGCTCGTTCGATCGTCGGCCGCGTCGACATCGACAGCAAGGGCGTGTCGGGTGTCGAGGGCGAGTACGACGCGCGACTTGCGGGTGTCCCCGGGCGGCTCGTGCGCGAGCGCGACTCCGAGGGACGCACGATCCCCGTTGGACGTCAGAGCGTTGAACCGGCGCAGCCGGGCGAAGACGTGGTGCTCACGATCGACCGCTCCCTACAGTTCGCGACCGAGCAGGCCCTCCTCCGCCAGGTGATGGCGGTCGGTGCGCGCGGAGCCCGGGCGATCATCCAAGACCCGCGTACCGGTGACGTCCTCGCGATGGCGAACGTCGACATCGATCCGGACACCGGCCAGCCGGTGGTGTCGAGCGCGAACGAGGCGCTCACCGCGGTGTTCGAGCCGGGCTCGGTGAACAAGGTGATCACCGCGGCTGCCGCGATCGAAGAAGGGCTCGTCAACCCTGACACCGTCTTGCAGGTGCCGGACCATCTGCAGGTCGCGGATCACCTTTTCTCGGACCACGACCCCCACGCCGTTGCGAGCTGGTCGGTGACCGACATCGTCACCCGCTCATCGAACATCGGCACGATCATGATCGCCCAGATGCTCGGCAAGGACGGGATCGACGAGTACCTGCGCAAGTTCGGGCTGGGCGAGAAGACCGCGCTCGAGTTCCCCGGCGAGTCTGGCGGCCTCATGCTCGATCCGAAGGATTGGTCCGGCACGTCGATCGGTAGCATCCCGATCGGGCAGGGCATCTCGGTGACCGCGATGCAGATGCTCGAGGTCTACAACGTGATCGCGAACGGCGGGATGTACGTGGCTCCGCGGCTCGTCGGCGCCACGATCGACGCTGGCGGGGCCCGCCACGACGCCCCGCCGAGTGAGCAGCGTCGTGTGGTGTCGACGGAGACCGCGGCCAAGGTGAACGCGATGCTCCAGAACGTGGTCGCGTCGAAGGACGGCACAGGGTTCCGTGCCGCGGTCCCCGGCTATTCGGTCGCGGGCAAGACCGGCACGGCGCGCAAGCCGAACGACAATGGCATCCCGGGATACCGCACCGGCGCCTACGTCTCGTCCTTCGCCGGGTATCTGCCCGCCGAGAACCCCCAGGTCTCGATCATCGTTGTGGTCGACGAGCCCTCGACCTCGATCTACGCGAGCGTCGTCTCGGCTCCGGTGTTCGCCGAGCTCGCCAACCTCGCGGTGCGCCAGCTGCGCATCGCTCCCGGCGCACCGCTGCCTGCTGGCGCGATCGACGTGTCGCCCGACGTCGCATCCGGCACCGCGCCGACGCCGGCCGACATCGCGGACGCGGGTCCGGCTCCGGCACTGCCGCCGTCGACGACGTCCGCCCCGTCCACCACGCCCTAGCGCGATGGATCTCGCGCGACTCGTCGATGAGTCACCGGGCGTGGCGATCTCGACCGCGGGTCGGGACCTTCGTGGGGTCGACGTTCGGTCCGTCGCTCACGACTCCCGATCGGTCGCGTCGGGCGCGCTGTTCGTGTGCGTGCCCGGACTCGTTGCGGACGGCCACGAATTCGCGGGCGCGGCGCTCGAGAGGGCGCGGTCGCGCTCGTCGTCGAGCGCGCGCTCCCGTACGACGTCCCGCAAGTCGTCGTCAGCGACGCGCGCGTCGCGATGGCACACCTGTCCGCGACGTTCGGAGGGGCATCCCTCGAAGGCCCTGCGGATCGTCGGCGTGACGGGAACGAATGGCAAGACCACGACGGTCCACTTCGCTGACGCGATCCTCCGCGAGCACGGCTGGTCGACCGGTGTGATCGGGACGCTGACCGGAAGCCGGACGACGCCCGAGGCGCCCGATCTCCAGCACACGCTCTCTCGATGGCGTGACGAGGGCCGCGATGCGGTCGCGATGGAGGTGTCGTCGCACGCGCTCGCCCTCCACCGGGTGGATGCCACCCAGTTCGCGGTCGCGGTGTTCACGAACCTGTCGCGTGACCACCTCGACTTCCACGGCACCCTGGAGCGGTACTTCGAGGCCAAGGCCCGGCTCTTCACACCCGAGTTCGCCGTACGCGCGCTCGTGAACGCCGACGACCCGCACGGCCGCCTGTTGCTCGACGCCGCGCGAGGTCCCGACCGTCGCGTTCTCGCTCGCCGACGTGGACGACCTGCGGCTCTCCGCAACGCAGAGCCGCATGTCGTGGCGGGGCTCTGAGCGTCACGGTTCCGATCGGAGGGCGCCACAACGTGCTCAACGCCCTCGCGGCTGCGACCGCCACGGCCGAGCTGGGAGTGCCGGTCCCCACGATCGCGTTGGGCATCG
Organism: uncultured Acidimicrobiales bacterium; assembly: GCA_963708175.1. Taxonomy (GTDB): domain Bacteria; phylum Actinomycetota; class Acidimicrobiia; order Acidimicrobiales; family DATKAS01; genus DATKAS01. Next base: position 486,467 of record CAVPSD010000003.1, read on the forward strand.
GCAACGCTGGACCGGTGCCCGGGCGGTTCGAACCGATCGACGAAGGCCAGCCGTTCAGCGTCGTCGTCGACTACGCGCACACGCCCGACGGCCTCGAACGGGTGCTCGAAGCCGCTCGTGAGGTCGCCGCCGGGCACCGGGTCCTGGTCGTGTTCGGCGCCGGCGGCGACCGCGACCGGACGAAGCGGCCGGCGATGGGAGCCGCGGCGGCGGCCGGCGCCGACGTCGCCATTGTGACCTCTGACAACCCTCGCAGCGAGGAGCCCGCGGCGATCATCGCCGAGATCGTCGGTGGCGCTCCGACGGGGCTCGTCGTCGAGCCCGACCGTCGTCAGGCGATCTCGCGGGCATTCGCGACCGCCGAGGCGGGGGACGTGGTGGTCATCGCGGGGAAGGGTCACGAGACCACCCAGACCATCGGCGATCGAGTTCTGCCGTTCGACGATCGGGTGGTCGCCCGCGAGGAGCTGGGCCGGTTGGGAGGGCGGCCCTAGTGGTCGCGCTCTTCGTCGCTGCGGCGGTCGCCGCGCTCGCCGCGCTGCTCGGCACCAAGGTGCTCATCCGCTGGCTCGGCGCGCGCGCGGTGCATCAACCGATCCTCAGCACGAGCGAAGGCGGGCCCGGTCACGAGGCAAAGGCCGGCACGCCCACGATGGGGGGGATGGCGATCGTCGGCGCAGCGTGCGTCGGGTATGGCATCGCGCACTTGCGCAGCGGCGTGATCTTCACCCGCTCGGGGCTCTTCGTGATGCTCGCGATGATCGGCGCCGGAGTCGTGGGGTTCCTCGACGACTGGATCAAGGTCAGCAACGCGCGCAACCTCGGCCTCAGCAAGCGGACGAAGATGATCGGCCTCCTCGTGGTGTCGATCGGCTTCATCGTCCTCTACCTCGGGTTCACGAACGGATCGACCAATCTCGGCTTCACGCGATTCGACCATCCCGGGATCGAGCTCGGCGACGTCGGATGGTCGCTGCTCGCGGTCTTCATGATCCTCGCGACGACCAATGCGGTGAACCTGACCGACGGCCTCGACGGCCTCGCGTCCGGATCCGCGATCCTCTCGTTCGCGGCGTTCGTGGTGACCGGGTTCTGGGCGTTCCGTCACCCCGAGGTGTACGCGTCTGCCACACGCGCTGGACCTGGCCGTCGTCGCAGCGGCGATGCTCGGCGGCTGCGCGGGCTTCCTCTGGTGGAACGCCGCGCCCGCGTGCGATCTTCATGGGTGACACCGGCGCGCTCGCCATCGGTGCAGCCCTCGCGTGCCTGGCGCTGTCGACGAACACCGAGCTGCTGCTGATCCTGATCGGCGGGCTGTTCGTCGCCGAGACGCTGTCGGTCATCATCCAGGTGACGAGCTTCCGCCTGTTCCACCGGCGCGTCTTCAAGATCGCGCCGTTCCACCACCACTTCGAGCATCTCGGATGGCCAGAGACGACGGTGATCGTGCGCTTCTGGCTGCTCGCCGGCCTCGGCACCGCGCTCGCCCTCGGCTTCTACTACGCGGACTTCATCCACATCGGGGTCGATCGACTGATGCGCGCCCTCGTGTACGGCATGGGCGATCACGGGCGAGGCGGTGTCGCGGGCACTCGCAGGCGCGGGGCGTCGACGTCGTCCGCGGCCGACGACGAGCCCCGCGGGGAAGGCGTGCACGTCCGGCCTCGTGACGGTGAGCTGCAGGCCCTCCTCGACGTCGGTCGACATGGTCGTGCCGAGCCCCGGGGTGCCCGAGCACCATCCCGTGATCGCAGAGGCGCGGCGCCGACGCCATCCCCGTCGTGAGCGAGCTCGACCTCGCGACCGACTGGGACACGCAGCGCCGGCCCGTGCTCGCGATCACGGGTACCGACGGCAAGACGACCGTCACGACGATGGTGACCGAGATGCTCTCGGCGTCGGGACGCAAGGCGCTCGCCGTCGGGAACACCGACGTGCCATTCGTCGCCGCGCTCGACGAGCGACGTCGACGTGTTCGTCGTCGAGGCGTCATCGTTTCGCCTGCGCTTCGCCGAGCGGTTCGCCCCCGACGTGGCGACCTGGCTGAACCTCGCGCCCGATCACCTCGACTGGCACGCCACCGTCGCTGACTACGCGGCCGCCAAGGCCCGGATCTACGAGCACCAGCGCGCGGACGACACCGCGATCGGGAATGCCGACGACGCCGTCGTGATGGCGGCGCTGGCGACGGCTCGTGCGAAGCACGTCACCTTCGGCGCCGAGTCGGGCGACTACCGGGTGCGCGGTGGGACACTCGTGACGCCTGCGGGCGACCAGGTGATCGCGGTGGACCAGCTGCCACGCGCGCTTCCGCACGACGTCGCCAACGCGCTTGCCGCCACCGCGACTGCGCTCGAAGGCGGGGCGACCTTGGAGGGAATCCGAAGCGTGCTCACCTCCTTCCGCGGTCTCCCGCACCGCGTGGCGTTCGTGGCCGAGGCCGACGGCATCCGGTGGTACGACGACTCGAAGGCGACCGCGCCCCACGCGACCGCTGCCGCCGTCGCCGGGTTCGAGCATGTGGTGCTGATCGCCGGAGGCCGGAACAAGGGCCTCGACCTGGCGCGCGCTCGCGGCCAGCGCGGACCGGGTGCGCGCCGTCGTCGCGATAGGGGAGTCCGCCGCGGACGTCGCCGCCGCGTTCGCCTCTCGGGTGCCGGTCACGGAGGCGGGTTCGATGGACGAAGCGGTGGCAGCGGCACGGCGCGCCGCGAAGGCAGGCGATGCGGTGCTGCTGTCGCCGGGGTGTGCCTCGTTCGACTGGTACCGGAGCTACGCCGAGCGCGGTGACGACTTCGTCCGCGCCGTGCACGAGCTGGTGGGCTCCTGATGGCGACCGCGACCGCGACTCGTCGAGCCCAACAGGGGAGCCGGACCCGCCATCCGTCGTCGCGGCCCCGGCCGGCGGCGGTGCCCGGCCGGTTCGTCGGGTTGCTCGCCGTCGTGGTCGTGCTGAACCTCATCGGTCTCGTGATGGTGCTGTCCGCGTCCTCGGTGAGTGCGCTGCACGACTACGGCTCGTCGTGGCTGTACTTCAACCGGCAGGCGACCTGGACGATCCTCGGGTTCGTCGCCCTGTTCGTCACGCTCCGGGTCGACTACCACTTCTGGCGCAAGCTCACGCCGCTCGCGCTGCTCGTCGGATTCGCGCTCCTCGTTGTCGTGCTGCTGCCCGGCGTCGGGCTCACCGTCAACGGGTCGCGCAGCTGGCTCGGTCACGGGCCATGGCGGATGCAACCCGCTGAGCTCATGAAGCTCGCGCTGCTCCTCTACACAGCGGATCTGCTCGCACGGCGCGCTGATCGTATGGGCGAGATGCGGGCCACGCTCTGGCCGGTCTTCATCGTCCTCGGCGTCACCGGTGGGCTCCTGATGCTCCAGCCCGACCTCGGCACCGCGATCGTCACAGTTGCGATCGTGCTCGGCGTCTTGTTCATCGCCGGCACTCCGCTCACCCCGCTCGCAGCGGCGACCGCGACGATGATGAGCGCGGCCGCAGTGCTCACGATGAGCACCCCCTACCGGCGCGCTCGCGTCCTCGCGTTCCTCCACCCGTCGGAGGACCCGTTGAACCGCGGCTGGCAGACGCTGCAGTCCCTCGTCGGGATCGCCTCGGGCGGTCTCGCGGGAGTCGGGCTCGGTGCGAGTCGCGCGAAGTGGGGCTTCCTGCCCGAGGCGCACACGGACTTCATCTTCGCGATCATCGGCGAGGAGCTCGGCTTCGCCGGTTGCCTCGTCGTCGTCGGGCTCATCGTCGCGTTCGGCGTGCTCGGACTGCAGACCGCGCGCCGCGCACCCGACCGCTACGGCATGCTCGTGGCCGCAGGCGTCACGGTGTGGGTGCTCGTCCAAGCGTTCGTGAACATGGGCGCGGTCGTCGGCCTCTTGCCGATCACCGGACTTCCCCTGCCCTTCGTGTCGTTCGGCGGATCCGCGCTGATCACGACAATGGCCGCGACCGGTCTGCTCCTGAACATCGCGAGGCAGGGGAGCCCAGCCCGAGCCCGCCGTCGATGAGCCGCACGTTCACCGTCATCGCGGGAGGTGGAACCGCCGGCCACGTGAACCCCGGCCTTGCGGTCGCGGCGACGCTCGTCGCGCGCGGCCATCCCGTCGAGACCATCACCTGGGTGGGGAGCGAACGAGGGCTCGAAGCCTCGCTCGTGCCGCCGACGGGACACCCGCTGCACCTCCTTCCCGGACGCGGTGTGCAGCGCAAGCTCACGGTCGCCAACGTCGGCGCCTTGTGGGGTCTGTTCGTCGCCTCGGCGCGCGCTCTCGGACTCATCCGCCGGCTGCGGCCCCAGGTCGTGGTCGCTCTCGGCGGTTACGCGAGCGTGGCGTGCGTGCTCGCCGCATGGGTGCACCGAGTGCCGATCGTCGTGATGGAGCAGAACATGCGACCGGGGCTCGCCAACCGGCTCTCTGCCCGAGTCGCCAAGGCCGTCGCCGTCTCCTTCGAGGGAACGCCGTTGCCGCACGCGGTCGTCACCGGCAATCCGTTGCGCGCCGAGGTCGTCGCCATCGACCGGGATCGCGTGCACGTGGGACTGCGAGATCGGACCGCGATCCTCGTGACCGGCGGATCGCTCGGCGCGGCGCGCATCAACGAGGCCACCATCGAGCTCGTCCGGATCTGGGCCGACCGGTCGGATCTCGTCCTGCGCCACGTCGTCGGCCCCCGAAACCTCGACAAGGTGCGCGCGGTCGCTCCGCCGATGCCACCCGACGGCCTCCGATACGACATCGTGGCTTACGAGGACGACATGCCCGCGGCGATGGCCGCGGCGGACATCGTCGTCTGCCGGGCGAGCTCGGGCCTGATCAGCGAGGTCGCGGTGATCGGGGTGCCGAGCGTGCTCGTCCCGTGGTCGGGAGCCGCGGAGGATCATCAGACCGCGAATGCGACTGTGCTCTTCGACATCGGGGCGGCGGAGGTGATCAGCGACGTTGACCTGACCGGAGCACGGCTACGTGTCGTGCTCGAGTCGCTGATCGCAGACCCCGCGCGCTTGGAAGCGATGGCGCGCGCGTGCAAGCAAGTGGCAAGACCCGACGCGGCGAGCCGCGTTGCCGACCTCGTCGAGGAGCAGGCTCGTGCCTGAGCGGGTCGTCGATCTCGGAGGTCCGCCGATCGCGGTGCACATCGTCGGCATCGGCGGTGCCGGCATGAGCGCGATCGCGACCGTGCTCGCGGGCATGGGCCACCGCGTGTCCGGAAGCGACCTGAAGTCGTCGCCGTTCTTCGAGCGGCTCCGGGCTCTCGGCGTCGATGTGCGCATCGGGCACGCCGCCGAGAACGTCGGAAGAGACGTCGACATCGTCGCGGTCTCGACGGCCATACCGGCGACCAACCCCGAGGTCGCCGTCGCAGGCGAGCGCGGCATCCCCGTGCTCCGGCGAGCGGAGATCCTGACTGCAATCGTCGCGACGAGGCGCAGCGTGGCCGTCGGAGGGACGCACGGGAAGACGACGACCTCGTCGATGCTCGCGCTCGTGCTCATCGAGGCGGGGATCCACCCCTCGTTCATCGTCGGCGGGGAGCTGAACGAGATAGGCACCGGCGCGGTGTGGGACACGCGCGGCGACCTGCTCGTCGTCGAGGCCGACGAGAGCGACGGCACCTTCATCGAGCTGCCCGCGGACGCGGTGCTCGTGACCAACGTCGAGCCCGATCACATCGAGCACTACGGCACGTTCGACGCCCTGCGCGCCGCGTTCGCCGTGTTCATGGAGCAGGCGCCAGGGCCACGAGTGGTATGCGTCGACGACCCGCTGGCTGCGGCGATTGGCGCGGAGCACGACGCGGTCGGCTACGGCACGAACGACCGCGCCAGCTATCGCATGGTCGATGTGACGACCGGCCAGGGCCGTGTGCGATTCACGCTGAGCACGCCGTCTGGTGACCAGTGGCCCGTCGTGCTCCCGGTGCCCGGACTCCACAACGCACGGAACGCCGCCGGCGCGATGGCGATGGCGCTCGAGCTCGGCGCGCCCGGCGCCGCCGCGGTCAAGGCGTTGGGCCGTTACGCGGGCGTCGCGCGTCGGTTCGAGGCGCGGGGGGCCGCCGCCGGAGTCACGTTCATCGACGAGTACTCGCACCTGCCGGGCGAGGTGGCCGCGGCGATCGAAGCCGCCAGGGAGGGCGAGTGGAGGCGGGTCGTGTGTGTGTTCCAACCCCACCGGTTCAGCCGCACGGCGACGCTCTGGCACGACTTCGAGGACGCGTTCGTCGGCGCCGACGTGCTCGCGGTCACCGACGTGTACTCCGCTGGGGAGGCACCTCGACCGGGAGTGACCGGGAAGCTGATCGTGAACGCCGTCCTCGATGCACATCCGACGCAACGAGTCGCGTGGCTGCCGCACCGCGCCGACCTCGTCAGCTACCTGATGGCAGAGCTGCGCCCCGGCGATCTCTGCCTGACGATGGGAGCGGGCGATCTCACGACACTTCCCGACGTGCTTCTCGAGGCGCTCGCGTCGCGCACGGAGAAGGCGAGCTGATGACGTCCGTTGTGGACGCCGCCGCGGCGCGTCTCGGCGACCGAGCCGCGCGGGACGCACCCTTTGGCGAGCTGACGACGTACCGGGTCGGCGGGCGCGCCGCGCTCGCTGTCGAGGTGCGAGGGGCCGAGGAGCTCGCCGCAATCGCGACCGTCCGGAAGGAGACCGGCATCGACATCTTCGTGCTCGGGCGCGGCTCGAACACCCTCGTCGCCGACCGCGGCTTCGAGGGCCTTCTCGTCACGCTGAGCGATGCCTTCACGACGGTCGAGATCGACGGCTCGACCGTGCGCGGGCGGGGCTGCGAGCCTGCCGGTGGTCGCCCGCACCACCGCGGCTGCAGGGTTGCGAGGGTTCGAGTGGGCGGTCGGGGTTCCCGGTTCGATCGGCGGCGCGGTGCGGATGAACGCGGGTGGGCACGGGTCGGACATGGCCGCGGTGCTCCGCAGGGTCCGCGTCGTCGACCTCGACAGCGGGAAAGATGAGATCGTGCCGGTCAGCGAGCTCGACCTCGGCTACCGCCGGTCCGCGATCACGCCCACAACGGTCGTCGTGTGGGCGGAGCTCGCCCTCGAGGAGGGTGAGGTCGCTCTTGCGGAGGAGGAGATCGCGGACATCGTGCGATGGCGGCGCGCGAACCAACCGGGCGGTCAGAACGCCGGGTCGGTGTTCACGAACCCCGAGGATGACTCGGCGGGTCGTCTCATCGACGCCGCCGGGCTCAAGGGCTTCCGCGTCGGGACCGCTCGCGTCTCCGAGAAGCATGCGAACTTCATCCAGGCCGACGACGGGGGGTCAGCGCAAGACGTGCTCGCTCTGATGCGGGCCGTCGCCGACCGCGTACGCGACCGGTTCGGGGTCGAGCTGCATCCCGAGGTGCGACTCGTGGGGTTCGGATGACCGGAGTTTCCCATGACGACAGTCGCCGATGTCGAGGAGGCCCCTCGGCCGGCCATGGATCCGCGGTTGCGGCAGCGGCGCATCGAGGTGCGTCGCGCCGAGGGCCGGCGTCGTTTGCGTCGCCTGCTGATCGGCCTCGGCGGGCTCGGCGCACTCGCTCTCGCGTGGGCGCTGTCGTACAGCTCACTCGTCGACGTGGACCACGTCGATGTGAGCGGCCAGGCCCACACGACCGCGGCCGAGATCCGGGACGCGGCGGGGCTCGGGCGCGGCGAACCGATGGTGTACGTCGACTTGGGTGCGGCCGCGAGGAGGATCGAGGCGCTGCCCTGGGTCGCGTCCGCGTCGGTGCGGCGGTCGTGGCCGGGGACGGTGAAGATCGACGTCGTCGAACGCGTCGCGGTCGTCGCGGCGGCCGTCCCGTCGGGCGGCTTTCGCCTCTTCGACGCGGAGGGGCACGCGGTCAGCGATGCCGCGACGCCGCCGCCCGGCACCCTGCTCATCTCCGGGCCCACGCCGCCCGTCGCGGTCGGCGACGCGGTGGGGGAGCAGCAGCTCGCCGCGATCGACGCCGCGACGTTGCTCCCTCCGCGGCTGAAGCAACGAGTCGGCGCGGTCGCGTGGGCCGAGGACGGCACGATCGACCTGCTGCTCGCGCCCGCCGGCACGATCCGCGTCGGCCCGCCGGTCGATCTCCCCGCGAAGTACCTGGCCGCGGTCGCGGTCCTCGACAAGCTCGACCCGGCGACGACGATCGGCGTGCTCGACGTGCGTGCGCCCGAGGCGCCGGTGCTCGCGCCTGCGTGAACGCGGCTCGCCGCATGTATCGAAGTGATGACGATGCTTGACCCCGGGTCGGTTGCCCTGTACAACGTCAAGCACAACGAGAGGTTGACATAACTCTAGACGTCAAGTGGAGGTTGAGGGTCGCCAGGACACGACCTTCGCCCCATCCGATCGAGCGCACTCGGAGGTTGTTTCCATGGCCGGCTCCCCCCAGAACTACTTGGCGGTGATCAAGGTCGTCGGTGTCGGCGGCGGCGGCGTCAACGCCGTCAACCGGATGATCGACGCCGGCCTGAAAGGCGTCGAGTTCATCGCGGTGAACACCGACGCGCAGGCCCTGCTGATGAGCGACGCCGACGTGAAGCTCGACATCGGGCGCGACCTGACGAGGGGCCTCGGCGCCGGGAGCGATCCCGATGTGGGCCGCCAGGCCGCGGAGAGCCACGCGGAGGAGATCGAGGAGACGCTGAAGGGCGCCGACATGGTGTTCATCACCGCCGGAAAGGGCGGCGGCACGGGCACCGGCGGCGCGCCGATCATCGCCGAGATCGCGAAGGGGATCGGCGCCCTCACGATCGGTGTCGTGACCCGACCGTTCGCGTTCGAGGGGCGGCGCCGCTCGGTGCAGGCAGACCAGGGCATCACCCGGCTGAAGGAGAAGGTCGACACCCTCATCGTCATCCCGAACGACCGGCTGCTCACCGTGTCGAACGAGAAGACCTCGGTCCTCAACGCGTTCAAGATGGCCGACGAGGTGCTGCTCCAAGGCGTGCAGGGCATCACCGACCTCATCACGACGCCGGGGCTCATCAACACCGACTTCGCCGACGTGAAGATGATCATGACGAACGCCGGGTCCGCGCTCATGGGCATCGGCTATGCGAGCGGAGACGACCGTGCGCTCGTCGCAGCTCGCAGCGCGATCTCGAGCCCTCTTCTCGAGGCGGCGATCGACGGCGCTCGCGGCATCCTGCTGAACATCTCCGGGGGCAGCGACCTCGGGCTGTTCGAGGTGAACGCGGCGGCCGAGGTGATCCACGGCGTCGCCCACCCGGACGCGAACATCATCTTCGGCGCGGTGATCGACGATGAGATGGGTGACGAGGTCCGGGTCACGGTCATCGCCGCCGGCTTCGAGCGGTGGGACGCCCAGCGTGAGCGCGTCCGGCCGGAGCGGCTGTCGGCCTCCGAGGAGGGCGACCTGTTCCCCCCGGACGACGACGACCTCATGGGCAGCGAGGACGACTTCGACGTTCCCTCGTTCCTGAAGTAGGTGACGGGGCCCGTATTGCGGCTGGCGGCGGGCCCACACATCGCGCACGTTCTCGCGACGAGCGCGGCCGACGGCGACCTGGCGATCGACAGCGCGCCAACCGAGCTCTCGGCGCGCCGTCGGGCGATCGTCGACCTGCCGTGGACGTGGATGCGGCAGGTGCACGGCGCTCGCGTGCTCCGAGTCGACGGTCCCGGAGCCGGCGCGGGTGACGACGCCGACGCTGCGGTCACACGCGTCAGTGGAGCGGCCTTGGCGGTGCAGGTGGCGGACTGCGCCCCCGTCGCACTGGTGGGTGCAGACGGCGCGATCGGCGTTGCGCACGTCGGGTGGCGGGGGTTGGTCGCGGGCGTGTTGCCCGCGACGCTCGACGCACTGCGCGGTCTCGGGGACCCGGGCGAGATCACCGCGGTGATCGGACCGTGCATCCACGCCGAGTGCTACGAGTTCGGTGAGGACGACCTCGATGCGGTCGCGAAGGCCGCCGGCCCTCGTGTTCGCGGGCGCACGTCGGTCGGTGCGCCGGCGCTCGACCTCGTCGCCGGCATCGAGGACGTGCTCGGGTCTCATGGGGTCACGGTCGCGGCGTCGCCATGGTCGCAGTGCACCGCGTGCACTCCGGGTTACTGGTCGCACCGTGCGCGGGGCGATCGCGAGCGGCAGGCGATGGTGGTGTGGATGGAAGCGCGGTGAGCGTTGCGTTGCACGAGGCGCTGGCGCGCCTCCGCGAGCGCATCGAACGGGCCGGGCGCGACCCCGACTCGATCACGGTCGTCGCGGTCACGAAGGGCTTCGATGTGGGCGTGGTCGAGGACGCCCTCGCGTCGGGGGTCGTCGACCTCGGCGAGAACTACGCGCAGGACCTGCGCGCAAAGGCCGACGACCTGGACGCCGACCAGCGGCGCGCCGTCCGCTGGCACTTCATCGGACGGTTGCAGACGAACAAGGTGCGGCTCATCGCAGGTGACGTCGCGCTGTGGCAGTCGGTCGACCGTTCGTCGTTGGCGGCCGAGATCGCCCGGCGCGCGCCTGGCGCCGAGGTGCTGGTCCAGGTGAACACGTCGGGGGAGCCGCAGAAGGGTGGATGCGTGCCCGACGAGGCCGCCGCCCTCGTGTCTTCGTGCCGTGATCTCGGGCTGTCGGTGCGCGGCTTGATGTGCGTCGGTCCTGCGGGCGACAGCGACGCGGCCCGTGACGCGTTCCGACGGCTGTCGACGCTCGCGGACGGTCTCGGCCTCGCCGAGCGGTCGATGGGGATGTCCGACGACCTCGAGCTCGCGCTGGCCGAAGGGTCCACGATGATCCGCATCGGCACTGCATTGTTCGGCTCCCGTCCCGCTCGGCCGGGCGCGCGCCAGTAACCTGACTTCCGCGAGGAGGCGACCATGGCTTCGATGTGGCGACGAGCGATGTTGTATCTGGGTCTCGGGCCGGACGACGAATACGAGGAGTTCGAGGAGCACGCGGCCGACATCCCCTCGCAGGCTTCGGGCGCCCGTGGTACGAACCAGCGCTCCACCTCGCCTGAGCCGAACCCGTCGGGCACCGTCCGCACGATCACGCGTGAGACCACCGACGCGCCGGCGATCACGATCCGCCCCCGAAGCTCACAATCAGCCGTGAACGTCGTTGCGCCGCAGCCGCCGGCCAAGCCGTACGTCGTGATCCCGCGTTCGTTCAAGCAGGCCCAGGAGGTCGCGGACCGCTTCAAGGACGGCCAGCCGGTCATCGTGAACCTGCAGAGCGCCGACCGAGAGCTCGAGCGCCGGCTCATCGACTTCGCGAGCGGGCTCTGCTACGGCCTTGCTGGCAAGATGGACAAGGTCGCGAACCACGTGTACCTGCTGACTCCCCACGACGTCGAAGTGTCGGCGGAGGAGCGGCAGAAGATCCAGGAGCACGGGCTCCGGGACTGACCCTCGGGGCCCTCGTTGCAGATCCTCTGTCAGCTCGTCAACGTCTACATCTTCGTCATCTTCGGTCGGATCATCCTCTCCTGGTTCCCCCGCTCGACGGGGATCCTCGGCACGATCGGGGACATCTTCTACGGGCTCACCGAGCCCGTCCTCGGCCCGGTGCGCCGGATGGTCCCCATGATCGCGATGGGAGGGATGGGCCTCGACCTCTCGCCGATCATCGTGCTCCTCGTGCTCCAGATCGTCGTCAAGGGCCTGATCCTTGGCTGCGTGTAGCGAGCCGCCGCCTGGGGGTCGAGCCTGTCAAGGCCAGGGCGCATCCTGCCGATGCCTTGGACGGGCCGGGCGGCATGCCCGGCGGGTAGGAGGGTCGTCGGTACAGTGAACCCCATGGAGCTCACCCCGAAGGTGTTCGACGACGTCGAGTTCCGCGAGCGGTTCCGGGGGTACGACCCCGACGAAGTCGATGCCTTTCTCGAGCAGGTTGCGCGGGCTGTCCAAGAGCTCGACCAGAAGGTGAAGGACGCAACCGATCGGGCCGAGAAGGCCGAAGCGCCGCGCCCGCGAGGCGGGCGACGCCGACGAGGCGCTGCGGCGCACGCTGGTGCTCGCCCAACGCACCGCCGACGCTGCAGTGAGCGAGGCCGAGACCCGCGCCACCGCGTTGCTCGCTGAGGCCGAAGGCAAAGCCGCGACTGTGCAGGCCGACGCCGAGCGGCAGGCCGCGGTGGCGCGGGGCGAAGCCGAGGCCTACGCGCTGCGTACGCGTGGGCAGGCGGACGACCACGCGTCTACAAAGGTGAGCGAGGCCGAGGCGAAGGTCGCCGAGATGCTCGAGAACGCCGAACGCGATGCGCGGGAAGGCGCGGAGGATCTCCGCCAGCGTCTCCGCACCGAAGTGAGCGCGCTCGAAGCGTTGCGCGAGCACCTGCGCACCGACGCGGGTCGTCTCGAGGCTCACATCGCGATCCAGCGCCAGCGCGTGCTCGCGACCGTCGAGGCGTTGCAGCGACTCACGACGGACCCCGACGCGTTGCGCGAGGCGCCGGTGCCCGACTTCAAGGCCGTCGAGTCACCTCCCACCGCTGAGGCGATGGGAGGGGGCACGCCGCCCGCGCCGCCCGCGCCTCCGCCGCCCGTGCATGCAGTCGACGAGGAGCCCGAGGTCGAGGAGCCCGCGGTCGAGGAGCCCGCTGTCGTGGAGGCGGCGGACACTGCGGTCGACGATGCAGAGCGTGACGACGCGGAGCGTGCGGACGACGACGAGCCCGAAGCGGAGGTCGCGGTCGAGGCCGTCGCCGTCGCCGAGATCGATGTGGTCGAGCTCTCGCCCGAGGACGAGATCACGGGCGAGTTTCCCGCGATCGTGATCGAGGAGCTCGAGGCGAGCGACAGCACCGCGAAGGACGAGGGCGAGGAAGCGACCCAGCCCGCGCTCCAGTGGGATGACGACGACGGACCGAGCACGATGCAAGTGCCCGCGGCCGAGCTCCTCGACGACGACGATCCGTACATCGCGGAGCTGCGCCGGGCGATCGTCGACCCCTCGCCGCTCGGACCGCGCGACGACTTCGAGCCCGACGATGCGATGGCCGACTTCTACGGCCGTGAGCTCGAAGACAGCCGCTGGAAGGGCTTCCGCCGACGCCGCTGAGCGCGGTGACGCAAGTTCCCTTCAGACGATCTCGACGAGGGCCTCGGCGATCGACGCGGCGATGGCCGCGTTGTGCTCGGCGAGCGCGAGGTTCGCGGGCAGGCTGCGGCCTTCTGTCGCCTCGCCGACTCGAGCGAGCACGAACGGCGTGACCGCGGGGCCCGTGATGCCCTGGCGCACCGCTTCCTCCTCCGCTGACGCGACCGCGGCGTCGATGAGGTCGGACGTGAGCGCGTCGGCCTCGGGGATGGGTGCGGCGACGAGCACACCGCCGCGGTAGCCGAGATCCCACACGGCTGCCGCGACTGCGGCGGCCTCCTGTGGGCTGTCGACCCGATGGCGGAGGCGAAGTCCGCTGGTGCGCATCCAAAAGGCGGGGAGCTCGTCGGCGCCGTAGCCGAGCACGGGCACGCTCAGCATCTCGAGGTGCTCGAGCGTGCGGGACAGGTCGAGGAATGCCTTGGCGCCGGCGCAGACCGTCACGAGGGGATGAGAAGCGAGAGCACCGAGGTCCGCGCTCACGTCACCGGTTGTGCCGGCGCCGCGGTGGACACCGCCGATGCCGCCTGTGGCGAAGACCGCGACGCCCACCCGCGCCGCGACGCGCGAGCGATGCCGAGACGGTCGTCGCGCCGAATGACCATCTCTGTGCGACCGCGAGTGGGAGGTCGCGCGCGGCGACCTTCTGGGAGCCTGCCAGCACCCGCTCGTGCTCGGACGGCTCGAGGCCGACGCGGGCGACCCCGTCGATCACCGCAGTGATCGCGGGGACCGCGTTGTGCTCGTAGATCGCGGCGATGCACCTCTCGAGTGCTTCGGAGTTCGCAGGGCTCGGCAGGCCGAGAGTCGAGAAGATCGTCGACTCGAGGGCCACGACCGCGCGTCGATCGGCGAGCGCGGAGGCGACCTCGGGGGAGAGCAGCAGCGATGTGCCCGGGTTCATCGATGCCCCTCCACGCCGGCGCCGGCGACGTCGAGGGTGCGAGCCGCGGCGCGGTGGCCGGCGGCGAGCGCAGCGTCGAGCGTCGCCCCGCGGGCGAACTCGGGGAGGAAGCCGGCCGCGAAGGCATCGCCGGCGCCGGTGGTGTCCGCGGCCTCGCGGACCTCGGGCGGATCGATCGATGCGACGACGCCGTCTCGGGTTGCCGCCGTCGCGGGGCCTCCGCCGCGGTGCACGACGACGATGTCGACGTGTTCGGGTGCGCGCTCACCGATCCCGAGGAGCGCGGCCTCGGCGGCGTTCGTGAGGAGCACGCGCGCTCCAATGCCGGCAACCAGGTCCAGGAAGCGGGCCGGCCCGTGGTCGACGAGGACGGCGGTCGAGGACGCGTCGATGCTCACGAGGATTCCGCGTTCCTTCGCTCGATGCCGCGAGCGCGACGGCGGTCTCGGCCAGGCTCCCGATCGTCAGCGAGTAGGCGGGGAGGTGCAGCACCGTCACGCCGTCGAGCCACGCGTCGTCGACGCCCTGCAGCAGCAGCGCCGCACCTCGGTCCGTGAGCATGGTGCGCTCGCCGCCCGGCGCGACGAGCACCACGATGGTGCCCGTGCGACCACCGCGCGCCGCCCGAACATCGACGCCCGCGGCGCAGAGGCTTCCAACGAGGCGATCCCCGAGCTCGTCGTCGCCGACCTGACCGACGAAGCGTGCGGGGGTTCCGTTCGCTACCGAGAGGGCAGCGACGTTCGCCGCGCTTCCTCCCCTATGACGGAACACGCGCGCGGCCACGTCGGTGCCTTCGCCAGGTGGGCCCGACAGCCACACCACGATGTCTTCCACGAGGTCGCCGACCGCGCACAGCACGCCGGGACCTTAGGGCGGTGTTCGGTAGGGTCGACGTCCGTGCCCGCGCCGATCGGACTCATCGCCAATCCCGCCTCCGGACGCGACATCCGCCGGCTCGTGGCCAACGCCTCCACGTCGACGCTCAACGACAAGGTCACCGCCGTCCGCCGTGCGTTGATCGGCGCGACCCAGTGCGGCGCAGACCGCATCGTCGTGCTCGGGGACGCGCCGCGCATCGCTCGCCGCGCGGCGGGGCCGGTCGAGCTCGACCATCTCGTCGAGGAGCTGGTGGCGCCGCGCCACCACGACGTCCGGGACACGATCGCCGCAGCGCGGGCGATGGGTGAGGTCGGCTGCGCAGTCGTGATCGTGCTCGGCGGCGACGGCACGAACCGCGCCGTCGCGCTCGGCTGGCCGTCGGCTCCGGTGATCCCGATCTCGACCGGAACGAACAATGCGTTTCCCCTCACCGTCGAGCCCACGCTTGCGGGCGCGGCGGCGGGGATGCTCGCGACGGGCGCAGTCGGGTTGGACGAAGTCGGCACCGCCGCTGCAGTCGTGCATGTCGACATCGAAGACGAAGGCACCGACCTGGCTGTCGTCGATGCAGTGCTCCTCGGCGGTGGGCTCGTCGGCTCGATGCTCTTGTTCGAGCCCGAACGGCTGGCCGCCGCAGTCGTCGCCCGGGCGAGGTCGGGTGCGCTCGGCATGTGCGGCCTCGCCGGCGTCCTCCATCCCGACGATCCCGCGCCCGTGTCGATCGAGTTCGGCCCGGGACGAGAGCTCGCGGCGCCGCTGGCTCCGGGCGCCTTCGAGATGGTGTCGGTCAGCCGTGCCGCGAAGCTCGGCGAGGGTGAGGTCGTCGAGTGGGTCGGTCCCGGGGTCCTTGCGTTCGACGGCGAGCGGAGCCGCAAGCTTGCCGATGGGCAACGGGCGTGGGTCCGCGTCGACCGCGATGGGCCGATCGTGATCGACGTCCTGAAGGCTCTCTCGCTCGGTGCGGAGCGGGGCTGCTTCGGCTGATCAGCCGCGGTCGAGCTCGGCTGCCGCGAGCGCCGCGAGCCGCGGAGTCCCTTGCGACAGCACTGCCAGATCGACGTCGCGCTGCTCGCCCATGGCGCCGGCGGCGTAGCGCGGGTAAACGCCTTCCGAGATGCACGCGAGCCGCCAGTACTGGAACGCGCAGTAATAGGAGAGGGCGCTCACGTCGCGTCCGGTCCGCTCGGCGTAGCGCTCGACGACCTCGTCGGGTGTGGGGAAGCCGGCGAGCTGCGTCGCCGCGTCCGGTCGCGCGGTGCGAGCGTCCCCCTCCTGCGCCCAGGTGATGATGAGCATCCCGAGGTCAGCCATCGCGTCGCCGAGGGTGCAGAGCTCCCAGTCGAGGACGGCGGCGAGCGGCCCCGCTGGTGAGCAGATGCAGTTGTCGAGCCGGTAGTCGCCGTGCGCGATCGCGGCGGGACCTTGGTCGGGCACGCGGGCAGCGAGCCGTTGATGCACCTCTGACACGAGCGGGACCTCACGCTGTCCGCGAGGCCTCGAACTGCGTCGACCAGCGCTTGAGCTGGCGCTCGATGTATCCCTCTTTCCGTCCGAGATCGCCGAGGCCGACCTCGTCGGGGTCGACCTGATGGAGATCGGCGAGGACGTCGACGAGAGACTCGCCCATCACCTTTCTGGTCTCCGGCGTCGTCAGCTCGCGACCGACCTGGACATCGCGGACGATGATCCCGTCGACGAACGACATCACGTAGAACGGTGCGCCGTTCACGTGCACGTCGTCGCACCGGGCGAGCGCGTCGGGCACGGGAACCTTCGTCGGGCCGAGGGCGGCGATGATCTTGTGCTCTCGCCCGACGTCGTGCGCGGTTGCGAGCACCGAGCTCAGCGGCGGGCGCCGCAGCACGACGGCGCGACCGTTCGAGTCGTCGACCTTGAAGGTGAGATTCGACCGGCCGCCCGCGACCAGTGTGAACTCGAGCGGCGGCGCGAGGCCGTCGACGTGATCCACGAGCCAGCTCGTGACTCGCGCACCGTCGATGCCAGGAACGTCCGGACTCGGCATGAGCGGCGACGCTACCGGCACCCTCAGTGTCGGTCAGCGGTGCCGCTCAGCGGTCGTCCTGCCTGTGAGCGGCGGACGACACCTGGAAGAATCGGTAGGTGCCTTCGGTGCGCCTGTCGCGACGCGCCGCGTTGGTGCTGTGCGCGGTCATCGTGCTGGTGGCGCCTATCGCCGGCTGGATCGCCTCGACGAGCGCCCGTGGGGATCGCGCCCCAGAGAACCTCAACGTGGCTGGTGAGCCCGTTGGTGGGGACACGCGCTGCCCAGGTCACGGGGGTCGTGCACGAGGTCGCGACCGCCTTCTCCTCACTCCCTGTGACCGTCGTGGCCGGTGAGGTCACCGTCACGTCGACTGCTGGGGCCCTGGGCCTTTCCCTCGACGAGGGGGGCACGGTGGAGACGGTGATGGACCACGGTCAAGGGGGATTTCCGGTCGCCCGGTTCTTCCGGTGGGTGTGGTCGTACGTCTCCGACTCCGACGTCGAACCCGAGGTCGTCGTCGACGACACGGTCGCGGAGGCCGAGGTCGAGCGGCTCTTGGCCGGGAAGACGGGCGGCCCGATCGAGCCCTCGTTCGTGCTGCAGGAGGGCAGGCTGGTCGCGATCGCCGGACGTCCCGGGCTCGGCATCGAGACCGAGGACGTGGTGGCCGGCCTGCACACGGTCCGCTACTCGAGGAGCCCTGTCCGGGTCGAGGTCGCCAGCCACACCGTCCAGCCCCGGTACTCGGTGGAGGACGCGCGAGGCGCTCGTCGACGAGGCGAACGGCCTCACGGCTGAGCCCATCGAGGTGAAGGCAGGCGAGGTCACGGCGTCCCTCGACGTGCCCACGCTGCGGTCGTTCCTCGTCGGAAAGGCGAGCAGCGACGGGCTGACGATCAGCCTCGATGCGGCCACGACGAGCTCGGCGCTCGCCACCGCGCTCGCGGCCGCCTCGACTCCGCCGCAGGACGCATCGATCACGATCGTCAACGGGGTCCCCACGCCGGCACCCGGCCATCCTGGAGCGAAGTGCTGTGCGGTCTCCGCTCCCGACGTGCTGTTCGCCGCCCTCCACGCCCGGCCGACCGAGCCGGTCGACCTGCCGATGGACGAGGTGCCGCCGGCGCTGTCCAACGACCAGCTCAACGCGCTCGGTATCAAAGAGGTGGTGTCCACGTTCACCACCAAGCACCGCTCGGGCGAGGCGCGCGTGACGAACATCCACCGGATGGCCGATCTCGTGCGCGGCACGATCATCCGCCCGGGCGAGGTGTTCTCGGTCAACCAGCTCGTCGGTGAGCGCACGCAGGAGAAGGGGTTCGTCTTCGCGCCCGCAATCGCGGAGGGGCTGCACAGCGAAGAGGTGGGAGGCGGCGTGTCGCAGTTCGCGACCACGCTGTTCAACGCGTCGTTCTTCGCCGGCCTCGACTTCGTGCAGTACCAGAGCCACAGCCTCTACATCTCCCGCTACCCCTACGGGCGCGAGGCCACGCTCGGGTGGCCCGGCCCCGACCTGCAGATCCGCAACACCACCCCCTACGGGATCCTCATCTGGCCGTCGTACACGAACTCGAGCCTGACCGTCACGCTGTTCTCGACGAAGTCCTTCACGAGCGTCGATCAGAGCGCGGAGACGACCGCGCCGAGCGGTGTCTGCACCGCCGTTGTCACGCAGCGAACGCGTGGTCTACCTCGACGGCACGAAGAAGGTCGACGTCGTGCGTGCGCGTTATCGCCCGAGTGAGGGGATCAACTGCGACGGATCGGGCCCGGGAACGACGACCACGACGACGTCGACGAGCGTCCCGATTGAGACGACCGCCGTTCCGGACACCACGGTCGCGCCGACCGTGCCACCCGAGACAGTGCCGACCGTGCCGACGGTTCCTCCGACGGCACCGGGGGAATCGACGACGGTGTTGCTCGCGCCGTCAGTGCCTCCGGCGCAACCGCCGACGCCGTAGCTCAGGCGTCCGTCTTCACGACACGCGCCGCGCCGGCGACGACGAGTCGGTGGAGCACCGCGGAGACGTCGAACGCGCTCGCGCCGAGCAGTCGCGTGATGTCGGCGATCGACCGCCGTCCGTCCAGATGGGCGACGATGCGCCACTCGGTGGGGGAGAGCACCAGATCGGGAGCGTCCGACGGCACGTCGGCAGCGAGGACGACGACCGCTGCGATCGACGGCAGCACCGTCGCGACTTCGCGCCACCGGTCCAGACGCTCGCGGCTCGCCGCGACGACGTCGTCGACGGTGTGCTGACGACCACCGGCAAGCGGATGGTGCTCGCCTCCGCGGAACTCGAAGTCGGCCTGTGAGGTGACGACGAGCTCGAAGACCGCATCGATGATGCGTGATTCGACCAGCCGGTCGCTCTCGTTCTGATCGAGGGATGCATGCACCTCGAGCGCAGCGCCAAGCGACTCTTGCTCATCGGCCTCGGCCTCGGCCCACGCGGAGTCCCATTGCTCCTCGGTGACGAGACCGGTCGCGAGGAACGCGTCGCGGAAGGGCAAGCTCGTCGTCGCGTCGGCGCCGTAGATCTGGCCCTCGGCGAACCACACGGTTCCGGAGCAGTCGCCGCTCAGCACGAGCGCGCCCGACTGCTTCGTGCCGGCGAGGAATCGGAGGATCTCCTCGGCGCCGAAGTCCTGCAGCGTGCCGCGGAGCGCGGCCGAAGTTGCCGTCGTCATGCCTGTTACTCATCGGCCGCGATTGACGTGCCGTTACCGGTTTTCCTGATTCCGCCGCCTTAAGAGTGCCGGGTGCGAGGTCGATAGATCACAGTCAGCTACCGCACGACGGGGTGATTTCTGCCGATGAAGGTTCGTTGGAAGCTCGTTGCCATCCTGGCGGTGCCGCTTGCCGCCCTATTGGGCCTCGCCGGCCTCGGCGTCGCGCAGCGCAATGGCGACGCTCGCAACGCAGAGCAAGCCGCTGAGCTCACCGTGCTCGCGTCGAAGGTCTCTGAAGCCGCGAACAACATCCAGCTCGAGGCCAACTGGTCCGCATGGTTCATCACGACCGGCGGTTTGCAGGGTGGCGCCGAGCTCGACGCGCAGCGCAAGACGACCGACGAGGCGATGACGTCGCTGCACGACGCGCTCGTCGGGTTCGACAGCAGCGCGTTCAGTGACGACTTCAGCGCGAAGCTCACGCTCACCGCCGATCGCATGATGGGCTACCAGATCATCCGGCCGTCGGTCGATCAGCTCGCCCAGAACGGCTCCGATCCCGTCGCGCTGTATGCCCTCGCCGGCAGCCAGCTGCTCGACCTCAACACGTTCATCGCGGAAGAGAGCCCGGACGACTCCCTGTCCGGCGCGTTCAGCTCGTATGTCGCGGGTTCGAAGTCCAAGCAGTACAACAGCGACTCTTTCTCGCTCATCACCGAGAGCCTCGGCGGCGCGGTGTTGACCGATCAGCACTACAGCCAGCTCGTCCGTACCCAGTTCGATCACCAGACGCAGCTCGGCGTGTTCCTCTCGCTCGCGACTCCGGAGCAGAAGGAGCTCTACCGCCGCACCGTCTCAGGTCCCGTGGTCTCGGCGACCACCGACGGTGTCACCGAAGTCATCACGGCGGGTGTGGGCGCGCCGATCACGCTCGATCCGAAGTCGTGGCAGGCGGACACGATCGCGACCTTGGGCCTCGGGCGCCAGGTCGAGACAACGGTCGAGAACGACCTGCTCTCGCTGGCGAGCCAGCAGCAGTCGGACGCACACCGCGACGTCGTTGCCTATGCGCTCCTCGCGCTGTCGGCCGCGGCGTTCGCGATCGCATCGGCGGTCGTGCTGAGCCGGGCCATCACCCGCCCGCTGCGCCGCCTCGCCATCGCCGCTCACGAGGTCGCTGACGAGCAGCTGCCCAGCCTCGTCGAAGCGCTGCGCAACCCCAGTGAGGACGGCTCGGTCGCGGTGCCGCACATGACTCCGGTGGAGCGAACCTCGCGGGACGAGGTCGGAGACCTGGCCGAGGCGTTCGCCTCGATCCAGGAGACCGCGGTGTCGGTCGCTGTCGAGCAGTCGAACCTGCTGCGCAAGGGCATCGGCGAGCTGTTCGTCAACCTTGCTCGCCGCAACCAGAGCCTCCTCGACCGCCAGATCGGCTTCCTCGACCAGCTCGAAGCGGCCGAGACCGATCCCGATGCGCTCGAGAACCTGTTCAAGCTCGACCACCTCGCGACCCGCATGCGCCGCAACGCCGAGTCGTTGCTCGTCCTCGCGGGCATCGAGGCTCCGCGCCGTTGGGGCAAGCCGGTCGCGCTCGGCGACGTCGTGCGGGCCGCAGTCGGTGAGGTCGAGGACTACTCCCGAGTGCATGTCGCCGCGCTCGACGATGTCTACGTGCTCGGCAACGCTGCCGCGGACGTCGCCCACCTTCTCTCCGAGCTGCTCGACAACGCGACGCAGTTCTCCGCGCCCGGCACGCGGGTCGAAGTCATCGGCCGGCGCAAGGGCGGCGGGTACCTGCTGTCCGTGTCGGACCTCGGCATCGGCATGACGGCGCAGCAGCTCGCCGAATCGAACGAGCTGTTGGCCCACCCGCCGGTGACCGGTCTCACCCTCTCCCGGTCGCTCGGCTTCATCGTGGTCGGCCGGCTCGCCAAGCGCTACGGCGTCACGGTGGAGCTGACCGCTGCCGCCGTCGGTGGACTCACGGCGCTCGTCGACTTGCCGCCCTCGTTGCTCACGGCGCCCTCCTCGGGCGATGGGTTCACTCCCGATCCGAACGAGGCCACGTCCCTGTCACTGCTCAGCACGCTCGATCCGCAGCCGCCGGTCGGTCCGCTGGTCGCCTCCGCGAGCAAGGCGCCCGCGTGGACCCGCGCCGAGGAAGAGCCAGACGCGGTGTGGGAGCGGCTCATCGAGATCAGCCCCGACCAGGGTGTCGAGTCGGACCGCCAAACGGTTACCACCGGATGGGACGAGGGCGAGACCTCGGGCCCGTGGTCCGACGCCCCGCCCTCCACTCCCGCGGTCCCGGTCGCGAGGGCTCCGGAGATGCCGGCCGCGTCCGTGGCTGCCGCGGCGACGCTCGCCGAGGCCATCTCGAGCACCCCGACGATCGACGCCGAGCTCGCCGAGATCTCCGACGGTGAGTCGGATCCCCTCACCTCGAGTGGACTGCCCAAGCGCCGGGCCGGTGAGAAGTCCGCGAGCGGTGACCTGGGCGGCAACGACATCCTGCCGTCGAGCCCGCTCGACGTGCCCGCCCCGTCACCTCTCCCGCGGCGCAACGCGAGCGGTGCCCGCTCGTTCTCCACGACGACGCCAGCGTTCGGGGATCCATCCTCCGCTCGGGCGTCGAGCCGCTCGCCCGAAGAGATCCGCTCGTTGCTCTCGAGCTACCGCAGCGGCCTCACCCAGGGCCGCCTGAGCGACGCCCTCAAGTCTCGGACCAATGGTTCAGCGAACGCTGAGAACGGAGAGCAGTCATGACGGGCCTCAGCCCCGATGCCCGCAACATCAGCTGGCTCGTCTCGAGCTTCGTGCAGCGGGTCCCCGGCGTCGCACATGCGATCGTCGTGTCGTCCGACGGCTTGCCGATGGCAGTGTCCGAGGGCCTCGACCGCGAGGCGGCTGATCGCTTCGCCGCGGTGGCCTCGGGTCTCATCGGCCTTGCCAACGGCGTCTCCGGCCCGTTCGGCGGTGGCGCAGTGCACGAGGTCATCATCGAGATGGAGCGGGCGTTCCTCTTCGTGACCGGCATCAGCGACGGCTCGTGCCTCGCGGTGGTCGCGCAGGCGGGCTGCGACGTCGGCCTCGTCGGCTACGAGATGGCCGTGCTCGTCGAGCGCGCCGGTCCTGTCCTCACCCCGGCGCTGCGCGCTGAGCTCCAGGCGGCCCTTCCGGCGTGAACGATCGGGTTCTGGCCGACCTGGCGGGTGACGGCGACGCTCCTTCTCGCGGTGATCGCGGGAACCTGCGCGCCGCGCTCCCGCTCGACATCCCGCGCTCGCCGTCGCACGACGAGCTGTGGGATCGCGAGGCGGCCGGCCACGTCCCGACGAAGGACGTGGACGATGACGCCGCCACGAGCGAAGACACCCCGGTCGACGTTCCCACTCCGGCTCCCGCCTCGACTCCCGACGTCGTGACCGAGGCGCTCGCGACGTATGCGACCGCGCAGCCGCCACCATGGGCCGAGGACCCTGCGCCTGCGTTTCCAGCTTCACCGCCGCCGTCTGGCGTTTCTGCCGTGCGGGCACAAGAGCTGGGTGAGGACGGTCCTGGTCGCCTCGTGCGGCCCTACGCGATGACCGGCGGCCGCACCCGTTCGGCCGGCGCCGAGATCCCCCTCGAGGCGCTCGTCATCGTCACTGACGTAGGTCGTTCCCGCGCGCCGGGCCTGGCGTGGGAGCACAGGGCGATCGCGGAGCTGTGCGCTTCGCCGATGTCGGTGGCCGAGGTGTCGGCCCACCTGAAGGTGCCGCTCGGGGTGGCTCGAGTCCTGGTTGGCGACATGGCGGCCGAGGGCTTGGTCGAGATGAGCGGCGCAAGCGGGAGCGAAGACGCCCCGAACGACTTGAACCTCCTGGAAAGGGTGCTCAATGGCCTTCGTGCCCTCTGATCGGACGGCGGGGCACGCGCCCACTCCGGTGAAGCTCGTCATCGCGGGTGGCTTCGGCGCCGGCAAGACGACGTTCGTGGCCGCCATCTCCGAGATCATCCCTTTGTCGACCGAGGCCGCGATGACGTCGGTGAGCGTCGGTGTGGACGACAACACGAAGCGCCAGGCCGGCAAGACGACCACGACGGTGGCGCTGGACTTCGGCCGCATCACGCTCGGCAGCGACCTGATCCTGTACCTCTTTGGTACGCCGGGCCAGGACCGCTTCTTCTTCATGTGGGACGAGCTCGTGCGCGGCGCCATCGGCGGAGTCGTGCTCGTCGACACCCGCCGCCTCGAAGAGTGCTTCCCCGCAGTGGACTACTTCGAGAGCCGCGACCTTCCCTTCATCGTCGCGGTCAACTGCTTCGACGGAGTGGTCGAACACAAGATCGAAGACGTGCGCGAGGCGCTCGATGTGCGCGCCGACGTCCCGATCGTGCTGTGCGACGCTCGTACGCGTCAGTCGGTGAAGCTCGCCCTCCTCGAGGTCACGCAGCACGCGATCACCCGGGCCGCTGCGGCCCACTCCCTCGCCACCCGCTAACCCCCTCCCCCCGCCCCCGCGTTCTCAGGTACGGAGGAGGCGTTCGAGGAGGGCGATGCGCTTGGCGGGCTTGCCGGTGCGGCGCTCGACCTTGTCGGCGCTGCGGGCAACTGCGGAGAGCGCGCGGTGGCCGAGCCAGCGCAGGGGCTCGGGCTCCCAGTCGGGGGACTTGTGTTGCACCCACGGCAGATGCGTGATCGACGTGTCGGCGCCGGTGATGAGGTCGGCGAGGGTGCGGCCGGCGAGGTTCGTCGTCGCGACGCCGTCCCCGACGTACCCGCCGGCCCACGCGACTCCCGACGACCGGTCGTAGCCGCACGACGGGTACCAATCGCGCGGCACGCCGAGTGGTCCGCCCCACGTGTGCGTGATCCGGGCGTCGTTGGTCGCGGGGATGAGCTTCGCGAGCACGCGCCGCAGGTCGACGAACACCGACTCGACCTGGTCGTACTCGGGACGGATCGCCGAGCCGAAGTGATACGGCGCGCCGCGGCCGCCGAACGCGATGCGGCCGTCCGCGGTGCGCTGCCCGTAGATGATCATGTGGCGGCCGTCGGCCATCGTCTCGCGGCCGGTCCACCCGATGTCGTCCCACACCGATTGCGGCAGTGGTTCGGTCGCGATCATGCACGAGTAGATCGGGACGACGGCGCGCTCGGCGCCCGGCAACGTCACGGTCCACGCCTCGGTCGCGCGCACGACCACGTCGGCGCGCACCGTGCCTTGATCCGTCCGGAGCGTGCGGTCCTCGATCGCCTGCACCCGTGTTTGCTCGTACACCGCGACGCCGGCGCGTTCGACGACGTCGGCGAGGCCACGCGCCAACCGCGGCGGGATGGATCGCGGCGCAGTGCGGCGTGTAGGCCGCGCCGAGGCTGCCTTCGATCGCGATTCGCCCCCGCGGATGCTCGGCGTCGAGCCACCGATCGTCCTCCTCACCGAAGCCGAGCGCGTGCATCGCCTCGAGTTCCGCGCGGAGCCGGGCGATGTGCGCGGGCGAAGTCGCGAACCGCGTGGTGCCGCCTTTGACGAAGTGGCAGTCGATGCCTTCGTCAGCGCTGACCTTGCCGACCTCGTCGACGGTGTCGAACATCGCGCGCTGCATGGCGATCGCGGCGGGCTGGCCGTGCTCTCGCGCCAATCGCGCGGGATCCGCGGCGAACAGCGCCGAGCACCATCCCCCGTTGCGACCGGACGCGCCGAACCCGGCGATCTCGGACTCGAGCACCGCGATCCGCATCGAAGGATCGGCTCGATGCAGGTAGTACGCGGTCCAGAGCCCCGTGTAGCCGGCGCCGATGATTGCCACATCGCACTGCACGTCGCCGGGCAGGGCGGCGCGGGGCTCGAGCGAGCCCGGCACGGTGTCGAGCCAGAGACTGCGCGAGGCGTAGGACGGAGGCGCCACGGCGCAAGGGTACGCTCGGGGACACGCAGAGCTAGGGGAGGTCATCTTGAAGTTCGGGATCTTCTACGAGCTCCAGCTTCCGCGGCCGTGGGAGGAGGACTCCGAGTTCGCGCTCGTCCAGAACGCTCTCGACCAGGTCGAGCTCGCCGACAAGCTCGGCTTCGACTACGCGTGGGAGGTCGAGCACCACTTCCTCGAGGAGTATTCGCACTCTTCAGCTCCGGAGGTGTTCCTCGCGGCCGCGAGCCAGCGCACTGAGAACATCCGCCTCGGCCACGGCATCATCCAGCTCACGACCAACCATCCCGCCCGAGTTGCCGAGCGGGTCTCGACGCTCGATCTCGTGAGCAAGGGTCGCGTCGAGATGGGGATCGGCGAGGCCAGCTCGGTCACCGAGCTGCACCCGTTCGATCGCCGGTTCCGTGACAAGCGTTCGGTCTGGGAGGACGCGGTGAAGTGCGTCCTCCCGATGTTCACCGAGGAGGGCTGGGAGTACCACGGCGAGTGGTTCGACTTCCCGCTGCGCAACGTCGTGCCGAAGCCGCTGCAGAAACCGCATCCGCCCCTCTGGGTCGCGTGCAGCCAGCTCGACACGATCACGATGGCGGGCATGCGCGGGATGGGTGCCCTCGGGTTTCAGTTCGTGTCTGCCGAAGCCGCCCACGCGTGGGTGCACGCCTACTACAACGCGTACACCAAGCGACTCGAGAAGCTGTGCGACTACGCGACCAATCCGAACATCGCGGTCGTCTCGGGCTTCATGGTCGCGGACACCGATGAAGAGGCGCAGCGACGCGCTGAAGGCTGGACCTTCTTCCAGTTCGCGCTGGTGTTCTACAACACGCACGGTCCGGTCGAGCCGGGCACCGTCGATCTGTGGCAGGAGTACCTCGACTGGAAGCAGACGCCGAAGGGGCAGGCCGCAGTCGCGGGCCACGGGCTCATCGGGTCGGTCGAGACGGTGCGGCGCCGCCTGAAGGCGTTCGAGGACTCGAACGTCGACCAGGTGATCCTGCTGAACCAAGCCGGCAAGAACCGGCACGAGCACATCTGCGAGAGCCTCGAGCTGTTCGCCCGCGAGATCATGCCCGAGTTCCACGACCGCGAGCCCGACCACCGGGAGTGGAAGCGCAAGGTGATCGCTGGTGAGATCGAGCTCGCAGAGATCGACACGCAGCCTTACAACATGCCCTCGAACCAGACGCCGACGTCGAAGCTCGAGGACTCCGGGCTATCGCCGGTCGAGGCGGCGGAGGCGACTGCCAAGGCGTAGCCGTCAGCTCGCGCAGAACGCCTTGGGCGGCGGCACAGTGAGGTTGATCAAGTAGTCGTTCACCATCTGCGCGACGCAGGGGCTGTCGAGGTACCCGCCGTGCCCGTCGCCGTCGCGCGTGATCAGCACGCCGCTCTCCAGGGTGTCGGCCATGCGTTCGGCCCACACATACGGCGTCGCGGGATCGCGTGTCGTCCCGATGACCACGATCGGAGGCGCGCCCGCCGCGACCGCCACGGGGATCGGCTCAGGCGGCACCGGCCAGTTCGTGCACTGGAGGTTCGACCACGCGATGACCGGCCCGAAGCGAGGCGAGACGCTCTGGAGATCGGTGGCCAACGACTCGATCTGGTCGAGCGAGTCGCGGTCCGAGTCGTCGAGGCAGTTGACCGCCGAGTTGACCTCCCACAGGTTCTCCCACGTGCCGTCGGCGCGCCTGCCGGACAAGACGTCGGCGACCTGCAGCAGCAGGCTCGAGTCGCCCTGCTGCGCCTGACGCAACCCCTCCGCGAGCGGCGTCCACAGCTCCTTCGTGTAGAGCGCGTACAGCACGCCGGACGTGAGCCAGCCCTCGGTGAGCTCGCGGTCGTCGGTGCGCGCTGGGATCGGTGACGTCTCGACGCGCGCCATCAGCTCGTCGACGAGCCCTGCTGCATCGGGCCCGGCCGCGCACTTCGGATCGGCGTCGCAGTCGGCGACGAAGGCGTCGAACGCCTCCTCGAACCCGCGCGCCTGGTCGGCGCTGAACGTCGGCGACGCCGGGTCTGGGTCCATCGCACCATCGAGCGCCATCGCGCGCACGCGGTCGGGGAAGAGCTGTGCGTACACGCTGCCGAGGCGGGTGCCATAGGAGAAGCCGAGGTAGGTCAGCTTCTCGTCGCCGAGCGCCTCGCGGATCCGGTCCATGTCGCGCGCGACGTCAGTCGTGCCGTATTGCGACAGCTTGTCGCCGTACTTCTCGGCGCACGCGTCGGCGAACTGCTGACTGAGCTCGGTCGCCGTCGCGACTTCGTCGGGCTCGGGGACCGCGTCGAACGCGGCATAGGTGTCCTTCTGCTCGTCCGACAGGCAGACGATCGGATCGCTCTCACCCACGCCGCGGGGGTCGAAGCTCACGATGTCGAACCGATCCGTGATCTCGCTGTCCAGGATGAGGCCCAGCTGCGGAACGAAGTCGACCCCCGAGCCGCCGGGGCCGCCGGGGTTCAGCACCAGTGAGCCGATGCGCTCATCGGGGTTGCTCGCCGGCCGGCGGATGAGGGCAATCGACGTCGTCTCTCCGGACGGGTCCTCGTAGTCGAGCGGCACCTCGAGCGTGGCGCACTCGAAGCGTCCCTTGCACCGTTGCCAGTCGAGCGAGCCCGACTCGGAGTGCGCGGCCGTCGTCTCCGGTGATGCCTCGGTGGTCGCGGCGCCGCTCGAGGTGGCCTCGGTCACCCCGGTGGTCCCAGACGAAGCCCCGCTGTCGTCGGACCCGCAGCCGGCGGCAAGAGCGGCCAGCGACGACCGCGACAGCGACGATGCGGACCACCCCGGCGCGAAGCATCCCGTCATGGTGCCCGGTCGAGGCCGCTGAAAACGCTCACCTCTGCTCGACCCATGCTTCTACCGTTCCTCGATGGATCCCGACGTCGTCGAGCACTACTCCGATGGCGCCGAACAGGCCCGGCTCGGGGGCTGGTCGCTCGAGCGCATCCGCACGGAGGAGCTCTTGCTGCGGCACCTCCCGCCGCCTCCCGCGCGGATCCTCGACGTCGGCGGTGGGCCGGGTCGGTACGCCGGTTGGCTGGCCGCACGCGGGTGGCAGGTCACCCTGCTCGATCCGGTTCCACTGCACGTCGAGCAGGCATCGTCAGAGGTCTCGGGACGGGTGGAGCTCGGGGACGGTCGGTGCTTGCCGCATCCCGGCGGGAGCTTCGACGCCGTGCTCGCGCTGGGTCCGCTCTACCACCTGCCCGAGCGCTCGGACCGGGTCGCGGTGCTGGAGGAAGCCCGGCGTGTGGTTCGGCCCGGTGGCGCGGTCATGGCCGCCGCCATCTCACGGCTGGCGTCGATGCTGGACGGCTTCTCGCGGCTTCATCCGCGACGAGCAATTCCGCAGGATCGTCGCCCGCGACCTGACCGACGGCACCCACCGCAACCCGTCGCGCACGCCGGGCTGGTTCACGACGGCCTTCTTCCACGCGCCGGACGATCTGGCCGACGAGATGCGCGCCGCGGGGCTCGAGGAGCCGACCGTGTTCGGCGTCGAGGGCCCAGCGTGGTTGTGGGGCGATCGCGGCATCGAGCCGGACGACGACGCGTGGCGCGACGCGGCGCTTTGGGCGGCTCGGACCGTCGAATGCGACGCAGGGTTCGTCCCCGTCTCCGCGCACCTCTTCGCCGTCGGTCGCCGCGCGACCTGAAGGCCAGCGCGCGGTTCTCTGTCGCCGGTCCGCGGCCGCGAGGTACTGGTACGGGTCGACCGCGGGTCCACCGTTCGGATGGATCTCGAAATGCAAGTGCGGGATGCCACCACGAGCGTTGCCGGTGTTGCCGACATATCCGACGACCGTGCCCGCGGGGACGATGTCGCCTTCGTGCACGTCCTCGGCGAACCTCGAGAGGTGGGCGTAGTAGTAGTAGGTGCCGCTGCGGCCCGCGAGCCACAGCTTGATGCCGCCCAAGCGATCGGTGCCCATCGCGACCACCATGCCGGGCTCGACCGCGACGAGCTGGGCGCCGAGCGGCGCGGCGATGTCATTGCCCTCGTGTGTGTGCTCGTCAGCAGTCCCGACCATGCGCGGCGCGCCGAAGTCCGAGCCGAACGCGTGGGTTCCGACGACCGGGAAGACGAGGTCGCGCAACCCGCGGCCCGCACGGTTCCAGATGCTCATCGTCAGCGTCGTGAGCGCGACGTCCGCACGCGCCGCGTCCTCGGTGATCTGCGTCGTCGCGTGGTTGCGCTCGGCCCCGCTCAGGATGTCGTCGGCTCTCACCACCGCCGCATCCACCTGATCACGGAGCTCGAGGTAGCGGTTGACGGCGGTCGCGTCCTCTTCGAGGACGAACTGCACCATCGCGCGCCGGTCGGTCAGCTGCGCGGCGTTCTGAGACTGAAGGAACCCTTCGAGCGTCGCGGTCGGCCCCCGCGTGTAGGCCCACCGCACACGCTCTTCGAACGCGAGGCGCGCCACCGACAGCTCCCGCAACGCGACGCGCTCTTTCGCGGAGAGACGGTCCATCCGCGCCTGTGCGCTGGCGACGCCGAGGGCGGTCGTCCGGTTGCGAGCCTCGGCTTCGCCGAGCTTGTCGAGCATCGCGTGGTTCGCGTCCTTGGCCGCGCGGATCAGCGCGTTGACCCGGGTGGAGACACCGGCGACCACGCGTCCGGGCCGGCTCCCTCGCGTAGGGAGATCGACGAGCGCGGGCGCGACGATCGGCACGCTCTCGGTGACACCTTCGACGACGCCGTCAGACGGAGGCGGCGCAACTGCGGTCGTGTCTGAGATCGATGAGCTCGACGCTGCGGTCGTCGTCGACGTCGCTCCGGGATCCGCCGCTTCCCGGACCACGCCGGGGAACGTCGTCTGCACCACGGGCGTCGTCTCGGGCGGCGCCTCGGACGAGCCCGGCGCGGACGTCGACGTCTCGAGTGCGGAGGTCGTGGTCGAGGGGTCGGAGATCGGCGGGCTCGGCGTGTCCTCCGCGCCCGCTCGATCGACCAGCGTGGACGACATCAGGAGGCCGAGCGCCAGGGCGGCGAGAGCCGGGCGGCGGGTCGGGCTCATTCGGAACACTTCGGCGGGAAGCGTAGGGGGGCTTGAGACCCCTTCTGGGCGATGGTGTGACGCCAGGTCGGGCCGAGCGGCCCGCCCACGCCTCGCGATCGGCTCCCCGCGGGTCTTCGAGCACTTCAACGGCGTTGTCGAACACCCTGGTCGGGCGTCGGACATGCTCGGGCACGTGCCGGAAAGTACGTTCGCCGCGCATGTTGCATCGGCACGACCCTCCGCCCGGCCCGATCGACCAGGTGCGCGGCGCCCTGAAGCGGGGCGCGGCCGAGGTCGTGCAGTGGGGGTGGGAGGCGGTCGTCGAGCTCGGTTCGATCGGGCCCCGCAGCCGCCGGGGCCGGCGCTTCGGCGCGTTCGGCGAGGCCAGCGTCATCTGCTTCCCCACGGTCGCGATCTTCAACGAGCAGTACATCCACATCGGCTCAGGGACGTTGATCGGCCCGCACGTGAGCCTGTCCGCGGGGATGGTGCCGGGCCAGGTCCCCGTGAGCGAGCCGGTGATCGCGATCGGAGATCGGTGCCTCATCGGCAAGGGGAGTGGCATCGTCGGCCACCTCTCGATCGAGATCGGCGACGACGTGTGGACGGGCCACTACGTGTACGTGACCGATCAGAACCACGGGTACGAGGACGTGACCCTCCCGATCTCGCGCCAGAGCCAACCCGAGCGCCCGGTCGTCATCGGATCGGGATCGTGGCTCGGCCACGGCACGGTGGTGCTGCCGGGCGCGCGCATCGGCAGGCACGTGGCGGTCGCCGCCGGATCGGTCGTCTCCGGCCAGCTCCCTGACAACTGCGTCGCCGCGGGCGCGCCCGCGAAGCCGATCCGTGAGTGGGACGGCAGCGGATGGCCAGCGCGCCGGAGATCAAACGTCCAACGGCACCTGACACGACTCCATGCCGTTCAACAGCGCGAAGCCGTCCATGCGCTCGGTGATCGGATGGCCGCCTTCCGCCTCCACGGCGAACCGGTCGTCCTTCCCGCTCGCGAGGACCCGCGCGTAGGCGCGACGCGAGTCGAGGTAGCTGTCCCAGTCGGAGATCCACTGGTCGGTGTACTGCCGGTCCTCGTCGACCTTCGGCTGAAGTGCGCCCAGCTCGGTGACGAGGCCAGCGACGATCCCGTTGGCCTCGTCGAGCACGCGAGCCCGCTCTTGCGGGGACGGCGCGGTCGCGGCTTCGGGTAGCTCCGCGATCTTGGCCTGCGCAGCCGCGCACAGCCGCTCTGCCTCCGCGGTGTAGGCCGCGTCCTTCAGCGTGGTCGGCGGGTCGCCACCCTTCGAGAACGGCGACAGGATGTACGCCCACATCGAGCGCGATGAGGATCACCGCGACAAGGAGCCCGATGCTCCCCGCGGTCCAGTGGAACCCCGACCTCCGCTCGACGGTGTCGCCCGTCTCGCCGGGCTCGTTCACGGTGCGCTCACAACCTTGCGGGGGTTGCGCCAGAAGAGCGCGACCTGCACCACCGCCGCGGCGACGCCGATCCCGACGGCGATCGCGAGGCTCGTCCAGCCGTTGCGTTCGTCCCATCCGAACGCATGGTCGAGCGACGCCTCGCCGGGCCCGATCGCCGCGACGGCCGCCGCTGCGACCGTGAGCACCGTGACGTATTCCACACCCTCACCCTTGCGGAACACGAAGAAGCCGTTGAAGCGATGGTCGACGATGATCGTGACGACCATCAGGCCGATCAGGCCGGCCGCCGCGAGCGGCGTGAGCAGGCCCAGGGCGAACAGCAGCCCCGCGGTCAGCTCGGTCGTGCAGGCGAGGCGGGCCTGCAGCCACCCGTTGCGCAACCCCATGCTCTCGAACCACCACGCGGTGCCGGGCAGACGCCCTCCGCCGAACAGCTTGTTGAAGCCGTGCGCCATGACGGTGAGCCCGACCGTGACTCGAAGGATCAGGAGCCCGAAGTCGACGGCTTCCACGACGAAAGGTTGTCACGGGGACCTGAATCCGGCCGAATCCCCCGGCGCGACGGGCCTTGCGGCTGGGAGAATGGGGGACGTGCCCGATGCCGCAGCTTCCATTGACGCGCCCGAACAAGGGGTCAGCGGGGCGATGGTGCGGCACGCGGCGCGCAGATGGTGCGGCGCCATGTCGCGCTGAAGCCGAAGACCTTCACCATCGCGGTGTGTGGCGCGGCGATCTTTGCACTCGGCACCATCGCGCAGTCGTTCGTCTTCGGCTGGATCGTCGATCACGTCATCACGCCGCGGTTCCAGGACGGCCATGTCGGCAGCGACGCGGTGATCGGTGGCGTCGTCGCGTTGGTCGTCGTCGGCGCCGTCCGCGCGGGTGGCGTTGTGATGCGGCGCGTGAACGCCGGGCGCACTCAGATGGGCGTCGCGGCGGTCCTGCGGCAGCGGGTCGTGGATCGGTATCAGGACGAGCCGCTCTCCTACTTCCACGAGAACCCGACCGGTGAGCTCCTCGCCCACGTGCAGTCGGACGCGGAGGCGTCGTCGCAGGTGCTCGGACCGCTCCCGTACGCGAGCGGCACCGTGATGCTCGTCATCATCGCGACTGTCTGGATGTTCGCGACCGACTGGGTGCTGGGCCTCGTCGCCCTGCTCCTCTTCCCGGCCATCACCGCGCTCAACGTCGTGTACCAGCGCCGGACAGAGGGACCAGCGGCTCACGCGCAGAGCCTGATAGGCGACGTGTCGAACGTGGTGCACGAGAGCGTCGACGGCGTGATCGTCGTGAAGGCGCTCGGGGCCGAGGAGTCCGAAGCCGCGCGCTTCGCGGTCGAGGCCGAGCGGCTCCGCGACGCGAACATCCACGTGGCCATGCTCCGGGCTGCGTTCGACGCGGTGCTCGATTCGTTGCCGTCACTCGCGACGATCCTGCTCGTCGCCCTCGGTGCGTGGCGAGTCGCCCAGGGCGCGGCAACCGCGGGCGAGATCGTGAGCTTCGTGACGCTCTTCGGGTTCATGGTGTGGCCGCTACGGCTCATCGGCTTCGTGCTCGGCGACCTGCCCCGCTCGGTCGCCGGTGACGACCGTGTGCGGGCGGTCTTGGCAGGGGAGGTCGATCCGGCCCGCCACCTGCGACTGCCCGACGGCGCCCCGCCAGCACTCCCGACCGGGCCCCTCGCGGTGCATTTCGACGACGTCACCTTCGGCTACGAGCCGGCGCGGAACGTGCTGGATCACTTCGACCTGACGATTCCCGGCGGCCGGATCGTCGCAGTCGTCGGCGCGACGGGCTCGGGCAAGAGCACGTTCATGGCGCTGCTCGACCGGTTGCTCGTGCCCGACGCGGGGACGATCGGACTCAGCGGTGTCGACGTGATGACGCTTCCCGATCCGCAGCTGCGAAGGGCCGTGTCCCTGGTCTTCCAGGAGCCGTTCCTCTTTGCCGGGTCGCTGCTCGAGAACATCGATCTCGGAGCCGGCCTCGACCCGGATGTGATCGCGCGGGCCACAGCGATCGCCCAGGTCGACGAGTTCGTCGATGACCTTCCCCATGGATGGGCGACGGTCATCGGAGAGCGCGGGGTGACACTGTCGGGGGGACAACGCCAGCGAGTTGCTCTCGCCCGTGCCCTCGCACGCGAGCCCCAGGTGCTCCTGCTCGACGATGCCACGTCCAGTGTGGACCCCACGACGGAGGCGCGCATCCTGACCGGCCTGTCGAGCCTCCTGTCGGGCACGGTGATCACGGTCGCGTCCCGCCCGTCGACCATCGCACTGGCGGACGACGTGCTGTTCATGGAGGACGGCCGGGTCGCGGGGTACGGCTCCCACCGAGAGCTCTTCGCCCGGGAGGCCGGCTATCGGCGGCTGGTGGAGTCCTACGAGAAGGAGCGTGCGGGGCGATGACCAGCACGTCATTCGATCCCGCGGAGGAGGGTCATCCTGCCTCGGTGCTCAGCGTCATGCGGCGCGGGTGGCGAGCGAGCCCCGAGCTGCGTGAGGGGATCGGCGGCACGATCGCGCTCGCGCTCGTGGGCGCCGCCGGCCGGGTCGTGATCCCGGTCCTCGTCCAGCAGGTCATCGACAAGGGCTTCGACAACGGCGAGGTCGATGTCGCGCGCGTCCTCACGCTGTCGCTCGCCGGCGCAGCCGTCGCGGTGATCGCGACGATCGCGACGATGTTCGCCGCGCGCCGGCTCGCTCGATCGGGGGAGCATGCCCTCTTCGGGCTGCGCACCCGGGCATTCCGCCACATCCACCGGCTCTCGATCGCGCATCACGCCGAAGAGCGTCGCGGCGCGCTCGTGAGCCGCGTGACATCGGACGTCGAGACGCTCAGCCAGTTCTTCAAGTGGGGAGGCATCGCGTGGGTCGTCAACGGCCTCGTGATCTTTGCGGTCGTCGCCACGATGTTCTTCTTCAACTGGAAGCTCGCACTCGTCGCGCTTCTGATGAGTGCGCCGCTCCCGTTCCTGCTGCGTGTCCTCCAGAAGCGGCTCATTGCGGCGTACGACATCCTTCGGATCCGCGTCGCCGAGCTGCTCACCGTTGTCTCCGAGGTCGTGATGGGCGCTGCGGTCATTCGCAGCTACGGCACAACCGAGTCGACGACGGCGCACATCGGCGAAGCGATCGAGGCCGAGCGAAGCGCCGGGGTGAAGGCGAGCAAGCTGAACGCGCTCATGTTCCCGTCGGGTGAGCTGTTCGCGGTGCTGACGGTCGGCGCGGTCGTGATCGTCGGCGTCGTGATGGGTCCCGCCTCCGGCCTCACCGCCGGCGAGCTCGTCGGCTTCATGCTTCTGGTCAACCGGTTCCTCGAGCCGGTGGCCGAGGTGACCGAGATCCTCGACGAGACCCAGACCGCGGTGTCGGGATGGCGCCGCGTCCTCGACCTGCTCGACACCCCCGTGGACATCGTCGAGCCCGACCCTGGCCTCGCACTTCCGCCCGGCCCGCCTTCGATCGTCGCCGAGCACGTGTCGTTCTCATACCGGCCCCGGCCCGGGTCGAACGAGACGCCCGAGCCCGCGCTGCGCGACGTGTCGGTCGTGATCGAGCCGGGGACGAGCGTGGCTGTCGTCGGCGCCACCGGATCGGGAAAGACGACCTTTGCCAAGCTGCTGACGCGCCTCGCCGACCCGACCGAGGGCCGTATCCTCGTGGCCGGCGTCGATCTGCGGGACGTCGAGCGCACGTCGCTGCGCTCGTCACTGGTGATGGTCCCGCAGGACGCGTTCCTCTTCGACACGACCATTGCCGAGAACGTGCGCTTCGGACGCCCGTCGGCCGACCGCGACGCGGTGCGGCTGGCCTTTGTGGAGCTCGGCCTCGAGGCGTGGGTCGAATCGCTTGCCGAGGGCCTCGACACCCGCGTCGGGGAGCGCGGCGAGCACCTGTCGGTCGGCGAGCGCCAGCTCGTCGCGCTCGCCCGCGCGTATGTGGCGAACCCGGTGTGCCTCATCCTCGACGAGGCGACATCAGCGGTCGACGCGGCGATCGAGGCTCGGCTGGCGCGCGCTGTCGAGAGCCTTGCCCGCGGGCGCACGTCGGTGACGATCGCGCACCGCCTGTCGACGGCCGAGCGCTCCGACGTGGTGCTCGTGTTCGAACGGGGCCACCTCGTCGAGCAAGGCACGCACCGCGAGCTGCTCGCCCACGGCGGCGTCTACGCCCGCCTGCACGCCAGCTGGCTGGACGCGACGACGAGCCACGCCGCCGCCTCCTAGCCCGGAGGGGTGATCGTGACGGTGCCTTTGTCGCCGTCGACTCGGACGAGCGCACGGTCGGGAATCGCAGTAGTGGCGTTGCCGGTGTTCACGACGGCGGGGATCCCGAACTCGCGGGCGATGATCGCCGGGTGGCTCAATGCTCCGCCGGCGTCGCAGACGAGGGCGCCGAGTGCGGGGAACACCATCGACCACACCGGTGAGGTGATGGGGCAGACGAGGACGTCTCCGGCTTCGATGCGGTCGAGCTCAGACTCGTCGAGCACGACCCGCGCCCTCCCTTCGTAGGTTCCGGGCGATACCGCGAGACCGGTCACCGCGTCCGACGACTCCGCCGTCGGTGATTGTTCGCCGAAGATCTTCGCCGTGTACCAGAGCATCGCGTTGGTGCCGTTGACGATCTCGTCGGGAAATCCGCTCAGATCGGGAGCGTCGAGCGAGCCGCCGGTGCCCGGTCCGACTGTCGGACGAGCGGTGCGCGCGTCAGCGGCGGCACGCGCCTCTCGACGAGTACGAGCGCGCAGCGCGGGATCGGCGGGTGCGATGGGCGACGAGCGCAGGATCGAGGTGACCTCGGTGGTGGTGAGGTCGAAGACGTCCTCCGGACGTTCGAGGTTGCCGACGCGTACGAGCCGCCGGCCGGCCCCGAGCCCGACGCGACGGAGCACCGCGATCGGCAGCCCGACGGTGGCGGCCTCGTTGCCCTCGCGCACCGGGAAC
The DNA here is from genome assembly GCA_963708175.1 of uncultured Acidimicrobiales bacterium. Classification (GTDB taxonomy): domain Bacteria; phylum Actinomycetota; class Acidimicrobiia; order Acidimicrobiales; family DATKAS01; genus DATKAS01. The sequence goes on from CAVPSD010000003.1 coordinate 523,314, forward strand.
AGCGCGGCGTGCGGCGGCAAGGCGGGCACGGGTCTCGTCGGTGTCGCCCAGCGCCGCGAGGAGTCGCTTCTCGGCGTCGTCTCGGGCGCGGCTCCGCGCCTCCGACTGGTCCTCGGAGCGTTCCTGTCGCTCCTGCAGCTGCCGCAGCAGCCAATCAGTGCGCTCGGCGACAGTCGGATACGCGACCTCGTAGCGCACCGCCCGCAACCCCCACGCGTCGAGGTAGTCATCGATCACGTTGCTCACCGACGACGAGATGCGGCGGAGATCGGTGATCGACGTCGCCGCGGCAAGCGCGTCGACGCCACCCTCGTCGGCGATCCTTCGGACGATCGCGTCCTGGGCTGCTCCGGGAGCCGTCGACACGTCGGAAAGGCCCGTGAAGAGCGCGGCGAACTCGATGTCGGTCCAGCCATGGTCACGCTCGAGCTCCATCCCGAGAAGGCCGATCAGCCACACCGCCGCGCCGTGCAGCCGGAAGTGCCAGTACCAGGCGTCAGTCGCGTAGGCGAGGACCTCGTCGATGAGATCGGCGAGCTTCGGCCCCGATAGCGAGTCGACGTCGATCGCGATGAGGCGCCGGCCCTCGGTCCGCAGCTCCTTCTCCTTGCCGCCGAGCCACTCCTCGATGAGCCGGGCGGGCCGGTCCTGGCCGAACCAGACCTTGCTCGCGGCAACCCGCCGCCGCAGCTCGGGCACGACCCTCAGCAGGACTGGGAGGAGCGCCTTCGGCGGCGGCTTGCGCGCCTTGCCTCCGAGCGGGATCACGGTGGTGTACACGCGTCCGTCGAACTCCCGGAACGCGAGCGTGTCGAGGGGGAGGCCGGCTTCGGCCATCACCCGCCGGATGACGTCGGTCTGCACGGTGCAGGCGATCTCCGCCGTCCAGCGAGTGAGCGAGGAAGGAAAGTGGCTGGGCTCGAGCGTCCAAGTCAATCCGGCCGTGTCCTGCGATTCCGCCATGCGACCCCCCTTGCCCTGCGTCGGCACCGTAGCCTCGCGCCCCGTGTCGAATTCGAACCAGTACGTGTCGCGCTCGAACGAGTTCGCGTCGCAGTCGAACAAGTTCGCGTCGCAGTCGAACAAGTTCGATGCGATCGTCGTCGGTGGTGGCCACAACGGCCTTGTCGCCGCCGCGTATCTGGCCCGCGCCGGCAAGCGCGTCGTCGTGCTCGAGCGCCGGCCGATCGTCGGCGGCGCAGCGGTCACCGAGCAGCCGTGGGGTCCGGACTACAAGGTCACCATGCTCTCGTACGTCGTGAGCTTGCTCCCACCCTCGACTCATCCGCGACCTCGAGCTCGAGCGCCACGGCTACCACGTGTACCCGCAGGGCCCGTACTTCGCGCCGTACCCCGACGGGCGGTCGCTGCAGCTCCCCGACGACCCGGCGCGCCGGCGAAAGCGAGATCGAGAAGTTCTCGACTCGCGACGCCGACGCCATCGAGCGTGGGACGCGTGGCTCGAGGGCTCGCCGAGCGTGCTCGGCCCGCTGCTGTCGACCGTGCCGCCCGCCGTCTGGGCAGCCGGCGGCCGCGCGACCTGCCGACCAGGCCGCGCTCGCGTGGCGACTTCGAGCGCCTCGGCGTGCGCGGCACGGCCGACGTGCACGCGGCTGTTCACGATGAGCGTCGCCGACCTGCTCGAGGACTGGTTCGAGTCGCCGCAGATGCTCGGCGTGCTGTCGGTCAGCGGCGTCATCGGCACGTGGGCCGGACCGCGCTCGCCGGGCACGGCGTACGTCATGGCGCACCACAAGATCGGCGACGTCGGCGACGGCCAGCTCGGCTCGTGGGGCTTTCCCGAAGGGGGCATGGGCGGGCTCACGCGCAGCGATCGCGCATCCGGCGCGAGGCGTTCGGCGCCGACGTCCGCACCGATGCGCCGGTCGCCCGGATCCTCGTGCGCGAGCGGTCGCGTCGACGGGCGTCGTCGCTGGCGTCGGGCGAGGAGCTGCACGCCCCGGTCGTCGTCACCACCGTGCACCCGAAGATCACGTTCCTCGACCACATCGACCGGCGCGAGCTGCCCGACGACTTCGTCGCGCGACATCGAGCGCTGGAAGACCCGCAGCGGCACGGTGAAGGTCAACCTCGCGGTCGACCGGCTTCCCGAGTTCACCGCGCAAACCCGGCTTCGACCCCGAGGTGCACGGCGGCACGATCGTGCTCGCCCGGTCGCTCGACGACGTCGAGAGCGCGTTCCAGGACGCCGTCGACGGGCGCACCGGCGGCGCGACCGTTCGCCGACATCTGCATCCCATCGGTGTTCGACCCGACGCTCGCCCCGCGACGGCCACCACATCGTGTCGATGTTCACGCAGTGGGTGCCGCACGAGTGGGCCGACAAGCCGATGCACGCCGAGCTCGAGGCCTACGCCGATCGGGTGATCGCGCGCGTCGAGGAGGTCGCGCCCGGGCTTCACCCGTCGATCCTGCACCGCACGGTGATCGGGCCCTACGAGATGGAGCACGAGTACGGGCTGATCGGCGGCAACATCTTCCACGGCGAGCTGTCGCCCGACCAGCTGTTCCACATGCGCCCGGCGCCCGGGTACGCCGACTTCCGCACGCCGATCCGCAGGCCTCTACCAGGCGAGCTCGGCGACGCACGGCGGCGGCGGCGTCACCGGCATCCCGGCGATGAACGCGGTTCGCCAGATCGAGCACGACGAGCGCGCCGGCCGATTCAGGGTGCTGGCAAAGTCACGCTGAGCGGACGTCCGTCGAGCGTGCCCCGCACGGTCGCGGTCGCTGCCGCGGCGGCGGCATCCCACGAGACCACGACGTTTCCGGTCGTGTCCCCGCTCGTCACATCGAGGTTCGCCTCGACCGTGCCGGTCGACTGATCCACGGTCGCGGTGCCATCGACGACGACGTCGTCCGCGAACTTCGCGCCGGCGAAGTGCAGTGTGATCGTGTCGCCCTCATCGATGGTGAAGGTTCCGCCGCGCAGCCCGTTGCCGTCGTCACCCACCATCACGCCGAACTGCGCCAGGCTGTCGCCGACCTGTCCCACCGCGACGGCTGCGATCTGGCGATCGACGTCGGTGGACAGCGTCACCCGGTGCCGCGGCCGCTGCGATCGCATCGCCCGCATGGACAGGGAAGTGGTCGACCGTGCGGATCTCGGGGATCGTCGCCGCACAGGTCGTGTCGCCGACCGCCTTGTCCGCGATGAACTCCGTGACGATCACCGAAGCGCAGCTCCACGGATCGTCGAGCGCGGTCACATGGCCGGTGTTCGCGATCTTCACGAACGTCGAGCTCGGGAACAGCGCAGCAGCGGCTTCGCCTTCGGCGAGTGGAGTGAGCGTGTCGAGGTCGCCCCCGAGCACGAGCGTGGGGACATCCGGGAACTTCGGCGCGGACCCAGCGGGCGGATCGAGGCGCTCGGGCGGGGGCCATGTGGCGCACTGATCGAGCTCGTTTGCCGTCGACGCGCGCCATTCGTCCTCGGTCCACGGCGCGAACGTCTCCGGATGCTCCGACGCCTGTGCGGCCACCGCGCGGTCGATCTGCGAGAGCCGCTCCTCCGTCGCATCTCTTTGCTCGAAGACCGTCGGATAGTCGGAGCACGTGGCGGACAGGGCAACACCAGCGGAGTAGACCGACAATGAGTCGTCGCTCGTGAAGGTTGCGTCGTGAGTGAGCAATCTGATCAGCGGGAGATGGTCTCCGGCGAGCCACGATCGCGCAGCCCCGTCGAGCTCGCGGTAGACGGTCCAGTCGGTGGCCGCGGACAGCGTGAGCGACAGCAGGCTCACGGGATCGGCCGACACCGCGAGGTTCTTGCCGTCGGCATCCACCGTCGACACGCGGAGAGGTGCGGTGCGGAGCGAGTCGAGGAGCTCGCGGATTCGCACGCTCGTCGGAGTGCCGTCGGCGGCACACGTCAGGCTGCGAGCACAGACCGCATCGAATGCGCTGAGCATCGCCGGCACACGGTCCGCGTGGAAGGGATCGCTGCCCACCACGGGGAACGCGCTGTCGAGCACGAGCGTCGTCAGCCGATCGCCGTGACGAGCGGCGAAGGCCTGTGCCACGAACGTGCCGTACGAGTCTCCGTAGAGATCGATGTGCCCCGCGCCGAGCGCGTCGAGGACGTCGGCGAGATCGTCAGCGACCGCCGCCGCTCCGTAGTCGTCCGCGGCCGAGCCGAGGTCGCCGGCACACTCGTCCGCCGCGGCCAGCGAGTCGTCACCGGCCTGCAACGCGCCGCAGTCGAGGGGTGACGAGCGGCCGGTGCCTCGATCGTCGACGAGGAGGAGGTCGTGGTGGTCCATGGTCGGGCCGAAGAGGCCGAGGTAGGCGTCACGGGAGCCGGTCGACGAGAACCCGGGACCGCCCTCGATCGCAACGATGGTTCCCTCCGAGGCCGTGCTCGCGTCGGATCGGGGATGCAGCTCGAACCCGACGGTGATCTCCTCGCCGTCTGGCTCCCTGTGATCGAGCGGCACCTCGATCGAGCCGCACCATGCACCGTCGACATCCCCGCATGGATCGAGCGTCACCGAGCCGAGTGTGATGGGTTGGGTGGGGTCCAGCGTCCCTGACACGCTGGTCTGCCCGTCGTTGGCCGTGTCGGGAGCCGAGCCGGTGTCAGGGACGCTCACGACGGGGATGTCGCGCTCGTCGACCACCTTGCTGCACGCTGCGCCCAGCAGAGAGGCGAGGGCGATCAGCGTGACGGCGCGTCTCGCTGCTCCTCGAGCCATGTTGAGGATGGTACGTGCGGCAGCGTGATGGCTAGGTTCGCGGCCATGGATGCCAAGGCTGTCGCGAACCGCGAGGTGACCGCAGCGGGTCAGGCCCTCGTCGAGCTGTCGCACACGGTCCACTCCCATCCCGAGCTCGCCTTCGAAGAGGAGCGCGCGGCCGCATGGGTTGCCGATGCCTTGAGCGGACCGTTCACGATCGAGGCGGGCATCTGCGAGCTCCCAACCGCGTTCGTCGCCACCGCGGGCTCAGGTCCGCTCACGATCGGCATCTGCGCGGAGTATGACGCCTTGCCGGGCGTAGGCCACGCATGCGGCCACAACGTGATCGCGGCCGCGGCGGTCGGGGCGGGCCTCGCCCTCGCACCGATCGCGGACGAGCTCGGCATCACCGTCAAGGTCTTCGGCACGCCGGCCGAGGAGCGCGGCGGAGGCAAGGTGCTGATGCTGGAGCGGGGCGCGTTCGACGGCGTCCACGCGGCGATGATGGTCCACCCGTCGTCGCAAAGCGACCTTGACCACATGCCCTGCCTCGCGATCCAGGACTTCGAGGTGCACTATCACGGCAAGACGGCACACGCGTCCGCCTTCCCAGAGCTCGGGGTCAACGCGGCGGACGCGCTCACCATCGCCCAGACCGCAGTCGGTCTCCTGCGACAGCACATCAAGCAGAGCGACCGCATCCACGGGATCGTCCTGCGCGGAGGCGACGCGCCGAATGTCGTGCCTCATGAGACCGCGGGACGGTGGTACGTCCGGTCCAAGAACCTGGTCGAGCTCGCCGAGCTCGAGCCCAAGGTCATCCGGTGCTTCGAAGCCGGCGCGCTCGCAACAGGCTGCACGGTGGACGTGATCAAGGCCGGTCCGGCGTACAGCGAGTTCAAGCACGACGCCGAGCTCGCGGGGCTCTATCGCGTCAACGCCCAGGCGCTCGGCCGGAAGTTCGTCGATCTGCCCCCCGAGGTCGCACAGCGGTTCGCGGGCTCGACCGACATGGCGAACATCTCGCTCGCCCTTCCCGCCATTCATCCCATGCTCGGTCTCGACTGCTTCCCGGCCGTGAACCACCAGCCCGAGTTCGCGGCGGCGTGCATCACCCCGAAGGCAGACCAGGCCGTGATCGACGGGGCCGTCGCCATGGCCCACACGGTGATCGACGCGGCTACCGACGACTCGGTGCGCTCACGGCTGATGGCCGGAGTCGCTCCGTGACCGCTGCCCCGGATCCCGATCGCCTCAAGGCGTATTCGCTCCTGCTGTTCTCGAAGCTCGAGGGCGCGATGACGTCCGCCATGGTCCATCTCGGAGATCAGCTCGGCCTGTACCGCGCGCTGGCGGCCGCGCCCACCGGCGGTTACACGGCGCCCGAGCTCGCCGACGCCGCAGGCCTCCACGAACGTTGGGTGCGCGAGTGGCTGCACAACCAGGCCGCGGCGAGGCTCGTCCAGTGGGAGGCCGACGGCGACGGGGTCGAGCGGTTCTCGCTGGCACCCGAGGCCGTCGCGGTGCTCGCGAACGCCGACCATCCCGCGTTCGGCATGGGGATGTTCCACCGCTTGCCGCAGACGATGGGCGTGCTCCCGCGGATCGCGGAGTCGTTTCGCACCGGCCTGGGCCTCGACTACGACGCGTTCGGTCCCGAAGGCGCCGCGGGGATCGAGCGCAGCTTCGGGCCGTGGTACCGCAACTTCCTCGTGCCGGTCGCGCTGCCCGCGCTCGACGGCGTGGTTGCTCGCCTCCAAGCCGGTGCGCGAGCGATCGACATCGGCTGCGGTGCTGGGCTCGCATTGCTCACCATGGCCACCGCGTTCCCGCAGTCACGGTTCGACGGCTACGACATCTCCGAGCACGCGCTCGCCCGCGCCGAGACGGCTCGAGTCGCCCGGGGCATCGAGAACGCGGCGTTCCACGACGCGCACCGTGAGCTGATCCCGTTCGACGGCACCGTCGACTTCGTGACGACGTTCGACTGCATCCACGACATGACCGATCCGGTCGGCATGATGCAGACGATCCGGTCGGCGATCGCCCCCGACGGTGTGTGGCTGCTCGTCGACATCAAGGGTCGAGACTCGTTCGCCGAGAACATCGAGAAGAACCCGATGGCCCCGATGATGTACGGGGTGTCGGTCGTGTCGTGCATGTCGTCGGCGCTCTCCGAGCCGGGCGGCGCGGGGCTCGGCACGCTCGGCCTTCCGGAGTCGCTCGCCCGCACGATGACCGCCGACGCCGGGTTCACCCGCTTCCGTCGGCTGCCGATCGACCATCCGGTGAACGTGTTCTACGAAGTGCGGCCCTAGACCGAACGCGTTCTCAGCCGGGTGGCTTCACTCGGTGGGCGACCATCACGCCCTCCTCGAACGAGTCGAGGACGAACTCTCCCCGAGAGAAGAGCTGGTCGAGGAGCGCCTGGCTGTCGACGTCGAGCAGATAGGTGTTCACTGCGAGCCATTCGACGTCGGCGGGGTCCGCGTGCTGGCTGCGGCTGTCGACGCCGTAGTTGCTCGAGACCCATGGGTTCGGGAACGTGTAGACGAGCTCGCGGTGGCTGAGGTGGGGCACGAGGTTGTAGTCGGCGCTCACCGCCGCGCCAGCCGGGATCGCGGCCACCGCTGCCTCCTTGGCGTCGGTCCCGAATGCGTAGCGGTTCTCGGGCCAGTACCCGTCGTCATAGGTCACGCTCACGGGGGACGGACCCCAAGCGCGTGTCGCGAAGAGCGCCATCGCGAGCGTGGCCCCGAGCACGATCCAGCGGATCGTCGATCGTCGTCGGAACCAGCGGTCAATCGCAGCGATGCCCTCCACCATGCCGAGAGCGAGCGCAACGAGAGGTAGTGCGGCGTAGTGGTAGCGGATGTCCCACGTGAAATTCGCGGTCGACAGTAGGTTCACGGCCGCCTGCGGCGCGCCGAGGAGCAGGAGCCCGGGCGCGGCGAGGGGCGTGAATGCCATCGGTGCCATCAGCTGCGTCGCGTAGCTGCCTGCGCCGTTCTCCTTCAGCCTGCTCACCACCGCGCCCGGGTCGGTGACTGCCGTGTGGGCTACATCTGACGGCGAGTCGCCGAGCGTCCCGTACAACGGGCCGTACACAGTCCTGCCGCCGGCGAGCTGGGGGACCATCACCATCGCGAACGCGGCGAACCACACCGCTCCGACCGCGATCGTCGCTGCGCCCAACCGCCAGCGTCGCCGGAGCAGGTACAGCAGGCCGAGGCCGATGAACAGGAGGGCGAGGTCCTCCTTCCACACGATCGCGAGGAAGACGAAGATCCAGTACCAGCCGATGCGGTTGCGCTCGGCCGCGAGGTACGCACACAGCACGGGGACGATCGCGATGACCTCGGGATGGAACGTCTCCCACGCGAAGAACTGCAGCGACGGTTGCAGCAACCACACGACCGCGGGAACGAGCGCGGCCCACGAGCTCACCAGACGATCGCGGGCGAGCAGGAAGATCGGGATCGCGCCGAGTGCGAGGACGATGATCTGGAAGAGGTCGATGAACTGCGGCCCCGCGCCCAGCCAGTAGAACGGGACGAGCAGGAAGTACCCGAAGGTCGCGTGGTGACCGAATATCGGGAGCCCCCGGACGGTCGTGAACCAGTGGCCCCGCGAGAGCAGCCAGATCGACTGGTCGTGGATGCCGAGGTCGAAGTCGATCGTGGCGTACAGCGCGTGCCGGCGCCACACGAGCACGCCGAAGACCACGATCCAGATCCCGATCGCGGCAGCGAGGAGGAAATGGGCAGGGTGCGTCGTGCGCACTCGTGCGGCTCGAGTGGTGTCCGCCGGATGGCGAGCCGCAACAGCGATGCTCACGCGCGGCGACGCTACTCTCCGGCCCATGGCGCACGAGGTACGGGCAGTGGTCGCGAGGGCGAAGCAGCAACCAGTCACCATCGAGACGATCTCGGTGCCCGATCCCGGGCCGGGCGAAGCCCTCGTGAAGGTGAATGCGTGCGGCGTGTGCCACACGGATCTCCACTACCGCGAGGGCGGCATCAACGACGACTTCCCGTTCCTGTTGGGCCACGAAGCCGCCGGAGTGGTCGAGGCCGTCGGGGACGGCGTCACGAATGTGAGCCCCGGAGACTCAGTGGTGATCGCGTGGCGCGCGCCGTGTGGCACGTGCCGGTCGTGCGCGAAGGGCCGCCCCTGGTACTGCTTCAACTCGGCCAACGCGGTGCAGAAGATGACGCTCGACGGCGTCGCTCTCTCGCCCGCTCTCGGCATCGGAGCGTTCGCGGAGAAGACCCTCGTCGCGGCGACGCAGTGCGTGCCGATCGATCCCAGTGCGAAGCCCGAGGCGGCCGGCCTCATCGGCTGCGGCGTCATGGCCGGGCTCGGTGCGGCGATGTACACGGGCGGTGTGCAGCGAGGTGACACCGTCGCCGTCTTCGGGTGCGGGGGCGTCGGCGACGCCGCGATCCAAGGCGCGGCGCTCGCCGGTGCGCGCACGATCATCGCCGTCGACATCGATCCCCGGAAGCTCGAGTGGGCAAAGGCGTTCGGCGCGACACATACGGTCAACAGCCGCGAAGTCGATCCGGTCGAAGCAGTGCGCGAGCTGACCGGCGGCAACGGCGCCGATGTCTGCATCGAGGCCGTCGGCAACCCCGAGGTGATGAAGCAGGCGTTCTTCGCGCGCGACCTCGCGGGCACGCTCGTGCAGGTCGGCGTGCCGAACCCGACGATGACGATCGAGCTGCCGATGATCGAGTTCTTCGGCCGAGGCGGCGCGCTCAAGCCGAGCTGGTACGGCGACTGCCTGCCGAGCCGGGACTTCCCGATGCTCATCGACGCCTACCTCGCGGGTCGCCTCGACCTCGACCGGTTCGTGAGCGAGACGATCCCGCTGGATGGCGTGGAGGAGGCGTTCCACCGCATGGAGCGCGGCGAGGTCCTCCGCTCGGTGGTGGTGCTCTGACTCGCTAGCGGCGGCCGAGCTCCTTCGTGGCGGCTTCACGCACCCAGTCGATCATCTCCGCGCGGGTCACGACGCCTTCGTGCACGGTCAGCTGGACGCCGAGCCCGTCGAGAAGAGCGGTGAGTCGCCACGCGGCGCCGTTCGGGTCTTCGCAGTGGAACTCGCCCGATTGCACGCCCTCGACGATGATCTTCTCGATCGTCTGCTGCCACGCCAGGTCGAGCTCTTGGGAGATGTCGCGTAGCTCGCGGCTGCGCATCGCCTCACCCCAGGAGTCGATCCAGAGCAGCCACCCGGGTTCGCTCTCGCTCGGCGAGTACAGCTGGAAGATGCGCTCGAGCTTCTCGGCCGCGGTGTCGCCCTCCGCGACTGTGGAGGCGAGCCGCGCGAGGTCGGATTCGGACGCGTGCCGGAGCGCTTCGGCGAAGAGTGCGCCCTTCGACTCGAAGTGATAGTGGATGAGCCCGCTCGACACGCCGAGCTCGTTGGCCACATCCGCGATCCGCGTGTTCGCGAAGCCGCGCTCGATCACGACCTTGCACGTAGCTTCGAGGATCTCGCGGCGTCGTTCGTCGACGCACGAAGGGCTGCGAAGCTTGCAGGACGGCAGCCGCGCCAGCCTGGTGAACGTCCGCCTCAACTTCCGCTCCCAGCAGGCGACCGCGGAACGGGTGGATGTGGCGGCCGCAGATCCTTCGGCACCGACCGCGGCACCGGCGCCGACCGCGACTCCGACCCCCTGAACCAAGAAAATCACGAAAACACGAAAAGGAAGTCCGGAGTCTTCTTTCGTGTTTTCGCCCTTTCGTGTTTTCGTGATCTCCGATTCCTTGCCGCCTACGTTCCCTCCGCCTTCGCCAGCACGCCGCTGCTGAAGGCGAACGTACCCGTTCCGTTGACACGAAAGCTGAACAGCTCGGCTTCGCCGTCGGGACGGATCTCGGCGATGCGGACGCCGCCGGTCGACGTCGCTTCCTTTCCGTCGTCGGTGCGATACGCGTAGCCGACGGGAAAGGTGAAAACGGATGCCAGCTCGTCGCCGGGGCGCAGCTCGCTGGCGCGCGCTTCGCTGCGGTCGGGCCGGAGCAGCATCTGCTCCGAGCCGACGCGGAACGAAAGGCCGCCGGCGAGCGTGATGCGCAAAACGGCTTGCGGCTCGCCGAGCGGTCGCGCGTCGTGTGTCATGTGAAAGCGCACCTCGCCGTTCTCGGTGCGGGTCAGAACCGAGCACGGCGTCTTCGCCACCGTTCGCATCGTCAGCGGGCCTTCCGGCGTCTCGAGCTTGGCGTCGGCCGCCACGGCGCAGGAGGAATTGGATGCCATCGCGTGAGTCCTTCCGTCTCGCGGCGGCTCAGCCCTTCCCCGCCAGTCGTTCGATCAGCAGCCGACGGGCGACGCGAGCCGATCGCCGAGGGCACGTTCTTGCTCTTGGCCAGCAGCGCGCAGGTCGCGCTGCAGCAGCGTCGGCACGAAGCGCAGCGGCGATCGCCAGCGGCGTCTTCGGGTTGGTCACCAGCGCGAGCCGCACCTGGTAGTTGCTCAGTCCACTCCTTCTTCTCGCAGATCGCCTGCGAGCAGCTCGCGCTCGATGCTGCGGTTCCTGCGCCAGCGCGATGACCTCGTCGTCGGTGATGCGCGGGTTCTGCAGCACGAAGCGCTGGATCGAGCCGGTTCGGAGTCGCGGATCAGGATCGTGCGCGCGTCGCGGTTGCCCTTGAGCGCCAGCTTGAGGCGCTCGCCGACGCTCATCGCCAGGATCTGGCGTAGAGGCTCTTGGCGAGCGACTCGCTGTCCTCGCCGGCTCCTCGATGAGCTCCTCGGGGACCGCGACGGCGTCGTCGACCGCTCCTGCGATCTCCTCGGCGAGCGCCTGCGATGTCTTCGGCTGCTCGATGTCTTCGATCGGACGTCATGCCTTGCGCGGCCTTGCGCTCCTCGCGCCTCCTTGATGACCTTCTCGGCGAGGTGCGCCGGCACCTCCTCGTAGTGCGAGAACTCCATGCGCGAAGTCGCCGCGGCCGCTGGTCATCGAGCGCAGGTCGGGCGCGTAGCGGAGCACCTCGGCCATCGGCACCGGGCGCGGATCACCTGGCCGCCCGGCTTCGGGTCGACGCCGAGCACCTTGCCGCGGCGGCTGTTGAGGTCGCCGATGACGTCGCCCATGCACTCGTCGGGCACGGCGACCTCCATCGTCATGATCGGCTCGAGCAGCACCGGCTTGGCGCTTGCGCGAACGCCGTCTTGAAGCCCATCGAGCGCGGCGATCTTGAACGCCATTTCCGACGAGTCGACGTCGTGGTACGAGCCGTCGTAGAGCGTCACCTTGACGTCGACGATCGGGTAGCCGGCGAGGATGCCCTCGGGCAGCGCCTCGCGCACGCCCTTCTCGACCGCCGGGATGAACTGGCGCGGGATGACGCCGCCGACGATCGTCGTCGTCGAACTCGAAGCCCGTGCCGCGCGGCAGCGGCTGCGACCTCGAGCCAGCAGTCGCCGAACTGGCCGCGGCCGCCGGTCTGCTTCTTGTGCTTGCCCTGCGCCTTGGCGCGTGCCCTTGATCGTCTCCTTGTACGGCACCTTCGGCGCCTTCAGCTCGACCTCGACGCCGAACTTGCGCTTCAGGCGCTCGACCGCCACCTCGATGTGCAGCTGGCCGACGCCGGAGAGGATGATCTCCTTCGTCTGCGCGTCGCGCTGCACGCGCAGCGTCGGGTCCTCCTCCATCAGCTGGTGCAGCGCCTGCATCACCTTCTCGTCGTCGCCCTTGCTCTTCGGCTCGACGGCGAAGGAGATGGCGGGCGGGAACGTCGAGCAGGCCGGGATAGCAGGATCGGCGCCTTCTCGTCGGCCAGCGTGTCGCCGGTCGCGGTGTCCTTGAGCTTGGCGACCGCGACGATGTCGCCGGCGACGGCGTGCGGCACCTGCGCCTGCTTCTTGCCCTCGAGCTTGCAGCAGGTGGCCGAGGCGCTCCTTGCCGTCGCTGTTGACGTTGAGCACGGTCGAGTCGCTGCGCGACCTCGCCCGAGACGCACGCGGAAGACCGAGAGCTTGCCGGCGAACGGATCGACGATGGTCTTGAAGACGAACGCCGAGAACGGCGCCGCCGGGCTCGGCTGCGCGCTCGATCGGCTCGCCGGTCTTCGGGTCCTCGCCCGTCGCCGCGGCCGCAGCTCGGCCGGCGACGGCAGAGCTCGACGATCGCGTCGAGCAGCGGCGTGCAGCCGATGGCCTTCGCGCGCCGCGCCGCACAGCACCGGCAGGAAGCGGCCGCGCGCAGCGTGCCCTCGCGCAGCGCCTGCGCGACCTGCTCGTCGGCTGAGCTCGCCGCTCTCGAGGTACTTCTCGAGCAGCGCGTCGTTGGCCTCCGCCGACCGCCTCGACCAGCCGCTCGCGCGCCGCCTCGGCGTCGTCGGCCAGGTCGGCCGGGATCGCCTCCTCCTTCATCGACGCCGTCCGGCCTGCGCGATCAGGGCGCGCATGCCGAGCAGGTCGACGACGCCGCGGAAGCTCTCGGCGCTGCCGATCGGCACCTGGATCGGCACCGGCTTGCGCCTGCAGGATCTTGCTGCAGGTCCGTCGAGCGCGTGCGTCGACGTCGGCGCGCTCGCGGTCCATCCGGGTGACGAAGCGCGACGCGCGGCAGGCCGAGCTCCTCGGCACGCTGCCCAGACCTTCTCGGCCTCGACCTTCGCGCTCGCCGCGCGTCGGGCCGAGCACGAACACGACGCCGGTGCAGGCGCGCAGGCAGTTGCGCGCGTCGTGCAGGAAGTTGGCGTAGCCCGGCGTGTCGATCAGGGTGATCTCGTGCTTCTTCCACGGCGCGTGGTGGAAGCGCCGTCGTGAGCGTGATCTTGCGGCGCATCTCCTCGGGCTCGATGTCGAACGCCGAGCGTGCCGTCGTCGACGCGGCCGATGCGCGTCGTCGGCGCCGGCGGCGAAGAGCAGCGCGTCGGCCAGCGAGGTCTTCCCGCCGCCACCCTGGCCCGACGATGCCGACGTTGCGGATCAGCTTGTCGACGTCGTCAGCTGGCATCGCTCTGCCTCCGATTCGTCCTGCTCGTCGTTGCGCTCGTAGATGATGCGCAGCCCGTCGAGCGTGAGGAACTCGTCGACCTCCTCGATGGTCGCCGACTCCGGCGCGATCAGCGCGCGCGAAGCCGCCGGTGGCGAGCACCCGCGCCTGCGACCTTGTTCTCGCTGCTGGATGCGCTCGACCAGGCCGTCGACCAGCGCCGACGTAGCCGTAGATCGAGCCCGGACTGGATGGCGTGCACGGTGTTGCGGCCGACCACGCGCTGCGGCCGCGCCAGCTCGACCGCGGTAGAGCTTCGCGGCGCGCGCGAACAGCGCGTCGCAGCGAGATGCCGAGCCCGGGCACGATGACGCCGCCGACGTACTCGCCGCGCGCGGTGACGTAGTCGAAGGTCGTGGCCGTGCCGAAGTCGACGACGATGGTGGCGCCGCGCGTGCGCTCGTAGGCGGCGACGGCGTTGACGATGCGGTCGGCGCCGACCTCCTGCGGGTTGTCGTAGAGGATCGGCATGCCGGTCCGGACGCCCGGCCCGACGACCAGCGGCGTCGTGCCCGAGGTACTTGCGGCAGAGCTCGTCGATCGATCGCGTTCATCGGCGGCACGACGCACGACGACGCGCGGCGCCGCCGAGTCGCGTCGACTCGCGGCCCGCTCAGCAGGCTCGCGCAGCAGCACGCCGTACTCGTCGGCGGTGCGCCCGTCGTCGGTCCGCAGCCGCCAGTGCTGCAGCAGCGTCGGTCGCCGTCGTAGACGCCGAGCACGGTGTGCGTGTTGCCGACGTCGATCGCGAGCAGCTTCATGATCGTCCAGCTCAGGTCAGCGTCAGCTCAGCGTCCGCTTGACCTCGCCTCCTCGCCTCTGCGTGATCCCGCGTCCTGACTCGCCTCGACTCCGTATCCGCCGACCACCGTCACCTCGCCCGCGACGACTCGGTGCTCCGTCGCCGTCCGGCACCGCGCAGCCGCAGCGCGCCGTCGTCGTCGAGGCCGAGCACCACGCCCGGCCACCTCGCCGCCGCGGCTCCTGCACGCGCATCGTCTCGCCGGTCAGATCAGGAGTACGCTCTCCCACGCCGTCGGCGCGCGGCGCGAAGCCGTCGCGGCAGAGTGCGATCATAACGCGCTTCGAGCGCGGCGAGCAAGCCGCGCGGCGAAGCGCGCGCGATCGACCGGCGTCGCCGGTCGCGCATGCAGACCGAGGCCGCCTTGTCGCGCAGCTCGGCGCGGAAAGTCGTCGGCGGCGCAGTTCAGGTTGACGCCGATGCCGACGATGACGACGCGCACGCGCCCGTCGCGCCTCCATCTCGGTCAGGATGCCGGCGACCTTGCGCCCGTCGAGGAGGACGTCGTTCGGCCACTTGATCGCGCGCCGCGGCACCACTCGCGCGACGCGCATCGCGACGGCGACGCCGGCCACGAGGCGATCTGCGGCACGCGCGCCGCGCGGCGAGCGCGGCCGCAGCACGATCGAGCAGTAGAGGTTCGCGCCGGCGGCGAGACCCAGCCGCGCCCGAGCCGGCCGCGGCCCGCGCGTCTGCGCCTCGGCGATGACGACCGTGCCCTCCGCCGCGCCCGCCGCGCCAGCTCGCGCGCCACGGTGTTGGTCGAGTCGACGCTCGTCGAAGCAGTGGACGTCGCGCCGAGCCAGCCGTCGCAGGTGCGGGCGATCGCCGCCGCCGTCAGTGGCGTCAGGCGTAGCCGCGCGTCACGCGCCTCGATGCGGTACCGCAGCGGCGCAGAGGCGCGATGCGCATCTCATCGCAGCGATCGCGAGCATCTCTGGCGCCGCGCCAGACTCAGGTCGCCTCGCGACTGCTCGCGTCTGCGCCATCCGCGGTCGAAGCCGTCTCGATCTTCACGGCACGAGCTCACCGTCATGCTGCAGGTCGACCGCCGGCGCCGAGTGCGTCAGCGCGCCGACCGAGATGAGGTCGACGCCGGTCGCCGCGATCGGCGCGCACGGTCTCGAGGCGTGACGCCGCCCGAGGCCTCGACGACGGCGCGCGCCCGGCGACGCGCGCGCACCGCGTGCGGCGATGCTCGTCGACGCGACATGTTGTCGAGCAGGATCACGTCGGCGCCGGCGGCCAGCGCCTCGTCGACCTCGCGCGAGCGTGCGGCACTCGACCTCGATCTTCGACCGTGTGCGGCGCGCGCGGCGCGCGCCGCGCGCGACCGCGGCGCGCGACGCCGCCGGCGGCGGCGATGTGGTTGTCCTTGATCAGGATGCCGTCGTCGAGCCCGATGCGGTGGTTGTGCCCGCCGCCCATGCGCACCGCGTACTTCTCGAGCACGCGCAGGCCCGGCGTCGTCTTGCGCGTGTCGACGATCGCGCGCCGCGTGCCGGCGACGGCGTCGACGTAGCGCCGCGTCAGCGTGGCGACGCCGGAGAGGTGCTGCAGGAGGTTGAGCGCGACGCGCTCGCCGGCGAGCAGATCGGCGCGCCGGGCCCGTCGATCGACGACGACGCATCGTCGCCGACCGCGAACGCCGATCGCCGTCGCGCGACGTGCGTCGTCGACGTGCATCGCGCGCCGCCGAGCGCCGCGAAGACGCTTGCCGACCAGCGGCACGCCGGCGAGCACGCCGCTCCTGCTTGGCGACGATCGCCGCCGCGCGCCCGCACGCTCCGCCGGCACCGTGAGCCGCGTCGTGAGATCGCCGCGCCCGAGGTCCTCGGCGAGCGCCGCGTCGACCAGGGCGCGCACGGCGGGGAGATCGAAGACGGTCATGGTTGCAGCGGTGAACGGCTCGCCGGAGGCCGGAGCGCAGACGGAGGTGAGAACGGGCTGCGGAGTCCGACACTCTCCGACCCGCTCTCTGTCCACTCTGCGCATCGTAGCTCATCGCCGCTCCCCAAGCGTCGCCAGATGCCGCTCCAGCGTCGCGCGCCGCTCGCGCAGCGCCGCCGCCTCGCTCGCGCTCCTTGTCGACGATCTCCTCCGGCGCCTTCTCGACGAAGTCCGGCCGTGCCGAGCTTGGCCTCGACGCCGCGCGAGCTCCTTCTCGACCTTGCCGAGGTCGCGCGCCGAGCCGCTCGCGCACCGCGGCCGGCGTCGACCGACGCCGCGCAGCGGGACGAACAGCTCGCCGAGGCCGGCGACGACGGCCGACGGCTCGCCGGACGGCCGCGGCCCGTCGCCGAGCAGCTCGACGGCGCTCGACCGCGCGCCAGCGCCTTGATGAACGCCTCGAGCGCGCGCACCGGCTCGCCGCGTCGCCGTCGGCCGCGATGCGCACCGGACAGCGCCGTGCTCGGCGGGATGCCGAGCTCGGCGCGGATGTTGCGGACCGCGGTGACCGCCTCGATGAGCTGGCCGATGCGCGCCTCGGCCTCCGCGTCGCGCCACGCGTCGCTGCGCCGCGCGGGTACGGCGCGATCATGATCGACGGCGTCGGCCGCTGCATCGGCAGCGCCTGCCAGATCTCCTCGGTGACGAACGGCATGAACGGATGGAGCAGGCGCATCGTCTGGTCGAGCACGGTGCACCAGCGTGCGCCGCACCGCTGCCTTCGCCGCCTCGTCGTCGCCGTAGAGCGTCGGCTTGCACCAGCTCGAGGTACCAGTCGCAGAACTCGCCCCAGATGAAGTGGTAGAGCGTGCGTCGCCGCGTCGTTGAAGCGGTAGGCCTCGAAGCGCGGCGCGCGTCTCGTCGATGGCGGTCTGCAGCCGCGAGAGGATCCAGCGGTCGGGCAGGCCGAGGTCGCGTGCCGCGGCGTCGGCGTGCGTCCGGCCCCACGGCTCGACCGGCTGCGTCGCCGAGGTTCATCAGCACGAAGCGCGCGGCGTTCCAGATCTTGTTGGCGAAGTTGCGGCCGATCTCGGTCTTCTCGGCGTCGAAGCGGACGTCCTGCCCGATCGGCGCCAGCGAGACGATCGTGAAGCGCAGCGCGTCGGCGCCGTACTGGTCGATGACGTCGAGCGGGTCGGGCGAGTTGCCGAGCGACTTCGACATCTTCCGCCCCTGCTCGTCGCGCACGATGCTGTTGAGGTAGACGTCGCTGGAACGGGCACTCGCCCATGAACTCGTAGCCCGCCATGATCATGCGCGCGACCCAGAAGAAGATGATGTCGGCGGCGGTGACGAGCGCGTCGGTCGGGTAGAAGCGCTCGCAGCGTCGGCGTCTCCTCCGGCCAGCCCAGCGTCGAGAACGGCCACAGCCACGAGCAGAACCAGGTGTCGAGCACGTCCGCGTCCTGGCGTGATGCTGCGTCGAGCCGCACTGCGCGCACTGCGGTCGGGTCGGTGCGCGCGACGGTCTGCGTGGCCGCAGTCGTCGCAGTACCAGACCGGGATGCGATGCCCCCACCAGAGCTGGCGGCAGATGCACCAGTCGCGGATGTTCTCCATCCAGTGCAGGTAGACGCCGGTCCAGCGCTCCGGGATGAAGCGCACGCGGCCGTCTGTGCACCGCCTCGATCGCCGGCTCGCGCCAGCGGCTGTCATCTTCACGAACCACTGCGTCGAGAGGTACGGCTCGATCGACCGTGTCGCAGCGCTAGCAGCGGCCGACCGGCACGCGGTACGGCTCGGTCTTCACCAGCAGGCCGCGCGCCTCGAGGTCGGCGACGATGCGCTTGCGCGCCTCGAAGCGGTCGAGCCCGGCGTACGGCGCCGCCTTCGTCGTTCATGCGCGCCGTCGGTCGTCATGATGCACGAGCGGCGGCAGGCCGTGGCGCTGGCCCATCTCGAAGTCGTTCGGGTCGTGCGCCGGCGTGACCTTCACCGCGCCGGTGCCGAACTCCGGGTCGACCAGCTCGTCGGCGATGACCGGGATCGGCCGCTCCATCGAGCGGCAGGATGACCGTCTTGCCGACGAGGTCGCGGTAGCGCTCGTCGTCGGGATGCACCGCCACGGCGGTGTCGCCGAGCATCGTCTCCGGCCGCGTCGTGGCGACGACCACGCCCGGCGCCGCCGTCCGCCGCCGGATAGCGGATGTGCCAGAGGCTGCCCGGTCTCGCCGCCTTCGGTGGTGACCACCTCCTCGTCGGAGAGCGCCGTGTGGCAGCGCGCGCACCAGTTGATGATGCGCTTGCCGCGGTAGATCAGGCCCTTCTCGTAGAGGCGGACGAACACCTCGCGCACCGCGCTGCGAGAGCCCCTCGTCCATCGTGAAGCGCTCGCGCTCCCAGTCGCACGAGGCGCCGAGGCGCTTGAGCTGGCGGATGATCGTGCCGCCGTACTGCTCCTTCCACTGCCCAGACGCGCTCGACGAACTCCTCGCGCCCGAGGTCGTGGCGGTTCGTGCCCTCGCTTCGCGAGCTGCTTCTCGACGACGTTCTGCGTCGCGATGCCGGCGTGGTCGGTGCCCGGCACCCAGAGCGTGTTCGTCGCCCTCCATGCGCTGCCAGCGGACGAGGACGTCCTGGAGCGTGTTGTTGAGGACGTGCCCCATGTGCAGCATCGCCGGTGACGTTCGGCGGCGGGATGACGATCGAGAAGCGCGGCCCGCGCGATCGTCTCGTCGGCGTGGAAGTAGCCGCCCTTCGAGCCAGAAGTCGTACCACTTCTCTTCGGTGGCTTTCGGATCGTAGACTTTGCTGAGCTCTGCCATGAACGTGGAGGACCGCCACGGGTAGGTCCGACTCTTTTCGCCGATTGCCGGAAGCTGCGCAAGCCAGATGCCGCCGCGTCTTCCCGAGCCCGAGCCTAGCCCCTGCCCTGGCCCTTCTGAGCCCGGCGAACAACCCAAACCGGGGCAAGGGCTAGGGCACGGGCTGGGGCTCGGGACGCACACGTCGCATTCTTGACCTCCGCGGTGCGCGGCGCTATTCCGATCGTCCCGCATCGGCACCACCGCACGCGAAAGTGGCGGAATTGGCAGACGCGCAGGATTCAGGATCCTGTGGGGTAAACACCCGTGGGGGTTCAAGTCCCCCCTTTCGCATTTCTTTTCGACCGCCGCGGTGTTGAGCGCCGGACGCGGCGTTCCGTCTCCACGCAGATTGACGCGCGCGGTCCGATCGCGGCAACTTCGACGACCGTCGTCGAATGCCGATAGATGATCCGCAGGCGGCTCACCCGCACACTCCGCCAGCCTTCGAGCTCTCCCTTGAGCGCCTTCCCCGTCTGCGGCTCGGCTCGGATGAGATCGAGGGCGGCGTGGACACGGCGTTTCAAGTCGGGGTGGAGCGATCGAATCGTCGACTGCACGACAGGCGGCAGACGAACCGAGCGCTCGCGCATTCTCACCGGCTCTCGAACAGTCGATCGAGATCCTTGCCGCGAAACTTGCGCGCGCGCCTTTGCTTGAGCTCCACGATTCGGCGACGGATCTCTTCACGGAACGCTGGGTCGCGGAGAATCTCCGACGTCTCCTTCCACGACTCGAACGCGTCGTGGCTGACGAGAACTGCCGCCGCGCGGCCGTTGCGGGTGATGGTGATCTCCTCATCCGTCGACGATACTTGCGCGACGAGCTGACTGAGTTTGGCCTTCGCATCCGCAAGTGGGAGGATTTTCATCGGTCCCTCGTGGTGGTGCAACTCCTCTTGAAACGTCACCTTGAAGACGGACCTCGTTGCGGGCGGGGGTCGAGGCTCTGCATAGGCACTCAGGAGTGGCATCTCCATTCGTCTGGACGCCGTCCGAAGGCGAGCCTACGAACCCTGCTTGACTGACCTAGTCGGTCAGTTATAAGAAGGGGCATGTCTCGCAAGGTCCCGGCCGGACGGCTCGAACAGCTCGTCGACTGTGCCACTCGAGTCTTCATCGATCAGGGGTACCGGCGGACACAAATGGCCGACGTGGCAGACGCGCTCGGCGTCGCCAAGGGGACGCTCTACCTGTACGTCGAGAGCAAGGAGGCGTTGTTCGACCTGGTGGCGCGGTATGCCGACGCCGCGCGACCCTTCGAGAACCCTCCATCGCTGCCAGTTCCGTCGCCGAAGCCGGGAGCAACTCTCGACTACGTGCGGCAGCGCCTCGTTCAGAACCGATCGCTTCCCTCCCTGCAATGCAGCGCTGGCGCGGCAGCGAGTCACCGACGTGCGCGGCGAAATCGAGACCATCGTGATCGAGCTGTACGGCGCCATGGCGCGCAATCGCCGCGGGCTCAAGCTCCTCGACCGCTCTGCACCGGACATGCCCGAGCTTGCGGCGCTCTGGTTCGAAGGCACGCGCGGCGAGTTGATCGCGACCCTGGACGAGTACCTCCAGGATCGAATTCGGCGCGGCAAGCTGCGCTCGGTGCCGGACACGGCCGTGGTGGCCCGGCTGATCATCGAGACCGTCGTGTTCTGGGCCGTTCACCGACACTGGGACCCGCACCCGCAGGTCGTCGACGAGCAGCGTCGGCGCAGAGCACGGTGGTGCAACTGATCCGCGACGCGCTGGTGAAGGAGTCAGCATGAAATCCGCGACCGACGAGACGCTACGACATCGACTGGCTGAGGGTGTTCGCCACCTACCTGCTCTTGCTCTTCCACGTCGGAATGGTCTTCAACCCGGCGCCCTTCTACCACGTCCGCAACACCGACGTGTCCTTCGTCTTCCTCATCCTGTGCGGCTTCATCAGTCTCTGGCACATGCCGCTCTTCTTTCTGCTCGCGGGCTGGTCGGCTTTCTCCTCGCTCTCGCTGCGCGGAACAGGCGGTTTCTTACGCGAGCGCTTCTTTCGGCTCTTCGTCCCGCTGGTCGCCGGTTGCGTGCTGCTGATGCCCGCGATCAAGTATCTCGAGCTCTCGAGTGGTCTCGACGCGAACTACACCGGGCTCTACGTCGCCCCGAAGCTGCAGGATGGATTCCGCCAGGTCATCCCGTCGGGCCTGCCCGTCGCAGCGCCGTTCGACGAGAGCTTCTGCGAGTTCCTGCCGACTTTCTTCACGCATCCCATCGCGCTTCACCTGGGCGCACCTCTGGTTCGTCGCCTACCTGCTCACGTTCACGCTTCTCTACCTGCCGCTGTTCGGGCGTATTCGCGCTGCGCGCCGATGGTTCGAGGGTGGCGCTTCGCCCATCTGGGTCTATGCCCCGATCGTACCGCTCGCGATCGTACAGGTGACGATGCGCCAGCGCTGGCCGGGCTTGCAGAACCTCTTCGACGACTGGGCGAACTTTGCCTACTACAGCATTTACCTGCATCGCTGGGTTCTTGCTGGCGCGCTTTCCCGCGCTCGAAGACGGCGGCCCACCTGGAACGGAAGCGCGCGTTGGTGATCGCTCTGGGGGCGACCGTGGTCCTGCTCCTCGGAGTGTTCGGAGTATTCTCCTCGCCCGCGGTGATTCTCGCCCGTACGGCGATCGCGGGATGGTGCTTCGTCGTCGCCTTCCTCGGTTGGAGTCGCCAGCACCTGTCCTTCAGCACGCCGGCGCTGCGCTACCTCACCGAGTCGGCGTTTCCCGTCTACCTGCTGCATCAGTCCGCCATCGTCATCCCCGGCTACTTCCTGATCCAGCTTCCGCTCGGCGTGTGGACGAAGTTCGTCCTCCTTCTTGTCGTCTCGAGCAGCCTCACCCTGTGCGCCTACCACATGCTGGTTCGCCCGTTCTCTCTGACGCGGTTTCTGTGCGGGATGAAGGGAAGAGAGCGGCCCGCAAGCCGGCAGCTTGCTGCCGGCGCCAGCGCGGCAATTCTCGTCGTCGCGGCCTGGGCCATGTTCACCACCGCGGCGGCGAGCGGGGCGAGCCATGCAGCATCGGTCAATCCGGTGGGTCGTTGGTACGCGGAAGGCGGAGCGGCCAAGGTGGAGATCACGCAATGCGAGGAAGGTCTGTGCGGGCGGGTTGCGTGGTTGCGCTCGCCGCTCGATGAGGATGGTTGCGAGCTGCACGATCGCAACAACCCAGACCCAAACCTGCGGGCGCGTTCTGTGCTCGGGTTGGAAATCCTCCGCGCCGCGAGTGTGCCAGCGAGCGGTGACGCGGCGGAGAGTTGTACGGTCTACGACCCAGTCAGTGGGCGGACGTACCATTGTCAGCTCTGGCTCGATGGAGACGACCGGCTGCGCCTGCGGGGGTATGTCGGGGTACCGCTTTTCGGCCGCACCGCAACATGGTTGCGAGTCGGCTCCGAAGCCCGGACGTGCCTGGAGAGATCGGCGTCAGGCGAGGGCAGTGTCGAATGAAGACTCGCTACTTTCTGCCGCTGCTCGGCTTTGTCCTGCCGACAGTTGTGATTGGGTATTCTCCGCAAGTCGATACCATTGGCCGCCGGTCCTCCCCACTGTTAGGATCTGGTCCGTGAGCGAGTCCGAGTTCCAAATCATACGAATTGCGGGCTTTGCGGCCGCTGCTGGGCTGGCGGTGGCTTTGCAGCGCCTACGACCGCATGATCGACAGTACCGCGCCCGCTGGGTGAACGTCGCACTCTGGCTGATCAACGGCATCGTCATGTCGGCTGTCTGCGGTGCGTGCGCCTGCACCGTGGCACGTTGGGCGGATACGGCACAGACAGGTCTCTTGAACAACGTTGCCGCACCGGCATGGGTAAGCATCCTCGTTACCGTTTTGGCGTTGGATTTCGTCTCCTACGCCTGGCACCGAGCAAACCACAGGATTCCTCTGTTGTGGCGCCTTCACCAGGTGCATCACTCGGACTCGAGCTTCACGGTGTCGACGGCGGTGCGCTTCCACCCGGGGGAACTGCTGTTGTCGCTGCCAATCCGACTGCTGGCGGTGGTATTGGTTGGCGCACCCGCGATGGCCGTCGTGGTATTCGAGGTGATCTTCGCGTTTGCGAATCTCTTCGAGCACGGCAACATCGGGCTCCCGCTACGCTTCGAGCAGCGGGTCGCGGGATTGCTGGTGACGCCCGCGCTGCATCGCCGGCACCATGCGAGTCGGCGCCCGGAGCTCGACAGCAACTTCGGGACGATCCTCACGCTGTGGGATCGTCTCCTTGGAACCTACGGACAGAGTTCCTCCGCCGCGCGCTTCGAAGCGGGCCTGCCGAGCGGCGCGCGCGCCCGCACCCTGAGAGAAGCACTCCTGCTACCCCTCGTCAGAAGCGGCGGCAGACTCGCCATCTTATAGCCGTGCTGACACACGGCGACACACTCGTCGTGAAATTCCGCAATCATTTCAACCGTCGCCGCGGGTTCAAGTCCCCCCTTTCGCATTTCTTTCCTCGGAAAGGCACGGGCACAGGCCCAGGCGAGGCACAGGTCGGCCCTCGCTTGTGCCTGCGCCTGGCCTCGCCGCCTCACGCACTTGGGCATGGAGTGTGCCAACCAGCAATGGTATAGACTGGTTTATACGGAGAGGGATTATGGCGCGCACAGCACGGTCCGAGACGGTCCCGAACGCACGGGCGAAGATTTTCACCAACGGGCGCTCGCAAGCCGTCCGATTGCCACGAGGTCCGGTTCGAAGGCAAGGAAGTGGCGATCCGGAAGGAGGGCGACGCCGTCATCTTGGAGCCAGTGGCGAAGCGCAAATGGCCGGCCGGCTACTGGCAGCGTATTGACCGGCGCGCGAAGGATCTCGATTTGGGTCGCGTCGTTCCCGCAGGCGGGCGGCTCCTCGATCTCGCCGCGGACGACGTGTGATCTGGCTGCTCGATACCAATGTCCTGATTCACGCGGTACGCGGCCGCCCGCCGGGCGTGCGCGCCCGCCTCCAGGGCTCGAAGCCCGAACGACGTCGCCATCTCCAGCATTACCGTTGCCGAATCGTGGTACGGCACCGAGAAGAGCACCGACCCCGAGCGGAAACGGCAGGCGTGGGCAACCGTGCTGGCGCCTTTCCAGGTTGTCGCGTTCGATCGCGACGCGGCGGAGCACCACGCACGCATTCGATACCTCCTGCGCCGTAAACCGATCGGGGAACGTGATCTGTTGATCGCGGCGATCGCGCTCGCGTATGACCTCACCCTGGTCACCCATAACGCTGCTGAATTCTCTCGCGTGCCGCGACTGCGGATGGAGGACTGGGCCGCGACCTGAGTCGCACACGCAACGTCTTCGTTCAAGGAGGCAGAGAGGGACGTAAGGGCGAAACGCTCGGACCGGTACTGCGCCGAGTGGGGCGGCACCGAGGCGAAGAACGACGCGACGCTCCTCAAGCGCAAGGACGCTCCCGCACCCGGAGCGTGCCCGATGTGACCGGCTGCCAGCGGCACTCCCACCGGGACGACGATACGCGGATTTCCCCCTTGTCGCTGTCTGATGTCCCTGCCTTGTACGTCCGATGACGGACTGGACACACCCGTTCTTTCGTAGCACGCTCCGAGGTGGAGACGACTGGTGGACCTACGCGGTCAGTGCGCGCGAATCGCGTGCGGAGTAACCCTTCTCGTCGCCGTCTTCGGCGCTCCGGGGCGCGCGCACTTCCTCCTGGTCGCGCCGGACTCGTGGATGTCGCAGGGTCCGCTCGGCGATCCGCAGAAGCTCGGGCCCTGCGGTGACGAAGGTGGGGGTACCGCGACAGGGAAGGTGACGGCATTTCGCCCGGGGGAAACGATCGAGGTCGCCGTCGACGAGAAGATCCACCACCCCGGCCACTATCGCGTCGCGCTGGCGGTCGAAGACCGAAGCGAGTTACCTCCCGACCCCGCGGTCACTGCCGTCGGCGCCGATCCCTGCGGCAGCGTGGAGATCCAGGACCCGCCGATCTTCCCGATTCTCGCCGACAACATGCTGCCGCACACGCAGGTGTTCGACGGGCCGCAGACGTTCACGGTCACGCTGCCGCAGGCCGTCACCTGTACCCGCTGCACCCTGCAAATCATCGAGTACATGTCGCAGCACCCCAGGCCGTGCTTCTATCACCACTGTGCGGACATCTCGATCCAGGGCGATCTCGAAACGCCGACGCCCACGCCCACTCCGACCCAGATGGCGACCCCCACTCAGACCAACTCGGTGGCTCCGACACCCACGCGCACAGTCACATCTCCCAACCGCTGCGCCGGCGACTGCGACGAGAGCGGCTCCGTCACGATCGACGAGCTCGTAACCTTGGTGGGCATCGCGTTCGAGTCGATGCCGATCGAGACCTGCGAAGCCGGCAACCCCGACGGCAACCGAGAGATTGCGCTCAACGAGATCGTCACCGCCGTGAGTAGCGCGCTCCGAGGTTGCGCGTCAGCCGTGCCCGCGGTTCATGCGGGGCGCTGAACTGGAGCGGCCGGCGCATGGGGACGTACTTCGTTTGTTAGGATGAATCGCGCGAACTAAGAAACTAAGAACGTCCTCAATTGGTTCGACACAGAGTAGACTCGGCAATCCGCGACGCGACAGAAGAACGAAATCACACCGCCAGCCGGCGCGCTCGTCCCGTCCAGATCCGTCCATCCAACCAGTAATGTGCGAGCAGCCCGGCCGTCAGAAACGGCTCGAAGGTTGCGGGCGGATCCCAGCCGCGACAGAGCGCCCAGCTGGCGACATCGACCGCCGGCCACGTTGCAAACGACGCGAGCAGCGCGAGATTCGCGCGCACACCTCGCACCGGACGCGCCGCTCCTGCTCTCGCCGTCGCGTACGCAAATGCAAGGTACTGGACCTCGTGATGCAGCACGAGAACGAGAATGAAGGGCGCGGTCCACGCGCCAAGCACGTAGGCGCTGCCGAAACCGAAGGTGTTGGCAATCTACGAGCCAGCGCTCCGCCGGGTGCACCGTAGGACAGCCCCAATTGCCGTACCTTCCCACGCGCGCCGTCTCCGAGCCCAAGTAAAGAATGAGGGCAATTGCGGCCAAAGCGGCGAGTATCCACGGCACGCAGGCAGGCAAAGGCACGGCAATGAATTCTTCGCCTTCGTGATAGGGCGATGTGCTGGTGAAATAGGCGACCGCAGCAGCCATCGGCAGGTACATCGCCGCCGCTAAGATCTGCCCGTGCACGCGCGAACGCGGTCCGCCGGCGAGCCGCTGATAATGTCGAGCGATACCGAGATTCTGACGCGTCCTATGCCAGGCACCCACGTAGACAATGCTGGTGACGAGCAGCACGCGCCAGCCGTGCAGCGTTATCGCGTAGGTCGCCAAGAGTATGATGACCGGCACCGCGACGACGTCCACCGGCATGCGCTGCCAAAGCCGGCGCCGCACGATGACGCCATACGTGGCCCCGAGATGCAGCTCGGAAAGCAAAAGGTCGGCGATGCTAAGCTCCCGGTCGCCGCGCCATACGAGGACCCCAGCCACGACAAGCAACGCAACGCCGCCGCCCGCACAGACCAGCCAGAAGTCGGCCAGCCGGGACATGAGCCACCACGGTGCTTCTCCCGCCCTGCTGACCGACACGGAGATCTGCTCGACTTCCTCGTGGTGCGGTATGCATTCGGTCCGCGAGGGCGCGGTCGGAGAAAGCGACGCCTCCATAGCCCCTCTATCCGCCTTCGACCAATGCTATGACAAGCAGCAACGAACGTGGACAAGGGAGCGGAGGGGACGCAAAGCAACGGCGGGACGTAGACACCGTTCACAAGAACCAAGGGCGCCTCGCCCTCTTTCCGCAATGCTCAAAGCGATCGCAACTGCCAACGGGGACGCGCGCCGGCCGCGCACGCCGATCCCTTGACTGCAATCGCCCTGTCCACAAAGGTTCGGCGGGGGCCATGTCCAATCTCCGGCGGACGCCTGCTACCACGCTCGCCCGCAGCGGCGCGCCGCAGCGCATCTGTTCGGCGCTGCGCCGGCAGCGCTTGCTGCAACTACTGATCGTCGCTCTCGTCCCCGTCGCCAACGCCGCCGCTGTGCGTGCCGCGCCCAACATCGTCTTCATTTTGACCGACGACTAGGACTACGCCTCGTGGCGCTTCATGCCGAACCTCCAATCCGAGGTCATCAGCCAAGGCCTGGTGTTCCCACACTACTTCGACTCGGTGTCGCTGTGCGGTCCCTCGCGCACGACCATCCTGCGCGGCCAGTATGTCCACAACCACGGCGTGCTCACGAACACGTATATCTTCTTCACTTCCGACAACGGCTTCATGCTCGGCCAGCATCGCCTCCGAACGGGCAAGAGCGTGCCGTATGAAGAGTCGATTCGAGTCGGGATGGCCGTGCGCGGTCCGGGCGTGCCACACGGTGAGCAGCGCGAACAGCTTTGCGGCAACGTCGACATTGCCCCAACCCTGGCGGAGATCGGCGGTGCGTTGCCGCCGGCGTTCGTCGACGGACGCTCTCTCGTACCGCTCTTCGCGACCGGCACCATTGAAGCCTGGCGCCAGCGGTTTCTGGTCGAGTTCTGGTCGCAGACGGACGACGAGGAGGAGGCGCCCGTGCCGGAGTTCCACGGCGTTCGATCGGTGCAACACTAGGCGCGAAATTCCTCAATCATTTCAAGCGCCTCTTGGGGTTCAAGTGGTTCAAGTCCCCCCTTTCGCATTTCGTTTTTGGCCGCCGCGGAACTTCGCCATTTCGCGCGGAAGCGCCGCGACCCTGTTCAGCGGCCATGCGGTAATCCGCTCGTCTAATGGATACGCTTCCCCGCCAGGATAGACGATCCAGAGGTGTTCGAGCCGAACGTCTTGCAATGCCATCCGCATCGACTTGGTGACGCCGGGGGCCTCGGCGAACTTCACTTCCACTCCGTAGCGCTTTCCATGGTGAACGAACAGCAGGTCCAATTCGGCTCCCGTGTGGGTCGCCCAGAAGAAGGCTTCCGTGACCGGAAGCGATCGTAGGAGTTGTTCGATGGCGAAGCCTTCCCATGAGGCGCCGACCCGCGGATGAGAAAGCAAGCTGCCGTGATCCTGTAGCGCGAGCAGGGCGTGGAGCATGCCTGAGTCACGCAGATAGATCTTGGGAGCTTTGACCTGACGCTTGCCGATGTTCTCGAACCACGGCTGGAGTTGTCGAACCATGAAAGTGCCCGTCAGGATGTCGAGATAGGAGCGCACGGTCTTGTCGGAAAGTGCCATTGACCGACCGAGCTCCGACGCGTTCCAGGTCTGACCGTGATAGTGCGCCAACATGGTCCAGAATCGCCGCATCGCAGTGGCCGGAATCGAAATGCCGAGCTGTGGAATGTCGCGCTCGAGAAACGTGCGGATGAATCCCTCTCGCCAGGCGAGGCTGTCTTCGTCCGACCGTGCGAGGAACGACCTCGGAAACCCACCCCGCAACCAAAGCGCGTCGAGAGTTGCAGGACCCGTCTCCGACAGATCGAATCCTGCCAGCTCGATGAACTCCACTCGGCCGGCGAGCGACTCGGAAGCATTACGCACGACGTCCGGCGACGCGCTCCCTAAAACCAGATAGCGCGTCTTGTTTCCCGGCCGATCGATCAACACGCGCAGAACCTGGAAAAGCTGCGGCATGATCTGGATCTCGTCGAGAATGACCAGACCACGAAGCGACCCGAGGACGAACTCGGGGTTCTGCAGTCGCCTGACGTCCGGCTGCGACTCGAGATCGAAGCGAGTGGCTCTCCGTCCCTGCGCAAACAGCCGAGCCAGAGTCGTCTTGCCGCACTGTCGCGGGCCGAGGAGCGCGATTGCAGGAGAACGCCGCGTCGCAACTGCCAGTCGCTTCAGGTACCCCTGCCGCGCGATCACCATCTCGATGTCTCTTATTCCATGAAAATTCGGAGTGTCAATCCGACATTTCTTACATCTCGGTCCCCCCTTGCCTCTCGACGGGGACCCTCGGCCTCGCGCTGTCCGGCCCCGTCAGACGCAGAGTGCACCAACCGGCAATGGGATGACCAGTCTATACGGAGACCGATTATGGCGCGTACGGCACAGTCCGAGTCGGTCCCGAACGCACGGGCGAAGATCTTCACCAATGGGCGGTCACAATCCGTCCGACTGCCGAGAGAGTTCCGGTTCGAAGAAGGAAGTGGCGTTCCGCAAAGAAGGCGACGCCGTAAATCCTGGAGCCGGTTGCGAAGCGGAAATTGCCGGCCGGCTACTGGCATCGTGTAGACCGGCGCGCCAAGCATCTCAATTTGGGTCGCGTCGTTTCGATCGGCGGACGGTTTCTCGATCTCGCGGCGGACGACGTGTGATCTGGCTGCTCGATACCAATGTCGTGACCCACGCTTTCGCATTCACGACTTTACGGCGCTGGCGCGATCGTGGTGACTACCGATGCGAGAAGCGTCCGCGTCTGGCAGCGCTGTACCGCCGCGGGTTCGATCTGCTGACGCAGCGGCACGCGCCGCGCTGAACCAACGGATTCCAACCCGCCCGTCAGCGAGCAGGAAGAGCCGTTCATGCGGCGAGCTTGACGGCGTCCGCGCGGGGGCAACGTCCCAGTCGGGCCGCCGCCCCCCGCGCGGGCCGTTATGGCGCCGGCTGCGCTGCGGGCGGCTGCGCCGCGGGGGCCGTCGGCCGTGCCCCCACCGTGCTTCACGTCGCGCTTCTCCTGGCGGCATTCCGCGCGGGTCTTTTCGTCGCCGGCTTTGCAGTCCTGCTTCGCGTCCCGTCCCGCGCCACGATCGTCTTGCCGATCGTCGCGCCGCTCCATGCCATTCGTCTGGGCATAAACCGGGACGGCGCCAGCAAGCGCCACGAGCGCAGCCAAGACACCAACACCTCTCCGAAGACTCATTGTTCGTTGCATGCTGTTCCCCTTTCGTGCAGCGATTCTTCGTCGAGCAAGAAGCAGACCCGCTGTGCGGGTCATCGCGCGAGCGCGATTACTCCTCACGGCTGCGAGAAGAACGCGGGTTCTGTTTCCGGCGTCGACCGTACGGTACGCTGCCGCGCCGGCGTTCGCAACATCGATGGGGACCGGGACCTCGACACGTTCATCGCCGATGCCAGAGCGTCAAACGACGCATGTTTCTTCCCGAACACCGGCAGCGCCACGGCACCGGCATTCGGCGCCGGCTCGACCAATCCCTTCGCGCTCAAGCTCGGGAGGCGGAGGTTCTTCGTGGACCGCAACTTCTTCTGAGCAAACTCGTTGAAAGGTTGATGTCCGGGCTGCCTGCGACGCTGGTGTTGGCCTTGGCGCTTCTCGCGCTTCCGGCGACGGCGAGTTTTGCTCAGCGTTCCGGCGGGCATGGTGGCGGCGGTGGCTTTCACGGCGGCGGTGGCGTTTCTCAGGGCGGCGCGGGGTTTCGCGGCGGGGGCGGTGGGTTTCGCGGTGGCGGTCCTGGTTTCCCCGCCGGCGGGCCTCGTGGCGGCGTGGCTCGGGGTGCCGGAGGTCCACAGGCCGGTCGCGCTCTGGGCCCTCGCAGCCACAGTCCTCACGGCGGCGGCGGCGACTCGCACGGCGGTTGGCACGGCAGCAATGGTGGGCACGGACACGACGGTCACGGCGATGGTGGCCATGGACATGATGGTCACGGCCACGACTGGGGGCACGGACACGGGGGCCACTGGCACGGTAGTGTCTTCGTGGGAGGGCCGTGGTGGTACGACCCGTGGTGGGGTTGGCCGTATCCGTATGCGTATGCGTATCCCTATTACGGCGTGTACGGATATCCGTACGCGTATTACCCGCCGCCTTACTACCCGGGCTCATACCCGTACCCCGGAGGCTCGACGGAGTACATTCAGCGGGAACCGCAGACCGGGGAGCACCCTGCGGGCTACTGGTACTATTGCGCGAGCTCCAAGGGATACTATCCGACGGTCCAGCAGTGTCCTGAAGACTGGATCAAGGTTCCTCCAGCGCCTCGTTGAACCGACGGAGTTGAAGTGCGCAAGGCTCCATTTGTTTCCCTCGCCGCGTGTGCAGCCGCACTGATGATGATCGGGTGTGCGACGGTGCCGACTGGCCCGAGCGTCATGGTGCTGCCGGGTCAGGGTAGGACCTTCGATCAGTTCCAGTACGACGACGCACTGTGCCGGCAGTGGTCGTCGCAAAAGATCGGAACGACCGGGAATGAAGCGGCAACGGAGTCCACGGTAACGGGCGCCGCCGTCGGCACTGCGGCCGGCGCTGCGACGGGGGCCGCGATCGGCGCGGCCGCTGGAGATCCGGGTACCGGTGCCGCCGTGGGCGCCGGAGTTGGGCTGCTCGGCGGTACGGCCGCGGGCGCCGAACACGGCCAGTATTCGGCGTGGGAGCTGCAGCGTCGCTACGACATGGCCTACATGCAGTGCATGTACGCGAAGGGGCACCAGATCCCGGTACCGTCGGGTTATCAGCAGCCGCTAGGGTCCTTGAACCAGGGATCGAGCGACGCACGGGGATTGGATATTCCACCGCCGCCGCCGGGCGTTCCGCCTCCTCCCCCTGACGACTACTAGCGTTCCGTGCGGTCGTCGTCTCCCGTCCGGCCAATCGGGCGATTGGGTGGGCGCGTGAAACATGTTATGCATCACCTATGACTCGCATGTCGGTGCGTGACATCCGCCTGAAATGGCCGGAAGCGGAGCGCAAGCTGGCTACCGTCGGTGAAATCGTCGTGACGCGCGATTCGAAGCCCGTGGCGCGCATCCTGCCGTACGAGCAACGGCGGCGACGCGCCCGCCAGCGCTTTGATCCGGCGGAGCACGCGCGCTGGCTGGAAAAGTTCTGGAAGGGCAAGCCGCGTCAGGCCGCTACCGATGACCGCCTGAGGGCGGAGCGCGACGAGTGACGAATCTCGTGATGTCGTCATGGCGCTCTACCTGGACACCAGCTGCCTCCTCAAGGCGTTCTTCCCCGAGCCGGAAACGGCAACGACCGTTGCGCTGATCGCGCGCGAGCCCCACGTCATTGTCTCTTCGCTGACCCGACTCGAGGCCCTCGTCCACATTCAGGGGCGCGTCGCGGCGAAGATGCTCTCCGCGACAGCCGCCCGGCGCCTCATCGAGCGGGTCGATCAGGTGCTGCAGGAAGAGCCGTACGAACTGGTGCCCTGCCCGCCTGGTATCGTCGAGATCGCGGAGACCCAGGTGCGCGCCATGGTGAAGTCGGCCTACTGTCGAACGCTGGACCGACTTCATCTGGCAACCATGCAGGTTCTGGCAGTTCATCGCCTGCTCACGAACGACGACGCCCAGGCGCGCGCGGCTCGTGGCCTCGGCTTCGAGATCGTTCAACCGCGTTGAGCCGGACTCTCTCGTGCTCATGAGGCGCGTCAAGCGAGCGGTAGGCCCGTCCCACTGGACGATATCCAGAATTCGTCCGGTATCTTCCGCGCTGATCTCATGGTGTCATTTTGGCGAATGACATCTCGCCGCGAACATCAGAACTGGCAGCAATGATGCCCGGCGAGAACCATCACCTGCGGATCGCCACGATCGTCAACGCGTTCGGAGGCAGCGGCATCTCCGGGGCGGAGCATTCGCTGGCTCTCGCACGGCGCGGTCATCGCGTGACGATGATCACGTATGCAGCGAACATGCTCCCCGATTTCGTGCACCGGAACCTGGAGGTGCGAACCGTCGAACCGCCTTACTGGGACGCGATGCCTTTTCCCGATGCCGCGCTCTACTTCGCCTCTGCCGCACAAAGCATCGCGGACGAGTCTCCCCTCGACGTCATTCATGCGCACTACGCGATCACACATGGCCAGGCGGCGCTCCTCGGACGGGCGGCGATCGCCGAGGACGGCCGCCGGCGCGGCAAGAGGCAATTTCCGGCCGTCGTGATCACTTGCCGCGGAACGGACGTAACCAAATTCGCGACGGACTCACGTACGGCGCCGGCGCTTCGCTACATGCTCACGCAGGCGGATGGCCTGACTTTCGTCTCGGAGGGACTCCGAGCCACCGCGGAACGTCACCTGCAACTGACGCGGCAGGGAACTGTCATTCCGAACTTCCTTCCTTCACTCACCCCGCCGATCACACCTCGCCCGCATCCGTTGCCCGCATCCTTTTCCGGATCCGTGATCTTCTTCCACGCCTCGAGGTTTCAAGCCATCAAGAACGTGTGCTGGATCGTGCGGGCATTCGCGCAGGCGTTGGCTCGACGCGAGACCGGAGCCGCGGCTTTGAGTCTGCTGCTGATCGGCGATGGTGCGACTCGCAATGAGGCGGAGGCGTTGGCCCGTAAGCTCGGGATCACGGATCGGGTCGCGTTTCTCGGAATCGTACCGCCCGAAGACGTGCAGGACATCATCCGGCGAGCGGACGTGTTGCTGATGGCGTCGGATTTCGAAGGATGTCCGCGAGTCGTCCTCGAAGCGATGACGCAGGCCAAGCCCGTGATCGCGACAGATGTCGTCGGCCTCAACGACATGGTCAGGGATGGTCAGACGGGTCGCCTTTGTCCTCCCGGAAACATCGACGCGTACGCGGCAGCGATCGCCGAGCTTGCCTACGATCCGGCGGCGCGTGACCGCTTCGGCCTCTACGCCAAGGCCGAGGCGGAGCGGTGCTACGACCGCGATACGATCATGTCGGTATACGAGGAGGTCTACGCGCAGGCGCTTGCGCACGCGAGCCGTCGCGACTAGGCGAGGACTACGGCAGTGCGGCGAGCACCTGATCGATGGACGCGTGGTCCGTCGAATCGGCGTCGAGGTGCTCGTAGAGCAAGCGCGGCCCGGGCGCGATCACGAACGTCGCGCCGAGCTGGGTCACGCGTTTGCCGGCGCGGTGAATGCGGTAGCCGCGCCGCCAGGTATCGCGCGTCGCCGCCCAGGTACTCGGGTGGAACATGCTCAGGAACGAGGCGACGTGGACGGAAGCAGCGCGGGCGGCGCGAGCGTCGTCGTCGACCAGGACGGGGTAGGGAATCGACTCGTCCAGGGCGAACTGGCGCGCATAGCGCGCCTCCCCGGTTCCGATCGCGATGACACCGGCGCCGCGCGCCTGGATCTCGTCGTAGCGGTCGCGCAACTGCGCGGCGTGCTCACGGCAGTGCAGTCAACCGAAGTGGCGCAAGAAGGCGAGCACGATCGGACGCTCGGCCCAGAACGAGCCGAGCCGGCGCGGGGCGTCGGAGGAATCGCAGAGCTCGATGTTCGACAGAGCGGTCAGATCCACGAGAGCGTTGTAGGCCGGCGGACGGAGCAAGGCAACCGTGAGACGGGAAACTCGAGCACTTGCGCAGGTCAGACCAGGACACCCATCGATTTCCACGTCGCGGTGATCGCGCGCAAGGTCGACGCGAGTTGGTGCGACGAGCGGTGCCCGGGAGGCAGTCACTCATGCTCTCCGCGAAGGGCTCGATCGCCGTCGGGTGGGCTTAGAAGGTCCTCGAAATTCGCCGGCACACGCCCGCGGAGAAAGACGGACCAGTACGCGTCGCGGGTCATCGCGTCCCAATGAATGATGCCGCGCCAGTACTGTTCGGTCTGAAAGAAGTTGAGGCAGACGAGGATCGCGATCACCTCGAGCGTCGCGGCCGTAGCGACTCGCCCGCCTGACAGCAGCCATTCCAGCATCGCGGCCATGGGAATGGCCCAGATCGCGATACGCCTCGATCAGGGCTCTCATGCCGAAGCTGGCACCGTACCACCAGCACCACCAGGAGAAGACGACGTAGAGGTCGACCGCGGTGAACATCGCCACAGCCCAAGACCATTCCCGTAAACGTCGCGGCAGGAGAAGCATCCCCGCGAAGGCCAAGGAGAGGATCGGCGTGTAGACGAACAGCCCTTTTCGGTAGCTGATGAGCCCATCGATGATGCGCGGCCGGGTGAAGAAGAAGGCGCCCTCGTCTTGGTAGGAGTAGTAGACCCAAGAGCCGGTGCTGTACTTCCAGTACGCGAGCTGAGGCGGGAGAACGGTAAAGCTCATGCCGAGAGCGGCGAACAGCGGAAGCCACTGGCGCGCCAGGAGGTCCAACTTGTCGCGCCACCTGGGAAGGGTCGCGTCGCGGTAGAGAAGGAAGGCGAGAACCACGACCCCGTTGGTCGGACGAACGAGGACGACGAGTCCGAGCACGCCGCCGAGCGCAAGCGTCGTTGCCCAGCGCGGGTTCGCGTGCCAGGCGACGGTGAGGCGGAGGAAGAGCGCGAACAGGAAAAAGCTGTAGGCGTGCGTCATGCCGCTCTCGAACGTCGTGTAGTAGAAGAGGTTGGTACCGGCGAAGACGGCGACGAGGGTGAGGGCGACGACGCCGTCCGCGAAATGCCTTCGCAGCACGCCGCGCAGCAGAACGAGCCCGGCCACGGCATAGACGATCGCCGCCAGGTCGATGGCGTAGTGATAGGGCCAGGTGTAGCCGTTGGCGGGCACCGACAGGCACCGCGCCGCGGCGTGCGCGAGGAGGAAGAAAGGCGTCCACAGCACTGCCGCGCCGCAGCTCATCTTGAGAACGGCGTCGCCGCGCTCCGTCCAGTTCAACGGAATCTCGGCCGGGAAGTCCGCCGCCGGGTCGCTCACGAAGCCGAAGGAAAGGTCGTGATAGAGGAACGCGGCCGGCAAATAGGCGTAGAGAATCTTCGCGTCGCTTCTGGATGACATCGGCCGCCGGCGGGCGGGTGTGGGAATAGGCGAGCGCCGCCGCTGCAAGAAGAATGACGGCGACCGACGAGACGATCCCCCGCGGGCTCTGGCTTGGTCGATGCAAGTGTGGAAACCGAGGTTCGCCCGACGACTACTATTCCGCCGATGCGAACGCAAAAGTGCGCTTTGTCCTCGTGCGCCCTGCGCGTCGGCGCAGGCGACCATCAGCTCAAGCGGCTCACGCCTTCTTCGACGACGCCGGGGAACTCATTGCGGACGGGGCACATCCGTCGACAAAACTACCCAGCCGGCGAGGTCGGCGGGCGTCAGGTAGCGAAGCCGGTCGGCGGAGATTGCCATCATGTCGTCGACGATCCTCTCCGGCACCTTCATCTGCTCGGCGTAGAGGGCGATCTGCGCCGCCATCGACTCGACGAGCGCGCCGCGCCGAGCATCTCCGAGCGACGGTCGATGAATTCCCACGCGCGCGCCCGGCGCTACGCTTCGAGCCGTCGCGCCCATCAGAACGAAGATGCAGGCGCTACTGCATTCGGCGCCCTGCGCGACGTGGATCGACGCGGCTTCCCGGCGTAAGAGTCTGCCGATTTCCATCGCCGCGAAGACCTCTCCACCTTCCGTGCTCGCGTCGACACTCAAATCGACGCGGCGGCCCAGCGCGCGCTGGGCGTCGTCACGCCGGCGCAGTGCTGCCTCGAAGAGGAGCAGGCGCGAGCGATCGATCCTGCCGCGAAGGCGCACGGTGAGCACGCACGGCGAAGCGTTCGCGTCGTTGCACGTGAGTGTCCACCAACGCGAAGTCCGCGCGGTGCTCGCATGCCGAGCCGGCTCCTCGGCAAATGCGCGAGTGCCGCACAAGCCCGCGAGGAGCACGCAGCAGAGTGAACCAACTAGGAACCGGCGCTGTTTCGTGAGATTCGCTCCGTCGGACGAGTTCTGCCGCCTGGGGCCGCCAGAAGGGTCTCGATCCCTTGCTCATCGTGTTGAGTACTTTAGTTAGTTCCCTAGTCTGAGTGAGGGATGGATAGGCTAGGCTAAAAGACCCTCGGTCTCGGCCGCGCCCGGGGCGGGAACGGTGAAATCGCCCAGCACGATCGCGTTGAACGCCTCGTCGTGACCGGTCCAGGTCGTGACCGGTCCGAACATGAGGGGACTCGGATACGCCGACAGCAGCGGGCATTCGGCGCCGACGCACTCGCTCAGCAACGGCCCGAGGTCGTTCGCCCGGCTGGCGCAGGGCAGCAGCAGCGCCACCGTGAGCCCCAGCCATCGAAACGCTCGAGTCATCACCCTTCTTTCGCGCACCTTTTCGGCCGCCGCGCTGTACCCCTTATACGGCACTGTTATCACAATTCCTGTGTAGGAGTAGGGTCAGGAGCGGACCGATTCTTCGCCGCGATCAGAAATGCAGCTGAAGGTGAATCATCCCTTCGACCCAGTTCTCGCCGTACATCCGGTTGCCGCTGCCTTCCAGTACGATCGCCGTGTTCCGCGACGTCGTGAAGCGTGCGTCGAGCCCGGTCCGGAGCCACGTCGTCGTGTCGCCGACTGCGAAGCGGGTCACCGCGGCGAACCAATGTCCCCGCCAACGGCCTTCCGCCTCTCCGACGAACAACCCGCACTGCGCCCCCGGGCCCAGGCTGACGTCGTCTTCGAGGCCCGGTCCGACGTCGAAGCGGACGTCCGGAAGTCCGTAGACGAGCACCTCGGGAAGGGGATCCCAGGCGAGGCCGATGCCGAGCTCGTTGCCCCATACGGAGATCTCGTCGAAGCCGCGCCGCGCCGGAGCGGGTCGTGTCTGCAGACCGGTCGAGACGCTCCATGCCCAGGGCTCGAATACACGGCTGCGCGGGCTCAACGAGGCCGCTTCGAAGAGGACGAGCCGTTGCAGACGCACGCGGCCGGGCTCGGGATAGATGCGAAGCTGCGTGTCGAGAACTCCGATCTGCATGTGCTCGGGGAAGCCGCCGCCGTCGTCCATCAGACTGTGAAACCCAGGACGCAGGCGGAGATCGACGAAGACGTTGCCGTCCCGCCAATCGCCACTCCGCCCTCCGGCACTGACAGCGACGA
This sequence comes from uncultured Acidimicrobiales bacterium, assembly GCA_963708175.1. Taxonomy (GTDB): domain Bacteria; phylum Actinomycetota; class Acidimicrobiia; order Acidimicrobiales; family DATKAS01; genus DATKAS01. The sequence goes on from CAVPSD010000003.1 coordinate 561,249, forward strand.
GAGCCGAGTCGTGGCCCTGGTCAGGCCGCACCCTGGGAACCTCGATCGGGACCGTGTCGACGTCCTCGCCCGGTTCGACCGCGCCCACCCGCGCGCGGGCAACGAGAATCTGGCGTGACAGCCCCCGGGAGGCGTCCTCGGTCACCTGTCCGGCGAGATACTCGTAGCGGAGCTGATCGTAGGCCGTATCCAGGATCGACGCTCGCCGGCCGCGCGGCATCTCCTGCAGAACCGCCGCATCCGGCGAGAGCCGGCCGTCGACGATTGCCTGAACCTGGTCGCGATCACCGGCAGTGAGCGAACGCAGTCGGGCGCGCAGGCTGGTCTCAGGCGAAGGACGATAGCGAACGTCCGCGACGAGACCCGGCTCGTCGGCGATCACCCGTATCGTGTCGACCGGGATGACGTAGGCGGAGAAGATCGCGCGGGCGTCGAGATCGTCGATGGCAATATCGAGCAGACGCAACAGCTCGTAGGAGCAATTCTTGGTGAAGAAGTAGTAGGGGAACTCGATGTCACGCAGCTCCCAGAGGTGCATCAGGAGCAAATCCAGGCCACCCGGATCGACGTTGAGCCGATACTCCCAGATGTTGCGGTTCTCCCAGTCCGCGTAGCGCTTGAGCTGTTCGTAGTAGGGACGGATCCCGAAGAGGCCGGGATAGAATCCGAACACCCCCTTGGCCATGTAGACGGGCAGCATCTCGCCGCCCGCGTTTTCGCCGTGAAGTCGACCGCCCAACCCAACAGCTCCTGTCCACCGCCGTCGCCCGCGGCGTCGACTCGGAGAAGCGTGTGGCCGAAGATCGACGCCGGGTTGTTCATGAACCCCTCGGGAAAGATCAGCGTCAGGCCGGCGGCGTCGAATCCCTGCCGGTAACGATCGTAGTCGGGACACTCGACACGCGGCAGCTCATTGCCGTGCAGGCCGAGCCGCTGCGTCAGCCATTGGCGCCGCGCCACGAACGCGCACTGCGGATGCTCGTTGTCCCGCACCGCTGCGTGCGGATCGAAGAACGCTCGCAACGTTGCGTGCAACTCGGCCCGAGGATCTCGATTCCCATCCTCGGCGAGGAAGAAAGATGGCGTGAGTACCGAGCTGTGCCGGTGGTGCGGCAGCCACTCGGGGTCGTAATGGAGCAGGGCCAGCCACTTCGGATCCTCGTAGAGGACCTCGCGATCGGCGCGCTGGATCAACGCATCGACGAGCGGCGATGACTCTTCGGCCGCGGGCGGAGCCTCGTCGAACGCCGGCGCGGCGATCGGCACCGACAGCACCGCCGCGGCGGCAATCGCGATCCCGGTCGCGGCGAATCGCTCGAGACGGAGCGGGAACGTCGCGCCCGATCGATCACGCAGGACGTGCCGGGCAGCAGGCGCAAGCGGCTCAGGGTTCGACGTAACGCGAAAGCGTCGCGTTCCCCGCCATCCGATGACCGAGCTCGGCCAGAAACTCCTCCACGGTCACGTCGTCGCGCGGGAACAGATGCTCGAGGTTATTCTGAGCGAACGCCTTGAACTCGGCCCGGTCTGCTTCGTCCAGCTCCAGCAGAGCGGTGAAGGCGTCGAGGTGTTCGCCCTGACCGCGTGCCATGTCGCTGGCCAAGCGGTCGAAGTTGGTGCTGGCGTAGTAACGAACTTTCTCTGCCGAGGCCCTCTTGAAGATGTTGTCCTTTTCGGTGCAGCCGGCGATCTCGAACGTGGTCGAGATGCCCTTGAAGGTGAGCCAGTCGGTCGTGGATGCGATGACACGCACGAACCGCCGAGTCGCTTCCTTCCCACAGTTTGGAGCCGAGCCCGCAGGCGGCCAGCGCCGAGCCGGCCTCGGCACACGTCAGCACGAGAGCGAATCCGAGCCGACAAGAATCGTACGTTCATGAGTGCCCTCCTCTCTGTTCCTTCGGTTGCCGCGATCTCGAAACCCGCTGCCGACCTGCGCGGACGAACATGACGTGTGGACCGAACAAACCGCGTGACCTGCAATAGCCAAAGACTCGACCTAACGCCATAGGCTCGCCCGCCCGCGGACCTCTGTAACTGGGTCGAAGATTGATCCGACCGATCCCTTGAGGGATCGTGCCAAACTGCCATAATCAGTTTTCCCGTGACGAGTAGAGCACAGCTCTAAATCGGAAATCGCACCACAACCGATCTCTGCCTGACGGAGATCAGAAAGGACCGTGCAATGAAGCTACGTTCTCTGGTGGTCTCTCTCGGTGTCGCGTCACTCGTCCTGATGGGCGCTCTGGGCATCGCCCGCGCTGCGGACGAGTGGTTCGTGCTCGGCGAGACGACGCTCAAAACCGCCGATCCCAGTGTGGAAATCAAGAGCGAGGGCAGTCGGTGGGCGAAGGACGTCAAGCAGGTGAAAATCTCCGTCGAGGGCGCCGATGTGGAGATCTCGAAGCTCATCCTTCACTGGGACAATCGCCGGGACGACACGGTCACGGATGTCGGACTCCTGAAGGCGGGAGGACAAACGGCTCCGAAGGATGCTCCGGGACGCAAGGGGCGCCTTACGGGGGTGACCGCCCAGTACAAGATCCAAGGTGGCGCACCGACGGCGACTCTCAAGATCTGGGGATTGGACTGAGAGCGGGCGTGACCGCCGACCACGGCACCAGCGCGAGATCCAAGCGGCCGGATCCTCCATCGTCTTTCGGTCTGCCCGAGCAGAGGACCGGAAACGAGGGAGGATCCGTAAGCTTCCGACCGCGCGGGTCATGGCGCCGCGACGCAGCGCCCCATGAGGTCGCTCGTCGCAATGAGCGCGCCAAGATTGAAGGATCACGGGGCGGCTTGCCGCAGTTGGGCTCCGGTCGGGGCGGCGGTCCTGCGCAGGTGGGCATGACCTATCGGGGTACAGCTAGGCACGCACAGTCGGCTCCCACGCACCGCGATCAAGATCGAAGAATCTCATGAAGTTCGCGCGCAACTTTTTGTCCACCACGTTGGTCGGCGGCGTGCTCATCCTGTTGCCGATCTATCTGGCAGTACTGATTCTTCTGAAGGGCATGAAGTCCGTCGCTGGTCTGGTGCGGCCGTTTGCCGCGCTGCTCCCGCCGGGGTTGCCCGCCGAGAACCTACTCTCTCTCCTGCTCATCTTGGTCATTTGTTTCCTGGTCGGCCTCGCCGTCCGAACGCGGCTGGGGGCGCGCGTCCGAGAGCGGATCGAGAAGTCGCTCTTCGAGAGACTTCCCGGCTACTCGCTCTTCCGAAGCCTCACGCAACGACTCGCCGGGGAGGGCCGAGAGAACGCCTGGAAGCCGGCACTCGTCGAGCTCGAAGACGCGCTCGTCCCGTGCTTCATCATCGAAGAACTGGACGACGGCCGCTTCACCGTTTTCGTCCCGTCGGTGCCCACGCCCTTCGCCGGAGCCGTCTACATCCTCGCTCGCGAACGCGTGCATCCGCTCGACGTTCCTTTCACACAGGCGATCCAGTCCGTCTCCAGGTGGGGATCAGGCTCGAAGGAGCTGGTGTTGGCAATGACGAAGCCGGAGCCGTAAGCGTCGCCGGCGGTACGTCGTCGCTCTTGATGTCCGGAAGCGCTTCGATCGTCAGAAGGACATCTCGATGTTGCCGGTGAAGATCGAGCCGGTGCCGCCGACTACCTGAGGCACGGCGGTGTATCCGATCGGCGATTCGTGGTCGTAGAGGTACTCCAGGTTCAGGCGGATCTCGCGGCGCTGGAAGAGCCACCAGTTGAGACCGGCGGTGGCTTCCCATGAGTCGCCGAAGTCGCCGAAGATGTACGATCCCATCGTGTAAACTTGGACCGTGTTCGGCCAAGACCATGGCCGAGGCCATGGCTTGGAAGCCGTGGTCGAAGGTCGACTCCACGGGCAACGGTCCGTCGGCTTTGAGATCCTGAGCCAGCGCCAGTAGTATTCCCCCTCGAGCGCAAAACCGCGGTACTTCAGTCCGGCATCGAGGTCGGTCATGTAGTATTTGACGTCGCTCACCGAGACGCCCGGCGCGAGCGCTCCCGGCGTGAAGATGATCGTGCCGTTCGACAGCCTGATCTGGGTGTTGTCGATGTCATCGGTGCCGGGCTGCGACTGGCGATCCTCGGGGCTGAAGCTGAAATGCCAGCCTACACGGGTGGCGAGCTCCTGGTGGTCCTCGTAGTCGCCGAAGCCGGAGCGCGGTCCGAACTCGCCGGTGGTCGGCATCCACCACACCGCGCCGGAGAAGGTGGTGAAATCGCCGTCCATCTGTCCGGCATCCACCCCGAGCTGACTGAGGTTGTTGGCCAGCATCAGGTAGTAGGCCGTTTTGGGGAGCGGCTTGCCGTACGCGAAGAAGCCGGTGGCGTACGAGCCGCGGAAGAATTCGTCGGCGATCGGTCCGGTGGTCGACGGTGAGCCAATAGGGAAAGGTGCCGGAGGTCGAGCGCGTCGTCGGCAGCGACAAGATGCCGGCGCCGAGCAGAAACGCGTCGCTGAAGGCGTATTTCAGGTTGCCGCCGAGCACCACCTGGGCGCCCTGGCCCATCACCGCGTTGTTGGTCCAAGCGTAGAGCACGTACTGGAAGTTCGGATCCAGCAGCCAGCCTCGGAACTCGATCTTGACCTTGTTGAGCTCGACGTCGTCTCGCTTGTCGATCTTCACCTTCTGGCCGAGACCGTTGACGAAGGTGTCGTCGAGTCCCTTCTGGTTGAGATAGCGCACGTACGTATAGATGCCGATGCGCACCTCGCCGTAATCGTTGCGCGCGACGCCGAAGCCACGTCCGAGCTGATAGGTGCCGAAATAGTGCTCATACGGTGCCGCCGCCACGACCTCGCCGAGCTCCGCGGGCGGTGCAGCGGCGGCGGCTTCCGGAACCGGCGTTGGTTCGCCGACTTCCGACGATTCCACTTTCAACTTATCAACCTCGCTCCTGAGCTCATCGATCTCGGCGTCCTTCGCCTCGAGCTGCTCGTGCAGCTTCTGTTGATCCTCCTCGAGCTGGCGCAAGCGCTCGAGGATCTCGGCCTGCGAGCTCGACTGCGCCAGGGAAGTGCACGTCAACCAAGCCGTCAGACAGAGGACACTGACGATCGACGTCTGGAGTGTCTTCCACATGGTCGCCAACGATACCTCCGCGGCCGATCCGTCGAGTCGCGGGCCCCGCCCTCCGTCTGCCCCTCGGGGTCTGATTCCACCGCCCGAGTCCAGGGTCGATATTATGAGGAATGGCGGCGGTCAAGGCGAAATGCACTCGAACGTTGCGGCGGTGAGCGATGAACGATGGGCGGCTTCGCTCAACGAGAATACGGGACAGCCCACATTCGCCGCGGTCGCTTGGTCGCGTTGCAGTCGAAAAAACACGCTGCAAACCCTTGTCGAATATTCCTTCCTGTGTATCCTGTGGCGCGAGAGGGCGGTGGCGTGAGCCGATCGGGTCCGCGCTGCGCTGGGCGAGTTGCTGACGTGCCAAAGGGGGCACGTTTGGGGATGGGCAAGAGAACGGTGGCAGAGCACCAGTTTTGCGCCGGGATTCTCGTCGTGCTCTTTTCGAGCATCGCCCCACCGTTTGTACGGCGTCCGTCGTCCAGGCCCAACGCAGGCGCAGATCCCGGAGCGGCTTCGTTCTCGGTTCGATCGAGTTGCGAGACGGGGAGGCGAAAGGGCTGATCATGATGCGACGAGGGATTGTTCTCTTCACCCCCGCGCGGCCTGCGCTCCTCGCCGCCATGCTCTTCGCCTTCCTGTGTGGAGCAGGCGAGATCCACGCCGCTCCGGCCGGCTACGAGCTGAACGATTCCCACTTCCACCTCACCAACTACATCCAGGAAGGCACCGACATCCGGAAGTTCCTCGAGATCATGGGCAAGCGCGTCTGGCGCGTCGCGCTCTTCGGCATCCCGCTCCAGCAGCAGTGGTCGTATCGCGTCTCGGGCGACGCGGCGCCGGGCTACTACCTCGATAGCGACGCGGACCTCTACTACTACTCGTTCACCGACGCCTTCATCGCCATGGCCTACAAGTCGCTGTCTGCCAAGCAGCAGGCGCGCTTCGATCCGATGATCACCGGCTTCAACCCCACCGACATGTACGCGGCGGATCACATCCGGCGCGTGCTGACGACGTTTCCCGGCGTGTTCTCGGGCATCGGCGAGTTCACGATCCACAAGGAGTTCGTCTCCTCGAAGATCGCCGGCGACGTCGCCAGCCTGACCGACCCGGCGCTCGACCGCATCCTCGACTTCGCCGGCGAGGTCGGCCTCGTCGCGATCATCCACAACGACATCCACATGCCGTTCGCCAAGCCGGAGAAGTCGCGCATCTACTTCGACCAGATGAAGGCGCTGCTGGCGCGCCATCCGAACACGACGATCATCTGGGCGCACACCGGACTGGGGCGCATCATCCAGCCGATCACCGGCCACATCGCCCTGCTGGAAGAGATCCTGAGCGACCCCGGCATGCGCAACGTGTACTTCGACATCTCGTGGAACGAGGTGGCGAAGTACGTCGTCGACAGCCCCGAGAGCGTCGCGCTGACGGCCGGCATGATCCAGCGCTACCCGGACCGCTTCCTCTTCGGAACCGACGAGGTGGCGCCGCCGGACCAGCAGTCGTACCTGAAGATCTACGATCAGTACGCGCCGCTCTGGAAGGCTCTGCCGGCGGAGGTGAGCGCCAAGCTGCGCATGGGGAACTACGAGCGGTTGTTCGACGAGGCGCGCCGCAAGGTGCGCGCCTGGGAGAAGGCGAACGTCCGTTGAGGGAATCGAAGTCGGCCCCACCAAAGCGAACGACAATTGGAGGAGGAACGATGAGAAGAGAAGACCGTCGCGGTTTCCAAGATGTCGGCCGCTCTCGCGGTCGGCGCCGCCCTGCTGTTGTCGGCCTGCTCGACCGCCAGTGCCAAGGGCAACGCCGAGGCGTACGCGATGCCCGACGCGAATCAACTGCAGAGCGTCGTGAACGAGGCGCACGCCAAGTTCAAGGGCGTGACCGACGGCAAGAACGCCGACTACATCCCGATCCTCGCCACCATTCCGTCGGAGCTCTTCGGCGTCGCCATCGCCACGCGTGACGGCAAGGTCTACGCCGCCGGCGACGTCGACTACCGCTTCGCCATCGAGTCGGTGGCGAAGCCCTTCACGGCGGCCCTCGTCATGCAGCAGTACGGCGGCCCGCAGGTGATCTACGACAAGATCGGCGTCGAGCCCACGGGGTTGCCGTTCAACTCCAAGCTGGCGCTCGAGATCTACAAGGCCAAATCGGTGAACCCGCTGGTCAACGCCGGCGCCATCGCCGCGGTGAGCCTCGTCAAGGCCAGCAGCGAAGAAGACCGCTGGCAGAAGGTGTGGACGAACATCAAGGATTTCGCCGGCGGCGCCGATCTACCGCTGCTCGACGCGGTCTACAACTCCGAATACGAAACATCCTGGGGCAACCGCGGCATCGCCAACCTGCTCTTCAACGGCCAGCGGCTGTACTCGGACCCTGAGGAGGCGAATCGCGTCTACACCAAGGAGTGCTCGATCGGCATCAGCACCAAGGAACTGGCGATCGTCGGCGCCACACTCGCCAACGGCGGGGTCAACCCGAAGACCGGCAAACGCATGCTCGACGAGAGCAGCGTGCCGGAGATGCTGGCGATCATGTTGACGGCGGGATTCTACGACGAGTCCGGCAAGTGGTCGGCCGAGGCTGGGCTGCCGTCGAAGACCGGCGTCGGCGGCGGCATCGTCTCCGTCGTTCCGGGACGGTTCGCCATCGCCGCCTTCTCGCCGCGCCTCAACGAAGCGGGGAACAGCGTGCGGGCGCAGATGGCGATCCGCTACATCGCTGGCAAGCTGGGGGTCGGCATCTTCGGTCCGAATCCGGATTGAGGACGCGAACCAATCAATCGCAAGGAAGGGGGAGGATTCGTCATGAGAAGTCGAATCGTGCTGGTGGTTGGGCTTGGGTTCCTGCTGCTCGGCAATGCGACGAGCACGCAGGCACAGCAAGCGTCGCAGTCCGAAGTCAACGAGCTCAAGCGCGCCCTGGACGCACAGGAGCAGAGCATTCGCGAGCTCAAGGCGCGCATCAACGAGTTGGAGGGCCGCCCAGCGGTACCGCCTCCCACGCCGGCGCCGGTAGTGACCGAACCTGGCGCGGCTCCGGCGCCCGCCGCAGAGGCAGAGGCAAAGATGAGGGCGGAGTATGTGCATGCGCGGCAGAGCCACATCGCCTATCGCGCCAACATCGACGACAAGCAGGAAGCCGCGGCGCGTCCCCTCGACTACACGCTCGATCCGAACTACCGGGGCTACGTCCCGGTTCCGTTCACGGTGTTCATGATCAAGTTCAACCCGAAGCCGCGCCTCGACATGATGCTCGACACCGACAATTCCGGCGACGACTTCCGCTTCGTGCCGGCCAAGATCCCGGTTGAACACACGCCGCAGCACGGCGGAGGCGAGCGGTTCAACGCCAACGCCAACGCCAGCCAGATCCGCGTCGACATGCGGGCGCCGACGCTGGAGGGGAACTTCCGCCTCTACTACCAGAACGATTTCTTCGGCTCCGATTCGCGCAACATGCAGTATCGGCTGCAGCACCTCTACGGCCAGTACTACGGTGTCGTCGGGGGCTTCACCTACGGCATCTTCGAGGATCCCGACGCCTGGCCCGATACCGTCGACTACGAGGGTCCGAACTCGGTGATCTTCGCGCGCCGGGCTGTGCTCCACTACACTTTCGGCCTCACCGACGATTTCTTCCTCACGCTCGGCGTCGAGGACCCGGACGCATTCATCGACACGACGAGCGATCCCAATGCCAGCAGTAAGTTTCGCGCACCCGATACCGGCTTCAATGTCCGCTGGGAGCCCGGCGATCTCGGCCACATCCAGTTCAGCACTCTCTTCCGCTCGCTCGGCATCCAGGGCGACCTCGTCGACAACCAGGATGTGTTCGGATGGGGACTCAACCTCGCCGGTTCGATCAACATCACCAGCAACAACACCTTTCAGTTCTACGGCGTCGTCGGAGACGGAGTCGGCGGCTTGGGCAACGATGCCGGCTTCGACAATACCGACGCCGCCCTCGACAACAACGGCGATCTCGAGCGCTCTGCAGTACGTGAGCGGCATGCTCGCTTTCACCCACCGCTGGACGCCGCGCTGGCGCTCGACCGCGACCTACGGCTACGTCAACGTCGAGAACACGGGAGCGCAGGCGGCCGACGCCTACGACTACACGCACTACGCAAGCGCCAACGTCATCTACAACATCTACAAGCGCCTCAGCGTCGGCGGCGAAGTGCTCTATGGATTCCGCAACGTCAAGAGCGGCGACGACGGCGATGTCGTCCGCTTCCAACTCGGCTTCGTGTACGCGCCGTTCGATTGAGGTTCTCTGATCCGGCGACCGGCCCACGTGGGATGGTGGCGAGCTCGTTGACGCGCAATCATGGCGACATCGACGAGCCCGCCACCGCGCCGGATGCTGCTGGTCGCGCTGGCCGGCGCGCTCCTGCTCACCGGGCTTCTCCCACGGCCGATCGCCGGCGCGGCCGAAGCAGAGCCGGCGACCGCACCGCGGAGCCGCTTCCACATTGATGCCGACTGGCCGGAAGGCATCACGTACGAGTTCCGGAAAGTCACGCCGTCGCTCGAAGAGGTGCAACCCCTCTCCTACTTTCAGGACGTTTACCTGCTCGGACGCATCGGAGCGCGGCTCGACGTCGACGCCACCGCCTTCGCCGCCGACGACTCGCTGCCCGACTTCCAAAACGACGCCAGAATACGCCGCGCCAAGTTCTACCTCCTCGGCGCTTTCAGGCTCGGTCTGCCGATCGCGTACAAGTTCGAGTTCGCCTTCGAGGGAAGGCAGCTCTTTCTGAACGACTTTTTCGTGCGCTGGAAACCGCCCCGCTGGGTCGACTCCGTCGACTTCGGCTACCTCACGCCGCCGATGGGCCTCGAGAACGTCGTCAGCAGCCGCTCGCTCACGTTCATGGAGGTGGCGGCTCCCGTGCAGGCCCTGGCGCCGGGTTTCCGATCCGGCATCGCCTTCGAGGGCCATCACGATGCGTGGCGCATCGCCTGGCAGTTTGGATTCTACTCGGCCGGTCAGAAACAAATCAGCGGCGATGCCTCCGATCCCTCGGCGCAATTCGTCGGCCGCTTCGTCTGGCTTCCCTGGCGCGAGACTGCCGCGGCGGACTCCGCGCTCCTTCACATCGGCTGCAGCGCCAGCTACGTTTTCTCCGGCGGCAACACCATCCAGTACCGCGCCAAGCCGGAGAGTTTCATCGCGCCCTTCGTCGTTGATACGGGCGAGACGAACGCCAGCAGCGCGGCCCAGGCGGGGCTCGAGGGCGCCTGGAGCGAGGGGCCGCTGCTCATCTCCGGCGAGTTTCTCAGCTCGTCGGTCGACGCCTCCGCCGGCCGCCAGCTCCACTTCTACGGCATGTACGGTCTCGCGAGCTGGATGCTGACCGGAGAGTACCACCCCTACGACACCAAGACCGGCCTGTTCACGCGGCTGAAGCCGCTGCGGCCGTTCTCCTTTCGCAACCGACAATGGGGCGCATTCGAGGTCGGGGAGCGCGTGTCGTGGCTCGACCTGAACGACATCGACGTGCATGGCGGCAAGATGCTCACGCTGACGACCGGCCTCACCTGGTATCTCAACACGGAGCTCAAGTTCTTCGCCAACTACATCTACTCGCACATCACCGACGGAGCCGAGCAGGGCGACGTGAGTATTTTCCAGGTGCGCCTCGAGGTCGGGATCTGAGCGAAGAGAAGGATTCAGGAGTCAGGAGGCAGGAGGCAGGAGGGGAAGCGGAGTTCCAACTCCTGCCTCCTGCCTCCTGCCTCCTGAATTCTTTGCTAGTGTGCCGGCCAGTCTCTCCAACGGGGGTCGTGAACCATGAAATTCGCGTTGCACGGCGTCGGCAGCGGCTCGACGGTCAAGCCCGAGCCGCTGGCGCAGGTGGCGAGAAAGGCCGAGCAGCTCGGCTTCGAATCGATCTGGGTTCCGGAGCACATGGCGGTTCCGGTCGAGATGCGCACGCGGTATCCGTACGCCCCCGATGGCAAGTTTCCCGGCGGCCCGCTGGCAGCGTTGCACGATCCCTTCCTCGCCCTGGCTTATGCCGCCGCCTGTACGGAACGGATCAAGCTCGGTACCGGCGTGTTCGTTCTTCCTCTGCGCAACGCCATCGCCGTCGCGCGTTCGGTGGCGAGCCTCGACGTTCTCTCCAACGGGCGTTTTCTCTTCGGCGTCGGCGTCGGGTGGCTCGAAGACGAGTTCGAAGTCGTGGGCGTGTCGTTCAAGGATCGCGCGGCGCGCACCCGCGAGGCGATCCGCATGATGAAGGTCCTCTGGAGCGAGGAGACGCCGAGCTTCGAAGGCCGCTTCCATCGCTTCCCGCCGCTCGGGTTCAATCCCAAGCCGGTGCAGAAGCCGCATCCGCCGATCATCCTCGGCGGTGAGACGAAGGCCGCGCTGCGCCGCGCCGCCGAGATCGGCGACGGCTGGTACGGCGCCCACCACAGCCCCGACAGCCTGCGCCTGCTCCTCGCGCAACTGAAGCAGCACAGCGAAACGGCCGGCCGCGACTTCTCCCGCCTCGAGATCACGATCGGCCTTTCACCCGGCGTACGCCCCGACCTCGACACCGTCCGCCGCTTCGCCGACGCTGGCGTGCATCGCATGATCGTCTTCGCCCCCGGCTTCGTTCCGCGCTCGCGCTTCGAGTCGGATCTGTTCCCGACGCTCGAGCGCTTTGCCGGCGAGGTGATCGAAAGAGCCGGCTAGGACTGAGTTGAGCACGCGAGGTCTTCCTTGTGCCGGCCGAGCCGCCGTGCCAACTTGTGGCTAGGATCATGGCCACAATCATTGGCGTGCGCGATCTCAAGAATCGCGCCCCGGAGATCGTCAAGCGGGTCGCGCGCGGAGAGCGCATGATCGTCACTCGCTACGGACGCGCACAGGCCATGTTGGTGCCCGTCGAAGCCGATGCCGCTTCCCGGCGCTCGACCCGCATGGACGAGTGGGAGAAGGAGCGGCGCGCATTCGATGAGATGCTGCCTCGCCTGCGACGGCGCTATGCGGGACGCTACGTGGCCATACGGAGCGGGCGCGTAGTCGATACGGACGGCGACCACGACGCGCTCTTCGAGCGCGTCTGGAAGAAGCTGCGCGGCAAGACTTTCTTCGTCGGCCTGGTGGGCGAAGCGATTCCGGTCGTCGACGTGCCGGGTTTCGTCGTCGAATGAGGCGCGCCTACAGCCGATCGTTCGATCCTCCCGCACCGGTGGTGCCGCTGCGGCTGAAGGCCCCCGGCGGCAACGAGGTGCGGTCGATCGATGCGAAGATCGACAGCGGGGCGGACCTCTGTTGCATCCCGGAGCATCTCGTGCGGGCCCTGGACCTTCCACCGGTGCGCATCGTACGCGCGGCGGGCTTCGCCGGCGCGGCACGAGAGAGCGTGGTGTTTCGCGTCGATCTCGAGATCGATGGGTTCGAGTTTCCTCGCGCCGAAACGCTCGCGTTCGCGCGTCCATATGCCCTGGTAGGGCGCAACGTGCTGCGCCAGCTCGTGGTCCGGCTCGACGGCCCCAAGGCGCACCTCGACGTGCGCCGTCCCCGATGACGGTCAGCGCTCTCGCACTCTGACACGCGTCGAACGATCCGATGCGACAGGCGAGACGTCGGGAAGACACCCTTGCAGGGAAGCGCGAACGCCGCGAAGCAACTCGTCGATGCCGATCGCGCCGTCACGGTTGACGTCCAGGGCTCCACACGATCCGAGCGCCGCATCGCCCAGCAACGACCGTACGCCGAAGATCAGCTCGGATACGGAGACCGCGCCGTCGCCGTCGCAGTCGCCCGGACATTCGGGCCGCGGCACCGTCGTGGGCGTCGGCGTTGTAGTCGCCGTCCGGGTCGATGTCGGTGGAGCAGACGGGGACGGCGTGCTGTCGGGGGTCACGCTCGCGGTGGTGGTCGTCGTGGGCCCGGCGGTTGCGACGGCGACGGTCCGCGTTGGACCAAGCGTGCAGGTGACGGTGGGCGTGCGGGTGACGGTACGAGTCCTCGTTGCAGGCGCAGTGTTCGTCGGTGTCCACGTCTGTTCACCCGGAGCTTGCGTTCGCGTATGAGTCCTCGTCGACGTGCCGGTTCTCGTGGGTGGCCTCGTCCCGGTGCGCGTAGGCGTCCTTGTTCCCAAGCGAGTCGGCGTCATCGTCGGCGTGAAGAACGGTCCCCCCGGCGTGATCGTGGGAGTGGGAGGCGGTAGATCCACGACGCGGAAGATCGCGATCAGGTTCGACCCGGAAGCAGCGTACAGCTTGCCACCGTCGGGAGCGACTCGCACCAACCCAACGTCTTGCAGCCCGTACACGCCATCGTCGAGGTCGCGATGGACCTCACGGAAACGAAGCGCTTCCGAACCCGGATCTCTGACGAACACGGCGACGGCGTCTTCTCGCGAGCCCGCAGCGTAGAGGGCCGCGCCGTCGGGATGCTCGGCGATCGACGTCACCCCTTCGATCCCGTCGACGCCGTCTTCACCGTCGACCAGCGTCTGGATCAGCCTCAGAGAGCCCGTGACTTCGTCGCGCTGGAACACCGAAATGCTGTTGCTCGTGCGAGCGGCCACGTAGACCAGACGGCCGTCGCGACTGACTACGATGCTCACGGGCTCGGCGAAGCGGCTCGGATCCCCGACAACGGCCGCCGAGCGAAAATGCAGCTCTCCACGGAGCGGCTCACGCTCGAACACGACCACCGAGTCCGATCCGGAGGAGGCGGCGTACAGGTGACGGCCATCCGGAGAGACGGTCAGGTCGGTCACTCCGTTGAGCGACTCGACGCCGCAGGTCTCGTTGATCTGTTCCTGGAACGGCTCGAATCGTGAGGTATCGGGAACGCGAACAAGCGCGAGAATCCGCCCTTGCGCGTAGCGGCCGGCGTAGAGCGTGTTGCCGTCGGGCGAGATCGCCAGACGGTCCCACGCACCGATGTCGGCCGTGGACTGATTCCCTCCCATCCAGGAAGAATCCGTCGCCACCAGCTCGAGAGCGAAGGGATCTCTCGTGGCGCCGACGAACACGCCGCCGCTGATCGGGTCGGAGAGCGCGATGTTCCCCGGAACGCGATGCTCCTCCTGGTCGCTGGTGCCCGCCCTCACCGACAGGTAACCGCCCGAGGTGGCGACGATTCTGCCGTCCGCGGCCAGCGCAAAATCGCTGATCTGCCGCACCGGCCACACGAACGGCTCGTACACCCTCTCGTAGACCAGCCCCGTATCAGCCGGAACCGCGCTCGGACAGGCGAGCACCAGCATTGCGGCAAGAACCCCCCGCATGCTGCGGGAGATGAGAGAATCGGCCTACTTGCTGCCCGCTAGGACGAATGTCCGCTCGAGCCGAACCGCCGCGTTGAACCTCTCCGCGAAGTAGGACCCCTGCGTTGAAGGTGAGACACCCACCGTCAACGACGCGCCGCCCGCTTGCGAGCCGCGGATCGAGAGCGCGCTCCGGCCGACGGAGCCGCACGCCGATACTCGCCTGCCGCCTCGAGCACGACCTCCGGATGCCTCGAAACGACGCGCAACAACACGCGAGCGCTGCCTTCCGGCCGCCGCCGACCCTGTTCCCAGTTTCGCAAGGTCGCGACACTGATGCCCATGAGGGCGGCGAACTTCGCCTGGCTCAGGCCGTAGCGCTCTCGGATCGTACGCACGTCGGCTTCGCCGAGGGCGAACTTCCGCGACGGCTTCCGCTCACCGCGCAGCAACCGTCCGCCTTCGCGTACACTCTCCAGCAGCTCCCGAAACAGCGCGTCCTTCATGGATACTCCTCCTCTACGATCTTCCTCAGCATCGCTCGCTGTGCCGCCGTCAGGTCGTCTCGCTCGCTCTTCGGGTAGGCCAGAAGCATTAGCAGTCGGTCGCCGGGCGCGTGCCAGTAGTAGATCGCTCGGATTCCACCGTGCTTTCCTCGGCCACCAGCCCGCCACCTGACCTTTCGCAGCCCGCCGGTTCCTCGAATGATCGGGCCGAGGACGGGTCGAGCAGCCAAGCTGTTCTGCAGGAACCGGTATTCCTCATCGGACAGCAGCTCGCGAATCCGCTGGGTGAACAGCCGCGTCTCGACGATCACCACCGAACGGTGGTACGCCAAAGGCGTACCTACGTCAATGGCTTACGGTCCGCTTCCGAAACCATCTGTGCCATCGGTGGCCACTATGGAGAGAAAATCCGGTCCCCCCGGTGAGCTAGAGCAAGACTTCGGGATCCAGATCGACGCCGACCGGGCAGTGATCGGAACCGGTCACGTGCGGCTGGATGAACGCCGCGCGCACGTAACGGCATGGCCGCGGCCGACGCGAGGACGTAGTCGATGCGCCAGCCGATGTTCTTCTCCCGCACGCCGTAGCGCTGGCTCCACCAGGTGTAGTGGCCGGGGCCGGGCTCGAAGCGGCGGAAGGTGTCGATCCAGCCGCCATCGATCCAGCGCGTCAGCTCGGCGCGTTCCTCCGGTAGGAAGCCGCTGTTCTTCACGTTGTCGCGCGGGCGCGCCAGGTCGATCGGCTCGCGCGCCGTGTTGAAGTCGCCGAGCACGAGGATGGGCCGTCGCGCGCCTGCGCAGCTCCTCGAGCCGGTCGAAGACGCAACGGTAGAAGTCGAGCTTGTAAGGGACGCGGCTGTTGTCGCGCAGCCGGCCGCTGCCTTTTGGGAAGTAGACGTTGGCGACGACGAGCCGGCCGAAGGAGGCGATCTGCACGCGGCCCTCGACGTCGAAGCGCTCGATGCCGAGCATCGTGTCGACTCGATCCGGCGCCAGGCGGCTCAGCAGACCGACGCCGCTGTAACCGCGCCGCTCGGCCGCGGCGAGGTGACGATGCCAGGTACGCAGCCGCCGGATCTCGTCGGGCATCTCGTCGGCAAGGGCGCGGACCTCCTGTAGCCCGACGATCGTGCCGCCCGACCGTCGCAACCAGGGGACGAAGCCCTTGCGCGCGCAGGCGCGCAGGCCGTTGACGTTCCAGGACAGGACGCGGATCGGGCGCGCGGTCACCCGGAACGAAATAGACGAAGGCGCCGTCGAGGACCAGTCGCTGTCGCCGCTTCCGACGATGCTTGCGCGCATGCCTGACGATTTGGCCGCGCCGAGACTGCCGCTGGAGTGGTGATGCGCGCCGGCAGTTGGGCCCGCCGACTGAAGAGGCGGGCACTCGGCTTGCTTGGATACGAGCTGGGCATCGCAGGGGCAGCCAGTCGGGGCACATCTCAGGGAGGGGCAGCCATGAAGCGTCGCGTACGCGCGTCGTGGGATGGTCGGCGGGAGTTTGCGCGAGCAACATGCGGTTGGCGCGAGCGACGCGCCCGCATCTCCACGGGAGTGGCGGCCGCCGTTGTTCTAGCGCTGACCTCGCCCGCGATCGCGGCTACCTACTACGTCCGCGCCTCGGGCGACGACGCGCGCGACGGCCTGACACCGGAGACCGCACTGGCAAGCATCCGGCTGACAGGCCGCCGACTCCTAGCTCCCGGCGACCGTGTGATCGTCGGTCCGGGAACTTACCATGAAGGCAACATCGAGCCGTACGGCAGCGGCACTCCGGATGCTCCGATCGCTTTCTCGGCCGACGAGAGCGGCCTCGTCACACACGACCCCCCCGGTCCGGTCATCATCCGGCCGCCCAACACGTTCGATGCGACCACCGGCTTCATCGTCTTCGGCAAGCACGACATCGTCATCGAAGGCTTCACGATCGAGGGCGCGAGGGACCCGGGGATCCAAGTGCGGCCGCACTTCTCGACGGGGGTCGACAGCACTCGAGTCACCGTCCGAAACAACTGGATTCAATACGGCCTGCAGCGCGGCATTCACATCATCGCGGCGGGTGACGCGACGATCATCGGCAACAGGATTCTCGGCCATCCACAAGCCGCCATTTCACTTTACGGTGGGACAAATGCTCCCGTGCGTCCATTTCTGGAGGGAAACAACATCGAGAGAAACAACACTGCGATTCAGATCGAGCGCGCGTTCGGTACAGCGATTTCGGACAACCGGATGGACGGCAACCAACGCGGCATCCTTCTCACCGAAGGCGACGGACTTTCCATCACCCGGAACGACGTGTCGGGGCGTTCATCCATCAATATGTCCAGCAGCGCGGACGTCGACATCCGCGACAACGGCTTCGGTGGCGGCGTCCAGATCACAGCGTCGGGAACGGTCAGGTTCGAGAAGAACCAGGTCCTCAGCGGCGGCCTTGGCCTCTCGTCCGACACCACCGCAATTCTACGCGTTCTCGAGAACAAGCTTCCTCACGTCATCATCTACAATGGGACTCGTCTCGACTTCGAGCACAACGAAGCCTTTATCTTCCGCGCGCTCTATGTGGAGGACATGAAGATCGTGGACAACAACTTCCAGCGCAGGTTCGCGGCATTCGCGCTGGCGAACCTCGAGCTGAGCCGCAATCACGCGTCGAGAATTGACGCCGCTGGGGCGGAAACGCTGGTGACGGACAACGAGGCGAGTCAGTACATCCAGATCTCGACCGACTCCGGGATCGTAAAAGACAACAGCGCCAACTTCATCTCCGTTTCGGCCCTGCCTGAAGATCAGGAAGCCGGCGGCCTCATTCTCGTGGAGGGCAATGACAGCAAAACCGAGATGAAGGTCGGTATGCCCAAGGCGCCCGTGTCGAGGGCGATCGTCCAGCACAACTCGGTCGGCGAGTCACTCCTTGCCTTTGCCGAGAAACAACTCGAAGTCCGGCACAACGTGACCAGTGGAATCGAATGTGGAGCGATGAATGCCGGCTCGCAACTCCTGGTCTCCCGCAATACGACGCGTAACAGCCTCGCCTCCGGCATTCGCGTCGTGAGCGCCTCGCAGGGACGGATCGAGAGCAACATCTCCTCCGCAAACGAGGAGTTCGGACTGGAGGTGCGACTGTTCGATACGCTCACGGTCGTGGACAACGAGTTCTCTTCGAACGGATACGGCGGCATCTTGGCGGAGACGATTCTCACCCGCACGGGCGACTGCAACGGCGACGGTGAGGTCCCGGTCGCCGAAGTGATCACGACCGTCGGCGTTGCCTTGGGTCAGCGAACCCTGCGCGACTGCGCCGCCGTCGATGTCGACGGCAATGAACGAGTCACGATCGGCGAACTGATCGCGTCGGTCGCCGCCAGCCTCGGAACGGCCGACCCGGCCGGCATCGGCAACGGTCGAATCGAGATTCTCTCCAATCGAGTCGAGGCAAACAGGCGCTTCGGCATCAACTTGTTCGCGCAGTCGGTTCTTGCAAAGGGCAACGATGTCGTCGGAAACGAAGGAATCGCCTTGGCCGTGCATTCGAGTGGCGCCGGGGCCCCAATCGAGATCAAAGGAAACCTTCTGGGATCCGGTTCCGGAGAAGGCATCTTCCTCAAGGGGACGCGGGCGGCACATGTCCGCAACAACTTCGTCTTCAGCAACGGCGAGGCCGGAATCCTGCTGCGCGATGCGCCCGGCGTCACGGTCGTGAACAACCTCATCTACGACAACGGCGACGACGGGATCGCCGTCGGACGCGGAACCGTCCTGCCCGCTGCCGATGCCGTGATCATGAACAACACACTCTACGCCAATCGTGGCTTTGGCGTGACGATCGGATCGTCGGAAGCGCCGTCGCCGGGCACCATGCTGCTCAACAACATCGTCGACGGGAACGCGCAGGGTGGAGTCGCCTCCGACATCGATTCCCTCCCCGGTCTGACGATCGGCTTCAACCTCAACAACGACGGCTACTCGCACGAAGTGGCGCCGAGCGTCACCGACTTCACTGCCGATCCGCGCTTCGTGTCGCCGGAAGGCTCGGACGAGGTGCTCGGACGCGACGGCTTCGCCGACGACGACTTTCACGTGCAGAGCGACAGTGCGGCGATCGACGCGGGATCGGCAACGGCGGCCGAGCTCGGCATCACGGGGTCGGCGGTTCAGGGACAGGCAACGGACGAAGGCGTCGTCGATCTCGGCTTTCACTACGGTGCCGATCCGCCGAGCGAACCGTCGCCTCTATCCCGTCTCTGACTTCGCCACCGACGCTTCGTACTCGTCGACCACCGTTCGGGCTTCGCCGATGGCGCGGATTCGCCCCCGCTCGATCCACGCCGCGCGCCCGCAGACGTTGCGCACCATCGCCAGATCGTGCGTCGCCATCAAGATCGTTCTGCCGGCGCGCTGCAACTCGAGCAGCCGCTCCATGCAACGGTGCGCGAAGGCCGCGTCGCCGACGGCGAGCACCTCGTCGATCAGCAGGATTGCCGGATCGCAGTGGATGGCGACCGAAAACCCGAGGCGCATGTACATGCCGGACGAGTAGGTTCGCACCGGCTCGTCGATGAACTCGCCGAGCGCGGCGAACTCCACGATCTCGGCCATCCGTTGCGTCACCTCGCGGCGCGTCATGCCCTGCAGCAGGCCGCAGACGAGAACGTTCTCGCGGCCGGTGAAATCGGGATGGAAGCCCAATCCGAGCTCGATCAGCGAGCCGACCCGGCCGTCGACGCGCAGCGCTCCCTCGTCGGGTTGATAGATGCCCGCCGCCAGCTTGAGCAGCGTGCTCTTGCCGGCGCCGTTCGGGCCGACGAGGCCGAACGTCTCCCCGGCACTCACCGAAAACGATACGTCGTGCAGCGCCTCGAAAGATTGATCGCGGCGCCGCGACCTGCCGGCGAGGATCGCCTTCAGCGTACCGTAGTTGCCGGCGACGCCGCGGCGCCGGAAGCGTTTCGACACGTGCTCGAACCGAATCGGATCCACCTCAGAGCTCCTCGGCCAGGCGCCGCCGATAGCCGCGAAAGGCGGATTCGCACAGGAGGTGAACGACGATCGCCAGCCCCGTCATCGTCAGCAAGTCCCCCGTCGACGGCAGCCGCCCCTCGTAGAGCACGCATTGGTAGCCGCGCGCCAGGTAGGTCCACGGATTCAGCAAGAGCAGCAGATGCAGACGTTCCGGAACCACCGACGCCGGGTAGAGAATGGGCGAGGCGAAGAACAGCACCTGCACGACCGGCGGAATGATCTGCTGAATGTCGCGCAGGTACACGTTCCACGTGGCGAGCAGGATCGTCGGGCCGAGTGTCAGCAGCAACTGCAGCGCCAGAACCACCGGCAGCATCACGAGCGACCACCCGAGAGGGCGGCCGGAGAGCAGCGCGATGACGATGACGATCGGCAGCGACAGCACGCAGTGAACGAGCCCGCTCAGCACCGCCACGGCGGGGAGGATCTCGACGTCGAGCCGCGAGCGGGCGATGAGGTTGGCGCCGCCGAGCAACGCCTGCGTTCCCTCCTGAAACGAGGAGGCAAACCACATCCAGGGAACGAAGGCGCTGAACAGGAACGCCGGATAGTCCTCCAGCGGCACGCGCATGTAGAAGGAGAAGACGACGGTGTAGACGGCCAGCAGCAGTAGCGGCGAGAGCAGCGTCCACGCGTAGCCGAGAGCGGCGCCCCGATAGCGGGCCAGGGTGGTCCTCTTGAGAAGAACAGCGACCACCTCGCGGCGGCGCCACAGGGTCAGCAGGATGCCGTCGGACTCGCCCACTCTTTTCTCACCGCGATCGGGTCGGCGTCGCGCCCGTCACGTCTCGCGCGCGCGAGTCCGCGCGGCATTCGCTCCGGCGAGCGAGGGCGCGAGCGGCTCGTTGGCGCTCGCGGCCGAGCCACGGCCGGCCGGCGCGGGGAGGAAATGCGACCGCGGCGCTGGCGTTGGCGAGCGTCAGGTTCGGGTTGTAAGCGGGATCGGCCTCGAGCTCCGCGCCCCAGCGTTCGCGCATGAACGCCTCCTCGCGGCGCAGGCGGCGCACCGTCTCGGTGCTGCGGTCGAGGCCGCGCGTCGCCGACTCGTGATGAACGAGCTTCACGTGCGGCGTGAGGATCGTGCGGTAGCCGCGCCGGCCGAGGCGCAGGCAGAAGTCGATGTCGTTGAAGGCGACCGGAAAGTGCTCCTCGTCGAGGCCGCCGAGAGCGCGGTAGAGCTCCGTCCGTACGACCATGCAAGCGCCGGTCACGGCCGAGACGCGGCGCGGCACGCTCACCCACGCCGCCCATTCGCGCGGCACGCACGGCAGGCCGCGAAAGAGATGCCCCGCGACGTTGCCGAGACCGAGGACGACGCCGGCGTGCTGGATCTTGCCGTCCGGATAGTAGAGCTGCGCGCCGACGGCGCCGACGCCCGGACGCGACGCCTGCCCGACCATCTCGCGTGAGCCAGTCGGGATCGATGACTTCGATGTCGTCGTTCAGCAGCGCCAGGAACGACCCGTTGGCGTGACGCGCGGCGAGATTGTTGACGGCCGAATAGTTGAACGGCGCGTCGAAGCGCAGCACCCGAACGCGCGGGTCGGAAGGCAGCGCTTCGAGGTAGGCGAGCATCGAAGGGTCGTCGGAACCATTCGAGACGATCAGCAGCTCGAGGGCGGGATAGTCGGTGCGCTGAAGGAGGCCGTCGACGCACGGGCGCAGAAGGTCGAGCCGGTTGCGCGTCGGGATGATGAACGAAACGAGGGGCGGCGGGTCGCCGATCGGATAGTCGAGCCGCAACGTCGCGCCGGATCGCAGCCGCGCGGCGGAGCCGACCCGTCGCAGATGCTCTTCCAACACCAGGCGCGCGGCCGGCGCTGCCTGCTCGTCGGGCCGAACCTCCGTCCGGCGGCGCGAGTGCCAGAGGACGTGCGGCACGTGTCGGACGCGCCGCTCGTCGACCGCCGCCGAGACGCGCAGCGCCAGATCCCAGTCTTCGTAGCCGTCGATCCCCTCGCGCCAGCCGTTCAGCGATCGGAGAAGCGCGCTGCGATAGGCGGCGAGGTGACCGACGGAGTCGCAGCCGAGAAGCAGATCGGGATCCCAGTCGGGCTTGAACGTCGGATTGGCGCGGCGGCGCAGCGAATCGAGTTGGTCCTCGTCGCTGTACAGCAGCTCCGTGTCGGGAGCGTCGTCGATGCCGACCGCCAGATGATAGAGCGCGTGCGGAGCCAGCTCGGCATCCGGCTCGACGATCGCGCAATACTCGCCGCGCGCCACGGCGAGCGCCTCGTTCGCGGCGGCGGCGCGAGTCGCCGCTTGCGAGGCAACGAAGCGAATCCGGGGGTCGCCGCCCGCGGCCCGGCGCAGCGCGGATTCGACCGCCGGCGCCGTGCCGCCGAAACCGACGACCAGCAACTCCCAGTCCTCGTACCACTGGTCGCGGATCGAACGCAGCGATTCGTCGATGCCGTCTTCACCCCGCGCCGGCAGAATGAGCGAGAAGAGAGCGCGGTGGCGGAGAGCGGCGACCTGCGACCGAGCGGCGCCGCGGTCCGTCTCGTCGAGACGGCCGTAACGCTCGACCCACTCGGCGTACCGCTCTTCTCTCGCCGCCGCAAAGCGTCCGGCGATCGTCTGCCACAGGGCGCGCGGGCCGTGGCGCCGGATCGATGACACGGAGCGCAGGAGATAGTGGCCGATCATCCGCGGGTCGCGACGCAGCGGCGCGAGGTACGGGGCAAGGAAGATCCGCAGCGTCTGCAAGCGGTTCAGCTCGGCAACTTGCAGGGCGACGAGATCGAAGCGTTCGAGTCCCGCCGGCGGCCGGACGCGGATGCCTTGCACACGCCGCGGAAATCGCAGCACGAGGCTGGTGCCGAGAGTCGCCGGCGGCAGATGGAAGACGTCCTCTCTTCCTTCGGGCGACTCGACCAGCAACGCCGCCGGCTCGGCTCCGGCGCGTCCCGACCACGCGTACGACACGCCCGCCCAGCCGGACGGAAAGCGCACTCGGTCCGTCTGCAGGCGCAGGATCGGATTCTTCCCGGTCACGCGCCAACCGCCCTCTTCGTAGGCGACATCCGCACCGGGCAGCGGCACCATGCTGTGCACTCGTCCCGCCAACCGCTGCCGAGCGCGCGCCGACATGCTTCGCGCCGCGCTCGTTCGCTCTTCGGGCACGGACGCGGCGTCTTGCTCGCCAGCGCCGTTCGCTTCGAGCCATCCGCGTTGCAGGCCGACGATGTAGTGGTAACGCAGGATGGCGTTCCAGAGCATGGCGCCACCGACCGGAAGCTTGTCGATGACGCGCGCCGTCGACAGACAGGCGCGGTACCAGGCCGACGAGGGCAGCGGCGGCGGCCCTTGCGGCCCAATGCCGAGATAGGGCCCCAGCTCGGGATGAAGCCGATAGAAGACGACGGCGGCGGCGCCGGCGCGCTGCTGGCGTTGGGAGAAACGCTCGAGGTCGGTCGGGTGGTCGTGCTCGACCACCGCGGCGGGCTCGTAGACCAGGCGTAGTCCGCGCCGGTGCAGGCGGTAGCTGCACTCGATGTCCTCCCACACCGCGAACGGGAAGTGGACGTCGAACGGCTCGGCGACCAGAAGCTCGCGCGCCAGCGAAACGTTCGAGGTGTAGAAGAAGTTGAACGGGATCTCTTCGCCGCCGCGGATCAGGCCGTAGCCGAACTGCTGCCCGCCTTCGTTCAGATAGTCGAGAAACGGCGTGACGCGAATCCGGCGGTGCCAGCGAGTCCGTCCGAGAACGGCGAGCAGCGGCGAGTCGCCGCGCTCGCGATGCGCGCGCGCGTGCTCGGCCAACCACGACGGCGCCGGCACGGTATCGTCGCCGAGAAAGGCGATCCGCTCGCCGCGCGCGGCCGCGACGCCGGCGTTGCGCGCGGCGGCCGGGCCGCTTCTCTCCTGTCGGAGCACGGCGGCGGGAACGGCGAAGATCGTGCGCGGCCAGCCACTCACGTGTGCCGTCGGTCGAGCCGTCGTCGACGACGATGATCTCGAACCCGGGTGCCGCCGCTCTGCGCTTCGACCGCCGCCAGCACCTCGCGCAGGGAATCGAGCCGGTCGTGCGTTGGAATCACCACGGAGAAACTGAGGCCCATGAGATCCCTCGGCTAGCGAACGATCACCTCGTCGAGACGCTTTTCGATCAACGGCAATTCGGCGGGCAGCCAGCTGCGAAACCCCGACCCGGCGAACAGTTGCTCGTCGCCGGGATACGTCGGCACGAGGTAGGCGGGAAAGCGGGCGAAGAACTCGCCGTCTCCTCGACGGCGTTGCGCCTGCACGGCGCTGCGCTTGCGCGCCGCCTCGTCGAGATGTCCGAGCAGAAAGGAGACGGCGCGCAGCTGGGCAACCGTGCGCCCGTCGACCAGGCGCGGGCTCTTCGCCGCCGCGGCGACCTTGCGCCGCAAGGCGCCGGCGGTGCGGCGACCGCGTTGAATCATCTCCCGCATCGATCCCGCCCGCGCACTTTCCGCCGATCGTCTCGGCGCTTGACCCATCTCGGCCGCCTCCACCTGCCGCCCAACTTCCCTCGCGAAGGGGTCGCGACGCAAGAGATGGCCGCCGGGATTGTTGCCGACCAGTAGGGCCTGGGTGCGCGCCAGGAGCGTCAGCTCGACGGCCGGCATGATGCGTTCCCAGAGGCCCGCTTCGTAGTTCTTGTAGGCGGTGAGGAAGGCATTGCGCTCGAAGAGGAAGCCGCGATTGAAGACGCCGAGCGTCTCGCCGGTGGCACCGGAACGGTGGCGGACGATCGCGTCGGGGCAAAAGACCACCCGGCCGCCGCGCGCCCACAGACGCCAGCCGAGGTCGATGTCCTCGTAGTAGGCGAAATAGTCCTCGTCGAAGCCGCCCACGTCGAGAAACGCCGCGCGGCGAACGACGGCGTTGCCGGCGCAGGGAAACTGCAGCTCGGCGCCCCGCGACGGCAGCTCGACTTCCGCCAGCCGGCGGCCGGCGCCGAGCTGGAAGCCGTGACCGTCGAAGGTCATGACGCCGCGCGCGACGTCGAGCCGCGTCCCTTCCCAGTCGAGCATGAGCCCCGACACCGCGGCGACGTCGGGCGGCGCGGCCGCCAAGGCGTCGACCAGCGTGGCGAGCCAGTCCGGCCGCGGCACGGTGTCGTTGTTGAGCAGCGCGATGAGCTCGCTCTCGCTCTGCGCGATCACCCGGTTGTTGGCGGCGGCGAAGCCGAGGTTCACCGGGCTCTCGATGACGCGCAACCGATGCGCGGCCTTGCGCGAGGCGAGCGACGCAACGGTGTCGTCGGTCGAGCCGTTGTCGAGAACGACGACCTCCCACGGCACGCCGGGATCGCGTTGCTCGGCCAGCGCGTCGAGACACGAGTCGAGATGACGGCGGCCGTTCCAACTGACGACCGCGACAGTCACCTTGTACGGTCCGGCGGCCATCAATCCTCCGCGCCGGTGCGGCGCGCCGCGGCGGCGCGTGCTTGCGTGCGGCGCTGCCAGCGGCGGCGGATCCGCACCGCGATCGAATCGCGCGGCGCCGGAGCAGACGGCCGGAAGGCGAACTCGTCCTTGGTCGGATCGGCTTTCGGCTCGCGGCAGAACCGCACCAGCGGCTCGAGGACGCGCGGCCAGGCGTGATTCTGCAAGATCTCGCCGGCGCCCTCGCTCACGCCGCGCGCGCCGCCGCTCTCGCTCAAGAGCCGTTCGAGCACGTCGCCGAGCGCCCGCACGTTGCCCGGCGCCACCGTCCAGCCGGCGCCGTGCCGCCACAGGAGGTCGCTCATCGTGCCGCCTTCGGAGGCGACGACCGGGCATCCGCAGGCGAGCGCTTCCAGGATGCGCGTCCGCAGCGACAGCCGCGCCTCGAGATTCGGCAGGTGCGTCACCACCAGCGCGTCGACGTCGCGCAGCAGATCGAAGCGGCGATCGGCGGCGACCCAGTCGATGATCTGCACCTTGCGCCCCAGCCAGCCGCGCTGCCGGCACCATTCCTCCACCTGCGCCGAGCAGGCGCTGCGGCGTGTCCGCTGGGTTGGGATTGCGCACGAAGTAGAGGGTCCAGTCGGCGCGATCGCGCTCGGCGAGCGCTTCGAGAACCGTCCACGGGTCGTACCAATCGTAGAGGCCGCCGAAGAGCAGCCGGCGCTCGTTCGGCCGCCGCTCGGCGAGCACCGGCCGGTGCGGCGGAATCTCCTCCGGCACGCCGAAGGGCACCGTCGCGATGAGCCGCTCGAGGTTCGGATCGCCAGCAAGGCGGCGAGGATTGACGCGCCCCAGCGCGGCAAGAAAACCCAGATAGAAGAGACGCTGCTCTTCGGACGAACAGAGGAAGAAGTCGCCGCGCGAGAGCTGCAGAACGGTGGTGGCGTGGTCGTTGCGGTACTGGTCGAGACCGAGCGTCTCGGCGTAGTGCAGGTTCTCGATCATGAACGGATCGTACAGATCGATCGCCACCGGCAGCGCGGGCCACTCCTGCACGAGATCGTTGGCGAGATATCCCTGCGCGACCGCCGCCGTGCAATCCGACAGCAGCTCGCGTAGCCCGCCGCGCTGAAAGACGCGGATCTCGGCCCGCGTGCCGACGTCTTCGGGAACCGAGGCGCGATCGCCGGGGGTGACGAGCACGATCTCGATTCCATTGCGGGGCAGTCGCCGCGCCAGCTCGAGATAGCGGATGCCGATGCCGCCCATGCAAGCGCGGATCGGCTCGCTGCACAGCAAGGCGACGCGGCTCATCGACCCACGCCCGCAGCCGGCGATACAGCCGCAGAACCGGGTGGTTCTCCAGAGCGGCGACGACGCCGTTCAGGCGTGCGATCTCGGCATGGGTGCGATCGAGGTGTCGCTGCAAGTCGTCGCGTCCGGTCGCTTCGACCCGCAGCGCTTCGAGCTGCCGCCGCAGCTCGCCGCACTCGCTCGCTTCGCGCCCTCATGGTGTCGACGGCGCGGGCGATGCGCTCGCGGGCTGAGGCGGGCCGCGTGCTTGGCGAGGACGCGTGCCTTCATGGCGAGGAAGGTCCGGCCGCTCGCGCGCGCTGGCGCCGAGCACCTGCTCGGCCGCCCTCGAAGTGACGGTACTCGCAGGTCACGCGCCGCACGTGGTGGAACGCGCACGGCGGCGGAAAGGCGGATCAGGAAGTCCCAGTCCTCGAAGAAGGGCAGATCGCGGTCGAACGGCCCGACCTCGAGACACAGGGCGCGCTCGATCGAGCAGCGTGTTGAAGGGGATGTAGTTGTCGAGAAGGAGGAAGTCCGGATCGAAGTCGCGGCTGTACGGCAGGCCACGTTCGCGGCACTGCCACCCGTCCGGCCCCAGCGCGTAGATGCCCACGGCGGCGTCCGAGTAGACGACACGCACGCCCGCCCGCCGACGCGGCGCCGACGAGGGTGGAGAAGTGCTCCGGTGCGACCAGGTCGTCGTCGTCCAGGAAGGCGACGTAGTCGCCGGTCGCGGCGTCCAGCCCGCTCTGCGCCGCGACCGCGCGGCCTCGGTTCTCCGGAAGGTCGATACGCGTGAGAGGAAACGGATAGGAGGCGGGCACGTCGGGCGAGGCCCCGCCGTCGTTGACGAGCACCACCTCGAGGTTGCGATAGTGGCTCGCGGCCAGCGACGCCAGCGCCTCGCGCAGGAGGTCGGGCCGGTTGAAGGTCCGCACGATGACCGAGACGCGCGCCCCGCCTTCGACCTCGCTGCGGCGGCGCCGACGCCGCCGAGGTGCTCGACGAGCTGGCTCGGGCTGCGCGTCGTGAAGTCGGACAGGGAGAGCCGGCGATAGCCCTCGGCCGCTCGCACGTCGGCGGCAAGGACAGGGTGCGGTAGCGGCGCAGGCCGAGCGCGCCGTCGAGATAGTTGTGCCGCTCCAGCCGGCTGGCGTAGAGGCGCATCGCCGCCTCGAGGGCGGGCATCTCGGCGCCGACGTCGACCAGGTGATCGGGATGCGCCGGGTGGTTCACCTCGTAGAGGAGGACGGTCGCGCCGCTCAGCGCGGCGTGCAGCTCGTCGCCTTCTCGCAGCGGAGACAGAACGTCGCAGACGGCGAGAAACGCCGCGCGATGGTCGGCGGTGATCTCCGACGGCGAGGGAACGAGCAGCAGGTCGGGACGGTGCGACAGAAGCGCGGCGCGAATCCCATCGCGCGATCGCGCTGCCGATCGGCGGCCAGGAAACCGTCGCGCGCTCCCAGCTCCTCGATGCCGGCGAAGCGGAGAAGGCGCGCCACGGCCTGCGCCTCGCCGCGGCGCCGCGCCGCGTACGCCTCGCGATCTCCGACCGCCTCCTCGCCCCCGCTGCCGTCGCTGAGGAAGAGCACCCGCACCTCGGCGCCGCCGGCGGCGAGCTGGATCAGGAGCCCACCGCAGCCGAGCAGCTCGTCGTCGAAGTGCGGCGCCAGAACGAGGACACGGCGAGCCGTGATGCGCGTGGTCTCGCCGGGCAGTGAGGGAAGAGACGTCGCCATCCTGAGGTTCCGGGCATCGTTGTAGCGCAGGCCGCTCCGCCAGGAAAACCACGTGCCGCCGGGAACGCGACATCGGCGTCAGACGAGATCCGCGTCGCCCATCGTCACGTAGCAGCGGCGAGCGACGTCGTTCGCCGTCGACGCCGGGCTGGAACGAGAGGGCGGTGAGCATCGCGTGCGGGTGAGGCGTCGAGATCCATCCGCGGCCCGCGAGCACTGTGCGGCAGGGCTTCGACGCCGCGGCCGTCGACGGCAAGCGGGCACGGCAGAGCTCCGCTCACTCGACCTCATAGCCGAGCGCCCTGAGCCGCTCCCGCAGGCCTTCGTCGGGCGTCGGCGGCGGGCGTCTCGGTGCCCCCAGGTCGCGCGTGCGTATCTCGAAACGCTCTTCCGTCCCGGCGCCGCGTGACGAGGTTGAGCCACCGGCGGGTCGGGTTGATGCCGCGAGGTCGACGGGACGAACGTCTTTGAACCGCGTCCGCCCGCCGACGGCGATCGACGAGAAACTCAACTGCGGGTCGCTCGGATAGCCGACCAGCCAGCCGCCACGCTTCGGCGGCACCCACGACAGCACGCCGTTGTCGAAGGAAAGGATCGGAGTCGCCGACGGGTAGGCCGAGAATACGGCCGCCAAGGGACGACCGTCCGCGGAGCGACCCAGCCGAATCTCGACCGGACGGTTCTCTTCGAGCCTGAAGCTGCGCTCGGGAAGAACGTCCAGAGCGCGCGCAAGCCGTTCGCGAAAGGGCAGGCACTTCTTCGTCATGGGCCCGCCCCCGCTGGGCTCGTCTTCCGGAACCTGCGGGATCGGATAGCAGTGCTCCGAAACGTTCGTTCCGTCGAGTCGGTCGGAGCGAACGTACTTCGAATCGTTCCAGATCAGAGCGTGCCTGATTCGGCCAAGCCGCGCCCCATCCTCTTCCGCATACTGCAGCACCAGTACGGGCGACAAAGGCGGTCCCGGGGAAGGCTGCAGAAGATCGTCTCTGCCGCGAAACCGCGGCGGAACGGGAAGGCCGAGCCAGCGCACCACGGAAGGCGCGATGTCGATCGTCGAAGCCAACGAGTCGAGGGCGCCGCGCAGAGGCGGCTCGACGTTGGTCCAGACGACGAGCGGGATTCGCGTCTGCAGATCGTTCAGGCTCACGCCGTGGTGAAACTCTCCGTGGTGCTCGCCGAGGCTCTCACCGTGGTCCGACGTCACGACGACCAGCAACGGCGCATCGCCGGTCTCCTCGCGCACGGTTCCGACGAGCTGATCGACGAACTCGTCCGCGGTGCGTACTCCCGCCGTGTACAATCGCTTGAGGAAGGCCGACGGAGCGGGTGGAAGCTTGGCGCGCATCCTTTCGATCAGGTTGCCGTATGCGACGTAGGGCGCGTCCGCCGCCGTGATGAGCCCGTGGTACGCATCCGTATTCATGAAGTAGTCGTGAACGATGTAGGTGTGCACGAAGAGGAACAACGGCCGGTCGTTGCGGCGCCGGATGAAGCTCCGAGCGAACGTCAGGTGCTCGCTGGGCCCATTCAGGTTGTCGCGGGCCGGCGACCGGACGGTCTCGAACGAGTCGTAGCCCTTCTCCAAGCCGTGGAAGGGCCCCACCCACCCACCTTCGGTCGATGCGGCGGTCGCGTAACCGGAGGCGCGTAACACGCTTGCGAGCGTCGGCTGATCCGCGGGTATTCGGCTGCCGCTGAAAGGACGAGCCAACCCGGGCGGGGGAACGTTGTGCTCGAAATAAGGCAGCGACGACATCAAGCTCACGTGCGACGGCAAGGTCCAGTTCGAGCTCGAATAGACCTTCGAGAAGAATCGCCCTTGCCGCGCGAGCCGCGACAGGAACGGCGCTTCGCCCACGTAGTCGGCGCGCATGGTGTCGATCGACACCAAGAGGACATTCGGGGAACGGCACTCCGACGGCGCGGCGCCTTGCCGCGCAACGATTCCAGGGTCGGCTTCGTCCGGCGGCGGGGACGCAGCGGCGATCTCAACGCCATGACGATGACCAGCCAGATTCGCGGCGAGCATTCGAACGAGCGTCGGCGCGGTCACCTTCCAGTCGCCGTCCGTGCACGACGACGCGTTCATCCCCCGCCGGTCCGTGAGCGGATTGTAGATCCGTTCGTCACCACCGTGCAGGAAGGGCTCCGGGACAATCGGACGCTCTTCGGCGACAATCTCACCCCGCTTCACGATCGGCACGGTCTACGCCGCGCGCCGCGTAGTCAAGGGCCGGCGAAGACGCTGAGCTCCAGCTCGGCGAGGCGGCGGACCCATGGTGCGGCGAGCCGCCGCATCGCGCTCCAGGAGGCGTCGTGCGGGGTGTCCGGGAGGACGGGCCGCAGACACTCGACATCGCCCGTGTGCGGCACCGCGAGCATGCATTCTCGATGAGCGGGAGAAACCGGCAGCGGCTGCTGCGCCCATTGCACCTCGCCGATGAGCAGCGAGCCGGTGAGCACGACCGCCGCGACCGGGTTCGCGAGCGCCGATGCGAGATGACCTCGCCCCGCGGCATAGCGTTGCCAAGCCAGGCTGCCTGCGCGGAGGGCCAGGGCCGCGTAGGCCACCCAGAACAGCGAAGCCAGCGTCGAGTAACGGTCGACGAGGGCGCCCCAGAGACCGAATTGAGTGCCGCGCAGCATGCTGATCGCCACGGCCGAGATGAAGACGAAGGCGGCCAGACTCAGCCAGGGGACGCTCTCACGGCGCGGCCGTCGCTGTCGTTTGAGGTCGATCGCGTTCAGGGTGAGCCCCATGATCCCTGACGAGCCCGACGACTTCATCCCAACGAGTACCCGCCGCGCGTCGTCAGCGGGCTGCCGAGGAAGATGAGCACGAACCGGATCGAGAACCACGGATCGACCATCCAACCGTCTTTCGCGCTGCGGAAGCGATAGTCCCAGAAGAACAGACCCAGAACGAGCGCGGCCGCCGCGGCCCAAGCGACCAGGTAGCGCTTTTCCGATAGCCGACCGTCCATATGAGCGGCGCCAGGACCAACCACGACAGGAAACCGTTCGCATAGGAGAAAGTCGCGCCGCCGCAAGCCAGTGCGGCGACCGGCGAGCGGTCCCCACCCGGGAGGAAATCGGGTGACTGACCAGAGAGCCGTGAAGAGAAAGAACGTGAGGAACGCATACGCGCTGTCGATCGCATGCACGTATCGAAAGCGCTGGGTGAGAGAGAAGAGGACGATCGAGAACGGCACGACGACGAAGAGCCCCGCACCCGGGTTCAGCGCACGGTACATCGAGGTGCACAGGGCCAACGACCCCACGGTCAGCAACAGACCGAAGCCCATTTCGAACCGCAGATCCCAGTGGGTGAGCCATGTGTTCGCGACGGTCAGAAGATTGGTGAAGAGGAGACGGCTGTCGTTGTACTGCGCCGTCAGATCGCCGAACCGAATGCTACCTTCGGCGCTCTTGACCGCCAGTGCTCGCGACGAGATCCAATCGTCGGCCCATGGAACGGACTGCGCGTGAAGGGCGACATCGATCGCGACGACCACGACCGGGATCGCGGCGAGAGCGACGAACAGGGTATCGACGCCCCTCGGCAGGGCTCTCTTCGGGGCGGTCATCAGGGACCGGGTGGCTCCGGACCCCTTCCCACACTGGTGGCGGCGATGAAGTCGTAGATCACGCTCGCAGCCAGCCGGTTACCGGCGAGGTTCCAGTGCGTATCGAGTGGCTTGTAGAGGCGCTGCGACTTCGCCGCGGCGGCGAACGCCCGGTAGAGATCGAGACGAGGGACGCCGGCCTGGGCGAGGGCGGCCGAGAGGGCGCGGCTCGGAGCGGAGAAGTCCCAGCGAACTCGGGCGCTATGCTCGAACGTTGCCGTGACCTTCGTCTGCAGATTCGGATCGACCTGGATCTCGGCGGGGAGCAGGACGACGAGCAAGTCGATCCCTCTCTCCCGGCAGATGCGGCGCACGGCGAGCAGCGCATCCATAGTCGACCCGAGGTCCCGCTCGAACTGTCTGTCGCCGACCCGATAGATGTAGGCCCGCTGCCGCTCGATCGAGAGAAATTGAGCGATCGAATGCGTGGGATCTTCGTCGGCGTATTCTCCGAGGGGCGCCTTGCGGCCGATGGGTAGATGGTCCGGCAAGGCGGCCCTTTGCACCATGACAAAATAGATCAAGGATGCGAGATAGGAGTATTCATACATCTTCCGCCGGGGGGCTGGGTTTCTGATGTTTTGGAAGTCGTTTCCCACGTAGAAGCAGAGCAGAACGCCGTCCGGGTCGTAGCCGAGCGCTTCGTCCAGCAGCACTTCTAGATACTGCCATGGGCCGATGCCGGGGATTGCGAAGTTCAGGATCTCGATGCGCCGTCCATGCTCGCGCAGGCGATCCTCGACCAACTCGACGAAGCCGGAACCGTACGGCACTACGCCGAAGGCAAAGGAGTCGCCCAGCGCGACGACACGATACGCATCGTTCTTCTCGCGGTGAAACTCGACGTCTTTGAAGCCCATGGAGTTGAGCGTGAAGGAATAGTGACGCGCGTGCGGATGGGGCCGGAAGCGGTCGTAGGACGGCTTGTAGAAGATCGGCGACGGGCGCGCCCAATCGTAGATCCGCAGCACCACTTCACCTGTCAGCGCGGCCGAGAGCAGGGCGATGCCGACGTTGGCGACCAGTGTGCGCACATGCTTCGGCGCGGTCATGTTGCTCGCCGCGATACGTGATCGTTCGGCGCGCTTCCGCTCAAGGAAGGTAGCCGAGCGCCCGTAGCCGCTCCTTCACCGCGTCCGCGTTTTGCAGCCGCTGCTCCCGGCTCTTCCCGTCGCTCACCCTCTGCGTCCACTCGTGCAGCACTCCAGACAATCGGGCAACCTCGTCTCCTCGTTCGGCGGCGAGATTCGTCCGCTCCCCGGGGTCGTTGGCGAGATCGAACAAAAAGCGCTCCCGCGACTCGATGTCGACCATGTACTTGATCCGGCCGTCTGTGGCGCTCTGGAACTTGTCCTGGGAGCTGAACACGTAGCGTGGGTCGGGAAGACTGGAGTCCCGCCCGTCG
This sequence comes from uncultured Acidimicrobiales bacterium, assembly GCA_963708175.1. GTDB lineage: Bacteria > Actinomycetota > Acidimicrobiia > Acidimicrobiales > DATKAS01 > DATKAS01. The sequence continues at coordinate 594,489 of CAVPSD010000003.1, forward strand.
CTCCCCGCCAGGCCTCGTAGACTGCGGCCTTCGAGCTCGATGCCGCCGGCCGAGACCCCCGCGTAGTCAAGCAGGGTCGGAACGAGGTCGAGATTCGCAACGGGCCACTTCACCCGCCGTCCGGCAGACACGCCGGGTCCGCGAAGCAGAAATGGCGTGTGGATCGCTTCGTCGTGCAGACTTCCGACGCAGTGCTTGATGTGGCCGTGCTCGAGAAACTGCTCGCCGTGATCGGAGACGAGGGCGACGACGGTGTCGTCCAGTCGGCCGCGCTCGCCCAAGCGGCGCAGCAGCTCCCCGAGCTCCACGTCCAAGTAGGCGATCTCGTCGTCGTAGAGGTCGACGAGGTGCACGAGGTCGCGCGGCTCGAGGTCCTTCGGATCGAATGGTGGATACTGCTGAGGAACCTTCTTGTCCCAGCCGTAGAGAAACGCCACGAGCGGGTTCGGGCTCCCGGCGGCGATGAAGGCACGGCCCTCGTAGGGGCGCGCGAAACGCTTCTCGTAGCCGTCCGGCGGTCGGTAGGGATCGTGCGGGTCCATGTAGTGCAGGTAGAGAAAGAGGGGCTGATTCGGCGGCAGCGCTTCGAGACTCTGGAAGGCTCGCGTATTGACGCAGCGGGCGCTTTTCCACAGGCAGGTCTCGTCGAAGATGTCGAAGCCGCGATCGAAGCCGCCGATCTTGTTGTCCCCCGACGGCGACTTGCGCACGATCGGGCTCGCAGACACCGCGATCGTTCTGTACCCCGCCGGGTGCAGGATCTCTGCGATGGAGCGGAACCCCTCCGGGATGCCGAACTCGCCCCACGGCCGGCCGACGAACTCGAGCGCTTCGCGCGACGTGAGCAGAGAGTTTGCGGACGGAAACGTGCACGACGCCTGGCTGCGCGCGCTCTCGAACGTCACGCCGCCGGCGAAGAAGCGATCGACGTTCGGACTGGTCGGACGGTCGTAGCCGTAGATGCTCAGATGATCGGCACGCAGCGTGTCGACGAGAATCAGGACGATGTTCGGGCGATTCTTCGCTGCCGATTCTGGCGCCGGTGCTGCGCCAACGACGAGGCAAACGATGATCAGAGCTGCCACGACACGGGAATGCGCACCGGACAGAGCCCGGTGCCACCCTTTCCGAACGGTGTGCATTGGCGACGACAGCTCGCCGCGCCTCTAGCCCACCTTTCGAAGCCTGTCTAGGAAGAACCAGCGCTCACGGAATCCGGAAATGATAGCCGAGATCGATCGTACCCTGGTCGGGCGCGCCATCCTCCGACGTCGTTCGGTCGGCGAGCCCGGCGACATCGTCGGCGAGATCGTCCGGGATGTCGGGAGCGCCGGCATCGATCGCCGGGCTCGCGTCCTGCACGAGGTGGTAGTCGTCGGGTACGTCACGATCCTCGTGCGGGCCGCCGGAGAACACCGCCGCCTGGTTGATGTCGTCGGGCCCGATGATCGTGATCGGCCGGTATCCGTCGGACTGGCGGTCGTCGAATCGCTCGGTGAATACCAGGTTGAAGTTGCCGTTGTAGCCGTCGAGCGAGCTCGGGGGGGTGGTGCCGGTGATCACCAAGATGTTCCGATCGCTGTTCTCCTGGATGATGTTGCTGCGCAGGAACGTGTCGGTCGACGCGAGGCCTTCCTCGCCGACCCGGATGCCGACGTTGGCGGTGTCGGCGATCGTGTTGTTGACGAGGCGAACGCCGTCGGACCCGTCGGCGATGCGAACCCCGTTGTTGGAATTGTTGATGATGAGATTGTTGAAGAGGAGACAATCATCGGAGGCCTGCACGCGGATACCGTCGCGATTGTCGCGCACGATGCAGTTACGAACCTCGAGGTTGCTCGAGACGCTGCGGGCGTGAATGCCCGCCCCGTTGGCACCGGTGGCGCCGGTGATCTCGAAGCCGTCGATGACGATGAACGTCGAGCGCGAGAGGCGAAAGCCGAAGGAGCCTTCGTTGGCGTCGACGATCACCGGGCCGGGAAGATCTCCCGTCGCGGCACCGGTCGGATCGGCTCGAATGATGACCGGATTCGACTCGGTGCCGGCGACATTGTCGATGTCGACGACGCCGTAGACGCCCGGTCCGACGACGATGGTGTCGCCATCGGTCGACAGCCCGGTGGCGCGCCCGATCGTCTGAAACGCATCGTCCGGAGAGGTTCCGAGGTTCGCGTCGCTGCCCTCGGTGGCGCGGACGTAGAGCGTATCCGATCGACTCCCTCCCCCGCCGCCTCCTCCGCCACCACCACCGCAAGACGCTGCCAGCAGGGCCGAACCAACGAGCAGGATGAGCCTCGAACGCATGCAGATCACCTCGAACCAACGGATTTGCGAAGGCTCAAGGAGTACCACCGGTGTCGCGCTTTGGCGAATAAATTCACCGCGCGCGACCGGACCTAAGAGAATTCCACCACCGAGGCACCGAGGACACAGAGATCGGATTCCGAAAAGAGCTCTTGGGCCCGAAGAATGCCCGCACCCGCTCGTCGCTCTCTTCTTTCCTCTGTGCTCTCTCTGCCTCTGTGGTGAACCCTTTCTTGGTCACGGTACCGCGCGCGGCGCCGGGCCGACGTACTCGACGTCCGGCCGGATCAGACGGTTGTCACGCACCTGTTCGAGGATGTGCGCTGTCCAACCGATCGAGCGCGCCGCGGCGAAGGTTGGAGTGAAGAGCTCCCGTGCGATGCCGGCGGCGTCGAGGGCGACCGCCGACCAGTACTCGACGTTGGTGAAGAGCGCGCGGCCTGGCTTCTCCGTCCGCAACGCCGCCAACGCCTCCGCTTCGACGGCGCGTGACAACTCGAGCCGCTCGCTGCCGATCTCGACGGCTGTGTCGCGGAGGCACGCGGCGCGCGGATCCTCGGCGCGATAGACACGGTGGCCGAAGCCCATGAGCCGGCGTCCCTGCGCCATCGCGTCGGCGATCCAGTTGCGCGCCCGATCGGCGGAACCGATCTCGTCGAGCATGTCGAGAACGAGCGACGGCGCACCGCCGTGCAGCGGCCCGGAGAGCGCGCCGACGGCGCCGGCCAGTGCCGCGCCGACGTCGGCTCCAGTCGAGACGATGACCCGCGCCGTGAATGTCGAGGCGTTCATGCCGTGGTCGGCCGTGAGCACCATGTAGCGGCTCGCCGCCACGACCTGTGAAGGCGTCGGCCGCCGGCCGTGCAGCATCCAGAGATAGTTCTCGACGTGGCCGAGCGACGCGTCCGGCGCGATCGGCTTCATGCCGCGCGCCAGGCGCGACAACGAAGCGAGAAGCGTCGGCACGAGCGCCGCGAGACGAAGCGCTTCCGCCGCCGCCTCCTCCGGGTCGCGCTCGTGCCAGGGCTTCAATCCGAGCGCCGCACCCGCCGCCGCCACCGCGGCCTGTAGGCGCGACATCATGCTACCGCCACCGCGCGCCAACGCATCGAGCCAACCGACGTCGAGTGGCGATTCGCGCAGCGCCGCCACCTTTCTTGCGAATTCGGCACCAGCCGCCGCGTCGGGCAGCTCGCCGAAATGGAGAAGGTGCCACACTTCCTCGAACGAACGGCGCCGCGCCAACTCGACGGCGTCGTAGCCGACGTAGGAGAGCCGGCCGCGCTCGCCGTCGATGTCGGACAGACGGGTCGAGCCCACCTTCACGTTCTCGAGACCGCCACGGCTCGACGGCGCCCATGGATTCACTCGCCGCACGCTCGCCGCCCGAACGAGACGGCGCAGCGACACCATGCCGACCAGCGTCTCGCCGTCGCAGACGGGAAGGTGGCGGAAGTCGCGCTCCAGCATGCGGTCGAGCGCACCGGTGAGATCGTCGCCCGGCGCTACCGTGATCGGCGCCTGCGTCATCCAGCCGCGCACGGCCTCGCCCGCCGTCGACGCGCCCGAAGCCACCGCGCGGGCCACGTCGCGTTCGGTCAGGATGCCGACGACGTGCCGGTCGTCGACGACGACCGCCGATCCCACGCCGTGCGTGCGCATCGCCAGCGCCGCCTCGGCCAGCGAGCTCTCCGGCGCGACGGTGGCGGGGTCGTTGTTCATCACTTCGGCGAGATGCGTTGCCATGGGAGTCCCTCCTTGCCCGCCACTATTGATGAGAATCGGATCTTGATCAATCTTGATTCATAATCAATACTGCGAGCATGAACGACGACCGATCCCTGCTGACGGTGCGCGAGGCGGCAAAGGCTCTCGGCGTGCAACCCGAAACTCTCTACGCCTACGTGAGTCGCGGATTGCTGAAGCGGCGGCGGCGGACCGGCGACCGGCGGAGCTGGTTCGATCCGGGCGAGGTCGATCGTCTCGCCGCGCGCGGCCGTGCGGAGGTGCGGCCGGATCGGGAGGTACGCATCGAGTCGGCGATCACGGCGCTCGAGCGCGGGCACTGGTTCTATCGCGGCCGCGATCCGGTGGAGCTGGCGCGGAGCGCGAGCTTCGAGCGCGTGGCGGAGTTTCTCTGGACGGGAGAGCTGCCCGACGAAACGGCCTGGAACGCCGACGCGGGCGCCGCCGAGGTCGGGAAGCAAGGTGCAACGCGTCCTCGGCGCCGACGCGCTTCCCGCCGACCGTTTGCGTCTCGCCGCGGCCGCGCTCGCCGGAACCGACCCGCTGCGCCACGACCTGCGCCGCGAGGCCGTTCTGGCGACTGCGCGCCGCCTTCTGCCGACGTTGGTCGACTGTCTGCCGGCGCTGCGCGACGCGGGCAACGAAACGAAACGGGCCGGGGGCCAGATGGGCGAGAGGCGCTTCGCCCGCAGCGTCTGGACCCGCCTTTCAACCCGGCCGCCGACGCCGCGCGAGATCCGTCTCGTCGACTCGGCATTGATCCTGCTCGCCGATCACGAGCTCGCGGCTTCGACGTTCGCCGTCCGCATCGCCGCCGCGCTGCGCGCCGATCCCTACGGCGTGATCGGAGCCGGCCTCGGCGTTCTCGGTGGCGCGCTGCACGGGGCAGTGTCGGTGGCGGCGGAGGCGCTGCTGGAGGAGATCGCGGTCGAGAAGAACGTCTCGAAAGTGATCGAGCGCCACGTGCGCCGCGACCAGAAGCTGCCCGGCATCGGCCACCCGATCTATCCCGACGGCGACCCGCGCGCCCGTGCGCTGCTCGCGCTGCTGAGCAATTTCGGCGGCGACGCGAAGTGCCGCCGCAACGTCGACGCGCTCCTCGCCGCGGCGGAGACGCGCGGCTTCCCGCCGCCGAACGTCGACCTCGGCATCGCGGCGGTCACACACGTCCTCGGCTTGGCCCGCGGCAGCGGCGAGCTGCTCTTCGCCTTCGCCCGCATGGCGGGCTGGGTCGCTCACGCCCTCGAGGAGTACGAGCAGCCCTCCCACATCCGGCCGCGCGCGGTGTACACGGGCGTTCGGCCGGGAGAGGAAGCAAAGCAGGGATGAGCGCTGAACCTGAAAAACACAGATGACCACAGATCCCCACCTGCCCCCTGCCGATGAACACAGATCCCCCCGCGCCTCCCTCCCGAAGATTTGCAAAACGCGATCGGGACCAAAGGTCGGAGTCGGATTCAAGAAACTCACGATCTGCCGATCTGATCTATTCGGGCTGCAGCAGTCGGCTCTCGGCGGAGTCGGGTGGGCTGGATCCGTGTTCATCTGTGGTCATCTGTGGTTTTCGTTTCCGGATGAGGGACGAGAAAAGCTCACCGATTCCTGCCCTGGTCGGCCAGGCTAAGCGAGAGGCGGGTCGCCACGGCGAGCGTCCCAGATGGTTACGATCTCCAGCGGGCTTGTGTCGCGGAGGTAGACGATCCACAGGTGGCGATGAGGCCAGAAGAGATGATCGGGGGATGCGACCAGCTCGAGCGCGTGGCCCATTCCAGGTTCTCTCGCGAGTCGCCTCAGCGCCCCGCGGATGTCTGTGAGAGTCTTCCTTGCTGACTGAGCGCCGCGGTGGTTCCGATACCAGGCAATGATCGCGCGGAGGTCGTTCTGCGCTCGCGGGGAGAGTCGGTAGCGACTCATTCCTCGGGTTCGCGTGTGGCTTCCTGCTCAATTTCTGCTTCGAGCTGATCCAAGAACTCCTCGCCGTCGACGGACTGGCCGCGGGCGATTTGCGCATCACCCTCTGCAATCGCAGCCTGGAGCTCCAAGAGAGCGTCGGCGGCCTTCATGCTGTGGCGGACGAACTCGTCGGGCGAGTGCCATGGTCCGCGGTGAACACGCTGACGGATCTCCGCTTCGAGTTCCTTGCTGAGGAACCGTTCCGCCATTGCCGTAGGCTACCACGGGCTGTTGACGTTGTCACCGGACTGCAGCTAGCAGGAACGTTCGTGGAACGTTCGGGACACCCATGATTTGGCCCTTCGATGGGCCTGGCCTTCGAAGGGTGGGCGACCCGATAGTTTCATTGGGCCCGGGGGCGCGCCGTCACGGCTGGGCGCAACCCAGTGCGAGCCGCTCGGCAGCCGAAGGGGCGAGGTGCAGCGATCATGGGTGTCTCGAATTCCGCGGCCGCTCTCGAGGAGTACGAGGCGCCGTCGCACATCCGGCCGCGCGCCGTTTTCACGGGCGTGCGACCGGCAGAACCAAAGAACAATGAGCGATGAGCGATGAGTAAGAGCGGCGGGGCGGCCCTCATCGCTCATTGCTCATCGCTCATCGCTTCCTTTTTAGGCGATGACGCTGCGGATCACCTCGCCCGCTTCCATGGCGCGGAAGGCGTCGTTGACGCCGTCGAGCTTGATGGTCTTCGACACCATCGCGGAGATGTCGAGGCGGCCGGTCTCGATCAGGTCGACGAAGCGCGGGAAGTCGCGCCGCACCTGCGCCGAGCCGTACTTGCAGCCCTTGACGGTCTTCTCCTCGAAGAAGATGCCGAAGGCCGGCAGCGTGAACTGCGCGTCGAAGCGCGCCATGCCGACGATGATGACCTCGCCGCCGCGGCGCGCCAGGTTGTAGGTGGTGAGGATCGTCTCCGGCAGACCGATCACCTCGAAGGCGTAGTCGGCGCCGCGGCCGCCGGTGAGCGCCTTCACCTGCTCGACCGGATCGCCCTTCGACGGGTCGACGACGTCGGTCGCGCCGAGCTTGCGTGGCGGTCTTGCGCTTCAGCTCCTGCGGATCGATGGCGATGATGCGGCCGGCGCCGGCGATGCGCGCGCCCTGGATCACCGCCTGGCCGACGCCGCCGCAGCCGAGGACCGCGACGCTCGCGCCGGGCCTCACCTTCGCCGTGTTGAGCGCCGCGCCGACGCCGGTCGTGACGCCGCAGCCGATCAGCGCGAGCTGCGCGTCGGGCAGGTCGGTCTCGACCTTCACCACCGACGACTCGTCGACCGTCATCACGTCGGAGAACGTGCCGAGGCCGGTCATGCAGAAGTACATGCTGCCGTCCGGCCGCGTGCCGCGCATCGCCATCGACACCTCGTTCTCGCGCTCGCACAGCTCGGACTGATCGCGCAGGCAGTGCCAGCACGCGCCGCAGGCGGGCACGAACGAGGCGACGACGCGGTCGCCCTTCTTGACGCGCGACACCTCGGCGCCGACCTCGACGACGCGCCCGGCGCCCTCGTGGCCGAGCACCATGCCGGGCGGCACGGGAACGTAGCCGCGCATGATCGACAGGTCCGAGTGGCAGACGCCGCTCGCGCCGATCTCGACGACGACGTCGCGCGGCCCGGGCGGGTTGGGCTTCAACTGCTCGATGGCAAGGCTGCGTGGCATCTCCGACGTAGACGGCAGCTTTCATTGGCAATCCTCCGACGTTGAATGGCGATGAGAACGATTCAGATGTTGGGGACACCTGACGAGGTACTCAGTCGGCTGGAACGAGTCAAACGAAGCGCGGGATGGGGATCAAGAGGACGGAGACGTGCGTCCTCGGCGCCAAGCTTGTGAAGCGGGCAGACCTTCTCCGGAGAGGATCATTGCAGGAATCGTGAGATCGCCTCCGCGGCCAGACGATGCCCCGCTCTGGTCCAATGGATGTCGGTCGGAAAATACGGCTGCGACGCATCGCCCTCGTCCGCAAAACTCTCGAGCAGGGAGAGGCAGGCGATGCCTTGTCGGCGGCAGAACTCGACGACGGGCTGAAACACCGGCGCGTCTCGCTGCCGTACCTGCTCCTGAGTGGGAATGAGCGCGACCGCGAAGCGGGCGCCGTGCGGCGCGAGCACGGCGGAGATTCGGCCGAGCATAGCCAGCATCACCTCGTTGCGGCCGCATTGTTTGGCCCGCTCGAAGTCGGCCCTCTGCATCTCGCGCATCCGCGCCACCCGCAACGCCTGATAGACGCTCGTGTTGAGGAAGTAGAACACGTAGCTGCGCTTGTTCAGCGCCTCGGCAAAGGGGACCGGCAGGGCGTACTTCAAAAACTCGCCGGGGTCCGGATGCGTGACGATTCGCACCCTGTCGCCGCTCCGCACGGCGTAGGGCCGCGGTCCGAGACCGGGATACGCAGGCAGGCAGTTGTCGGTGAGATCGTTGTCGAAGATCATCAGCAGGACCAGGTCGGGATTGTGCTTCAGGCCGCTGCTCTCCAGGTAGAGGTACTCCTGCACCGTGCCGTAGCCGCCCACACCCGCGTTCAGAACTTCGAAACGTGGATCGGCGCGCTCCAGCAAGGCGGTGAACAGATCGTCCTCGCCCACTTGGACGCCTTCGGTGAACGAATCCCCGAGCACGAGGATTCGATACTTCCCCGGATCCTTGCGGAGGGGGTAGGCGCGACCGCGGTGACCGTATTCGTTCTGGATCACTTCGGCGCGCTCGCCGAATTCGTTGACGAAGACCTTGCGGGCGTTCGGGGTGTGTTTCCAACCCAGGCGGTCATCCAGTTGCATCATGCGCGGGAACCGGAGCGCGGAGTACAAGCGCACGCCCGTCTCGAGAAGGAGCAACGCGACGATCAAGGAGCCGAAGACGATTGCCGCACGGCTGCCGAGTCGACGCATCTTCGACTGCCTCATTCACTCCGGCGCCGATCCGAGAGACGAATCGAGGCGCTCGCGCAGGGTCGCACCGATCGCCGCCCCGAGTCGTTCGTAGCCCTCGTCGTTCACGTGGCAGCAGTCGTCGACGTACAGGGTTTTCTTCTCCTCGGCAAAGATCCGCGTCAGATCGGTGAACGGCACGCCCCGTTCGGCCAGCACGGAGCCGGCCCTCACGAGCAGCGGATAGGCCCGACGCGCGATGGGCCCGTATCGCTGGTGGCTGATGGCGATCCGTTTCTCCTCGTCGCTGAGCGGCTTGCTGCCTTCCAGGTATTGGTTCGGCTGCAGGAAATGCGCGTAGAGAATCCCGTTCGCCTGGGCGAGGCGGTTCATCTGGACCGAGCTCTCGATCCACAGGGCGGTCGAACGCTCGAGAACCTGCTCGTCGGTCGTCGCGCTCTCCGGCGGGCCCGTGTGCAGGTACGAACGACCATGGGCCATGCCCTCGATCTCGCGCGCTGCGGCGGCCGCGCGGCCCGCCTGCCAGCGGTCGAACAACGTCCAGGCGAGGTTGGCGCTCACGACGTAGCGCGCCAGCGATTCGCTCAGGGCCCGGGCGACGGCGCGTCGCTCGGCATCGATCTCGGCGAGGTGCCCGATGACAAGCAGGAACTCGGGCGACTCCAGGTTCGAGTTCAAGAGCGGCCAACCGCGCGGGTAGAACAGCGCGCTCCCTTGCACGGCGTTCTCCGCCAGCGGCAGCACGAGCTCGTTGAAGCCGTCGAGGTTCACCACCGCGTCGAACTGCCCGCCGAGCGCCAGCAGCAGCGAGAGGGCCTGGAGCTGCTGCGGCTGCTTGTACCCCCCGATTGCGAGGCAAAGGACCTTGATCGTGCGTCCGGCGAGCCGTCGCGACCGCTCGAGCTCGCGCACGATTTCCAAGTGTCCGTGGAGCCCGACGCCCATGGCCAACGATCCGCCGAAGACGCCGACCAGGAACTTGTCCGCAGACTTCGCCTGGAGGACGGGTTCGTGGGAGCGGAACCCGTACGGACTGACTACCTCTGCCCGGCGCCGTGGCTCCTCCACGTAACCCAGGTAGGGGTGGACCACCTTGCTTTGCAGCCAGACCGGCGGGCCTTGGCGCGGCGTTCGCGGCTTGCGCTTGCTCCCCGCAACCTGGCGCGCTCGCTTCAGCACGACGGCATACGAGAACCAGCGGCCTGTGTAGACTCGGTAGAGAAGCAGGGAGCTGGCCTCGATCAGCATGAGGAGCAGGACCGCCATCACCGCCCAGAAGCCGATGCGCTTTCGGCGCGATACGGGCGCGTTCGCCGAAACGCCGGATTCCACGCCTGCTCCCTATCAAAAGTCGAGCCCACGCAGAATTGACAGCCCAGGAAACGCCGCATAAGGCTCGGTCGTGTCCCCCCGTTCCTTTCTCGACGATGAGCTGGCGGCGCGTGACAAGGCCGGCCTGCGACGCCGGTTGAGGGCGGTCGACGGAGCGCAGGATGCGCGCCTGACGGTCGACGGCCGCGACGTCATCTCGCTCTGCTCGAACAACTACCTCGGCCTCGCCAACCATCCCGCGCTGCATCGAGGCAGCGGTGCGGGCGGCGCGCGAGTACGGCGTCGGCAGCGGCGCCTCGCGCCTCGATCTCGGGGTCGATGCGGCTCCATCACGATCTCGAGGAGCGGCTGGCGGCCTTCAAGGGAACGGCCCGGGCGCTGCTCTTCAACTCCGGCTATCACGCCAACCTCGGAACGATCACGGCGCTGGTCGGCAAGGGCGACGCGATCTTCAGCGACGCGCTCAACCACGCCAGCCTGATCGACGGCTGCCGGCTGTCGCGCGCCGCGCTGCACGTCTACCCGCACCGCGACGTCGACGCGCTCGCGCTCGCTGCTCGCGGCAGGTGCACGGCGCGGCGCAGGCTGATCGTCACCGACTCGATCTTCAGCATGGACGGCGACGCCGCGCCGCTGGCGGAGATCTGCGACGCTCGCCGAGCGCACGATGCGATGGTGATGGTCGACGAGGCGCACGCCACCGGCGTGCTCGGCCCGCGCGGCGCCGGGCTCGTCGAGGCGCTCGGGCTCGAGGGCCGCGTCGACGTGCAGATGGGCACGCTCGGCAAGGCGCTCGGCTGCTTCGGCGCCTACGTCGCCGGCAGCGACTCGCTGATCGAGTACCTGCTCAACTGCGCGCGCACCTTCGTCTACACGACCGCGCTGCCGCCGCCGGTCGTCGCCGCGGCGCTCGCGGCGCTCGACATCGTCGAGCGCGAGCCGGAGCGGCGCGCCGCGCGCGCTGGAGAATGCCGACAAGCTGCGCCGCGGGCTGCAGGCGCTGCGGCTACGACGTTCCGGCCGGCGGCGCGCGCACATCGTGCCGGTGCATGCTCGGCGACGCTGTCGCTCACCATGCGCATCTCGGAGGCACTGCTCGAGCGCGGCGTCTTCGCGCACGGCATCCGGCCGCCGACGGTGCCCGCCGGCACGGCGCGGATTCGCGCCACGGTGATGGCGACGCACAGCGACGCCGACCTCGACGAGGCGCTCGCGGCCTTCGCAGGCGCGTGAACGGCCGAGGTGCGATGAGCGGCCGAGCGCCCTTCGACGCGCCAGCTGGCGGCGTGGGACCATCAGCCACCTCTGGCACCCGTTCACGCAGATGCGCGACTGGTTCGCCGAGGAGCCGCTGATCATCGAGCGCGGCGAGGGCAACTACCTGATCGACACCGAGGGCCGTCGCTACCTCGACGGCGTGTCGTCGCTGTGGTGCAACGTCCACGGCCATCGCAAGCCCGAGCTCGACGCAGGCGCTGCGCGACCAGATCGATCGCGATCGCGCACACGACGATGCTCGGCCTCGGCAACGTGCCGGCGACCGTGCTCGCCAAGCGGCTCGTCGAGCTCACGCCCGCCAGCCTGACGCGCGTCTTCTACTCCGACGCCGGCGCGACGGCGGTCGAGATCGCCCTCAAGCTGGCCCTCCAGTACTGGCAGCTGCGCGGCGAGCCGCGGCGCACCCGCTTCGTGTCGCTCACCGAGGCCTACCACGGCGACACGCTCGGCGCCGTCGCGCGTCGGCTACAGCGAGACCTTCCACCGCTTCTTCCGCCCCGTGCTCTCGCCGCCGCTGCAGATCGATCCGCCGCACGTCTATCGCTGGCAGCGCGGCGAGAGCGCCGGAGCGTGCCGTGGAGCTCGCGGTCGCCGAGGCCGAACGCGTCCTCGCCGAGCACGGCCGGGAGATCGCCGCCCTGATCGTCGAGCCGCTCATGCAGGGCGCCGCCGGGAATGTGGGCGCAGCCGCCCGGGCTATCTGCCGGCGCTGCGCGAGCTGACGCGCCGCCACGGCGTGCTGCTGATCTGCGACGAGGTGGCGACCGGCTTCGGGCGCACCGGCCGCATGTTCGCCGTCGAGCACGCCGGGGTCGAGCCCGACATTCTCTGCCTCGGCAAGGGAATCACCGGCGGCTACCTGCCGCTCGCGGCGACGCTGGCGAGCGAGGAGATCTTCGCCGCCTTTCTGGCGCCGTACGACGAGTTCAAGGCCTTCTTCCACGGCCACACCTACACCGGCAACCCGCTCGCCTGCGCGGTCGCGCTCGCCAACCTCGACGTGTTCGAGAACGAAGCGGTCATCGCGCGGGTGCAGGAGCGCTCGCAGCAGCTCGCCGCCGCGCTCGGCGAGACGCTGCGCACCGCTCGCTGCACGTCGGCGACATCCGCCAGTGGGGCCTGATGGTCGGGATCGAGCTGGTGCGCCGACGGCCGCAAGCCGTTCCCGCCCGGGATGCGCATCGGCCATCGAACAATCCTCGAAGCGCGACGCCATGGGCTCATCCTGCGGCCGCTCGGCAACGTCATCGTGCTGATGCCGCCGCTCAGCATCTCCGAAGCCGAGACCGACTGGCTGGTCGAGAAGACCTGCGAATCGATCGAAGCGTCGACACGCGCAGCTCTGACCTGAGCGCCGCGCCAAAATCCGGGCGATGCCGGCTCGCTCCGCGTCCATTCGTGGCCGCGAACGGCGAAAAAGTGCGAAACGTTTACAGTGCGTCTTAATTTCTGTGCAGCACTTTCCTGAGATTTGGACAGAGCGCCGGGCCAAATTGACGCGAGTTCGTCGTCTGCCAGCGGCACGACAGTTGCTCCACATTCTGATCGAACGGATTGGGGAGCCGCATGACGACACACAGCGCGAAGGCCTTCGACTTGAACGAGACTGACGAGTTGGCGTTGGACCGGCTGCCGGGGATGCCGCTGTTAGGTTTCTTTACCGGTACCCTTCTCAGTCTCGCCATCTGGGGCCTGGTTGCCGTGATCGCCTGGAGCATCGCGGCATAACGCATAGAACGACTTCAGCTTCGCGAGATCCTTCCCCCCCCTCGCGTGAGCTGCTAAACGGGGCCCGTCGGCGACGACGGGCCCCTGTTTTGACTCCTCGCGTTTACTTCGTCACCGGAACTGACACCGGCATCGGCAAGACCACGGTCACCTGCGGTCTGGCCGCCGCGCTGGCTGCACGCGGCCATTCGGTCGGGGTGGCCAAGCCGATCGAGACGGGTTGGTCGCAAGCCGCGGAGCCGACCAGCGACGCCGCTCGGCTCAAGTACTTCGCCGGCTGCGACGAACCGCTCGACGTCGTCGTCCCCTACCGGCTACGCGATCCGCTGGCTCCTCTCGTCGCGGCGCGCCGTGAGGGAATGGCGATCGATCTGACGCGCCTCGACGCTTCGATTCGTCGCCTTCGCGGCGCACACGACGTCACGCTGATCGAGGGCGCGGGCGGCCTGCTCGTGCCGGTGACCGAAGGCGTCACCTTCTCCGACCTGGCGCTCCGCTGGAGCGCGACGCTCGTCATCGTCGTCGGCAATCGGCTCGGCGCATTGAATCACGCACAGCTCACCATACGTTGGGCGCGCTCGTGCAAGCTCGCGGTCGCCGGTTACCTGATCAATGCGCTGGCGGCACGGCCGGACCTGTCGTCGCTCACCAACGTCGAGACGTTGCGCGAGCTGCTCGGCCCACCTCTCGGGGTCTTCCCGTGGGTCGGAGAGATCCGGCAGACGCCGGCCGATCGCGCGCGCCTCGCCGCGATCGCCGAGCAGAGCATCGACATCGACGCTCTCGTCACGCCGTTGTTGCCGACCGCAGCTTGACCCGCGACTGTCATTCTCTTAGGGCTAGTCTCGCGTGACGGCACGACGATGAACGAAGCCCTGACTGCGACACTCGCCTTGGGCTTCGGTTTGGGACTCAAGCACGCGCTCGATGCCGATCACGTCGTCGCCCTCTCGACGATCGTCGGGCGCGAGCGATCGATCGGGAAGTCGGCGCTGGTCGGAGTGGTCTGGGGCCTCGGCCACACGACTTCGCTCTTCCTCGCCGCGGTGGCGGTGGTCGCGTTGCGCTTCACGATCTCGCCGCTGCTCGGCTCTTCGATGGAGCTCTGCGTCGGCCTGATGCTGATGTTCCTCGGCGCCGATCTGCTGCGGCGCGTGCTGCGCGGCGAGGTACGGATCCACTCACACGTTCACGAGCACGACGGCACCGAGCACGTCCACCTGCACGTCCACCCTCACGCGCATGCGGCGAGTCACCACTGGCATCACGCACCGGGTGTTCGTGCCTTCTTCGTCGGCATCGTTCACGGGCTGGCCGGCAGCGCCGCGCTGATGCTCTTCGTTCTCGGCACGATCTCGAGCCCGTGGGCGGCGCTTCTCTACGTGGCCATCTTCGGCGCCGGCACGATCGCCGGCATGCTGATCGTCTCGACCGTTCTCAGCCTGCCGCTGGCGCTCGCTTCGCGCTTGCCGGGCCTCGTGCACCGCATCCAGTTGGCGGCGGGGATCGGCTCGTTCGCGTTCGGTGTCTTCTACACCTGGCAGGTTGCATTCGGAGACGGCTTCCTCATGACGATCCTGCACTAGCCAGGCGGTCCTGGCGGGAACCACGGTGATCGACTCGCTCCGTCCTTCGCCCCGTCGCCGCGCCTGGCGGTCGATCGTCGCCGCCCCGCGCCTTCCCGTTCGCACCAGAGAAGTTCTGCCGCCGTCGCGGCGCGATGAAGAGATGGGCGTCTTCCTGACCGCCGCCTTCATCGTCCTGTGCGTCATCTACATCGTCGGCTTCGAGCGCGGCGGGCCCGTCTCGGCGCCCGATGCAGCGAAAGGGCGCGGCCTGCTGCCGTTTCAGGTTTTGTTTCGCGATCTGCCGAGCCCCGAGCAGAGAATGTTTCGCCAGATGCAGGAAGGCGCGCTGGAGGCGATCCGAGCGCGAGCCGCGGACGGCAGCATGGCCGACGGCCGAGAAGCTCGCCGACGACGGGATCCCGCCCTTCGCTGCAGATCCGATCGACAAGTCGCCGCTGCGCTGGACGTTGCGCAACGCCGGCCTTCTCTATCAATACGTCGGCGTCGCGACGCAGGCCGAACGATCGCAGGCCTTCATGATCTTCATCGCACGAGCCCGATCCGGCGACCGGCGAGAAGCCGGTGCCGTCGGTCGTCGACGAGGAGCATCAGACCCTGCCGGACGGCACGCTCCTCCACGTGACCTACTGGAAGGGATCGCGCGACTCAGTGGCGCCGAGCATCATTCTGGAGCCGGCGATCGATGGCTGGCTGCAGATCCGCGTCAAGACCGCGTTCGAGGAGCTGGAGCAATCATGAAGGCGTGGCGCCTTGGTTCCCTCTCCGGATGGGAGAGGGTGAGGGTGAGGGGGATTAAATGGACGCAGAGTCATCTATATCCCGCCTCACCCCCGCCCTCTCCCATCCAGGAGAGGGGGCAGACGCTCTCGGATGAGAGTTTGAGGTAAAGCCGGCATGAGTGGGTTTCGAGTCGTCGCCGCCGTCGTCCTCGTCGCGCTCGGAGCTGTTTCGGCTCCAGGTGAGGAAGCGCCGCTCAAGGTCGGCGTCACGCTGCACCCGTACTACTCGTGGACGAAGAACGTCGTCGGGCAACGGCGCCGTCGAGGTGCGGCCGATCCTGCCCGGCGAGGTCGACGCCGGCGACTACCAGCCGCGGCCCGAGGACATCAAGAAGATCGCCGACCTCGACGCGATCGTCGTCAACGGCGTCGGCCACGACGACTTCATCTTCGACATGATCAAGGCGTCGGGCAACACGAAGCTCGACGATCATCCGGCCGAACGACGGCGTCCCGCTGCTCAAGGCGGCGCAACGGCGGCACGGTCAACTCGCACACGTTCATCTCGTTCTCGAACGCGATCCAGCAGACCTACGCGATCGCCAAGGCGCTCTCGGCGCTGCGCCCCGACCTCGCCGCCACCTTCCAGAAGAACGCCGCCGACTACGCGCGCCGCCTGCGCGCCATGAAGAGCAAGGCGGCCGCGCGGCTGGTCAACGCGCGCGTCAACCGCGTCGTCACCGTGCACGACGGCTACGGCTACCTGATGCAGGAGTTCGGCATCGACATCGCCGGCGTCGTCGAGCCGGCGCACGGGCTCGTGCCCGTCGGCGCAAGGAGCTGGGCGACGATGGTCGACCTGCTCAAGCGCGAGAAGATCCCGGTCGTGTTCAGCGAGGAGAGCTTCCCCGAGCCGCTGCTGAAGGTCCTGCGCGACGAGGGGCACGCGCGCGTCTACATCATCAGCCACATCGCGTCGGGCGCGTACACCGCCGACAAGTTCGAGATCGAGATGCAGAAGAACGTCGACTCGATGGTGCAAGGCGCTGGTCACCGACCCGGCGCGCTGAGACCGTGACGCCAGCCGCCCGTCCTCGAGATCCGCGATCTCACCGTCTCCCGCGACCGGCGGCGCCTGCTCTCCGAGCGTCTCGCTCGACGTCGCGCCGCGGCTCGATCCACCTCCTCGTCGGGCCGAACGGCGCCGGCAAGAGCACGCTCTTCGCGGCCGTGCTCGGGCTGATCGAGTTCACCGGCAGCGATCCGCTTCCACTGGCGCGGCGTCGGGCCGGATCGGCTACGTGCCGCAGTCCTTCACCGTCGACCGCACGCTGCCGCTGACGGTCGGCGAGTTCCTCGCGCTGTCGCGGCAGCGCCGGCCGGTCTGCCTCGGCATCGGCCGCGCCGCTGCGCCGGCGTCTCGAGGCGCTGCTGGCGCGCGTCGGGCTCGCCGGCTTCGCGCGCCGGCCGCTCGGCGCGCTCTCCGGCGGCGAGCTGCAGCGCGTGCTGCTCGCCAACGCGATCGATCCGGCGCCCGAGCTGCTGCTGCTCGACGAGCCGGCGAGCGGGCTCGACGAGACGCGCCGTCGCAGACAGTTCGAGGAGGTGCTCGTCGCGCTCACGACGATCGCCGGCACGGGCGTGCTGATGGTGTCGCACGACCTCGCGCAGGTCCGCCGCATCGCCGACCAGGTGACGCTGCATCGACCGGGACGGTGCGCCGCACCGGGCCCGCCGGCGACGGTCCTGGCGGGCGACCTCGCCGCGTCGCTCGCGCTCGGCGGCCGGCAGGTCGCGCGTCGTGACCGCGCTTCTACGCCTGGCTCGCGGCGCTCGCCGACGCGCGGCACGCTTGCCGCGAGGTCTTCCAGTACGCCTTCTTCGTGCGCGGCCTGCTCGTCGGTGCTCCTGCTCGCGCCGCTGCTCGGCGGCATGAGCCACCTCGTCGTCGCGCGCCGCCTCTCGTTCTTCTGCGCCGCGCTCGGCCAGGCGGCGCTCACCGGGCTGACGATCGGCCTCGTCTGCTCGGCGAGCCGCTCGAACGCCGCCTACGGCGGCATCTTCGGCTTCTGCTTCCTCTCGGCGCTGGCGATGGTCTACGTGAAGCGCCACGCCTCGCTGCCGTCCGACACGCTGGTCGGCGTCTTCCTCTCGATGACGCTCGGCCTCGGCATCTGCCTGCTCGTCGCCGTGACCAAGCGCTTCAACATCCATCAGGTCGAGGCGGTGATGTTCGGCAGCCTGCTCACCGTGACCGACACCGATCTCGCGCTGCTGCTCGCCGATCGGCGTCGTGGTCGCCGTCGTGCTCGCGCTGGATCTACAACCAGCTCCTGCTCGACAGCCTCGACCCGGCCGCTCGCGCGCGTCAGCGGCGTGCCGTCGGCGCTTCATCGACTACCTCTTCGTCATGCTGCTCACCGCCGCGATCGTGGTCAGCCTCAAGGTGATCGGCGCGCTGCTGGTCGAGGCGATGGTGGTCGTGCCCGGCCGCGGCGGCGCGCAACCTGGCGCGCACGACCCGCAGCTATCTCGTCCTCAGCATCGCGACGGCGCTCGTCGCCGGCGTCGGCGGGCTCTTCGTCTCGAGCCGCTTCCTGGTGCCGAGCGGCGGCGCCGTCGTGCTCGCGATGAGCGCGCTGTTCTTCGTCACGCTCGCGATCGGCGGGCTGCGGAGCCTGACGACGGAGTAGGCTCGATCGGACCTTCCGATCGGTGATCGCGATCAGTTCAGGCTCGATCGGGCAGACGCTCGACCACGAAGGACACGAAGGCGACGAAGGGCGGCGACGAGAGCGCCCGTACTACTCGAATTCGTTGCTCGTCTGTTTCCGCCACACCAAGTCGCAACACTTAGTGCTTCTTTCTGTCTTCGTGGTCTTCGTCCCTTCGTGGCCTTCGTGGTTTCTTCTTGGACCGATCGAGTCCGTATGGCGCGAAGTCAACTGAGCGAGCGCGCCGCCGCGATCGCGGCGTGATAGACGCTCTTCAACGGCACGTTGCGCTCGCGAGCCACGCGCCGGCAGCTCTCGTACTCCGGCGCGACGTTGATCGTGCCGTCCGGCGCCCGCGAGCGCTTCACCTGCACGCGCGCCGTACTCGGTGCCGACGCGTGAGCACTGCTCGCGCGCCAGGAGGCGGCGCTGCGACGGAGTGGAAGCGCACGCCGATCGCCGACGTCTCGCGCAGGACGATCGCCGCGAGCAGCGTCGCGGCCGCCGGCTCGCCGAGCACGTGCAGCGACGATGCCGGGCCGGTTCTTCTTCATCTGCGCTGGCGTCAGCCAGACGTCGCGCGCGCCGGCGGCGAAGAGCTGCTCGATGACGTGCTCGTAGAGCTCGGGGCTGCTGTCGTCGATGTTGGTCTCGATCTCGACCATCTCGTCCGCTGCCGCCGCCGCCGCGGCGGACCGAGCAGCAGGCGCAGCAGGTTGGGCCGATCGGGCCAGCGTTCGCGTGCCGGCGCCGTAGCCGATCGCGTCGATGCCGCAGCGGCGGCAGCGCCGCGCCCGGCGGGCGCAGCGCGGCGACGATCGCGGCGCCGGTCGGCGTGACCAGCTCGCCGGTGCCGTCGCCGACGCGCACCGGAAAGCCGCGCAGCAGCTCGACCGTCGCCGGCGCCGGCACCGGGATCACGCCGTGCTGCGACTGCACCGTGCCGGAGCCGAGCGGCAGCGCCGACACGTACACGCGTTCGACGTCGAGCGCCGCCAGGCCGATCGCCGCTGCCGACGATGTCGACGATCGAGTCGACCGCGCCGACCTCGTGAAACGTCACCTCGTCGGCCGCGACGCCGTGCACGCGGCCCTCGGCCTCCGCCAGACGTGCGAAGATCGCCAGCGCCGGTCGCTGCACGCGCGGTCGGCAGACGGCTGGCCTCGATCATGGCGCGGATGTCGGCGTACGCGCGATGTCGTGCGGTGCGGTGCGTGCCCGTGGTGGTGACCGGTCGCGCCTCGTCGATCTCGACGTCGAACTTGCAGGCGCGGATCCCTGCACCAGCTCGTCGCTGACGCGCAGCGCGTACCCGCCGAGCGGCAGCGCCGCCAGCTCCTCGTCGCACCCGCTCCAGCTCGACCCCGAGCGCCAGCAGCGCGCCGACCGTCATGTCGCCGCTGACGCCGGAGAAGGCGTCGAAGATAGAGCAGGCGCATCGCAACCACTCATCGGGGGTCGGGCGATCGGGGTCAAGGAGGGAAGGCGTGAGCCCGTGAGCCCGTAGAAGATCTGAACACTGCCAGATTCAATCTCCTGCACACGGGCGCACGGGCTCACGGGCTCACGCCCGTTGACATCCTCGGCTAACATGTGTTAGCCGCGCCGCATCGATGGCGAAGGCGGCCGCAGGGCGAGACGCGAGCCGCAGGCGCGCCGCGATCAGGTGCTGCGCGTCGCCGAGGCGCTGTTCGCGCGCGCCGGCTACCGCGGCGTCGGGCTGCGCGAGATCGCCGCGCAGGTCGGCATCCGGGCGCCGTCGCTCTTCAAGCACTTCCCGAGCAAGAAGGCGCTGTACAACGCGGTGCTGCTCAACATCTTCGCGCGCCTGACGACGTCGCGAAGCGGCTCGAGGGCGACGGCGCGTTCGCCGAGCGGCTGCAGGACTTTCGTCGACGGCTACATCGACCTCGTCGCCAGCGATCCGCATCGTGGTGCCGCTGCTCTTTCGCGAGATGATGGAGCGCCCCGAGGTGATGGAGCCGGCGACGCGCAGCACGGCGTTCGAGATCTATCGCCGCATCGACGCCTTTCTCGCGCGACGGAACAGCGCGCCGGCCAGTTCCGCGACGTCGACCGCTTCAGCTTCCAGATCGCGCTCACCGGCGCGATCCTCTACCACGGACTCGCCGCGCGGCCGTACCAGGCGGCGCTGCACGAGAGTCTTTCCGTGCCCGACCTCGGCCGCTGGAAGACGACGCTGATGGAGATCGCGCGCGGCGGCCTGGTCGCGCACGGCGCCGTCGCGCCGCGACGAAAAAGCTCCACCGCCGTTCGCCGCCGGGCGTCGCGACCGCGCTGACGCCGGCGCCTCTTCCGGAGATCTCATCCACTCGCTCGCAACCTCCCGTTCGAAGAGCGCGAAGGCGCTCTTCGCGCTCATCGCTCCGCGCAACGTCGCGGACGAAACCACGTACGAAGGCATCGACTGGAGTTGGACGATCGAGCGCGCCGACACCCACAAGGTGGCGGCGCTGCTCGCGGCGCGGCTGCGGGATTCCTCCCTCTGGACGCGGCTCACGCCCGCGCAAACGACGGCGCTGGAAGGCGCCAGCGGCCGCGCCGAGGCCGTCGTCGGAGCCGCCGAGCGGACGATCCGTTTCCTCGATCAGCACCTGCGCCAGGACGGAATCGCCTTCCTGATCACCAAGGGCATCGTCCTGTCGCGTTTCGTCTATCCGGCTTCGAACCTGCGCAGCTTCTCCGACGTCGACGTCGTCGTCGCTCCGCAGGACGTCGCGGCGGCGGTCGCCGTGCTCCACGCGCACGGCTACCGTCAGGGGCAGGTGCGACAAACGCTCGGCGCCGCGCCGAGTCGGCAGGAACCACAAGCCGCCCGTCAGATGACGCGGCGCTTCTACGAACGATTCGATCACGAGATCCCGTTCACAGCGCCGGGAGGCAGCGGCCTCTTGCCCATCGACCTGCACTGGCGCATCGCGCCGCGCCGCCGTCTCGCCATCGACGCGGATGCTCTCTGGGACGAGAGTCGATCGGTGCGCCTCGCCGGCTTGGAGGTCGGCACGCTCAGTCCGGAAGCGACGCTCATTCACCTGGCGTTGCACGCGACGACCTGCTCCCTGGCGGCCTTTCGCCTGCTCCACCTCTGCGACGTCGCCTGGGCACTCCATCGTTCAGACTACGACCCCAATCGACTGCAGGAGGTCGCAGCGCGATGGGGGGCGCGGCAACATCTTCACCTGGTTCTCGAAATGGCCAAACGCCTCTTCGACTTGCCGAGCGCCAGCGGTCCTCCCACCAGAGTTTCGCCGCGCGTGACCACCGATTCCTTCCTCCTCGACGAGCCGCCGCGCTCGCTGCCGCAGCGCCTGTGGAAGGAAGCCGTCTGGGGTATGGCGATGGGCTGTCTCGCTCACAACGTGGCGCGCAGCGCGGCGATGCGATGGACGCGCGCCATGTGGCGTGGGCGCCGCGCGCTCGACCGCATGGCGGCAGGGTGAGCGATGAGCCTGAAAAACACAGATGACACAGATCCCCACCCTTCCTCTGCCGATGAACACAGATCCCCCAGGGTCCCCTCCGGGAAGATTGAGGAATCGGTCGGCGTGTGTCGGCGATTGCGACGGCCCCGGCAGCGTCACGGTCAATGAGCTGATCACCATGGTGAACATCGCACTCGGCAACACCGATGCGTCACACTGCACCGCCGGTGATGCCAACCAGGACGGGACGATCGCCATCAACGAGCTGATCGCAGCGGTGAACAGCTCCCTGAACGGATGCTGAGGAATGAGATCGAGATGGTCGCACATTTGAAACACGGTCGCGCCCTGGCGGGGCATACGACCCGCGGCTACTCGAATGGCTCGCTTCAGGGGCGTGGATCTTGACGCCCTGACTGCCTGGTTACGAGTACATGTGTTCGACGGAGGGGGGGGATACGACCTCGGTGCCTTCTGTTTCCAGCGGGACTACCAGGTCCAAGCCGATGGCGCGCTGAGCGCGACGGTTGAATCTCCACAAAACGAGTTCTGCGACTCAGGCGAGTTCACGGTCTACGGAACGCTGACCTCTCCCACGACCGGCACGCTCACGCTCTCCGAGGAGGTGGCACAGATGCGCAAGGTGGACGATCCGTCCGCGTGCCAGGGCGACTGGGAGGGGGTTCTGACCGAGGTCGGCACACGGCAAGAGTATGCGGTGACGTTTTCAGTCGGTTCCGACGGGAGCGTGACATCCTTTACGGGGTTTCCCCCGCCGGTGACCGGCAGCATGTTCGCCGACGAGGGTAGCGTTGCCGGTTTCCTGCGCGCCAGCTCGGACGCTGCCTACTTTGACCTTAAGGTTCTCGGCACCTTGTCCGGCGCCTCGGTGACCGGGGTGTACGTCGCCGAAGTACCCCGCCATGGCGACGACAATGTGCACGGTGAGGTCATGCTGACCCGACGCCTTACAGTCACCTGCTCCGGCGATTGCGACGGCGGCGGCGAGGTCAGCAGCGACGAGCTGATCACGATGGTCAACGTCGCGCTCGGTGCGGCGGATGTCAGCGCCTGCACGGCCGGTGACGCCGACCAGGACGGGACGATCGCCATCGACGAGCTGATCGCGGCGGTCAACAGCGCCCTGAACGGGTGTTGAAGAAAGGCGTCGCGCTACCGGGACGTAGTGGCGAGTCTGACGAGTTGAGGAACCGAGAGCGAGAATGATTGCGCGAACGAGCGAGAGAAAGCGCTCAGTCGGAGAGGAAGTCGGCAGCCGTGCAATGCTTGCTGGCGAGGGCCTTGTCCGGCGCGCATCAAAAAGGGGACCATCAAAAAGGGGACGCAGGGGACGACCTGACCAACTTCGCGCCGACTCGTACAGGGTCGTCCCTGCGTCCCCCCGTTTGCTGAACAACTTCCCCTACGGCCGCGACCCGCGCGACCGGAACATCCGCATCGCTCCGAGCCTGCCGCCGCTGGAGGAGATCCGCCAGGCGATGGAGCTACTGGCGATCTGCGTCCAGCTCGCGGCGATCGAGAGCGGCAAGTGAGCTGATCCGTCGCTAGTCGAGTGGCGGGCGGCGGCCCCGATCCGGCGCTTCTGCCTCGAGCCGCGCGGCGAGAGAGAGAAGCGCTTCGTCCGTCCCGACTCGAGTGACGAGTTGGACGGCAAGCGGCAGCCCATCGGGATCGAAGCCCCACGGCAACGAGATGGCGGGCGTCGCGGCGAGGTCCCAATAGCTCGTCAGGCGCGTCAGGCGCATGATGTTGCGGTGGTCGTTCCCGAAGATGTCGGTGATGATCTCGTCACCGACATACGGTGGCGCCGTGAGTTGCGAAACCGGGCAGAGCAGCACGTCGATCCCGTCGAACAACTGATCGATCCGCTGGCGAAAGGCGCGCGCCGCGATCGTGCCTTCGACGTGGATGTGCGGGTCGCGAGACGAGAAGTGGGCGAGCGCGTGGCGCGTGAGCGGGCCATAGTCGGAGGCGCGCTGCGGATAGAGCCCGGCGTGCGCGGCGCACATCTCGACATCGAACACGTCGGCGATCGTGGCCACGGTGCTTTCCAGATCCGGCAGGACGATTGGAACGATCGTCGCACCGAGCGCGAGCATACGGTCTCGCGCCGCGCTCACGGCCGCGACGACGTCGGGCATGACGCCCATCGTCGCGAACTCTTCGTCCCAGCCGATCCGCACGCCCTTGAAGTCGTCGCGCGGTGCCGGCTCTGCGGGCGGCACGCTCTGGCGCCGGGTCGATGGGTCGCGGGGATCTGGACCGGCGATGCAGTGGAGCAAGAGCGCCGCGTCTGCGACGCTCCGCGTGATTGGCCCCACATGATCGAGTGATGCCGAGAGCGGGAAGACGCCGTCGCGCGACACGCGGCCCCACGTCGGCTTGAGGCCGACGGCGCCGCACCACGCCGCGGGTAGCCGGATCGACGCCGCCGTGTCGCTCCCGAGCGTCGCGCTCGCGAGCCCACTTGCCGCGGCGGCGGCGGAGCCGCTGGACGAGCCGCCGGGCGAGCGGTCGGCTGCCCACGGGTTCTGCGCGCGCTGTGTGTCGGGATGGTGGGTGATGAAGGCGAACTCCGTCATGTGCAGCTTGCCGAGGAGCACCGCCCCAGCCTGTTCGAGCCGCTCGACGGCAGTCGCCGTGCGGGTGGGCACGTTGCCGCCGAGGATGCGCGGCGATCCGCAGGTCGTCGGCATTCCCGCGGCGTCGAAGAGGTCCTTCACCGCTACGGGAACACCATGCAGCAGGGGAAGCTCGCGTCTTTCCACGAGCGCCTGCTCGGCCCGCTGCGCCGCGTTCAGGGCGTGGTCGGCAGCGACGTGAAGGTAGGAGTGAAGCCGCGGATCGACACTCTCGATGCGCTCGAGATAGGCGTCGACCGCTTCACGCGGCGACACTTCGCCGGCGCGGATCAGCCGCGCCAGCGAAACCGTCGACTCGTAGCAGAGGTCGTCTCGATTCATGCAAGCTTCTGATTGCTTACCACGTCTGTGGCCTCTTCGTCCGGTCTAACGATTCATCGGCTCTTATTTCGAGAGCCAGTCGAAGGCCAGGAGAATGGTCCGCTGGCGGGCGGGTGCCTTGTCGTCGGAGACATTGTTGTAGGAGATCAGATAGAAGGGAAACTGGACTTATCCCCCTTTTCTTCTCTACCTGGCCTATCCGCACGCGGGCAGTGCCGTCGCGTTCCTCTTCGCCCTGTGTCAGACTATGAGTATGGACGCCGAGCCGCGCCGGGGACGGATGCGATTGATGAGAGCCTCCTCGACTGCTTCCTCGAGCTGAGCTTGAAGGAACGGATCCAGAGCGCCGCCAATTTCGCCAATGCCGTCGAGAGACTTCGTCGCATTCGATCCGCTGACGATTCTGAGCAGGTTGCGTGACGTCGAGTATCTTGTCGTCGGCGGGTTCGCGGCGGTTCTCTATGGCGCCCCTACGACGACCGGCGATCTCGACATCTTGCCGCGCGCCGATGAGGAGAACGTAGCGCGTCTCGCCGCTGTGCTCGCCACCTTGCACACCGTCGTTCGCGAGCCGCGATCAACTGGGCGGCGGCTCGAAGTCACTGCCGACCTGCTGAAGCAGACCGCGCGGAGAGCGCGAGCCGTGGCGGTCAGTTGCGAACCCGCACCGCGGCGGGCCCGCTCGATATCCTGTGGCGCCTCCACGACGGTCGAAGCTACCTCGATCTCGTCGGCCGGTCCTGCTTGCTCACGCAGGATGAGTTGGACGTTCGCGTGCTGGGCCTCGACGACTTGATCGACGTCAAGAGCGCCATCGGCCGGCCGCAGGATCGCGCCGCGTTGCCCTATCTCCAAGAGATCCGCCGCCGCAGGTGACGCAGCAAGCGGCGGCCTGGCGCCGATTGACAGTCGTCGATCGCGCGGCGAAGGGAGAGACCGTGCGGCGCTACGAGGGATGCCCGCAAGACAAAC
>CAVPSD010000004.1:0-113335 GCA_963708175.1 uncultured Acidimicrobiales bacterium
ACGCCCGTGACGCAGCCTCGACCGCCGCCGCGGGAGCGCGGCCCAGTCGATGTCGGGCATCAGATCTGCTGACCCTTGCGCCACGGCTGGCCGTCGGCCGCGGGAGGGCGCAACCGTTGGGCCGCGAAGGCGAGCACCAGAAGCGTCGTCACGTATGGAGTGATGCCCACGAACTGCGACGGCACCGTGGCCGTGATCGCGAAGTAGACGCCGAACACCACGGCGGCGACGATCATCCCTGCACCGGTGAGCGGCTTGCCGACGTAGATCGCTCGCAGCGCCAAGAAGCCCAGGACTATGGCGACGAACAGGATGAGGGCACGGATCGAGTCATCACTGCGCAGCTGCAGCGTGTCGGCGAACCCGAACAGCCCGGCGCCCATCGCCAATCCCGCGGGCATCCAGTTGCCGAAGATCAGCGCGGCCAGACCGATGAAGCCCCGGTTCGCGGTCTGGCCCTCCTTGTAGCGACCGGCGCTCTCCAGGACGAGGTACGCACCCGCGAGGCCGGCGAGCCCGCCGGAGATGAGGACAGCAATCCACTTCATGAGGTACACCGGCACACCCAATGAGTCGGCCGCGGTCGGCGCCTCACCGACCGAGCGGAGACGCAGGCCGAACTTCGTGTGCCAGAGCAGATAGGCGCTGAACGGTATGAGCAGCACCGCGATCACGGTGAGCCACGACAGGTTCGACGTGAGCCCCTTCATCAAGCCCGCGAGGTCCGACACGAAGAACCAGTGCTGCTTCTCGAACCACCCGAACAGGTCGGGTGTCTGCCAACCGAAGAGATCACCTCCCGACAGGAAGGGCATCGTGAAGCGCCCAACAGTTCCCTCGACGGGCGGCGACACGCTCGCGGACGTGCCGGGCTGGCCCGTGAACACAAGGGTCGCGAGGTAGCGCGTGATCCCCAGTCCGAGGATGTTGATCGCGACACCCGACACGATGTGGTCCACGCCGAACGTCACCGTGGCGAGGGCGTGCAGCCCGCCGCCCAGCGCGCCGCCGATGATCCCGGCGACGACGCCGGCCCACGGGCCCCACTGCCAGCCGGCCCACGCGCCGAACCACGTGCCGAGGATCATCATCCCCTCGAGGCCGATGTTGACCACGCCGGCACGCTCGGCGTACAGGCCACCGAGCGCCGCGAGGCCGATCGGCACCGTGAGACGCAGGGCCGCGGCGAACGTCCCGCTCGATGTGAGGTCGTTGGCACCGGTGACCGCACGCACGAATGCGAGCACCGCGAAGACCGCGAACGCGAGAAGGGCGGTGCCCATCCACGACAGGTGAGGCAGGTGCCGCCGCGACGGCTTCGCCGGGCTCGGACCCGGCGTCTCGCGCAGGGTGCTCATGCCGGCACCGGCTCGGGGACGGCGCCGCCCATGGCGCGGGGCTCGGCTTTCGCGGCCGCGTCACGCACCTCCGCGGCGACTCGGATCCGCCGCACCACCTCGTAGGCGACGACGGCGGACAGGATGATCGACCCCTGCATGATCTTGGAGATCTCTTGCGGGATGCCTTGGAGCGAGAGGACCTGGGTGGCGCGCTCGATGGCCGCGAAGAGCAACGCGGCGAACGCGATGCCGACTGGGTGGTTGCGGCCCACGAGCGCAATGGCGATGCCCGTGAAGCCGAGCTGCGTTGGGAACTGCTCGGCATAGCGATGGAACTGCGGATCGCCGAGCAGCGGCCCGACGCCAACCAGCCCGGCGATGCCGCCGCTGATGAGCATCGTCTTCATGATCATCGACTTCGGGTTCACACCCGCGGCCCGCGCTGGCCGCCGGGTTGGCGCCGGTGGCGCGCAGGTCGAACCCGAACCGTGTGCGCCAGATCAGCACGTAATAGCCGACGCCGAGGATGATCGCCCCGACGAGGAACCCATTGAGCTCGACCGGGAGGTGGAGGCCGAAGACCTCCAGCAAGCGGTTGAGGGGCGGGATGAACGACTCGGGCGGAAGCGGCTTGGTCTTGATGACGAGGTCACCGGCCTCGTTCGTCGAGCGCAGGTAGTTCGCCAGCAAGTACGCGGTGATGCTGCCTGCGATCGAGTTGAGCATGATCGTGGAGATCACCTCACTCACCCCTCGCCAGACCTTCAGGATGCCCGCGATCGCCGCCCACGCGGCGCCGACTGCGACGGCGACGAGGATGATGAAGGTCACCTGGAAGATCGCCGGGAACGTCACCGCCGCGCCAGCGGCCGCGGCGAGCACCGCCGCCATCAGGTACTGGCCGTTGACGCCGATGTTGAACAGGTTCATCTTGAACCCGATGGCAACCGCGAGCGCCGACACGTAGAAGGGGATCGCGCGGTTGACGATCTCGATCGTCGACTCGGATGAGTCGATGTACGACCACATCGACTTGAACGCATCCGCCGCGTCGTAGCCGCTGGCCCACAGCACGATCCCCGAGACGAGGAGCGACAGCACAACCGCGGCGACCGGCGCGGCAAGGCCGTAGAAGATGCGGCGTGTCAACGTCACGCGGCGCTCACCTCCTTGGCGCCCGTCATGTACGAGCCGAGGTCGGCGGGGGTGACCGTGGCAGGGTCGAGGGTGGCCACGATCTGACCGCGCAGGATCACGAGCAACGTGTCGGACAGCCCGATGAGCTCTTCGAGGTCCGCCGAGAGCAAGAGCACCGCCAAACCTCGTCGACGCGCCTCTCTGATGCTCTCCCACACCGCGGCCTGTGCGCCGACATCGATGCCACGTGTCGGGTGGGAGGCGATGAGGAGCTTCGGGTCCGCGACCATCTCGCGTCCGACGATGAGCTTCTGCTGATTGCCGCCCGACAACGCGTACGCCGCCACGTCGACCCCGGGCGTGCGCACGTCGAACTCCTCGACGAGCTCCTTGGTGCGCTGGCGGGCCCCCTTGCGATCGATCCAGCCGTTGCGCACGTATGGCTCTGACGTCTGATGTCCGAGCATGCTGTTCTCCCAGAGAGCCGCGGACAGGAGTAGGGCGTCGTGTTGGCGGTCCTCAGGGATGTATCCGACGCCGTGCTCGCGTCGAAATCGAGTGCTCGTGTGAGTGATGTCGAGGCCGGCGAGCACGATGCGCCCGCTGGACGCCTGCCGGAGCCCGATGAGTGCCTCCACCAGCTCGCGTTGCCCGTTGCCTTCGACACCGGCTACTCCGACGACCTCACCGCGATGCACGGTCAACGACACATGGTCGAGGACGGCCCGTACGTCTTCGACGACCGTCAACCCGGCGACGTCGAGCTCGACCTTGTCGGTGACCGTCGACTCGCGGGTGTCGGGCTTCGGTAGCTCGCTGCCGACCATCAGCTCGGCGAGCTCGCGGGCGGTCACGTCCTTGGGCAGTACCGACGCCACAGTGCGGCCTGCCCGAATGACGGTGATGGCGTCGGCGACGGCCATGACTTCGTCGAGCTTGTGACTGATGAACAGCACCGTGACGCCCTCGGAGGTGAGCTCGCGGAGCGACGCGAACAGCTCGTCGACCTCCTGCGGCACCAGCACCGCGGTCGGCTCGTCGAGGATCAGGATCCGGGCGCCGCGGTACAGCACCTTGAGGATCTCGACCCGCTGGCGATCTCCGACGCCCAGGTCGCCGATGAGGGCCTCGGGCTTCACGTTGAGCCCGTAGATCCCGCCCAGCTCGGTGATGCGGTCGGACGCCTTCCCGAAGTCGATCCGCAGCAGCGACCCGGGCTCGTCGCCGAGGATCACGTTCTCCGCGACCGTGAGGTTGTCCGCGAGCATGAAGTGCTGATGCACCATGCCGATTCCGACGGCAATCGCGTCGCGCGGTGACTTGAAGCTCTGCTCGACCCCTCGAACCGTGATCGTCCCCTCGTCCGGACGTTGCTCGCCGTAGAGGATCTTCATGAGCGTCGATTTGCCCGCGCCGTTCTCGCCCACGATCGCGTGGATCGATCCGGGACGGACGGAGAGGTCGATGCCGTCGTTCGCCACGACTCCGGGGAACCGCTTGACGATCCCCTTCAGCTCGATCGCGGGCGGACCGGACGCGCTGAGGGCGCCGTCCGACGATGCGGCGGCGCCCTCTGCGTGCTCGGTCATGGGACCGTTCTCTACTACATCTGGCTCGGCGACCCTAGGGAGCCGTGGGAACGGTGATCGTGCCGTCGACGATCTGGGACTTCAGATCATCGAGCTGAGGAACGATGTCCTCGAGGTTGCCGCCGGTCGTCGAGTAGGCGACGCCGTCGCTCTTCAGGTCGAACACCGCGACGGTGCCCACCTTGGGAGTGCCCTCCAGGTAGTCGCCGATCGTGTTGTACACGGCCACGTCGACCCGCTTCAGCATCGAAGTCATGACATAGGGCTCGAGATCGGCACCGACCGTCAGGATCTGGTCGGAGTCGACGCCGATGCCGCACACGACCGTGTTGTTCGCGTCCGAGTACTCCTTGGCGGCCTGGAACATGCCCAGACCCGAGCCACCCGCCGCGGCGTACACGATGTCAGCGCCACCCTGGTAGAAGGAGGCGGCGATCTCCTTGCCCTTGGCCGGGTCGTTGAAGCCGCTGAAGTCGGGTGGCTGGCTGATGTACTTCACGTCCACGTTGATGTCAGGGTTGACCTGCTTGGCGCCCGCGCGATAGCCGGCCTCGAACTTCTTGATGAGGTCGTTCTCGACGCCCCCGATGAAGCCGATATGGCCGGTCTGGCTCTTCATGGCCGCCGCAGCACCGACGAGGAACGAACCTTCCTGCTCGGCGAAGGTCATTGACACAACATTCGGGGCGAACTGAACCCCATCGGTGTCCGGGTCCAGGTCGACGACCGAGTCGATGATGCCGAAGTCGGTATCGGGAGCGGCGACAGAACCGGCAGTGACCGTGTCACCCCACAGGAAGCCGACGGCGATGATCAGTCCGTTGCCGTCGTCGACGAACAGCTTGAGCCGCTCGGCGCGGTCCGCCTCACCGGTCGGGGTCGACTCCGAGGCTTGGATGCCGAAGTCGGCCTTTGCCTTGTCGAGACCGGCGGCTGCTGAGTCGTTGAACGAGAAGTCGCCACGGCCGGTGACGTCGTACATCAGACCGATCTTGTCGTTGGTGCCGTCGGGCTGCGTCACCTCGCGCGTCGCGATGGTGTAGTCCCCGGACCCCTTGTCGGCGGCTGTGCCACCGCAAGCCGGCAGCGCCTCGCCACTGGCGCCGGTCGTCGCGGTGCTGCCACCTGCCGTGGTCGTGGCACCTCCGCCCGTCGTTGCTTCACTCGATGAATCGCTGTCGTCCCCACACGCCGCCGCCACGAAGGTGAACGCGGTGAGGAGGGTCAGCAAGCCCACTAGTCGGCGCGATCTGCGCACGGTGAACCCCCTCCTGGTCAGGTCAGTGATCCGGCGACGCTAGGGGTCCGCGACTAGCCGTTCAAGCGGCCGCGGGGGTCACCGACACATCTTCACACGACCGAAACGGGTGCCCCTTGGCGCGAGGGGCGACCCCTAGGCTCGGCGCCGGTGCTCTTCCCCACCATCCAGTTCGCCATCTTCTTCCCGATCGTGTTCGTCCTCGGCTGGCTGCTGAGGCCCTACCCCGCTCGGTGGAAGGTGCTGATGGTGATCGCCAGCTACATCTTCTACGGCTGGTGGGACTGGCACTACGTCTTCCTCCTGGGCGGCTCGACGATCGCAAACCAGCTGTTCGCGAAGGCGATCGCGCCGAGCCGCGAGCCGTTCCGACGCGGGTTGCTGTTCGCCGCAGTCGCAGTGAACCTCGGCGTGCTCGGCTACTTCAAGTACTACGGCTTCTTCACCACGTCCGTCGTGAACACGCTCGACGACATCGGCATCAAGGTGTCGCCACCGCTGTTCCAGATCATCCTGCCGATCGGGATCTCGTTCTTCACGTTCCAAGCGCTCTCGTACGTCATCGACACCTATCGGGGGAAGGTCGAACCGGTCCCATTCCTCGACTTCGCGACCTACCTGTCGTTCTTCCCGCACCTCGTTGCCGGCCCGATCGTGCGCGCGTCCGAGTTCTTGCCGCAGCTGAAGGAGCGCCCGGACCCCCGCTACCTCGACGGCGCGTTCGCGTTCCGGCTGATCGTCGCGGGGATGTTCAAGAAGGTCGTCGTCTCGAGCTACCTCGCGGGCGCGATCGTCGACCAGGTCTTCGCCGCGCCCGCGAACCACAGCTCGCTCGAGATCCTCTTCGCGATCTACGCGTACGCGATCCAGATCTACGCGGACTTCAGCGGATACACCGACATCGCCATCGGCCTCGCGTTGCTCCTCGGAATTCGCTTCCCACCGAACTTCAACGCGCCGTACACGGCGCGGTCGCTGCAGGACTTCTGGCGCCGATGGCACATGACGCTGTCGAGGTTCCTGCGCGACTACCTCTACATCCCCCTCGGCGGCAACCGGGGAACGCGCTGGCACACGTACCGCAACCTCATGCTGACGATGGTCATCGGCGGCCTTTGGCACGGCGCGGCGTGGACGTTCGTCGTGTGGGGCGCCATCCACGGCGTGGGCTTGGCGATCGAGCACTACCGGACCGATCGCCGTGAAGCGCTCGGCCTGCCCGAGCCTGCGCAGACGCCGGCCCGGCAGATCGGAGAGTGGCTGATCACGTTCAACGTGGTGTGCCTGGCGTGGGTGTTCTTCCGCAGCCCGACGTTCGACGACGCGTTCACGATGCTTCATCGGCTGTTCACCGCGTGGGGCCCGGCGCCGCTCGTCACGCCGCTGCTGCTGCTCACCATCGGGGCGATGATCGCCAGCCAGTTCGTTCCGGAGAATGCCGTGCGCCAGCTGCAAGCGCGGTTCTCCCGCTTCCCGATCGTCGCGCAAGGGCTCACCCTGGCCGGCTGCTTCTTCCTGATCAACGCCCTCGGTCCGGTCGGCGTGGCCCCGTTCATCTACTTCCAGTTCTAGGGGGGAAGCCGGGCGAGCCGCGGAGGGGATGACGCCTCCGGCCGTTCCGGCATCGCGTAGCGTCGGGGCATCGCAATCCCCACGCGCACCCGTCCGACGGATGGTCATCCGTCCGCGTCGCCGGAGCGCGATCGCGATCATCCCGCGGGGAGGAGCCTGCGGCTGCGCAGCCGCCCGATGTCGGCGGGCCAGATCCTCGTCGTCGGTGCGATCGCGTTCATCGGCGCCGCGTTCTTGAACTCGCGCACGCTGCTCGACATGGCCGAGCGCCAGCCCTTCGGCTGGCAACGCACGGTCGCAGTCGGAGTAGCGAAGCCCCTGTACACGGTCAGCCGATGGACGGGCCTCGCGAAGCCCGGGGCGGTCGTCGATGACGTGCGCGGCCGCAACACGGGCTCGGAGGACTCGTTCGACGCGCTCGCGACGGCGACGGTGCCTTCCGCGACGCCCTCTTCGGTCGCCTCGCCCTCGTCGGTCGCCTCGCCCGCGACGAGCGCTGGCGGCGCAACGGAGACGACGGTCGCGTCAGGTGACACCACAGTGCCGACGACCGCGCCCGCACCGACGGTCGCGCCCCTGCGCACGCCGACCGCGGACAACCCCTTGAAGCTCTGGGTCGGCGGCGACTCGATGGCCGCGGAGGTCGGTCAGTCGCTCGTGCGGGTCGCGGGTGAGACCGGCGTCATCACACCGACGCTCGATGCGCGGATCTCGACCGGCCTCACTCGACCGGACTACTTCGACTGGCCTGCGCACTTCATCGACATCGTCAACCAGCAGAACCCCGACGCGATGGTCGTGATGTTCGGCGCGAACGACGCGCAGCGGATGAAGCTCGACGGCAACGTGTACGACGTCAGCACTCCGGAGTGGCAGGCGGAGTACCGGCGGCGGGTCGCCGCGGTGATGGCGTTCCTGACGCAGGGCGGGACCCGTCACGTGTACTGGGTCGGGCAGCCGGTGATGCGTGCGGGCGACTTCGACGCGAAGCAGATCGTCCTCGAGGGCATCTACCGCGAAGAGGCCGAGAAGCATCCGGGCGTGACGTTCATCCACATCCGCACGATGTTCGCCGGCCCGGACGGCGCCTTCTCTGCCTATTTGCCGGACGCGAACGGGAAGCAGGTGCTGATGCGGGCGCAGGACGGCGTGCACTTCTCGCTCGCCGGAGCGAACCGGGTCGCGGCCTTCGCGCTGCAGACCATGCAGGCGGACTACACGCCCTGACCTGGTGTCTGACCTGCTGAATCCCGGGCCGCTCGACGATCGCGCCGCGTGGCGCATCCACGGGTTCGAAGGTGATCCCGGGGCGCTCATCGCCGAGCAGTCGCTCCCGCGAGCCTGGGCGGCCCGCTGGGCGGAGGCGCCGAGCGCGCCCGTGCTTCGAGACGTCGACACGCCGTGGCTGACGGCCGCTGAGGTCGGCGAGCGCAGTGCGGAATCGGCCGCGCGGCTTGCCGGCGCGGGGGTCGAGCCGGGCGATCGCGTGCTGATGAGCTGCCCCCCCTCAGTCGATCTCGTGCTCGCGCACGTCGGCGCCCTGCGGCTCGGCGCGATCGTCGTACCGGTCAACACCGCGTTCGGACGCGAGGAGCTCGGCAACGTCTGGCGGGAGGCGAGACCGAAGCTTGCGGTGCTCGACGATCCCGCGCGGCTGCCGGACGCGCCGAGCCGTCCGGCTTCGTTGGAGGGGCCGCGGAGTGCGATGCCTGCGCTCGACGCCTGCGGAGCCGACGACCCGGCGATGTTGATGTTCACCTCGGGCACGACGGGACGACCGAAGGGCGCGATCCTGAGTCACGGGAACGCGCTCGCGAGCGCGCGAGGGAGTGCGGGTCGCGTGGCGTTGGTCGGCCGACGACCGGCTCGTGCTCACCCTCCCGCTGTTCCACATGCACGGGCTCGGAGTCGGCGTGCACGGCACGCTGCTCACGGGGGCGAGCATGGCGATCGCGCCCTTCAGCCCCGATGGCGTTCTCGACCTCGCCGCCGCGGAGCGCGCGACCTTGTTCTTCGGTGTGCCGACGATGTACGTCCGCCTCGCTGCAAGCGAGCGTGTCGGTGAGCTCGCGAGGTTGCGCCTCTGTGTGAGTGGCTCGGCCGCGCTCGCTGCGGACGTGTGGCGCGCGCTGGCCGAACGCGGCAGTCAGCGCGTGATCGAGCGCTACGGCATGACCGAGACGTTCATGAACACCTCGAACCCGTACGCCGCCGACCGCCGTCCGGGGAGTGTCGGCATCCCACTGCCCGGAGTCGAAGCGCGGCTGGCCGACAACGACGAGATCTGCGTCCGCGGCCCGAACGTCCTGCGCTCGTACTGGGAACGTCCGGACGCCACCGCGGACGCCTTTCGCGACGGCTGGTTCCTCACGGGCGACATCGGCGAGTTCGACCCCGACGGCTACCTGCGGATCGTCGGTCGCTCGAAGGATCTCATCATCACCGGCGGGTTCAACGTCTACCCCCGAGAGATCGAGGAGCTGCTCGCCGAGCATCCCGCGGTCACCGAGGCGGCGGTCGCGGGTGAGCCGTCGGACGAGTGGGGCGAGACCGTCGTGGCCTACGTCGTCGCCGCCGAACCTGTGGGCGAAGCCGAGCTGCTCGAGTGGTGCGCGACGCGCCTCGCGAAGTACAAGCGGCCGCGTCAGGTGCGGTTCCTCGACGCGCTGCCCCGCAACGCGCTGGGCAAGGTGGTCAAAACGGACCTCAAAGGGGGCAGCTGACCGCCGGCTGTCTCCCACCCCGGTTCTGTGTCGCGAACTGCGCCAGATTCGGCGCTGTTCCGCACAGAGACGGCCGGACTCGCGGCTCAGGACTCGACGGTGATCGTGCCCTTCATGTTCGAGTGGATCTTGCAGTGGAACGCGATCGTCCCCGCCGCGTCCGGCGTGAAGGTGAAGCTGCCGCCGCCGTCGACGTTCTCCGAGTCGAACTCGCCGTTGTCGGCCGTGAACGTGTGAGCGAAGCTGTCCTCGTTCTTGAAGGTCACCGTGTCGCCGACCTTCACCGTGATCTCGGTGGGGTTGTAGGCGACGCTCTTCGCGACGATCGTGTTGCCCTCGGTACCTCCGCTCGCTGCTGGCGCCGTCGTCGTGTTCGCGCTCGAACCCGGAGTCGTCCCCGCCGCAGGCTCCGAGGAGCACCATCGCGAGGACACCCGTGAGCAGGAGCGCGCGAGCTTTCATCTGATGAACCTCCAGGTGTTCCAGATCAGGACTCGACGGTGATCGTGCCCTTCATGTTCGAGTGGATCTTGCAGTGGAACGCGATCGTGCCCGCCGCGTCCGGGGTGAAGGTGAAGCTGCCGCCGCCGTCGACGTTCTCCGAGTCGAACTCGCCGTTGTCGGCCGTGAACGTGTGAGCGAAGCTGTCCTGGTTCTTGAAGGTCACCGTGTCGCCGACCTTCACCGTGATCTCCGTCGGGTTGTAGGCGACGCTCTTTGCCACGATCGTGCCGGGCTCGGTCGCGGCATCACCTGCAGCCGCCTCCGTGACATCGGCGGGGATGCCGTAGCCCGGCTGCGCCACGTCGCCACTCGTGGCCGCCGGCGCGTCACCACCCGCGTCACCACCCGAGCTCGATCCGGAGTCATCGCCGCATGCCGCGAGCAGGAACGCTGCCGCCACGGCGGGGATCAGCAACACGCGCAGCCTCATGACCCTGTTCTACGCCACGACACGCCCCAGGGTTGTCAGCTGCCGCGGAGTGGAGGTGAAGGGATTCGAACCCTCGGCCTCGGCATTGCGAATGCGAATGAGCCGGACCCGTGTGGACGGCGCTGGACGTTCATGCACGTCGCCGACAGCAGTGGGCACCCGTGGACACCCACGGACGTGTCATGAGTGCGTCATGACACTGTGGGGCGACCATCGACGGGCGCGGCGTGTGGCGAAGCTGCTCGGAGAGGTGCCGACGCGCGGGCTGCCGTAACGCTCGTTGAAGCGCCTGGCACGACGGGCTACGCATCCACCTCACCGGGTGCTCCCTTCGGGGCTAGGTAGGCGGAGGAAGCCGCGGCGCAGTGCCCCATCGCGTGCCGTTCGACCGCCCGCATGTCAGGAGGAGGGTCCCGGGTGGCGTGCTGACTTCACCGGCTGATTGCGAACACCCTGCCGGCTCTCCGCTGCGTCCGGAAGACCAACGGCTCCCAGCGTCGCCGCGTGCGGTCTGCGCGAGCACGGTCGAGGCCAGATCGGCAGTTCGGCGCTCCCACCAGTGTCGATCGAGGACTCGGACGGCCCGGATCACGACGTGATCCGGAGCGATGAACGTGACGGCGCAGCGGCGGTCACGTCGCTCGTGCCGGGTCGATGCGGATCGAGTCGAGCACGCGCGGCGAACTCAGCGCGATCCGCCTCCGAGGACCCCGGCCACAGATTCGCGTTGATGACGACGACCGTGCCGTCGAGGTCGAGGACCATCAAGGTCTCGATGCTGGCCCGGTTCGTAGTACGTCCCGCCGAAATTCGATTCGTGTTCGTTCTGCCAGCTTCTTCAGTACGCTGCCGTCAACCTCTGGAATTCTCATGCGCCCAGGCGACCTCGATGGGGCAGTCCGAGAACACGGCGGGCGCGGTGCGTTGGAACGTCTTGCCCGGATAACCGTCGACGGAGATGTCCGATGGGGCGCGTCACGTGCCGTCCCACCGCTGCTGCTCACGTGAGCGCGGCGACGAGTCCGTCGAGGGTCGTCACAGGCCCCGGGTGGAACCCATCGTTCAAGTGGCAGGCGTCCAAGTACACCTGGTCGGGTCGGCTGAACGTGATGAAGCCGATGGCGTCCTCAGGACTGTAGGTCGATGGCGTGGGCCCCTTCTTCGACAGATCGACCCTCGTCGTATGCAACTCTCGACCAGCCGGCGTCGATGGTGACGAAGATCCGCGGCGTCGGTGTTCCGTCGACCTCATCGACGAAGTACGTCCCGGGCGCGAGCGGCTCGCCGACGGGCGTGCCGAACAGCGCTCGCGGAGGCGCGGTCGAGGGCGCGGTCACGGTCGGGGCCGGTTCATCGGCTGGGTCGGTGGGTCGCTCGTCGCGCGTCGACACGAGGACGATGGCGACCAACGGCGGCGGCCGCCAGCAGCGCGGCGACCCCGATCGCGATGGGAACTCGGCGACGGGGTTCGGTCGGTGCCGGGAGTGTCAAGGTCGATCATGGTCAGTGCCTCGTCGCTGAACGGAACGAGCGACCGTGCGTCCCGGACGGGCACACGGTCGAGCACACGCGACCACGTGTCCGGGACGGGCACGTCGTCGAGAACCTTGAAATGGTCCGCCACCACGGAATCGAAGTCGTCACGCATGTTCGGCCTCCATGATCGTGTGGCGCAGCGTGGCGTGGGCCCGATGCAGCTGCACCCGCACGGTGCC
Organism: uncultured Acidimicrobiales bacterium; assembly: GCA_963708175.1. GTDB lineage: Bacteria > Actinomycetota > Acidimicrobiia > Acidimicrobiales > DATKAS01 > DATKAS01. Next base: position 12,269 of record CAVPSD010000004.1, read on the forward strand.
TGCACTGGTCCCGAGCAGCTCACCGATCTCCGGTGCGGTGTAGCCACCGACGTAGCGCAACGCGACGCAGGCCCGCTGCTGCGAGGACAGGTCGGCTAACAGGCCCAAGAACTCGGCCACGGAACCGGTCGATGCAATTGAGCCCTCCGCGGTCCCGAGACCGTTGGAGCGCGTCCTCGCCGCCTGCAGCCCCGCGGCGATGTGAAACGCACTGCGCCAGACCCACGCGGCGACATCGTCGACAGCCTCGCCCCGCCCCAGGGCCTGGGCGAAGGCCTCGGCCTCGGCGTCGCTCGCCAGCTCGGCGTCACGCGTGTACGCGAGCAGCGAGCGCCACAAGCGGGGATGCAAGGAGCGGTACACCGCCTCCACCCGGCCCTGATCGCTCACACCGCTCATCATCAGCCCTATAGGGCTCCGGCGGGGGCGATTCGTTAACACGGCTGCTCAACATCGCCGAAATTTCTCGTGGCGATGACACCTCACGCGGGCGGCAGCAGCGCCCGAACGACGGACTCGCTGGTAGGTGACGCCGTCGTCGCTGGCCGTCCGCCGCGCTCCGAATGCCCGCTAGGAGTGACCAGTCCCGCGGCGACCGCGTGACGGCGAGCACGCCGTCGAGCGGGACGCCGGTCGCCCTTTTCGTCCGTGGTTGCGAGCAGTCGACGTGCCTGACCGCGCAGTACTTGGATCCACCTGCGCATCCTGGAGGACTGGACTCCCCAGCCTGCGGACCTCGTGGCGCTGGATTTCACCTACGCGGTTCCAGCGCTCTGAGGGCGCATCGGTCGAACGTTCAGAGCAGGCCGTAGCTGCAGTCCACACCCCCGCCATGCGTCATGTCTGTGCCATGACTGCGCTGAGAGGCGACGCCGCGCGACCGCTCCGAGCACTCTGACCAGGTTCTAGGCGGTGGAGGTGAAGGGATTCGAACCCTCGGCCTCAGCATTGCGAACGCTGCGCTCTACCAACTGAGCTACACCCCCGCGGTGGGCGCCTCAGGTTAGCGGACGCCCTTTCGCCCAAGACTGGGCTGGGTCAGCGGGCGTGCTCGTAGACGTCGTACCACTCGGCCTGCGAGAGCTGCGTGCCCGGCGCGGGAGCGGCGCGCAGGTAGCGCACCTTCATCTCGCGCTCGGCGGCGACCTGACGCGCCTGAGCGAGCAGCAGGAGGTAGCCGACGAGGGCGGCGTCGAGCACGAGGTTCACCGCGAACAGCGCCATGCGCGCGCCGCCCGACGAGGTGAACGCGGCCAGCAGGGTCACGCCGGCCAAGAGCGCCAGAAAGCCGATGATCAGGCGGCGCCGGCGTTGCGCTTCGGAGAGGGTGAGCAATGACTCGGGGCGCGCCTGACCCGGTACTCCTGGCGTGGCCCGCTCGAGGACGGAGAGCTGCCGGCGGAAGGAGTGGATGGAGTCGGAAGGGCGGTCTTGGCTGCGGCCCCGCAGCCAAGGAGGCAACAGGACTGCAGCCCACATCACCGCCAGGATGACCAGAACCAAGAGTGTCACGCTCCGGGCCTGCCTTTGGGTCTCGGCGACCGTACCGCCGACCACGCTGCGCGCGGTGGATGGTCGCACTGCGGATTGATGCAGGGCCGGGCGAGCGACAGGACGTCGGAAGCGTCCGTCCCAGGCCGCCTAGCCCCCCTGGGTCCCAATGGTTCTACTACGGCACCCTGCCCGGACCAAACTCTCTGTCAGAAATCTGACGCGATTTCTGACGCAACCGTTACTCGTCCAGGTCGGGGGCGCGGCGGTAGGTCCCCGACCGTCCGCCGGTCTTCTCCCACAGGGTGAGCTCGCCGATGACCATCGACCGGTCCGCCGACTTGCACATGTCGTAGATGGTCAGGGCGGCCACGGCACAGGCGTGGAGGGCCTCCATCTCGACGCCTGTCCGATCGACGGTGTCGACCTGGGACTCCACTTGGATGTGGTCGTCGCCGATGTCGAAGTTCACCGACACCGACCCCACGAGCACCGGATGGCATAGGGGGATGAGGTCGGACGTCCGTTTGGCCGCCTGGATCCCGGCGACCCGGGCGACCGCGAGCACGTCACCTTTGGTGACCTCACGGTTGGCGACGAGGACAGTGGTGTCGGGCTGCATGAAGACCTTGCACCGGGCGATCGCCCGCCGATGGGTCGGTTCCTTCGGCGTGACGTCGACCATCCGAGCCCTGCCGAGCGGATCCAGATGGGTGAGCTCGCGGGCCATGCGGCGAGTCTAAGTCAGGGACCCCGACGCGGCCCGCGAGCGGACGACCCTGACGATCTCGGCGGCGCAGTCGGCCGCCGTCCGGTGGGTCGTGTCGATCCGGAGGTCGGGCTCGATGACGACGCTCGACTCCACCGCAAGGGCCTCGACCTGGCCTATGAACCGGTCACCTCGGGCTCGCTCACGCTCCAGTGCGACGTCGAGATCACACCGGACCTCGACCACGAGACGAGGAACGTCAGCCAGGGCGGCGAGCGCAACGTCTCTGACCACCGGCTCCCAGATGACGTCCTCGAGGATGACGAGGACTCCGGCATCGGCCATGGCCGCCGCGCCCGATACATCGCGTCGAGGATGCGCAGCCCGACCGGGCCGACCCGGGGCAGCCTCAGAGCTGTCGATCGTCGACGACGATGTCCCACCCGTCGTCCGGCTCGTCGGTCGACTCGGCGGGTGACAGCCGTCGGGGATTCGACTCGTGACGTGCTCGTCGCCGGTCACGATCCAGGCTTCGCCCGGCTCGGCACACGCGAGCATCCGCCGGGCGATCGAGCTCTTCCCGGTGCTTCGACCCACCAGACAGCCAGACGAGCATCTAGCCCCCGATCTGGCTCATGCTGCGGTTCGGCCGGATGAACGTGACCTGGCCGATCTGGTGCCCCGCCCACTTCGTGCCCACAGCCCGGACGATCTCCGCCGCGAGGTCGTCGTCGGTGCCGCCATCGCGGACCATCCCGCGCAGATCGAACTCCCGGGTCTCGAACAGGCACGTGCGCAGCTGCCCTTCCGCCGTGAGGCGCACCCGGTCGCAGTCGCCGCAGAAGGGCTTGGTGACGCTCGGGATGATCCCGACGTCGCCGCGGCCATCCGCGTAGAGCCACCGGTCGGCGGGCGCCGCTCCCCTGCGCTGGCGCGGGCTCGAGCGGGTAGATCGCCGAGATCGCGTCGAGGATCTCCTCCTGCGACACGACCATGTCGCGGTTCCACGCGCCCGAGGCGTCGAGGGGCATGAACTCGATGAAGCGGACGGCGACGCCTCGCTCGCGACCCCAGGTGGCGAAGTCGACGATCTCGTCGTCGTTCATCCCGCGCTCGAGCACGACGTTCACCTTGACCGGGTCGAAGCCGGCCTCTTGGGCCGCGGCGATGCCGTCGAGCACCCGCTCGAGCTCGTCGCGGCGGGTGATGTCGAGGAAGCGCTCGCGGCGGAGCGAGTCGAGGGACACGTTCACACGCTTCAGCCCCGCGGCGCGCAGATCGTCGGCGAGGAGCCGAAGGTCGCGCCGTTCGTCGTCATCGACAGGTCCACGTCGAGCGCGGCGAGCTTCTCCACCAGAACGGGGAGGTGCGCCCGCACGGTCGGCTCACCGCCGGTGAGGCGGATGCCGTCGACGTCGAAGCGCTCGACGAAGACGCGGGCGATCCGTTCGATCTCCTCGAAGGTCAGCAGCTCGCTGCGGGGCAGCCACTGCATCCCCTCGGCGGGCATGCAGTACGTGCAGCGGAAGTTGCAGCGGTCCGTGACCGAGATCCGCAGGTCGCGAACGGTGCGCCCGTAGGGATCGACGAGGTCGGCCACCGGTTCAGGCTATGCGGCGCCGCTAGATGAGCAACATGGCGGGCACATCGGCGCCGCTCGTCACACCGGATCCGTCGGGCAGCACGGCGAGCGCGTCGGCTGCCGCCGTCGCGGCGAGCTGGTGCGAACCCTGCGCCCCGACCGGCGCGACGTGGTAGCGCCCGTCGGCGCCGAAGTGCCCGGTGACCCGCACGTAGTGCGTCTTGCCGTCCGGATGGCGCCGCAGGTCGGCGTCGGTCGACAGCGACGACGGCGGGCCGGTCGATCTCGGCGTGGCCCATCATCTGGCGGAGCGCGGGACGCGCGAACAGCTCGAACGAGACCAGCGACGAGACCGGGTTGCCAGGGAGGCCGAACACCGGCGTTCGCCTCTCGCCGATGACGCCGAACGCGAACGGCTTGGCCGGCTTGATGGCGATCTGCATCCAACGCATCTCGCCGATCTCGTCGAGCACCACCTTCACGAGGTCGAAGTCGCCCATGCTCACTCCACCCGAAGAGATGACTGCGTCGCACTCCGCCGCACCGCGGAGGAAGACCTCGCTGATCTCGTCCTTGTCGTCGCGCGCGAGCCCGAGGTCGACCGGCGTGCAGTTCGCCTGCTCGACGAGGGCGAGGAGCATCTCGCGGTTCGACTCACGGATCTGACCGGGCGCAAGCGGCCCGCCGCCCTCGACCAGCTCGTCACCGGTCGAGATCACGCCCACGCGAGCGCGCGGATAGACCGGCACGCGGACGAAGCCGAGCGAGGCGAAGACGCCGAGGTGCGCGGGACGCACGATCGTCTGAGGCTCGAAGACCCGAGCCCCCTTCGGGACGTCGCTCCCGACCTCCCGCACCGAATCACCGGGCTTCACCTCGAGACGGACGAGCACCGAGCCGTCGTCGGTCGTCTCGGTCTCTTCCACCATCACGACGGCGTCGGCACCGGGAGGCATCGCCGCGCCGGTCATGATCCGCACCGCCGAGCCGGACCTCACCTCGATCGTGGGCGGCGCACCTGCGGGCAACAGCCCCGCGACCTCGAGTCGCACGGGCGTCGCCGGTGACGCGCCGCGGTGTCTTCGCCGCGCACCGCATACCCGTCCATCGCGGTGTTCTGGAACGGCGGCACGTCTTCGGGAGCGTCGAGCGGCACCGAGGTCGCACAGCCGAGCACGTCGCTGAGGGGGAGCGCCTTCGGGTGGAGCCGAGCGCACGAGGCGAGGACGAACGCCCGCGCCTCGTCGACAGGGATCACACGAGACCTTCGCGCTTGCACAGCTCGGCGAGGTACTTGCGGAAGTCCGGGCCGAGGTCCTCGCGCTGCAGCGCCAGCTCGACGGTGGCCCGCAGCCAGTCGAGCTTGTTGCCCGTGTCGTAGCGACCGTCGGTGAACTGCAGACCCCAGAGCGCCTCGCGTTCGAGCAGGAGCGACATCGCGTCGGTGAGCTGGATCTCGCCGCCGCGGCCAGGCTTCACGCGGTCGATGCAGTCGAAGATCTCGGGCGTGAGCACGTAGCGGCCCATGATGGCGAGGTTCGACGGCGCCTCGTCGGGGCGGGGCTTCTCGACGAGCCCCGCGATGCGGACCAGCTGTTCGTCGTCTCCGAGCGGGTCGAGCGCGACGCATCCATAGGACGAGATCTCCTCGCCGGGAAACTCCTTCAGCGCGATGACCGATGCCCCGACACGGGAGCTCGCATCCACCATGTCCTCGAGCACATGGGAGGTCTCGGCCATGAGGTCGTCGCCGAGGAGGACAGCGAACGGCTCGTCGCCGACGTGGTCGCGGGCGACACCGACGGCATGGCCCAGACCGAGGGGCTCACCCTGGCGGACGTAGTGGATCTCCGCGAGCTCGGCGATGGAGCGCATGTCGCGCACGTCCGCATCACGTCCCGCCTGCTGCAGGTAGAACTCGAGCTCGAACGAGCGGTCGAAGTGGTCCTCGAGGGTGCGCTTGCCGCGGCCCGTGATGATGAGGATGTCCCGGATGCCCGCTCGGACCGCCTCTTCGACCACGTACTGGATGGCGGGCTTGTCGACCAGCGGCAACATCTCTTTGGGCTGCGCCTTTGTCGCCGGCAGGAACCGCGTGCCGAGGCCTGCCGCCGGGATCACCGCCTTGCGCACCATTGCGCGTCACCATACCGAGGCAGGCCGTCGCCGCTGCTTCGGAGGCGGTAGCCTTAGCACTCGTACCGCTTCGAGTGCTAACGGAGACCGCACGATGCCCACCTACGAATACCGCTGCAAGGGATGCGGCCGCGAGCTCGAGGTGGTGCAGTCGTTCGACGAGCCGTCACTCACCGTCTGCCCGCACTGCTCGGGCCCCCTCCGCAAGGTCTTCGGATCGATCGGCATCACGTTCAAAGGTGACGGGTTCTACAAGACCGACAGCCGGTCGGGCAGCAAGAAGTCGTCGTCGTCCTCGTCCAGCAACGGCGACTCGGGCACCTCGAACGGCGACCACGGACATTCGCACTCCCACGGCGACCACAGCCACACGCCACTCCAGCTCGGCGTCGTCCTCGACTTCTTCGTCGTCCTCGTCTTCTTCGTCCTCGTCTTCTCTCGTCGAGCCTCGTCCGGCTCCTCGACCAGCGATTGACCGGTGGCCCAGGCCGACGTCGGGGTCTTCGGCGGGTCGGGCTTCTACTCATTCCTGGATGACGTCGACACCGTCACGCTCGACACGCCGTATGGCGCGCCCTCGGCCCCGGTGACGATCGGTGACGTCGGAGGACGCCGCGTGGCGTTTCTCCCGCGCCACGGTCGGCGTCACGAGCTGCCGCCGCATCGCATCCCCTACCGAGCAAACGTCTGGGCGATGCGCGAGCTCGGCGTGCGCTCGATCGTCGGACCGTGCGCCGCAGGTTCGCTCCAGAAGCACATCCATCCCGGCGAGCTCGTGGTGATCGACCAGCTCGTCGACCGAACCTCGGGCCGCATGGACACCTTCTTCGACGGACCTGACGTGCAGCACGTGGCCTTCGCGGATCCCTACGACGCGGGAGTGCGGGCGACGTTGGTCGCGGCGGCGCGCCGCCTCGACCTCGCGGTGCACGACCACGGGACCATGGTGGTCGTGCAGGGTCCGCGGTTCTCGACGCGTGCGGAGTCGCGGTGGTTCAGCTCGATGGGGTGGGAGGTCATCAACATGACCGGCTATCCCGAAGCGGTGCTCGCCGCAGAGCTCGGCCTCCCCTACGCCGCGGTCGCGCTGATCACCGACTACGACGCCGGCCTCGAAGGGGTCGACGGCATCGAGCCGGTGACGCAGGAGATGGTGTTCACGTTCTTCGAAGGAAACATCGAGCGCGTCCGCGCGCTGCTTTTCGACGCGATCCCGGACCTCCCCTAGGCTGCGGCCTTCTTCCCCTCGAGGTTGATCCAAGGGTCTGATCTGATCCCGAGGAGGACGCATGTCTCGGCTCCGCATCCGGCGCCGCCCGTTCGTGTACTGGACGCTCACCGGCGCGCTCGCGCTGGTCACGGCCTTCGTCGTCAGCGGCGCGGTCGCCGGCGCTCGAGAGGCCCGCGCGGGCTACGGCACCGCGCGTGTGGTCGTCGTCGCGGCGCGCGACATCGCCGCGGGCGAAAAGATCGAAGCCGACGACACCCGACTCGAAGAGCGACCGCTCGCGGTCGTGCCCGAGCGCGCGCTCGACACGCCGCCGGTCGGCCGCGTCGCGTCCGCGGCGATCCTCGCGGGCGAGCCGGTCGTCGCCGATCGCGTGGCCCCGAGTGGCGTGGGGGCCGATCGCCGCGCTCGTCCCTGCCGGCGACGTCGGGATCGCGGTGCCGGTCGAGCCGGGGACGCTCGCTCTCGCCGTCGGTGACCACGTCGAGGTGCTGGCCACGTTCGATCCCGACTCCATCGACGGCAATCCCACGATCGTCGTTGCACCGTTTGCGACGGTCGTGGACGTGACCGAGTCCGCGGTCACCCTCGCCATGCCCCAGGACGACGGCGAGCGGGTGGCGTTCGCGCTCGCGACCGCCGTGGTCACGGTGGTGCTGACGGGGGCGTGACCCTTCAGTCGATCGAGGTGGCCCGTCAGTCGATCGAAGTGGAGGGCACGATGCGCGGCCGCCACGCGGGGGCGATCGAAGTGGTGCCCGACGACGACGGCCTCGCGGCAGCGACTCCAGGAACGCGGCGGGCCCGTCGAAGTCGGGCATCTCCACGTAGGCCGCGCCGAGCGCCTCGGGCACGTGCGCGTCACTGCCCGCGCCGGCCGGCAGCGCGAGCTCGCGTGCGAGCGCGGCCGCCTGCTCGTTGAGATGGGAGAGCGAAGTCTTGGCGTTGAACGCCTCGAGCGCGTCGATCAAGCCCTCGGCCGCGATGTTCGCGCAGCTCGGTCTCCCGAAGGTTGTGGCGGACGGGATCGAACGGATGGGGGATGTAGACGAGCCCGCCCTGGGCCCGGATGCGAGTCGCGGCCTCGTGCGCGGTCACGCCGAACGGGACACGCTCGTTGAGGAACAGACCGATCACCTCACCCGCGTGCGTGCGGAGCTCTTCGCCGACGACGACGCGGCACGGCAGGCGATCCCTGAGCTCGATCGCGCCGCGGATGGCGTTGTGGTCGGTGATGCAGAGCACGTCGATGCCCGACGCGACGACTGCCTCCTCGACCTCCTCGGGCGTCGTCGTGCAGTCGCCCGACCACATCGTGTGCGAGTGCATGTCGACCCGCACCCAGCCGTCGGGCTTGGGACGCGTGAGATGCGGATGCCGCTCGATCGCAGCCCCGGTCGGTTCGGGCATCGCTACGAGCCGCTCAGCGACACGTCGCCGATCGCGACGCTCACGCCCGCGTCGCCGCCTGGCAGCCATTCGAGATCGCCACCGACGGCGACGACGTCGAGGAGCATGCGCTGCAGCGTCGATGCGATCGTCATCTCGCGCACCGGCTCGGCGAGCACGCCGCCTCGGATCATCACGCCCTCGGCGCCGACCGAGAAGTCGCCGCTCACCGCGTTCACGCCGGAGTGCAGGCCGGTGACCTCCTGCACGAGCAGGCCCTCGCCGACGTGGGCGTAGAGCTCGTCAGCTGACAGCGTCCCCGCGCCGGGGATGAGCGCGAGGCATCCGACGCCGGGACGAGACGAGTACCCGCGCACCGCCGAACCGGTGGACACCGTCGACGCGCGGCGAGCGCTGTAGCTGTTGTGCAGGAACGTCGTGAGCCGTCCGCCGTCGATCAGGGTGCTCGGCCGCGTGGCGAGGCCCTCGCCGTCGTGGGAATCCGCGCCGAGCGACAGCGGGTTGGTCGCGTCGTCGAGAAGGGTGAGCATCGGCGAGGCGATCGCGTCGCCCATGCGGTCCGCGAACGGAGAACGGCCCTTGAGCACGCGCTCGCCGGTGAGGGTGCCGCCGACGATCGAGAGGAACGCCGCCGCCACCCTCGGGTCGAGGACGACGGTGAGGCGCTGCGACTTCGGTTGGCGGGCACCGAGCATGCGGGTCGCGGGTCGACCGCGTCCGCAGCCGTCTCCGCGATGTCGAGCTCGTCCTGGGCGCGGCCCACATCGATCCCGTAGCCCCACTGCACCTCTCCGTCCTCCGACGCGAGTGCATGCACGGTCAGCCAGCACGAGCTCGCCCGGGAGGCGACCGCGATGCCCGTGCTCGTCGCGATGGCCGCTTCGCCCGCGGCATCGCCATAGGAAGCGGTGCGGACACCGGTGATGCGCGGATCGCCGCCGAGGACGGCCTTCTCCAGCTCCAGCGCGAGCTCGACCTTGCGCTCGGCCGGGAAGCTCGCGAGCTCGGGACGGTAGAGATCCAGCTCGGGGGGCACGACGCCGTCGGGCTCCGCGAGGCCGTTCCATTCGTCGACCTCGCCGAACTCTGCGTTGTCCCGCGCGTCCGCGAGCGCTTCGGTGATCGCGCCCTCGTCGAGGGTGCCGGCGTGAGCGAAGCCGACCCGCTTGTCGACGATCACCCGCACGCCGATCCCGGAGGACTCCGCCGAGGTGAGCGCCTCGACCTCGCCTTGGTAGGCGCGCACCGTCAGCCGCGTGGATCGAGCGACGTAGGCCTCGACCTGCTCTCCCGGCTTCGCCTGCTCCGCCACACGGCGGGCGACGTCGAGCAGCTCGCTCATCGCCCGCTCATGCCGCGGTGCCGCCGATCGTGAGCGCGGTGACGCGAAGCGTCGGCTGGCCGTCGCCGACGGGGACGCCCTGGCCGTCCTTGCCGCACGTGCCCGGGCTGCCCATGGCGAAGTCGTTGCCGAGCACGTCGATGTTGCGCAGCACCTCGGGGCCGTTGCCGATGAGGTTGCCCTCGCGGAGCGGTTCGGTGAGCTCGCCGTTCTCGATCATGTAGGCCTCGGTCATCCCGAACACGAAGTCGCCGGTCGCCGTGTTGACCTGGCCGCCGCCGAGGTTGGCCACGTACACGCCGTGGTCGGTCTGACGGATGATCTCCTGCGGGTCCTCGGTCCCGTTCAACACGAACGTGTTGGTCATCCGGACCATCGGCAGGTGGTGGTAGCTCTGCCGCCGACCGTTGCCTGACGACTGGCGACCCTCTTTCCGCGCGCGGAGAAAGTCCCACATGTAGTCGGTGAGGACGCCGTCTTCGATCAGGACGTTGCGCTGCGCGGCGTGGCCTTCGTCGTCGATGCCGATCGCGCCCCACTCGCCGCCCATCGTCCCGTCGTCCACGAGGGTCACGAGCGGGGAGGCGACGAGCTCGCCCTTCTTCCCTCGGAACACCGACGCGGACTTCCCGACGAGGTCGGCCTCGAGCCCGTGCCCACACGCCTCGTGGAACAGCACGCCGCCGCCACCCGACTTGATCACGACCGGGAGACGCCCGGACGGCGCAGGTCGCGCCCGCAGCTTGAGCAGCGCGCGCTGTGCAGCCTTGCGCGCGAGGTCTTCCACGTCGTAGCGGTCGAACAGCTCGAAGCCGATCGGATGACCGACCGACTCGTAGCCCGTCTGGAGCCCGGTGTCGCCACTCGCGACGGCGGTGACGCGGAAGAGCGTCTTCACCTGATCGTCCTCGGCGAGCAAGCCGTCGCTGTTCGCGACGAGGATGCGCCGCCGGCTGTCGCCGTAGGCGGCGGACACCTGCACGATCGACGAGCCCTCGCCGCGCGCCGCGACGTCGGCTCGCTTGAGCAGCTCGACCTTCAACGCCTTCGCCACCGACTCGGGTGGCGTCGTGACCTCGTTCGGGCGATTCACGGCTCGGCGAGTGAGGTCGACGACGCGAGCACCCCCCGTGCCGCCACGAGCGGCCGTGCTCGCCGCTTCGGCGGCGGCGAGCAGCCCGGCCTCGGACAGGTCAGACGTGTGCGCGTACCCAGTGGTCTCGCCCACGACGACACGGATCCCCGCGCCCCGATCGCGTCCCGAGCTGAGCTCTTCGACCTTGCCGTCGTCGAGCGCCGCCGAGGAGGCTCGCCGGTCCTCGGCGAACACCTCCGCGAAGTCACCGCCATGGCGCAGCGCTGCGCCCAGAACCTTTTGGAGGACGCCCTCTTCGATCACATCGACCCCTGTCGTAACCGTTTCGACATGCGGCTCACATGAATGGAAGGCCGCGGCGAACGACGCCGTATCGTACCTACGGTGGCGATAGAACCCGGTCTGTGGGGCGAGGCGGATCTCGTCGTCGGCGATGCCGACACGGCGTGCTCGATGGCATCGGGTGACGTGCCCGTGCTCGCGACGCCGAGGGTCGTCGCGCTGTGCGAAGAGGCGACGTGCGCGGCGCTGGCCGGCCAGCTGCCCGCCGGCGAGACCTCGGTCGGCATGCGGGTCCAGCTCGACCATCTCGCTCCGACGGCCGTCGGCGGCAAGGCCAAGGCCGAGGCGACGCTCGAGAAGGTCGAGGGTCGCCGGCTGATCTTCACGGTGTCGGTGTCCGACAATCGCGGACTGATCGCGGCCGGCAAGGTCACTCGTGTGATCGTCAACGTCGACCGCTTCATGGACAAAGCCGCCGAATAGGCGGCGCCAACAAGCTCGGCCGCCGAATAGGCGGCGCACGGTTCCTCGCCGCCCGGGAGTTGGCGCGCCATCCGCCCCATGCCGGCGGGACCCGCACCACTTCTCGCCAGTCCCACCGCCCGCGCTCCTCCGCCCGGGGATTGGCGCGCCATCCGCCCCATACCGGCGGGACCCGCACCACTTCTCGCCGGCACGCCGTGGCCAAATCCCGACTCGTCAGGTCGGCTTTTCGGCGGTACCCTCGACCTCGTGGCCGTGCCCGAGATCCTGCGCTTCCCGAACCCGGTGAACGAGGTCTCGGCGCGCTTGGTCGCCGCCGGAGTCGTGCTCATGAGCGTGGCGATCCTCGCCGGTCAGCACTGGATCCTGGTGCCCCTCGCCTTCGGGTTCGTGGCGCGCGTCGCGGCGGGGCCCCGGTTCAGCCCGTTGGCGCTGCTCGTGACGAAGGTCGTGACCCCGCGGCTCGCTGTCGACGCAAAGCTCGTGCCCGGACCACCGAAGCGCTTCGCCCAGGGCGTCGGCGCCGTGCTCTCCATCAGCGCGCTCATCTCGTGGGGCGTGCTCGACAGCACACCGCTCGCGCTCGTGCTCGTCGCCGCCATCACGATCGCCGCCACGCTCGAGTCGGTCTTCGCCTACTGCCTCGGATGCAAGGTTTTCGCACTGCTGATGCGCGTCGGGATCATCCCGCCGGAAGTGTGCGAGGCCTGCAACGACCTCTCCTTGCGGAGCGCCTCAGCCGAGGTTCGACGACCGGGGATACACGTCCTTGGGGTCGGTCATCACGTTGACCAGGTAGGGAACGCCCGCCGCGAACGCGCGGTCGAGCGCGGGACCCGACCTCCCCCGGGCGCCGCACCGTCTCGCCCGCGCCGCCGAGCGCCTTCACCACGTCGTCGTACCGGCAGTCCGGGCTGCAGCTCGCAGGCGACGTCGTAGCCGTAGATCGCTTGCATCGGGTGCTTCTCGAGACCCCAGCATGCCGTTGTTGCCGACGACCATCACGACCGGCAGGCTGTGGCGCACCAGCGTGTCGACGTCCATGAGCGAGAACCCGGCCGCGCCGTCGCCGAGCAGCAGGACGACCTGCGCGTCGGGCGCGCGACGCGCGGCCGCGATCGCGTAGCCCGGACCGGTGCCGAGGCATCCGTACGGACCGGGGTCGAGCCAGCAGCCGGGTGCGAACGCCTCGACGTACTTCCCCGCGTACGACACGAAGTCGCCGCCGTCGCCGATGACGACCGCGTCGCGGGCCAGGCGCTTGCCGCAGCTCGCCGTAGACGCGGTCGGCTTGATCGGGTCGCCGTCCGCGTCGAGCAGCTCGCGCTCCGCCGTCGCCGCCGCGGTCTCGGCGTCGCGCAGCCGCGCGATCCACGGCTCGTGGTCGGCACGCGAGGCGCCGGACCAGCGCGGTCATCCCATCGAGGATCGCCGTGAGGTCACCGGCAGGCGACGCCGCGGTGGCGACGTGCGCAGCCCGGCTTTCGGGCGCGTCGCAGAGGTGGACGACGCGGCGCGTCGCCGAACCGACCGAAGCCGAGGCGGAAGTCGAGCGGCGGTGCCGACGATCACGACGAGGTCGGCGTCGGTCTTCAGCAGGCCGCGGGTGCGCGTGAACGCGAGCTCGTGGTCGGCCGGGAGGCATCCGCGGCCGAGCCCGTTGAACGAGCACCGGCACGCGCATCGTCTCGACGAAGCGGCGTGAGGGCCGGCCAGGCGCCCTCCCAGTAGACGTCGCTGCCGACGATGATCACGGGGCGCTCGGCCGCGGCGATCAGCGCCGCTGCCCGCTCGACATCGTCCGGGTCGGGGTCGACGCCCCGCGGCGCGCCGCCGTTCGCTGCGGGCGCGCCCGCCGAGTCGGAAGATCACATCCATCGGGAAGTCCACGAACACGGGCCCGCGATGTGGCGTCATCGCGGTCGTGACCGCGTGCGTCGGATCTCCTTCGCCGTGTCGTCGGGAGCCATGACCGTGCGCGCTGACTTCGTGATCGAGGCGACGATCGGCACGTGGTCGAGCTCCTGCAGCGAGCCGGACCCCCAACGGCCTTGCGGCGCGCGTCCGCCCAGCACGACGAGCGGCGTGCCGTTGAAGTGCGCAGTCGTGATGGCACTGACGCCGTTGGTCACGCCGGGACCAGCCGTGAGCACCGCGAGCCCGGGCTTGCGGGTGAGCTTGGCCCATCCCTCGGCGGCGAAGGTCGCTGTCTGCTCGTGGCGCACGTCCACGATGCGGACGTCCTGCTTCACGGCCGCGTCGTACAGCGGCCACACGTGCCCGCCGTTCAGGGTGAACATCGTGTCGACGCCGTAGGCGCGCACGACGTCGAGGGCCGCGTCTCCGGAATGGTGCAGATCGCCGGAATTGTCCAGATCAGTGGTGTCGGTCACGCGAGCGCTCCTTGCTGGACACGGTCGAGGAAGCCGCTGAGCGCCTCCCACCACGCGTCGGGTGCCTCGAATTGCGGGCTGTGAGCGGCGTCAGCGATCAGGGCCAGGCTGGCGCCGGGCATCACGTCGGCCATCCGCTCGGACGGGCCGACGAACGGGGTGTCCTGCTCGCCGACGATGACGAGCGTCGGGGTCGTGTAGGCGGCGAGGCTCTCGAGGCGATCTTCGCCGGTCGCGAAGTTGGTGATCATCGACGACACCATCGCCGGGGACGTCGCCATGAGCTTGCGTTCACCGAACTCGACGTAGCCCGGCCGCTCGGCTCGCACCCGCTCGTCGGCGGGACTGCGCATCGCCGCGCCCTGCGAGTCCATGATCGCTTTGAACGCCTCGATGCCGCCTCGCGCGAACCGCGTCGGCCGTGCGGCTGAGAGCATCCGCATGGCCGAACCCCTGAAGCGGCCCGTGCGCGGTGTCCATGAGGATCATCGCCTCGATGCGGTCGGGCGCGCCCATCAGCATGTGCTGGGCGATCATCCCGCCCATCGAGTGGCCGAGCAGCGTGAGCTGCTTCCATCCGAGGGTGTCGGCGAGCGCGAGCACGTCGCCGGCGAAGATCGGGAGCGTGTAGGCGCTCTCCTCGGTGGGTTTGTCGCTCGCGCCGTGACCGCGCAAGTCGGGCGCGACGACGTGCCAGCCGCGGTCAGCGAGCGCGGTCAGGAAGTCACCGAAGTCTTCCTTCGCGCCCGTGAACCCGTGGACGAGCATGAGCGGGCGGCCGCCCACGCCCTCCTCGGCGATGGTCAGGTGGATCGATCCGGTGTCGACGCTGCGTTCCCCCATGGAAGGGGGACCTTAGGGCGTCGAGTCAGCCGTCGGATCAGTCGGCAGACTCGCCCGCGTCTTGGAACTGCCGACCGAGCTCGCTGCCGTCACCGACCTGATCGGCCGGCGGCAGCTGGATGTCGACCGACTCGCCGAGGTCGAGCAGGTCGAGCGTGAACGTCATGCCGGCAGGCGCATCGGCGCCGGCGTCGCCACCCGCGAGCGTCGCGAACAGATCGCCGTCGAACGCCATCTGCATGCGACGGACGAGGCCCTGGTCATCGACGAAGACGTCGACTGGGATCTCGACGTTGCCGGCGTCGGCGCCGAGCTGTTCGATGAACGAGCTCGCCTTGCCCTGCGTGTCGTCGGGCGCCGCGGCGAGGGCATCGGCCACGGAGATCGTCGCCGTGAAGTGGTGGGTGGACTCGCCCTGGACGTCGGCCTGACCCTGGTCAGTGACCGTCGCGCCGCTGTCGCGGAGGAGGTCGAGGAGGGCCGTGGCGTCGGTGAGCCCGCCGCCCAGGTCGGTCGTGACCGCGTCTCCGCCGCCGTCGGCCGGGATCTTGACCCACGGCTTGGCGTCGTCTCCGCCGAGGAACGCGGAGAGGAAGCCCGCGTGCACATAGACCGCGTCGCCGTCGGTGATGATCTCGAACTTGCCGTCACCGAACAGCCCGAGCATCCCCGCGCCTTCGCTGTCCTTCGCGGCCTCGAGCAGGCCGCCGAGGTCGATCGTGGACTGCGACCGCTTGTTGGCGAGGTCGAACGCGCCCGAGCCGGTGATCGAGAAGCCGTTCGGCGCCTCCTCCGAGGCGGCGACGTCGATGCTGAGCTCGAACCGGCCGCTCTCGACGGCCGCAGTGCGGTCCGCCGACTCGGCCAGGAACTGCGGCGTCGCGGCGGCCTGGACGACGGTGGCGTCGTCACTGCTGCCGTTGCCGCAGGCGGCGAGGCCGAGGACGGCGAGGACGGAGGCGGCCGGCAGGGCCACAATTGTGAGGAGCGGCTTACGGGACACGAGGTCCTCCTGTTGCGAGCGAAGCACCCATTTGCTCGGGGGAAGCCGTTGGCACCCTAGAGCAACGCGTGGTTCTGTAGTGACACACGATGAAGTCCGATCGGCAGGTCGCACCCGTAGGCTGAGCGAATTCCCGCCATCGGAGAGCGGTCCGGGGGCGGTGTGAACGACGAAGGGGAACCAGTGACGCAGGTGGTCGACTCCGTCGAGGCCGGGCTCGCGCCTGCCGACGTGGCCGGTCCCGACTTGGTCCCGGCCCCGCGTCGCCTCTTCTGGTGGCGCGAGGTGATCTACGTCCTCGCCTTCTACGGCGTCTACTCCTACATCCGGAACCAGTTCGGGTCGGCCTCGGTGTCGCCGTCCGTGGCGTTCCACAACGCCCGGCACGTCATCGACATCGAGCGGCTGGTCGGGCTCTTCCACGAGGAGACCATCCAGCAGGTCGTCCTCGGGTTCCACTCGTTCATCGTGTTCTGGAACATCTACTACGGGACGTTCCACTTCATCGTCACGGCCGCGGCGCTCATCTGGATGTACCGCTCGTTCCCGAAGCGCTATCCGCTCTGGCGCAACACGCTGGCATTCACGACGGGATTCGCACTCATCGGCTTCGCGTCGTTCCCGCTCATGCCGCCGCGGCTGCTCCCGGGCTCCTACGGCTTCGTCGACACGCTCGACAAGTTCGGTGCGCTCTGGTCGTTCGACTCAGGGGCGATGCAGAAGCTGTCGAACCAGTACGCCGCAATGCCGTCGCTGCACTGCGCGTGGGCGCTGTGGTGCGTGCTCGTGATGTGGCCGCAGCTGAAGTCGGCGTGGTCGAAGGCGTTGCTCGTCGCTTACCCGCTCGCGACCGTTTACTGCATCGTCGTCACCGCGAACCACTACTGGCTCGACGCGGTCGGCGGCTTCGCCACGCTCGCAATCGGGTTCGCCGCCGCGAAGGTGTTCACGAAATGGCACGACAAGCGGTGGTACGCGAAGCACCCCGGGCTGATCGAACCCGTCACCGCCTGAGCCCGTTCGGGCCCGCCCACTCCACGGGGATGCCGTGGAACCCCGTCAGCGCGATCAACCGCTCGCGTCCGCCTGGCCACGTCGTGAGCGTCACGTCCGCGCGACCCTCGACGAACCCCGGCTCCATCCGCAACCACGCGACCGGCGCGTCGGGCATCGCGCGGTTCCCGGCGTCCGCGATCGCCTGCGCGACCGCGGCGCGGTTCGCCTTGTTCATGTACTGCATGACGATCGAGTGGTACACGACCGTCGCGGCGCCCTCTACCGGCTCGGCGAGCTTGTGGCCGAGCCACGGCACCGCTTCCTCCTGATCGATCGTGGCCGGCGCCGACCGGGCGACCTCGATCGCCGCGTCGAGGAGGCGGAGGCGCTCGACCTGATCGGGCCACACGAACGAGCGCAGCTTCTGGCGACCTTCGTCGCCGATCGCATCGATCGGCTTCGGATCGCATCCGGCGTGTTCGACGACGAGGCCCTCACTCGACGGAGCGTCGCGCCACGGCCGCGGCGTTCCGGACCAACGCGCCGCGAGGCGCACCGGCGACGCGTCGCTTCCCCAGCTGTCGTCGCCGTCCTCGTAGTGGAACTGGTCCCAACGCAGGTTGAGCCCAGCGCTCGAGCCGACCTCGAGGACTCGGAGCGGATGGCCGGTCTCGATCGCGACGGTCAGGAACGCCGGCGCGAGCGCAGCGGCCCGCCCGACCTCGTTGGTCTGCACGCCGTCCGCGAGCCGGGCGCGGAGCAGCTCGACGTTTGCGGCGACGAGCTCACGAAACGCAGGCCACGGGTCGCCGGCTTCGAGCGAGCCGCCCGCAGACGGGTAGAACGCGGCGAGCCCGGGGGCGTCACCTTCCAGGACGAGGCGGTGCACGCCACCCATGAACCGCAGCACGAGCGCGGTGCCGAGCGGATCCTTCTCATGACCGCGAAGCACGTCGAGGCACGGGCCCCCGTTCTCTGCGTCGGAGGCCGCGGCAGCGAGGAGCGCCGCGTAGAGCACGGAGCCGTTGACCGCACACTGATCGGCCTGGAAGCGGAGCAGCGTGGGGAAGTCGGGCGACGCCGGGCGCGGGATCTGCCGCCCGGCTTCCGGGTCAGAAGATGGCATAACCGCCGTCCAGCACGAGGACGTCACCCGTGTGGTACTTCGACGCGTCGCTCGCGAGGTAGACCGCGACGCCGCTGAAGTCGTCGCCCGTCCCCCACCGTCGCATGGGCACGCGGGGCAGCACCTTGTCGACGAACCGATCCCACGAGAACGCGCCCTCGGTCATCGGGGTCTCGATCCAGCCGGGAAGGATGGCGTTCGCGCGGATGCCGTCGCGTGCGTACTCCACCGCGAGGCCCTTCATCATGGCGACGATCGCCCCCTTCGACGACGCGTACGCCTGGTTGCGGGGAGCGCCCATCACCGTCGACACCGAAGACGTGACCACGACGCTCCCGCCTTCGCCGCGCTCGACCATGTGCCGGACCGCAGCGCGCAGCGTGAAGAACACCCCGTCGAGGTCGACACGCAGCACGCGGTGCCAATCCTCGGTCGGGAGGTCGATGAACCGGTGCCCACCCCCGCCGATGCCGGCGTTCGCGAAGCAGGAGTCGACCCTGCCGAGCGTCTCGATCGTGGTGGCGAAGGACGACTCGACCGCGGCTTCGTCGCCGACGTCGCACTTCAGCGCGAGCACCTTCGTGCCGTGCTTCGACAGCTGCTCGGCCGCGGCCTCGTTCTTGGCCTCGTTGGTGCCCCAGATCGCCACGTCGGATCCGTGGGCTGCGAGGCCTTCGGCCATGCCGAGCCCGATACCGCTGTTGCCCCCGGTGATGAGGGCCACGTGCCCGGTGAGATCGAACAGGTCTGCCACGGCGGCGACCCTATCTGGGCCCGCTGACCGACCCGCTCGTTCGCATGTGCAGGGCTACGCTCGGCGCCGCCCATGATCCTCGAGACCATCAAGCAGCCGGCCGATCTTCGGCGCCTCTCCTACGCCGAGCTCGACGATCTCGCCGGGGAGATCCGTGACTTCATCGTGCAGACGGTGTCCGAGACTGCGGGGCACCTCGGCTCGAACCTCGGAGCCGTCGAGCTGACCCTCGCTCTGCACCGCGTGTTCGACAGCCCACGCGACGCGATCCTTTGGGACACCGGCCATCAGGCGTACGTGCACAAGCTCGTCACGGGCCGCCAGGCGAGGTTCAACACCTTGCGCCAGCCGGGTGGGCTCTCGGGCTATCCGTGCCGCGCGGAGTCCGAGCACGACTTCGTGGAGAACAGCCACGCGTCGACGATCCTGTCCTACGCGTACGGGCTTGCCGCTGCCCGTGATGCCGCGGTCGCCGCGGGTGATCCCGATGTCGCGTCGCGTCGCGCGGGGCGGCGGATCATCGCGGTGATCGGCGACGGCTCGATGACCGGCGGCATGGCCTACGAAGCGCTCAACAACCTCGGGCACAGCGGCCGCAGCGTGATCATCGTCCTCAACGACAACGGACGCTCGTACGCGCCCACCGTGTCGAACCTCTCGAAGAGCCTCACGCAGGTCCGCCTCAACCCGGTGTACATGCGCCGCCAGAAGCGGCTCGAGCAGCTGGTGCGCAGCGTGCCGCTCGTCGGGTCGCGCGCGCACAAGGGCATGGAGGCGGTGAAGGCTGCGATCCGCGAGATGTGGGAGCCGGAGACGTTCTTCGAGCCCCTCGGCGTGCGCTACATGGGGCCGGTCGACGGGCATCGCGTCGAAGATCTCGAGAAGGCGCTGCGCAACGCGGCTGAGTTCGACGGGCCGATCGTGCTGCACGTGCTCACCGAAAAGGGCCGTGGCTATCCGCCCGCGGAGGACGACGACGAGAAGCACCTGCACGACGCGCCGGTGTTCGACCCCGCTGTCGGTCCGCCGCGTTGGGTCCCGGTCGGCTACACGCAGGCGTTCGCCGAGGCGATGATCAAGGAGGCCGAGAGCAACCCGAAGGTCGTCGCGCTGACGGCCGCGATGCCCGGGCCGACCGGTTTGCTGCCGTTCGCGGAGCGCTGGCCTGATCGGTTCTTCGACGTCGGCATCGCGGAGCAGCACGCGGTCACCGCCGCGACGGGGATGGCGATGGGCGGACTACGGCCCGTGGTCGCCATCTACTCGACGTTCATGAACCGGTGTTGGGATCAGGTGATGTACGACACCGCGCTGCACAAGCAGCCGATCGTGTTCTGCGTCGACCGTGCCGGGATCACGGGTGACGACGGGCCTTCACACCACGGGGTGATGGACCTCGCGCTGTTCACGAAGGTGCCGGGCATGACGGTGTTCGCGCCGTCCTCGGCGCAAGAGCTCCAGACGATGCTCCACGACGCGCTCGAGCTCGACGGCCCGTCGATGATCCGCTATCCACGCGGGGCGGCGCGCCAAGTCGGCGACCACGAGGTCGGTCACGGCTTGCACGCTCGGCTCGCTCATCGCACCACGGGCGTGGGCGTCCCCGAGGTGTGCCTCCTCGCGGTCGGCAAGCTGCTCGCCGCCGCGGAGGCCGCGGGGGCCGAGCTCGAAGCAGAAGGCGTGTCGTGCACCGTTTGGGACATGCGCGTCGTGAAGCCGCTCGACCCGGACATGATCGCCGACGCCGCGCGACATGCGCTCGTGGTGACGGTCGAGGACGGCATCCGAGAGGGCGGGGCCGGAGCGCGAGTCGTCGACGAGCTCGCGCGCCGGGTCACCGGGCCCGACATCCCGCGCGTCGAGGTGCTCGGCACGCCGCCCGCGTTTCTCCCCCACGGCAAGGCCGACCGCATCCTCGCCGACCTCGGCCTCGACGGCCCTGGCATCGCGGCGACCGTTCGTTCGATCCTTGCCACTTGACCTGAGCGCGGAGCTCGCGCTCGCGCTCGACCTCGCCGACGCGGCCGACGCCATCACGCTCCCGCGGTATCGCGCTTCAGACCTCGACATCCGCCACAAGGCCGACGCGTCTCACGTCACCGACGCGGACACGGCCGCGGAAGCGACGATGCGGGCGCTGCTCGCGCAGCATCGTCCCGATCATGCGGTGCTCGGCGAGGAGGAGGGACTGATCGGCGATCCGTCGTCGCCCTCGCGTTGGATCCTCGACCCGATCGACGGCACCGCGTCATTCGTGCGCGGGCTCCCGATCTGGGGGACGCTGATCGCGCTCGAGCACGAGGGCGAGATCGTGGTGGGCGTTGCGTCCGCTCCGGCACTCGGGCGGCGTTGGTGGGCGGCTCGCGGTCTCGGCGCGTCGAGCGACGAAGGGCCGCTGCGGGTGTCGGCCGTCGACCGCCTCGAGGACGCTCACCTCGGTCACGCCAGCATCGACCCGTGGCGCAAGCACGGGCGCGGGCCGCAGTTCGACGGGCTCGCGCACCGGGTGTGGCGCAGCCGCGGGGTCGGCGACTTCTGGATGCACGTGCTGGTGGCCGAGGGCGTGTTCGACATCGCCGCCGAGCCGATCGTCAGCCTCTGGGATCTCGCGGCCGTGAAGGTGATCGTCGAAGAGGCGGGCGGTCGCTTCACCGACCTCGCAGGCGAGGCGCGCGCCGACGGCGGCAGCGCGCTGTCGACGAACGGTCTGTTGCACGACGCCGCGCTGGCGGCGCTGGCCTGACGCGTCAGCCGAGCTCGGAGCCGACGACGCTCACGAAGCTCACGCACGCACCCGGCGCGCCGCCGAGGTTGTGGGTGAGGGCCTTGGTCTTGCCGTTCGAGATCTGACGCTCGCCGGCCTCACCGCGCAGCTGCAGCCAGCACTCGAAGAGCATCCGCAGACCGCTTGCGCCGATCGGGTGGCCGAACGACTTGAGCCCGCCGTCGGGGTTGACCGCGAGGTCGCCGTCGAGGTCGAAGGTGCCCGCGAGCACTTCCTTCCAGCCCATGCCGCGCTCGGCGAACCCGAGGTCCTCCATGAGGACGAGCTCGGTGGGCGTGAAGCAGTCGTGCACTTCGGCCATGGCCAGCTCGGCGCGCGGGTTCTCGATGCCGGCCTGCGCGTACGCGTCAGCTGCGGAACGCACGACCTCCACGAACGACGTGTAGTCGTACGTCGGGTCGATCGGGCCCGCGGCGGGACCGGCGACGAACGACAGCGCCTTCACGTACAGCGGCTTGTCGGTGTACTTGTGCGCGTCCTCGGCGCGAACGATCAGCGCGGCGGCCGAGCCGTCGCTCACGCCCGAGCAGTCGAAGATGCCGAGCTGCCCGGCGACGAGCGGCGAGTTGCAGATGACTTCCTTCGCCACTTCCTTCCTGAACTGCGCCCGCGGGTTGAGCGCCCCGTTCTTGTGGTTCTTCCACGCGATGCGGGTGAGGACGTCCTTCATCTCCGCCTCGTCGACGCCGTACTTCTTCGCGTACGCCGGAGCGAGCAGCGAGAACGACGCTGGCGCCGTCATCGTCGGCAGCGTGCCGTCGTTCGGCGGCGCGGAGCCGGTGAGGCCCGAGAACCCCGAGTCCTTCAGCTTCTCGACGCCGATCGCCATCGCGACGTCGATCGCGCCCGCGGCAACGGCGTAGGCCGCGTTGCGGAACGCCTCGCTGCCCGTGGCACACATGTTCTCGAGGCGAGTGACCGGCTTGTAGTCGATCTTCAGCGGGCGGCTGAGCGTGAGGCCGCTGATCCCGGAGCCCATCGTGCCGAGCCAGTACGCGTCGACGTCCGCCTTCTTGATCCCGGAGGTCGTGAAGGCCTCGGTGGCCGCGTCGACGAGGAGGTCCTCGGCGCTCTTGTCCCAGTGCTCGCCGAAGGGCGTGCAGCCCATGCCGACGATGGCGACCTTGTCCCGGATGCCGTGCGATGCCATGTCAATTGCCTCCTGCTGAGTCGCCTTGCCGGATGGGCTTCGCCTTCCAGAAGTAATTGTGCACTCCGTCGGCGGTGAAGAGCCGACGGAAGCTCATCTCGACCCGGTCACCGATCTTCACGGTGGCAGGGTCGACGTCGGTGAGCTCGCATTGGTAGCGACCTCCACCGTCGAAGTCGATCACACCGACGACCACCGGCGGCGACAACGAGAACGCCAACCGGTCGATCGTGTAGGTGGCGATGGTGCCGGGGACGTCCGCGAGCCGCTCGGGATCCATCTGGTCGACCGCACCGCAGCGCACGCACACCCGCGCCGGCGGGAGGTGGCGCGTGCCGCACGACGTGCACTTCGAACCCACGAACCCGTACTTCCACGGTTCGGTGCGGAGCGAGGGCGGCGCCGCGGGGCGCTCAGGGTCGGGACGCCGAGGTGGCTCACGCTGCAGGAAGCCGCGCCAAGTGAGATACGACTGGTAGCCGAGGTCGTCGCGGCCGGCGGCGATCTGCTCGGCGACGGTCGAGGCTCGACGATCGCGGTAGGCGACGAGCTCATCGGTGGTGCGGAGGACCGCGGCGTCGGCGCCATCGGAGAGGAGCACCGTGAGGATCGTCTGGCCCGGCTCGGCGCGGTCGAGGACGCTCGCGAGCAGGAGCCCGCCGTGCGCGGTGCCGGTGTTGCCGATCACAGACGTGAGGTCGTCGACGATCGCCTCGGGGCGCGCGCCGATGGAGGCTGCGACCCGCTTGACCGCCCTCGTGTGGAGACCGGCCACGATCACGTGGTCGAGCTCGCTCGGCGTGACTCCGGCCTGCTTCAGCGCGTCGTTGATCGCGACCTCGGCGAGCGGCACGTACGCGTGCTCACCGAACCGCTCCTCCCAGACATGCGAAGCCTCCTCGCCGGGCAGACGCCACCGGTCGAGGAACTCGTTGGTCGCGGCGCCACCGCCGAGCCGCTCGGCGAGCGCCTTCGAGTCGAACATCGTGCCCGAGAAGAGGAACGCCACTGCCGCGTCGCCGCCGTCGCGCTCGTCGGCACCGCCGGGCAGGCCGGTGCGCATGTCGGCCAGCACCGCGAGGATCGGCGTCGGCGACATGTTGGCGAATCGCTGCGCCGCGATCGCACTGCGGACCGAGCCGACCATGTCGAAGGCGCCGGTCGCGGTGGAAAGACCGAGCGCGGCGTGGATCGCGGTCGCGTTGGTCTTGTCGAGGTACGGCGGCGCCGACGTCGCGAAGACGACCGCATGCGGGGCGATGCCGTCGGCTGCCTTCATCGCGATGCGGGCGGCCTCGACGCCCATCGACGTCGCGTCCTCGTCATACGACGCGACGGCGCGTGTGCCCTTGCCTCCTCCCGATCCGAGCGCGGCACCGATCGCGGCACGCTGCAGGCGGTAGTACGGCACATAGGAGCCGTAGGCGACGATGCCTGGCATTGATCCCCCTGAGTCGTCTTTCGGCTACGAGTAGTACGGGTTCTCGCCCGCGGCGTGATCGGTGACGTCCTGCACGCGGGTGACACCCTCGACCGACCCGCGCAACATCTCCTGGACGCCTTGCATCATCGTCATGCGGCTCATCGCGCAGCCCTGGCACCCGCCGCCCATCCGCATGTACACGACGCCCTCGTCATCGACGCCGACGAGCTCGACGAAGCCACCGTGCGAGGCGAGCGCGGGGTTGACCTCTTCGGCGAGCGCAGTCTGCACGCCCTCGGCGAGACCTCCCTGGGTGGTGAGGTTGTCGAGGTTCAGCGGCTCGGGCTTGTTCGGGTTGCGCAGCACGAGGCCGTCGTGCTCGTAGTCGAGCGTCGCGCCCTCGAGCTTGTTCACGTCGTTGCTCGGGATGACGACGCGCAGCCCGTCGTGGTTGCGCACCTGCTCGCTGAGCGGGAGCGTGGCGAGGGGTACGAACTCGAGGTCGTACACGAAGTCGATGCCCTGGCTCCCGCTGATCGACAGCCGTAGGCCCAGCGCGTTCCCCTCCGGCTCGGCGTCGCGGAGCTCGATGAGCTTGGTGCGCGCCCTGTCGGTGACCGTGATGACCTCGTCGAGGACGAGCTCGTCGGTCTGGAAGGGCGATGTCATCGACCTTGACGATACCGTCGGGCCATGGCGATCGACTACTTGGCGGCGGTGCGCGACAACGCGGCGCTGCTGGCTGCAGCGGCGCGCGACGGGTCGTTGGACGCTGCGGTGCCTGGCTGCCCTGGCTGGGACGTCAATCGGCTGCTCGGTCATCTCGGCCGGGTGCATCGGTGGGCCACCGAGGCGTGCCGCACTGGCGCCGAGCCGAGCCCCGACCGACTGGAGAGCCCGCCGCGTGACGAGACGGTGCTGCCGTGGTTCGAGGAGGGGGTCGGGCCGCTGGTCGACGCGCTCACGGTGCTCGATCCCGATGCGCACGTGTGGAACTTCTCGAACGGACACCAAGACGGACGCTTCTGGCCGCGCCGCATGGCGATCGAGACCGCGATCCATCGTTGGGACGGCGAGGACGCGCACGGTCGTGTGACTCCGATCGAGGCCGAGCTCGCTTCCGACGGGATGGACGAGCTGCTCGACGTCCACGTCGGCCTGCGCCTGGCCGGCCGCGACGGCATCGACATCGGCGGCTCCGTCCACTTCCACTGCACCGACACCGACGGCGAGTGGACCGTGCACACGGACGACGGGCTGGCCCGGGTCACGCGTGGGCACACGAAGGGCGACGTCGCGGTGCGCGGCCCCGCGTCGTCACTGCTGCTCATGCAGTGGCGCCGCATCGCGCCGGACGACCCGAGCCTCGAGATCTTCGGCGACCGCGCGATCTTCGACCGCTGGCTCGCCCTCCCCGTCCCTCAGTAACCCCTCTCCGCCCGCCCCTCCCGCGCCTCCCGCGCCCTCCGCCGCCCTCCCCCGCCGCCCTCCCCCGCGCTCCCCCTCCCCCGCCGAGTGTGTGCACTGGGGCGCGGCATAGTGCCCCGAGTGCTCACACTCGGGAATGTCCCACCCCCATGTCAGCCTTCCCGGCGTGGCGGACCTCATCATCGAACGACTCAACCGGATCGCCCGGCGGCAACGTGGGCTCATCACCCGAGCACAGGCACTCGCAGCCGGCCTGACGGACGGGCAGATCACGGCCCGTCTCCGCAACGGCACGTGGATCCTCCTGCGTCCTGACGTCTACGCGGTCGCAGGCGCGCCACTCTCGTGGGAGCAGTCCTTGCTCGCGGTCACCCTTGCCGCGCCGTGCCTCACATCTCACCGGTCCACCGGATTCCTGTGCGGGCTGAGAGGCTTCGACCAACCCGATCGCATCGAGATCGTCTCGACCTTCGAGCAGTTTGTGAGGCTCGACGGAGTGCAAGGTCACCGCTCACGCTCGCTGTTCGACGCCGACAAGTCCCACCGGCTGGGCATCCCGACGGTGACCGTCGAGCGCGCATTGGTCGATCTTTCGGGGTCGATGTCGACCCAGCAGCTCGGCCTGGTGCTCGACGACGCGATCCGACGAAGGATCGCCGAGCTCGAGGCTTTTCGCCGCTGTGCCGGGCGACTCGCGCCCGGACCCGGCCGGTCGATGCGGCGAGTGAGAGCCGTGCTGGGCGAACGAGTCCCCGGCTACAACCCGGGCGACAGCGACCTCGAGACCCGCGCGCTTCGGGCTCTCGTCGCGGCTGGCTTCCCCCCGCCCCGTCAGCAGTTCCGCATGAAGCTGCGAGGCAAGAACGTCCGCCTCGACCTCGCCTACCCCGAGCAGAAGATCGCGATCGAACTCGACTCCTGGGAGTTCCACGGCATGGGCAACCGCACGGCGTTCCGTGTCGACCGAGCACGGAAGAACGATCTGCTCGTGATCGGTTGGGCACCGACGAGCTTCACGGCGGACATGTCCGACGAGTACTTCATCGACACGATCAGATCGCTCTGGCCCGATGAGTGTGTGCACCCGGGCGCGGCATAGTGCCCCGAGTGCACACACTCGTGTGGGGGGGGTCGGGTCAGCGGGAGGTCGTGGGGCCGCCGCCGTCGACTTCGATGCGCTGTCCGGTGACGTAGCCGGCGGCGGCGCTGCAGCAGAAGAGCACGACCGCGGCGACGTCTTCGGGCTGGCAGACGCGGCCGAAGCCCGAATACGGCGCAAGCGTCTTGATGTCCTCGACGCCGCCGGCCTTCACGAGCCGGCGCCCCATCTCGGTCTCGACCAGCCCGGGCGCGACGACGTTGACATGGATCCCGTTGTCCCGCTCCTCCTTGGCGAGGCCGAACGCGAGAGCCTCGAGCGCTGCCTTGCCCATGTTGTACGGCGCACCATTCGCGGCGTAGTGCGACGTGGCGACCGACGAGATCATCACGATGTCGCCACGCGGGCGCGTGCGCATCGACGGCAGCACGTGGCGGGCGAGCTGGTGTGCACTCAGCGCGTGCACTCGCACCAGCCGCTCGAGCTCGTCGGCGTCGGTGTCCGCGACGGAACGACCTCGCGATGCGATGCCAGCGTTGTGCACGAGGATGTCGACGTAGCCGAAGTCGTTGACTGCAGCATCGACCATCGCCGCGGCGGCCTCGTAATCCTCGACCGCAGCGCCATACGCGCGCGCTGACCCACCCGCGGACTCGATCGCAGCGACGGTCTCCTTCGCGGCGTCCGCATCACGCCGGTAGTTCACCGCGATCGACGCGCCCTCCGCGGCGAGAGTCAGAGAGATGCCGGCGCCGATGCCGCGCCCCTCCCCCGGTGACGAGTGCGACACGGCCTTCGAGCGCTCCAGACATACGTCGCATTGTGCCAGTGTGAGCCGATGCACGAGGGCAGTCGCCGGGCGATCGTCGCCGCGTTCCTCGCGAACCTCGGCATCGCGATCTCGAAGTTCATCGGCTTCGCAATCACGGGCTCCGCCTCACTGCTCGCCGAGGCGATCCACTCGGTCGCCGACACCGGCAACCAGGCGCTCCTGTTGCTCGGCGGCGCCCGCGCGAAACGTGCGGCCACACCCGAGCACCCCTTCGGCTACGGACGCGAACGGTTCTTCTGGGCGTTCGTCGTCTCCGTCGTCCTCTTCACGCTCGGCGGCGCGTTCGCGCTCTACGAGGGCATCGAGAAGCTGCGCCATCCGCACGAGCTCGACTATTACGGCGTCGCGATCACGATCCTGCTCGTGTCGGTCGTGCTCGAGGCGCTCTCGTTCCGCACCGCCCGACACGAGGCGAACCGGGAACGGCCGAAGGGCGCGAGCTGGTGGCACTTCATCCGGCGTACGAAGAACCCCGAGCTTCCTGTCGTCCTGCTCGAGGATTCGGGCGCGCTCATCGGCCTGTTCTTCGCGATCTTCGGCGTGACCATGTCGAAGGTCACCGAGAACCCTCGGTGGGACGCGCTGGGCAGCGTCGCGATCGGTCTCCTTCTCGTCGCCATCTCGATCGTGCTCGCGATCGAGATGAAGGGGCTCCTGATCGGTGAGTCGGCTTCGCCCACCAAGCAGCGCGCGATCGCCGACGCGATCAAGGACTCACCCGAGGTGCAGGGGATCATCCACATGAAGACCGAGCACATCGGCCCCGACGAGCTGCTCGTCGGGGTCAAGGTCGGCTTCGAGCCGTCGCTGACGATCCGCGACCTCGCGGACGCGATCAACGGGGTCGAGCGGCGGATGCGAGAGGCCGTGCCCGAGGCCCGGATCGTCTACATCGAGCCCGACGTCCTGCGTGAGGGCGACGAGTTCCCGGAGATCGACGTGCCTCAAAAGGTGGACGAAGCGCTACCGTAAGCACCAACCACGGGGAGCTCGGGCAGCCGGGCTGAGAGGGTGGCCGTGAGGCGCCACCGACCCGAGAACCTGATCTGGGTAATGCCAGCGGAGGGAAGCGTGGGCCCACTCGAGGGTCATCGGGTCGTCGTGTTCGGAGGAGGGCTCCCCCCTTCGCCGCGCGCCATCGCGCGTCTCCCCGACCACGCGCACGTGATCGCCGCCGACTCCGGCTTCGATCACGCCCGCGCCCACGGCATCCACGTGGATCGGCTCGTCGGCGACCTGGACTCGATCTCGCCCGCTGCGCTCGAAGCCGCCAAGGCGGACGGCATCCCGATCGACCTGCACCCGGCAGCAAAAGACGCGACGGACCTCGCGCTCGCGCTGCTCGCCGCGAAAGACGGAGGCGCGACCCGCATCACCGTCGTCGCCGGAGATGGCGGTCGCCTCGATCACCTGCTCACCGGCGTTCTGGCGCTCGCCGACCCCGAACTCGCGGACATCGAGATCGACGCGTGGATAGGCGACGCCTGGGTGCGCCCACTCCACGGCCCCGGCCGCACCTCCCTGCGAGGCCGCGAAGGAGAGCTCGTGACGCTTGCAGCCGTCGGCGGCCCCGCGCTCGGGGTAGGCACAGAGGGTCTCGCCTTCCCCCTGCACGACGAGACCCTTCACCCGGCGTCGACGCGCGGCGTCAGCAACACGTTCGAACACACGGAGGCTGAGGTGTCGCTGATCGAAGGCACGCTGCTCATCGTCCAACCGGAAGCGTTGCGATGAAGCGCCTCGCGATCGCGATCGCCGCGCTGCTGTTGCTCGGCGCATGTGGCGACGACGGCTCGAGCGCCGAGGGCGCGGTCACGATCACGCTGCTCACCCACGACTCGTTCGCCGTTTCGGAGGGCCTGCTCGACGGCTTCACCGAGCAGACCGGCATCACGGTCAAGGTGCTGCAAGCGGGCGACGCCGGCGAGATGGTGAACCAAGCGATCCTCACCAAGGACAAGCCGCTCGGCGATGTGCTCTACGGCGTCGACAACACCTTCCTCACGCGTGCGGTCGGGGCGGGCATCTTCGAGCCGTACACCTCGCCGGGACTCGCCGACGTGCGACCCGATCTCGCCGATCAGACTGCGAACGGCGACGTCACGCCGATCGACGTCGCCGACGTCTGCCTCAACTACGACAAGGCCTATTTCGGTGAGCACGAGCTCCCCCCACCGACGTCGCTCGAGGCGCTCACGAAGCCCGAGTACGAGGATCTGCTCGTCGTCGAGAACCCCGCGACTTCCTCGCCGGGCCTCGCGTTCATGCTGGGCACGATCGCGGAGTTCGGTGAGGACGGCTGGCTCGACTACTGGAAGCAGCTCGAAGCGAACGGCGTCGCCGTCTCCTCGGGCTGGGAGGACGCGTACTACACCCAGTTCTCCGGCAGCTCGGGGAAGGGACCGAAGCCGATCGTCGTCTCCTACGCATCGAGCCCACCCGCCGAGGTCGTGTTCGCCGAGACGCCGTTGACGGACGCGCCGACCGCAGTCGTGTCGGCCAGCTGCTTCCGCCAGATCGAGTTCGCGGGCGTCCTCACGGGGACGAAGCACGCCGACGCCGCGCACCAGCTGATCGACTTCATGCTGAGCACGACGTTCCAGGAGGACATGCCGCTCAACATGTTCGTGTACCCGGCGAGCACGAAGGCGACGGTGCCGGAGGAGTTCGTGAAGTACTCGGTTGTCCCCGACCACCCGCTGTCGTTGTCACCCGACGAGATCGCGCAGAACCGTGACAAGTGGATCGACGAGTGGACATCGACCGTGCTCGGCTGAGCGGCGTCGCGCGCCGCGCCGCGCTCCTGGCGATCCCGATCGCGTTCCTCGCGGTGTTCTTCGTGTGGCCGGTCGCCGCGATCATCAGCCGCGGCATCGAGCGCGCAGGGGTTCCGCGAGGTCCTCACCGACGACCGCTTGCGCAGCGTCGCCTGGTTCACGCTCTGGCAGGCCGCGGCATCGACGGCGCTCACGCTGCTCATCGCTCTCCCCGGCGCGTACGTGCTCTCGCGCTACCGGTTCTTCGGTCGCGCGACGGTCAGGGCGCTTGTCACTGTCCCGTTCGTGCTGCCGACGGTCGTCGTCGGCGCGGCGTTCAGTCGAGTGCTCCCCGATCGCTACAACCAGACGGTTTGGGCGATCCTCATCGCGCACGTGTTCTTCAACTACGCGGTCGTCGTGCGTGTGGTCGGAGGCCTGTGGGCCAACCTCGACCCTCGACTCACCGAGAGCGCGGCCGTGCTCGGCGCTCCGCGATGGCGCTCACTCCTCGACGTCGACCTCCCCCTCCTCGCCCCCGCGATCGCCGCGGCCAGCGCGATCGTCTTCCTCTTCACGTTCACGTCGTTCGGCGTCGTGCTGCTGCTCGGCGGCCCTCGCCACTCGACCCTCGAGGTCGAGATCTACCGGCAGACCGCGCAGCTGCTCGACCTGCAGGCCGCCGCCGCGCTCGCGCTGGTGCAGCTCTTCGCGGTGGTCGCGCTGCTCCTCGTCTCCACTCGCTTGCAGCGCCGGCTCGCGGTGCAGCGGAGGATGCGGTCTCGGGACGAGGCAAGCGCACCGGTCCGCACGAACGGCCAGCGGACGCTCCTCGCCGCGAACTTCGCGGTGATGACCGTCCTGCTCGGGCTGCCCCTCGTCGCCCTCGTCGAACGAAGCTTCAGCGTGCCCGGAGGCCACGGGCTCGCGTGGTACCGCGAGCTCGCGTCGACGGGCTCGAGCGGGCTCTTCGTGCCGCCGGTCGAAGCGATCCGCAACTCGTTGGTCTTCGCCGTCATCGCGACGCTGATCGCGACCGTGATCGGCGGCCTCGCATCGATCGCGATCGGCGGACGCCACGCCCGCCTGTGGCTCGACATCGGGCTGATGCTCCCGCTCGGCGTCTCGGCGGTCACGATCGGGTTCGGGTTCCTCATCACACTCGATGAGCCACCGCTCGACCTGCGGGCGAAGGCGATCCTGATCCCCATCGCGCAGGCGCTCGTCGCGCTGCCGTTCGTCGTGCGCTCGGTGGTGCCCGTGCTCCGCTCGATCGACGACCGATTGCGGGAGGCGGCCGCGGTGCTCGGCGCATCGCCGAGCCGCACCTGGCGCGAGATCGACCTGCCCCTGGTCTCGCGCGCGCTCGCCGTCGGCGCGGGGTTCGCGTTCGCGATCTCGCTCGGGGAGTTCGGGGCGACGGTGTTCGTCGCGCGGCCCGACACCCCGACGTTGCCCATCGCCATCTTCAGACTGCTGGGCCGACCCGGCGCGTCGAACTACGGCCAGGCGATGGCGATGGCGACCATCCTCATGGCGCTCACCATGGTGTGCGTCCTCGTCTTCGAGCGGGCGCGGCTCGGCGACCTCGGAGAGTTCTGACGTGCTCACGGTCGACGGTGCGATCGTGCGGTTCGACGACCACACCGCGCTCGACGGCGTCGATCTCACCGTCGACGACGGCGCGGTCGTCGCCGTGCTGGGCCCGAGCGGATCGGGGAAGTCGACGCTGCTGCGGGCGATCGCCGGACTCGAACCCCTCGCCGGCGGCAGCATCGCGTGGGACAGCCAAGACCTCGCCGGCGTGCCTCCATACAAGCGCCGGTTCGGGCTCATGTTCCAGGACTACGCGCTGTTCCCCCACAAGGACGTCGCCGGCAACGTCGCATTCGGCCTGCGGATGCAGCGACGCGGAGCGGACGAGGTACGCGCCCGGGTGACCGAGGTGCTCGCGCTCGTCGACCTCGACGGGTTCGAGCACCGATCCGTGACGACGTTGTCGGGTGGCGAGCAGCAGCGAGTCGCGCTCGCGCGGGCCCTCGCGCCCGAGCCCCGGCTGCTCATGCTCGACGAGCCGCTCGGCGCGCTCGACCGGACGCTGCGCGAACGCCTCACCGCCGACCTCGACCAGCTGCTGCACCGAATCGGGATGACGTCGATCTACGTGACCCACGATCACGCCGAAGCTCGTGCGATCGGAGATCAGCTCGTCGTCATGCGCGCCGGGCGCGTCGAGCAAGTCGGGAGCCCGGACGAGGTCGTCGCCCATCCTGCCAACGACTTCGTCAGGACGTTCGTGGGGGTCGTCTAGGTCGCGACTCCGGCGATCGACGGGACCTGTGCCCCGGAACGGTAGCGTCGCCCGCCGTGCCCACCACTGACACCGCTCCTGTGCGCGTCGGCTTCATCGGCACCGGTCTCATCGCCACCTACCACTCGAAGTCGCTGCGGCGCAGTGGTGCCGACGCGGTCCACGCGGGCGCGTACGACATCGATGCCGAGCGGCTGGCCGCGTTCTGCGCGGCCTCGGGGCACCACGCGTGCGCATCCGAAGAGGAAGTGCTCGACGGCTGCGACGCGGTCTACATCTGCACCTGGACGTCGGAGCATCCGCGCCTCGTCGAAGGTGCGGCCGCGCGCGGGCTCGCGATCTTCTGCGAGAAGCCGCTCGCGACGACCGAGGCCGCGGCCCGGGCGATGACCGCGACTGTGGGCAAGGCCGGCGTGACCAACCAAGTCGGGCTCGTGTTGCGCCGCTCCCCCGCGTTCCTCTGGCTCCGGCACATCATCACGGCTCCCGAGGCGGGGAAGGTGATGAGCGTCGTGTTCCGCGATGACCAGTTCATCCCGATCCAGGGGCATTACCTGTCGACGTGGAGAGGCGACGTGAACAAGGCGGGGGCGGGCACCCTGCTCGAACACTCGGTGCACGACATCGACATGCTCGAGTTCCTCGTCGGCCGGATCGTCAACGTCTCGGCCCAGTCGGCTTCGTTTCACGGCATCACCGGGATCGAGGACGCGATGGCGGTGACGATGAGCTTCGACACCGGGGCCGTCGCCACGCTCACGTCGATCTGGCACGACGTGCTGTCGAGGCCGAGCCTCCGTCGGGTCGAGGTGTTCTGCGAACGCCGGTGGGCGGTGCTCGAAGGCGACGACTGGTTCGGCCCGGTCGCGTGGACAGACAGTGACGGCACCCAGCGCAACCTCACGGGCGAGGACCTCGTCGAAGCGGTCGCACCGCTGCTCGACGGCCCCGCGAACCCCGACGGTGCGTTCATCGCGGCAGCAGCGCGGGGCGAGCCGGCTCATCCGGACTTCGCCACCGCGCTGCGTGCGCACGAGGTCGCCGATGCGATCTATGAATCCGCCGCGACGAGCTCGAGTGTCTCGCTCGGCTGATCGGCCGCGATCACCTCGACGACCTCGTTGATCTCGACTGTCTCGAGGCTCTCGATTTCCTCCGACTCGGCATCAGCCGCCCGCGCCGGGAGCCACTTCCACGCAACGAGGGCACCGAGGACGGCGACCACTGCGGTGAGCCGGGAGCCGATCACCATTCCGTCGACGAACGCCTGGCGAGCAGCGCTCACCAAGGGCTCGGCGGCGGGGCCGACGCGCTGGGCGACGGCGAGTGCGGCACCGACCGAGCTCGTTGCTGCATCGAGCGCCGGCTGCGGCAGCCGCCCGGCCGCGGCGTCCGTGAGGTGAGAGCTGTACACCGAAGCGAGCACGCTCCCGATCACGGCGACACCGAGGGCACCGCCCACTTCGCGGGTCGTGTCGTTGACGGCGGAGCCCACGCCCGCCTTCTCCTTGGGAAGCGAGCCCATGATCGACTCGGTCGCCGGAGCGATCGTCAGCCCCATGCCCGAGCCCATCAACAGGATCGAGACGAACACGATGCCGTAGCCCGACGTGACCGTCGACGTCGAGGCGACGACGAGGCCGACCGCGAAGATCAGCATCCCGCCGGCGACGACGCGCTTGGTGCCGAACCGTTCGGCGAGCTTCGCGGAACGAGGCGCCATCACCATCACGGCGACTGCAAACGGGACCGTGTGCAAACCGGCGGACAGGGGGCTGTAGCCGAGCACGAACTGCAGGTACTGCGTCGCCATGAAGATGAAGCCGAAGAGGGCGAACGAGACGAGCGTGACCGACACGCTCGCGGCCGTGAAGCGAGGGTTGGAGAAGAACCGCACGTCGAGCATCGGCTCCTCACGCCGCAGCTCATAGGCGACGAAGATCGCCAGCACCGCCAGCGACGCCGAGAACCCACCGATCGTCGCCGCCGACGCCCATCCATGGCGCGGTGCCTCGATGATCGAGTACACGAGGCCGACGAGACCGACGATCGAGAGCAGCGCACCGACCACGTCGACCCGTGGTGCCGCGGGATCGCGCGAGGTCGGGACGATCGCCCAACCGGCGATGACCGCGCCGATCACGAGCGGGACGTTGACCATGAACACCGAGCCCCACGAGAAGTGGTCCAGCAGGAAGCCACCGGTCACCGGTCCGAGCGCGATGGCAACCCCGGCGATCGCCGACCACAGCGCGATCGCCACGGCGCGCTCCTTCGGCACCGTGAACACGTTGGTCAGGATCGAGAGGGTGGCGGGCATGATCAACGCGGCGCCGACACCCATGACCGCGCGAGCCGCGATGAGCTGGCTGGCATCGGTCGCCATAGCTGCGGCGAAGGACGACGCGCCGAAGATCACCATCCCGGTCGTGAGCGCACCCTTGCGTCCGAACCGGTCGCCGAGCGCCCCGAACGAGAGCAGCAAGCCGGCGAAGACGAGCGTGTAGCTATCCACGATCCACTGCAGCTGGCTGGTCGTGGCGCCGAGCTCGCGGACGAGCGACGGCAGCGCCACGTTGACGATGGTGTTGTCCATCACGATGACGAACAGGCTCAGGCAGAGCACGGCGAGGATGGCCCACCGCCGGTTGTGGATGTCTTCGGCCCTGGTCATGGCGTCTCCCAAGTGTCATAGCGTTGAAATAACGATGTTCTAGACACCTGTGTAACATCGTTATAGAGTGAGCGTCAACGTGACAGGAGGCACCGGTGACGACCGACACGACCAGTGATGCACTGATGCAAGCGGCGTCGGAGCTGCTCATGAGCGAGGGTCCGGAGGCGCTGACCGTCCGGCGCATCGCCGCGACCGCGGGCTGCTCGACGATGGGCCTCTACTCGCGTTTCGGCGGTAAGGACGGCGTCATCGAGCGGCTGTGGCTCGACGGCTTCACGCGGCTGAGCGCGGCGGTCGAAGCATCGCCGGTCACGGACGACCCGCTCTACGACCTCGAGCAGATCGGCGTCACGTATCGCCGCTGGGCACTCGAGAACGCCACCAGCTACGGGATCATGTTCAACCGCGCGGTGCCCGACTTCATCCCCTCGGCGGAAGCCAAGGAGGTGTCGATCCGCAGCTTCGCCGTCCTCGTCGACGCGGTTCGCCGCGCGCAGGCCAAGGGCCACTTCCCGCACGCCGAACCCGAGGACATCGCGCAGGTGCTGTGGGCGGTGTCGCACGGCACGGCGAGCCTCGAGATCGCGGGTATGACCGGCCCCTATCCCGACCGCATGCCGATGCGGGCAGCGATCGCGTGCAAGGCCATCGTGGCCGGGCTCGAGGCGACGGGCGGCAAAGCCGAGTAGCACCAGATCTTCGCACCCGCCGTAGCATCGGGATCATGAGCATCGCGGTGTCGATCGACAAGCTGCGTGAGGAAGTCGCCCGCTTCGGCCCGACGCCCTATCTCCTCACGGTCACCGAGGACGCGCGCGCCCACGCGACTGCCGTCACGGTCGATTGGCAGGGCGAGGAGCTCGTCATGGGCGTGGGCGGCCGCTCGAGCCGCAACGCCGAGCTCCACCCGAACGTCAGCCTGCTCTGGCCACCGTTCGAACCCGGCGGCTACAGCCTGATCAGCGATGGCGTCGCACGCGGCCTCGGCGACGAACGGATGGCGTTCGTGCCGACCAAGGCGGTGCTGCACCGCCCCGCGCCGGGTCAGCGGGCGAGCGCGCTCGAAGGCGATTGCAGCTCGGACTGCGTGCCGCTCACCGCCCAGTAGTCACGCCGGCGTGAAGCGAAGCGGCAGCCGTGCCGGTCCCCAGATGCCCGTCGAGTCGGGCTTCCACTCGATCACGCCGTCGACCTCGAGGTCGGGCATTCGCTGAGCAAGGATCGGCAACGCCTCCTGCAGCTCCGCGCGGGCGAGCCACGCGCCGAGGCAGTAGTGGATCCCGCTGCCGAACGTCAGGTGCGGTGAGCTCGCACCCTCACGAGTGATGTCGAACGTCTCAGGCTCGGTGAAGACGGTGTCGTCGTTGTTCGCGGACACGAAGCTCGGCGAGATGAACGTGTCGCGTGGGAACAGGACGTCCTTGTACTCGATGTCCTCAGTCGCAAAGCGGCCCGTGCCGCGGATGGCACCGAGCACGCGCATGCTCTCTTCGGTGGCGCGGGCGGCGAGCTCGGGGCGCTCGGCGAGCAGCTGCCACTGCTCCGGATAGCGAGTGAACAGCGCCACCGTGCACGCGAGCTGGTTGCGGGTCGTGTCGGTGCCGCCCACCAGCACCGCGACGGCCATGCCCTCGAGCTCTTCTGTGTCGAGGCGGTCGCCGGCCTCCTCGGCCGCGATCAGATCGGTGAGGAGATCGTCGGCAGGAGTCGTGCGACGGCGCTCGACGAGCTCATGGACGTACGCGCTCATCTCGTCGCGAGCGGCTTGGATCACCGGCAGCTTCTCCAGCACGTCGCTGTTGAAGATGCTCAACAGATCGGTCGCCCACCGGCTGAAGAGCTTCCAGTCCTCCTCGGGCGCGCCGAGCAGGCGGCAGATGATCGGGATCGGGTACGGCTCGCACACGTCGGCGACGAACTCGCACTTCCCGGTGTCGGCGAACGGGTCGACAAGGCGGTTGATGACCTCGCGCATGTAGGGGCGCAGCCGGTCGGCTGCCTTGGGCGTGAACGCGGGAGCGACGAGGCGGCGCAGGCGGGCGTGCTCGTCGCCCTCGGCCGTGAGGATCGAAGGCCGCCGCATCTGCATCGCGTCGGGGTCGAGTCCCATCATCTCGGGGAGGCGGGCCGCGGCCTGGTGCCAGCGGCGGTCGCGGAGGAACGCGACGCAGTCCTCGTAGCGGAGGATCGCGTAGCCGAAGTCGGTGCGGGCGATCCAGCTCTGCTCGCGGGCGCTCGCGAGGAGCTGGGCGCGGTCCTCCTGGGTCGTCACCGACATGACGTCGATCTGCGGGATGTCGAGCTCGGCGACAGGGGTGGCCATGCACACGAGCGTACGCGCCCGGCTAGAGCTCGATCCTCATGAGGTCGTGTCCGAAGACGATCTCGCCGTCGAAGTGCGCGGCCGCCTGCGCGATCCACTCGGCTTCGGCACCCGGCTGCGGCGGAGGGACCATGTGGGTGAGGACGAGGGTCTTCACGCCGCCGCGCGCCGCGGTGCGCCCGGCGTCCTCGCAGCTCGAGTGGTAGTCGATGACGTCGTTGAAGCGAGGTGACCCGAACGCGAGGACGAGGTCGGGACGGACGACAGTCTGGACGTAGACGTCTGCCCCGGCGCAGAGCACGTCGA
Source organism: uncultured Acidimicrobiales bacterium (assembly GCA_963708175.1). Classification (GTDB taxonomy): domain Bacteria; phylum Actinomycetota; class Acidimicrobiia; order Acidimicrobiales; family DATKAS01; genus DATKAS01. The sequence goes on from CAVPSD010000004.1 coordinate 50,233, forward strand.
GCGTTGCGCAGGGCACCGTGTCACCCGCGAGGACGATCGACTTGCCTTCGTGCTCGACGCGGTAGCCGAGCGTGGGCACGACCGGCCGGTGATCGGTTGGCGCCGATGCGACCGTCACGCCTTCCGATCTGAAGGCCTGGCCGATCGCGAGCTCGGTGACGTCACAGCGTGGCGGCTCGTTCAGATCGTCGTGGTGGGCCATCCGGTAGCCGATGTCGTCACGAAGCATGTCGATGGTGCGGTCGGCGAAGGCAGCGGTGCCGGGCGGTCCGGTCACCGGGAGAGGGGACGGGACCGGCCAGGCGGCCCAGCGGGTCGTCACCAGGTCGTTGAAATCGGTGACATGGTCGCTGTGCAGGTGGGTAAGGAACACCTGGTGGAGCTGACCCGGATGCACGCCGGCGGCGGCCAGGCGCATCGACACTCCGCGCCCGCAGTCGAAGAGCAGGTTCAATCCGGCCGCCTGGACGAGGTTCGCAGGCCCCGCCCGGTCAGCGGATGGCAGCGGGGAGCCGGTGCCGAGAAGGGTGAGCGTGGCTGATGTCACGTGGACGGACGGTACTGGTGCGCGATTACGCTCACCGAGGGGCCCGGCTGAGGGCCACACGATGACTAGTCCCGTGATCACGCCGCAGACGCCCAAGCGGGCGTGGCTTTCTGGCATCTCGCCGACCGCGGCCGCCGCGCTTGCGGTCGCGATCCTCGCGCTCGGGTGGCGCGGCTCCGATCTCCCCGCGCAGGTCTTCCGCGCCGACCTCGTGAAGCGCTACGGGTTCGTGCTGTGGAACATGCAGTGGTACGGCGGGCACCCGACGCTCGACTACAGCGTGATCTCTCCGGTGCTCGGCGCGCTCCTCGGCCCGATGGTGCTGTGCGCGATCAGCGGGTTGGTGTCGGCGCTCCTGTTCGACCGGATCGTGCGCCACCACTTCGGTTCCGCATGGTGGATCGGATCCCTCTGGTTCGCGCTCGGCACGGCGACGAACCTCATGGTGGGTCGCGTGACGTTCGCGCTCGGGATCATGTTCGGGCTCGCGACCGTGCTCGCGATCCAGCACCACTTGCGCGGGCTCGCCCTCCTCGGCGCGGTCGTCACGTCGCTCGCCAGCCCGGTCGCCGGTCTCTTCGTCGCGATCGTCGCGACAGCGTGGGCGCTGAGCGCCGCGTCGCGACGCGTCGCCGGCATCGCGATCGCCGCCGCGGCGTGCCTGCCCATCGCCATCGTCACGCTGCTCTTCCCCGACCCCGGGCCCTTCCCGTACCACGCGTGGGGGCTCACCCGCGAGCTCTCGGTGTGCGCCCTGTTCGTCTTCGCGATGCGCGGGCCCTACAAGCCGTGGCGGTGGGGCGCGGTCGTCTACGCCGCGGTCGTCGTGACCGCCTTTCTCGTCCCCACCGCGCTCGGCGGCAACGTGAGCCGGCTCGGCCAATATGTCGGCGGCCCGCTCATCGCGTGCGCGCTGTGGGCCCAGCGGCGGAGGGTGATCGTCGCGCTGGTGCTCCCGATGGTGCTCTGGCAATGGGTGCCTGCGATGAGCGCAGTCGCCTGGTCCGGCGCCGACGCCTCGACCGAGCGGGCCTATTACCAACCCCTCGTCGACTACATCAAGAACGCGCCTGGCCTGCCCGGCCGCGTCGAGATCCCGTTCACCTATCGCCACTGGGAGACGGCGTACGTCGCTCCGGAGGTCGCGCTGGCTCGCGGGTGGGAGCGCCAGCTCGACATCGAGCGCAACCCGATCTTCTACGACAAGGATCCGTACGCGCTCAACGCGTTCACGTACTACGGCTGGCTGGTCGACAACGCGGTGGAGTACGTCGCCCTGCCGAATGCCAGCCTCGACTCGTCGGCGATCGCGGAGCGCGACCTGCTCCTCTCCGGTCTGCCCTACCTCCACAAGGTCTGGAGCAACCCGGACTGGCAGCTGTGGCGGTTCGACGGCTACCCGGGGATGATCGGCGGGTCGGCCACGGTGCTCGGGATGGACGCTGACGGCTTCCGCCTCATCGTCTACCGACCCGGCGACGTGGTCGTGCGGGTGCGACCTTCGTCGCACTGGAACGTGAACGGCCAGGGCTGCGCGACGGCCGACGACTCGGGCTGGACTCGCCTCGAAGATGTCCCCACGGGGCTCGTCGTCGTGACCCAAGCCGTGTTCGCCCAGCCGTGCCCGTCGGACTGACGCGACTCAGATCCCCCCTGCGTCTCTGAGCGCGCCGATCTCGTCCGCGGAGAAGCCGAGCTCGAGCAGGACTTCCTCGGTGTGCTGGCCGAGCGTGGGTACACCGCCACCGACGCTGAGCGGGTTGTCGCTGAGCGCGATCGGGCTGCCGACCACCTTCGCCTCGGCACCGGCTTCGTCCTCGATCACGCGCAGATAGCCGTTCGCCCAGACCTGCGGATCGGCGGCGACCTCCGAGTAGTCACGGACGGGCGCGTACCGGATGTCGGCGGCGGCGAGCGCGTCGCACCACTCCGCGGTGGTTCGCTCGGAGAACGCGTCGGACAGGATCGCGAAGAGCTCGGATTTCTGCGGCTCGTAGAGCAACGGGGACGCGAAGCGCGGGTCCGCCGTGACCTCGGGGCGGCCGAGGAGCTCGAAGAACGACGCCCGCTGCGCACCGACGACCCCGACGACCGCGATCCAGCCGTCCGACGTCGGGAAGATCCCGTAGATGCCGGGGATCATCGGATGACCGAGGTTGGCCCGGCCAGGCGTCGATCCGGTGAGCAAGTAGTAGGTGTACTCGCTCGCTTGCGCCCAGATCTGGCTGCCGAGCAGCGAGACGTCGACGCGCTGACCGCGGCCCGTTCGCTCACGCACCAGCAGCGCGGCGAGCACGCCGGACACGAGGTTCTGGCTCGAGATGTGATCGGCGATGGTCGCGGGAACCGGCGTCGGATCGCCGCCCTCGACCCCGGTGCCGTTGATGAGGCCGCCGCTCGCCTGCGCCGACAGGTCCGCACCCGTGCGCGAGGAATCGGGGCCGAGCGCGCCGAAGGCGGAGCCGGCCGCGTAGACGAGGCGAGGGTTGCGCTCGTGTAGCGCGTCATAGCCGACACCCCACGCGTCCATCGTCCCGGGCTGGAAGTTCGTGATGAGGACATCCGCGCTGTCGATCAGGCGCAGGAAAGCCTCACGCCCGCGCTCGTGGCGGAGGTCGAGCGTGACGCTGCGCTTCCCCCGGTTGCAGGCGGTGAAGTACGCGCTCCGGAAGTCGGTCGGACCGACGGGGATCCACCGCGACTGGTCGCCGATGTTCGGCAGCTCGACCTTGATCACGTCCGCGCCGAGCTGGCCGAGGAGTGCCGCGGCCTGGGGGCCTTGGACGAGTAGGCCGGCTTCGACAACGCGCACACCCTCGAGCGCGGTCACAGCGCGGTCCATCCGCCGTCGGCCGTGACGGCCGCGCCGTTGACGTTGCTCGCCTCGCTCGACGCCAACCACGAGACCACCGCGGCGATCTCGTCGGGCTTGGCCATGCGGGTGGCGACGCCGAGCAGCGGCGTCCAACGCGCGATGTGGTCGGGGTCGCGCGGGACCACGGTCGAGCCGATGCCGGTCTCGACCGCGCCGGGGCATACCGCGTTGCAGCGGATCCCATCCGGTCCGTAGAAGGACGCGACGCTCCGGGTGAGGCCGAGCAGCGCGTGCTTCGACGACACATACGAGACGCCCGCTCCGCCGCCCAGTAGCGCGGCGCGCGACGCCACGTTGACGATCGCACCTTGCTTCGCCGCGAGCATGCCGGGAAGCACCGCACGAGAGAGGCGCATCGCGCCGGTCACGTTCACCGCGAAGACCTTCTCCCACTCGTCGTCCTTCACGTCGTGGAGGGGGACGAAGCCGTCCATGATCCCCGCGACGTTGGCGAGCACGTCGACGGAGCCAGCTTGTGCGACGACGGCATCGATATCGCCTTGGCGCGTGATGTCGGCGCCGAGTGTCGTCAGGCGGTCGGAGCCCGCGTCGGCTTCGAGCGCGGCGAGCCCGGCTTCGTTGACGTCGCACACGGTCACGCTCGCGCCCTCGCGCACGAGGCGGAGCGCGGTGGCGTAGCCGATGCCCGACGCCGCGCCGGTGACGATTGCGCGCGCTCCTTCGTGTCGTCGTTGGTCCATCTCGTGGCCTATGTGCGCGGGCGCAGCCGCACGCCCTGCATGCCTCCATCGACAGCGAGCGCCATGCCCGTCGTCGCGCTTGCTGTGGGAGAGGCGAGGTAGAGGATCGCGTCGGCAACCTCGGCGGCGGACACCAACCGCCCTGATGGCTGCCGCGCCTCGAGCGCAGCGCGCTCGGCGACCGGATCGGGGGCCTTGTCCAGCAACCGCCCGATCCACGGCGTGTCCGCGGTGCCCGGGTTCACGCAGTTGACCCGAATGCCTTCGCGCAAGTGGTCGGCGGCCATCGCGAACGTGAGCGACATGACGGCGCCCTTCGTCGCGCTGTACAGCGCACGCTCGGGCAGGCCGGCGGTGGCACAGATCGAGCACGTGTTGACGATCGCCGCGTGCTTCGAGCTGCGGAGGAACGGCAGCACGGCCCGCGAGACCCGGACGATGCCGTACACGTTCACGTCGAAGACGCGTTGCCATTCGTCGATCGAGTTCGTCTCGATCGTGCCCTGCGCCCCGATGCCGGCGTTGTTGATGACGACGTCGAGGCCGCCCATCGCATCCGCGGCGTCGTTCACGGCACGGAAGACCGAGTCGTCGTCGGTGACGTCAGCCTTGTACTGCACGGCGCCTTCGGGTGCGCCAGCCGGATCCACATCGAGCACACCGACGCTCGCGCCGCGCGCGAGCCCCTCGGCGGCGACGGCGTACCCGATGCCCGAGCCGCCACCGGTGACGATCATCCGAATGTCCTTCACACGACCTCCAGGTAGGGAATGGTCTGAGGGCCTTCCGGCAGGACGCAGAGCATCGCATCCCGCCCGAGCCGGGCGAGCTCTTCCTCGATCGCCGCGCTGACGTCCTCCGTGTACCCGAGGTGCGCGCTGGCGAGGTCGGCCTCACTCAGCGTCGCGGTGCGCATCACGACCCGCGCCCGCTCCTGCACGCGCGCCTGCACCTGGACCTGCCACTGGTCGGGGATGGTCGTCTGGCGGGCCTCGATCTCGCGCAGGAGGGCACTCGGCGATGGCTGGGAGGCGAGCACCTCGCGGTACGACCCGTGATCGGGGAAGCCGTCCCGGCACTCCGCTGCGCAGATCAACGTGCCCCCGGGCTTTACCACCGCCGCGCCGGCGGACATCCCCTTGACCGCCTGGTACAGGTTCTGGTCGAGCGGGAAGCCGGAGTTCGTCGTGACGACGAGATCGAACTCGCGGTCGAGCGGAGCCATCGCGAGCTGCTTCGCGGATCGGCACGCCGCAGCGTGAGCCGGCAGCAGATCGCCGGAGAACACCTCGACGATGCGCTGGTCGCGGTCGAGGAGGACGTCGACCATGAAGTCGACTCCGGTCGCCTCGGCGATCGCGCGTACGGCGTCGTGCACGGGATTGCCCTCGGTGATGCCCCAGGTCGCATTCGCGTCGCCGATCCGCCAGGCGTTGTGGAGCACGAGGGTCGTCTCGAGGCCGGCGAGCCCGGGCGCGTTGAGCTTGGGTCCGCCGCTGAAGCCGGCGAAGAAGTGCGGCTCGACGAAGCCCGTCGTGATGCGGATGTCCGCATCGACCCATTCGCGGTTCAGCCACACAGGGACGTCGAGCACCTGCCCGCACCACTTCAACGTGGTCTCGTCGCGCGCGTCGTGGTTGACGACCCTGACGCGGTCGAGCACCTCCCCGCCGAGCATGGCGGTCAGCTCTTCCGGTGTGTTGCCGCGATGCGTGCCGGTCGCGACCAGCACCACGATGTCGTCGGCCGCGACGAGGCCTTCGAGCTCGTCGAGCACCGCAGGGACCATCACGTCGCGGGGCTGAGGCCTCGTGCCATCGCGGATCGCCGATCGCGACTGTCTGCCCGGCGCGGACACGTTCGCGCAGTGGCACACCGACCGTGGGGCGTCGGAGCGCACCGAGCAACGCCGCGCGCTCGTCGGGCACACGGTGCAGCTGGCGCGGTGTGACGACGGTCGTGCGATCGGCCGGCACGTCGATGTCCATGCCGGTCTCACCGTACGCGAGGTGGACCTTCATGCGTTCCGATGGGCGAGCCGGTAGATGCGCGTCGCGTTGCGGCTGAACACCGCGTCGCGTTCGGTGTCGGTCAGATCCGCGGTGAGCTGCTCCCCCACATCGACCACCGTGTCATAGGAGGCGGCCAGCGTGCACACGGGCCAGTCGGTGCCGAAGAGCACGCGGTCGGTGCGGAAGACCTCGAGCACGTGCGTGGCGTAGGGCTGCAGATCGGCGACCGACCAGGCCTCCCAGTCGGCCTCGGTGACCATCCCCGAGAGCTTGCACGAGACGTGCTCGAACGACGCGAGCTCGGTCATCGCCGATGCCCACGGCTCCCAGTCGCGATCGACGATGCCCGGCTTCGCGAGGTGGTCGACGACGAATCGCCCCTCGGGCACCTGTGTGACCGCGCCGATTGCGGCTTCGATCTGCGACGGACGGATCAAGAGGTCGAAGACGAGCTCGCGGGCTGCGACCGCGCGCAGACCCTCGACGACCTCAGGACGTTCGAGCCACCTCGGATCGGGCTCGTCCTGCACCGGACTACGGATCCCGACGAGACGGTCACCGCCGGGCAACGAGCGCAACCGGTCGATCTGCTCGTCGGCATCGCGAGCGGTCAGGTCGACGAAGCCGACCACCCCACTGATCAACGGATCGGCCGCGGCGAGCGCGAGCAGCTCCTCGGTCTCAGCGACCAGAGACGCGGCCTCGACCACGACCGTGTGGTCCACATCGTTCGCGGCCGTCACCGCCCGTAGGTCGTCGACCCCGAAGCTGCGGTCGATCACGGCCATGTCACCAGGGTCGATCCACGGCAGGGGCCGCACGTCGAGATCCCAGAGATGGTGGTGGGCGTCGACTCGCATCACCCCTTCACTACCTCATGACGGGGGATGGCGCTCTCGTCAGGTCGCCGCCCCTAACGTCATGGCATGAGCGCTCCCTCGAACAAGCCCATGTTCACCGGATGGGTCGGCTGGATCTGGTTCGCCGCCTTCCTGCTGATACTCGGAGGTGTGTTCCAGATCATCCATGGGTTGGTGGCGATCACGCGCGGCGAGGAGTACTTCGGGCCCGACACGCAGGTCGCCGTGAACCTCGGCTACACCGCGTGGGGCTGGATCCACATGTTCCTCGGGGTCTTCGTCATCATCGCGGGCCTGTCGCTCGCGAAGGGCCACATGTACGGGCACGTCGTCGCGGTGCTCGCCGCGGCGTTGAGCGCCACCGGGAACGTGGCATTCCTCGGCGGTGACAGCAGCGGATGGGCACTCCTCATCATCGTGCTCAACCTGTTCATCATCTGGGCCGTGATGGTGCACGGAGAGGAAGCACGGAGCGACTACGGGCTGTAGTCCAACTCGCTAACCCTCGGGTGACCAATCCGGAGGCGGGCCGATCGTCGACGCCTCCGGGCCGAGCTCCTTCTTGTAGCGCTCGAAGAGCTCGACCCAACCCTCACCCCACTTGCGCTGCGGCGTCCCGTCGAGCTCGGCCTCGAGGCGCTGCAAGCACTCGTGCCAGCCGGCGCCGTCGCGCGCTGCCTTCCCGAGCTCCGCGAACGTGTCGCTCAGCGTGAGCACGGTGCCATCGCCGTCGGCACGCACTTCGATGCGGATGCGATCGGTGCCCCACATGAACTCGACGACTGACGGCGGATCGAACGCGACGACCTCGCCGTCGAAGCCATCGCCGCTCTCCTGTTCGAAGCGCAGCTTCGTGCCCGGCTTCCACTCTCCGATGATCTTGTCGGGGAACCACGCCTTCAGATGCTGTTGCTCGGTCACTGCGCGCCACACCTTCTCCGGTCCGTGGCGGTAGCGACGCGTGAACGTCAGGTTCCAGTCGTCGCCGTCAGCCTTCAACACTCCGAGATCGCTCATCGTCAGTCCTCCGCTTCGTCAATCCATCTCGTCAATCCATCTCATCGAGGTGCTGTTCGAGGGCGTCGAGGCGCTTGCTCCACGCGACGCGGTACGGCCGCAGCCACTCGTCGATCTCGCGCAATGGCTCGGGCCGCAGGCGATACACGCGCCGCTGCGCGTCGACGCGCACGGCGACCAGCCCCGCGTCGCGCAACACACGCAAGTGCTTCGACACGTTCGGCTGGCTGATGTCGAGCTCGGCGACGAGATCGCCGACCGAGCGCTCATCGTCGCGGAGAAGGTCGAGGATCTGGCGCCGATGTGGCTCTGCCAGCACGCCGAACACGAGATCAAGTATGCCTTGTTAGTTATATTCCTGTCAAGGCATGAAGTATGGTGTCCGGCGCTATCAGCCCCCGTAGCTCAGTGGAGAGAGCAACGGTTTCCTAAACCGTGTGTCGGGTGTTCGATTCACCCCGGGGGCGCAACCAGAGCAGAGGAGAGCATCCGTGCCCCGAAGGGATGTACTGATCTCGACGCCGGACGGCACTTGCGACGCAGCGCTGCACACGCCCGTCGGGCCGGGACCGTGGCCCGCGGTGATCATGTTCCCCGACGCCGGCGGCGTGCGGAACACCTTCCACGACATGGCACAGCGTCTCGCCGACCTCGGCTACGCGGTGCTGCTCCCGAACATCTACTACCGGTCGGGTGGGTATGAACCGTTCGACCTCGCCACGGTGTTCACTGTGCCCGACGAGCGCGCGCGGCTCATGACCCTCGCCGGCAGCGTCACGAAAGAGGTCGCGACGCGCGACACCGGCGCGATGCTCCAGTTCCTCGCGGAGCAGCCCGAGGTCGCGGACACGAAGGTGGGCACGACTGGGTACTGCCTCGGAGGCGGGCTCGCACTCAATGCTGCCGGTCGCTTCCCCGACCGTGTGGGAGCGGCGGCCTCGTTCCACGGCGGCCAGATCGCGAGCACCGCGCCCGATAGCCCGCACCTGCTCGCTGAAGCGATGACTGCGACGATCTACATCGCGGGCGCGAAGGATGACGCGTCGTTCGACGATGAGCAGTTCGCGCGGATGTCGGCGGCACTCACCGCCGCGGGCGTCGACCACACGCTGGTCACCTACCCCGCGGCCCACGGCTTCGCCGTCCCCGACAACCCGACCTTCGACGACGACGCGGCCGAGCGACACTGGCAGGCGCTCGAAACCCTGTACGCGTCTGCGCTCCGCTGACGGCACATGGCGAGTTGGCTGGTGAAGACCGAGCCCGGCGAGTACAGCTGGGCCGACCTCGTGCGTGAGGGCCGGACGCATTGGGACGGGATCACCAACCCGCAGGCGCAGCTCAACCTGCGCGCGATGGCCGAAGGCGACACGGTGGTCGTGTACCACTCGCAGACCGACAAGGCGGCGGTCGGACTTGCCGAAGTGGTCAGGCCGGCGTACCCGGATCCGACCGATCCGGCCGGCAAGCGGGTCTGGGTCGACATCGCACCCGTTCGCGCGCTGGCCCGCGGCGTCACGCTCGCGGAGCTGAAGCAGGAGGCCGTCTTCACGACCAGCCCCCTGGTGCGCCAGCCCAGATTGTCCGTTGTGCCGCTGAACGATGACCAGCTCGCCGCCATCGTTCGGCTGGCTGCGCGCTGAGCGTCTCCTCTCAGCCGCCGACGATCGTCGCCGCGAGCGTCACTCGATGGTCCTTCGCCCAGGGCGGCCCAAGGCGTGTCCGAGGACCTCGCAGCACTTCGTCGGCCCGCTCGCCGAGCATCGCCGCCGCTTGACCCTCCACTTGCTGCGCGTCATAGAGGTGCACGCTCCACCCGCGCGCGAGTGCGAGCTCGGAGAGCACCTTTCGATACATGACGGCGTCGGCGCGCGCCTCATACGGCGAGCGGCGCTGGACGGCGATGTCCTCGGGGAAGTCCGGCGGCCATGTCCGCAAGGAGATCGACGCGATCGGCGTGGGAAGCGCCGACGCGATCTCGTCGAACGCAGCTGAGGCAGGCTCGGACAACGGATGCTCGCACCTTCGCGACGAGCTTCGCGGTGCCCGCGACATCGAGACGGTGGCTGTCGTAGTGCATCGGCGCGGGGGTGATGCCCGATTCGACCAGCTCGATCCGCCGCCGATCCACGACCTCGTGGTCAGCGTTCGCCGTCACGGCAACGGCCCAGCCGAAGTGATCCGCGATGCCCAGACGCATGTCGCAGCGGAGGCCGTGATCAGGCGCGGTGGCGCGTTTGGGTGAACGGGCGCTTACCGAACGCGAGGACCTTGGTCGGGGCGACTGCGAAGACGAGGGCCGAGCCGCCTTCGTGGTGGAACGCTCCGTCGCGGACCTCGAACTGCCAGCTGCCATCCCATTTGCGTCGCCAGGCGTCGGCGAGTCGCCGCAACTTCGCGTCGTCGGTCACCTGCACCGCGTCGCCCTCGACCACCACGTCGAGGCCGCGCTCCCACTCGTTACACCCGGTCGTGAGGACGACGTGCGGGTTGGTGCGGACGTTGACCGCCTTCTGCTCTTCTGCGCCGGTGCAGAAGTGGATGGCATCGTCCAGCCACACCGCAACGAGCGGGGTCACGTGCGGACGGCCATCGGCCCGGACCGTGGTGATCCAGAACAGCTGACCGGCGTCGAGCGCTCGCACTGCTTCGTCCCACGACGTGGCGCCGGCCCCCGGGTCGCTGAACCGTGGGTCGAGCGCGGTCGTCGGCTGGCGCGTCATCAGATGCAGACGCAGACGCGGTTGCCGTCGGGGTCGGCGAGCACGACGAACGTCGACGCTTCGTCGACGACCTTCCCACCCGCAGCGACGGCGGCGTCGATGCGCTGACGTTGCACCTCTTGCGGCACGCGCATGTCGATGTGGAAGCGCTGCCGTGGCTCTTCTGACCCGCTCTGCTGGAACCAGATCGTCGGGAGCGCGCCGTCGTCGTTGCGCACCTCGTCATCGGACTGGGGGTTCGCCTTGTAGCCCATCACGGCCAACCAGAACGGCTTGATCCGCGAGAAGTCGGGGGTGTCGAGCGCGAGCTCGATGACCGAGACGTCAGAGGGAGCGGCGCTCACGTTGAGCTCGGCGGCGAGCTCGGAGATCCTGCGCGCGAGGACGATGTCGCGCTCGGTGACGCCGCCAGCATCGTGGCTGACGAGCTTGATGTTGAGGTGCGGATAGCGGAGATCGAGATCGGGATGATGGTTCGCCGCTTCAGCGGCCTCTCCGATCGCGTTCACGAGCTTGAGACCCGTGACGAAGTTGCCGGTGCGGAACCGGGTGTGCAGTGCGTTGAGGAGGAACCGCCAGTCAGGCACGCCGGCGGCCTCGACGTCGGCCTTGGTGAGAGTTGCGTCACTCATGTCGCGAGTCTCCCCCGTTGCCGGAGATTTCATCCCGGGGTTGACGTATGGTAAGGATTGACTTACGGTTCGTGGATGCTTACGGATTCCCAGCCGGTCCAGAAGACGGTCACCGTGGATGTCTCCCAACAGCGTGCGTTCGAGGTGTTCACCGCGCAGATCGGCACGTGGTGGCCGGCCGAGTACCACATCGGCGCGTCCGACCCGAAGGACTTCATCATCGAGCCGAAGGCGGGAGGCCGCTGGTACGAGATCGGCGTCGACGGCTCCGAGTGCGACACGGGACGCGTGACTGCGTTCGAACCGCCCGAACCGGGTCGTGCTCGCGTGGCACATCACCGAGAGCTGGCAGTTCGACCCCGATCCCGCCCGCGCCAGCGAGGTCGAGATCCGGTTCGTCGCCGAAGGACCGAGTCGCACACGCGTCGAGCTCGAGCACCGCAACATCGAGCGCCATGGCGCCGGCGCGCAGTCGATCCACGACACGGTCGACGGCCCCGGCGGCTGGGACTTCCTGCTTCCGAGGTACGCGGCCGCGACGGCTTGATCACATAAGCAATCACTTATATGATTTCCCCATGGACTTCAGCGCAGCAGTCGGCGCTGTGCGCCGGGAAGTGGTCTCGACCACCCACGACGGCAAGCCCGCCCGCATGGTCGTGGTCGAGCGCACCTACGAGGCAACGATCGAAGACGTGTGGGATGCGCTCACGAACGCCGAGCGAATGCCGCGCTGGTTCCTCCCGGTCTCGGGCGACCTGAAGCTCGGTGGTCGCTACCAGCTCGAGGGGAATGCGGGAGGCACGATCACGGCGTGCGACCCGCCAGGACATCTCGCAGTCACGTGGGAGTTCGGCGGCGAGGTCACGTGGGTGGAGGTGCACCTCACCTCGCCCGGCGACGGCACGATGCTGCGCCTCGAGCACATCGCTCACGTAGACGACCGCTGGAAGGAGTTCGGCCCCGGCGCCGTCGGCATCGGTTGGGATCTGTCGCTCCTAGCTCTCGCCGAACACCTCGAGACCGGCGAGCAGGTCGTCCCCGACCTAGCGAACTCGGAGGCGCTCGCGTTCATGCCGCGAGCAGCGACGACTGGTGCCGAGCCTCGATCGCCGCTGGCACCGCACCGGAGGAGGCGGAGGCCGCGGCCGCGCGCACGACGGCCGCGTACACGGAAGGCTGAAGTGCACGCCTTCGACGTGCTCGGCGACCCGGTGCGGCGCCGCATCCTCGAGCTGCTCGTCGAGGACGAGTGGACCTCGGGCGCGATCACCGAGATCGTCCGCGACGAGTTCGGGATCTCGCAACCCGCCGTGTCGCAACACCTCAGGGTGCTCCGCGACTCCGGGTTCGCCACGGTGCGAGCCGACGGCGCGCATCGCTTCTACACGCTGCGGGGCGAACCGCTGCACACCGTCGACGCGTGGCTCGCGCCGTTCCGCGACTTCTGGGAGCAGCGACTCGACGCGCTCGGCACCGAGCTCAAGCGCGGACGGCGATCTCGCCCCCGAGGATGACCATCGCTCAGGTCGACCGTCACGAGCGCTCGGCGGCCTCGACGAGCAACGGCAGGAAGTGCCCCCAGCCCTCCGCGTGCCGGCGGGCCTCGAAGGCAGGGATGCCGGTGTGCCGCAACGTCATGATCGTGTCGCCGGCATCCGCGATGAAGCTCACCTCGACGCGGCTCGAGCCTGGCGGCACCTCCGGAGCGCCTTCGGTCGGCTCCCATCCGAACGTGAAGACGAGACGCTCGTACGGCACCAGCTCGACGAACTCGCCCTTCATGATCCCGCCGTGCTTTGCCTCCACGCGGCAGATGCCACCCGGACGCGGATCGAGGTCGGCGGTGGCACCCCACCACTCGCACATCCGGTCCGGATCGGTCCAGTAGCGCCACACGGTCTCGGGACGCGCACTGATGCGCAGTGTTTGCTCGACCACACCGGTGTTGGCGTCGTTCACGATCGCCTTCCCTTCGCCGCGCGTGCTCGTTCTGGCCACTCCTCGCGCTCGGCCGCGAGCTTGAGGCGAGCGAGGTTGTCAGCCCACATCTCCTCGAGGAACGTCGCCGCGTCGCTGAGGCCCTCGGGCCGGTATCGATAGAGGCGCTTGTTTCCTTCGGGCCGGACGTCGACCAGGCCCGCATCGGCGAGCACACGCAGATGCTGGGATACCGCGGGCCGCGACATCGACGGGAAGTGCTGGGCGATCTCGCCCGCGGGCCGCTCGCCGTCTCGGACCAGCCGCAAGATGGCGCGCCGCGTCGGATCGGCGACCGCCCTCAACGCGTCGTCCACCGATCTCCCCTCGTGCACTGCTTCTTGCACTGCTTCTTGCATAAGGTCGCCCAAGTAGGCAAGTGTAAGCAATACCTTACACAGATCGGAGACGCCGTGACGGTGATGAAGGTGGGCACTCGCGACGAGTGGCTGCGGGAGAGAGTCGACCTGTTGAAGGAAGAGAAGGCGCTGAATCGCCAGCGCGACGCGCTGGCGGAGCGGAGGCGGGCGCTTCCGTGGGTGCCGATCGAGACGGAATACGTGTTCGACGGCGCCGACGGTGAGGCCACGCTGGCCGAGCTCTTCGGCGACCAGAGCCAGCTGCTCGTGTACCACTTCATGTTCGGACCCGGATGGGGCGAGGGGTGCCCGAGCTGCTCGTTCATCGCCGATTGCATCGACGGCACCGGCGTCCACCTCGCACACCGCGACGTGAGGCTGGTCTGCGTCGGCCATGCGCCGTACGGAGAGCTGGCGGCCTACCGCGAGCGCATGGGCTGGACGACACCCTTCTTCTCGTCGTCGCGGAGCGACTTCAACCACGACTTCCACGTGTCGTTCACTCCGGAGGAACAGGCGAACGGGGCCGAGTACAACTTCACGCGCCATCCGCATCCGGAGGAGGAGCTGCCCGGCATCAGCGCGTTCGCGAAGACCGATGACGGCCGCGTGTTCCACACCTACTCGAGCTACGAGCGGGGCCTCGATCCGCTCATGAGCGTGTATCAGCTGCTCGACCTCACCCCGAAAGGCCGAGACGAGAAAGACCTGCCGTTCCCCGCGGCCTGGCTCCGCCGTCACGACGCGTACGAGGATTGAGCGCGATGGCGAAGAAGGTGACGGGCAGCGGCACTGCCGACGATCCGTGGGTGCTGCTGACACCCCCCGGCACGTCCGAGTACCAGATGCACCGCGACGACAGCGCTGATCCGCCCGAGCTCGTGTGCCAGGTCGGCACCACCAAGCTGCGCTACCTCGCCGCGCTGCATGGAGGATGTCCCGAAGATGCTGAAGAAGCACGGCGACTGGATGGAGCTCGGCAGCGCGGACGAGAACAAGCCCGCGAAGGAGGGCACGCTCGAAGCCTGGGCTCGCGACGAGACCAATCCGGTGAAGGGCTGGTACGGGTTGCGCAAGGGCTACCGCGGTCGTTTCGCGATGTACGTCCCGCCCTTGCTCGAGCATCTCGGTCTGGTCGAGCTGGAGCACAACCCGAAGAGCAACCGAGTGCGGGCCCGCTGATCGCGGTCCGCAAGCTCAGCGCTTGTATCCGGTGACGAGCTGGTGGTCGTTGCGGTAGCGGTAGATGCCGCGGCGATCCCGGCAGCTCTCCAGCGCCGCAAGCACCTCCGCCTTGAGCACATCGTGATCCGTGCGAGCGAGCGCGGGCACCACAGGCCCGAGGCTGCTGACCGCCCGCCAGGCAGTGTCGGGGTCCGGCCATTCGATGACCGACACGCGGCTCTGACGCTCGAGCTCGACGAAGCCGGCCTTGGAGAGCATCTTCTCGGCAACGCCCTCGAACGCGATGTTGTTGATGTCCTTCATGCCGCCCACGTGCTCTTCGGGAGAGTGCGCGACGAACACTTTGAACACGGGCCGAAAGTCGAGCGGCGGGCCCGTCCCCCAGAAGCTGATGCCGATCCCACCTCCCGGTCTCAGCACTCGGTGGGCTTCGCCGAGCGCATCGTCGTTGCCGCCCCAGATGCCGTTGATCGAGATGACGGCGTCGAACGTCTCGTCGGGCCACGGGAGCTCGAACATCGACCCGACTCGGATGTCCGCACTCGGGACTCCGCAGCCTCGCGACGTCGATCAGCTCCTCGGCGGCGTCGATCCCCGCGACTTCCGCGCCGGCAGCCTCGGCGAGGCCCATCACGCCGCCTGACCCGCAGGCGATGTCGAGGAGCCTCACACCGGGGCCCACCCCGAGACGTTGGAAGATCGCCATGACCGCAGGCGTGGAGTAGTGCTCCCACAAGCACGCCCAGTCGTTCGCGGCGTGCCCCCACGCGTCCGCCGGCTTCCCGCCAGTCGTGCGCCACCGACGTCAGTTCACCACAGGTGCCACGATGGCGTCGTGCAGGCCGAGGCAGGATCGGATCCCGGGCCCGAGCCGCCGGAGGAGTCGCCCGACGAGGTGCTGTCGAGATTCGCGCTCGCCCGTGAGTGGGGGACGCGCCGTTACACCAAGGGCAGGGTGCAAGCCGAGCAGACCTACGAGAAGTACAAGGACCGTCCGCTCATCGACGTCGCGGTTCGCATCTTCTACCGAGACCGTGACGCGGCGGGCACGCTCGTCGGCAGCGCGGTGGCGTTCCGGCTCTTCCTCTTCTTCGTGCCGATGCTGCTGTTCTTCACCGGGCTGCTGGGGTTCTTGACGAGATGGATCGACGAGGAGGACATCAACAGCGCCGGAATCACGGGGAGCTTGGCCGAGCAGATCAACACCGCGCTGTCCCAACCGGGATCGACGCGGTGGGTCGCGACGCTCCTCGGGCTGTTCGGCATGGCGTGGGCGGGTCGGTCACTCACGAAGGCGCTCGTCGCGGCGAGCTGTCTCGCCTGGCAGCTTCCGGTGCGGACGAAGGCCGCGCCGAAGGTCATGGGCGCCATCGTGGGGTTGATCGCCGGCATCGGGCTCGTTGCGATCCTCGTGAGCCGTCTGCGCGACAGGGGCATCGCCGTCGCGAGCTTCTCCTTCGTAGTGGCGATCGCGTTCTACGCGGTCGCCTGGCTCATCCTCAGCATGTTGCTGCCGCGCCGCGAGAACACGGATCCGAGCGCGCTGGTACCGGGCGCGGTCGTCATCGCGGCGACGCTCGCCGGCATGCAGGCGGTCAGCCAGCTGTACCTGCCCGGGAAGTTCTCACACGCCTCGGAGCTCTACGGGGCAATCGGCATCACCCTCGTCACGCTCGGCTGGTTCTTCATCTTGGGGCGCGTGATGATGCTCTCGCTCAGTGTCGACGCGGTGATCTACGAGCGCTTCGGCAGCATCTCGCAGTTTGTGTTCTCGCTGCCGTTGTTGCGGATCCTCCCCCGCAAGTCACCGAGGCTGCGCAAGCTGTTCGGGCTCGAGAACCCCGACGAGTCCGCGGTGTAGCTACGCCGTCCAGACCCAGTCGCGCACCTCGGGCATGTCGTCGAGGTTTTCTCGGACATACGTGTGGTGGCGAGCGAGCATCTCGTTGCAGTGGTCGAGCAGATCCGCGATGCCCGGCGCGAACGCACGGGTGCGGTGCACGGCGAATGCCGCGAGGTGGTAGCGGCTGAGGTCGTTCAAGACGACCATGTCGAACGGTGTCGTCGTCGTGCCCTGCTCCCAGAAGCCGTGGACATGGAAGCGGGCAGGCGACGGCCGCCCGTGCAGGATCTGGTGGAGGGCGCGGGCGTAGCCGTGGAACGCGAACAGTGACGTCGGCATCAGCGGTGAACAGCCGGACGAACTCCTCGTTCGACATGCCGTGGGGGTGCACCTTCCGCGGGAACAGCACGGTCAGGTCGACCACGTTCACCACCCGCACCGTCAAGTCCGGCACGAACTTGCGGATCAGCGAGGCGGCCGCGACGGTCTCCAGCGTGGGCACGTCGCCCGCACAGGCAAGAACGATGTCCGGATCGGTTTCGCCCTCCGGATCGTCGGTGCTCGCCCACTCCCACCGCGACGCGCCCTGCGCGCAGTGCTCGCGCGCCGCGTCGAGGTCGAGCCACTGCAGCTGCGGCTGCTTGTCGATCACGATGCAGTTCACGTAATCGCGGCTGCGGAAGCAATGGTCCGCGACCGACAGCAGGCAGTTCGCGTCGGGTGGCAGATAGACGCGGGTGACGACGCCGCGCATCGACAGCATCGAGTCGATGAAGCCCGGGCCTTGGTGGCTGAAGCCGTTGTGGTCGTTCCGCCAGCACGTCGAGGTGAGCAGGACGTTGAGCGAGGCGACCGACGCGCGCCAGTCGTGGTGGCGGCACTCGCCGAGCCACTTCGCGTGCTGCACCGCCATCGACACCGGCACCATCGCGAACGCCTCGTACGTCGCGAACAACCCGTGGCGACCGCTGAGCAGGTAGCCCTCGAGCCAACCCTCGCAGTTGTGCTCGCTGAGCACCTCCATCACGCGGCCGTCGTGGGAGATGTGGTCGTCGTACGGGCCGATCGGATCCATCGTGCAGCGGTTCTCGACCTCGAACACCGCGCCGAGCCGGTTCGACAGCGTCTCGTCGGGACAGAACAGCCGGAAGGTCGTCTGGGTTCCGGACGTAGATGTCGCGCAGCATCTCGCCGAGCCGACGCGTCGACTCCTGCCGCACCGTCGCGGGCGACGGCACATCGACCGCGTACGTCCGCGTAGTCGGGGATGTCGAGCGGCACGAGCACGCTTGCCGCCGTTCGCGTGCGGGTTCGCACCCATCCGCCGATCGCCCTCGGGCGCGAGCTCCTGAGCTCGGAGACGAGCGCGCCCTTCTCGTCGAACAGGTCCTCGGGCCCGTAGCTGCGCATCCACTCCTCGAGCATCTCGAGGTGCGCGGCGTTCTCCCGCATCCCCGAGAGGGGCACCTGGTGCGCGCGGAACGTGCCCGAGCACCTGCACGCCGTCGACGACATCCGGACCGGTCCAACCCTTGGGCGTGCGCAGCACGATCGCGGGCCAGCGCGGGCGAGTGCTGAAGCCGTTGCTGCGGGCGTCGTCTTGGATCTCGCGGATCCGGGTGTGCGCGGCGTCGAGCACCGACGCGAACTCGGGATGCATCTGCTCGGGATCGCTCCCTCGCACGATCACGGGGTCGTACCCATGCGCGCGCAGCAGCCCGGCGACATCCTCGTCGTCCGTGCGGCCGAGCACGGTCGGCCCGCTGATCTTGAACTCGTTGAGGTGCAGGATCGGCAGGACCGCGCCGTCATGTACCGGGTTCAGGAAGCGCACGCCCTTCCACGATCCCTCGAGCGGGCCGGTCTCGGCCTCGCCGTCGCCGATCACGCACGCCACGATCAGGTCGGGATTGTCGAACGCGGCACCGAACGCGTGCACCAGCGCGTAGCCGAGCTCGCCGCCCTCGTGGATCGACCCCGGCGTCGGCGCGCTCACATGACTCGGGATGCCACCGGGCGTCGAGAACTGGCGGAACAGCCGAAACATGCCGTCCTCGTTCTCGGTGATCTCGGGATACACCTCGGTGTAGGTGCCTTCGAGGTACACGTTCGCGACGAGCGCCGGCCCTCCGTGCCCCGGCCCTGCGATGTAGATCACGTTCGCGTCGCGCTCGCTTGATCAACCGATTGAGGTGGACGTACACAAAGCTCAGCCCGGGCGACGTCCCCCAGTGCCCGAGCAGGCGCGGCTTGATGTGGTCGGCGACGAGCGGCTCCCGCAGCAGCGGGTTGCCTCGCAGGTAGATCTGGCCGACGGTGAGGTAGTTCGCGGCGCGCCAGTAGCGATCCATCAAGTTGAACTGGGGTTCCATGACCGCGATGCTCGCGCAATCATCGTCTACACGATCAATGCGGGATCGTCGTCACTGAAGCTCGCCGCGTTCGACGGCGACACGCTGGTCTTGGAGAGTGAACAAGGGCTGAACGGCGAGGGGCTGAGTGCGCTGGACGGCGTCGGCGCGCCGGATGCGATCGGCCATCGGGTCGTGCACGGTGGGCCGTCGCGTTGGAAGCCGGCGCTCATCGACGACGAGGTGCTGGCCGACATCGAGGCCGCCGGCGTCTACGCGCCGCGCCACCAGCCAGCCGCGCTCGTGGGGATCAGGCTCTGTGCCAAGACCTTCCCCGGCGTGCCCCAGGTCGCGTGCTTCGACACGGCGTTCCACCACGACCTGCCGCTCGTCGCGCAGACATTGCCCGTGCCTGGAGATGGCGGCGTGCGCCGCTACGGCTTCCACGGGCTGTCATTTGAGTGGTCGGTTTCAGCGTTGGGCGATCAGCTCGGCGAGCGCGCGGTGATCGCGCATCTCGGATCTGGCTGCAGCCTCGCCGCCGTGCTCAACGGTCGGGCGCACGACACGACGATGGGGCTCACGCCGATCGGCGGGCTGATGATGAGCAGCCGATCGGGCGACGTCGACCCCGGCGCGCTTCTCCACCTCATGCGAGAGCGCGACCTCGACGCCGACGGCCTCGAGCGGCTCGTGAACGACGAAAGCGGGCTGCTCGGCGTCTCCGGCACGACCGCGGACATGAAGACGCTCCTGTCACAACGAACGACCGATCCGCGAGCCGTGCTCGCGGTCGAGCTGTGGGTCATGACGGTGAGGAAGCAGATCGGCGCGATGGCAGCGACGATGAACGGCATCGACACGCTCGTGTTCACCGGCGGCATCGGCGAGCGCTCACAGGTGCTCCGTGACGAGATCTGCGTCGGGCTCGGCTACCTCGGATATCCCGGCGATCTCACCGTGCACGTCGTCGAGGCCGACGAGAACCGCGTCGTCGCCCGTCAGACCCGAGATGTGGTGGCAACTTCTTAGATCCTCTTTAGATCCTGAGTCATGTCTTCTGGGTGAGCACACGGTGTGCAGCAGCCATGAAGATCAAGACGAAGGCTGTCAGGGCGAGCAGCCCGCTCGACCCGCCGATCTCGAGGTCATGCTGCACCGCTTCATAGCCCCACCGCGCCGGCACGAAGATGCTGATCGCCCGGCCGCCGAGGGCCATGTCGTTGATCGGGAGCACCGCTCCCGCGAACAGCACCGCGGGGAAGCAGAGCATCGGCAGCGCGAGCGTCGCCTGCGTCGGGTCGCTGACCGCGGCCGAGGCAAGGAGCCCGAGTGCGAGCGCTGCGAGCGCGAGCGCCATCAACGACACGGTGAGCCGCACGTAGGTGTCGGCGCTCAGGTCCGGTAGCCGGTCGAGCGCACCGAGCGTCCCGAGCATCAGCACGACCACGCCGAACAAGATCGGCGTGAGCACGGCGACCTTGGCGGCGAGGTATGGGCCCACCCGCAACCCGACGAGCCGTTCCCGCCGCACGATGGCCATCTCGGTGCAGATCTGCAGCAGGCCGTAGGTAAGCCCGAAGAAGAACGCCGCGAACGCCATCCAGTACGCCGTCGGCCCGAGGCTTTGCTCGAACCCGCCCGGCTTGAAGAGGACGACGAACATCCCGATCACGAGTGCCGGTGACCCCGCGAGGATCGCGAGCGTCAACGGGTTGCGGCGCAGCACATCGAGGTTGCGCCGGCTCAGCACCGCCCACTCCTGCAACGCGCTGATCCGCTGCGTCGGCGCCGCGACCAGCTGATCCCCTTCAGTGCGGGTCTCCTCGCGCCATGGGGTGCAGACATCCGCGGCCAGGCGGTCGTAGATGTCGGCGTTCCGGCGCGCGCCGAAGCGCACCAGCGCGTCGTCGAGCGTCCCGACGAACGCCACGCATCCGCCCGGTGCCAAGAACGCGATCCGGTCGACCGCAGCGAGATCGTCGCTGTTGTGGGTGGTGAACACGACCGTGGTGCCCTGCTCGGCCAGGCCCCGCAACGTGCGCATGAGCCCCGCGGCCGTCGCCGGGTCCAGTCCCGACGTCGGCTCGTCGAGGAACAGCGCCCGCGGTCGCGTCAACAGCTCGGAGGCGATGCTCGCCCGCTTGCGCTGACCTCCGCTCAGTGATCCCACTCGCACATCGGCGCGGTGCTCGAGCTCGAGGCTGTGAATCGCGTCACTGACGGCGAGCTCGATCTCCATGTTTGTCGTGCCCCGAGGCAGTCGCAGGCGCGCGGCGTAGCGCAGCGTCGACATCACCGTGAGATCGCGGTGAACCACGTCGTCTTGCGGGACGTATCCGATGTGCTCGCGAACGATCGGCGCGTTGTTGTGACGCACGACACCGATCTCGGGCACACGGACACCCGCAAGCACATCGAGCAGCGTTGACTTCCCGGCGCCGCTCGCGCCAACGACCGCAACCATCTCGCCGGGCTCAATCGCGAAGGACACGTCGCGGAGCACGGTCTGTCCCCCGCGCACTGTTCTCGTGACCCCTGACACTTCGATCTGCACACCGTTCATGAGCCCATCGTCCGCACCTCGTCCGTCTGCAGGTCTTGGAGACGGATCACTCAAAGGCCTCCCGAAGCCTCCATGCGCTCTTCACATCTCCTCCAAGTCTCGAAGTGCCCGTCATGCGACCGTGCTTGAAACCTCAGCTCAAGGAGAAAGCAGTGACCACGATCACCGACAGTTCCCCCACCCGCAACGGCGTCGACACCGCAACTCTCTTCGCAACCATCGACGCAGTGAAGGGCAACAACGACATCGCCAAGTTCCAGTTCCGCGCCACGAACAAGTGGGTCACCGGCACGCACAGCCAATCCACGATCCACGGCTTCTTCGGTGCGATGCAAGAGATGGAGCACCAGCAGGCGTTCACGTTCAACGCCGACCACCCGGCCGTGCTCGTCGGCAAGGACAACGCCCCCACCCCGGTCGAGTTCCTGCTGCACGCGCTGGCCGCCTGCCTCACGGCCGGCATCGCGAACGTCGCGGCCGCCCGTGGCGTGAACCTCACCGAGGTCGAGTCCACCGTCGAGGGCGACATCGACCTGCTCGGCATCCTGGGTCTCTCGAGCGACGATCGCCCGGCCCGCAACGGCTACGAGCAGCTGCGCGTGAGCTTCAAGCTCCGTGGCGACGATCCGGCGAAGCTCCGCAAGGTCGTCGAGCAGTCCCGCCAGCGGTCGGCCGTCTACGACGTGATCACCAATGGCGTGCCCGTCAGCATCGACGTGGACGCGGGCTGATGCAGGCTCTCGACAGGTCAGAGAGGTTCGACGTCGTCGTGGTCGGTGCCCGCGTTGCGGGCGCCGCCACGGCGATGCTGCTCGCCGACGCCGGCAAACGCGTCCTGCTGCTCGATCGCAGCCGCTACGGCGTCGACACGCTCTCGACCCTCGCCCTCATGCGCGGCGGCGTCATGCAGCTGCAGCGCTGGGGGCTGCTCGAGCACATCATCGACAAGGGGACACCGCCAGCACGGCGTACGACGTTCCACTTCGCCGACGGCGAGCTCACGATCCCGATCAAGGAAGCGCACGGCGTCGACGCGCTCTATGCCCCGCGGCGCACCGTGCTCGACCCGATCCTGGTCGACGCGGCCGCCCGCGCCGGCGCCGACGTCCGCTACGGGATCACCGTCTCGGGCGTGCGCCGCAACTACAAGGGCCGCGTCACCGGCGTCGTCGGCCGCGACGAGAAGGGCGCGGGCGTCACCTTCGATGCCGGCCTCGTCATCGGCGCCGACGGCATGCGCTCGACCCTCGCCCAGCGAGTGGGCGCCCCCGTCAGCCGCGCCGGCGAGCACGCGACGGCCCTCATCTACGGCTACTGGCGCGACCTCGAAGTCGCCGGGCCCGTCGGCTACGACTGGATCTTCCGCCGCAACGCCGGCGCCGGCCTCATCCCGACCAACGACGGCGAGACGTGCGTCTTCGTCGGATCCTCGGCCGCCCGTGTCGGCAACGGCGGCATGCGCGTCTTCGAGGAGATCCTCCACGAAGCGTCGCCCGAGTTCGCCGCGCAGGTCGCTGCGGCGCGCCCGCCGCTCGGCGTGCGCACGTTCCTCGGCCGGCCTGGCTTGATGCGCCGTCCGTGGGGCCCCGGCTGGGCGCTCGTCGGTGACGCCGGCAACTGGAAGGACCCGATCACCGCGCACGGCCTCACCGACGCCCTCCGCGACGCCGAGCTGCTCGCCCGCGCGGTCATCGCTGCCGGCGAAGGCTGCGAGTCGATGGATGCCGCGCTCCGCGGCTATCAGGAAGTCCGCGATCGCCTCTCGATCCCGCTCTTCGACGTCACCGACAAGGTCGCGTCGTTGGCGTGGACCGACGCCGAGATCGGTGACCTCCTCCTCCAGATGAACAAGGCGATGAACGACGAGATCAAGGCGATCGCCGAGCTCGACGACGCAGCGGTCGGCTGTTAGCTGCTCGAGCTGCTCGCAACCAACGCCTCGAACCGCTGGCGCCGCCAGTCGTCGAGGCCGCCCGGCTCGTTGGGATCCACATTCCCCCAGCCCTCGAGCACGAACGCGGAGATCCTCGTCAGCACCCAGGCGTGCTGCAGGAGCTTCGCGGTCGTGCCGGGCTGACGGGCCTCGAGCGGCCCGAGCGTCGTCGCCACCTTCGCGTTCGCGTCGGTGATCGCCGCCCAGTCCTCGTCGAGCCTCTCCAGCAGCGCCACCGCCCGCTTCGCTCGCTGCCCGATCTCGTCGTCGCCCCGTGCCCACTGCTTCGCGAATGCATACGGGTTCGTCCCGATGTGGACGAGCATCCCACTGGGCCCCGCACTCGGGTCGCGCCGCCCCCGCGCGAACACGTCGATCAACAACCGGCGCCGCGTCGCGGTCGACACGTCGTAGAGCACGTCCTTCGCGGCCAGCGCGCTGGCGAGCTCGCCCATGAGCCCCGGCTTGATCGTCATGTCGCTCGGCGTGTCCATGCCGCGTGATGCGTTGACGACCATGAACCAGTTCGCGGCCTGCGGCTGCGCGGCGCTGAGCAGGTCCGCCACCCCGGCAGCGTCCGCGTTGTCCCGCCGGTTCGGGAAGCCCCACTCCCACTGGTCGGCCATGTTGTCGTAGACGCCGCCGTCGTCGAGCACGACGGTCGTTCCGGCGACGTCGATCGTCCGCGCGAGGAACGCCCCCGGCAGGCACGCCGATGCCTGGACCGCGGTCGCGAGCGTCACATCTCCGGCCGCGGCTGCGATCCCCGGGAAGCCCCACGTCATCTTGTTCGTGAGGTAGAGGTTGTTCCCGGTGCGCAGGTTGGTCGCGCAGAACACGTGATGCACCGGCCGCACCGCCAGCTGGCCCAACGTGACCGGCCCCGCGAACAACGTGCGCCCGAGCGCGTCGACGACCTTCGTGCTGCGCCCCCCGAACCGCTTCAGCGCGATCCACACCAGCACCTTCGCCAGGGCCCAGATCAGGATCAGCCACCACGCCGACGCCGTCGCCGCACTGATCGCGAGGAACGCGAGCGGCCACACCACCAGCGCCCCGAGCACCATCCCGAGCCCGATCCACACCGACGGCATGCGCATCGCGGCGAACCCGACGACGAGGATCATCGCGACGAGCAAGCCGAACGCCGTCCACGCCACCGTCGTCGGTGGCCCACCCACGCGACGCCGAGATCGTCGCGACCCCGGCCGCGATCAGAGCCGCAACGGCAGCGACCACGAGGCCCAGCGTCCCTGCGACCCACTTGTCGGTCGACGGCCCCGAGAAGAACAGCCCCTCGTGCGCCCACTGCCGCAGCCCCGGCCGCAGCCACGTCTCGACGTCGCCGCGGCTCGCGCCGCGCAGATCGCCGTTCGCCACGAGCACGCCGTTCGCGATCGAGCCGCCCGACACCGATGACACGGACACCACGTCGTTCGCGCGGCCCGCGTCGACGAGCCCGAGGAGTGCGCCCGCTGCCCACACCGCGGCACGGTGTCCACCGCCGGAGAGCGCCACGCCGACGCGAGGCTCGTCCACGGGCGGGCACCGTACCCGCTGACGTCAGCTGTGGCTCAGGGCCCAGTCGCCGCGTGATCGGGGATCTCAGCGCCCCGCTTGCGCGCAGGTGTGACCGCGATGATCGCGATGCCGATGAGCCCGAGGAAGAACCCGAGCACTGCGCCCAGCACGGGCCGTCGCTTGTAGTCGCCGATGAGATAGCCGGCAGCGCCACCCACCAGCCCGAGCACGAGCGCGATCGCCATGACTTCCAAACGGTATGGCCGGCCGATTCTTTAGCCGGGGATGCCCGGAATCGCCAACCCGAGCACGAGAACCCATGCCACCGCGCGTCGACGCTACGGCGCACGAGGCCTCGATTCGGGGACCCTCGACGGCGGGCCGGTCGTCATCGTCGTGCCGTCGGGAAGCGTGATCTCGAGCGTGCGATCGGGCAGCAGCTTCAGCTTCCACCCGCGATCGTGCACCGCGGTGTGGTGGCGACTGCAGATCGGCAGGAGGTTGTCGAGATCAGTCGGGCCGCCCTGCTCCCACCACCAGACATGGTGGATCTTCGTGCGATCGAAGCGCACTGAGCAGCCGGGAATCGCGCACGTCGGGTACAGGCCGCGCAACACCCGCCGCTGCACCGCGCTCGCGAGGCGGTGCCTGCGCCCGAGATCGAGCTCGGCCGGTGGCCCCACGGCGACGACATGCGTCTTGGCGCGGGCCACCACGTCGCGCAGCACCGCGTCCGGGATCTCGACTGGCAATCCCCAATCGACCGCGGGTCGTCCGTCCTCGTCGACGGCCGTCGCATCGACGACCACGATCACCTCGGGACGCCCAGACTTCGCGCCGCCGCCTTCCAGCAATGACAACATCGCCAGCCCCGCGAGATGCGACTGCTTCTCGATCGGATCGGAGGGGCACGACTCAGGTGCCTTCTCGGCGAACAGCTCGGCAACCGCGTCCTCAACGCGCCGCTCGACCTTGATCGCGTTGAGTGGATCGCACCGCAGATGGAAGTTGTGCATCCCATCACGGTCAGTCCACCGGCGAAGCCCGATCGCTCGACGCTGGCGCTCGAGCCGCTCCATGCCGCCGTCCGTCTGCACTCGCCTGACTGCGAGCTTCAGCCGCTGCCGGAACTCGTCCTCCGAGGCGACATCGACAAGCTGCTCGGCCAGGCGCGCGAGGGCTCGACGCTGCGCAGGCTCGACCTGCCGCAGCGCAGACCCGACCGCGTCGACCCGCACTCCTGACACGCCACCCTCGGCCATCGCCGCTGCGAACGCCGGCACCGCCTCGATCGTCTGGCACCGCTCCAACACAGTCGCTGCCGCCCGCATCGAACCGCCGGTCGCGTCGGCGATGTCCTTCTCTGGGAAGGACGACTTCGTCGACATCGCGCGCCCCAGCTCGACGTCGATGCCATCCAGGCAGGCGCGCACTTGCGCGCTCATGCCCATCGCCCGACTGAGCTGGTGTCGATCCGCGGTCGCGGGGTCGATCGCTACGAGCTCACGCACGAGCCGAAGAACGTCCACCCCGCTCCTTCCCCAGATCTCTGACCAGCATCAATGGGGAAGAAAACGAACACTAGTTCGAGGGCGACAGAAAAGCAACCCCTAGTTCGAAGAAAGCTGACGCTGGATCTCGGCGAGGTCGCACCACACGTTCTCCCTGGTGATCTTCCCGTCCTCGATGTCGAACACGTGGAGGATGCGGAAGCTCACGTCGCCGCTCCGTCCGTCGCACAGGAACGGCCGTCCGTCCGCGATGTGACCGTGCCAGATCGCCTCGTCCACGACGAAGCCGTCGCCGTACTGGCGGCGGACCGGCGTGACGCTCTCCCCTTGGACGTCGCCAAAGAGCATCTCGTAGTACGCGCGGATGTCGGCCTTGTCGTGCAGCTCGCCAACGGGCGACGGGATCACTCGGTGCTCGACCTCCGCGGCGAGGCTTCCCATCACACCGTCGACGTCGTCGGCCGCTTCGAACATGAAGTGGTCGTTGATGATCTGGTCGTACTCCGCGTCTCTTCGTGAGACACCGGTATCATGAGTGTCATGGCGCTGTCCCGTCACGAAGGACGAGTGAACCAGAAGGAGCGGACGCGCGCTGCGCTGGTCGACGCCGCGACCGAGCTGTTCCGCAATGGCCACTCCCCGACCGTCGCCGAGGCGGCGGAGAAGGCGAAGGTCTCGCGCGCCACCGCGTATCGCTACTTCCCGACCCAGGACTCGTTGCTCGTCGAGATCGCAGCGATCTCGCCCGCAGTCACCCCGATCGACGACACGCTCGCTCGCCTCACCGGCGACGATCCCGAGCAACGGCTCCTCCAGCTGCTCGAAGCGTTCAACCCCGTCGTGATCGAGGAGGAAGTGCCTTTCCGCGCGGCGCTACGGGTGTACCTCGATACATGGC
Source organism: uncultured Acidimicrobiales bacterium (assembly GCA_963708175.1). GTDB lineage: Bacteria > Actinomycetota > Acidimicrobiia > Acidimicrobiales > DATKAS01 > DATKAS01. The sequence continues at coordinate 77,747 of CAVPSD010000004.1, forward strand.
TCGCCGCCCGCAACGCTGGCCTCGAAGCCCCCGCTGTCCGCGAGGGGCGGCGCATCCGTTGGCTCGACGAGGCGCTCGCGCCCATGAAGAGCACGATGTCAACGGCGCAGTATCGGCGTGCCCGCTCGGCGCTCGCGCTCACGCTCGGCATCGAGCAACGCGTCGTCATGAAGGACGTCTGTCACCTCGACGACGACGAGGCCGAAGAGACGCTGCGGTGGGCAGCGACCGCTCTCCTACGCGCCAGTCTCGCCGACGCCGCGTCCGCCAAAGAACGGAAGCAACGCCGGCGAGGCTGACGGGCAGCTCAGGCTGCGAGCTGCAGCATCGTCTGCTGGATCGCCTCGAGCACCGTCTGATCGGGCTGGGGAGCGACGTCGCCACGGGGCGACAGCCGCGTCGCCGCGATCGCGTCTGCGACCTTGCCGCCGGCGATGATCGGCGTGTGGCATCCGAGGAGGACCTTCGGATCGAGCGCCTGCACGCGGTCGACCGTCGCCTGGAACTTCGCGTCGTCGACGAGCTCGAGCCACGGGCTCACGTAGCGGTCGAAGGTGTGGATGCCCTCGAGCCAGAACTCCTCGTCGAGCTCGTCCACGTTCTGCACGGGCGTGAGCATCGGGGTCGCGAAGCTGTCGGAGGCCCAGTACACGCCGGTGGTCGGGTCGTACAGGCCACGAGTCGTGGGCGAGTCGAAGATCGGCGGACGCACCAGGTGGAGCGTGCGGTCGCCGACGCGGAAGCGCTCGCCGTCGCTCAGCCAGCGCTGGCGCGTCGGAGGAACCTCGAGCGACGCCCCCATGCGGATGGCCATGAACCAGTTCACGATCAGAGTCGCGTTGGGCGCGCGCTCCATCAGCGCGTTCACGTTGCCGGTGTGGTCGACGTCGTCGTGGCTGATGTAGAGCCAGCGGATGTCCTCGGGCTCGACGATGCTGAACAGGTCCTCGAAGAACTGCTCGCGGTTCTCCTTGGGACCGGTGTCGATCACGACGGGCTCGGCTGCGCGGATCACCATCGAGTTCAAGGGCACCGAGACCGGAGCCTCACCCTCACCCTCGTGGTTGTGGAGCAGGAACGTCTCGGGAGCGATCTCGCTCGGCTGGAAACGGGTCTTGGTCTGGCTCATCGGTCTGCCCTCCTGGCGTCTTGAGACGAGTTGTCTCTTTGTGAGACATTAGTATCATTAAAGGACAACCTGTCTCGCGTCAAGAGGGCGGGTTGAATGACGTGCGTCACGGCCCCGCGAGTACCGCTGAGCGCTGCAGAACAACCACTTTCCGTGCTCTCGGGAAGGTGCCAGAATCACGCAAATTGGGCTCAGCGAAGCCCGAGCCAGCTCGAAGCTCGCTTCGCAGCGGGACCGCGGGTGCGGAAGGAGCGTCGATGGGAGGTGCCCAGATCTGCACCCCTCCGAGGGCCCGACGCCCTCGGTCGCGGATCTAGGTCCTCGCGGTGTCGAGTCGGCGATCGCCCGGGGACGCACTCGTAGGCCCCCGGCACCACCGAGCAACGACCGTTGCCCTGCTCGGGCGCCTCGTTGTCGCGGTGGACGGTCGTGAGCTCGCCGGCTTCGACGGCCGGCGCGTGCAAGAGCTCCTCGCGTTTCTCGTCGTCAACCATGATCGACCGCTCCCGCGTGAGGCGGTGGCGGATCGGCTGTGGCGCGACGGTGGCAGCGAGCGCCGGAAGCAGCTGCGCCACACCCTGTGGCAGCTACAGCACGCGCTCACGGCCGTGAGCTCCGAGCCCATCCTCGACGTCGACTCCGAGTGGCTCTGCCTCGTCCCGCCGAAGACGATGGGCATCGACGTGTTGCGGATCGAGCTCGCCCAACGGAAAGCGCACGGACTGAGCGGAAGCCATCTGCCGGTCAGAACCGCGGAAGAGCTGCGACAGGCGGTTGCGCTCTATGCAGGCGACCTGCTGCCGTCGTGCTACGAGGATTGGTGTCTGATCGAGCGAGAGCGGTACCGCGCGATGTATCTCGAGCTTCTCGACAAGCTCATCGTCCACGCGGAGGCTTCCGGCCGATTCGAAGACGGTCTCGAATATGGAGAACTCGTCCTCCGCCAGGATCGAGCGTCCGAGCGCACTCATCGCCGACTGATGAAGCTGCGCTGCCTGATGGGCGACAGGACTGGGGCTTTGCGGCAGCTGGACCGATGCGTCCGGGCGTTGCAGGAGGAGCTCGACGTGAAGCCTGGACCGGGCACCCTGGCCCTGGCAGAAATGATCCGGCAGGGCCTTCCCCTCGACGCCCCAGATGGGCGGGAACACGCGAGGGTCCAGCTGCGCGCGCTGCAGACCTCACTCATGGACGCGTCGGCGTTCGCGGCAGACGCCCTCGCGGCGCTCGACGCCGACCAGTAGCCCACGCGAGACGTCCGAGAGACGTCGGGGACACGGCCGCGCGACGGTCACCGCGTCATAGTCCGGCGCAGTGCACACGCTCAACGGGCATCCCGCGCTTCCTGTCGTTTGGGAAGGGTCCGACGAGGCGGCGGAGTGGCTGGTGCCGGAGTACTCGCGGCCTCCCACCGAGCGCTACACCGTCGAGCGTCAGGAAGGGTTCGAGGCGGAGATCCTCCCCGCGCTGGCCGCGATCATCCCGGCGATCATCAGTGCCGCACCGGCGATCATCAACGCGGTCAGCTCGCTCGTCAGCAGCTCGAAGAAGCCGGCGCCACCTGCGAACACCGCGCCGGCGCGACCTCCCCAGGCGCCAACGCCGAGTCCGGCGCCGGCCAAGCCCGCTCCGGTTCCGCTGCGGACGGCTCAAGTCGCGCGTCCCGCACCAAAGCCGGCCCCAACGCCGGCACCGGCGCCGACACCGAGCGCCCCGTCCGACGACGTGACCACGCAGCTGGCTGCGCTCATCCCCGTGCTGGCCGCATTGGTGGCCGATGCCGCGGCACCTCAACCGGGACCTCAAGCGGCACCTCAGGAGGTGCTGCTGGAGAGCGACCTCGGTCCGCTCTGCTCGGAGGCCGACACCGAGTCGGGCGGGTATCCGAGCGTTGAGGACATCGAACCCGAAGACATCGAACCCGAGGACACCGACACCGAGGACATCGACACCGAGGACACCGACACTGAGCAGCTCGAAGCGTCGACAACCAAGCGCGACGAGCAGCAGCTGGCGCTCGTTCCTCTCCCCGATCGCGCCACCATCAACGTGGGGGTCAGCCCGTGCCCGACGAGCCTCCTCGTCGCGCGCTTCGGCCGCCCGCGCGATGAGCTCTCCAACGAATGCCAGGCGACGACGTCGGCGTTCTGGCGGGACCGGATGACCACGGAGTCCGTTGGCCCATTCCGAGTCACCGGACACCGCAACGCGGTGGGCGTCTTCCGCGACGCCTTCGCCGCGTTGAAGGCCTCACATCCCGACCTCTACGAACGGGTCGGTTCCGCCGGGATGCTCTGCGTGCGACACATACGCGGCCGACCGGGCGTGTTGAGCAACCACGCCCTCGGGATGGCGCTCGACCTCACCATCGACGGGCGCCTCGAGGTTCGCGATGACGACCTCGTGCAGCGAGGTCTCGTCACCGTCCACGAAGTGTTCACGCGGCTCGGGATCTTCTGGGGGGCGGGACTGCGCATCGAGGACGCGATGCATTTCGAGATCGGAGCTGACCTCGTGACGCAATGGATCCAGGAAGGGTCGATCTGATGGCAGGCAGCACAGACGTCCTCATGCAGCTCGCAGCTCAACGAGCCGGGCTCTCGGGCGAACAGATCGACGCGCTTCGACGCGGCGACTTCGAGTCGTTGCTGAGCCAGCCGTGGCCCTCGACCTCGGAGGACCTCGAGGAGGTCGAGGAGCTTCGGCAGTCGCTGCGCGCGGCGAATCGACAGCTGAGGTCGGTGGAGGCCCAGCTGCAAGCGGCGATGACGCTGCTGCACCAGATCGCCGACCTGGTCGGCTGCTGCCGTCGCTGCTGGGGGACGAACGAGCTGTGCCCGTTCTGCGGCGGACGTGGCACACCGGGCTTCCGTCGGCCCGATCCGGGCCTCGCGAGCTGGATCGAGCCCGCCCTCCAGCGAGCGGCACCCGCGCCGCCACCACCCACATACCCCGATCTCCAGGACCACACCAGACAAGGAGAAGCGAATGATTGAACTAGACGACGAGGTTGCGGAGGTCGAGAGCTGGGACGAGGACGCTCTCGACGGCGAGGCGGACCTCGACGAGTCCGAGGGCCTCCTCGACTTCCTCAATCCACTGGCTCCCCTGATCCAGCCGATCACGCAGCTCTTCAAGCCGCCGACTCGGCCCAATGCTCCGAAGGTCTCAGTCGCGCCGGCGGCCGGTGTGAACAACGCGGTGGTCAACACCCCGCGCGGACAGGCGCAGATCCAGCTGCCGACGTCACTGGTGTCGAAGGACGAGTTCAACAGCGCGGTCGGTCGCCTCCAGGCGACGATCAACGCTGATTCGACCCGGATCAACACACTGCAGACGGACCTGCAGGGCCTCGGCACACGAGTCGGCACCGTCGTGGGCGAGACGCAGAAGGAAATCGCCAAGAGCCGCGCAGAGAGTCAACGCCAGATCAGGCTGCTACGACGCGACGCGCGTGCGTCCCTCCGCAAGTTGCGGGCGGATCAGCAGCAGCAGCAGACCATGAGCATGGTCATGAGCATGATGATGCAACAGCAGGTGTCCAACCGATTCGAGGATCACATCCACCCGGTCAGTGGAACGACGACGGGTGTGCCGACCGACTCGGGTCAGGACGATTCGATGCTCATGATGCTGCCGCTCATGATGATGCCTCAGAGCGGTGGCGGCGGAACGGACAACTCCATGATGTTCATGATGATGGCGATGATGATGGGGCGGAGGGACTGAACGATGAACTATCTCCCCTTGCTCGCCCTCATGACGGTGCCGCGACGCCGTCGCAACAGCCTCTTCCCCGTCGCACTGCCGGCAATGGCCAACCTCCCCGCCGCACAGCTGGGCGCACTCGCAGTGGTGACGAGCGACAGCGCAGTACGCCGCGAGCACAACACCGCGACCGCCGCCGTCGCCGAGACGATCGCCACCGCAGTCGACAAGGGGGCGACGTTCACCGCCGACGATTTCGTCGCGAACCCGATCGCGCTTGAGGTGGTGACCGCAAACCCGAACATCCTCGAGAAGGTCGAGGCGACCGGGAAGGTCACGAAGGCGCAAACCGACGCCATCGTGAAGCAGGTCCTCGCGGCCTTGGAGGATGCCAAGCCGAACAAGAACAAACCGGCTCCCCAGCCCGCCTGACCACGCCATTTCGACGCGTGGAAGGAAGAGAGCTGCAGTGCCCTTCCAATGGGATCCGCACCTCCGTCAGCTGTTGCTGGAGGAGTCCGAGCACGGCTCCGTGACGGGTCGTCGAGTCGGGGTCATCGCCCGACTCGTCGACCCGGAGAAGGCCGTCGCGAACCTCGAGACGGTCGTCCGGGTCGGGAACATCGTCACCGGCCGAGTCGAGGTGTCACAGCTCCTCGCGGTTCGCCGCGATCCGAACGTGGCCAGCCTCAAGCGGTCCTTGGACTACTTCCCTCATGACTTCGAGGTCGACGAAGAGCACCTCACCCGTCGGCTCGCATCGACCACCGTTGGCCAGCGAACGATGACAGGGCGCGGAGTGATCATCGGGTTCGCCGACTGGGGGTTCGACTTCGGACACGCGGACTTCATCGACGCGACGGGACAGAGCAGGTTTCTCTGGCTGTGGGACCAGCGCGGCGGGCGGACGCCGACGAGCCCCGAACCATATGGATACGGCCGCGCGTGGGACACCGCGGCGATCAACCGCGCTCTGGCCGCGCCGGACCCGTACGCGGCACTCGGCTACGACACGGCGCCCCTCGACCGTCTTGGTCGTGGGATGCACGGGACGCACACCCTCGGCATCGTGTGTGGCAACGGCCGGGCGAGAGGCTCGCATCCGAGCGCGGCCCCGGATGCGTCGATCATCGCGGTCCACCTGCGCGGGGATGACACCAGCACGGCCGACAACTTGGGTGACAGCTCACGGATCATCGAAGCCCTCGACTTCATCTTCTCCCGCGCTCAGAGCGCGCCGGTCGTGGTCAACATGTCGCTGGGCCGCTGCGGCGGCCCGCACGACTGCTCGCCGCTCGTCGTTCGAGCGTTGGACTCCATGCTCGAGCAGGCGCCTAGGCGCTCGATCGTCATGTCAGCCGGCAACTACTTCGCGACCGCGCAGCACGCCAGCGCTCAGCTTCGCGACGGCCAGGTCGTCGAGTGGCAGTGGGAGATCGAGCAGCCGATCGGTGAGGTCGCCGAGCTGGAGATCTGGTACTCGTCGTCCGATCTCCTCGCGGTCGAGCTGCTCGATCCGGACGGAACCGTCGTGTGCTCGCTCGAACCCGGGCAGGAGCACGTCGAGCGGACGGGCGGGCAGATCGTGGTGTCCGCGTTCCATCGTCAACGCGATCCGAACAACCAGGACAGCCTCGTCGATCTCTTCGTCTGGCGGCGTGCCATGCCCGGGACTTGGCGGGTCCGGATCATTCCTCGCCACGTCGAGCGCGGCGAGATCCACGGATGGATCGAACGCGTCTCGTCGGGGCGTCAGAGCCGTTTCGTGTCGGCCGACCCGATGTTCACGACGAACACGATCTGCAACGGCCGGCACACGATCGCGGTCGCGGCTGTCGACCTCAGGGATCCGCATCGCGCACCCGGCCGCTTCAGCAGCGCGGGACCCGCGCGCGACCTGTACCCCAAGCCGGACTTGGCGGCGCCAGGGGTGGAGATCACCGCGGCCAAGTCCACGACGGTCATCAACGGCGAGCGTCAACGCGACGGGTTGGCCACCATGAGCGGAACGAGCATGGCCGCACCGCACGTCACCGCCGCGGCCGCGCTCCTCCATCAGGCCTCGGACCGACCGCTGTGGGCTGACGAGATCCGCGCGCTCCTGTGCGACAGCGCATCGCCCGCGCCCGGCGCGACGGATCGAGTCGGACATGGCGTCCTCGACATCGACGCGGCGCTGCGACTCCTGCGCGATCGCCAACCATCCCTTGCAACATCCTCACAGGGCCGTTGATCAGTTGGACTGGGACCCACCCACCGATGCCTTCACCTTCGTGCTCCGACTCTGGATCGAGGAGTACTCATCGGCGACCTCGCCGACGCGATGGCGCGGCCATGTCACCAACGTCCTCGATGGCAGTCGCCGAGGGGTCGAGGACTTCGAAGAGATCGAACGGTTCGTGAGCGAGTACCTGGTTCTGTCCGGACCCTTCCCCCCAAGAGCGGAGGATTCACGATGAGAGAGATCGACTACTACGGCTCCGGCTCGGAGAGCGAAGCATTGAGCTGGTTGACCGAAGGCGAGAGCTGGTCCGGCTCGGACTCCGAGAGCGCGGCGCTCGAGTGGCTGTTCGAGCCGGACGTGCCGTCCCGCCGCACGGACCCCACCACGGAAGTCGCACGAGCGACGCTCGAGGCGGTCCCCGCGCTGCTCGAAGCGATCCCGACGCTCCTGTCGCGGCTCGGTGAAGCAAGCGCGACGTTCGAGTCGAGCGCCTTCGAGTCGTCCCCTGTCCAATCCTGGTCGGACGAAGCGGAACCCGGCTTCGACGAGCTTTGGGAGTACATCGAGGCGAGGCCGGAGGATCAGGGCGAACCCGAGGCGGCTTTCATCGCCGTCGCCGGCTTGCTCGTCTCTGCCGCCGGGTTGGGGCTCGCGGTCTTCGATCGGATCCAGGGCGCCCTGTTCAAGGGCTCGTTCTCGGTGACCGCACCGGTGGCCACCTACATCCACAACCCCAGCCCGGCCGGCCTGGTCGTGCAGACGAAGAGGTTCACGTTCCCCATCACGGCGCACCATCCTCGCTACGGATTCGGAACTCAGACCTTCTGGTTCACACTCACGCTCGAGTACGACGGGTTCAACATCCGCCGAGCGACGATCGACCCCGACAAGGCGCGATCGAGCGAGCTCGTGTCGTCCGACTTCACGATCAACTTCCAGCCGTCGGCGTACACAGCGTCGAACATCCCCGTGAGTGCGGTCGCCTACACGATCAGTGGCGAGTGGAACCCCATCGGGCGAGGGATCGACGCGTTCAGGGGCCGCTTCGAGATCGATGCCGCGGGCACGCTCCGCGGGATGCAGCTGTCCTCGGACGAGTCGTGGGTGCGGGTGGGCGCGATCACGCAATCGGGAGGCGGCCCGGTGCCCCGGCCCACCCACGCGGTGCACACGACCGATGTGCACTTCGATCGCCCAGGCAGCTACACGCTCACGCAGGAGAACATCCGCCATCTGCACGGCTGGTACCAGGGCCTCCCCCCAGCGGTGCAAGCCGAGATCAGGGCAGGCAACCAACCGATCCAGCTCGTCGCCAGAGCGTCAACGACCGGCACGATTCAGGACAACCAGAAGCTCGCGCGACAACGGGCTGACGCCGTTGCGAAGGTGATGACTGACCTCGCGGGCTCGACCGCCAAGATCGTGATCAGTGCCCACGGTGAGCTCGGAGCCCGGACGGCGGACAAGGTCGAGGATCCGGCCGAGCGACGGGTCGAGCTCACCACTGAATACGAGGTGTACAGGACGGGGTAGCAAGAGAAGGGTCAGAAACCTCTTGGCGTGACCGGCCTCCGCGACAATCACGGTGTGATCGTCGAGTTCCCGAACGGCGTCGTCGTGCAAGCGACCGGGCTCGAGCGCAGCCACGCGGATCCCGATCCCGACTTCGGTCTGTATCTCGACTTCCGATGGGCCGCGCACAACGTGCCGTGGGATCACGTCATCCTCGACTGGCCCGACTTCGGCCTCCCGCCCGACGTCGAGACCACACACCGCGAGATCCGTGAGGCGTTCGATCGCGCGAAGGGCGGCGAGCGCGTCGAGATCGGATGCTGGGGAGGCGTCGGGCGAACGGGGACGGTCCTCGGCTGCATGGCAGTGCTCGGCGGTGTGCCCGCGACCGATGCGAGGCGGTGGGTGCGGCAGCACTACAACGTCCGGGCGATCGAGACGGACGAGCAGCACCAGTTCGTGCTCGCCTTCGTGCCCTGACGCGCGTGCGCCTGTTCGAGCTCGCCTACGGATGCCGCCTCTTCGGTGAGCTCGTCGGCGACGACACTGCGAGTGACGCGTTTCGGGCCGCCACCGGCGGACGCGTCGACCTCGACGACCCCGCCCACTCCAAGGCGCTCCTCGTGTGGCTCAACAAGTGGGGATGCCGGCAGTTCGCGATCTCGCATCACCCCGGAGCGGCCCGCATGCTCGCCGACTGGGGTCGCGAATGGATGCCGAAGCTGCCGAAGCCCGGCGCGTCGCTGTCCAAGATCACGATGCGCCAACTCGAGATCACTGCCGATGCGTACGCCGACGTGAAGGATCGAGCGGCGAGCCGAACGGCCGACGAAGAGCGGCGGCATCGCGATCGTGACGGTCGGCGCGACCGGTGCCGCGAAGATTCTCCACGCGCTGCGTCCCCGTGTGCTGCCGCCCTGGGACGACCCGATCCGCGCTGCGCTCGACCTCGACGGCTCGCGTGACGGCTATCTCGCGTTCCTCCTCGACGTGCAGAGCAACGTGCGCCGCGTTGAGGCGGAGGCGGCCGCGCTCGGCATCACCGACATCCCGAAGGCGCTCGGACGCCCCGCGTCGAGCCTCCCGAAGATGATCGACGAGTACTACTGGGTCACGCTGACCCGAGGGCATGTTCCACCGAGCGAGGAAGAGCTGACGACGTGGTCCACGTGGGCGAAGGGGACGACGTGATGGTGAGCGACCCTGACGACGCAGTCGTGGAGGCGGTGCTTCGCGCGGCACCGAAGAAGGACTGGAAGCGCTTCCGACGCGCGGTCGACCGATGGCGAGCCCGGTCCGCGCCCGCAGCCACCTGGCCGCCGATGGAACCGATCAACCCGGGCGGCGACCCTCCGATCTACGAGTTCCCTCATCCCACCTACAGCAAGGAAGTCGACGACGTCCTCGCCGCGCTCGGCGGCATCGGTGCCGTCTTCGCGTTCGACTGGGGCGCTGCGGATCTGCCCTCCCGCTATCCGCGCGGCGACGGCCTCGACGTTGCACCCGTCGCGGACGCAGCGAGGATGGCTACGACCTTCATCCGTGCCGAGCGCTTCGTGGACGGGGCGATCGAAGAGGCGATCGACAAGGGGATCTTCGACGCGACGCTCGATCGATTGGTCGCGTTCGCGGACTCCGAAGGCCTATGAGACCGGGAGCGCTGCGGCGCGCTTGAGGCTTCGGAACAGCAGCGCTTGATCGCCGAGCCGGCGGCGGAGCTCGCGCTCGAGGCCGCCGATCGGATAGAGGTTCTGTGGCGCGCGGGTGTCCTTGTGCGGCTCGGACGCGAACCGCGGGAGCACTGCGGCCGTCATGTTCGGCGAGCTCGATCGCGGCTGCGGGCACGAGGTCGGGCGAGCACTCGCAGCGCACGACGCCCGACCACGGCGAGCCGGCGGGGCCGGGCAACCGCAGGTACCACGAGTGCCGGCTCCACGACGACGCGACCGTGAAGACCGGCGTGCGCTGCCCGGCCGCCAACGTGCCCACGATGCGGTGGAGCTCCTCGGGCAGGTAGCGCACCGCGTGGCTCTTGATGAAGCCGATCGCGTGGTCGATGTGCTGGCGGCCGCGCAGCGGACCGTCGATCACGATGAGATCGGCGGCATCCACCGACCCGGCGATCGAGACCTCCACGTCGGTCATGCGCTCGTGCACGGCCAGCATCAAGCCAGCGATGTCGTTCGAGGCCGCCATCCGCGCCGGGTAGGTCGCCTTGTCGGTGACGACGTCAGCGGCCGACGGCGCGGTGCTGAACATCCCGCGGGCGACGGCGATGTCGACGACCTCCGCGCGCCCGTCGCACCGCACCGCGCCCGCGGCGTACGACGCGCAGATCCCCGGGCTGTCGCCGTCGATCCACACGCGGGCGTCGATTCGGCGCACACCGTCGACGAACAGGATCGTGTCGGCTCGCGCGGGCGTCGAGTCGAGGGCACGCCACTCGCCCGCCGGCAGCTCGATGTCGACCGCGACGGTGCCGGCCGACTCGGCCTCGAGCTCGGTGGACGTGCCGTATTCGACGTCCCACGGATCGACGGAGAACTTCACGTGTCGACCCGCTGGATCGTGGACGTGCGCGCACCCTTCACGACCTCGTAGCGCACGGGCACGCGCTCGGCGAGCTCGCGCACGTGAGTGACGATGCCGACCATGCGATCGTCGCTGCCGAGCGTCTCGAGCGCGCTCGCCACCGCGTCGAGTGAGTCGGCGTCGAGCGTCCCGAAGCCCTCGTCGAGGAAGATCGAGTCGAGCTTCGCCGCGCCGCCGGCCGCCATCGCCCCGACCTGATCGGCAAGGGCGAGCGCCAACGCCAACGACGCCTGGAACGTCTCGCCGCCCGACAGCGTCTTGGCCGCGCGACGATCGTCGGCGTTGCGATGGTCGATGACCTCGAACTCGTTGCCTTCGTTCACCGCCAGCGCGTACTGGTTGCCCGACAGCAACTCGAGCGTCTCGGACGCGCCGAGCACCAAGCGCTCGAGCGCCTCGTTCACCAACCACTTCTCGAACCGGTCGGACTTGAGGAGGAGTGCGAGCTCTTTCGCCACCGCGATCTCGTCACGCATGACTTCGATGCGCTTCAGCAGCTTCGCCGCCTCCTTCATGCCGTCCGCGATGCGCTTCTCTTCGGCCTTCGCGGCGCTCTCGCGGACCGCCGCCGACTGTTGCATCGTCGAGAGCGGGGCCTGCGGGGGCGCCGCGGCGGCCTCACGCAGCTCGTCGAGCAACGCTGCGAGCGCGGCCTCGTGCTCGGCCGCACGCTTGGTCTGCTCCGTGCGCGCCGCCTCGCGGTTCGGGATCTCCTCGGTCGCCCACGCGACGAGTGCGTCCCACGCTTCGACCAGAGCGCCCTCGATGTGCGGCGGTTCGAGTCCGGCGCTCACCAACGGGTCGCGCTGCGAGGTGCACTCGCGCCGCGCGGTCACCAGGTCGGCGTCGAACTTCTCGACGTCCTTGCCCGCTGCACGCTCCTGGGCCAGCGCAGCCGTGAACGCCTTCTGCGCGACGTCGAACACCGAGCGCGCCGCCTTCGCTTCGGCGAGCTGCGCCGTGAGCGCCTCCGCGTCGGGCTGGCCCTTGACCTTCTTCTCGAGCGTGCCCAGCTGCTTGGCGTACGCGTCGCGCTGGCCGTTCACGGCTGAGAGCGCGTTCTCGATCTTGGCGACCGCGTCGCGGGCATCGGCTTCGGCCTTGCGCGCGGTGTCGAGCTCCTTCTTGGCCTTGCCCTTCTCGCCGGCGCGCACCTTCGGCTTCTTGCTCACGACCTGCTCGCACACCGGGCACGGCTCGCCGACGACGAGGGCGGCCGCCAGCGCGGTCGCCGCGTTGTCTTCGACCGCGGCGTCGTGGGCCTGCTGCGCGTGCACGGCAGCATGAGCAGCGGCATCGAACGTGGCTTTCGCATCGTCGAGTGCAGGCGCGGCCGCGGCGATCTGCCCGTCGAACTCGGCGATGCGAGCGCCGACCTCGGCGAGCTGCGCGTAGGCGTCGAGGATCCCCTCCAACACGGCAGGGTCAGGCGCCGCCTTCGCCGCGGTGTCGGCCTGCGCCAGCGCGCTCTCCGCCGCCTCGCGCGCCTTCACCGCGGTGTCGTGCGCGGCGACCGCCTTGTCCCGCTCCGCATGGAGCGTGCGGACGTGCTTCGGCACCTTCACGTCTTGCAGCAGCGTCATCACCCGAGCGGCAGAGTCCGCGGCCGACCGCGCCTCGTCCGCCGACTTCACGAGCTCCGCGACCCGCGGCTCGGCGTCGTCGAGCCGCTTGCGCAACGCGCCGAGCGCCGCCACCCCCGCCTTCGCGTCCTCCAGCGCCTCGGGCGTGCAGTCGGCGAACTCCGCGATCTTGTGCTCGTCGAGCGCGACTGCGTTCTGCTTCTCGGCGGCGAGTGCGGTCGCGCGGGACCGCATCCGCTCGTAGATGGTGAGGTCGAGCAGCTTGACGAGAAGGTCCTGCCGCTCGGAGGGCTTGTCGTGCAGGAACTGCGCGAACTCGCCCTGCGGGAGGATCACGCAGCGCGTGAAGTGGCGGAACGGCAGACCGATGAGCTCGGCGACCGCTTCGGTCATCCCCTTCGCGTCGCCGGCGAGCACCTCACCGTCGCACTCGAGCCGCGCCTCCCTCGTCGTCGCACCCGCCTTGGTCCGCCGCACGATCCGCGTCGCGACGTACTGCGATCCGCCGAGCTCGAACGTGAGGCTCACGCGCGCCTCGTTGGCTCCTTGGGTGATCGAGGGTGCGACGAGCCGATCGTCGTCGTAGCGGGGCACGATGCCGTAGAGCGCGAAGCAGATCGCGTCGAGGACGCTCGACTTGCCCGAACCGGTCGGTCCGACGAGCGCGAAGAAGTCGGTGCCGGTGAAGTCCACCGTCACCGAATCGCGGAAGGCGGTGAAGCCCTCGGCAGTGAGCGACACGGGACGCATCAGCCCGCGCTCGCCTCGTCCAGCAGCTCAGCGAAGAGCGCGGTGAGCCGCGTCGTCCGACACCCCGACGCTCTCGAGATAGGCGGCGAACAGCTCGTGCGGCGTCTGGCCCGAGATGCGACTCCGGGCTCCGCCAGGTGCGTCCGCGGGTGCGGCGAGCCGCACCTCGACGACGGACTCCCCCAGCAGCTCGCGCACGTCTTCCGCGAGCCCGGCCTTGACCGGACCTTCGACCACGACCCGAAGGAACGCGTCGTCCGAGTCGGTGGCGAGCGCCCGCAGCTGGTCGACCGTCCCCCGCAACGTGCGGAGTCGACGTCCCCCGGCGACGGCAACGGGACGCACGACCGCGGGCGACTTCCGATCCGCGGTCACGAGCAGGACGTTGCTCGGCCCCTCCATCTCGCCGAAGTCGACCTGCAGCGGCGAGCCCGAGTACCAGATGGGCGCGGCGCCGGCGATCTGCTGGGTGCGGTGGAGGTGCCCGAGCGCGACGTAGTGCGCGTGCGCGGGGAACGCGACCGCGCCGATCGCGTAGTCCATGTACGTCTGCGCGGAGCGCTCGCCGCCACCCAACGACGCGCCCATCACCATGCAGTGCGCGGCGACGACGTTCACCGCGTCATCAGCGAACGGCGCGCACAGCGCGCCGACCATCATCCGCATCCGCTCGTCGTAGGTCGCGACGTTCGAGCCCGCGTCCTGGCCCATGAGCTGCTCGGTGCGGATGATCCCGCGCTGCGAGAGGAACGGCACGAGCGCGACCCGCACCGAGTCGCCCGAACGACCGACGACCTCGACGACGCCGCCATCCGCCGGACGCCGCGGCGCGCCCATCACCACGACGCCGAGCGCGGCGAACACCGGGCGGACCGCCTCGAACCGCGCCCAGTTGTCGTGGTTGCCCGAGATGACGATGACGTGCGCGCCCGTGTCGCGCAGATCGAGCAGCGTCTTCAGCACGAGCGCCTCGGCGTCGGGCGTCGGCGCCGAAGTCTCGTAGAGGTCACCGGCGATCAGGACGACATCGACGGACTCGCGATCCGCGATCCGCACGATGTCGGCCAGCACGGCCCGGTGCTCGGGGAGGCGGGACTGGCCCTTGATCGTCTTGCCGACGTGCCAGTCGGCGGTGTGGAGCAGCTTCATGGGGCGCACTGACTCTACGAGCGCGGCGTGACGCGTCAGCGCTTCGTCAGCGCCCGGGCGGACAGTGACTGCATGCCGGACGAGATCACCCGACTCGTGGTGTGCGCCCTCCTGACCGACGGCGGCCGCGCCCTTCTCGAGGAGGCCGCTAGCCAAGCGTCGACCACGCGGGATCGCCAGCTCGTGGCCATCGCCACGGCCCATCTCGACGGCGACGACGACCGGCTCGACGCGCTGGTGCGCGATCACCTCGCCGACCACCCCGACAACGTGCTGGCCGCCTGGATCGCGGCCTTGCACACCAGGAAGGAGTCCTGATGCAAACCGCTGTCCGTACGCAACCCATCTCGACCGGCCGAGTGATCGGTCGTTGGATGACGTCGTTCGCCGGCTTCCCGCTCGGCGCGGTGGCGGCGAAGCTCGTCGCCGGTCCGATCGACGCCACGACAGCCGCCCTCGTCGGCGGCGCCGTCAGCGGTGCCGTGCTCGGCGCCGCGCAGTCGTGGGGCATGGGCCGAGGCGGACCCGCCACCCGCATCTGGGTCGCGGCTACCGCACTCGGCCTCGCGCTCGGTCTGACCATCGGCGCGACCGTGGTCGACTTCGGCACCGACGTCACCTCGCTCGTCGTGCAGGGCGCCATCTGCGGAGGAGCGGTCGGCGCGGCCCAAGCGCTGGCACTCGGACGGCGGGCCGGCCGGCTTGCAACCCTCTGGCCGTTCGCACTCGCGGCGCTCTGGGCGCTCGGTTGGGCGATCACGACCGTCATCGGCGTCGAGGTCGACGAGCAGTTCACCGTGTTCGGTTCGAGCGGCGCGATCACCGTCACCGCGGCAACCGCGGTCCTGCCGTTCGCGATCCGCCGCCACGCAGGGAGCGCGTCATGACCCGCCACGTCGTGTTCGGCACCGGCCAGGTCGGCCGCCTCGTCGTCGACGAGCTCGTTGGCCGCGGCATCGACGTCGTCGCAGTCAGCCGTCGCGGCGAGCCGATCCCCGGCGCGACGAGCGTCGCCGGCGACGCGACCGACGCCGCGTTCACGACGCAGGTCACGACCGGCGCCGACGTCGTCTACTTCTGCCTCAACGCTTCGCACTACGACCGGTGGGACGAGGAGTTCCCGCCGCTCCAACGGGGCGTGCTGCCGGGGCCCGGGCCGCCGGCGCGCGCCTCGTCGTGCTCGACAACCTCTACGCCTACGGTCCGACCGGCGGCCGCCACCTCGTCGAGTCGACGTCGATTCGCCCGACCTCCGTCGAAGGCCGCGACCCGGGCGGCCATGACCGACGAGCTGCTCGCGGCCCACGCCGCCGGTGAGGTCGATGTCGTCATCGGCCGGGCGTCGGACTACTTCGGGCCCGGCACCACGCAGTCCGCGCTGGGCGAGACCGTCTTCGGCCATGCGGCCGCGGGCGGCGCGCGCAGGTGATGGGCAAGCCCCGCACCGCCGCACAGCTACTCGTACACGCCCGACGTCGCCCGGGCGCTCGTCACGCTCGGCCTCGCGGCGGACGCGAGCGGCGAGGTGTGGCACCTCCCGATCGCGGAGACCCGCACGACCCGCGAGATCGTCGACCACGTCTATCGAGCTCGCCGGCCAGCGGCCTCGGCTCATCGCCGCGGGCAAGACCACGTTCCGCCTGCTCGGCATGTTCAAGCCGGCGATGCGCGAGTACCTCCACACGCTCTACCAGTTCACCGAGCCGTGGATCGTCGACGACGCCAAGTTCCGCGACGCGTTCGGTGACCACTCCACGCCGCTCGACGACGCGCTCGCGTCCACCGTCGAGTGGTACCGCACCGCCGCAACTCCCCGACACATGAAGGAGCATCACGATGAACAAGACCCAACGTCTCGCGGCTGCGCGTGCATGGCCAGCGCGGCGATCCTCGCCATCGCCGGGTTCACCGCGCTCGGCTCGATCTTCGACTACCCGAAGATCCTCAAGGAACCGACGGACGAGATCCTCACCGCGTACCGCGCCGACCAGGTGGCCATCAGCGGCTGGTTCCTCGTGCTCGTCATCAGCGCCGCGCTGCTCGCTCCGATCGGCATCCTTCTCGGACGCCTTGCGGGCGGGTCCGCCGGTCGGTGGATCGCGGGGCTCGGGATCGCTGCGGCCGCGGTGCAGGTCATCGGCCTCTCGCGGTGGGTCGTGCTCGTCCCTCATCGTCGGCACCGACACGTTCGAGCTGCTGCACACCTGGCTCGGCGAAGTGGTGGGCGAGACCATCGGCTACGCGCTGACCGCCGACGTTCACGGTCCTGGTCGTTCGGGCCATCACCGCGCCACGGTGGCTGAGGGCCGTGCGGGCTACGCCTCCGCTGCCCTCATCGCGACCGGCGTCGTGATCCCGATCGTCGAAGGCGCCAGCCTCACGAACTTCGCCGGCTACGTGCTGTGGTGCCTCTGGCTGATCGCGATGAGCGTCGTGCTGTGGCGGGCGAGCGCTGCGGCGAGCGATCCGGCCACCGTTGCGCCCACCGAGGTCAGCATCGCCTGAGCCGTACGCTTCGCAGGTGCTGGCGATCTCGGTGCTCGACTCCGTCGCGGTCACCCGCGACGGAGTCGCCGTCGCGGTGCCGTCCGGGAAGACGTCGGAGCTGTTGGTGCGCCTCGCGGTCGATGCCGGCTCCCTCGTGCGCACCGAGCGCCTGGTCGAGGACCTGTGGGGCGACACCGCAGTCTCGACGCAGAGGAACACCCTGCAGTCGAAGGTGTCGCAGCTGCGGAAGGCGCTCGGCGACGGTGCGCTCGTCGTCGGGACGAGCGACGGTTACCGCCTCGACGTCGATCCGGAGTCGATCGACGTGCATTCGGTGCTGGATGATGCCGTTGCCGCGCAGCAGAGCCTCGACGCTGGCGATCTCGAGCGTGCTGCGGCGTGCGCCGCCGCCGGCCTTGTCAGGTTCGGCGGCGAGCCGTTCGCTGCGGCCGGCGATTGGGCGATCCCCCATCGGGTTCGGCTGAGCGCGACCCGGCTCGCGCTGCTCGAGACGCTGCTCGCGGCCCGCCAGCGCTCGGGAGACCCGGGTGTGCTCGCCGACCTCGAAGCCGCGGTCGAGGCGCACCCCTACCAAGAGCGGCTCTGGACGCTGATGATCACCGGGCTGTATCAGTCCGGCCGCCAAGCGGACGCGTTGGCCGCCTGCGCACGCGTCCGCACGCTCCTCGTCGACGAGCTCGGGCTCGAACCCGGACCCGAGCTGCGAGACCTCGAGCACCGCATCCTCACCCACGACGACACGCTCGCGGCTTCGAGGCGCGCTGGCAACTTGCCGTCGCTGACCCCGACGCTCGTGGGGCGAGACGACGACCTCGACGAGGTCCGTCGCCGCGTCGCGACGGAACGCCTCGTCACGATCGTCGGACCGGGAGGCGTCGGCAAGACGGCCGCCGCGATCGCCGTGGCGAAGACGCTGCATCCACCGGGCGGGGCGTGGCTTGTCCGGCTCGAGACCGCGACGCGAAGCGACGAGGTCGTCGACGCGGTGATCGCGGCGTTGGGCGTCACCGGCGGGAGCCGACGCGCTCGCCGAGCGGGTGCGGCGTGACGCCGGCTGTCGTCGTCCTCGACAACTGCGAGCACGTCGTCGACGCGGCCGCCGATCTCGTCGAACAGCTGCTCGACGCCGGGCCCGAGCTGCGCATCTTGTGCACGAGTCAGCGTCCGCTCGACCTCGACGGCGAGAGCCTCGTCGAGCTCGGTCCGCTCGCGATCGACGACGCGGTCGAGCTGTTCGTGAGTCGCGCGCGAGCCGCGCCCCCGCTGACACCGCGGGTGTCGAAGCCCTGTGCGTGGCCCTCGACGGGTTGCCGCTCGCGATCGAGCTCGCCGCCGCCCGCACACGGACGTTGTCGGTGGAGGAGATCTCCCGCCGCCTCGACGATCGGTTCCAGGTGCTCGCCGATCCGACGAGGCCAGCTCGGACACGGAGCGACGAACGACGACGCGCGTTGCGGGCCACAATCGGGTGGAGCTACGACCTGCTCTTCCCCGACGATCAGAAGGGTCTGTGGGCGCTCGCCACGTTCGCGGGCGGTGCTCCGCTCGACGCGATCGAGCTCGTGATCGTTGCGCTCGGCGTACCTCGCGTCGGCGGCGCTCGACGTGGTCGACCGGCTCGTGAGCCGATCGCTCGTGATCGTCGACGCGGATCGCTACCGACTGCTCGACAGCATCCGGGCGTTCGCGCTCGACGCGATCGCCGACGCCGGCCAGACCGGTGACGTCGCGGCCGACGCGCACAGCCGGTGGCTCGCCGATCTCGCCGCCGCGGCGACCGAGGGCGTGCGCAGCCTCGACCAGGCCGCACACCTCGATGTCGCACGCGCCGAGCGCGCGAACATCGACGCCGCGCTGGCGTGGTGCGCGACTCACGATCCCGAGCGCGGGCTGCAGATCGCGACCGGGTTCGGATGGGCGTGGATCGTGCTCGGCGACAGCCGTGGCGCCGACCGCCTCCGCGCCGCCCTCGACGCAGCAGGCGCGAGCGGGGACGCGCTCCTCCTCGCGGCATGGATCGAAGCGTCGACCGGCGACCTCGCTCAGGCCCGAGAGCACATCGCAGTCGCACGAGGGCTCGCCGACGACGCCTTCTCGCAGGCGAAGTGCCTGTACCACCTCGCCTATGTCGTGTCGCACGAAGGCGACTTCGCGGAGGCGATCGAGGTCACGGTGCAGGCCCGTTCTCTGTACGGCGACGACGGGCCGCCATGGGACCGCGCCGCGAACGCGCTGTTCGCGCTGCCGCGCGCGCGACGTCGGCGGCAGATCGCGCACGCGCCGTCGAGCTGCGCGACGAGGTCGAGCGGTGCCTCGCCCTGGTCGACGACCCATGGCTGCACGCTCGCGGGGAGGCCATGCTCGGCGAGCTGGCCCGGCTCGAGGGCCGCTTCGACGACGCCGTGGCTCACCTCGAACGTGCGATCGCCGTGTCGCCGCGCCCGCGGCTACCTCCAGACCGAGGCGTATCAGCAGGCGACGCTGGGTCGGGCGCAATGCCAGGCCGGTGACTACGAGGCCGGCGCGGCGAGCCTCCGCCTCGCGGTCGAGAAGGCCGAGGCCATCGGCGACGTCCGGATGGCGGCGCTCGCACGCGTGCACCTCGGACGCGTGGAGCGGGCCCTCGGTAACAGCGACGCCGCGCGTGACGCGCTCGTGTCCGCGTCCGCGTGGCACCGCACCGCGGGCGGCGGCGAGCAAGCCCTACTCGGCGAATGCCTCCTCGCCGCGGTGGACGGAGACGTCGACCGCTTGCGGGAGATCCTCGATGGATCGCCTGAGCCCCACGTCGCCGTGTTCGCTCTGGACACGCTCGGGCGCTTCGACGAGGCCGACCGGCAGATGGCCCTGGTGTCGCACTTCATCTCCGAGCGGGACCGCGTCGACCGAGTGCCTACGCTCGATCGATGAACGACGAGTTCCGAGACGAGTACCAGAGTGTCCTGGCTCGCTGGCTCGAGCGTGACGTCCTCCCCCACGTCATCCAGCTCGACCACGCCGACGAGTACCCCACAGAGATGGTCGAGCAGATGCGCGAGTTCGGCCTCTTCGGCGCGACGATCCCGACCGAGTACGGCGGGCTCGGCCTCTCGACGTCGACCTACGCGGACATCGTCACGCAGATCTCCGCGGTGTGGATGTCGCTCACGGGCGTCTTGAACTCGCACCTGATGATGGCGCACCTCATCCGCACGTTCGGCACCGACTCACAACGTGCCGACTTCCTCCCGAAGCTCGCGTCGGGCGAGCTGCGGGGCGGGCTCGCGCTCACCGAGCCGACATGCGGCAGCGATCTGCAGGCGATCCGCACGACGGCGCGCCGCGACGGCGACGCGTACATCGTGAACGGCACGAAGACCTGGATCACGAACGGCGGCCACGGCAACTGCCTCGCCCTGCTCGTGAAGACGGATCTGGAAGCAGAACCGCGCAGCCGCGGGACATCCGTGCTGCTCGTACGCAAGGACCTCGACGGCTACACCGTCCCGCGCAAGCTCGGGAAGCTCGGCTACCGGGGTGTCGACACGGTGGAGCTGCTCTTCGAAGACGTGGCCGTCGACGCAGCACGACTCCTTGGCGGTGTCGAGGGCCGCGGCATCGCGCAGGTGCTCGGCGGCCTCGAGCTCGGACGCATCAACGTCGCCGCCCGCGGCGTCGGCATCGCGGACGCGGCGCTGCAGGCTTCACTTCGCTACGCGAACCTGCGGGAGACGATGGGCCGGCCGATCGGGCAGCACCAAGCGATCCAGCTGAAGCTGGCGGACATGGCGTGCCGGGTCGAGTCGTCACGTTTGCTCACCGAGCGCGCCGCAGCCGTGTTCGACGCGGGCCAGCGCTGCGACCTCGAAGCGGGCATGGCGAAGCTCGTCGCGACCGAGGCGGCGCTCGAGAACGCGACTGAAGCGATGCGGATCTTCGGCGCGTACGGCTACTCGACCGAGGAGCACATCGAGCGCTACTACCGCGACGCGCCGCTGCTGATCATCGGTGAGGGGACGAACGAGATCCAGCGCATCGTGATCGCGCGGCGGCTGTTGACTCAGGCAGAAGGGGCTGATCAGTGACCGCACCGCTCCCACTGACTGGCGTCCACGTGCTCGACATCACCGCGAACATGTCGGGCCCGTTCGGCACGATGATCCTCGGCGATCAAGGCGCCGACGTCATCAAGCTCGAACCGCCCATCGGCGACCCGATCCGCGACCTCGGCACCGGCACCGACGGACTCTCCGCGTACTACGCGAACCTCAACCGGTCGAAGCGCTCATTGATGCTCGACCTGGACGACGCAGCGTCGCGTCCGGTGTTCGAGCGGTTGCTCGACTGGGCCGACGTCGTCGTGCACAACTACCGACCCGCGGCCGCGAAGTCGCTCCGAATCGATGTCGATTCGGTGCGGGCGACGCGGCCGCGGCTCATCCACGTGACGATCGTCGGTTTCGGTTCGACCGGACCGAAGGCGGGCCACCCCGCGTACGACCACGTGATCCAGGCGATGTCGGGCATCTGCGATCGCCAGCGTGATCCGCGCACGGGCGAGCCGGCCATGGTGCGCAACGGGATCGTCGACAAGCTCACCGGATGGGCGACCGCGCAGGCAGTGTGCGCCGCGCTCGTCGGGCGGGCGACGACCGGCGAGGGTCGCAGCGTCGAGGTGTGCATGCTCGACGTCAACGTCGCCACGCTGTGGCCCGACGGAATGATGAACCACACGGTGCTGCATCCGGAGAACCAGCGTCCTGACATCGCGAACGGGTTCCGGCTGTGGCCCACCCTCGATGGGCACATCTCGTTCATCTCGCTCACCGCCCGCCAGGTCGACGGCATCCGCGACGCGTTCGAGCTCGACGAGGACGAGATCGCGGGTGCGGGCAGCGTCCGCATCGTGGCGGTGACGCGGCTGGCCGGGCAACGGATGGCTGAGCTGACCACGACCGAGGTGCTCGACCGACTGGCCCGTCACGACGTGCCCGCCTCGCCGGTCGTCGCGCTGAGCGCGCTGCACGCCGAGCCGCAGGTCGTCGCCAACCACACGGTCGAGGAGTTCGAGCATCCGGTGCTCGGCACGATCCGCCAAGCGGCCCCGCCGGTGCGGTTCGGGGGCGACAACCCGTCGGCGCTCCGACCTGCGGCACGGCTCGGCGCCGACAACGACGAGATCTTTGCGATGCTGGAGGGGTGAGCGAGCAGATCCGCAAGCGTTCGGCGGCCGTGACGCCCCGGGGCGTGAACCACCTCGTCATCAACGTGCGGGACATGGAGGAGTCGCATCACTTCTGGTGTGACCTCCTCGGGTTCAAGCAGGTGGGCGAGCTCCACCCGCGCGAGAACCGCCCCAACATGACGATGCGCTTCTACAGCGGCGTCGTCGACGACGTGAACCATCACGACATCGCGCTCGTCGAGCGCCAGGAGCTGCCCGAACCGCCGGCCGAGTGGTCGATGTACAGCGGGACGTTGGCGATCAACCACATCGCGATCACCTATCCCGATCGTGAGTCGTGGCTCGAGCAGGTGCAGTTCCTCAAGGACAACGGCGTGAAGATGAACCTGCGCGTCAACCACGGCATGACGCACAGCGTCTACATCAACGACCCCAACGGCTACGGCGTCGAGGTGCTCTACGACCTCCCCGAAGAGGTGTGGATGCACGACATCGACGGCGCGCTGAACTACGGCGAGCTGCTGCCCGAGGAAGACCTCCTCGTCGACGACACGAACTACACGACCGACTTCACTCGTCGCTGAAGTCGACCGTCTCCCTCGGCAGGAACTCGGCTCGCACGTCCACGGGGTTGACCCCGTGTGCGAGGAGGACCGGGCGAAGCCCCGCTGCGTCGGGAACCGGTAACGGCCCTTCGAACTCGGCCACGACTTTGCTCTCGCGGGTCGTCACGTTGGTGAGCTCCCAGCCGACTTCACTGGCCCACTCCTCTCCCGCGCCGCGAACCCTCAGCTCGCGCCGGGTGTCACTCGCGATGTTGATCGACGAGATCGTCAACGGAACGGCGACGATCACGACCAGCGCAACGACCACGAACGTGGCTCTGCGCCGGCTCAGCTGCGTGGCCGGGCCGGTCGCGAGGCGCTGCACTCCGTAGAGCGCCATCACGATGATGCCGGTGGCAAGGATCGCCGCCACGTTCGTGAGGAAGAGCAACAGCGCACCGAGGGACTGGCCGTACGCGCCCGCCTCGAGCGTGAGGCCAACGACGCTGAGAGGTGGCACGAGCGAGATCGCGATCGCGACGCCGGGCAGCGTGTCGGAGATGTCGCGGCGAACGAGGGCGACCGAGCCCACGACTCCGGTCGCGAGGGCGGCGAGCAGATCGATGAGGTGCGGGTGGACGCGCCCGGCGACCTGACCGTTCGTCTCGGCGACGACGTGGTTCACGACGGTCAGGCCGACGAGGTAGCCGATCGCGATCGCCGCGGCGGCACCCGCGATCACCAGCCCGACCGACCGCACGCAGGTTCGCCCGATCGGCGAGGACGACCGCGAGCATCGTTCCCTGGATCGGGATCATCAGCGGGGCGACGATCATGGCGCCGATCACCGTGGCGGTGGAGTCGGCGACGACTCCGGCCGCCGCGATGATCGCGGCCAGGATCAACAGGACCCAGAACCGGCTGATGCGCTTCGCAGCGTCGGGGCCCTCGAAGAAGACAGCGTCTCGCATCCGGACGATCTCGTCGGCAGCAAGAGTCGGCATGGCGCTCACCTCGGCGGTCGTGGGCAGGTGCTCTCCGGCGTGAGCCTCGCAGGCCAGGCGCCGGGTTGCGTCATGACCGGGCCGTGAGAGCAAAGCGGTCAGGCCGACCAACGAAGCGGCTTCCCGGGCCACCGGCGCATGGCGAAGGCCATCGCAGACGGCGCTGTCCGCATCGACGGCGACGCGACCGTCTTGGGACGCCTCGTCGCGCTGCTCGCGCCGGTCGACCCCGGCTTCGCCATCGTCACGCCCTGATCACGCCAGCACCTCGACGCGACATCGTGGCCCCTTCGCTCCTGCGAGCCGGTGGTCGGCGGTGACCAAGGTGGTCTCGAGCAGCTCGGCGAGCGCGACGTACGCAGCGTCGTAAGTCGTGAGGCTCGCGCGCAGCTCCCAGCACCGCGGCAGCAGCGCCGCGTGCGGCACGCGACTCACCCGCAGCGACGCCAGGTCGTCGAGCGCGAGCTGGGCCCGCCGGCTGTCGAGCGCGCCCGCCGCGGCGAGCCGGCGCCACGCCGACATCACCTCGAGGTCGAGAAGGTGAGGCGCGGCCAGGCGCTCGCCACGCAGCCGGTGGCGGGCGAGATCGCCGTCGTCGCCGTCGTCGGCCAAGGCGGTGACCACCACGCTCGCGTCGACGACGATCACCGCCGCTGTCACCGGCCCTCGCGGTCGGCGCGCACCGCCCGTGACGCGGCCTTGAAGCCCGCCTTGCCTCCCGCCCGACCACTGGCGCGCTCGAGCACCTCGTCGACGGTCGGGGCACGCGACTCCGCCACGAGCAAGCTCAACAGGTACTCCTGAAGCGACTGACCAGCAGCAGCGGCGCGGCGCCGCAACGTCGCGTGGACATCGACGGGCACGTCTTTCACCTGGATGCTCGGCACCCTCTCGATGGTAGCGCCATAGTGGCGCCACAGCATGTGATTCGGCGGCGAGCTCATGGCGCCCGCTTCGGCGGACCACACCTCATGACTTCGCCGGTCGGGAGCGTCACCGTGACTGTGCGGTCGGGCTGCAGCTTCACCTCCCATCCCTCGTGGTGGATCGCGGTGTGGTGGCGCACGCACACGGGCAGCATGTTGTCGAGATCGGTGCGTCCGCCGTGCCGCCACCACACGACGTGATGGGCCTTGCAGTAGCGGAACGGCACCGGGCAATCCGGCACCCCACACGTCGGGTACAGCCCTCGCAGCAGTCGCCGCTGCGCCGCATTGGCGAGTCGAGTCGTGCGCCCGAGGTTCAGCTCGCCCGGCGCGTGCACCACGAACCCGCCCCGTACGACGACGGGCGCCACCAACGCCTCGGGCAGCAAGTCCTCGAGCACCGAACGAGGCAGCTCGACCGGCACACTCCAGTCGGTCGTCGCCTCGCCGACATCGTCGAGCGCGGTTCCGTCGAGCACGACCACGACTTCGGGCCGGCCCATCGACGGCCCCTCAGCGTCGAGGGACGCGACGAAAGCCATCGCCCGCAGAAACGCCTGCTTCTCGACCGGGTCGATCGGACATCCGTCGGGCACCTGCTCGGCGAAGAGCGCCGCCACCATCGCGTCGTTGCGGGCGACGAACTTCGCGTAGCTGAGCGGATCGATCTCCATCCAGATCTTGCCCATGCCCGTGACGGCATCGGTCTTGTGCCACAGACGCGAGGCGCTGCGCTGCCGTTCGAGCTTCGCGGTGCCATCGTCTCCATCCATGCGCCGCAGCTCGTCGCGCAAACGCCGAGCGAACTCCTCAGGCGTCGCCGACTTCGCCGCCTCCGCCAGCTCGCCGGCCTTCGCCACCAGCTGCTTGCGCTTCGCGTCCTCCGCGCCGCGCAATGCCGCTCCGAACAAGTCGACATGCTCGCCACTCACGTCACCCTTCGCCAGCGCGTCGCCGAACGGAGGAGCCTCATCGGCGGTCTCGGCGCGCCTTCGGGCCTTGCGGCCCTCTCGCTGCGAATTGCGTGCCGCCTCGCCGAACGCCTTGTCAGGGCACCCGGTACGGGCCTGGAGAAGCTTCGCGAGCCGAGCGCCTTCCGCATCGAGCATCGCAACGAGCCGCGCCCGAGCGCCGACCGCGCGCTTGACCTCGTCCAGGCTGCTCGAATCGTCGACCGCGACGATCGACCGCAGCAGAACCCTCGCCGCACCCAGATCCACGCGCACACCTCCCTCGCCCACGCCACGCACCGTCGATTGAGGGAAGTGAGATGACTCTACAGAGGGGGTGGGACATTCCCCGTGAGCGCCGCCGTCAGCCCTTCGAGATCCTCGACCGTGACCGTCAGCGCGGAGTGCCCCTTGCCGGCTCAGCGGCGACGGCACCTTCTCGGCGAAGTGGATGCACACACCGGCGTTGGCGTTCGTCCCGAAGGTGAGCCCGTCGTCCTTGAACGAGCGCCGGGCGCCCGCTGCCGTCCACCAGCGGTAGCCCCGGGTGATGTGCGCGCCGGTGACGTTCGAAAGCGGGGTCTCGAGCTTGAGGAGACCGAACGTCGCCCGCAGCTGCCCGTCATCGGTGAGCGTGACGCCGTCCTTCGCCCGACGCACGCCACAGACACCCCAGAAGGCGATCAGCCGGTCGTCGAACGCGTAGCGATACCACGTGCTCATAGGTGACGACCCTCCCACAGCGCCGAGTGCCGTGACGCCGGGCACGGCCCGTGCGTGACCGCGGCACCACTTTCACTGATTCTCCACATCTTCGTCAGCCCACGCCCAAGTCTTGGACCGCCACTTCTTCGTACGGTCATCCGGTCGAACCACGACGACCACCACGAAGGAGCAGAACCATGAACCACCATGCAGTCCATCTCGGAACCAACCTGCTCGACGAGTGCAGCATCGACGCCTACCGCACCTGGCGCGAGCGCCGCATGGCCCCCGCTTACATGCGCGGGGTGCCGACTTGGATATGGCAATCAGCCATGCACTGCAGTCCTGACTGATCAGGCGGCGGCGTCAAGGCCGCAGTGCCCGCTCGAGGTCGGCGACACGGCGGTACAAACGCATGCCCTCGAGAGCGAGGAAGCCGTGGTGGCGGTAGAACGCCGCTGCGGGTTCGTCGATGGCGTCGACCACCACTGCACGAGCGCCGTACTGACGCGCTCCCGCAATCGCGCGGATCAGGGCGTCACGCAAGAGGTCGGCGCCGAGCCCGGTGCCCTGTTCCCGAGCGTCGAGCGCGAGCCGCGCGAGGAGCAGCACGGGAACGGGATCTGGTTGGCCACGAGCAAGGCGCGAGGGCGACCCAACTCGCTCCACGCTTCCCATCGCGAGCGCGTAGTACCCGACAACGACGGCGTCACGACAGAGCACCCACGTCGCCGCGGTGCCCGCCGCCGCGGCAACGGAAGCGTGGCGACGGAGCCAGTCGTCGAGGCTGGGCTCGCCGCTCTCGAATCCAGTGGTGTCGTGCCGCGCTGGATCGAACAGCTCGACCGGTCGGAGTCGCCGCGGGCTCAACGAGAGGGAATGCGGCTGTTGCGCTCGAACAAGCGCACCAACTCGGGGACCCGCTCGGCCGGCTCGTCGAGCGCGGCCACGAAGTCCCGAAACGCGGCGTCGGAGAGCCGAATGGCGTTCGCACGGTCCAAGACCTCGTGCGCCCGCTCGACCGCGCTCGACACCACGAACCCGGAGACGCTCTGGCCGGTGAGCGCGGCTGCGTGACGCAGCGCGATCTCTTGCTCGGCGTTCAGGCGGAAGTTCAGCCGCCCGGTGAGCGTCTCAGACATGTACGTACCCTACACGTACATTCAGTGAGCGAAGACACCTACTTGGGCGCCGCGATCCCTTCGAAGGGGTCGTCGGGCAACGCGCTCGTGGCGACGGGATCGAGGTTCGGCGGCGGACCGCCTCGCTCCGACGGGCGGCTCGCCCACGCGGGGAACGGGAACTCGACCACGAGCGGCACCGGGATCTCGGGCTGCGACACGAACATCGTGCCGGGCTTGGCGATCGTGGCCCGCTGGCGGTGCGTCGCCGACAGGAAGCCGTACTCGGCGCGTTGGGCCTCGGCGGCGTCGAGGCGTCCGGCGACACGGATCGAGCTGTTCGAGATGATGCGCCGCTCGACCTCGCTGGCGGTCTGCTCGGCGCCGATGAGGATGATCCCGAGCGAGCGGCCGCGCTCGGCGACGTCGAGCAGGATCTCCTTGATCGGCGAGTCGCCCTGCGACGGCGCGTACTTGTTCAGCTCGTCGAGCACGAGGAACAGCAGCGGACGTGACGCGCCCGACGCTTCCTTCTCGTCGAACGCGCGGCGGATCGTGGTGCCGACGACGAAGCGCTTGGCCCGGTCGTGGAGGTTGTGGAGGTCGACGACGGTGACCTTCGCGTCCGACGTGCGGATCTGATGGTCGGGACGCAGCTTGACGTCGGCACGGATCAGATGTCCGAGCGGACGTTGCGCCGAGCGCAGCCGGCGGATGAACGCGTTCACCGTGCCCGTCGTCGTGGCCCGTCCCGCCCAGTGCTCGCGGGTGTCCTCGTCCTCGACGCGGTCGCAGATGAAGTCGACGAGCTCGCCGAACGTCGAGATCGCGTCGCCGTCGATCGACCACATGCCGTCGTCGCCGAGGCGCTGGCCGTCGCTCTTGAGCCGGGCGGCGACGTTGTGGATCACCATCGTGTACTGCTGGCGCTCGTCCTCGGCGTCGGCGAACAAGAAGGCGAGGAGCTCCTGCTCGACGAACTCGGCGATCGTCCAGTAGTAGGTGTGGGTGCCGAGGGTGCGGGTGGCGATGTCGGGCGCCATGTTCGGATCGTTCTTGCGGGGCGAGCCGTAGACGGCGACCGAGTCGAACGGGTTGGGCTCGAGTCCCATGCGCCGGTAGCGCTCACGGTCCTTGTCGGCGAGGCGGATGTTGGCGTGGTCGAGGAACAGCAGGTCCTCGCCCTTCACGTTGAAGATCAGCGCCTTGGTGTTGATCGCCTCGGCGCCGAGCACGCCCGAGTTGAAGAGGGAGTAGAGGAGGAACGTGGCGTAGGTGGTCTTGGTCGCCACGCCCGAGATGCCGCTGATGTTGACGTGCGCGCCGCGGGTGCCGTCGAGGAACTCGAGGTTGAGGTACAGCGGCTCGTCACGATGATCGACGCCGATGGGGAGCTTGGCCTCCATCTGATCGAAGTAGAGCGCCTGGTCGCGCTGTGCTCCCTCGGCGCGGTGGACCGCGGCGCCGGGCAGCGGCGGCACGAAGATCTCGGGCTCGACGCGTGTCGTGAGGATCTCGGCGACCTCGCTCGTCTGCGCGGGGAGGATGCCGTCCTCGACGAGGAACACGTCGGAGTCGAAGCGAGCGCCCTCGTGACGAGCCTTGATCTGCGACACGACACCCGACACCGTGACCGTCTCACCGCCGGGCAACGTCCGCGTGCACACCACGACATCGTCGAGCTGCAGGTACTCGCCCTCGCTCAGCGCCACCTCGAACTGCAACGGCGTCGCGTCGACCGTGCCCACGACCCGACCGACCGCACCGCTTTCTCTGTCGTCCCCCACGCCGGGCACGTTACGACGCGGGGGTTGCCTTTCCAGGAGCCGTGTGCTGTCCTAGCGCGGGGTAGCGGGGTTGCACCCGCGACAGCAAGGCGCTGATGTGCCTCGTGAAGATGGGGGGGAGGCAACGTGAGTGGCAGCATGAGAGTCCGTGTTCGCGCGCGCAAGCGGTGGCTCGTGGGGGTGATCGCCGCAGCCGGGCTCATCGCCGCGAGTTGCGGCGACGACAGTGGTGGAGGGAGCGCGGCAAGCAGCGGCGCGCCCACGTCTGGCGCGACGGCCGAGACGAGCGCACCGGCCGACACGAGCGCGCCCGCGACGTCCGCAGCCGCTGGCGAAGCGACGACCGTCACCGACTACGCCGCCTACGTCGGCGGCTCGGGCGCCGCGGACGCGAGCCTCGAGCCGATCAAGGTGGGCTACGTCAGCCAGGAGGGCGGCGCGATCGAGGTCGGGCCGACGCACGACGACGGTGTGGAGATCGGCGTCAAGTTCATCAACGAGCAGGCCGGCGGCATCGGTGGGCATCCCCTCGAGCTGGTGAAGTGCTACATCGCATCGACGGAGGAAGAGGGCCAGCAGTGCGGCCAGCAGATGGCGAACGACGACGCCATCGTGGCGGTCATCGAGGGCCCGATCGTCATCGGGGCGGAGTCCATGTTCGCCGCGCTCGGCGACAAGCCAGTCATCTCTGGTGTGTCGGTGAACGCCGTGGACACCGTCCAACCGAGCGCCGCCGTGCTGTACGGAGGCGCGCAGTACATCCTGGCGCCGTACGCCACGTTCGCACGTGACACGCTCAAGGCGAAGTCCGCGGCGCTCGTGTACCCGGAGGGCGCCGGTCTCGACATCCCCGCCGCCGGGCAGGCTTCCGCCTTCGAGGCGGCCGGGATCCCGATCAAGGTGGTCTCGTATCCCGCCAACGCTCCCGATCTGACGGTGCCGCTTCTCGCCGCAGACGCACCCAACGCGGACATCGTGATGCCGGTCATCAACCCGAACGACTGCGTGAAGTTCGAGCAGGCGATCCAGCAGCTCGGCATACCCGACGAGAAGATCTTGGCCAGCCCGATCTGCCTGACGCCGACGACGATCGAGGGCCTCGGCGACTTCCCGAAGTGGATCTACGCGATCGCGTCGGCGCAGACCTTCGACGTGACCGATCCCGGCGTCCCCCCGTACCAGGCGATCCTCACCGACCAGGGCCAGGACGCGCTGATCGGTGACCCGTGGGTGAACGTGGGCTTCGGCCAGATCCTCACGCTCGCGGCGTGGCTGAACGGAGCCGGAGCCGACAACCTCGCCCCGGAGGCGATCACCGAGCAGGCGCTCGCCTTCAAGGGTCCGCTCGCGCTCGGGTCACCGGTGCTCCAGTGCGGCAAGTATTCCGAAGCTCCGGGAGTCTGCAACGACCACACGCAGTTCTATACGTGGAACGGAACCGGAAACCCGATGACGAAGACGGGTGACTGGGTCGGTCCGCCGGAGGGATGGGTCGCGCCCAACTGATCGACCTCCCGCCTCCTGCCTCGTCCCGACCTGAGCGGCCGTGAACCAGACCATCCTGTTCGCGCTACTCGGGCTCGGCGCCGGCGCGGTCATCGCCGGAATCGCGATGAGTGTCGTCGTGACCTATCGCGGCTCGGGCATCATCAACCTGGCCACCGGCGCCGTCGCGATGGTCGCGGCGTACTCGTTCTGGGCCTTCAAGAACGACTTCTTCCACTTCACCCTCGACACCGCGCCCGCGGTCGTCGCGACGGTGGCAGTTGCCATCGGCGTCGGCGTGTTGAGCGAGCTGCTCGTGTTCCGACCGCTCCGCACGACGTCGCCGCTCGCCAAGCTCATCGCGTCGCTCGGCATCCTGCTCACCCTGCAGGCGACCGTGCTGTTGTGGTTCGGCCCGGCCGCGAAGCAGGTGCCCAACATCCTCACCACCAACACGATCGAAGTGTTCGGTGTGCCGATTCCGGTGAACCGGTTCTGGATGACGGGCATCGTGGTGGTGATCGCGCTCGTGCTGGTCGCCCTGTACCGGTGGACGCGCTTCGGGCTGGCGACCCGAGCCGCTTCCGAGAACGAAGTGTTCGGGATGCTCGCCGGCCTGTCCCCGAACCAGCTCTCCATGTCCAACACGGTCATCGCGGCCGCGATCGCGGGGATCATGGGGATCATCGCCGCGCCGCTGGTGCAGGCCGATTCGACGACCCTGACGTTGTTCGTCGCGCCCGCGTTGGCGGCCGCGCTGTTCGCCCGCTTCACGTCGATCGGCACGGCCTGCATCGCCGGCCTCCTCATCGGCATCGGGCAGTCGTTGATGTACTACGTGTCGACGCTGTCGTGGTTCCCGAAGAGCCCGGCCGGCAACCCGCTTCCCGGTGTGCAGGCGCTGCTGATCTTCCTGATCATCGTGGTCGCGATGTTCTTGCGAGGACCGAGCCTCCCGACCCGAGGTGAGCTCGTCGAGAAGCGCTTGCCCGCCGCGCCCCGGCCGCGGCGGTTGGCTGCGCCTGCTGCGGTGCTCACCGTCGCGGGCGTCGTGCTCTTGGTCGTGCTGCCGTTCGGCTATCGCCAAGCGTTCATGCTGTCGCTGATCGGCATCGTGGTGTGCTTGTCGCTCGTGGTGATCACCGGCTTTGTCGGCCAGGTGTCGCTCGTTCAGGTCACCCTGGCCGGGGTGTGCGGCTTCGCGGTGTCGCATCTCGTCATCGACGCGGGCCTGGAGTTTCCGTGGGGACCGATCCTCGGCACGGTGGCGGCTGTCGCAGTCGGCCTCACCGTCGGCGCGTCGGCGCTCCGCGTGCGCGGCGTCAGCCTCGCGGTGGTCACGATCGCCGGCGTCGTCGCCATCGAGCAGTTCGGGTTCGCCAACGAGGAATGGGGAGCGGGAAGCGGTGGCTCACCCGTGGCGCAGCCGCGGCTGTTCGGGATCGACCTCGGCTCCAACGCCTCGTTCCGTGGGCTCGACGGCAAGCTGCCCAGCCCGATGCTCGGGTTCGTGTTCCTCGTCACGGTGCTGGTGCTGTGTCTCCTCGTCGCCAACCTTCGCCGCAGCGGGCTCGGCCAGCAGATGCTCGCGGTCCGCTCGAACGAACGGGCGGCCGCGGCCGCGGGGATCAGTGTCACTCGGGTGAAGTTCGCCGCCTACGGGATCTCGTCGTTCATCGCCGGCACTGCGGGCTGGATGTACGCGTACAACTTCGGGTCGGTGAGCGCCGCTCGCTTCGGGTTGATCGTCGCGCTCGCCTTCGTCGCCTTCGCGTACATCGGCGGGATCACGATGGTCGCGGGTGCGATCGTCGGGGGTCTCATCGCGACGCAGGGCCTCGTTCCGTACACCTTCGAGGACGTGCTCGGCATCTCCGGGAGGTGGAGTCTCCTCGTCGGGGGACTGCTGCTGATCGTGACGTTGATCCAGAACCCTGACGGGGTCGCGGGACCACCTACAGGAAGCGCCAGCTGAAGAAGCGGGCCGCGCTCGCCGCCAGCGCCGCGGGCGCCGCCGCGTCCGAACCCCGCCGCGCGCCAGAACAGCCGTCCGTGGTCACGGCCGAACCATGACCGCGGTGCTCGCGGCGCACGGCATCTCCGTGTCGTTCGGTGGTGTGCGAGCCGTCGTCGAGGTCGACCTCGAAGTGCAACCCGGGCAGCTCGTCGGTCTGATCGGGCCGAACGGAGCGGGCAAGACGACCTTCATCGACGCGGTCACCGGGTTCGTGCCCCACGGCGGCACGGTGAGCATCGACGGGAAGGACGTCACCCGCCTCGCTCCCCACGCCCGGGCCCGGTGCGGTCTCGCCCGCACCTGGCAGGCGACCGAGCTGTTCGACGACCTCAGCGTGCGGGAGAACCTCACGGTCGCCGCCCGACACCCCACCGCGCTCGCGACTGCCAAGGAGCTTGTGTGGAAGTCGGTCGGCGACGTCGACGCGGTCGACGAAGCGCTCGATCGTCTGTCACTCGACGGGCTCGCCGACGCGCTTCCCGGTGAGCTCACGCAGGGTCAGCGCAAGATGGTGTCTGTCGCGCGAGCCCTCGCGGCGCAACCGAAGCTGTTGCTGCTCGACGAGCCGGCCGCCGGCCTCGACGCCCGCGAGTCCGCGGCGCTCGGCGGCAAGCTGCGCGAGGTGGTCGACCAAGGGCTCCCGGTCCTGCTCGTCGACCACGACATGGGCCTGGTCCTCGGCATCAGCGACCAGCTCGTGGTGATCGAGTCTGGAGTCGTGATCGCATCGGGGACGCCCGGAGAGATCCGTCAGAACCCGCGGGTGGTCGAGGCCTACCTGGGTGCCGCCGACCGACTGTCGGCGCCGGCACTCCGCTCGGCCCCGCGTCCCGACGGTGGACGTTGACCCTCGAACCGGTGCTCTCCGTCGAGGGCCTGACCGCCGGCTACGACGGCGCGCCCGTGCTGCGCAACGTCGATCTCCACGTCGACGCGGGCGAGGTGGTGGCCCTGCTCGGGCCGAACGGTGCAGGGAAGACCACTGCGCTGCGCACGATCTCGGGCCTCGTGCGCCCATTCGCCGGCACCATCCGGCTCGCCGGCGAGGATCTCGCGCGCCGCTCACCCGGCCGCCCGCGCCCGTCTCGGCATCGCCCACATGCCCGAGGGTCGCGGCGTCTTCTTCGGTCTCACGGTCGCCGAGCACTTTCGGCTCGGGTTCCCGGGCGAGCGGCTCGACAGCGACACCGCCTACGACTACTTCCCCGCCTTGGCTGCCCTGGCCGATCGTCGCGCTGGCCTGCTGTCAGGAGGCGAGCAGCAGATGCTCGCGCTCGGCCGCGCGTTGGCGCGCAAGCCGCGGCTGATGTTGCTCGACGAACCGTCGCTGGGCCTGGCACCGGTGATCGTCGAAGGCCTCCTCCCGATCGTCTCGAGCTACGCCCGGGAAAGCGGCTGCGCCGTGTTGCTCGTCGAGCAGCACATCCACGTCGCGTTGAGCGTGGCTGACCGGGCGTACGTCCTGTCGCACGGCGAGCTGGTCATCGACGAACGCGCCGAGGTGCTGCGGGCCGATCACGAGCTCATCCTGTCGAGCTATCTCGGCGAGCAGGCGCACCAGATCGAGGCGACGTGACTCCGACTCGCAGCCCGGGCCTACGCGGAGCGAGACAGCGGTCGGTCAGATCCCGAGGCTGACGCCGACGACGAAGCGCTTGGCCCGGTCGTGGAGGTTGTGGAGGTCGACGACGGTGACCTTCGCGTCCGACGTGCGGATCTGATGGTCGGGACGCAGCTTCACGTCGGCGCGGATCAGATGTCCGAGCGGACGTTGCGCCGAGCGCAGCCGGCGGATGAACGTGTTCACCGTGCCCGTCGTCGTGGCCCGTCCCGCCCAGTGCTCGCGGGTGCCCTCGTCCTCGACACGGTCGCAGATGAAGTCGACGAGCTCACCGAACGTCGAGATCGCGTCGCCGTCGATCGACCACATGCCGTCGTCGCCGAGGCGCTGGCCGTCGCTCTTGAGCCGGGCGGCGACGTTGTGGATCACCATCGTGTACTGCTGGCGCTCGTCCTCGGCGTCGGCGAACAAGAAGGCGAGGAGCTCCTGCTCGACGAACTCGGCGATCGTCCAGTAGTAGGTGTGGGTGTTGAGGGTGCGGGTGGCGATGTCGGGGACGATCTGATCGACGTTCTTGCGGGGCGAGCCGTAGACGGCGACCGAGTCGAACGGGTTGGGCTCGAGTCCCATGCGCCGGTAGCGCTCACGGTCCTTGTCGGTGAGGCGGATGTTGGCGTGGTCGAGGAACAGCAGGTCCTCGCCCTTCACGTTGAAGATCAGCGCCTTGGTGTTGATCGCCTCGGCGCCGAGCACGCCCGAGTTGAAGAGGGAGTAGAGGAGGAACGTGGCGTAGGTGGTCTTGGTCGCCACGCCCGAGATGCCGCTGATGTTGACGTGCGCGCCGCGGGTGCCGTCGAGGAACTCGAGGTTCAGGTACAGCGGCTCGTCACGATGATCGACACCGATGGGGAGCTTGGCCTCCATCTGATCGAAGTAGAGCGCCTGGTCGCGTTGCGCTCCCTCGGCGCGGTGGACCGCCGCGCCGGGCAGCGGCGGCACGAAGATCTCGGGCTCGACGCGCGTCGTGAGGATCTCGGCGACCTCGCTCGTCTGCGCGGGGAGGATGCCGTCCTCGACGAGGAACACGTCGGAGTCGAAGCGAGCGCCCTCGTGGCGAGCCTTGATCTGACTGACGACGCCGGAGACCGTGACGGTCTGGTCGTTGGGGA
>CAVPSD010000005.1:0-268233 GCA_963708175.1 uncultured Acidimicrobiales bacterium
CGATGCAGGCGCTCTCGGCGAGCGGCCGCCCCATGGCGGGCTTCACCGTCGTGTCGAAACCCCTTCCCACGAAGCCGAGCACCGGCAGGTCGAGGACATCCTCGCAGGCGCGGATGCACCGGCCGCACAGGATGCATTTGTTGGCGTCATAGGCGATCAGCGGATGGCTGTCGTCCACCTTGTGACGCCGGACATAGCCCGCCACGCTCCCGACTTCCACGCCGTATTCGACCGCGTACCTTCGAAGGTCGCACGTATACAGGGCCTTGCAGCCGCACTCCATGCACCGGGCGGCCTCCACCCTCATCTCCTCCTCGGAAAGGCCCTCCTCCACCTCCCGGAAGTCGTTCCTCCGTTCCCCGGCCGGGCGCTGCGGCATCGCGCGGTGCGGAATTCTTTCCACATCCTCGTACAGCGTTTCCGGGACGGGGCCGAAGTCGTCGCGCCGGCAGACGAACGCGGGGTCGGGACGTTTCACCTCCCCGGTCCGCAGGTACCCGTCGATCGCCTCGGCGGCCAGCCGCCCCTGGGCAACGGCGTCGATCACCGCGGCGGGGCCGTTTACCGCGTCGCCGCCGGCGAATACGCCGGGAAGGCGGCACGCCATCGTGGCCGCGTCCGCCTCGATGGTGCCTGGTGGGCCGACGGCGGGACGACCGTCTTCCGGTTCCCGGGAGAACAGATCCGGATCGGCCTCCTGGCCGACCGCGGAAAAGGCGAAGGAGCACGGGACCTCGAACTCGGAACCCTCCACGGGCAGGGGCCTGCGCCGCCCGCTTCCATCGGGCTCGCCGAGCTCCATGCGGACGCACCGGATGCCCGCCAACCGGCCGGTCGCCGCGTCCCGGATCGCCTCCACCGGCGCGACGAGCGTCGTGAGACGCACTCCTTCCTGCTCCGCCGCGTCCACTTCCTCGTGGAAGGCCGGCATCTCCCTGCGGGACCGGCGGTACAGGATGCAGACGTCCTCCGCGCCGCAGCGGACGGCGGTCCGTGCGGCGTCCACGGCGGAGTTCCCTCCCCCCACCACCACGACCTTCCCGTGAAGTTGCCTTGGCCCGTGCAGTTCGGTGTCCCTCAGGAACTCCAGGGCCGATTCGATCCCCCGGGCATCCTCGCCCGGCACGCCCAGCTTCTTGCCAAGGGGCGCGCCCGGAGCCAGGAAGATCGCGTGGAAACCCTCCTCCCGCAGTCCCCGCAGCGTGAACTCCCTGCCGAGCCTGCGGTTGCAGGCGACTTCCACGCCGAGGCCCAGGATCACGTCGATGTCCGCGTCGAGCTCCTCCCGGGGAAGGCGGTACGCGGGAATCCCGTACCTGAGCATCCCGCCCAGGCGGGGCATCGCCTCGTGGATCGTGACCGAGTGGCCTTGCAGGGACAGGTAGTACGCGCAGGTCAGGCCCGCCGGACCGCCCCCCACGACGGCGACCCGCTTCCCCGTCGGGGGCAGCCGCTCCGGGTGGACGCTCGCGTGCCCGGACACGAATCGCTTCACCTGGTTGATCCCGACGGACGCGTCCACCAGGTTGCGGCGGCACGCCGCTTCGCACTTTCGCACGCACACCCTTCCGCAGACGACGGGCAGGGGGTTGCGCTCCCGGATCAGGCGCAGGGCCTCCCGGTAGTGGCCAAGCCTCGCAAGGGCCAGGTATCCCTGGACGTCGACGCCGGCCGGACATGCCAGCTGGCCGGGACACGCGCAGTCGGCATAGTGATCGGAAAGGAGCAGCGCAAGCGCGGTCTTCCGGGCGCGCGTGATCCGGTCGTTGCGGGTTACGACCTCCATTCCGTCCCGGACCCGGGTCGTGCAGGAGGGCAGGAGCCCGCGCGCATCCTTGACCTCGACCACGCAAAGGAAGCAGGAGCCGAACGGCGGAAGTCCGGGCTCGTGGCAGAGGCTCGGGATCGTGTCCAGATGCTGTTCGCGGACCAGTTCGAGGATGGTCTGGCCGGGGCGCGCCGCGACCGCCCGTCCGTTGATCGTGAGTTCCACCGGCAGGTGCGACGGGTCCTCATCCGTTTTCCAAGGCATTCCGCTACCCTTTCCGCACCGCATCGGAACGGCAGACCGTGAGGCATTTCCCGCATCGGACGCAGCGGCTCCCGTCGATCCGGTGGGCCTCCTTGCTCCGGCCGCTGATCGCCCCGGCGTCGCAGGCCCGGACGCACAGGCCGCAGCCCGTGCACTTGTCCGGATCGATCCCGAATTCCACCAGGGCCAGGCAGACCTTCGCCGGGCACTTCCGGTCGCGGATGTGCGCTTCGTACTCGTCGTGGAAGTACCGCAGGGTCGTCAGCACCGGGTTGGGAGCGGTCTGGCCGAGTCC
This sequence comes from uncultured Acidimicrobiales bacterium, assembly GCA_963708175.1. Taxonomy (GTDB): domain Bacteria; phylum Actinomycetota; class Acidimicrobiia; order Acidimicrobiales; family DATKAS01; genus DATKAS01. The sequence continues at coordinate 2,328 of CAVPSD010000005.1, forward strand.
GCACAGGGAGCTCGTGCGGATCTGCTCGCCCAGCTCCGCAAGCGTGTTCACGTCGTCCGGATTCCCGCCTCCCGCGCAGATCCTCTCCAGGATCTCGAGCATCCGCTTCGTGCCGATCCGGCAGAAGGTGCACTTCCCGCACGACTCGTTCTGGGTGAAGTGCAGGAAAAACCGCGCGACGTCCACCATGCAGGTGGAATCGTCCATGACCACCATCCCGCCCGATCCCATGATCGCGCCGGTGCTGGTGATCTGTTCGTAGTCGATGGGCGTGCCTCCAAGGGAGGCGGGGATGCATCCGCCCGATGGCCCCCCCATCTGGACCGCCTTGAAAGGCCTCCCCGAAACGGTGCCGCCGCCGATCCCGTAGACGATCTCGTCGATGGTGGTGCCCATGGGAACCTCCACGAGCCCCCCCCTTCTGATCTTTCCGGCCAGGGCGAATACCTTGGTCCCCTTGGAGTTGCCGGTCCCGCAGGACCGGAAGGCCCCGGCCCCGTGCGCAAGGATCCAGGGCACGTTGGCGAACGTCTCCACGTTGTTGATGCAGGTGGGAAGGCCCCACAGGCCGGCTTCCGTGGGAAACGGGGGGCGCACGCGCGGCATCCCTCGCTTGCCCTCGATGGAAGCGATCAGCGCGGTCTCCTCCCCGCAGACGAACGCCCCGGCCCCTTCCTTCAGGCGGATGGAAAAGGAAAAACCGCTGTCGAACAGGTTGGGGCCCAGGAGTCCCCTTTCCAGGGCGCTTGCGACGGCCTCGCGCAGCCGGCGGATCGCGAGGGGGTACTCCGCGCGGACGTAGACGATTCCTTCCCCGGCGCCGATGGCGTACCCGGCGATCGCCATGCCTTCCAGCACGGAGTGCGGGTCTCCCTCGAGCACGCTCCGATCCATGAAGGCGCCCGGGTCTCCTTCGTCGGCGTTGCAGATGACGAACTTGCGCCCTGCCGGCGCAGCCCTGGCGAGTCTCCACTTGGTCCCGGTGGGAAAACCGGCCCCGCCTCTTCCGCGCAGGCCGGAATCGGCGACCGTCTCGATGACTTCCCCGGGGGTCATCGCCGTGACGGCCTGCGAAAGGGCCCGGTAACCTCCCCGGGCGCGATACTCCTCGATGGAGGATGGGGCGATCTCGCCGCAGTTGCGAAGCACGATTCGCTTCTGCCCGGCGAGCAGCCCCTCCCGGTCCACGACCCATTCCTCGACCACCTTGCCCCTGCGCAGATGGTCCGCGACGATGCGGTCCACCCGATCGGGGGTCATCCCGCCGTAGAGCGTCCGCCGCCGGCCGTCTTCGACGATCTCCACCAGCACTTCGCGATGACACAGCCCGATGCACCCGGTCTCCTTGAGCGTCACCCCCTCGTCTTCGGGCCCCAGCAACTCCCGGAACCGCCGTTGCACGTCCAGTCCCCCCGAGGCGATGCCGCACGATCCCAGTCCGACCATCACCGCCTGCATCGGGTCCTCCTTACGACGACGGAAGGAACGTCATGCGTCCCCCCCCGGTTTCCGTCGAAACCTGCGGAGAACCTTCCGGAGTCCCTGGGGAGTGAGCCGGCCGTACGCCTGTTCGCCGATCATCACAACGGGAGCGAGGCTGCAGCATCCGAGGCATGCCACCTCCAGGAAGGTGAACAGTCCGTCCCCGCTGGTCTCTCCCTCGCGGATTCCGAGTTCCTCCTCCAGGGTCCTGCAGATCATTTCCGCCCCCTGGACGTGGCACGCGGTCCCCTTGCAGGCGCGGATCACGTACTGACCCAGTGGCCGCAAGCGAAACTGCCTGTAGAAGGTGATGACCCCGTAGACCTCGCTGGCCGGAATGCCGGTCGCCATGGCGATCTGCTCGATCGCCAGCGGCGGAATGTAGCCGTAGGAATCCTGGGCCGCCTGGAGCAGCGGGATCAGCATGCCCGGCTCGCCGCCGTGGCGCCACAGCATCCGGCCGAACGCCGGTATCACGACGCCCATCGCGTGTTCCCGATTCGTCGCCATCTTCTGCCCGCTACGTTAAATACCCTGAAATTTCACAACGTTCAGGGTCTTGGCCCGGAGCACTCCCGGCCTGGACCGGAGCCGGGAGACGGCCTGCCGGATCGCGTCGCACGTGCGGCCCTGAACGAGGAGGATGGCCATCGTGCAGTCGTCGGTCATGTCGCAGTAGACGACGTCCTCGTCGAAATAGTACGTGGTGTACAGGGAGGGCACGCAGGTGCTGTCGATCTCCAGCAGGAAATAGGCCGAGAGGAGCTGCCGGTTCCGCCTGTCACCCGTTTCCTCGCCCACCCCCTCGGCCACCTGCATCAACTCGTGATGGTGGATGAACGACTGGATGTCCTTCCCCAGCACCGGGCGGTCCGAATGGTGGATCTCGAACTTCTCGATCTCCGGGAGAGGCTGCACGGTCCGCGCGGCCCATTCCCGGATCCCGCGCCGATCCGGCGCCTGGACGAGAAGGACGATATCCCAGTCGCCCGTCACGGCGTCGCAGTAACAGACGCCTTCGGCGAAGTACAGCGCGGTGAAGCACCCGGACAGATCGGCGCCCGGCTTGCCCCGGAGGAAGACGTACGCGCTCTGGCTGCGCGCCGCCTCGGTCCGGGCCTCCGGCCGGGGCACGCGCTCCTCCTCTTCCGGCGGGCCGATCCTCCGGATCTCGGCTTCCAGCGCCTCGATCTCGAACGGCTTGTCCAGGTAGGCGCTGCCGTGGCGCTCCTTCACCCGCTCTCCGGTCTGCTCGTCGCCGTAGCCGGACATCACCACCACGGGCAGGTCCGGATAGACGTCCTTGATCATCTGCAGGAGATGGAGCCCGTCGATATCCGGCAGCCGGATATCCAGGATCACGACGTTGTGGGGAATTCCGGACCGTCTCGCCGCTTCGATCTTTTCCAGGGCGGACAGCCCCATTTCGCAGGCGTCGACCTCGTACCCGCGCTGGGCCATGCCCACCGCCAGATTGCGACGGATCGAAGCCTCGTCGTCCACAACCAGCATCCTCGGAATCTCTTTCATGGCGACCTCCCGCGCTCGAAGTTCGGTCGTTGTCATTGGCCCTGTTCGTTACCCATGACTTTCATATCGCAAACACCATGCCGCACCCGTTTTCCATAATAACTATATGTTTATTAAAGATAATTCTCCTTACCGATGGGATCTCCCCGGAGCCCGCAACTGTAAAGAAACTTTACAATTCTTTCCCAACCACGATTGATGAAACGGAAATCGGAAACCGTAAGAAAACCTTACACCTTTCCACCCGTGAGGCGCAGGCTACGAAATCATCGGCTTCCACCCGGTGAAGGTCCGGTAGATCAGCCAGAGCATGAGAAGGAGGATGAGGAGGAGCACGATCCCCCGGATCGAGTACCGGGTGGGTACCTTCCGTTGCGGATGGGGTGTGAGGTCTGCCGATGACCGGATTTTCGCGGGGGATTCCTCGTGAACGATGGAAGCGCCGGTGGCGTGCGACAGGGCGACGATTCCCGCCATGGCGTCCTGCGAAACGGACCCCGTCATCGCCATGATGGAAGAGAGGAAGAGGGCGATCGTCGGAATCCGGAATCTCCGCGTCATCCGTCCTCCCGCGGATGGGAAGGGACCGGGGGGCACGTTGCCGAACAAAGGATCCGGAGATTCCATGCCCCCCGGTGTTCCCGTTTACCCCGCCCTTGGGGCATTAAGCGGGCGGGCTTCCCGCCTTCATATCCTTCCGGATCATGTTCTGGAACTCGGGAGTGATCTGGAGCTTGTGCACCGTCTTCGCGTGCTGGACCACGGCCTCCAACAGTTCCTCCTCGGAATCTGCCGAAAGCGCCACGGTGCACTTCACCTCGCTGGGGTGGTCGCGGCAATCGACGTATTTCCGTCCCATCATTGCACCTCCTTCCGGTGGGGGTTGTCGCAACGGGTTGCCGTCCGCATTGTACCGATGCGATGCCTTGCGTCCCGCGAACGATTCGCGATGGCGCGCAGTAGCGGCGCCTCTCAGTCTTGACCGCCTTCCACGCGGAAAGACGGGTCGGAGATCGCTTCCCCCTTGCGGATTTCACCCCGGGCATTCCGGAACGCTCCTCCGGTGAGAGTCCTCGTCGCCGTGCTCGGCATCTGAAGGAAGAATGGGATGAGAACCGACCAAGGGGTAAAGAGGTGCCGTCATGGGATCGGCAGGGAGGACGGATGAGCAGACGAAGACAACCATCGAGGCCGTCGAGAGATTCAACCAGGCGTTCGGCCGACACGACGTCGATGGCGTGATGCGGGCGATGTCGGACGATTGCGTCTTCGAGAACACCTGCCCGCCCCCGGATGGGGAGCGGTACGAAGGACAGGCGCAGGTGCGGGGGCTCTGGGAGCGCTTCTTCCGCTCCTCTCCGGGCGCGGTCTTCGAAACGGAGGAGATCTTCGCGGCCGGGGACCGGTGCGTACTCCGCTGGCTCTACCGATGGGTGGATGCGGACGGCAAGCCGGGGCACATCCGTGGTGTCGACGTCTTCCGCGTCCGGGACGGCAAGGTGGCGGAAAAGTTCTCCTATGTGAAAGGGTGACGGTTCGACAGGCGGCGTGAAGGACTGCGCTGCAGGTGCGGACGAAGTTCGCGATACGCTTCCGTTGGATCGAGATCGCTCCCCGATTACCGTAGGCAATCGGGGCATACAGTCCGTACGGCCTAATGATTCAAATGATTAAATTTTCTCCGGATTTTGCCGATAAGGATGAAAAGATCCCTGCCGGGGGAAGGCAATGGATTTCTCGAAGCTGAAATACGTTTCCACCGATGCTCCAACAACCGAGGAACTGGAACTGTTGAACCAATCCAGTGCTCGAATCGTTCAGATCATCCGTGTGCGCTGGATCATCCTCGGGATCCTCGCGGCGTACGGGGTCGTCCCCTACGTCATCTTCCATCACTATTCCATCGACCTCAGTTCGGTCACTACCCTGCAGTGCGTCTTCCCGATCCTCGCCTGGTGCGCCATGGCGACCTATAACGCCTTCTTCCTGTATTTCTACCAGTGGTTCGCCAACATCCGCCCCCTCAACCAGATTCAACTGCTCCTCGACCTGCTGTTCGTGACGGTCGTGATCCATTTCAGCGGGGGGGCGGTGTCGTGGTTCTGGCCGATGTACCTGGTCGTGACCCTCGAATCGGCCCTGGTGATGGAGAAGTACTCGGACACCTTTGCCTTCGCCCTGGGGGCATCCCTTGCGTACGGCGGGCTGCTTCAGTTCGAATTCTACGGAATCATCCCGCCCGTGAGCATGCCGTTCGAAAACCTCTCCCTCCAGCAGACCCTGCCGTACGGGGTGACGAAGTGGGCATGGATGACGATGGTCACCATGGGCGTGGCAGCGATCGGCGTCTATCTGATGAAGACGATCCGTCACCGGGAGGAGGGTCTCAGGAAACTCGTCACCATGGACAACCTGACCGCCCTGTACAATCGCGCATACTTCTTTTTTCGGCTCAATTCGGAGCTCCAGCGCGCGAAACGGTACAACCGCTCCCTCTCCCTCCTCATCATGGACATCGACAATTTCAAGCGGGTCAACGACCAGTACGGCCACCTCATCGGGGACCAGCTGCTCCGGGCGGTCGCCAGCACCATACGGTCCAATATCCGGTACAGCACCGGGAAGGCGAGATACGAACTGGACATCCCCTGCCGGTACGGCGGGGACGAGTTCGCGATCATCTTTCCCGAGACGACCACCGAGCAGGCGACGGTCGCGGCCGAGCGGATTCGCAAGGAAATCAACGTGAAATGCGGCCACGAAATGATGGAGCAGATCCAGGCCGCTACCGGCTCCCACCCCATGGAAGTACCGGACGTCACGGTGAGCGTCGGCGTGGCCTCCTTCCCCCGGCACGCGACGGAAACGGAAGCGTTGGTGAAGGCGGCCGACGACGCCATGTACGTGTCAAAACGCTCGGAGAAGGACAAGGTGGTCGTGTCGGGAACGGCTCCGTCACTCGTCCCGGCCAACTAGCGCCGGATACCGCGGCGAAGGACCGCCCGGGTCCCTCCCATCCTCACGCCGCGTCGAGGATTTCCCGTATCTTCCTCGCCAGCCCTTCGGAGGAATACGGCTTGCTGATGAACGACACCCCCTCGTCCAGAACCCCGTGGTGAACGATCACGTCGTCCGTGTGCCCCGACGTGAAGAGCACCTTCATCTCCGGGTGATGCAGGACCATCTGCGTCGCGAGTTCGCCCCCGCTCATCCCGGGCATCACGACGTCCGTCAGCAGCAGGTCGATCCGCTCGCCGTATCCCTGCGCCCCCGCGATCGCCTCGCCGCCGTTTCGGGCCTCCATCACCTTGTACCCCAAATCCCCGAGAATCCGGGCGCACAGGTTTCGCACGGTGTCCTCGTCCTCCACCAGGAGAACCGTCTCCGTCCCGCCCGGAAGGTCCGTCGGGAGGATGTCGCTCGCCGGTTTTTCGGCCTCCTCCTCGACCCGCGGCAGGTAGATCCTGAAGGTCGTCCCGATCCCGACCTGCGAGGACACCTCGATGGAGCCTCCCGCCTGCTTCACCGCGCCGTAGGTCGTCGCAAGGCCCAGCCCCGTTCCGCTCCCCCGCTCCTTCGTGGTGAAGAACGGCTCGAAGATGTGCGCCTTGACCTCGTCGCTCATCCCTTCCCCCGTGTCGCTGATCGACAGCATCACGAACCGCCCGGGGGTGACGTAACGGTGCGTCGCACAGTAGCCTTCGTCCAGGTCCACGTTCGCGGTCTCGATCGTGATCTTCCCGCCCCCCGGCATCGCATCCCGGGCGTTCACCACCAGGTTCATCAGGATCTGCTGGAACTGCCCCGGGTCGACCTTCACCGATCCCGGGAATTTGCCGGTGATGGCCTGCAACGCGATGTTCTCGCCGATCAGGCGGGAAAGCATCATCTGCATCTCCGCCACCAGGCGGTCCAGGCGCACCACCTTCGGATCGATGATCTGCTTCCGGGAGAAGGCCAGCAGCTGCTGCGTCAGCGACGCCGCACGGTCCCCGGCCCGCTTGATCTCCTCCAGTTCCACGCGCATCGGGGATCCCTTCCCGATCTTCTGCAGAAGGAGCTCGCTGTATCCCGTGATCACCGTCAGGAGGTTGTTGAAGTCGTGCGCCACGCCCCCCGCCAGGCGTCCGATCGCCTCCATCTTCATCGCCTGCTGCAGTTGCTCCTGCAGCTCAACCTTCTCTTCCTCGCCCCGTTTGCGGTCGGTGATGTCGCGAAAGGACCACAATCTTCCGACAACGGAACCGAAGTCCATCAAGGGCATCGAATACCGTTCAAAGAGGCGGCCGTCCTTGAAGAGGAGGGTGTCGTTCGCAAGGTCCGCGGTGCCGTACAGCCGCTTCACCTTCCGGAGAAAGCCATCGGGGTCGGCCAGCTGTTCCAGCACGAAATCCAACATCGCGTTGTCATCGCCTTTATCCGCCAGAGACTGCGGGATGCGCCATAGCTCCACGAATCTCCTGTTGGAAAAAATGGTCTTTCCCGAACCGTCGACGGCCAGCATGCCGTCGCCCGTTGAATCGAGGATGACCCGCAGACGTTCCTCGCTCCGGCGGGACTCTTCGAGGAGTTTCAGATTCTCAAACCGCAAGGAGATGGAAGAGGCGATGGTCTTATGGTGTTTGAGCGAGTATTGAAGCATTACGACCATGTAAAGAACGATAAGTAACGCCAGGAGGGTTTCCTGTTCTCCACCATCCAAAATGCAACGAACGACGTATGGCAGCATGGCGGGCACGATCCATGCCGCAGGAGCCCATTTGATCGAGGAATGGGAGACCGTTGTCGATGCCGACAGGCTCGCCATGACGAGAACGAAAAGAGCCAGGAGCCACGGATCCCCGCGCGGGAGGATCAGGAAGGCGGAACTTCCCCACACGATGCCCGAGGTCAGAGCCAGCAGGAGATACGCGCTTTTCCAGTTCTTCGCGACGAATTGCTTCGTGGCTGCATTGAGAAACCGTCTGTAAAGGATGACCCGGCCGGCGGCCACTGCAGAGATCGAAAGAACAAATAAAAGGATATTTCCAAGAGGGACGATATCGCGCACCGCATACGAAAGAACCAGCGAGACGACGACCGAAGCGGCCTGCATCGTCGGAACCTGGTGCATGACAAGGCGGAGTTGCTCCCGGTCGGTCGCTTCTTTGAAGTCATTGTCCACGCGGGTTTCCTCCGGTCTCTCAAGGTATTATAAAGGAGGCCGGGGCTGTAAGGCGGTCCTCCGGGCGATTCTCCCTCGACCGGGTCGGCGGATTGTCAGGAACGACGTTCCTCCGCTTCGGGAATAAACCTGGGAATCTTGTTCATGTTGGTGGGAAGAGGAGCCGTGCCGGGTGCTCAAGGCTCCGTGCGTGCGGGCATGTCGCAGCCAGACAACCTGCGGAGCGCCGGAAGGGGGATATCCCCCCTTCCGGCCTCGATATTCGTCTCGAACGAGGTGCTCGCAGCGCCTCGCCTGAGCACTTGTAACCGTCGTGTATTCAGACTCGGGGACTCACCGTTCCGGCTGCGTCGCCTCGGAGGGCGGGGCTCCGTTCGTGGCTCGCCGTGCGATGAACCTGCACGGCTGCGCTTTACCTCACTGCGCCCCCCCTCCTGCGGCGACTCCGCCGGACCAACCCGTCATCTGCCGTGCTTTCCGTGATCCCCGCCGCGGTCCCCGTGCTTATCGTCCTTCCTCTGGTCCCTTTCGCTGCTCTTCCACTCCCGCTCGCGCTCCTTCTCCCATCCCTTGTGCGCCTTCCGGTTATCCCGGTCCCAGCGGGAGCGTTCCTTCTTCCATTGGCCGTACGGGACATGACGCTCCCGCTCGTACCGTTGCCTGTAGTCCCGCGGCACGTAGACCACCGCCCGGGGCACCCGGCGCCGCTCGATCACTCCCCACGGCCCGTTGTACGCCCGCGCACGGTACCACCGGTCACCGCGCGGCGACCACCAGTACCCCCCGTAGAAGAACACGTCGATCTGGGGGTCCGGGACGAAGTGGACCTGGGACCCCGGGATCATCACGACCGCCGGCGGCGCGGAGACCATGATCGGCGGCGGCCCGATGTTGATGCCGACGCTCACTTCCGCCCGCGCGGGCTCCGAAAATCCCCACGCGACGGCGATCATCGCCCCCGCCAGCAGGCACGACCGTACCCTTCTAAAATTTCCCATCCGGAATCTCCTTTCATGTGGGATATCGGGACAAAGGACATCGCGGCGCTCTCATCCCCCCGGCGCCTGTTGGCGATCCTCGCGGACACCTGCCACAGTAATACCGTCTCCCCGCCTTCGGTATCGGCTTCTGTCCTAATTTCGAATCGGTGTTTGTCCTACGGCAGGAAGAGGCGCGGGGGATTCGGATCGATTCTGCTGATTCCCGCCGAGGCCCTGAGCCATAGGACAAACACCGGACCGGGATTCGGACAAACAGCGACTCGCGTTTCGGACAGAAGCCGATACCGAAGGCTGGCGGGAAGGATTACCGTGTATGAAAAGGAAAACGCCCACGATGGGAGGATTGGTTCACATTCTCCTTGTCGTCGCGGTCGTGGTGGTACTGATCAATGTCATCCAAGGTCGAAAGCCCTTGTAGCGGACGTCGGGAGCCTCCCGGCGGCGGATCCCCGGCGGAAAGGGACAACACGGCACCACAAGGGTCCCTTCCATTGACCCGTCCCGGCGGGGTCGTCCAGGGAGAGAAGACGCGGGTCCCCGGGACCGGATCTTCCCCGGTTCCGCCCTTCGACACGACAGGGCGACCGGCCGAACGACAACGCGACACGGGCGATCGGGCGAGTCACGTCCGCTTCGAGCTATCACCCAAGACCATGGTGGCGCTCGTTCTCGTCGTCGCCTCCCTCTGGCTGCTGATCCGGCTCTGGCCCGTCCTCCTCGTGCTCGTCGTCGCTCTCCTCGTCGCCGGCACGTTGAGCCCGGCCGTCCGCTGGCTCGAGGAGAAGCGCGTGAGGCGCGGGTTCGGAATCGCGATCGTCTTCACGGTCTTCTTCATCCTCGCGCTTCTCGTCGTCGTCCTCACGATCCCGACGCTGGTGTCGCAGGCGGCGGCGCTTCTCGAGCACGAGCCCGCGCTGCGCGCGCGACTCGCGGACCATCTCGCCGGCTCTCATCTGAGCGCCCCGCTCGCGACCTGGCTTCGCGGCCTCAAGTCCGACGCGCTGACGGGCGCCATCGGCGCGACGGCGTTCGCCTTCTCCCTGCGCGTCTTCGGCGCGGTCGCGTACGGGTTGAGCGCCCTCTTCCTCGGGCTCTACATCATGATCGACCGCGATCGGCTCCGAGGGGGGCTCTTCGCCCTCGTCCCCCGCTCGCACCACATCCGGCTCTCCCGCATCATGATGAACCTCGAGACGATCGTCGGCGCGTACATCCGTGGACAGATGGTCACGTGCCTGCTGATGGCGCTCTTCACGTTCGTGCTTCTGACGGCGTGCGGCGTGGAGAACGCTCTGGCGCTCGCGGTGTTCGCCGGCCTCGCGGACGTGCTGCCCTACATCGGGGCTCTTCTCTCGGTGGGGCCGGCGGTCCTCGCGGCACTGTCGCGTGGGCCCGTCGTTGCCGTCGTCGTTCTCGTCCTCATGCTCGCGTACGAGGAGTTCGAAAGCCGTGTGCTCGTTCCCCGGATCTATGGCCGGGCGCTGCGCCTTCCCTCGTCCGTCGTCCTGTTCGCGCTCCTGGCGGGCGGAACGCTGATGGGGATCCTCGGCGCGCTCCTCGCCCTGCCCGTCGCGGCGACGGTGATGATGCTCATCGAGGAGCTGCGCGTGGAGCTGCCCGGTGAGCAGGAGCAGCCCGTGGACACGCGACCTGCGCGAAGCCGACGACCGCGGCGAGGAAGAGTACGAACGCAGGACGGAAGGCGTGGGCGCGGAGCAGGCCGCCGCCATCGCCGTCGAGATCTCGCGAGACCGGCGGGAGGACGAGAGCCATCCGCCGGAGGCGGTCGGGACGACCATCGAGGGCGGAAACGCCAACGGACACGGGGGATCGGCGGCCCCCGTCGAAAATACAGGCGGCGAAAAATAAGCGGGTCGGCGCGTCACACCGCCCCAGGGATCCCCGTTATTCCGCGTGCGCGATTCGTACGATTTCTTGCGCGATCGTTTATGCCACCCTATTGCCCCTTCACCTTTTTCCGCAAAATCTCAAGCAATTGGTCGGGAGTGTTTTTCTCCAGGATTGAGTTGAACTGGCTGCGATAATTCCGGACAAGGCTCACATTCTCTATGACAACGTCATATACTTTCCAGGTGCCGCCCTTCAGGATCACATTGTAGGAAATAGGGATTTCCTTTGAGGAGGTGATAACTTTCGTCTGAACCTCGGCCTGGTTGTTCGAAAGCATGCTTTCTTTCGGGAAAACAATTTTCTCGTCGGTATAAGAAAGGATCTTATCGATGTAAGCCTTTTCCAGTATCTGGCGATAGAGCAGGGTGAACTCCTTCTGCTGGGCGGGATTCAGTTTCTTCCAATTCCCCCCCATCGTTCGCATGGAAAGTTCGACTCCATCGAACATCTGCTCATAGATCACCTCGAGTTTCTCTTTTTTGGCCCCTTTCGCCGACTCGCCCTTGAGGTTCGGATCGCGCAGCACATCGAGCACCTTGTTCACATTTGCCTGAACCGTGTCGAGCGGAGCGCCGGCATATGCCGGAAGAGTAGACAGAAAGAACATCAGGATGCTCAACCCCATGAAATGTCTCTTCATTTTTCCCACCTCTTCGAATTTTTTTCACCCTTACTGCTTCTTTACCTCGCCGAAGGCATACTTGCCGACGAGTTCGACCAGGTCCACAGCCGGCTGCGTTTCCGTAATGATTCCACGGGGTCCGAGGAGTTTTCCGGAACCCCCGGGACCCAGGCTGAGAAACATGTCACCGATCAGCCCTTCCGTCTTGATGGAGACAATGGCATCGTCATAGACCTTGATGTCTTTCTGGATTCTTATTTCCACCACCGCCTTCTGGTTCTTCTGGTCCATGGTGAGTCGTCCCACCCGCCCGACCCCTATACCCAGCATCTTCACGGGACTGCCGACTCTCAGGCCGCTCACCGTGTTGAACCGGGCGAAGAGAGAATAGGCGTCGTCGCCAAGCAGGGAAACATGGCCGAGTTTCAGCGTCATATACCCGACACAGAGCAGCCCGAAAACGAGAAAGATGCCGACCGTTGTTTCCACGGCGTACTTTTTCATTTGCTTATCTCCTCACGTCGCACCGAATGCGGGCAATTTCTTTTTGTTGTTGTTTTGCGGAACCGATGACGGAATCTATTTCCTCAATCGGTTGCCCCTGGGCAATTCCGGCCAGGATGGCAAATTCGACGCACACCTCCGAAGCCGCCTGTTTGCGAGCTACAGCTCCAGATGCCTCGAATTCCCTGTCTCCTGGAAATCATCGACAAAATCCTTCAGCATGCTTTCAACCTCCGTCAGATCCGAATAGGGGAGCACCGTAACAAATTCATTGGAATGGCGGCGGGTGGAAAAGCCCCCCATGGCACCAAAGTGTTTATCGATATATACGCCCATCCTCCGTATTGCCTCCTGTGCCGCTTCGTGGCCCAGGCGTGTAATGAAGACATCCATCTCCTCCAGAGTAAAAACCACAACCGAGTACGTTTCCCCAAGCGTTTTCTGCTTCAACTGGACATGATACAGAACCTTGAACTGTCGTTTGGAGTAGAGGCCCGTTAATTCTTTCTGCAGCCCTTCGAGACTGTGGATGACTTCATCCTTGAACGGGTGGTCGAAATTTTCAAGCTCCTCCGGAGTGCCTTGGAAAACAATCGCCCGATCATAGAGGGCAAGAATGCGGTTGGAGATGAAATAGACATCCGGAATCTCATGGCTGACCAGGATCGCCGTAAAACCGAATTTCCTCTGATACTCGGCAATCATGCTCAGGATTGCGTTTTTCCGAACAGGATCCTGGCCGGAAGTGGGTTCGTCAAAGAGGACGATTTTCGGATCGGTTACCAGGGCCCGCGCCAGGGCCGCCCGTTTTTGCATCCCCCCGGAGAGTTCCGAAGGGTACTTGTTGGCGGCATCGCCGAGTTCCGACTGTTCAATCCTGGCCGTAACCCTTCGGTCTATTTCAGCTTTTTTCAGGTTGGTCTTTTCCCGGAGGGGCAGCGCGATATTTTCATAGACGGTCATGGAGTCGAAGAGAGCGTTGTCTTGAAACATGTAGCTGATCTGGGCGAGGGAGGCGGCCTTCTCCTTCTTTTTCATCGTGGCGAGGGGTTTGCCCTTGAAAAGGATCGTCCCCTCATCGGGTTTGAGCAGCCCGATGATATGTTTGAGGAGCACGCTTTTGCCTGAACCGCTGAGGCCGATAATCGTCGTTACCTGCCCCTCGTAGATCTGCAGGTTAACGCGATCAAGGACGGTTCGGGGTCCGAAGCGCTTGGTGACGTCCTTGAATTCGATCAACGGAGGTATCCATGGGTCTCTCTATACCAGCAGGGAAGTCACAACGTAGTCTGCGACCAGAATGAGCACGCAGGAGAGCACGACGGCCGAGGTGGTGGCGAGACCGACGGCTTTGGCGCCGTGGCTATCCGTGCGCATGTGCGCGAAATACCCCTGGTAACAGCATACCGTGGAGACGATCACCGCAAAAACGATCGCCTTGATGAAACCCTCGGTGACATCCTTCATCTCCATGCTGGCCTGAACGCGATGGAGATAGGTGCCGGCATTCGCACCCAGGAGCAGTACCCCGGAGATGTAGCCGCCGACAATGCCGATGAGGTCGAACAGCGCGGTGAGCAGGGGAAAGCTGATGATGGAAGCGGCGATTCTCGGGCTGATGAGGTACCTGAGCGGATCGATGCGCATGGTGTCCAGGGCGTCGATCTGCTCGGAGATGCGCTGGATGCCGATCTCCGCGGTGATCGCCGAGCCTGCCCTGGCCGCAATCATGATGGCGGTGAGAACGGGCCCCAATTCCCTGACCAGCGAGAGAGCCACCAGGGTGCCGAGCGCCCCTTCCGCGCCGACCTTGACCAGGGCATGGTAGGATTGGAGGCCCATGACCATGCCGGTGAACAGGCCGACGAGCATGATGATCATCGTGGATTTTGCCCCGATGAAATAGACCTGCTGAATGATCTTGGATATTTGCTTGGGTCGTACGATCTTCAGGATCGCCAAGAAGAGGAAAACCGCCGAGGCGCCTAAATTATTGCTCCAGTTGATCACTGCCCTGCCGATAGCGGCGAATGGCCTCGTCAATGCCATGACAAGCGGCCATCTTGCTTCGCCCCTTGGGAGGCTCCGTCTGTCTGTCATTTGGCGCCATGAGTGGTGATCCTGCCATTCGTGATAATTTTCAGACTCTGTAAGAAGATCCCTCCAATAGGCCGTGACCGCACGCATCGTGTCCCGCCGATTCCCACGTCCTTCCAGCGGTTGGCGCACGCATTCTCGTACCACTGACAAAATAATCCTGCCCGGTTCCTTCTTACCCGTTGCGTGTCTCCTGCGCGAATCGAACCGTCAGAACAGAGCATGGCGCGGCGCGCACAACGGCTTCCGCCACGCTGCCCAGGGCAACGCGGCTTAACCCCGTCCTGCCATGCGTGCCCACGACGAGCAACTGCGCCGGCAGTTCCGACGCCGCGCTCAAGATCGCCGGCCCCGCCGGTCCATTGCGGAGCAGGCCACCGCCTTTGGCCTTGAACTGATGCACGCACTCATCAAGTCTTGCCTGCCAGAGCTCGCTCATCCGGTCGCCGAGATCCATCGGAGGCAATCCCAGGAACTCCCCATAATAGGGACGTATCACCGGGAGCAGATCGATGACATGAAGGATCGTCAGGTCGGCTTTGCGGCGCCGCGCCTCGGCGGCGCCCGCTTCAACGGCAGGAAGCGCAGGGTCGGAAAAGTCGGTCGCCGCCAGCACCTTCCCCGAAGGCGAGGGCCGCGCCACAAGGACGGGACAATGCGCATAGCGAACGACATGCTCCGCGGCGTTGCCAAGAATGTGCAGCCCCTTGGGATCGACCTTTCCCCCGACGACGACGGCCCCCGCTCCGATGCGTTCGGCGGCACGGAGTATCCCCGCATGCACCGTGCCCTGTTCGATCGCAATCCCGACCTGGGGAGACTTCCGGGGTGTCACCGCTTGAATGCGCTCCAGAAGGGCGTCGCGAACCGCAGCCTCAAGCCCGGAGAGCTTCAGAGCGTCGTCAAGATGCAACTGGGGAAACAGGGGCTGCACGGCAAAGATCTCCGGGAGGACATGACAGACGGAAAGTCTTACGTTGTAGGAACGCGCAAGGGCGTCCGCTTGAAGAAGGAGTTCGTCGGATCCATTATCGAGATCGATCGCGGCAAGAATCGGACCTTTGATCTTGAACATGCTTCCCTCCGAGGCGCCGCCGTTCCGCCGAGAAGCTCTCCATCACCCCGCCGGACAGTCACTGGTCCGTTCGGGGAAGATTGCCCGCCGGCCGTCACTCGCGTCGAGGGCGATGTGGACGGCGTCCGCCGTATCCACCGCGAAGAGTCTCCGCGCCAGCCGCAACAGGTCGTTGTGGTTGCCCGTCCGTTCTGTTTTTCGCTTCTCGAAGACGACACCGATGGGATCTTTGGTCTTCCTGGCGCAATCCATGCGATAGACCGTTACCGCTCGCATCGTTGCCTCCATTTTCTCTCGCCCATCAACCCGCAGGCGCATCGCATTCTCACGGTAGTCCCACGGTAATCCCGCCCGCTCGCCTTAGGTATCGGCTTCCGTCCGAAACGCGAGCCGCTGTTTGTCTGATTCTCGCGCCGGTGTTTGTCCTATGGCGGGAAGGGGCGCCGGAGGGATCGGAGAGGCTATTTACGTTTTAGGATCGCATCGTAATAAGGTCGTTGGTATTGTTCCACTGAACCTTCCAGGTCAAACCTGGCTTTTACCTCGTTCTCCTTGTGATTTCTCGAGTGTTACGGTCCTTTTCTTGCCTTCCTTGGTCTTCCACCAGAAGGTGAATACCCCATCATGCTCCCTTCCATATACGTCGAAGGATCCGGGAGCAGTACTGCCTCCAGTCCCGGATTTTGCCCATCCATAGGCGTACGTGGTTTTATGGGCGCCTTTTTCATTCTTTTTGCCGACCGTGATCGTCACGTCTTGTCGCGTCTGCCCGAAATTCCACTCCCCGCTCCAGACTCCTTCGAAATAGGAGGTGCTGGCTGAATTATCCGCGGATCCCGCAACCCCTGCGGTCGACATCGCCGCGATGATGACCGCCAGAACGATCGCTTTCCTGTTCATGTTTCGTCCCTCCATGAGCATGTCGATCGCACGTCGCATCGATTCCTGCTTGTTGGATGGAACTTCCCCCCTGGAGGTTCCTCCCGAATCCGAAGCAGGGCGGTCCATCACTCATCCGGGTTTCCAGAATCTCCCAACCTGCTCTGTCCACATCACGGTCCGGTTTCGCCCTTCGCACTTCGCCTTGAACAGCGCCTGATCGCTCCGCTCCAGGAGATGTTCGATCGAGTCGGTGTCGGACTGACGTTCCGCGATGCCGAAACTCGCGGTCACGGAAAAGTTTCGTTTGTCGGTTTGAAAACGAAGCCCCGCAACGGACGCCCGCAACCGTTCGGCGAGAACATGCGCTCCCTTCTGGTCCGTTTCCGGAAGCAGGAAACAGAATTCCTCATTGCCGTACCGGGCGTGCAGGTCCGTCATCCGTATCCCGCGCCGGCAGGCATCCGCCACCCCCGCGAGAACCTTGTCCCCCGCGATCCGCCCGTGGCTGTCGTTCACCCGCATGAGGTGATCGATATCCATCATGATGACCGAGAGCTTCAGACGGAAACGCTGGGAGCGACGGAATTCGATCCGCGATGCGACATCGAATTGGCTTCTGCAGTGGAGACCGGTAAGCGCGTCGACCGTGGTGAGTTTCTCGACCTCGTTGGAAAGCCGGGTGTTTTCCAACGTCAACGCATCGAGTGCCTGACGTAATCGTTCGATATCCTCCCGCGCCTTGCGCTCCGCGGCCAAGGCCCTCTCGAGCTCCTGCGCGAGCGCGAGATGAACCTGATCCCCCTTGTCTTCCCGTTGATCCATGGTTGATATCATGCCGAAAAAGGCGGTCGTTTGCACGGGGTTTGCAGTTCGTTCCCCCCTTCGGGGACAATGCCGTGTCCGTCGATCGGGCGGGCGAATCGCGAGCGGTTCCCCCGAATCCTATTTGGAGTCGGTTATACGGGAGCAGGTTCAGGAAGGTTTTCGCGTCAGGAAACGAG
This sequence comes from uncultured Acidimicrobiales bacterium, assembly GCA_963708175.1. Classification (GTDB taxonomy): domain Bacteria; phylum Actinomycetota; class Acidimicrobiia; order Acidimicrobiales; family DATKAS01; genus DATKAS01. Next base: position 19,597 of record CAVPSD010000005.1, read on the forward strand.
TTGACCGATCCCGGGGGGCTGAGGAGATCGCCATGAAAACGTACCAAATCGCCGTTGTCGTCGGCAGTCTTCGCAAAGATTCGTTCAACCGCAAGCTGGCCAGCGCCATCGTAAAACTGGCGCCGCCGGACTTCTCGTTCAAGCAGGTACAGATCGGCGACTTGCCGCTCTACAATCAGGACGACGATGCGAGCCCGGCCGAGTCCGTCAAGCGGCTGAAGCGCGAAATCACCGCTTCCCAGGGCCTTCTGTTCGTCACCGCCGAATACAACCGCTCGATCCCCGGGGTGCTGAAAAACGCGATCGACCACGCCTCGCGACCTTATGGCCAGAGCGCCTGGGCGGGAAAGCCCGCCGGCGTGATCGGGGTTTCGGTCGGCGCTACCGGCACCTCCATGGCGCAACAGCACCTGCGCAATGTTCTCGGGTACCTGGACGTACCGACGCTCGGCCAACCCGAAATTTTCATCCAGGCGAAGGACGGCTTGTTCGATGAGGCCGGCGAGATCGGAGCGGCCAGCAAGAAATTCCTGCAGAACTGGATGGACCGGTATGTCGCCTGGGTGAAGCTGCACGCTGCCTGAGCGGGTATCGAGGAAAACCGGACACCGTTCCCGAACATGATCCCGTATTTCCCGCAGCCCGGGTACCACCTGTTCGGCCCGGTCACCGTCCACGCGTTCGGAGCGATCGTCGCCGTGTCCCTGATCGTCGGATGGCGGATGGTCGTTGCCCGGACCCGCGCGAAGGGCCTCGACCCCGATCTCGTTCAGGACCTCCTGGCGTATGTGGTCCTCTCCGGCTTCGTCGTCGCCCATCTCTATTCCGTCCTCGCCTATTTCCCGCGGGAGGCGATGGAAGACCCGCTCCTTCTCCTGAAGTTCTGGGAGGACATCAGCTCGTTCGGTGGATTCGCCGGAGGACTCCTCGGGCTCTGGCTCTTTTTCCGTTTCAAGGCGCGGGATGTGGATGCGGCGACCCGGTTGCGGTATCTGGACGTCATCGCATACGCCTTCCCGTTCGCATGGGCGATCGGGCGCCTCGCCTGCACGGTCGCCCACGACCACCCCGGCACGGTCACGACGTTCCCGCTGGGAATCAGCCTGAAATCCGCGGAGGCACAGACGTACATCAACGCCTTCTACCGGGAGGCCGGCCGGTTGGCGGAACTTCCGCCGACCGCGGAGCTGGCGAAGATGGCGTTCCATGATCTGGGATGGTACGAATTCCTCTACATGTCGTGCCTGATGGTTCCCGCCACCCTTGCGCTGGACCGGAAACCCCGTCCGCCCGGGTTCTTCCTGGTCGCCTTCCCGCTCCTCTACGTCCCGGCCCGCTTCACCCTGGATTTCCTGCGGATCAGCGATGCAAGGTATTTCGGACTGACCCCCGGGCAGTACGCGGGGATCGCGGTTTTCCTCGCCGCGGTCTACTTCATGGTTCGCGTTGGCCGGAGGAAAGCGAAGGAATAGCCCGCGACGGCTACGGGCCCGCCCTCGTCAGGCCGTACAGAAGAACCGCGAGGACGATCAGGGTCACCACGACGTAGGTTCGGTCCCTTTGCAGGGCGAAGGCGACCACGGAGAAGGCCACCCGTGCCACGGGGACGGCGATCAGCAACAAGAGCCCGAACTGGATCAACCCGCGACCGTCCAAGGAAACGGCACCCGCTACGATTCCCGACACATCCCGCAGGTCCGACGGTCCCCCGCGAAAAACCCGGTAATCGGAGCTCGTGGACCCGGAGTTGACCAGATACTTGGCGCCTCCCGCCAGGACCACCGCGGCAGCCAGGATGACCCCCCACCGCAGGAGAGCCCCGATCACCCGTTCCACACGCTCATCGGTCCATGCACGCATCTCCGGGACTCTCCTATAGCCTCCCCGTCAGGCCGCTGTAGACGAGTTCCACTCCGAGCGCCAGGATGACCAGGCTGAAGACGATGCGCAGGATCCGGGACTTGGCACGCATCAATACCCTTGCCCCCAGCATGGATCCCGCGAGAGCTCCCAGCATGACCGGCATGGCCAGGACCGGGTCGATGTATCCGCGACTCAGATAAACTCCGGCGCTGGCGGCCGCCGTCACGCCGATCATGAAGTTGCTGGTGGTCGTCGAAACCTTGAACGGAATGCGCATGACCTGGTCCATGGCGAGCACTTTGACGGCCCCCGACCCGATCCCGAGCAAGGCGGAGAGCACTCCGGCGACGAACATCAGGCCGAAACCGCCGGGGACGTTGTGCACGCGGTAGGTCCGCAGGCCTTCGGGCGTCGGGTAGGCCGAATCCATCTTCAGGAAGGCGCCCAAGGCGTCGTGGCGGGCGGATTCAGGTCGTTCCGGCCGGGGGCGATTCGACTGGTACGCCGAGAAAAAGAGAACGATCCCGAAGACGACCGCGATTGCGGAATGAGGCATCCAGATCGCCAGGGAAGCCCCGGCCAAGGCTCCGATGGTGGTCGCGATCTCCAGAAACATCCCGATCCGGAGATTGGCGTACCCTTCCTTGACGTAGACGGCCGCGGCCCCGGAAGAGGTGGCGATGATCGAGACGAGCGAGGCGCCTACGGCGTAATGGATGTCGACCCCGAACCGCAAGGCCAGGAGCGGCACGATGACGACACCGCCCCCCAATCCCGTCAGGGAACCGAGGAATCCCGCCGCCAGGGAACCGAGCCAGACGAGGAGCGAGAATTCCAGGGATCCCATGAATCATCTCCAGGTCCGCTATCCGCAATCCTTGGAACGGAAGGGGAACCCGCTTCCGCAATCCGGCTTACCCGGGATCGTCCCATTCGCGGATGGATCCGCTCCAGGGACAAATCTTCCCTTCTCTCCGCCGGGCAGCCTCCGGTCCTCATTTCGTGGGCGCCGGAGCATACTTTTCCAGCGTTTTTTTCAGCTTTTCCGCACTCGCGGGCGTTTTGACCTCCTTCTCCGAGAGGATCCCGGAGGGACGGACCTCTTCCTTTTCGTAATACGCCGCATTGCTCTTGTCGTCCACCTGCATGGAGGATCCCTCCAGGGAGACGCCGGCGAAGAGTCCACGGCTCCTGGAGTAGGAATAGATCTCCGCCTTCAGCTCGATATCGGTGGACGCCTTCACCGACCGTCCCACCGGACCTGCCGCCGCAGCCGCCTCGGCCCCCAGGGTGTATTGCCCCTTCATGATCCCCTCGATGCTCCGGGGGGTCTTGAAAACAATTACGAAGTCCGTGGATTCGGCGCCGATCTGCCAGCCGATGCTCCCGCTCGTCAGGGAGATGAACACCGGATTGCTCCATGCGCCGCCCTTCCCGCGGACGACGAGGACACCGCGGCCGTACTGTCCTCCCACAAAGAGCCCGACCTTGATGACGCCGGGTACGATGGCGATCCCCTGGGCATCCGCCAGCAGGGCGGGGGGTATCGCACTCTCGGGAATCTCCATGATCTTCGACAATACCTCGGTGGCGGACTCGACCCGTCCCGTCTCCTCGCTCGCTGCAATCGAGGATGCCGACGGGAGCGCCAGGAACAGGACAAGGAACGCTGGAATCACCCGGGAAATTCTCGTCATGGCCGTTCTTCTCCTTTCACGTCGGATCCCGCACGATCATACGATGAGATTTGCGGAGGCCAGGTTCAAGCGTCACCGTCCCGGGGGTCCGGATCGCTGAGAGCGGCGCACAGCAGGACCAGCACCAGGAATTGCCAGTTGGCGATGACGTCGGGCTTCATGAGGATGGTTTGGCCGATGGTCAGAAGGAACATGAACAGGGAGGTCAGCGTCCAAACCGACCGCGCTTTCCAGCCGGAGAGGATCAGGATGGCCAATACCGGTTCCGCCGCCATGATGAGCCAGGCGAGAGAAACATTCAAGATGTGCGGCGACCAGGTCTTGTCGAACTGGGCGGCGATGTGGCCGACGAACACGCCGGGTCCCATGAAGATCCACTTGGAGAGCCCCACGTACAGCAGCCACCCCCCGAAAAAGAGCCGGATGCCGAACAGAAAGAATCTGCGGGTGTCGTATTTGAGAAATTCCATATCCCCTCCTCCCGTGCGGGTCGTATCGGATTCCATCCGGGAAACAACCTCTCTATCGTAAGATTATGGGAAAAGCGGATCGGATGCGCCATCGGGGTTCGCCACCTTTCAGCGCATCCCGACATCTAACGTGGTAGAAGGGGGGTGGCGACATGTGCAACACCTGTGGATGCGGGAAAAAGTGACGTCGTGGCAGACATAGCGTGCGGGGGTGACGCCGTCCGTACGCGACGTCACCCCCGCAGGCGTGCCAGAAGCTCCCGGATCTGGCCCTGGTGGTCCCGCTCGTGCATGAGAACGGTGAGGACGGGCCACTCGTACAGGTTCGGGTCCGCGCCGAACAGTGGATGCGGAAAGGTCGCCGCCCGGGGGTCGACGGTGGCGAGCATGGCGAAGGAGGAGGCGGTCTGCTCCCGGGTTTCGCGGGCAAGGCGCAGCAGGTCGGCTTTCCCCGGCGGATTTTCCGGCTGGACCGCCGCCGGCGCCTGGTACGACGCGAGCGGCTTCTCCAGGTTGCGGACTTCCAGCACGGTATCGTCCGCCGGGTACGGCGGCAGCGAGCCTGCCGCCGTCTTGATCGACTTCCGGATCACCTTGCTCGTCCCGATCTCCGCCATCAGGATGTGATGCAGGAGCTGCGCGGCGGACCACTCTCCGTCGACCTTCCGGGAAAACTCCTCCTCCGTCAGCCCGGACAGGGCCGAAAGCGTCTCTCCCCGGACCTTCTCCATCTCATCGAACAGCGCGGCGATCTTCGGTGGCAGCATCGGTTCCCCTTCCCCCCTCGGCGCTCTGCTTCGTACAGTCAAGGAATACCATATCCCGGACGAACCGCAAGCCGGGAGGGGACGGCGCCCCCTCCCCGCTTGCGACGATTCCCTACCGTTGCTGTAGCGTCTCGTACGCGCGGTACTTGATCGCCTTCTGGGCCCCCTTGGCCGACTCCGAACTCATGTCGCCCATCGTGTCGAGGCTGTTCTTGTACCGTTCCGCATGATCCATCTCGGCGCGGACCGCCGGTGACGGAGGGGCGGCGGCCAACCCCGCCGCGGCCTTGCCGAGTACCCCCTTCGCCTCCTCCTTTTTCCCCTGGTCGGCCAGCCGGGCCGCTTCCTGCACCAGGACATTCGCCTCGGCGACGGCCCTCTTTTCCTGCACCGACCGGTCGAACCCCTCGCGATAGGCATGCTCGTCGCGGACAAGCTCGAGCGAAACACCCTTCGACGAGGTGGTGATCCCCTTCGACGTCTCCGGGTCGCGGTACCGGAGCGCGACGTCCCCGACCTCACGCAGCCCGATCCCTTCCCCGGCCACGTTCACTTTGGCGAAGACGGTCCGACGCTCGCCGGCGGAAAGATCGCCCAGGCGGATGACGTAGGCGTCGCCGTCGCGTCGCCAGTCGCGCCCGAGGATCGAGCCGAAGCGGCACTCTCTCTTGAGCCGGAGGATGATCTCGACCTCGAAAGCGGCCGTCCGCGAGGCGGTGTGGAACTCGGATTCCAGCGCCGCCACGATCCGCTCGGGATCGCCGAGATAGCGATAATTCCCCCCGCCGCCGCCGGCGATCCCCGTCATCAGCTCCTCGTCGAAATCGTTGCCGACGCCAAACGTCGAGACGGAGATCCCCTTCTCCGCCATGTCCCCCGCCCTCTCCCGCAAGGCGCCGCGGTTGGAGACGCCGACGTTGGCCAGCCCGTCCGAGAGGAGGAGGACCCGGCTCAAGGTGCCTTTGCGCTTCCCGGACTTCGCCTGCCGGAACCCTTCCTCCAGCCCGCCGGAGAGGAAGGTCGACCCGCCCGGATACAACCCGGAGATGATCCGGTGGAGCTCCTCCCTGTCCCGCCCCACGGGACGCGACGGCCACGGGACCTGGACCTGCTGGCTGTAGGTCACGATGGAGAGGAGATCGTCCGGTCCCATCATGTCCACGAGGTGATGGGCGGCCGTCTTCACGAAGTCGAGCTTCCGCGCTTCCGCCATCGAACCGCTCCGGTCGATGACGAGCGCGAGGTTCAGCCTGGGCCGGTCGATGCGGATCACCGGGCCGTCGGGGGCGATCACCTGGATCTGGATCGTTCCGTCGCCGGGGCCGGGGACGAGCACCCTGCGGTTCTCCGACCGCACGTCGAGCATGAGGGGCGACGCATGGACGCCCGCCGCGCCGAGAAACAGCGCCGCCAGGGCCACTGCCAGCGTGACGATCCTGTTGCCGAGCAGCGAAGCTTTCATGGGAATCCTCCGTTTCACGAGAGATGATATTTCCGTTCCTGCCTCATGTACCCGGCCCGGACGGACTTTATTCCCGGCCGATCGATATCTTTTCCGGCAGGGAATATTTTCACCGCTCGTATGGTATAGAGGTTGAGGGATGCGCGCCGACCTCGACCAGGAAAAGGACGAACGGATTGCCGCGCTGGCGGCGGGGGGCGACCGGGAAGCGTTCGGCGCGCTGGTGACCCGCCACCGGCAGGCGGTCTACCGGCTTTGCTGGTCGGCGACGGGGAACGCCGCGGACGCAGACGACGCGGCGCAGGAGACGTTCGTGCGGGTGTACCGGTCCCTCCCTTCGTACGATCCGGCGAGGCCGTTCGGGCCGTGGCTTCGAAAGATCGCGTGGAACTGCGGCCTGACGGTCCGCCGCGACGGGAACGCGGGAGTGCCAAGGGTCGCCGAGGGCGATGCGCCCGAGGCGATCGACCCGTCGCCCGGCCCCGAGGAGGCGGCAGAGGGAAACGAAGAGCGGCGGCGGGTAGCGGATGCGATGGCCGACCTCCCCGCCGAACTCCGGATGGTCATGGTACTGCGGGCGGTGGAGGGGCTTTCCTACGCCGAGATCTCCCTCGCGGCGGGGATCCCGGCGGGCACGGTGATGTCGCGCCTCTCGCGCGCGCGAACGCGGCTGCTGGCTGCCCTGGGAGGAGGATCGTGATGGATTTGGCGGTGTCGTTCCACACCCACAGGTCGCCGCTCGGCGAACGGAGCTCGACACGCACGTCGCCCTCGGGCATCTCGCGGCCGTTGGTCACGTAGCTGAACGGCCGGGCGCGCACACCGATGTGCGCGACGTGGTGCAGCCGATCAGTGGCCGGTCGTGACGCTCCGAGCGCGTCGACGATGTCCTGGCCGTGCGCCCATGTCTCCATCAGACGAGCGGTGGCGAACGACACCGCGCTCATCGCCGGTCCGTACCACGGCACGCGTGCCTTGGGATCGGTCGGGCGCAGCTCTTGGAGCAACGCACTGCGTCCGGCGCGCCACTGTGCGAGAAGAGCGCGGCCGGTCATTGCGCGCGCTTCCGCGAGCGTCGGGTCGCCCTCACCGATGCTCGACAGCAAAGACTCCACCGACGCGGTGAACGCATCGGGGTCGATCAGCGCGAGCAACGTGGTGCCGTCGAAGTACGCGAGATGACCGATCTGGTCCTGGACAGTCCATCCCGGCGCGGGTGTCGCACGTTTCCAACCGTCTTCGTCGAGCGACGACACGATCGCGTCGAGCGCGTCGTGCTCGGCTTGCAAGTCGTCACAGATCGCGGCCATCGCATCTGCCATGGCGCGAAGCCTGGCACGGACGCGGATCGAGGGGTCCTTGCGGACCCCTCGAGTGCGTTCGACCCTTTGGTTCTGGGTCCTACTTCTTCGCTGCAGCCTTCCGGGCCGGAGCCTTGCGCTTGGCCGGAGCCTTGCGCTTCGCGGCCGCCTTCTTGGCCGGAGCCTTCCTCTTGGCCGGCGCCTTCTTGGCCGCCGCCTTGCGCTTGGCCGGAGCCTTCTTCGCGGCCTTCTTTGCCGGCGCCTTCTTCTTGGCCGCCGCCTTCTTGGCCGGAGCCTTTCTCTTGGCCGGGGCCTTTCTCGCCGGGGCCTTCTTCTTGGCTGCCTTCTTGGCCGGGGCCTTCTTGGCTGCCTTCTTGGCAGGGCTCACGGGTCTCCTCTCTTAGCTAACCGTTGAGCTTCTCTTTGAGTGCCTTACTCGCCGAGAACTTCATCGCCGTCGATGCGGCGATCTGGACCGGTTCTCCGGTCTGAGGGTTGCGACCAGTGCGAGCCGCACGTTGGCTCGCACTGAAGTTTCCGAAGCTCGGCCATCCCACCTTGTCACCGTGCTTGGCTGCATCACCGACATAGTCGAAGAACGCGTCGAGCACACTCTCGACGTCGGCCTTTCGCATGTCAGTCGCCTTCGCAATGGCGTCGACGGTGTCGGCCTTGCTGACTGAAGCCACCGCTACCTCCTGGTCACAGCGCGTAGCGCCACGCAAATCAGAACCGAACTGAGCGCGAAGGTCAAGCATTTCCGCACATCACCACTCTCGCCGCATCATCTCGATGCACTCGGATACCGGCGAATCAGCTGTCGATGATGTTGCAAACGCAACTATCTAGGGGATTCGTCTCCTGAGATGCGACGCGCGGCGACGAATGTGAGCACACGCTCGCCGACGCGGATCTGCGTCTCGGCGACGATGGTTTCGGGCCTCGCGTGCTCGAGGCGCTGTCCATTCGCGATCGCCAGGACGGCGCACCCACGTGTCTGCATCGAGCGCTCGATCCGCAACGGTGACCGCCCATCCGTCGAGCACGACCTCGGCATGAGTCGGTGCGACACCGTCATGTTCCGGGAGGACCAACGGGCGCACGTCGCCCCGCGACAGCGAGATCGCGAGATCGGGAAGGCATCCGATGAGATAGCCGGCATCGAGTGTGTACGCGGATCCATCGTCGAGCAGGAGCAACCCCAGAGTCGGCTGAGGTCGCTCGACGAGCCGCGCGGTGCCGTCGACCAGCGAGCGACCGCAGTGCGCGGAATGGCTCGCCGCGGGGTTGTTCGGGTGACCCGTGGAGCACCGCAACGTCGGGACGAGCACGGCGCCGGCCTCGGGCACCGGCTCGTCGAGCGAGGTCGTCGCGACGGGCAACGGGCTCGGGGCGGCCGGTGCCGGCGCTCGCCAGAGCGGCACCGAGACGAACCCTGCGCCGCTGTCGACGTCCGCACGAGCCGCCGGCGGCCCGGAGGGCTCGGCCCCGCGGGCCGTCGCAGCGGGCATCGGGGGTTCGTCGACGACGACCGGCCGGGCCGCAGCCTCGCCCGGCAGCCGGTCACGCTGCGTCAGTCGCAATCCACCTCCTGGCACCACACCGTCGTGCAGGTCGAGCCGGACGTCGCTCGGAGGTTCCGCCGACCCGAGCGGCACGGCGACCAGCCAATCGAACCCTTCGTCGACGAGGAGGTCGACCCACGTGTCGGGATCCGGCCCCGCGTGCCGGCTCACCTGACCACCGCGCGTGACCGTGACCTCGACGTCTCCGCAGAGCACGACCTCCACGCCCTCGGCCGATGTCGCGAGCACGCAGAAGGATGGGCTCGCGGGCATGCGCTCACCGAGCAGAGCGTCGAGCTGGTCGACGAGGATCGCTCCGGGCTCGTCGACGCGCGCCCGTCCGAGCGCGCGACACGTCGCCAACAGCTGGTCGATCGCGGCGCCGCTGCCGCCGGACAGCGCGAGCAACGCGACCTCCCCGAAGCGCGGCGACGAGCCCCTCACCGGGCACGACGGTGAGCTGGAGGTCGTCGAGACGAACGGCGGGCACGGCCATCAGGTCACGCAGCCAACAGCAGCGATCGGAGGCGGCTCGCGAGCGCCTCGGCGGTCAGCGGACGCTCGACCGGATCCTCCGCGACGCAGTCGGCGATGATCCGCGCCTCCGCGGCGCGAGCGACGGACCGAGCCGCGCGGGCGCGACGATCACATGGCGAAGCGCCTCGGTCTCGCCGACGTCGGGAACGACACCGAACAGGGACTGCCCGGTGAGCAGCCGGTGCAGAGTCGCACCGAGCGACCACACATCCGACGCTCTCGATGGAGAGGTGCCCAGAAGGACCGCGGGATCGGTGAGGTCGACGGCATCACCCGCGCGCGTGCCGGCCGTCGTGCGACCCGGGTCGAGCACCGCGAGCAACGACGGGTCGGCGAGCTTGGCGCAGCGCGTGCTGAGCAGGATGTTCGACGGCGTGATGTTCGCGTGTGCGATGCCGGCCTCGTGCAGCGCGTGCGCGCCGAGCGCCGCGTCGGCGACGGCCTGCATGACCTCTCGACGGGCGATCGGGCGTGACGGCGCGTCGAGAGATCCGCCGGCGACGTGCTCGGTGACGACCGCCATGGCTCGATCGGCGCGGAGCACGTCGAGCGGACGGGCGAGATACGGCGACATCACCGCAGCGACCGCCGACAGGTGCTGGGTGGCGCGGGTGAAGTCCTCCTCGGTCACCTCGCGGTGCAGCACCTTGACGACCACGTACTCGTCGCTGACCCCGAGCCGCAGCGGCGGCTCGGCGAGAAACGAACGGCCGTGCGCACCCTCACCCAGCCGCCGAATCAGGAGGTAGTCGCCGAACCGCGCCATGTGAGCTCGCTCCGCCCGCCGGCCGAGTGTGACGTGGATGTTGTCCGCCGGCTCGCTGCCGAGGATAACGGGGCGAGGATACCGGGAGCGCGGCTAGTGGAGCTGCGCGTCGAGGACGACCGCGTCGTCGGCGTCGGTCACCCAGACCCGCGCCGCCTTCGACAGCGGGAGCGCCGCAGCCATCTGCACGGTGCCGTCGCCGCTGAACGTGCCGGCGGCCACGCGGTCACCGTCCGCGGTGCTGAGCCAGAGCCAGTAGATGTCGCCGTCGCTGCCGAGGCCGTCGACCTGGAGCTCGATCTGCGTGCCCCAGTCCGCTGACGTGAGGTCGACAGAGGCCGCGACGCCAGGCGGCACCTGGCTGAACGCCACGTGCTGGCCACCGGGCCCGTCGCCCGAGCCCACCGTCACCGCCACGATGCTGAGGATGACCGCGAAGACGGCGGCGGCCGCGAGGCCCGCGACGAACACGTTCCGCCAGCGAGCCGACCGGGCCTTGCGGCGGCGGAGCGTGGCCACCGCATCGGCGACGTCGTCCGCAAGCGACGCCGGAGGACGCGCCGGGTTCGCGAGCCGCTCGGGGTCGACACGCTCCAGCGTCGCGGCGACGCGCTTCAGCTCACCGAGCTCCTCGCGGCAATGAGCGCAACCGTCGAGGTGCGCGGTGAAGCCCAGCTGCTTCTCGGGATCAGGGCGACCGGCAGCCGTCGCGGCGAGCTCACCCCTCCACTCACGACAGGCGTCAGTCATCGTCCATCCACCCCAGCTCTTCGAGGGCGAGGCGCAACGCCTTCAGGCCGTAGTACACACGGCTCTTGATGGTCCCGACGGGCACGCCCAGCTCGCCAGCGACCTCGTGGTACGGGCGGCCGCGCACGTGCACCTCGACGAGCGCGATGCGGTGCTCCTCGCTCACCCGCAGCAACGCCTCCTCGACCTGCCACGACGCGAGGGCGCGATCGAACTCGTCGATGCCGTCAGCAGTGTCGCGGCCCTCGTAGTGGTCGGTCGCGAGCGACGGGCGCACCGCGCGCGCTCGGGCCATGTCGACCACGACGTTGCGGAGGATGGCGAAGAGCCACGTCCGCAGCGACGCGAGCATCGGGTCGAACCGATCGGCGGCCTTCCAGGCCCGGACGAACACCTCCTGCACGGCCTCCTCGGACAGCGGGGCGTCGCCGAGGGATCGCAGGGCGGCTCGGTACAGCTCGGGGCCGTGCGCTCGGTACGCCGCCGCGACCGACGCTTCGTCGCCCAGGACGAGCGGAGTGCGAGCCATCACATCGGAGGCTACGGACGCGAACCCGGATCGGTTCAGCCAAATCGTTTGAGAAGCGGGCGCTCCGGTCGGACACTGTCGCATGCGCACGCCGCATTGGCCCTTGTTCGGGCTCAGCATCCGCACTCCGATGCTCGAGCTGCGCCCACCGAGTGACGAAGATCTCGCCGCGCTCGCCGCGCTCGCCGCTGACGGCGTGCACGAACCCGAGTACATGCCCTTCTCCATCCCCTGGACCGACGGCGGGCCCGACGCCGCGGCTCGCAACACGCTGCAGTTCAACTGGCGGATCCGAGCCGAGTGGAAGCCCGATGCCTGGCACCTCTCCTTGGTGACCGTGGTCGACGGCGAAGTCGTCGGGATGCAGGGGATCGGCGCGACCAGCTTCGCCGTCACGAAGACGGTCGAGACCGGCTCGTGGCTCGGGCTCCGCTTCCAGGGCAAAGGCATTGGAAAGGAGATGCGCGCCGCAGTGCTCCACTTCGCGTTCGAAGGGCTCCGGCGCGGACCTCGCGCTGAGCGGGGCGTGGGAGGACAACGGGCCGAGCCTGGGCGTCAGCGCCGCGATGGGCTACGAGCCGAACGGGGAGCGGATCGGCGTGCGTCAGGGACGCGGCGACCGACTCGTGCTCCTGAAGCTCCCCCGCGCGACGTGGGAGGGTCGGCAGCGCGACGACATCTGCATCGAAGGACTCGAGCCGTGCCGCCCTGAGTTCGGTCTCAGCTGAGTGCTCGATCTCAGGTGAACACGGCGCGGAGCCGCGCCACGCACTCCTCGGCCTCGCCCGGCTGATACTTCCGGCGCGGCCAGAAGAATCCGCGCAGGCCGTCGCCACGGCGACGCGGCACGACGTGGACGTGCAGGTGGGCGACGCTCTGGCTCACGCGGTTGTTCGTCGCGACGAATGAGCCGTCGGCGCCGAGGGCGGTCTCGACGGCGGCCGCGACGCGCTGGCACGCGCTCCGATCAACGGACCGATCTGTTCCGCGGGAAGGTCGAGGAAGGTCTCGACATGGTCCCGGGGGACGACGAGCACATGCCCGGGGAACACCGGCCGCTGATCGAGGAACGCGACCACGACATCGTCGTCGAGCACGACATGGCCCGGCTCCGCTCCCGCGACGATGGCGCAGAACGGGCACGACGAACGACCCTTGGCATCGGCCTGGGCACGCTTGGCAGGCACCGGGGCATCATGGCGCATGCCTCGCATCGCACCGCTGCCGCTCGACCGCTGGGACGAGGAGGTGCGGCCACTCGCAGCCGGGGGGATGTCCGCACCCGATGGGTCGCCCCTCAACATCTTCGCCACGCTCGCGAACCATCCCAAGCTGATGAAGCGCTGGGTCGTGTTCGCCAACCACGTGCTCGCGAAGAGCTCGCTCTCGGCGCGCGATCGCGAGCTCCTCATCCTCCGGACGGGATGGAACTGCCGTGCGCCCTACGAGTGGGGCCAACATGTCGCCATCGCGCTGCGCAGCGACATCACGCAGGACGAGATCGATCGAATCCCGGCCGGCCCTGACGGTCCGGGTTGGGATCCGTTCGACGCGCTGCTGCTGCGGTTCGCGGACGAGCTGCACGAGCAACGCGAACGTGTCGGACGCGACGTGGGCGAAGCTCGCGGAGCGGTACAGCACCGAGCAGCTCATGGACGCGGTGTTCGCCGTCGGTCAGTACACATTGGTGTCCTACGCCTTGAACTCCTTCGGCGTCGAGCGCGAGCCCGGCGTCGTCGGGCTGCCGGCCGAACCGGCGTAGAGGGATACCCTCGGCGCCGTGCGCGTGTCGCTGTTCGTCACCTGCCTCATCGATCTCTTCGAGCCAGACACGGGCGCCGACGTCGTCAAGGTGCTGCGCGCCGCGGGCTGCGACGTGCGATGCCCCGAGGGACAGACGTGCTGCGGGCAGCCCGCGTGGAATGCAGGCTTCGCCGACGAGGCGGCGAAGAGTGGCGCGCACCACGCTCGATGCGCTCGAGTCGTCCGGTGACGACGTGGTGGTCGTGCCCGCGGGGTCGTGCGCCACGATGATCCGGGTCTTCTGGCCGGAGCTGTTCGAGGTCACGGGTGACCACCAGGCCGCCGAACGAGCGCGTGCCGTCGGCAGGCGCACCAAAGAGCTCACCGAGCTGCTCGCCGACGCCGAGCTGCCGGCGATGAAGCTGCCCGAGGACTGCCGCGTGGCCTATCACCACTCTTGCCACCTGCTTCGCGAGCTCCACGGTCACGACCAGCCCCTCGAGCTGCTCGACCGAATCGACGGCTGCTCACGAGTCGAGTGGACGGCGGCCGAGCGCTGCTGTGGCTTCGGCGGGCTGTTCAGCATGAAGCTGCCCGAGGTCTCGGTCACGATGGCCGACGACAAGCTCGCCTCGCTGGCAGAGCAGCATCCCGACGTCGTGGTCAGCGCGGACAGCTCGTGCCTGATGCACATCCGCGGCCGCGCCGCACACGAGGGGGCACCGATCAAGACCCGGCACGTGGCCCAGGTGCTCGCCGCCGCGCTCGAAGGGCGCGCGCCGTGACCGAACACACGCCGACCGAACACGCGCCGATCGGCCACACCCTCGTCGGCACCACGCTTCGCGAACGCACCGCGGAGGCGACCGCCAACGTGCGGTTGCGCGGCGCTCTGGCGCGCGCCACCAACCGGTTCGGCGACCATCGCCTCGCCGCGCTCGACACGCTCGAGGGCCCGGACGATCTGCGTGCCGCGGCCCGCGCGATCAAGGCCGACGTGATCGCGCGGCTCCCGGAGCTGCTCGAGCAGTTCGCCGACAACGTGACCGCGCTCGGCGGGCAGGTGTGCTGGGCGGCCGACGGTACAGAAGCAAACGCGTACATCGCGTCGGTCGCGCAACGCATCGGTGCGCGGACGGTCGTGAAGTCGAAGTCCATGGCGACCGAGGAGACGGACCTCAACGAGGCGCTCGAAGCGGTCGGCTGCCACGTCGTCGAGACCGATCTCGGGGAGTGGATCATCCAGCTCGCACATCACAAGCCGAGTCACATCATCGCCCCTGCCGTGCACCTCGACCGCTACCAGGTCGCGGAGTTCCTGCAGGAGCAGGTCACCGATGACCGCGTGCTCGAAGCGGCGCCTGGCCCGCTCGCGGCATTCGCGCGCGAGCAGCTGCGTGCGGAATTCCTGCGCGCCGACCTCGGCATCTCCGGGTGCAACTTCGGCATCGCCGCGACCGGCTCGATCGTCTTGGTGACGAACGAAGGCAACGGGCGGCTCTGCACCTCGGTGCCCCGCGTGCACATCGCGGTGATGGGAATGGAGCGCCTGCTCGCCGACTGGCAGCAGCTCGACCTGTTCGTGAACCTGCTGGCGCGGTCGGCCTCGGGCCAGCACCTGTCGTCGTACACGAGCATCATCACCGGGCCTCGCCGCGATGGGGAAGCCGACGGCCCCGAAGAGCTGCACGTCGTGATCCTCGACAACGGTCGAAGCGACATAGTCGGCACCGAACTGCAAGAGATCCTGTCGTGCATCCGCTGCGGCGCGTGCCTGAACGTGTGCCCCGTCTACCGCCAGATCGGCGGCCACGCGTACGGATGGGTGTACAGCGGGCCGGTCGGCGCCGTGCTCACTCCCCTGCTCGCGGACGCGCACCCGGAAGCGGCTGAGCTGTCGAACGCGTCGACGCTCTGCGGCGCGTGCATGGACGCGTGCCCGGTCAGCATCCCCTTGCAGGATCTGTTGCTCGCGTTGCGCCGTCGACGCTCCGCGAACGCCACAGCGCTCCGAGCGCGCCGCATGGAAGGCGTGGGCAACTGCGTGGTCGCACCCGAAGTCGTTCCGGGCGTCGATGAAGGTCGCCAGCGCCGGTCGAGGGCTCGGACGCTTTGCCGACCGCGCTCCCGGCCTCTCGCGCTGGGCCGCCGGGCGCGAGGCTCCGGTTCCCGCAGCGCGCACGTTCCACGAGCGCTGGCGCGCCGGGGAGATCTGATGGACCAGCGAGTGTTCCTCGCGCGCGTGCGTCGCCGCCTCGCGACGCCGGTGCCGCCGAATCCCGCGCACCCGATGCCGCCGATGCCGGCATCCGTTCCCGAGGCGCGGTCGAAGCTGCTCGATCCGGCCGATCTGGCGGGCTCGTTCGAGCGTGCCGCCAAGGCCGTCGCCGCGGAGGTGCACCGAGTCGCCGGCGACGAGGTGCCGCCGGACCTGATCGCGGAGCTCGTCGAGCGCTACTCCGTCCGGCGCGCGGTCATCTCCACGCGGAGCCGGAGGCGGCCGCTGTCGCGGTCGAGCTCCGCTCCCTCGCGGTCGAGGTGGAGCCGCTCTCGATCGAGTCCGCGGCGC
This sequence comes from uncultured Acidimicrobiales bacterium, assembly GCA_963708175.1. Lineage (GTDB taxonomy): Bacteria > Actinomycetota > Acidimicrobiia > Acidimicrobiales > DATKAS01 > DATKAS01. The sequence goes on from CAVPSD010000005.1 coordinate 35,616, forward strand.
GGGCCGACCTCGGCGTCACAAGCGCGACATACGGCCTCGCGACCACGGGCACGATCGTCCAGGAGTCCGCGGTCGCCGGGGGGCGCACGGCGAGCCTGCTGCCGCCCGTCCACCTGTGCGTGCTCCCCGCGTCGCGCCTCGTGGCGTCGACCGCCGCGGTGCTCCGCACCCTCGGCTCGCCGGGGCGACTGCCCAGCAACATGGTCCTCATCACGGGGCCGAGCCGCTCGGGCGACATCGAGCAGATCATCACGCTCGGCGTGCACGGCCCGACCGCGCTGCACATCGCGCTGCTCGAGGGAGCGGCCTGACCAGGCAATCCGTCTATGCTCCCTGGGTCCCCGATTCCCCTTGGGAGGGTTTGTGCGCAAGCTCGGAGCAGGCCTTCTGGCCTGCGCGCTCGTGTTCACCGTTGCGGCGTGTGGCGACGACAGCGGCGGCGGCACCAGTGACGGCGGCGGGGCCTTCGGCGATTGCGAGATCACCGTCGAGAAGGGCGAGCTCGGCGATGTCCAGCTCACGAACGACGGGGAGCTCACGGTCGCGACCAACTTGCCCGGTACTGGCTTCTGGAACGGCGATGACCCCGACAGCATCAACGGTGGGTTCGAGTACTGCATGGCCGCCGACATCGCGACGAGCCTCGGGCTCGACAAGGTCAAGGTGGTGAACGTGTCGTTCGATGCTCTCGTCGCCGGTCAGACCGCAGACTTCGACATCGCGCTGTCGCAGGTCACGATCACCGACGAGAGGGCACAGGTCGTCGATTTCTCGACCCCGTACTTCAGCGCCGACCAAGGTGTCCTCGTCAACAAGGGCACGACGATCTCGAACATGGACGAAGCGCGGTCGGCGAAGTGGGGCGTGCAGTCGAGCACCACGGGTCAGGCGTACCTCGCCGACGTCGTGAAGCCCGAGAGCGAGGCCGCGGTGTTCCAAGACCTGACCTCGGCGTACACCGCCCTGACCTCGAAGCAGATCGACGCGGTGATGATGGACACCTCGATCGTCCTCGGCCAGGCCGCGCAGAGCAATGGCGCACAAGAGGTGGTCGCGCAGTTCAGCACCGGCGAGGAGTACGGCGCCGTCTACCAGAAGGGCTCGCCGAACGCCGCCGCCTTCGACAAGCTCATCTCCGACTACGCGTCGGATGGCACCCTGCAGACGCTCCAGCAGAAGTGGCTCGCTCCCGTCTTCGGCGGCGACCCGACGAAGATCCCTTACATCACCCCATAACCACATCTCATAGCCGAAGGAGCGCGATGTGACGAGCGTTCCGGCCACCGAGTTGCCCGACGGCGCCCGCATGGCGCTGCCGCGACCCGCTCCCCACGTCCGCACGTACCTGTTGCCGTGCGTGCTTTCCCTCGTCCTGTTCTTCCCGACAGCGATCGTCGGAATCGTGCACGCCGTCAAGGCGCGCGGGCATCTGCGCGAGGACAACATCCGGGACGCGCGGGCGCAGGGCGACCTCGCGCGGCAGTGGTTCTGGATGACCGTTGGCATCGGCCTGACTGTGTGGTTCTGCCTCCTCGCCGTGCTGAGCATCTTCCTGAACGACGGCGCGCTCCGCAAGGTCTTCTTCAACTGGGACGTGATCTCTGACAGCTGGGCCAGCATCCGCAAGGGCTTCTGGCTGAACATCAAGCTGTTCATGACCGCCGAGGTGCTCGTGCTGATCTGGGCGCTCTTCATCGCCATCTTGCGCGGGCTGCCCGGCCGAGCGGCGACGCCCCTCCGCTTCCTCGCCGTCGCCTATATCGACCTCTTCCGAGCGCTGCCCGCTGTCATCGTCATCTACCTCATCGCCTTCGGCGTGCCGCTCACGAACCTGCCAGTGGCGCGCGAACTCACGCAGTTCCAGCTCTGTGTGATCGCGCTCACTCTGGTCTACGGGGCGTACGTCGCCGAGGTGTACCGCGCGGGCATCGAAAGCATCCACTGGAGTCAGAGTGCTGGGGCACGCTCGCTCGGCCTCTCCTATTCGGAGACGATGCGGTTCGTCGTCGTCCCTCAGGCGGTGCGCCGGATCATCCCTCCGCTGCTCAACGACTTCATCGGTCTGCAGAAGGACACCGCGCTGGTCGGGTTCGTCGGCCTGCTCGACGCGTTCAACCGTGCTCGCATCATCGCGTCGAACCGGTTCAACCTCTCGGCGGTCACAGGAGTCGCTATCTCCTATATCGTCATCACGATTCCCCTCGCCGTCGTGGTCGACCACCTCGTCAGGCGCGACCAGCAGAAGATGCGAGCGAACGCTGTGACCTCGTATCTCGAGGTCGAGGGCGTCACGAAGTGCTTCGGAGACAACTGGGTGCTCCGCGGGATCGACATGAGCGTCAACGAGCACGAGGTCGTGTGCCTGATCGGCGCCTCGGGCTCGGGGAAGTCGACGCTGCTGCGCTGCATCAACCTGCTCGAGCACGTCGACGGGGGCACGATCACCATCAACGGTGACCGCATCACCGACGTCGGCGTCGATGTCGACGACGTACGCCGCGAGGTCGGCATCGTGTTCCAGAGCTTCAACCTGTTCCCGCACATGACGGTGATGAAGAACATCACGCTCGCCCCGATTCGCGTGCTCGGTCAGCGCAAGGCATACGCCGAGGCGGGGGCACTGGAGCTGCTCGAGCGCATCGGCCTCACCGACAAGGCGAACGAGTACCCCGATCGCCTCTCGGGCGGGCAGCAACAGCGCGTCGCCATCGTGCGCGCGCTGGCAATGCAGCCGCGCGTGCTGCTCCTCGACGAGATCACGAGCGCGCTCGATCCCGAGCTGGTGGCCGAAGTGCTGAACATCGTGCGCGACCTCAAGGACGACGGGCTGACGATGGTCCTGGCGACCCACGAGATGGGATTTGCCCGAGAGGTCGCGAGCCGCGTGTGCTTCCTCAGTGACGGCGTCGTGTGCGAGGAGGGCCCGCCTGAGCAGATCTTCAGCGAGCCGGCGACGCCGAGGCTCCAGGGGTTCCTTCGCCGCATCATCGAGGCCGGCCGCCTCTGAGGCAGGTCGGCGGGCATCCCCCATTCCGCCGAACGGCTCGGGTTCAATGCGGACACGACCCCTCGACGTCTGTCCGCCACCCAGTGACCGACCGCAGCACCTACGTGCTCGACACCTCCGTGCTCCTCGCGGAGCCCGGTTCGGTGTTCCGGTTCGACGAGCACGAGGTGGTGCTTCCCCTCGTGGTGATCGCGGAGCTCGAGTCCAAGCGCGACCACCCCGAGCTCGGCTGGGCGGCGCGGCGAAGCCTTCGTCTGCTCGAGGACCTGCAGCAGCGGAATTCGGGTCGCTCGTGCGGCCGATGCCGATCAACGACGCTCGGCGGCACGCTCCGCGTCGAGATCAACCACATGGACGCGACCGGGCTGCCGGCCGCGCTCGTCGGCGAGAACAACGACCACCGCATCCTCGCAGTCGCCAAGAACCTGTCGAACGAGGCGCATCGCGTCGTCGTGGTGACGAAGGACCTCCCGCTCCGGCTGAAGGCGAGCATCGTCGGGCTCGAGGCCGAGGAGTATCGCAACGAGCTCGCGAACGACGGTACCTGGACCGGGTTCGTCGAGCTCGACGTCGAGAGCGAGCACATCGACGAGCTCTGGTCCGACCGGGTCCTCGACCTCGCGGATGCTCGCGACCTGCCGTGCAACACCGGCGTCGCACTCACTTCGGGATCGCAGTCGGCGCTCGGCCGCATCCACGCGGACAAGCGCGTGCATCTCGTGCGCGGCGATCGCTCCGTGTTCGACGTGCGCGGCCGCTCGCGCCGAGCAACGCGTCGCGATCGACCTCCTCTCCGATCCGACGGTCGGAATCGTGCAGCCTCGGCGGCAACGCCGGCACGGGCAAGAGCGTCCTCGCGCTCGCGGCCGGCCTCGACGCGGTGCTCGAGCAACGCACACACAAGCGGGTGCTCGTGTTCCGGCCACTGTTCGCCGTCGGAGGGCAAGAGCTCGGGTTCCTGCCCGGCTCCGAGACCGAGAAGATGGCACCGTGGGCCGCCGCGGTCGGCGACGCGCTCGAGTCCATCGTCGGGCCCGAGGTGATCGAGGAGGTCTTCGCCCGCGACCTCCTCGAGGTGCTCCCGCTCACCCACATCCGCGGCCGCAGCCTCACCGACAGCTTCGTGGTCATCGACGAGGCGCAGAACCTCGAGCGCGGGGTGTTGCTCACCGCACTCAGCCGGCTCGGCGAAGGCAGCCGCGTCGTGCTCACCCACGACGTCGCGCAGCGCGACAACCTTCGGGTCGGCCGCCACGACGGCGTCGTGTCGGTGATCGAGACGCTGCGCGGCCACCCGATCTTCGCCCACGTGACTTTGACGCGATCAGAGCGCAGCCCGATCGCCGCGGTGATCACGCAGCTGCTCGACGCGAATCCCGAGCCCGGCGACTGGCTTCAGCGATAGCGAGCCACCAGCGCGTCGTAGCGATCGAGCACCGGCAGCAGCTTGTCTCTCTTGGCCGGCGGCAGCCACAAGATGATGCTCTCGGCTCCTGCCTCCTGATAGTGGTCGAGCACCTCAGGGTCGGGCCGGCCACCGAACACGAACAGGCGGATCGTGTCGGGGTCTCGGCCAGCCGCGGCCGACGCCTCCTTTAGCTCGGCGACGCGACGCACGATGTCGGCGCGGCCGGAGATCGGCATCCATCCGTCGCAGAACTCGATCACGTGGCGGAATGTCACGGGTCCGCCCGCGCCACCCATGAAGATCGGGGGATGAGGCCTTTGCACCGGCTTCGGCCACGACCAGCTGGCCTCGAACCGTACGAACTCACCCTCGAACGAGGCTTCGTCCTCGGTCCAGAGCGCCTTCATCGCGAGGACTTTCTCGCGCACGACGGCCCGGCGCCGCCCCGGGTCGACGCCGTGCTGCTCCATCTCGTCCTCGTTCCAGCCGACGCCGATGCCGAACACGAAGCGTCCGCCCGAGATGAGATCGAGGGTCGCGACCTCCTTGGCCAAGACGATGGGATCGTGCTGGGCGACGAGGCAGACGCCCGTGCCCAGCCGCAACCGCTCGGTCACCGCTGCGGCCGCGGCCAGCGCGACGAACGGGTCGAGGGTGTGGCTGTACTCCGTCGGCAGCTCACCACCCGCGGGATACGGCGTCTTGCGGCCAACCGGGATGTGGGTGTGCTCGGGAAACCAGAGCGTCCCGAATCCTCGGTTTTCGGCTTCAGACGCCAGCTCTGCCGGGCCGATCGAATAGTCAGTGGGAAACATGATCAAGCCGAGGTCCACGGGCCGCTTTCTACCGGATCGCGTCTCCGGGCGCGAGAGGGCGGTGTGTAGCCTCAGCCGACACCGGCACAGTCGGCGCCACCTTGGCGGCGGCAACCGAGCGAGCCATTCCTTGCCGTGAGCGACGTCACGACCGATCTCGAGCGCCAGACATCGGGCGCCACGATGCGACTCATCGTGGAGTACGTCCGCACGCGCGCCGGCGACCGTGGTGTGCGACGCCTGCTGCAGCTTGCTGGTGAGAAGCGCAGCGAGCGCCAGGTGTGCGATGAAGGCACATGGAGCACGTACGGCCAGAAGATCGCGCTGTTCGAGGCAGCCGCAGTGGTGCTCGACGACCCGATCGTCGCCCGCCACGTCGGCGAGGCGTCCCTCGCCCTCGGTGTCGGCGCGTCGACGAAGGCGCTCCTCCGAAACCTCGGGTCGCCTGCGATGGTGTTGCGCAATCTGCCGCGCGTGACCGGCAAGTTCTCGAGCGTGGCAATCATGGAAGCCCTCGAGATCGAACGGTCGCGGGCGCTGATCGCGTACCACGTGCTGCCGACGGTCGAGCCCCACCGTGCCGACTGCCAATACAACATCGGGCTCCTCTCACAGATCGGGCCATTGTTCGGACTGCCCCGCTCGTCCGTCGTGCAGTACGGCTGCCAGGTCGAGGGCGACCGACGGTGCATCTACGAGGTCAGCTGGCTCGGGAAGGCGCCCTCGCAACGCGGCCGGCGCCGGAAGGCGTCGGTGCTGGCCGCCCAGCTCGCCGATCTCGACGCCACGTTCGACCAGGTCCTGTCGACCGCGGCCGACCTCGTCTCGGACGACGACGTCGACACCGTGCTCGCGCGGATCACCGAGCGAGCCGCGGTCGCGGCCCACGCTCCGCAGTTCATCCTCGCGGTGCGACCCACTGATGCGGATCCGCTACGTGTGCATCACGTGGGGATGACCGACATGGAGGTCGCGATGCTCGTCCCTCAGCTCACGTCGCGGACACCTCCGGACGACGACCCTCAGCTGCTGGTGGTCGATGTCGTCTCGTCCAGGCGTCGTTACGGACGGCTCGCCGCGGTATCCGGAAGCCCATGGCTTCCTCGCCGACGAACGCCGCATGCTCGCGGTGTACGCGCGCCATGCCGCGGCCGCCCTCGACGCAGCGACCGCGCTCGACGAAGTCCGCGAGCAACGACGTCATCTCGTAGACCTGCTCGAGCTCTCGCGGTCTCTTGCCAGCGCGCGCGAAGTGCCCCAGGTCGCGGACCAGGTCGCGGTTGCAGTCACCTCGGTCGTCGCGGCGGATCGCGCTGCGGTGCTGTCCGTGGACGCCACGGGAACCACCTTCACGTTGCGGGCGACGCACGGCTGGGCGGGCGGAGCACGGCGCGCGGCGGCCGTTCCGGATCCGCGTCGCCGACAACCCGGAGATCGCCGAGGTGCTCCGGCACGGTGAGCCTCGCCGCATCACGCAGGAGGACGCGAAGCCCTACGGCCGCCGCCTGCTCCGCGCAGTGGGGCTCCAAAGCGCGCTGATCGCTCCGATCATCACGAGCGACCGCACGATGGGTCTCCTTCTCGCAGGGTGGATCGAAGCGGAGCGCGACGGTTCGATCGATCCGCGCCTCGTCCAAGCTCTGGCGGGCGTGGCCGATCAGGCGGGCATCGCGCTCGAGCGTGCCGAGCTGCTCGAGCAGGTGCGCCACCAGGCGCTGCACGATCCGCTGACGGACCTCCCGAACGCCTCGCTCGTCCGTGACCGCGCCGAGCGCGCGCTCGCCAGCCTCAGCCGCCATCCGGGACGCCGCACCGGGCTGCTCTTCGTCGACCTCGACCGGTTCAAGTCGGTCAACGACGAGTACGGTCACGCGGCGGGTGACGCGGTCCTTCGAGAGGTCGCGCACCGCTTGGCCGGCTCTGTGCGCGCGGGCGACACCGTGGGCCGTCTCGGCGGCGACGAGTTCGTCGTGCTCTTGCCCGATCTCACCGGCCCCGGCAACGCGTACGCGGTCGCCGGGAAGGTGCTCGATCGCCTGCGCACCCCGATCGAGGTCGACGGCCAGCCGACGATGGTCACCGCGAGCCTCGGGGTCGCCGTCGCGCCCGACGACGGCATGGACTACGAGGCGCTTCTCGCTCGCGCCGACGCCAGCATGTACCGAGCCAAGGAGTCGGGCCGCAACACGGTCCGCGGCACCGGCGCCGGCGCCCCCGACTGACCTGGGGTCAGGCGGGGATGACGCGGCGCATCGTCTCGATCATCTCGTCGGCGGTGGCACCCGGTGTGAGCACCGCGGCGACACCCGCATCCATGAGCTTGCGAACGTCACCCGCGGGGATGATGCCGCCGACGACGACCGGCACCTCGACCCCGGCCTCGCGCAAGCGGGCCACGACCTTCGGGACGAGCGTCATATGCGCGCCGGAGAGCATCGAGAGGCCCACGGCATCGACGTCCTCGTCGACCGCCGCGGCCGCGACCATCTCGGGCGTCTGGAAGAGCCCTGTGTAGATCACCTCGTAGCCCGCGTCGCGCAGGATGCGCGCGACGACCTTCACGCCCCGGTCGTGTCCGTCGAGCCCGACCTTCGCGACGAGGACGCGCTGGCTCATCGACGGCTGTAGTCGTAGAAGCCGCGTCCGGCCTTGCGGCCGAGCAAGCCGGCTTCGACCATCCGTGACAGCAGCGGCGGCGCGGCGTAGAGCGGTTCCTTGAACTCCGCGTACAGCGACTCGGCGACGGCCATCGTCGTGTCGAGGCCGATGAGGTCGGCGAGGTGCAGCGGCCCCATCGGATGCGCGCAGCCCTCGACCATCCCGGTGTCGATGTCGTCGGCGGTCGCGAAGCCGGACTCGAGCATGCGGATCGCGGACAGCAGGTACGGGATCAGCAGCGCGTTGACGATGAACCCGGCGCGGTCCTTGCGACTTGATCACGCGCTTGTCGAGCTGATCGGTCGCGAACGCCTCGGCCCGCTCTGTCGTCTCGGACGCCGTGAGCAGCGACGTGACGACCTCGACCAGCTTCAGCACCGGCACCGGGTTGAAGAAGTGGATGCCGACGACGGACTCGGGTCGCCGCGTCGCCATGCCGAGCTTCATGATCGGGATCGACGACGTGTTCGACGCCAAGACGGCGTCGTCCGTCTCGACCACCTTGTCGAGCAGGCCGAACACCTCGGCCTTCAGCTCCTCGGACTCGACGACGGCCTCGACGACGAGCTGACGGTCGGCGAGCTCGCCGTAGTCGGTCGTCATCCGCATGCGGGTGAGGGTCGCGTCGCGCTCCTCCTCGCTGAGCTTGCCGCCGCGGGCGGCCCGGTCGAGCGACGCCATGATGCGGGCCATGCCGGCCTCGGCTGCCTCAGGCGACGCCTCGCGGATGACCACGTCGACACCCGCTGCTCGCGCACACCTCGGCGATGCCCGATCCCATGAGTCCGCAGCCGACGACGCCAACCCGTTCGATGACCATGGCGCAGTCTCGCGCCTGCAGATCAGATCGCCACCAGGATCAGATCGTCGGCACCTCGACGTGGCGGCCGAACACGTCGGCGAGCGTCGCCATGATCTCGCCCGAGCGTCGCGTAGGCGTTCACCGTGTCGATCAGGCCGGCATCAGGTTCACGTCGGGATCGGCCGCGTCGGTCGCGAGGCGGTCGAGCGCGTCGGCCGACCGTCGTCCTCGTTGCGCCCCTGCCTTCACCGCCGCAGCCGCTTGATCTGGCGGTCCTCGTCCTCGTTGGTGATCTCGAGCAGGTCGTCGAGCGCGGCTCGTCGTTGCCCTCGGTGAAGCGGTTGACGCCGACGACGATCGCGCCGCCCGTCGTTGAGCTTGCGCTCGAGCTCGTACGCCGAGTCGGCGATCTCGCCCTGGAACCAGTTCTCCTCGATGCCGCGGATCGCGCCTTCGAGCATCGACCCGTCGCCGAGCTCGTCGAGGTGGGCGAAGATCTCCTCGGCCTGGCGCTCGATCTCGTCGGTGAGCGCCTCGACGAAGCACGAGCCGCCGAGCGGGTCGGCCACGTTGCGCGACGTTCGTCTCGTGCGCGATCACCTGCTGGGTGCGCAGCGCGATGCGCGCCGCCTTCTCGGTCGGCAGCGCGAGCGCCTCGTCCATCGAGTTCGTGTGCAGGCTCTGGGTGCCGCCGAGCACGCCGGCGAGCGCCTCGATCGCGGTGCGCACGATGTTGACCTCGGGCTGCTGCGCGGTGAGCGACACGCCGGCGGTCTGGGTGTGGAAGCGCAGCTGCATGCGACCGCTCGGACTGCGCGCCGTAGCGCTCGCGCATCCAGCGCGCCCAGATGCGGCGGGCGGCGCGGTACTTGGCGATCTCCTCGAAGAAGTCGATGTGCGCGTTGAAGAAGAACGACGAGGCGCGGCGCGAACGCGTCGACGGCGAGCCCGGCCTGCAGCGCCAGCTCGACGTAGGCGAACCCGTTGGCGAGCGTGAACGCGAGCTCCTGCGCGGCCGTCGAGCCGGCCTCGCGGATGTGGTAGCCGGAGATCGAGATCGAGTGCCAGCGCGGCATCTCGGCGGCGCGTGAACGCGATCGTGTCGCGCGACGAGCCGCATGCGACGGGCGCGGCGGGAAGACGAACTCCTTCTGCGCCTGGTACTCCTTCAGGATGTCGTTCTGCAGCGTGCCGCCGAGCGCGCGCGCGGTCGACGCCGGCCGCCTCGGCCTGCGCGACGTACATCGCGAGGATCACCGCCGCCGGCGAGTTGATCGTCATCGACGTCGTGATCGTCGCCGAGGTCGATGCCGCGGTAGAGGTCCTCCATGTCGGCGAGCGTGTCGACGGCGACGCCGCAGCGGCCCGACCTCGCCGCGCGCCAGCGGGTCGTCGGAGTCGAGGCCCATGCAGCGTCGGCATGTCGAACGCGGTCGACAGGCCGTCGCCGCCCGCGCTGCAGGATCTCCTTGAACCGCCAGTTGGTGTCGTCCGCGGTGCCGAAGCCCGGCGAACATCCGCATCGTCCACAGCTTCGAGCGGTACATCGAGGCGTACGGCCCACGGGTGTACGGGTACTGGCCGGGGAACTCGCCGTCGTCGGGGCCGTACACCGGCGTCGAGCGGGATGCCCGACATCGTCGCGAAGTCGGCGTCGCGATGCTTGGCCTCGTCGAACGCCCTCTGCCACTCGTCCCTTCGGGTCATCGGGCGTTCGCGCACCGGGTCAGTGTACGGACGGGATGCGACCCTCGCGGAGGGCATCGACGACCTCGGGCGACTCACGCAGCTTGGTCTTCGCCGCCTCGTACCCGATGCGGACCAGCGTGTCGACTTGGCGGTAGTCCGTGAGCGCGAACCCATCGAGAGGTGGCGCGATCAGCAGATCAGCACGCGCCGCCGCGCGCTCTCCCTCGGCGATGCTTGCGACGATCGCGGTGCGGTAGAGGATCCGCACGATGCTCGGGAAGCCGGCCTCGCGGCCCGGACGGGCAGCCCGGCGCACGAAGTCGAACGGCGACGTGACCTCCCCGAGCGACGCGTCGACGGCGAGCGCCTCGCGCGAGGAGACGTTCACCGCGATCACCGGCCCGGCTGAGCGCGAACGGACCGCATCCACGGGGAGGTTGTCGAGCACGCCCCCGTCCACGACGAGGTGGCCCTCACGGTCGACGACCGGCGGCCAGATACCGGGCGGCGACGCCGTCGCACGCGCCCAGACCGCCGCGGCTCCCGCGCCTGCGGGACCATGCGACACGTCGTGAGGTCGACGGTCGTGACGAAGCACGGCAGCCACGCGTCCTCCACACCGGCGTCGCCGAACATCCGGTCGAACATGGGCCGCGCCGTGCGCACGGACAGAAGCGACACCATGGGAACGGTGAAGCGCCGCTGGATCGCGGCGTCGCCCCACTCCTTTCGGTTGCGCTCCTGCATCTCCTTCGGCGTCCAGCCGAAGGCGAGCTGCAAGCCCATCACGCCGCCCATGCTCGAGCCCGCGATGCGGTCGATCGGGATGCCCGTCTCCTGCAACGCGCGGATCGCCCCGATCTGCGACAGCGCGCGAGCACCGCCCCCGCCGAGCGCCAGGTGGACAGTGCGTCCGGTGAGGTGGCGACCCAACCGCGCGAGGTCCTCGGCGTCGCCGGCTCGGACGTGGTGGTGCGCGACGAACGCGCGCAGATCGAGCCACGCCGCGGTGCCTGACGGCCGCGCGGTCCCCGGCGCGTGGACCAGGACGAGATCCTCGCCGGGAGTGACGTCGCCTCGGTCCAGCCGCTCGAGGACAGGACGGAGGTGTTCGAAGGACGGCGGAGCGGTCGCGTCCGCGACGAGCATCAGGCGGTCGGCCTGCCGCGCGCAGGCCTCCTCCCACGGGCCCGCGTCCCTCGAGCCCACGAGCACGACGAGCCCGCCCGGCTTCTCGGCGCGCTCGATCGCGTCGGCCAACGCGCGCTCCGACACGTCGGGCACGGCAGTCGTGCGCAGCACGGTGGCGCCGATCCCGATCGGCAGCGGAGCGATGAGCGTGTCGACGAACCCGTCGACGTCGACGTTGCGACCGGCAGGCAGGAACGCCACCGTGCCGATGCCCGACTCGGTCCGGCCGGTGCGGCGATCGTTCATTCGATTGGCGACGATGCGAGCAAGTGGAAGCGCGATCTTCGGCGTTCGCTCGACCGCGCGCTCGAACGTCGACCGCGAGAACCGCGCCATCTCCGTGTCCCGCACGGCGACGACGGTCGCGGAACGTGGCGCGCCGGTGAGGAGCCCGAGCTCGCCGACCGCGTCACCGCGGGACAGCTCGCGGATGACGACCGTCTCGCCGGTCTCGTCGGTGAGCAGCGTCCGTAGGCGGCCGCGGACGATCACGTAGAAGCTGTCCGACGCCTCTCCCTCGCGGAACAGCGCCTCGCCCCCAGGGACCTCCACCCACTCGAGCTCCTCGAGCAGCTCGTCGAGCTCGGCCTCGGACAGACCGGCAACGACGTCCATTGCCGCCACCGCCTCGCGGGCGCGTGCAGGGCGGCCGATGCTCTTCACGGCTCTCGCTCGTGTGACGACCCCGGTGCCGTGCGGTAGTCGCCGAACGACTTGTCGCGCGCGTCCAGCGCGGCGGTGACGCCGTGCGCGAAGCGTCCCATGTAGTCCCGAGACGAGCCCTGGTGGAACCCGAGTGCATTGATGTCGGCGGTCGCCCGGATGCCGTCACGAACGCCCATGGCCTCCATGGCGCGATGCACAACGCGCTTGTTGAGCGCCTGCAGGTCGGGTGGCACCTTCGCGACGCGCTCGGCCATGTCGAGCACGGCATCGTCGAGCTCGCAGGCAGGGAACGCTCGGTTCGCAAAACCCGCAGCGACCGCCTCGTCACCGCTCATCGAGTCGCCGGTGAGCATCGCCTCCATGGCTCGGCGCATGCCGAGCAGCCACGGCTGCCAGGCCATGTCGGGCGGCGACATCAAGCGGACCGGCGGGTATCCGATCTGCGCGTCGCTCGCGACGTAGACGAGGTCGCACGCTGACGCGAGCTCGGTGCCGCCGGCGAGGCAGAAGCCGTGCACCTGTGCGATGAGCGGCGTGGCCATGTCCCACATCTCGAACCAGCCGCTCACGACATGCCGGGCCCAGCCTCCGTCGGCCCGCGAGATCGGCCACGGCAGAGGCTCGCTCGGGTCCTGAGCGAGGTCGTAGCCCGCGGAGAAGCACGGACCGGCCCCGCGGATGACCACGACGTGCACCGAGCGCGTCGCGTCCGCCTCGCGGAGGGCTGCGAACAGCTCGCCGCGCAGAGCGTTCGACAGCGCGTTGCGCTTCGCCGGTCGATTGAGCGTCAGGCGGCGCACCGAGGGGCGGGGATCATCGACGATCACGAGAGGGTCGGTCACGCGCCGGAGCGTAGGTCGTGCCGCGCGTACCTTCACCGGAGCGCAACAAGCCCCCGACTAACGTTCCACCGTTCTTCCCAGGGCATGAGGAGCGGGCATGTCGAGCAACGACCCCACACAGCCAGGCATCGTCCCGACACCGCCACCACCGCCGCCGCCACCGCCGCCACCTCCAGGGCCCGCGACGACCGCGCCGGCGGGCGCCGGGGCCCCGCCGCCGTCGACCCCGCCTCCGACGTACGCGTCGACCCCACCCTCAGGCGGAGGCGGCGGCAACGGCAAGAGAGTCGGCCTCATCGTCGGTGGCATCGTGGCCGTCGCGGCGCTCGTGGTCGGCGGCATCGTCGTGTTCGGTGGCGATGACAACGGTGCAGCACCGACAACCGGCACGCCGACCACCGGAGTGGACACGACACTCGCCGGCGCGGGCGAGGCCATCACCTCCGTCGACGACGCCGCCGGCGCAGTGGTGCGCATCGAGACTGACGGCACCATCCGCGATCCGGAGTTCGGTCAGACGAGCAACGCCGGTGCGGGCAGCGGCTTCATCATCGACCCGTCGGGGATCGCGGTGACGAACAACCATGTCGTCACGGGCGCAGCCACCATCCAGGTGTTCGTCACCGGCTCCGACGAGCCGAAGTCGGCGCGCGTGCTCGGGGTGTCCGAGTGCTCAGACCTCGCGGTCATCGACATCGAGGGCGACGGCTACCCGTTCCTCAACTGGTTCGAAGGTGACATCAGGCCGGGCATCGACGTGTTCGCAGCGGGGTATCCCCTCGACGACCCGGAGTTCACCCTGACCAAGGGGATCGTGTCGAAGGCGAAGGCCGACGACATCTCCCCGTCGTCGAACATCGACCATGTCATCGAGCACGATGCGAACATCCAGCCGGGCAACTCGGGCGGCCCGTTGATCACCGAGGACGCCCAGGTCGTCGGCGTCAACTACGCGGGCTTCGACTTCGCCGGAGCCGGCACCGAGCAGTTCTTCGCGATCGCGTCCGACACCGCGCAGCCGATCGTCAATGAGCTCCAAGGAGGTCAGAACGTCGACTCGCTCGGCATCAACGGCACCGCAGTCACGGACGAGGAGTCGGGCACGTTCGGCCTCTGGGTCAACGGCGTCGACGCCGGTTCGCCGGCGTCGAACCTCGGCCTCGAACCCGGCGACATCATCACGCAGATGGCCGGGAAGACCGTCGGCGAAGACGGGACGATGAAGGACTACTGCGACATCCTGCGCACGAAGGGCCAGGACGCAGCGATCGGTGTCGAGGTGCTGCGGTTCGACACCTCAGAGGTGCTGCGCGGCGAGTTCAACGGCAAGGAGCTGGTGCTGGCCTTTTCGTTCGCCGACGAGCTCGGCAGCGGTGACGCCTCGGACGTCTACGACAGCTTCTCGATCGTCACCGACGACTCGAACACGATCCAGGTCGAGGTGCCCGACGAGTGGTCGGACGTGCGTGGCGGCCCGCAGGACATCGCCGGGGTGCAGGCACCGTCGATCCAGGCGAGCCCTGACGTCGACCAGTTCCTCAACACGTTCGACGTCCCCGGGATGGAGTTCGTGCTGTCCGACCAGTTCACCCCGGACGACTTCGAAGGGATCCTCGACTCCCTGGCCCTCACCGAAGACTGCACGAGCGCCGGCCGCGACGACTACTCCGACCCGATCTTCACGGGCCGGTTCGAGGTCTGGGAGAACTGCGCTGGCACCGACGCGCAGCTGATCATCGTCGTGGCCTCCGAGGCGGACTCGGACACCGTCGCGATCGTGGAGGTGCAGGCGATCGACGATCGCGACTTCGACGCCCTCGACCACATCCTCGACACCTTCAGCACGACCGACACCGTCCTCGAGCCGAGCCCCGACACGACGGGGGGTTGAGCGGCGTCGATGGTTCCCATCAGCGGTCGACTGCTCGTCGCCTCGCCGATGTTGATGGACCCGAACTTCGCGCGCGCCGTCGTGCTGATGCTCGCCCACAGCGACGAGGGCGCGCTCGGCCTCGTGCTGAACCGTCCCAGCGAGGTCGACGTGGGCGCGGTGCTGCCCGACGTGTGGCGCGACGTCTGCCCGGAGCCGCAAGTGCTGTTCGTCGGTGGTCCGGTCGCGTCCGACTCCGTCATCGGTCTCGCTCGGGCGCCCGGTGAGGGCGAGGGGTTCGTCGTGACCGCGGCCGGCCTCGGCACCGTCGACCTCGAGCGCACCCCGGAGTCGATCGGTGACGGGGTGGAGGTGGCGCACGTGTTCGCCGGCCACGCCGGGTGGGGGCCGGGCCAGCTCGAGGGTGAGCTCATGGTGCCGGGCTGGATCGTCGTCGACGCCGAGCCGGGGGACGCATTCACCGACGACCCGGACGAGCTGTGGCGCGCGGTGCTCCGCGCCAACCCGGCCGCCTGTCGTGGTTGGCGAACTTCCCCGACTCGCTGATGACCAACTGATGCGTTTGCGCTGACGCAGCATCACCGATCGCCACACGATCGGCCGTTACCGTCAGAACGCAGTGCACGTGCTGGCGGTGCTCCTCGGTACGGTGATCATCGGGCTCGCCGTCGTCGATACGACGGGAACGCTCGTCGCGACCCGAATCCAGACGCGCAAGTGGTGGCCGACAGCAGTGCTCTATCGCTACACCTGGCCGATCTGGCGTTCGTTCGGGCGCAGGATCGACTCCGAGGATCAACGCGAGGTGTTCCTCTCGATCTACGGCCCGCTGTCGCTGCTCACGCTGCTGGTCTTCTGGGTGACGATGCAGGTGATCGGGTGGGGACTTGTGTGGTGGGGCTTCCGGGCGGGCATCCACACGATCGACTCCCTCCTCGAGTCCGTGTACTACGCGGGCATCGGCTTCTTCACCGTCGGCTTCGGCGACGTCGTGCCCGTCGGGAACGCACCGCGCATCCTCGTGCTCGTCGAAGCGTTCTTCGGCCTCATGACGATGGCGTTGCTGATCGGCTTCATCCCGACGGCGTTCGCCGCCTACAGCGCCCGCGAGGAGCTCGTCTCGACACTCGATGACCTGTCGGGCGAGCGGGTCACGCCGCTCGGCCTGTTCGAGGCCTACGCACCGAACGGGGACGCGACGGAGCTCTACCAGATGTTCGACCGCTGGGAGACGTGGACGGCGCGCGTGCTCGAGAGCCACTCGAGCTTCCCGATGCTCATGGTCTGGCGATCGAAGCAGCCCGGTCAGTCGTGGATCGCGGCGTCAGTGATCGTGACGGAGACCGCCGCCATCTGCGTCTCGATGATCGACGGGCCTCCCGACCACCGGGCGTTGCGCTTGTGCCGCCGGACCGCGCAGATGGCCACACGGCTGGAGAACGCGATCTCACTGGAAGGGATCATCCGGTCGCGCGAAGCGCTCGAGATGCCGGAGGAACGACTTCGCGTGATCTACGAGCGACTCGGCGAGCTGGGGTTCGAGCTCCGGTCCTATGAAGAGGCGCAGTCGCGCATCAACGCCTGGCACGACGCGTACATCCCGAGCATGGCAGCGCTCGTCGCGCGTTTGCTCATCGCCCCCGAGTTCCGCCTCCCGCCCTCGGTCGCCCAGCTCTCCTATACGTGACGGGGCGGCGCAGTGCGCCGCCCGGGCCGCGAGCTTTCGGGATTGTCGAGCAAGCGAGCAGGAGCCGGCCGAAGCGGAGCGGAGGACGGCGACGAGGAAGGCGCTGTCGCAGGATGCCGGTACGTGACGGGCGGCGCAGTGCGCCGCCCGGGCCGCGAGCTTTCGGGATTGTCGAGCGGAGCGAGCAGGAGCCGGCCGAAGCGGAGCGGAGGACGGCGACGAGGAAGGCGCGGTCACAAAATGCCGGCGATCGCGTCGGCGAGCTGGGAGAGGCTGCGGACCTCGAACACGCCCGTGCAGCTGGGGCGGTACAGCGGGAGGGCCGAGTCGTCAGTGCCCCATTCTTGGACGGGCTCGGGATTGAACCAGTACACGCGCCGGACCCGCTGGCAGATCTCACGGAAGGTGCCGACGCCCGCCGGCCTGTAGTTCGTGCGTCCGTCTCCCGCGATGATCACCGTGGTGCCCGGCCGCAGCGCGCTGCCCTCTCCGTCGAGGAAGCGGCGAAACGCACCCTCGTAGTCGCTGTGACCGTCGCTCGCGATGACGCCTGGCAGCGTGACGAGCAACCGTGGGTCGAGGTGGACCTCAGCGGCCTCGAGCACACGCGTCACCTCCGCGATGCCGTCCACGAACACGAAGCTGCGCAAGCCCGAGAGCTCCGTCTGCAACGCGTGCAGGAGCAGGAGGGTGAAGTGCGCGAACTCGGCGACCGAGCCCGAGATGTCGCACAGCACGACGACGTCCGGCTTTCCCGGACGCCGCCGACGGAACGCGACGTCGATGGGAACGCCGCCGAACGCGAGCGAATGTCGGATGGTGCGCCGCATGTCGAGGCGTCCGCGCTGGTGGCGGCGCCGCTGCTGGCTGACCCGGCTCGCCAGCTTGCGGGCGAGCGGCCGGACAGCCTGGCGCATTTGCCGAAGCTCGGTCGTCGACGCAGCCAGGACGTCGAGGTCCTCGATCCGACGCGGGGCAATGAGGCCGGAACCGGCCGCACCGCGGGGGCTCTCTCGCAGCCGGCTGCGGATCTCCTCGGCGAGGAGCCGCCGATACTGCTCGAGCCGGCGAGCCAGGTCGTCCCGCATCTGCCGCAGCTCGGCGGGGTCCGTGTCGCCGGACGCGGCTCGCGCCTCGGCCATCGCGGCGACGAGCAAGTTCGCGAGGTCGAGGGCGCGCAGCACGCGGTGGATGAAGTAGCGCTCGCCGCCCTTCGTTGCCTCCATCCCCGCGAAGCGATCGACCGCCTCGACCGCGAGGAGGCGGAGGGCGTCGACGTCGGCGTCGCGGAGCGCGCTGAGCAGCGCGGCCCCGAGGTCGGTGTCCGCGACCCCGACGCCGGGCGGCGCGGTGCCGCCCCCGTCCCCGTCGATCCGGGCGAGCGAGGTGGCGAGCTGCCCGCCGGGCGAGCGGCGTGGGAAGCACTCGTCGAAGAGCGACGCGAAGATCGCCAGGTCTTCCGGACGCTTGATCAGCGTCGCCTGCATCGCGGTCTGCAGTGCATCCCGATCGAGCAGGTCGACATGGCGCATCGCCGACGCCGCGTCGAGCACCTCGCCCAGCGACACATCGACGCCGCCGTCCCTCAGTCCGGCGAACAGGCGAAGCAGCATCGCGAGGATGGCATCGCCTGCCGAGGTCACCGCTTGCCCAACCTCGCGTTGATCTCCGCGACCGTCTCGAGCAGCGCGCCGAGGATCGGGCCGCGCAGCTCGTCGAGGGTCACACGCCCGGCATGCGTGGAGACGTTGATCGCAGCGATCGTGCGGCCCGAACGGTCGCGCAAGGGCGCAGCGACCGATCGCACACCGTCCTCGAGCTCTTGATCCACGAGGGCGTACCCCTGGGAGCGCACCTGGCGGATGAGCGCGGCGAGGCGATCGGGCTCGACCTCGGTGCGCGCAGTGCGCTTGGTGAGGGTCATGGCCTCGAGTCGAGCGCGAAGCTCGTCGTCCGGCAGATCGGCGAGCAACACCCGGCCCATCGACGTGACGGCGGCGGGCAGGCGGGAGCCGAGCGACAGCGCGATCGTCATGATCCGCTTCGTGGGAACGCGGGCGATGTACACGATCTCGTTGCCGTCGAGCACCGACGCTGACACCGACTCGTTGCAGCGCTCGGACAGCGCCTCCATGTCCGGCTGGACGAGGTCCGGGAGCTTGCACGACGAGATGTAGGCGTACCCGAGGTCGAGCACGAGTGGAGTGAGCTCGAACAGCCGGCCGTCGTTGCGCATGTAGCCGAGGCGCTCGAACGTGAGCAGCAGGCGGCGCGCGGTCGCGCGGGTGAGACCGGTCGAGACGCGCGACTTCGGAGAGCGTCAGCGCGGGGTGTTCTGCGGAGAAGCAGCGCAGCACCGACAGCCCGCGCTCGAGCGACTGCACGAAGTCGTGATCGCGCTCCACCGCGGGGCCCTCGGGTTCGGCGGATGCCTCCGTTGACACCAATTTCAGGCCACGCGTAGAGTGTTCAACCATCGCACAACCGTACGCTATCCGCACGCATCGCACAACAACCGTTGCAACCAGGGTGTGCGAAGGTGGAAGCCCGGCGGAGACGCCCAACTGACGATCGGGGGGCATGTGTCCTACACGACTGAGTTCGGGTCGCTCGAGAGCTACCACAAGGGCTTCATCGAGCTGATCGACGACGATGCGAAGCACTACACGTTCTCGAACATGTTCGAGGTGGCGAGCGCGTCGAAGCCGTACGAGAAGGTCGCCGTCGGCAAGAACATGCAGTACGTGCTCGAGGTCTTGCGCGCCGAGGGCATCTCCGAGTGGCGCACCGCATCGCACGACGAGTTCGCGCTCGTGATGGACGGCACAGTCGTGATCGACCTCGTGAAGCTCGACACGCCGATCCGCCCGGACGGCGAGACTGGCTCCGTCGCCATCGGTGGTGAGCCCGCAGGCAAGACGATGGGTCGCATCACCGCCGGCCGCGGGCACATGGCCCTCCTCCCCGCCCACAGCGCGTACCGCTTCACGAGCGAGCGTCCGGGCGTGATCCTGCTCCAGACGATCCTCGGCCCCGACACCGTCGAGCGGTGGGCCGAGATCTGCCTCTCCTAGTCCTCTGCACGTCCCAGACCAGGCTCCTCGTGACCATAGGGAGACGATCATGACGATGACCGACAAGAGCTCGTACGAAGCGGGGACACCGAACGAGCAGGGTTACAAGACGTTCACCATCGGTGGGTTCACGCTGTCGCGCGACGAGTTCTTCGCGCACATCGCTTGGCCCACCGGCCGTCACGTGATGAGCATCGACACGTTCCTGCGAGCGTTGCAGCGCGACGTTGCGTGGGACTTCTTCTACGGGACGGTGAATTTCGACAGCGTGATCGGCACCGTGAACCACTACGGCAACGTCGACCTGTTCGCCGGCCGGTACAACGACGCGTACCGCAAGGCCGAGCTCGACCACGTCGAGAACTTCGAAAGCCCGATGCTCCGCGAGGCATTCAAGGCGATGCTCGACGACTGGACCAACAGCGGGTTCGATCCGTTCGCCAGCCCGGCCGAGACCGACAAGCCGTTCGGTGTGAAAGACGGCTTCAACACCGATGCGGTCACCCGTCGCCGCATCGCTGCCGCCCGCATGGTCGGCGTGCCCGGCGACGAGGAGATCCGGAGCGACGACAACGGCCATCCGATCAACCGGATGTTCGCCGACGTGGGGCAAGACGAGCCCGAGGTCGAGGCAGAGCCCGGCTTCGAGAGCGAGGTCGCCGCGTTCAACTTGTTCGCGTACCTGTCCCGCAGCCAGGTCACGTGGAACCCCTCGGTGGTGAGTGTCTGCAAGGACAGCCTCTACTGCCCGACGACTGAGGAGTACATACTCCCCGTCATCCACGGCAACGACCGCGTCGAGTGGTTCGTCCAGCTGTCCGACGAGATCATCTGGGACGTCCAAGACCGTGACACCGGGGCCGTGCGGTCCAAGGTCGTCATGCGTGCCGGCGACGTGGCGGCCATGCCCGCGGACATCCGCCATCAGGGCTACTCGCCCAAGCGGTCGATGCTGCTCGTCTGGGAGAACAACTCTGCGGAGCTGCCCGAGATGATCGCCACGGGTCGCGCCCCGCAGTACCCGATCGACTTCTGAGGTGGCGCGGGCGTCCATCGTCTCGCTCGCGGAAGCCGTCGAGGCGCACATCCACGACGGGGACACGGTCGCGTTCGAGGGGTTCACGCACCTCATCCCCAACGCCGCAGGACACGAGGTGATACGGCAAGCCCGACGCGAGCTCACGCTCGTGCGCATGACTCCTGACGTCGTCTACGACCAGCTGATCGGCGCGGGCTGCGCGAAGAAGATGGTGTTCTCGTGGGGCGGCAACCCGGGGGTCGGGTCGCTCCATCGCTTCCGCGACGCGGTCGAGCACGGCTGGCCGCGGCCGCTCGAGATCGAAGAGCACAGCCATGCGGGCATGGCGGCGCGCTATGTCGCCGGCGCATCGGGACTGCCGTTCGGCGTGCTCCGCGGGTACGTCGGCACCGACCTCGTTCCGCACACGCCGTCCATCGCCCCGATCACCTGTCCGTTCACGGGCGAGACCCTCACCGCGGTGCTCGCGCTCGAGCTCGACGTCGCGGTGATCCACGCCCAGCAGGCGGACCGCGCGGGGAACGTGCAGCTGTGGGGCCTCGTCGGTGTGCAGAAGGAGGCCGTGCTCGCGGCGCGCCGCTCGATCGTCACCGTCGAAGAGATCGTCGACGAGCTCGAGCCGCGGCCGAACGCGGTGGTGCTGCCCGCCTGGGTGGTGTCATCGGTCTGCCACGTCCCCGGCGGCGCGCATCCGAGCTTCGCGATGGGCTACTCCGAGCGGGACAACGCGTTCTACCGAGCGTGGGACGAGGTGTCACGTGACCGCGACCAGTTCATCTCGTGGATCGACAAGCACGTGAGGGGAACCCGGGACTTCGAGGAGTACTGCCGGAGCGTCGGCATCGAGCAGGAGCGGACTCGTGTCTGAGCAGTGGAGCGCCGATGACCTCATGATCGTGAACGCGGCGCGACAGCTGTGCGACGAGACCGTGTGCTTCGTCGGCATCGGCCTGCCGTCGACCGCAGCCAACCTCGCGAGGCGCACGCATGCCTCGAAGTGCACGCTGATCTACGAGTCGGGTTGCATCGGGTCCAAGCCGACGCGGCTACCGCTGTCGATCGGCGACGGTGACCTCGCCGAGACCGCAGACTCCGTCGTGTCGGTGCCGGAGATCTTCGCCTACTGGCTCCAGGCCGGCCGAGTCGACGTCGGCTTTCTCGGCGCCGCGCAGCTCGACCGCCACGGCAACATCAACTCGACGGTCATCGGTGACTACGAGCACCCGACGCACGCGGCTCCCCGGCGCGGGTGGCGCACCCGAGATCGCGGCGTCGGCCGGAGAGGTGATCGTGATCGTCCGCCAGGGGCCGCGCACGTTCGTCGAGCACTGCGACTTCCGCACGTCGGTCGGGTTCGGTGACGGCAAGGGCGACCGCGAACGGCTGGGACTACGAGGTCAGGGCCCGCAGATCGTGATCACCGACCTGGGCATCCTGCGCCCCGATCCCGAGACCGGCGAGCTGGTGCAGACCGCGCTCCATCCGGGAGTGACCGCCGAGCAGGCGATCGCGGCGACGGGCTGGCCGCTGCGCCTTGCGGAACCGCTCGAGGTCACCGCGCCGCCGACCGCAAATGAGCTCTCCGCGCTGGCCGCCCTGAGGGCCGCGTGAAGCCGTTCGTCTACGACGCGCTGGCTGGGCGCACCGTCTTCGCGGTGGGCGCGGTGAGCCAAGTGGTCGACGAGCTGTCCCGCCTCGGCGCGAGTCGCGTGTTCCTCATCGTGGACGCCCAGGCCAAGGAGTTCGGCGACGCGCTCGCGGAGGACCTCGGGCCGCTCGTCGTGAGTCAGTGGCACGAGGTCGTGCAGCACGTGCCCTTCGAGCTCGCCGAACGGGCGCGCGCCGCGGTCACGACGGCGGACGCAGACACCGTCGTCTGCCTCGGCGGCGGGTCGTCGACCGGGCTCGCGAAGGCGATCGCTCTGACGCACGGTCTGCCGATCCTCGCCGTGCCCACGACGTACGCGGGCAGCGAGCAGACACCGATCTACGGGCTGACCGACGCGCGCCACAAACAGACGGGCCGCGATCTGAAGGTCGTCCCCAAGGTCGTCATCTACGACCCCTCGCTCACGGTCGGGCTGCCACCACAGGTCACCGGGCCGAGCGCGTTCAACGCGCTCGCGCACTGCGTGGAGGCGCTCTACGCGACCGGATGCAACCCTGTGACGAGCGCGATGGCGCTCGAAGGCGTTCGAGCGATCAAGCAGTCGCTTCCGCGCGTGATGGACACGCCGACCGACCTCGACGCGCGGGGGGATGTCCTCTACGGCGCGTATCTCGCGGGCATCGCGCTCGGGACGACGTCGACGGGCTTGCACCACAAGCTGTGCCACGTGCTCGGCGGCATGTTCAACCTCGTGCACGCCGACACGCACTCGATCATCCTTCCTCACGCGGTGGCGTTCAACGCCCCGGCCCTGCCCGACGAGATGGCTCGCCTCGAAGCGGCCCTCGGAGCAGAGCGTGGCGACGCGGCGGGTGCGCTGCACGACCTCGCGCTCGCGAGCCACGTACCGACACGCCTCAGCGAGCTCGGCCTCTCCGAGAGCGACCTCGCGGAAGCGGCCGCTGCGGGGGCCGAGGAGATCACGGTCAACCCCGTTCCCGTCACAACGGACGATCTGCTCCGCCTGCTGCGGCACGCGTACGAAGGGACGCGGCCGGAGCCGACGCCGCGCTAGCACGGTGCGAACCGGGCGAGCGCAGTGCTAGCCGGCGATCTCGAACGCGAAGTCGATCGGCAGCGGTGGCGCGTCAGGCGGATCACTCGCAGTCGCCGCATGCGCGGCCGCCGCATCGACGCCGTTCACGCGCAAGATGCCCTCCACGATGCTGCGCTCGTCGTCAGGACGATGGAGCCCCTCGAGGATGTCGCGTCCGCCCGCGGCCATGAGCCAGCACAGCTGGCTCCACGCGAGCTCTCGGTTGCCGTCCACCAGCGTGTAGCTGCCCGCGGCGACCGCGCGGTCGATGTCACGCAAGCCGAACGGACCGAATCCGATCCGCATGCGGTCGACGAGCAGATCGAGGTGCGCGACCCACCAGCGGTAGACGGGATTCGTGGTCATCTCGCGGATCACAAACCGCACCGAGTTCGCGACGATGCGGACGGGATCGACCTCACCGAGCTTCTGCGTGATGAGGTCGTTGCGCTCGCCGACGTTGTGGATCATGCAGTCGAGCACCTCTTGCGCAAGGGCTTCCTTGCTCGCGGCGTAGTTGTAGAACGTGCCGAACCCGATGTCGGCGGCGTCAGTGATCTGTTGGATCGTGGTGGCGTCGACGCCCTGCGCCGACATCAGCTCGTACGCGGCGTGTCGAAGGCGCAGACGCGTCGACCGCTGCCGCAGCTCGGTGCGCGTGAGACGGGCGGTCACCACCGCAGCGATCGTAGTACGGAATGCGAACTGACATCAGCCTTGACGACGGATCGAAAATGATGAACGATCACTCGACTGGGACGCCAGACCGGTGAACACGGGGGCCGCACATGACGACCGTCGAGCAGGCCGAGATCGACCTCATCGCCCGCACCCGGGCGCTGATCCCCGAGCTGCAAGAGCGGGCCGTCGCGACCGCGCAGGCCCGCAGGGTGCCGCCCGAGAACATCAAGGCGCTGCAAGCGGCCGGCTCGCTGAAGACGATCCAGGCGACGCGCAACGGTGGCTACGGGCTGGGGATGCGGGCCCACCTCGACACGATCTCCTCGCTCGCCGAGGGGTGCGGATCGACCGCGTGGGTCGTCGGGCGTCGTGCACGCCCACTCGTGGCTGCTCTCCCACTTCCCCGTGCAAGGCCAGGACGACATCTACGGTGCCGATCCAGACGCGGTTGTCTCCGCGGTGATCGGCCCGCGGGGTTCGGCCACTCGCCATGCGGATGGCAGCTTCACGCTGTCGGGGTTCTGGCCGTTCGCGTCCGGCAACGAGAACGCGTCGTGGCTGTTGCTCGGCGCAGTCGTCAGTGACGAGCAGGGCAACGTCGTCGACGAGGGCGACTTCGCCGTGCCTGCGTCGGATGTCGACCGCAAGGACGACTGGTTCGTCAACGGCCTCACCGGCACCGGTTCGTGCTCGGTCAGCGTCGAGAACCTCGCCATCCCGACCCACCGGTTCCTTTCGCTGCCGAGCCTCGTCATGGGCAACAGCCCGGGCATGAGCCTGCACGAAGGGTGGAACCACAAGTGCGCGCCCGTGCCCGTGCTCGCGCTCGCGTTGACCGGTGGCGCGATCGGCATCGCCCACCAGGCACTCCGCGACTTCCCCGCGCTCGTGAAAGGCAAGACCATCGCCTACACCGCGGACGATCAGTGGACCCATCCGCTCACGCACATGCAGGCCGGCGAAGCGGCGATGGCGATCCACGAGGGCACGCTGGTCCTCTACGGCTGTGCCGACCAGATCGACGCCGCAGCGCGCGAGGGACGAGAGCTCGACCTCCTCACACGGGCCCGCATGCGGCTCGACTGCGCCGAAGGCGTGCGCCGCTGCCTGGATGGCGTCGAGATCCTGTTCCACGCCAGTGGCTCGTCGGGCATCCGGATCTCGAGCCCACTGACACGCGCGGTCGCCGACTTGCGAGCGATCAACCAGCATGGCCTTCTGAACCTCGAGATGAACCGCGAGCTCTACGGCCGAGTGCTCCTCGGCCTCGAGCAGAACACGCCGCTGATCTGAGCCGGCGGTGACACGTTCAGCGCCGCGGCTGTGCGACGACCGGGTTCTCGATGGTCCCCACTCGGTCGATCTCGATGCGCACCCGCATGCCGGGATCGAGGCAGCGTGGCGGGTCCATCACGAAGCCGACACCCGCGGGCGTGCCCGTCGCGATGATCGTCCCCGGCAGCAAGGTGAACGCCGTCGAGAGGAACGCGATCAGCTCCCAGCAGTTGGTGATCATCTGCGCAGTGCTGGCGTCTTGCCGCAATTCGTCATCGACCCACGTGCGGATGCGGAGGTCGTGCGGATCGCCCACCTCGTCCGCCGTGACGAGCCAGGGCCCGATCGGCCCGTGCGTGTCCCACGACTTCCCCATCGTCATGGTCGGCGATGCACGCTGCCAGTCGCGCACCGACACGTCATCCACCACGAGGTAGCCGGCGACGACGCTTGGCGCGTCTTCGACCTTGACGTCTCGGCAGCGCGTTCCGATCACGACACCGAGCTCGCCTTCGTAGTCGACGAGCGTCGGCGCAGCCGCCGGCACCTCGATCGGGTCGAACGGTCCGGTGACGCAGGTGACCTGCTTGTTGAACACGATCGGCATGTCGGGCTTCTTCATGCCGGACTCGGTGACGTGGTCCGCGTAGTTCAGGCCGATCGCGAGGAACTCGGGGGGCTGTGCGATGGGCGCCTCGAGCCGCACCGCCGCCAGCGCGTGGCGCGGTCCGCGGGCGGAGAAGGAGGAGAGCGCACCGTCGGCGATGAGCACTCCGATGTCACTCGGTGCCGCGTCGCCCACGTCGACGATCTCGTCGCCGTCGACGACGCCGAGGCGAGTCCGCCCGCCTTCGGTGAACCGCGCGACCTTCACGTCGTTGCCTTCAACGCGGCCTCGATCTGGTCGAGGTCGCTCGGCGAGACGAAGTCGCGAGGCACAGGTGGCCCCCATGCGTAGAGCGCCTTCTCGGGCTCCCATTGCCGCGCTTCCCACTCCGCTGCGACCGGAATCTGGTCGAGGTCGGCGTAGTACTCCGCGAAGTTGCCCGCCGGATCGCGGAAGTACCAGAACAGGTTCGAACCGAGGAAGTGCCGGCCGAGGCCCCACACGTCGCGTCCCGGATCGACCGCGAGCAGGTTCTGCGCTCCCTTGCCGATCTCGTCGACGTCGTTCACTTGCCACGACGAGTGGTGGAAGAACGGGATGGGCGAGTTGATGAGGCCGACGTTGTGATGGTCTTCGGAGCAGCGCATGAAGGCGATGACGCCGGGCGAGAGGTCGCTGAGCTCGAACCCGAGCACCTCGCCCAGAAAGCGCATGCTGCCCTCGAGGTCGGGAGTGCCATAGAGGACGTGCCCGAGCTTGCGGGGCTGCGCGGGACCTTGGTCGAAGATCGCGGGAGCACGCTCGCCGGGTCGAGCCATGTGGCCGGGCGTGTTCATGATGGGGCTCTCATACGGTTTGGGCTTGACGGCCTCGTGCACCGCGACCTTGGCGGCGATGCCGACGACCGGCTCGCGGATGGTGATGCTTCCGTCGGCGTTCGCCGCCACCTCGAGCCCGACCCCCTCGGCGTTCGCCTTGACGCGAGCGATGTCGTCGGCGTCGCCCGCGCAAACGACGAACTCGACGAGCTGGCGGTATGGACGCTCGACCACGCGCAGCTGATCGCCGCCGTCGGCCGTGGCGAACACCCCATGGCTCGACTCGGTGAGCCCGAACTCGGTATAGAAGCCGCGCGTCTCGTCGACTCCCGGCACGCCCAAGGTCATCTCAGCCAATCCCTGCAATGCCATGCGCGCGGTTCTAGACCTCAGTTATCGACAGGTCAAGAGGTTTTCGATATTGCGGGTAGTTGGCGAAAGTGCTTCAATGCGGCGATGTCAGGCCGTGGGGCGACGCGAACCGAGCAGGTGTACGCCCAGCTCCGCAGCGACATCTTGAACGGCCACCTTCGTCCCGGCGCGCGGCTTCCGTTCTCCGAGCTGTCCGAGCGCTATGGCGGCAGCATGAGCGCGATTCGCGAGGGGCTCCAGCGTCTCGTCGAACAGGGCCTCGTCGTCAGCGAGCCTCAGCTCGGCTTCCGCGTCGTGTCGCTCTCAGTCGAGGACCTCGTCGACCTCACAGTCGCCCGATGCGAGATCGAAGGCCTCGCGCTGCGGTTCGCGGTGCAGCACGGCGACCTCGCGTGGGAGTCAGAGATCGTCGCCGCGCTCTATTCGCTGGAGCACACTCCGCTCGACCCAACGGAGCCGTTCCTGCTCGAAGACTGGATCGCCGCGCACCAACGGTTCCACGAAGCATTGATCGCTGCTTGCCCCAACCATCGACTGCGCACGATCGCGTCCACGCTTCGCGATGCCGCAGAGCTCTATCGCCACTGGTCGCGACAAGCCGAGGGTTCGACCTCGGCCCGCGACGTCGATGACGAGCACCGTCGCATCGTCGACGCCGTCTTGGCGCGTGACGCTGACGAAGCGGTGCGACTGCTGGAGCAACATCTGCGCACCACAGCAGAGATGCTCATCACCAACGACACGCAGCAGGGCGGCTCCGCGCTGTTGCTGTCGTCCGACTGACGGCCGCCGGCCGCTCAGAACCACAAGCTGGAGGGGGGAAGCGAATGGACCAGAAGGGAATCCCGTCGCCGCGGGAGGGGTACAGCCGCCGGCGGGTCCTGATCATGGGTGGGGGTGCTGCCCTGTCCGCGATCGTCATCGCTGCCTGCGGTGACGACAGCGGCGGGTCGACGACCACCGGCGGCGCCGGCACGACGGGAGGCGCGGCGACCACCGGAGGAGCCGGCACCACAGCCGCGGGCAGTGCCGCCGGCGGCGTCAACGCTGCACAGTTCGGCGGCGGTGGCGGCGACGGCACCCTGAAGATCGGCTTCACCGCGCCGCTCACCGGGCCGCTCGCCGGCTTCGGCGAGGCGAACGAGTTCGTCCTCGCCGGGATCAACGAGCTCGTCAAGGACGGCATCATGCTCGGCGACAAGTCGTTCACGGTCGAGATCGTGACGAGGGATGTCGAGTCGAACTCCGACACCGCCGCTGCCCGCGCCGGTGAGCTGATCCTCGACGAGAAGGTCGACCTGATGATCGCGATCGCGACACCGGAGATGATCAACCCCGTCGCCGACCAGTGCGAGGCCAACGGTGTGCCGTGCCTCTCGACGCTCGCGCCGTGGCAGCCCTACTTCCTCGGTCGCGGCGGCGATCCTGCCGTCGGGTTCGACTGGACCTACCACTTCTTCTGGGGTGTTGAGCAGCTCGTCGGCGTGTTCGTGGAGATGTGGAACTCGATCGACACGAACAAGAAGATCGGGCTCCTGTGTGCGAACGATCCCGACGGCAACGCCCTGGCCGATCCGGACACGGGGTTCCCCGCCGGGGCCGCCGCGGCTGGCTACACGGTCGTCGACCCCGGTCGGTTCCAGGTGTTGTCCGACGACTTCTCGAGCATCATCGGCCAGTTCAAGGCCGAGGGCGTCGAGATCGTCGTCGGCATCCCATTGCCTCCCGACTTCGCGACGTTCTGGACTCAGGCTGCACAGCAGGACTTCCACCCGAAGCTCGTGACGATGGCGAAGGCGGTCTTGTTCCCGTCGGCGGTCGAGGCTCTCGGCGATCTCGGCGATGGCCTCGCGAGCGAGATCTGGTGGACTCCCCTCCACCCGTACAGCAGCTCGCTCACGGGCGCGACCGCGCAAGAGATGTCCGACCAGTACCAGGACGCGACCGGCAGGCAGCTGACGCAGTTCGTCGGCTTCGTGCACGCACTGTTCGAGGAGACCTTCGACGTCCTCGGGCGAGCGGGAAGCACCGACAAGGCGGCCATCGCCGCGGCTGCGGCGGCCACATCCCTCGACACGATCGTCGGGCCGCTCCGCTACGGCTCCGAGGGGCTCCCCAAGAACGTCGCGAAGACCTCACTCGTCGGCGGCCAATGGCAGAAGAGCGACGGTGGCGAGTTCGAGTTCGACCTGGTGGTCACCAACAACAAGCTCTCGCCGGAGATCCCCCTCACCGGCGAGCTGCATCCACTGGCCTGACTCGAACCGGGCTTCGGTGACGCCGCTGCTCGAGGTCGTCGACGTCTCCAAGCGGTTCGGGGGCGTTCGAGTCATCGAGAACTTCACGTTCCATGTTGCCGAGGGCGAAGCCCTCGGCATCGTGGGACCCAATGGCGCGGGCAAGACCACGCTGTTGAACCTGGTCGCCGGCGACCTCCGGCCAGACAAAGGCACGATCCACCTCGCCGGCGCCGACGTCACAGGGCTGCCCGCGCACACGCGCTGTCGCCGGGGAGTCGGTCGCACGGCCCAGATCCCCCGGCCGTTCGAGGGGCTCACCGTGTTCGAGAACGTGCTCGTCGGCAGCACGTTCGGGTCATCGTCTCGTCTGCTCGGCACCGCGGACCAGGCCGCGGTCGAGGCGCTCGAGACCAGCGGACTCATCGACAAAGCCAATGTGGTCGCCGGAACTCTCACACTGCTCCAACGCAAGCGGCTCGAGCTCGCCCGTGCGCTCGCAACGCAACCCTCCGTGCTCCTCCTCGACGAGATCGCGGGCGGGCTCACCGAGGCCGAAGTGCTCGAGCTGGTCGGCACGATCCGGGGCATCCGGTCGACCGGAGTCGCCATCGTGTGGATCGAGCACATCGTTCACGCGCTGCTGCGCGTGGTCGATCGGATGATGGCCGTCGATGCCGGTCGCAAGCTCATCGAGGGCGACCCCCACGAGGTCATGGCCTCAGACGCGGTCCGCGCCGTGTATCTCGGCGAGGAGTTCGGTGCGGGCGAGATGGCACCGTGACCGACACGATGCTCGACGTCGACACGCTCGACGTCGCCTACGGCGACTTCCAGGCCCTCTTCGGGCTCGACATCCGCGTCGGGCAAGCGGAGACCGTGTCGATCATCGGAGCGAACGGTGCAGGCAAGTCGACCTTGCTCAACGCGATCGCCGGAGTCGTGCAGGTCCGCTCGGGCTCGATCACCTACGCCGGCGAGTCGCTCGAGTCGCTGTCGGCGCCGCGTCGGGTCGAGCGGGGCATCTCGCTCGTACCTGAAGGGCGCCGGATCTTCCCTTCGCTCACCGTCGAGGAGAACATCGCCGTCGGCGCATACGCCAAGCGGAAGGGGCCGTGGGACAAGCAGCGCGTCGTGGGCGCCTTCCCGCTGCTCGAACCGCTGCTGAAGCGGAACAGTGCCGCGCTCTCGGGTGGTGAGCAGCAGGCACTCGCGATCGCCCGAGCCCTCATGGCCAATCCCGAACTGCTCCTGCTCGACGAGGTGTCGCTCGGTCTCGCACCGATCGTCGTCAAGCAGGTGTACCGAGCGATCCCCGCGATCAAGGAACAGGGCACGACGGTGCTCCTCGTCGAGCAGGACGTGAACCAGGCACTCACCGTCGCGGACCGCTTCTACTGCCTGCTCGAAGGCCGTGTGTCGCTCTCCGGGACCCCTGCCGAGGTCACGAAGGAACAGATCACCGAGGCCTACTTCGGGCTCGAAGTCGCGCCCGACGGAACCGAGGAGCACGCCTGATGGTCTGGGCCAACGCGGTCATCCAGGGCATCTTGCTCGGCGGGGTCTACGCGCTCTTCGCCACTGGGCTGTCGCTCGCGTTCGGCGCGATGCGATTCGTCAACCTGGCCCACGGCGACCTCGCGATCCTCGCCGCGTTCGTGACGCTCTCACTCGCGACGACGATGGGCGCCAACCCGCTCTACGCGCTGATCATCGTGATCCCGCTCGCGTTCGGCGCCGGGTACCTCTTGCAGCGCGTCGTGTTCGACCGCGTCGTCGGGGTCGACCCCTCTTTCCAGATCGTCGCGACCTTCGGCCTGTCGATCGTCATCCAGAACGCGCTCTACTCCCACTACACCGCCGACACCCGCGGCCTGGACGTCGGATCGATCAAGACCTCCAGCATCCGCATCAACGACACGATCAGCATCGGGTGGCTACCGCTGACCACACTCCTGTGCGCGATCGCGGTGCTCGGCGCCCTCGCGCTGTTTCTCAAGCGCACTCGGCTCGGGAGGGCGTTCCGCGCGACGTCTGACGATCCCGACGCATCCCGCATCATGGGCATCCACGTCGAGCGCATCTTCGGCCTCGCGATGGCGCTCGCGGTGGTGACGGTGGCGGTCGCGGGCGTGCTGTCCGGTGCCCGCTCGTCGTTCGACCCGTTCTCCGGCCCGCAAAAGCTGATCTTCGCGTTCGAGGCCGTGATCATCGGTGGCCTCGGCTCGCTCTGGGGAACGCTCGTCGGCGGCATCATCCTCGGCGTCTCCCAGGCCGTCGGCCGTCAGATCGACCCGCAGTGGGGCGAGCTCGCTGGCCATCTCGTCTTCCTGACCGTGCTCGTGTTCCGCCCGACCGGCCTGTTCGGCAAGCCACAGGTCGTGCGATGACCGACGTGCAGGTCGCCACGCCGGCGCAGTCGTTCCGCGTCGCGCGGAGTACGACGACGAGTCGCATCTTCGGCGTGGTCGCCGTCCTGTTCGTGGGCTTTCTCGCATTCATGCCCTCGTGGGGCGACGCGTCGCTGCAGCGCAAGATGGTCGAGCTCCTCACATTGCTCGCGATGGCGCAGATGTGGAACCTGCTGGCCGGGTTCGCCGGTGTCGTCTCGGTCGGCCAGCAGGCGTTCGTCGGCATCGGGGCGTACTCGACGGTCGCCTTGGTGAACGTGCACGGGCAGAACCTCTACTGGTCTGTGCCGCTCAGCGCGTTGATCGCCGGCCTCATCTCGATCCCGCTGGGCTTCGTGGCCTTCCGCCTGCGGGGCAGCTACTTCGCGATCGGCACGTGGGTGCTCGCCGAGATGGTCAGCCTCGTCGTCATCCAGCAGACCTCGCTCGGCGCCGGCAACGGGGTGTCGCTCAAGGTCGCGGGCTACGACTTGCAGACCCGACAAGACGTCACTTACTGGCTCGCCCTCGTCGCCGGTGTCGGCTCCGTGCTCCTCGCCTACCTCGTGCTGCGATCCCGGCTCGGCCTGCAGATGCAGGCGATCCGCGACAACGAGGCGGGCGCCCGCGGCCTCGGCGCGAACGTGTACCGCACCCGCTTCATCATCTGGGTGATCGCGGCGTTCTGGACGGGCTTCGCGGGATCCGTCTACTACCTGTCGACCTTGCGGGTGCAGCCGCGCGAGGCGTTCAGCGTGATCCAGTGGATCGCCCCGATCATCTTCATCGTCGTGATCGGCGGCATCGGGACGCTGGAAGGGCCGATCATCGGCGCGGTGCTCTACTACTTCCTGCGCGACTACTTCAACGACCACGAGACCGCCTACATCATCGGCACTGGGGTCGCGGCCATCCTCGTCGCGCTGTGGATCCAGCCCGGCATCTGGGGCCACATCCGCCGGTGGCTCGGCGCCGACCTCTTCCCGCTGCGAAGACGACTGATACGCGGGTCACCAGACGGAGGATGATGGCGACATGACGAGCATGACTGAGGCCCTCATCCTGGACGCAGTCCGCACGCCGATCGGCAACGTCGGCGGCGCCCTCTCCGGAGTGCGACCGGATGATCTCGCGGCGGCGGCACTCAAGGGCCTGCTCGATCGTCACTCGTCGATCGATCCGGCCGCGATCGAAGAGGTCTACCTCGGCGACGCCAACGGTGCGGGCGAGGACAACCGGAACGTCGCGCGCATGGCGGTACTGCTCGCCGGACTTCCGGTGTCGATCCCAGGGGCCACCGTCAACCGGCTCTGCGGTTCCGGGCTCGAAGCCGTGAGCGACGCGAGCCGCGCGGTTGCCGTGGGTGACGCCGACCTGATCATCGCCGGTGGCGTCGAATCGATGACGCGAGCGCCGTGGGTGCTGCCAAAGCCTTCCCGCGCGTTCCCCCGCACGCACGAGCAGCTGTGGAACTCGGCTCTCGGATGGCGGATGATCAACCCGACGATGCCGAAGGAGTGGACGGTGGCACTCGGCGAGGGCGCCGAGATCCTGGCCGACGAGTTCAGCATCACGCGCGAAGAGCAGGACGCGTTCGCGCTCGGATCGCACGAGCGCGCGGCGAAGGCCTGGGCGTCGGGCGCGTTCGACGCAGAGGCCATCGCCGTGCCGGGCGCCGACCTCGCACGTGACGAGTGCATCCGCGACGACAGCTCCCTCGAGAAGCTCGCGACCCTCAAACCGGCGTTCCGCGAGGGCGGCACCGTCACCGCCGGCAACTCGTCGCCGATGAACGACGGGTCGGCCGCCCTGCTGCTGGCGTCGCCCGCAGGCGCAGAGCGCGCCGGCATCCAGCCCATGGCGCGCATCGTCAGCCGGGCGACGAGCGGCGTGGAGCCCCAGCGCTACGGCATCGGACCGGTCACGGCCGCGCTTCTCGCGCTGCAGCGCGCGGACCTCGAGTGGGACGACGTCGATGCGGTCGAGCTGAACGAGGCGTTCGCCGCGCAGAGCCTTGCGTGTCTCCGGGGATGGCCCGACCTCGACCCGGCCAAGGTGAACCCGCTCGGTGGCGCGATCGCGATCGGACACCCGCTCGGCGCGTCCGGAGCGCGCATCCTCACGACACTCGTGCACCACCTCGCGGCCACCGGCGGTCGCTATGGCGTGGCAACCATGTGCATCGGGGTCGGTCAGGGCATCGCCGTCGTCGTCGAGAACCGGCGCCGCTAGGACAAGGGCACCACGGCGCCACGCATGATCGCGTCGCGCACGCGATCGAGATCGAGGTCGTAGCGGACCTCATCGAGACGCACACGGAACGACACCTCGTCACCAACCCGGTGGGCATCGACCAGCATGGTCCCTGGTGGCAGCTGCAGGTCGATGTGGTGCACGAAACGCAGCCACCGCGGCAACCGCACGCCGACGTCGCCGTAGCCGAGTGCGACCACCTCGACCTGCACCCGGCCGTCGCTCACGGACGCGTCGCCCGTCACCCGGTAGGGACGATCGCGATGCCGCGCCCGGAGCTCGCCCGCAGCATCGAGCTCGACCTTCCAGTCGAGATCGACGTCAACCGACCACCGCAGCACTTCGTCGAGGCGGGCACGCCCTTCGATCTCGACTGGCTCGGCCGTGAGCGTCGACGTGAGGCCCGGGGCGAGTCGGACCTGGCGAGCGCGGACCACAACCTCTTCGAGACGGCGGGCCTCCCAGTCCACGTCGGTGAGCACGGCATGCGCCCGGTGCTCGCCGGGGGCACCGGAGACCCGAAGCGCGTCGAGCACCCCCGACACCGCGTGGCCGTGCAGTGTCAGGGCGATGCGCCGTCCGCCGAAGCGGGCGAGCACGCCGTCGATGAGCTCGCCGAGCAACCGCTCCGGGGTGGGCACGACAGATGTCCACGACGACGTCATGTCGATCCACTGGTCGAACCAGCTCTGCGCGTCGCGTTGGCCCCTCGTCCAGAGCCGACCCATCGATCCGATCGGGTCGAACGGGTCGAAGATCGAGGTCACCGCCCGTTGTCCACCAACGACGCGATGTCGACGAAGTCCACGGTCGGGCGCACGCCGTAGAGGTCGGTGACGCGCTCCACCATCTGGTCGTTGAAGAACAGTCGGGCGGCTTCCTCCGATTGCCAGAGGTAGAAGTTGACCGCGCGCCGGTTCGGGACGTCGACGGTGAAGGTCTTGCTCCGCAACCCGGGCAGCCCTTCGAACCTCGGGGCTGCGTCAGTCGCGACCTTCTCGATCCGCCCGCGATCGAAGTCATCGCCGAACTGAAAGGTGACGATGACGCCGATCACGCGGTCTCCTCAGGTTTCGTCGGGTCGTACTGATCCTTCAGGGCGACGAGCCGCTCGTAGTTCGGACCATACGCCTGACGCACCCGGTCTGCCGTCTCCTCCGACGCCCAGTTCAGGTACACACCCGACAAGTAGTACGGGGTCATGGCCTCGTGAAACGAAACGGCAAGGGAGATTCGGTGCCACAACCACCTCTTCCCGGAGGGCGCGTTCGGGGATCGTCCACCGGGCGACCGATCATGGCCGCGCTCGACCTCGTCGGGCGCCGATGGGCGTTGCGCATCCTGTGGGAGCTGCAGGCGGGGCCGCTCGGCGCGCGCGCGAGCTCGCGCGCAAGTGCGACGGCATGTCGTCGAGCGTGCTCTACCAGCGGCTGGAGGAGCTGACCGCGGCCGCCATCGTCGAGCAGCGCGAGGACGGGCGCTACGACCTCACCCATGCCGGGACAAAGCTCGGCAGGGGCATTGCATCCGCTCGACCGTTGGGCCAAGGAGTGGGCCGAGGGACTCGAGCGGTGACGGTGCGACGCGGCGCGCGGAAGGGACTGAGGACCCTGGGCGGCGCAGAACCGCGCATGTAGACACGCTGGTGGTAGTGATTCACCACCCATGGCCACCTTGCGCGACTTCGTTCGCCGGTTTCGTCCGGCTGGGGCACCGGGCGCGGCCGCGCCCGCGGGCGTTCCGGCGGACCGCGACGCGGAGCTCGCTGCGGAGCTCGCGCCGGTCTTCGAGGCGTTGCGAGGGGCACAGACTGAGGCCGCCGACCTGGTTGGCGAAGCCGGCCGGGAGGCCGAGCAGCGAGGGGTCGCAGCGGTGCAGCAAGCCGAGCTCGTCTTGGCCGCCGCCCGTCGAGATGCAGAGATCGAGCGGGCAGCGGCGGCAGCGGCGGCGGTAGAGGGTTCGGCTCGAGAACGGGCGGAGCTGCTCGATGCCGCCCGGCGCGATGCCGATGAGATCGCCCGTCGCGCGGCCGATCGGCTCCCGACGCTGACCGACCGACTCGTCGCCACGATACGGGCCGCAGGACCGGATCGAGAGCCGGCCCGGTGAAGCCGGGTTGGGTGGCGGGCAGCGTGCGGGCACGCCTCTTGGCGAATCGCCGTCTCGGCGGCGCGGGTGCGCGCAGCGTCGCGGCTGCCGGCGACGTGAGCAGCGCCGTGGCGGCGGTGGCGGCTTCGCCCTACGGCCGCGACGTCCACGACGGCATGAGCTTGATCGACGCCGAACGTGGCGTTCGGGCAACGGCGTTGTGGCACCTGCGAGTGCTTGCGGGCTGGCTGCCGCCCGGCGGGAGCGATGTCGTTCGGATGCTTGCTGGGGGGCACGAGATCGCGAACGTCGAGGCGCACGTCGACGAGCTGGCGGGCGCGCCGCCCATGGTGCCGTTCGACCTCGGAGCATTGGGCACCGCATGGCCGCGCGTGCGGGCCGCGCGGTCGATCGGTGAGGTGCGGGCCACGCTCGCGATGTCACCGTGGGGCGACCCTGGGTCAAGCGAGCGGGCGGTGTTCGCTGCGTCGTTGCGCGTCGCGTGGGCGAGGCGGATCACCGAACGGATCCCGGAGCTTCGTCGGTGGGCGTCGGCCGGTGCGGCAGCCGTGATCGCGGGTGAGCGGTTCGGGAACGGTCGCGAGCTGAGCACCACCGCGGCGATCGACGCGGGACGGCTTCTCGGTCCAGGGTGGGTCGGCGCGAGCCTCCGATCCTTCATCGAGGGCCTCCCCACCGACGTGCGATGGGTGTTCGCCGATGTGTCCGACGAGCGCGATGTGTGGCGCGCCGAGAGTGCCTGGTGGCGCCGGCTCGGCGAGGAAGCCGCCCGTCAGACCAGACGTGCGAGTGACGGTGAGGCGGCTGTCGCCTGGTCGGCAGTGCTGCTGCTCTCCGACGCGCGTCGAGTCTGCGCGGCGTTGGAGGCTGCGGCATGGGGGCCGGCCGGCTTGGAGGCGTTCGATGCCGTGGCGTGACCTGCCCGGCCCGATCCCGATGCGTCGAATCGCGGTGGTGGCGCCGACACGCCGATGGCGCAACGTGCTGGTCGCGGTGGCCGACAGCGGCGTCGTCGAACCCGACGAAGGCGCACACCGCGCAGGCACCGATGGGCGAGTGCCGACCGCCGAGCTGGTCGCGGCAGCGGGCGGACCACGGCTCACCCCCGACACGCCGGACATCGAGACGCTGCGCGAGGCAGGTCAGGTAGCGCTCGTCGCGGGAGAAGCTGAGCTCGAGCGGGTGAGCAACAGTGCGTTGCAGCGAGACCAGATCACGGCATTGGCGGGATGGGCGCCCGCCGACGCCATCGGGCCGCTGGCTGAACGGCTCGCTCCGTTGGGTGGTTCGGTGGTCGAGATGCCCACACCTCCGGGGATGGACATGCCGACCGCGTTGCCTCGGCGTCGGTCGTCGGAAGCGTTGCGCCCACTGGTCGACACATACGCGACCATCCCGTATCGAGATGTGGACCCCGTGTGGTTCGCGACCGTCGCGTATGTCGTCATGTTCGGGATGATGTTCGGTGACGTGGGCGACGGGCTGGTGCTCGTCGTCGGCGCGCTGTGGCTCCGACGCACCCGGAGACCGCGCTTCGCCCGTGTGCGCCAGATCTGGCCCCTGGTCCTCGCCCTTGGCGCGATGGCGACCGTGTTCGGGTTGCTCTACGGAGAGGCGTTCGGTCCGACGGGTCTCGTGCCCACGATTTGGATCGCCCCCCTGGACGAGCCGGAGACTCTGCTCCTGGCCGGCATCGGTGTCGGAGCGGTCCTGCTCGCGTGCGCCTACGCGATCGGCATCGTCAATCGTTGGCGCGAGGGCGGCCCCGGCGCGGCCTTGTGGGCACCGAGCGGAGGGGCAGGCGCCGCGCTCTTCCTCGGTCTCGCGCTCGTGGTGGGTGGTGTCGTGTGGTCATCGCCGCCGCTGTGGGGCGCTGGTCTCGTGGTCGGGCTCGTCGGTCTCGTGCTGGCCGTCGTCGGGCTGCGAAGCCAAGCCGGCCCGGGTGGCGCCGGAGTCGCGCAGGCTGGAATCGAGACCTTCGACCTGACCCTGCGCATCGGATCGAACGTCGTGTCGTTCGCCCGTCTGGCGGCGTTCGGGCTCATGCACGCGGCGATCGCGTTCGTCGTGTGGGACGCGACGAAGAGCCTCTGGGGATCGGGGACCGCCGCAGCAGTTGCAGCTCTCGCGGTCTTCGCGATCGGCCACGTGGTGGCGTTCGCGCTCGAGGCGCTCGTTGCCGGTGTGCAGGCCTTGCGCCTGGAGTACTACGAGCTGTTCTCCCGGATATTCGTCAGTGAGGGCCGCCCGTTCCGGCCGTGGCACGTCCCGGTCATCCGAGAGGAGACACCATGCTGATATGGCTCGTGGCGGTCCCTGCCTTCGTGGCCGGGTCGCTCGTCACCGCGGTCGCATTGCGGCGCGGTGCCCGCTCCACCGTCCGCGTGCTGCGGGTCGTGAACACGGTGTTGCTGGTCGGTGGCTTGGCTCTGCTGTTCGTCGCGCTCACGGGCAGCGCCGGGTCGGCCCAGTCGACGACGAGCGGAGGTTCGACGACGAACGACTCGGCGCTCATCGGCGCTGCGATCGCCGTCGCCGGTTCCTCCTTCGGCGCCGCGATCGCCGTCGCCTACACCGGATCGGCGGCGCTGGCAGCGATCAGCGAACGACCCGAGATGTTCGGACGGGCCATGGTCATCGTCGGCTTGGCGGAGGGCATCGCGATCTACGGCCTGATCGTCGCGATCATCCTCATCGGCAAGGCATGAGCACCATCGCGGTGCTCGGGGAGCGGCATCGAGTGGAGGGCTTTGCCTTGGCGGGCGCGACCGTGCTCGACGCGGCCGACGCTGATTCGGTCAGGGACGCGTGGAAGCGTCTCCCTGATGACGTCGCTGTGGTCGTGCTCACACCCGCGGCGGCCGAGGCGCTCGCACAGGTCGTGCAGGAGCGGCCCCTGCGCGTGGTGTTACCGAGGTGAACCTCGACGCGGTCCACGCCGCGCTGCTCGCAGACGCACGAGCCGAC
Source organism: uncultured Acidimicrobiales bacterium (assembly GCA_963708175.1). Classification (GTDB taxonomy): domain Bacteria; phylum Actinomycetota; class Acidimicrobiia; order Acidimicrobiales; family DATKAS01; genus DATKAS01. The sequence continues at coordinate 74,799 of CAVPSD010000005.1, forward strand.
GCCGCGTCGCTGCTGGCCGCGGCTGACCGCGATGCCCGCGACCGCATCGCCCGCAGTCACGAGGAGGCCGCTGAGCTCGTCGAGGCCGCCCGCGCCGAAGGCGCCCGCGAGGCGGCCGAGCGACTAGCCCGCGAGCATGCCGCGACTCGCCGTGAGGCTCGCGAGGTCGTCCTCACGGCGAGGTGTCACGCGCTCGACGAGCTGCGAGAGCGCGCCCGCACAGCAGCGAGAGAGCTCGCGCGCGAGGACCGCTACGGCGAGCTGCGGGAGCAGCTGCGCTCCTTGGCGGTGTCCCAGCTCGGTCCCGACGCAGAGGTCCTCGACGACCCCGATGGTGAACCGGGCGTCGTCGCGCGCGATGGGCATCGCCGCGTCGACTACCGGCTCGTCACACTCGCTGACCGGGCCGTCGACGCGCTCGGCGACGACATCGCGACGCTGTGGAGGTGAGGCGGAGCGCCGAGTCGACAACGGCCGGTCGCGTGGTGCGCGTGAACGGGCCGCTGCTCGACGTCGAGGGCCTGACCGGATCGGTGGGCCTGCTCGACCTCGTGGAGGTCGGTGAGGGCGGTTTGCCGGGTGAGGTGGTCGCGCTCTCGGGCGATCGTGTCGTCGTCCAGGTCTACGAATACACAGGCGGGGTTGGGCCCGGCGCCCCCGTCCTCGGCCACCGCCGCCCGCTCTCGGCATCGCTCGGACCATGGCTGCTCGGCGGCGTGTTCGACGGCCTCTTGCGTCCCTTGCTCGACGGGCCCGAGTGGCTCAGACCCGGCGCGCTCGGGCCGGTCGGAGGGCAGTGGGTGATCGAGCCGAGGACGCAGCTCGGCGACACCGTCTCCACGGGTGCCGTCCTGAGCGAGGCGACCGACGCCCGCGGCACCGCGCATGGGATCCCCGTTCCCGCCGGTGTCTCCGGCACGGTCAGCTGGCTGGCGCCCCCGGGCTCCTACGGACCGGAGGACCCGATCGCGATCATCGATGGCGTCACGGTCACCATCACCGAACGGTGGCCGGTCCGCACGCCACGACCCCACGGCAAACGGCTCGAAGCCCCGGTCCCGCTCGTCACCGGCCAACGGGTTCTCGACCTTCTCGAACCGGTGGCGAAGGGCTCGACCGCCGCCGTGCTGGGCGGCTTCGGTACCGGCAAGACCGTGCTGCTCCAACAGATCGCGAAGTGGTGCGACGCGGACGTGATCGTCTATGTGGGCTGCGGTGAGCGGGGCAACGAGCTCGCCGACGCGATGGACGAGCTGCGCGCACTCGATGACCCGCGGACAGGCCGGGCGTTGTGGGAACGCACGGCGATCATCGCGAACACCTCGAACATGCCTGTGATGGCCCGCGAAGCGAGCATCTACACGGCCATGACCGTCGCTGAGTACTTCCGGGATCAGGGACGCGACGTCGCCTTGATCGCCGATTCGACATCGCGCTGGGCGGAGGCCTTGCGCGAATTCGCCTCACGCAACGGCGAGCTCCCGGCCGAGGAGGGGTACCCGGCAGTCCTGCCGTCGGCACTCGCCGCCTTCTATGAACGCGCCGGGCGGGTGCGCACCCTCGCCGGCGGGGAAGGCTCCGTCACCGTCATCGCGGCGGTCTCACCGCCGGGCGGGGACTTCACCGAGCCGGTCTCCGCCCACACCCAACGGTTCGTGCGCACCGTGTGGACACTCGACCGCGACCTTGCGTACGCGCGTCACTATCCCGCAGTCACGTGGCGCTCCTCCTTCTCACGCGACGCCGACGACCTCGCCGCCTGGCATGTCGCTCACGCTGATCCGAGCTGGCCGGGCCGTCGGGCCCGCCTCGCGAGCCTCCTCGCGGAGGCAGACCGGCTCCAACCGATCGCGGACTTGGTCGGGATCAGCGCGCTTCCCGGCCGAGAGCGCGTCATCCTGCTCACGGGCCGTCTCATCCGCGAAGCGGTCCTCCAACAGAACGCGTTGAGTCAGAACGACGGCTACGCCGCACCGCCCAAGCAGGCCGCCATCGCGGATGGCGTCCTCGCCGTCCATGACCGCTGCCTCGAGCTCATCTCCCAAGGACTTCCCGCGTCGCTGCTCGAGGAGGTCGACTTCTCCGCCTTGATCCGGGCACGCGACGCTGCGGGCCCCGCCGACGTCGACACCGTGACCGAGCATCGCGACCGAGTCCTCGCACTGCTCCCTGCCCCATGACCACCCCGGCTCCGATCGAGTACACCGACATCCGCCGGGTGGAAGGCCCCCTCCTCGTCGCCGGCGGGGTCGACGGTGTGGGATGGGACGAGGACGCCGAGATCGTCCTCGACGGCGACGGTGTGCGCCACGGCGTCGTCCTCGAACGCGACCGTGACCTGGCCGTGGTCCAGGTGCTCGAGGGAACCTCGGGGATCGCCACGACTGGCACTGCTGTGCGCTTCTCGGGTCACCCGATGCGCATCGGCGTCGGCGAGGCCTGGCTCGGCCGTGTGTGCAGCGGTCGCGGTATGCCCCTCGACGGAGGCCCACCAATCTTCGGCGACACGTTCGCCGATGTGAACGGTGCACCGCTCAACCCGACAGCGCGCGACACCCCGAGCGACGCGATCCTCACCGGCATCTCGGTCATCGACGCGCTCACCACGGTCGTGCGCGGCCAGAAGCTCCCGATCTTCTCGGTCGGTGGGTTGCCGCACCTCGAGCTCGCAACCCAGATCGCCGCCCAAGCCCATGCCGGTGGCGAGCCGTTCGCGGTCGTCTTCGCGGGGATGGGCATCACCCACGCGGACGCTGCCGCGGTCCGAGACACCCTCGAGGAACGCTCCGAGTCAGGTGAGCTCACACTGCTGCTCAACACCGCCGACGATCCCGTGATCGAACGCATCATCACGCCGCGTGTGGCCCTGACCGTCGCCGAACACCTCGCCTTCGAGACGCAACGACATGTGCTCGTCGTGATGGCCGACATGACTGCCTACTGCGAGGCAGTCCGACAGGTGTCCGCAGCACGCGGCGAGCTGCCCAGCCGGCGCGGCTATCCCGGCTACCTGTACAGCGACCTCGCGTCGATCTACGAACGGTGCGGACGCATCCGCGGCCGCCGCGGGTCGATCACGGAGATCCCGGTTCTGACGATGCCCGGAGCCGACATCACCCACCCCGTCCCCGACCTGACTGGCTACATCACGGAAGGACAGCTCGTGCTGTCCGCCGAGCTGCACGCCTCGGGCATCTACCCACCCATCGAACCGCTCGCGTCGCTGTCGCGCCTCATGCGTCGCGGCGCCGGGCCGGGCCGGACCCGCGACGACCACCTGGAGCTCGCCTCCCAGCTCGTCGCCCTTCTCGCGAAGGCGCGTGACGTGCGCGAGCTCGCCGAGCTCCTCGGAGAGGCCGCGCTCAACCAGACGGATCGCGCCTACCTTCGATTCGCCGACGAGTTCAATCGCGGCTTCGTCACACAGGGTCTCCACGACAACCGCACCCTCGACGACACTCTCACCCGCGCCTGGGCGGCCGCGTCCGTTCTGCCGCGCCGTGAGCTCACGATGCTCTCCGCCGACACCCTCGCGCCGCACTACCACCCGAGCCCTCTGCGGCCGCCAGCATGAGGATCCGCCACCCTCCGGGTCGCTCGGGCCGGCTGTGGCTCATCGATCGTCTCGCGGTCGCCGAACGAGCGGCCAGCATCCTGCACCGCAAACATCAAGCCCTCCGCCAGGAGGAGATCCGCCTGGCTGCGCTCACCGAGAGGAGCGCCGCCATCTGGACCGCCGCGGTACGCGACGCCGAGGCGTGGCAACGGCAAGCGATGATCCTCGGCGCCCGCTCAGACCTCCAAGCTGCCGCCACCCTGGTGAGTCCCGCCAGCACTCGCCTCGTGTGGCGTACCGAGATGGGAGTCGAGATCCCCGCCGAAGCGAGCTGCGACCTCCCACCGACGCCACCGATTCCCGGCACGCCGACGCTCGCCGCTGCGGCGGCCGCCTACCGTCATGCACTCGGAGCGGCCGTCGAACATGCCGCTGTGACCAACGCGGCCGAGCGCGTCAGTGCGGAGCTCGTCGTCACCCAACAACGGTTGCGGGCCGTGCGCGACCGCTGGATCCCCCAGCTCCAAACCGCTCTCCAGGTCCTCGAGCTGCGCCTCGACGACCACGAACGCGAAGAGCTGAGCCGCGGCCGCTCGCACCACCCGAGTACCGCTCTTTCCGTACCATCACCACAGGAGCAACAATGACGATTCGCCGCGTTCTCGTCGCCGTCGACGACTCCCCACCGGCGCTGCGCGCCGCACAGGTCGCGCTCGAGCTCGCCACTGATTGGCACGTCCGGCTCCGTCTCGTGACCGTCGCCACGGATCATTCCCTCGGCGCGCTCCTCGACACCGCTGCCCCCGACGGCGGTGCGACCGAACGGATCGAGCAGGCCAGCCGCTCCGTCCTCCGCCACCTCACCGACACGGCGCGATCCCAAGGCCTGGATGTCGACGCCGTGCCGCTCGCCGGCGAGCCCTCCCGCCAAATTCTCGACGAGGCTCAATCCTGGCAAGCCGACCTCATCGTCATGGGACGCAGCGACCGACGCGGCCCGTCTTCCCCTTACCTCGGCAGCGTCACTGCGCACGTCCTCGAGTTCGCCGAGTGTCCCGTCCTCGTCGTTCCCCGCGCCCCGACCACCGATCCGGAGGAGTGATCAGCCGTCGGATGCCAGCTCGCCGAGAGCGACGGCAGCGACGACCACGATGAGTGCCACGCCGAGCCCGGGCATGGCAACATCGCCGAACGCGGCGGCGACCAAGGCGCCCACCAGAACGCCGCCGATCGCGATCGCCCCCCGAGGTGGTACGAGCAGCACGACGACGGCCACCATCATCCCGTACAGGGTGACGTTCTCGGCCCACGGCGCCACGCCCGGGAACCCGACCGCGAACAGGAACCCGCCGAAGAGGAGCGCAGCGCCGACAGCGACGGCCGCCCGGGCCAGAGGTCGGTCGCTCCGGGCGAGGCGTGGCGCGACGAACAGCCCCATGGCCGCGATCGCGACTCCCGCTAACAGCAGCCATCCACCGAGAGCGCTGTCCTCCGGTTCATCGCAGCCGCCGAACGCGCACAGGCTCAACGAGAGCTCGAACCCGCGGATGAGCGCCCCAACGGCTCCGATAGCCGACGCGCCCGCAAGAGCGGTCGCGCCGGCGAGGCGCGCGACACCGACGGACCGTGCGTCTCCCGCTATTCGCCCAGGGCTCGCGGCCATGTCTCAGGGTGCCATGTCATCCCCTCGCAGGAGGGTGACGCTGTGACCGGGCCCCACCGTCGCCGCCTGGCACGGGCGGCCGCGGTCCTCTGGCAGGCCGCACCCCGCCGCTGACATGCTCGACCAGAGCGTCGCCAACGACTCCAGCGAATGAATGTGACGAATGGCCCTGGCCATCAGTCGGCCACATGGATCAAATCTTCACGACACCGGAGCACGACCCGATGGAGGCAACCCAGTGACCGAGGCACAGTCCCCCCAGGAAACGGTCGATCGTCTGCTCGATCGCATGGCAACGCTTTCCCAACGGATGCTCAGCGATAGCGAGGAGCATTTGCGTCAACTCGATCAACGCGCTCGCGACTGGCTCGATCGGGGCGAGGCCGCGACCGAGCGTCTTGTCCAGACGATCGAGAAGGAGGTCCGCGGCCAGATCGCTGCGTTGCGACGCGAGGTCGATGACTTGGCCGGCCGGGTCGCTGATCTTCGGAAGGCGCTCCCCGGGAAGGCGACGGCCAAGAAGGCCACCGCGAAGAGGAAGGCCACGGCGAAGAAGCGCCCAGCGTCAGCCAAGAAGACGACGGCCAAGAAGACGACGGCCAAGAAGACGACGGCCAAGAAGACGTCAGCCAAGAAGACGGCAGCCAAGAAGACGTCAGCCAAGAAGACGGCAGCGAGGAGGTAGCCCCGACCGGGGGCACCGGAACTCTCGCCTCGGCGATGCGGAGCTACGTGGTGGTCACCGACCGGGGTCGGTTCCGATCAACCGCGATCTCAACGCGAACATCGCGTGTCGCACATCCGACCGCACCAGGTGACTGCGAAGGGACCAACAGCCCTGGCAAGGGGTGGTCGCGTCCCGCACGATCACGGCATGCGGTCACGGACCGGAGTTCACCGCGCCGGCAGGCACCTGGTCATGTGGGGTGGGCCACTCGCTGTCGTCAGCCTGCTGCTGTCCGGATGCGGCGGGCCATCAACGGGCACATCATCGACGGAGACATCATCGCCGGACACATCATCGACGGGACTCGTGCTCGAGGCGTGCACTGCCGACGGCGTATCTGCTCGATGCGGGACGCTGATGGTCCCCGAGGACCGAGTCAGCGGCAGTGGTCGTCAGATCCCGATCCGGGTCGTCGTGATCCCCGCTACCGATCCGCGCCGACAGTCTGATCCGATCGTCTGGTTCGCTGGCGGTCCCGGCGATTCTGCGGTGGACACGATCGGACGGGTGCGGCCACTCCTCGCGGTGAACACCGGGCGAGATCTCGTCTTCATCGAACAGCGCGGCACTGGGGCCTCGAACGTGACCTGCCCCGCGTTCCCGGACCTTCCGGACAAGGCGGCTCTGCAGTCGGCCATCGAGTCATGCTTGGCCAGCCTGCACACTGACTTGCGCCTTTACACGACGGCCAACTTCGCGGACGACGTCGACGAGGTCCTGTCCGATCTTCACTACGAGAAGGTCAACCTCGTCGGCATCTCTTATGGGACCACGGCGGAGCAGGTCTTCTCGATGAGGCACCCGGATCGGGTCCGTACGATGACACTGCTCAGCGGAACGCTTCTCGACGTCCCGGTGTTCGAGCGGTTCCCCGAGAACGCACAACGGGCGCTCGACCTCGTGTTCGCCGAGTGCGAGCGAAGTGCGGCATGTCAACAGGCCTTCCCGGCGCTCCGGGCCGACTGGGCCGCTCTGTGGAGCTCGGTGACTGCCTCGCCCTGGGTCGTGCCGGCCGAGCTGTCACCGAGCGGCACCGAGGTCAGCCTCGACTCGAGCTGGGTCGCCTCGTCACTGCATGACCTGCTGCTGGTCGCCACGACCCAAACAAGGATCCCGCTCCTCGTCCACACTGTCGGCGCCACCGAAGACCGGGTCGCTGCCCTGCTCGCCATCCTCCAGGCGTACCCGCCGTCTGCAGCCACGAGCTCCGCCGAGGATCAGATGCTCCCCTACGCCATCAGATGCAACGAGGCGTGGGCCCGCGACGACCCCAGCAAGCTTGTCGGCACCGACAGCTTTGAATACGGACGGGACAAGAGCGGCGCAGAGTGGTGGCGAGACGTGTGCACGCTCATCCCCAAGGCCAGTGACCCCACCGCAACAGCGAAGGCGACGAAGTCCGACCTGCCCGTCCTCGCTTTCAACGGCGAGGAAGACCCTCAGGACCCGCCGGGCAACATGGCGGGAGCCCAAGAGATCTGGCCGAACAGCCTCGAGCTGACAGTGCCCGGACAAGGACACGACGTCGACCCGACCTCTGCGGCTTGCGAGGTCCCGCTCATCAAGTCGTTCATCGACCAGGGCAGCGTGACCAGTCTCGACACGACGTGTCTGTCGCAGCTTCCGCTGCCTGAATTCGATCTCACGCTCGTGGGCAACTGAATGCCCGGTCCGCGAAGCCTCCGCAGTTGGTAGCTCTCTCTCTCAGCCCCAACCGCGCTGAATTGGAACCAGATCGAGGCGTGGCTCACTGGGTTGGAGGAACTGCAGGCACAGTCGATCGACTTCCTCGACGACCTCGAACGCGCCGCTCGCCCACGGACTGATCGCCTGCCAGGTCGTGAGCCTGAGTTCGAGGACGCCTTGGCGCCCGTAGTTGACGACATGGCACGGACACCGGGCCTCCGAAAGAATCAGACGATGATCTTCACCAGTCCCTTGCCCCCGGTCCGCGTTCCCACGACGGCGTTGACGCCCTACATCCTGGAACGCGCCGCCCAGCGGGCCGGGAAGACCGCCTTCGTCGACGCCGCCACTGGTCGGACGATGACGTACGCGGAGTTCGAGGACGCCGTGCGCCGGCAGGCAGGAGGCTGGGTCGCGGGTGGGCTCGCCAAAGGCGAAGTCGTCGCCGTGATGGCACCGAACTGCCCTGAGTACGGCGTGCTCTTCCACGCCGTTGCGCTCGCCGGCGGCGTGATCACGACGATCAACCCCACGTACACCGTGGGTGAAGTCCACCATCAGCTCGTCGACGCGGGTGCGACCCGGCTGGTGACGGTTCCACTGTTCATCGAGACGGCCGGGGCAGCGATCGCGGACACGAACGTGACGGAGACCTATGTCATCGGCGAGGCGGCCGGGTACCCGTCGCTCTCCTCGATCGATGCCGCGCCGCTCGCGGACCAGGTACCCGTCGAGCTCGATGACGTCGTCGTGCTGCCCTACTCCTCGGGCACGACAGGGCTGTCGAAGGGCGTGATGCTCACCCACCGCAACCTCGTCGCGAACATCGAGCAGACGCTCGCCCTGCTCTCGATTCAGGAGGAGGACGGGTTCGTCGCAGTGCTGCCGTTCTTCCACATCTACGGCATGCAGGTGCTCATGAACACGGGCCTGCGGGCGGGCGCCACGATCGTGACGATGCCGCGATTCGATCTCGAGCAGTTCCTGTCGTTGCACCAAGAGCACCAGCTCACGTGCGCGTTCGTCGCGCCGCCGATGGTCGTCGCACTCGCGAAGCATCCGGTCGTCGACAGCTACGATCTGTCCGCGCTGCGATTCATCCTCTCTGGCGCGGCACCCCTGTCGGCCGAGCTCGCGGCCGAGTGCGCCGAGCGCCTCGGCTGCCTGGTCTTGCAGGGCTATGGCATGACGGAGCTGTCACCGGTCAGCCACGCCACGCCCGTTGACAGGACGAAGGCCGGGTCGGCTGGCGTGACGGCCCCGAACACCGAAACCCTCATCGTCGATGTCGCGACGCAAGCGGCGCTCGGGGTGGATCAGGACGGCGAGGTGTGGGTGCGCGGTCCTCAAGTGATGAAGGGCTACTTGAACAATGACGTCGCGACGAAGAGCACGATCGACGACGAGGGCTGGCTCCACACCGGCGACATCGGCCACATCGACGCCGACGGCCACTTCTTCATCGTCGACCGACTGAAGGAGCTCATCAAGTACAAGGGCTTCCAAGTGCCGCCTGCGGAGCTCGAAGCCGTGCTGCTCACGCATCCGCAGGTCGCGGACGCCGCCGTGCTCGGGCTTCCCGACGACGAGGCGGGCGAGATACCCGCGGCGTATGTCGTGCTGAAGCAAGGGCAGGCGGCGACGGCCGAGGACATCCAAGCCTTCGTTGCGGAGAAGGTCGCGAGCTACAAGCACATTCGCAAGGTCACCTTCGTCGACGCGATCCCCAAGTCCGCCTCGGGCAAGATCCTGCGCCGGGTGCTGCGCGACCAAGCCGCGCACTGACAGGCGACTCGGGGATGCTTGGCAGCCCCAACGGGATTCGAACCCGTGCCGCCACCTTGAGAGGGTGGTGTCCTAGGCCACTAGACGATGGGGCCGTACAAGTGGAAGGCAGATCCTACAGGGACGGTTCGGCGGCGATCCCGACGTGACCTTGGACCCTGGGCACGCGACGGACACAGGCGGATCATCGCGGGCGTGAAAGGGCGTCGTTGCCTTCGAGCCGCAGCGGGGGTGTCCTGTGCACTGCTGATCGCCGCCGCGTGCGGCGGTGACGACTCCACGACGGCCGTGACATCGACCGTGGTCTCGGACCCGACGACGCAGGAGATCCTCGTGTTCTCGCCCGACGGCGACGGGGCTTGGCCGGTCGTGCTGGCGATGCACGGGCTCAACGGGGAGAACGAGGACATGGCCGAGCTCTCGCGCCGGGTCGCTGAAGAAGGCCACGTCGTGTTCGCTCCCACGTGGCGCACCGACATCACCACTCTCGAAGGCGTCAAGAACGCAGATCGGGACGCCGAATGCGCGTACCGCTACTCGCGGACGATCGCTTCCGATCATGACGGAGATCTCGACGCACCGATGACGTTCGTCGGTTGGTCGCTTGGCGCCTCGCTCGTGCTCATCCAGGGCTTGACCGAGCAAGTCGATGCGGCGGGGGAGCCGATGGGCTGCTTTGCCGACGTCCCGCGAGCAGATGTCATCGTGGCTGTCTCCGGCTGCTACTACGAGTTCGAGGGCGCGAAGTACGACTTCGACACGTCGAACCTCGGCAACAAGGACGCCGACATCACTCTGATCGCCGGCGAGGACGACTCGACGTGCGCGGCTTGGCAAACGGAGAAGGCGGCGGCTGCGCTGAAGGCCGCCGGTTACCAGGTCGACGTTGTGATCCTGCCCGGCGCCAACCACCCCGCGCCGATCTTCCACGACGATGTCAACGGTGAATGGGTCGTCGTTCCCGACAGTCCTGCGGGCGAGAAGACCGTGCAGGTGATCGTCGACGCGATCGCCGCGCTGGAGACGTCGACCTAGCCAACGAGCTCGACGTCTCCTCGATCCGGCTCGCTCGTCATGCGACGTCGGCGAGGATCGCGTCCATCTGGCCCATCGCAGCCTTGAGACCCTCTTCCATGCCCATCTCGGCGAGCTGCTGCATCGCCTCGAGCGACGGGAAGCGCGACTCGATGGTCATGACCGTGCCGCCGCCGCTGCGCTCGGTCAAGGTGACGACCGAGTTCGTCACCGGCATCTCTGTCGTTCGGCGTGCCGCTGTCGTCGGCGAACCCGTCCTTGAACTCGAGGCGCCGCAGGCGCCTGCACCGCCGTGATCTCCCACCAGCCGTGGTACTTCTCGCCCTCGGGGCTCGTCATGTAGTACGTGACCCGGCCGCCGGGATTCAGGTCGTGATCGACCACCGTCGCGGGATACGTCGGCGGTCCCCACCAGCGCTCGAGCTGCCGCGGGTCGGCCCACAGCTGCCATGAGCGCTCGACCGTCGCATCGAGCTCGGCGGTGACTGTCATCGTCAGGGCCTTCGGATCTTTCTGGATGCTCTTCACGGTCATCGTTGAGGTCCTTCCTGTTGGTCGATCGTGTCCTCGGCGAGGATCTCGCCGATGCGGTCCATGCGGGCTTCCCACACGGCTTCGAGCTCTTCGAGCAGCCGGTAGGCCTTGCGGATGGTGTCGACGTTGCTGCGGACGAGCTGCTCCCGCCCGCTCTTGTGCTTGGTCACGAGTCCTGCGCTCTCGAGCACCGCGACGTGCTTCTGCACGGCCGCGAAGCTCACGGGGTAGCGGCGAGCGAGTGCCGAAACGTTGTGCTCGCCCTCCAAGGCCCGCAGCAGGATGTCGCGCCGCGTGGCGTCGGCGAGGGCGTGGAACACGCGATCGGCTCGCTGGTCCGAGAGATCTGGCGAGAGAAGATCTACAACCATTCGGTTGTATGTTTACCCGGAACGCGCCGAAATGCACCCCCCTGCGTACAGTCCGGGCGTGGCGATGGTCACCCTCGCCGGCGGGACGGCGCTGTCCTACGCAGAGGAAGGCGATGCCGGCGGCGCGGTCGTCGTGTTCCTTCCGGGACCGACCGACTCGTGGCGCTCCTACCAACCCGTCCTCGACCTGCTGCCTCGCGATCTGCGCGCGTTCGCGGTCTCACCGCGCTGGACACGGCGACTCCGACAAGCCACCTCGCGGCTACCGGGTCGAGGACTTCGCTGCCGACGTCGTCCCACTCCTGGACGCGCTCGACATCGACAAGGCGGTGCTGACTGGCCATTCCGGCTCGTGCCTCGTCGTCCGACGCGTCGCCCTCGACCACCCCGAGCGTGTTGCGGGCTTGATCCTCGAGGCCTCTCCGCTGACGCTTCGCGACCACGCGGGGCTGCGCGACTTCGTCGACACGGTCGTCGCGAACCTCGCCGATCCCATCGACGCGGGCTTCGCCCGGTCGTTCCTGCTCGACACCTCGTCAGACGCGCTCGATGCCGCGCTGGCCGACACGCTCGTGGACGAGCTGCTGAAGGTCCCCGCCCGGGTCTGGAAGGAGATGTTCACTTCGCTCCTCGGGTACGACGACGTCGGCGAGCTCTCGCGCATCAACGCGCCGGCGCTCCTGGTGTGGGGTGAGGCCGATCAGCTCGTCACCCGAGACATGCAAGACCGGCTCGCGCAGTCCATCCCTCGCGCAGAGCTGATCGTGTATCCCGGCTGCGGACACACCCCGCGCTGGGACGAGCCCGAACGCTTCAGCGACGACGCCGCGGCGTTCGTCCGGCGGGCTCATGCGGAAGGCCCAGGTCACTGACCTGGGCCTTCACTGACCTCGTGTTGCTCGGGGGGGAGGACTCGAACCCCCAACGACAGGGCCAGAACCTGCTGTGTTGCCGATTACACCACCCCCGAAGGGCTCGGGAAGCGTAGCCGCTCGGCTCGCTGGTTCTCTTGGCGGAACGTGCCCACAGAGGGGCCGTCGCGCCAAGAAAACGAGCGTGAGCGGGCGTCAGCCTTCGAGGCTGAGGAGGCGGCGGTAGCCGATGATGCGGCCCACCGCGACGGCGCCGGTCTCTCTCACCATGTGCTTGAACGCGGCGCCGCCCGAGATCGGGCTCGTGTCGGTGGGTGACACATGAGCGGTCAGGCCGAGCTCGTCGGCGATGCCGCCGATGCGCAGCGTGTGATACGGGTCGGACACGAGGATCACCTCGGACAGCCCGCGGTCACGCAAGATCCGCGCGGCCGCGGCGAGCGACTCCCACGAGCTCGTGCCCTGCACCTCGCGCAAGATCTGCTCATCGGGTACGCCGTGCTCCAGCAAGTAGTTCGCGCTCGCGGTCGCTTCGGTGAACCGATCCCCCGGACGCTTGCCTCCGGTCACCACGATGATGGGCGCGAGCCCCTGGTCCCACAGCTCGAGCGCGTGATCGAGCCGCGCGGTGAGCACCGGTGAGGGCCGTCCGTCGTACTGCGCGGCGCCGAGCACGACGATCGCGTCGGCGGAGGTCGCTCCGTCGTGGCGCGAGGCCATCCACACCTGCACGAACGTCACACCGACATAGAGGGCGAGGAAGCCGAAGATCGCCGCGAGACCGATCGCGATCCCGCGCACCCATCGGCGGCGCGGCCGCCCGGGCCGACGGGCATCGACGGCAGGCGGCGCCGGCGGGACGACCGGCGTCTCGGCCGTCGGGTCAGAGGTGTCCGCGGGCAGCACGCAAACGCTCCAGAGTGCGCTCACGACCGAGCACGACGAGCGATTCGAACAACGGCGGCCCGACGGTGCGACCCGTCACTGCGACGCGCACCGGGGCCTGGGCCTTCCCGAGCTTGAGCTCGTGGCGCTCCCCCACCATCTCGAGCGCGGCCTTGAGCGACTCGGCGTCCCACGGCGCGCCCTCGTACGCGCCGATCGTCTCGTCGAGCAAGGCTGCCGAGTCGGGGACCTTCATCGCCTTGTCCCACGACGCGGGGTCCATCTTCGGTTCCTCGAGGAACAAGAAGTCGACCATTGCAGGCACCTCGACGAGCCGCGTCACCCGGGTCTGCACGAGGGGAGCCATCGCCTCGAACACCGCGCGATCGAAGTGCTCGGGATGCCAGGGCGCGTGTGGCGGCACGAGCCATGGCTGGGCTCGATCGATGAACTCTTCGGTCGACATCGCCCTGATGTATTCCCCGTTGAACGCCTCGAGCTTCTTGACGTCGAAGTACGCAGGCGACGAGTGAACGTCCTCGAGGCGCCACAGCTCTGCGAGCTCTTTGAACGGCATGATCTCGCGCCCATCCGGCGGCGCCCAGCCGAGCAGCATCAGGAAGTTCTGCATCGTCTCGGGCAGGTACCCCTCGTCGCGGTAGAGCTCGAGCGCGACGGGGTCGCGGCGCTTCGAGAGCTTCTGGCGCTTCTCGTTCACGAGGAGCGGGACGTGCGCGAACACAGGCAGCTCACCAGCGTCGAGCGCCTGCCAGAGCAGGATCGCCTTCGGGGTGTTCGGGAGATGCTCCTCGGCGCGGATCACGTGCGTGATGCGCATGTCGATGTCGTCGACGACGTTCGCGAGCAGGAACATCGCCTTGCCGGTCGAGCGGACGAGCACGAAGTCCTCGATGAGTGCGTTCTCGAACACGGGCTCGCCCCGGATGAGGTCGGTGACCGTTGTCGACCCTTCGCGCGGCGTGCGGAACCGCAGCGCACGTCCCTCGCCCGGCTCGAGACCGCGATCACGGCAGAAGCCGTCATAGCCCGGCCGCTCGTTGCCCTTCGTGCGAGCGTCGATGACCTCGCGCGTGCAGTCGCAGTAGTACGCGTGCCCGCTCTCGAAGAGGCGCGCGGCGGCCGTGACGTAGAGATCGGTCCGCTGGCTCTGGAAGTACGGGCCCTCGTCCCACTCGACGCCGATCCACCGCAGCGCGCTCTGGATGCCGTCGATCCACTCGTCGCGGTTGCGCTCGGTGTCGGTGTCCTCGATGCGCAAGACGAACGTGCCCCCGTGCTGGCGCGCGTAGATCCAGTTGTAAAGGGCGGTCTTCGCGCCGCCCACGTGGAAGTAGCCCGTCGGGGAAGGCGCGAACCGCACGCGCGGAGCGGACGCGGTCACACATCGAGGCTACTGGCCCAGGCTCCGGCTTCTTCGGGCGCCACTAGCCTCGCCCGCCGTGCACCTGCTGTGGTTCGTGCCGTCGATGGGTGACGAGGCCCGTCTCGGCGACGCGTCGACCCGCATCAAGCCGACCCTCGACCACCTCGTCCACGTCGCCCGCACCGCCGAGGCCGCGGGCTTCGAGGGGATGCTCGTCCCGACCGGCGAGATGTGCCTCGACGGGTGGATGGTCGCGGCAACGCTCGCCCAGCACACCGAGCGCATCAAGTTCCTGGTGGCGTTCCGGCCGGGGTTCGTGAACCCACCCGTGGCGGCACGGATGGCGGCCACGCTCGACTCGCTCACTGGCGGACGCGTCTTGCTGAACGTCGTGACCGGCGGCCATCTCCACGAGCTCGCCAAGGATGGCGACTTCGTCCGCGGCGATGGAGGCGACTGGCGGGAGGTCGACCACGACAGCCGCTACCGCCGGACCGGGGAGTTCATGGAGGTCGTGATGCGCTCCTGGCACGAGCGGGACTGGGAGCACAGCGGCGAGTTCTTCCGGGTGACCAACGGCGGCGTCGCGGAACGCCCGGCTCAACGCCCACATCCGCCGATCTATCTCGGAGGCGCGTCGGACGCGGCGATGGAGGCCGCGGCGCGCTACGCCGACGTCTATCTGATGTGGGGCGAGCCAGTCGAGCTCATGGCCGAGCGCGCGCAGCGCGCAAAGCAGATGGCCGCCGCCCTAGGCCGCACGATCGAAGTGGGGACGCGCTTCCAGATCGTGTGCCGCGGGACTGACACCGAGGCGCGGTCCGAAGCGGAGGACATCGTGGGCAGCATCGCCGACTCGTTCAGGGAAAAGATGCGGTCGCACGCCGATCGCACCGACTCCATCGGCCAGCAGCGTCAGAACGCGCTACGCGGCACAGGTTCGGACGAGAACGGCGAGTGGCTCTCCGACGTCCTGTGGAACGGCTTCGCCCGCGCTCGCATGGGCGCGTCCGTGGCGCTCGTCGGCAGCGGCGAGTCGATCCGCAAGGAGCTCGAGCGCTTCGTGGATGCTGGCATCGACACGTTCATCCTCTCGGGCTACCGCCACGACGAAGAGGCAGCACGCGTGGGCGACTTCCTGATCAACGCTGGATAGCGTGCGGCCATGACCGCCGTCCTCGTCCACGGAGTGCCCGAGACCCCTGCGCTGTGGAGCGCGCTCATCCGCAACCTCAGGCGCACCGACATCATCACGCCGGCCCTTCCGGGCTTCGTCACCGACCGTCCAGCGGGCTTTCGCGCCACGATGGACGAGTACGCGGCATGGCTCATCGATGAGCTCGATGCGATCGGCGAGCCCGTCGACCTCGTCGGTCACGACTGGGGCGGCGGCTTCACGGTGCGAGTGGTGAGCCTGCGGCCCGACCTCGTGCGCTCGTGGGTCACCGACGCAGCCGGTCTCGCCGACGTGAACTTCGAGTGGCATGCGTTCGCAAAGATCTGGCAGACGCCGGGCGAGGGCGAGGCCTTCTGGGAAGGCATGTTGGCAGCACCGGCTGCAGAGCGATCAGCCGGTCTCGCCGCGGGCGGGATGCCCGAAGCCGACGCGCTCCTGGCCGCGGAAGCGCTCAACCCGTCGATGGCGTCGAGCATCCTCGATCTCTACCGATCGGCCACGAAAGTGCAAGACGCGTGGGGACCCGACTTCGCTGACATCCCGAAGCCCGGGATGGTCATCGTCCCGCTCGAAGACGCGTTCCTGAACGCGGACGGGGCGCGGCGCTCGGCGGAGAAGTCGGGTGCCCGCGTGACCGAGCTATCCGGACTCGGCCACTGGTGGATGCTCCAGGATCCCCTGCGCGGTGCCCAAGTCCTCGAGGGCTTCTGGGGGAGCATCTGAGCCCGCGGCAAGCACCAGGCCCACTGCCGGCGCCTGCAGCGCCGCGCCCGTGAGCAGCGCGGCTCGGAGTGACACCGCGGTGCCGATCGCACCGATCGCCGGGCCACCGATGACTTGCCCGATCGCGTCGGCCTGACCCATTGCCGAGAGCGTGGTCGCGCGCACCTCGGGTTTGATCATCGGGATGATCCACGCGCCGTAGAACGGCCGCTCCAAGGATCGGCTGCGCGAGTACAGGAAGAAGCCGATGGTGGCGAAGAGGAAGCCTCCGGCCAGCCCGAAGATCGCCAGGCCGACGACCTGCACGGCCATCAGCGACGCGACGATGCGGGTGAGGGTGCGCTCGCTCCGGATCTTCTTCACTCTTGTGTGCGCAAACGTGGAGAGGGCGATGCCGACGAGCAACGACGCGACGTTGAGGATGCCAAACCACGTGAGGTCGGACCATCCCCCGAACGTCGGAAAGTGCACCTCGTTGAGGTACTTCGCCTGCCACAGCCGGTCGAACGGCTCGCTGGCAGCGCCCGCGAGCGCGGCCGCGATCGCGAGCAACACCAGCGCGCGGCTGCGACGGATCGCGCCGAAGCCATCGCGCGCGGTGTTTCGCAACGCGGTCCATGTCCGCGCTCGCCCGGCGGCGCGCGCGTGAAGCCGGTCTCGGGCATCACGAAGATCAGCCACACGCCGAGCGCGATCTGCAGGAAGCCGCCGACCACGATCGGCACCCACAGCTCGATGTGCGCGAGCCAGATCGCCATGACGATGGCGACGAGAGCGCCGATCTGACCGAGCTGCTGGGCCCGCAGGAAGATGCCGGTGAGCGCGGACTCGCCGACCTCACCCGCGAGCCACGCTTCGGTTGCCCCGCTCGTGAACGTGTAGGTGATGCCCCAGAAGACCTGTGCGGCCATGATCGTGGCGACGTGCGGGTACGCGCCTTCCAGTACGAAGCCGACACCCATCCCGATGTTGCCGATGATGATCGAGAGCCGCCGGCTGTAGACGTCGGCGACGATGCCGGTCGGGATCTCGAAGATGAAGACCGCGGCCTCCATGAACGTCCCGACGAGCACCAGCTCGAGCGGGTTCAGCCCGGCGGACTCGATCCGGTAGAGGGGCGTGATCGTGAACACGACGGTCGCGAGGAACGCGCCGCCGGCCGAGATCACGAGAAAGACGAACCGCGCCCCCCGCACGGGATCCGAGCCTCACAGACGTCGAGTCGCCGCGGCACCCTTTTCGAGTGTGAGCACTCGGGGCACTATGTCGCGCTCCAGTGCACACACTCGGCCCGGGGTGCGGCGGCGGGGGCGGCCGCGGGCGGGGCGGTCTGCGGCGCGGTGCTCAGTCGAGCTCGATGAAGATGCACTCGCCCGGACAGTCCAGGGCGGCGTGCACCACCGAGCGCTCGTTACGGGGCGAGACGAGGGCGAGGCTGCCCCCGCCGCCAGGGTCGTTGCCGACCCACTCCCCCTGCCGGACATACGCGATGCCGTCCTCGAGCTGGAGGAACACGTCAGGGCAGTGGTCGACGCACAGGCCGTCGCCCGTACAGAGATCCTGGTCGATCCAGACCCGCACGGACGCAGGCTATCGGGAGGCGGAACCCGCCCAGCTGTCGTAGAGGGCCGCGTAGCGACCACCCTGTGCGAGCAGGGCTGCGTGTGAGCCCAGCTCGACGAGTTCGTGGTGATCGACGACGCCCACGCGGTCGGCCCGCTCGGCCGTCGACAGCCGGTGAGCGATGACGATGACGGTGCGCCCGGCCATCAGGCGATCCATCGCCTGCTCGACCATCGCCTCCGTGCCAGGGTCGAGACTCGAGGTCGCCTCGTCGAGCACCAGGACCGCAGGATCGGCGAGGGCGGCCCGCGCCAGGGAGACGAGCTGCCGCTCGCCGGCGGACAGGCGGCTCCCGCGCTCGCGCACCTCGGTGTCGAAGCCTTCGGGGAGGAGCCCGAAGCGCTCATCGGCGCCGACGACCGCGAGTGCCGCGTCGACCTCGGCGTCGGTTGCATCGGCGCGAGCGATGCGCACGTTGTCGCGGATCGTCCCGTTGAAGAGGAAGCCCTCCTGAGGGACGACGACGATGCGCTCGCGCAGTGAGCGTCCGGTCGCGTCGCGGAGGTCCACGCCGCCGAACGCGATGCCGCCGCGTTGCGGGTCGTAGAAACGGGCGACGAGCTTCGCGAGCGTCGACTTCCCCGCGCCCGTGGGCCCGACCAGAGCCAGCCGCTCGCCTGGCACGATCGTGAGGCCGACGTCGCGCAGCACCCACTCGGCGACGTCCGAGGAGCCATCACCGGAGTACGAGAACCACACGCTGTCCACGGTGATCTCGCCGCGCTCGGGGAGGTCGACCGCGCCGCGCTTCTCCGGCAGATCGCTCTTGGTGTCGAGCAGCCCGAACAGCTTGTTGAGGCCGGCGCCCGCAGCCTGCACGGTGTTGAACAGCTGGCTCAGCTGCTGCACGGGCTCGAACAGGTTGGTGAGCAGCAGCACGAACGCGACGACAGTGCCGAGGGACACCTCCCCCTGGTGCACGAGCCAGCCGCCGATGCCCACGACCGCCGCCGTCGTCGCAATGCCCGAGAACTCGACGATCGGGAGGTACCACACGGAGATGCGCACGGACTCCATGTGCGCGTCGTAGAGCGAACGATTGCTCTCGGTGAACCGCTCCCCGACCGCCTGCTCACGGCCGAAGGCCTGGATGACGCGCACACCGGTGATCCCCTCCTGCAGCGACGACAGGTTCTGCCCGATGCGGTCTCGGATCGTGAGGTACGCCTTGTTCGAGTCGCGCTGAAACTTCACCGACGCGATCGCCACGATCGGCACCGAGATCAGGCAGACCAGCGTCAGCTTCCATGACATCAGGACGAGCAGCGTCAGGGAGAGCCCGAGCAGCAGCCCGTTCGACAGGAACTGCAGCAGGCCGAACTGCACGAGCTCGGCCATGGAGTCGATGTCGGAGGTCATGCGCGAGACGAGGACGCCGGCCTTCTCGCGCTCGAAGAACCCGAGCGAGAGCGACTGCAGGTGGTTGAACACCCGGACCCGCAGGTCGCGGAGGAAGCCCTCACCGATGCGGCCGACGGCCATGATCTGGAAGCGCGCGACGACGTACGCGACCGCCGCGACCACGAGGTAGGCGACGATCGACGCGTTGAGCGCGGTCACATCTTTCTTCGCGAGGCCGTGGTCGATCGCGTACCGGACGATGAGCGGCCCGGCTACCACCGTCATCGTCCAGACCACGATCAGCAGGGCAGTGCGGATCACCGCACGCCGATAGGGCCGGAGCATGTGCGCGACGCGGCCCAGGAGCCGCCGCGTCTCCTCGCGGTCGAGCCGATCCTCCTCGCTGACGGCGCCGCTGCCCCACATGGCTCAGCCCCCCGCCGCGGTCGCGGTCGTGCCTGCCGGGGCGACAGCCGCCGCCCATCGCTCGTCCTCGCCGGCCGCAAGGACCGCGCGATACCGCTCGCTCTCGCCGAGGAGAGAGTCGTGCGTGCCCTCCGCCACGACGTGACCCTGCTCGAGCAGGACGACGCGGTCGGCGAGGGCGATGGTCGCCGGGACGGTGCGCGATGACGATCGTCGTCCGGCCGCGCATCACCTCGGCGAGCGCGTCGCGGATCTCGTGCTCCTTCGTCGGGTCGACTGCACTTGTCGCGTCGTCGAGGATCAGCACCCGCGGATCGGCGACGATCGCCCGCGCGATGGCGATGCGCTGACGCTGGCCGCCCGAGAGCGAGAAGCCACGCTCGCCGATGATCGAGTCGTAACCGTCGGGTAGCTCCATGATGAACTCGTGCGCGCCCGCGAGCCGTGACGCGCGCAGCGACCGCGTCGTCCGTCACGTCGGGGTCGGCGAAGGCGATGTTCGCCCGGACCGTGTCGTTGAACAGGAACGTGTCCTCGAACACGATGCCGATGGCGCGGCGCAGCTCGTGGACGCGCAGGTCGCGCACATCCACCCCGTCGATGCAGACCCGGCCCTCGGTCACGTCGTAGAAGCGGGGAATCAGCCGCGCGACCGTCGTCTTGCCACAACCGGTCGCGCCGACGAGCGCGACGGACGCGCCCGGCTCGACGACGAGGTCGAGTCCGTCGAGCACCGCGGGCCCGTTGTCGTGGTACGCGAAGGACACGCCTTCGAACCGCACCTCGCCCAGTGCCGCGTCCCGGCTCGCCGCGGCAGGAATCGGGGGCAGCTTTCGCGGCTGCGCGTGATCGACGATCTTCGGATCGGTGCCGAGCACCTCGGCAACCCGACCCGCAGCAGCTGCGGCCCGCTGACCCTGAGCGACGATCTGCCCGAGCATCCGCAGCGGCCAGATCAACAGCGCGACGTAGGTGTTGAACGCGACCAGCTCGCCGATCGTGAGCTGACCGTCGAGCACGAGGTGGCCGCCGTAGCCGAGGACGGCGAGCAGTCCGAGGTTCGGCAGCAGATCCATCGCCGGCATGTAGCGAGCCCGGACCCGCGTCGCGTCCAGCGAGCGGTCGTACACGTCGTTCGCTTCGCCGCGCAGCTTGGCCGACTGCACCGACTCCGAGCCGAAGCCCTTCACGACCCGGATGCCCGACACCGTCTCCTCGACGACCGTCGCGAGCTCCGCGGACTCAACCTGGATCGCCATGACCGACGGGAAGAGGTTTCCGCTGAAGCGCCGGGCCAGCACATTGACGAACGGCAGCGGCCCGAGCGCCAGCAGCGCGAGCAGCGGGTTGATGCTGAACATGATCACTGCTGCCGCGAGCACCGTCGCGGCGTTCGAGATCGTGATCGGGATCATCACGACGAACGCCTGCACCTGCTGGAGGTCGGTGTTCGCTCGGCTCATCAGCTGGCCGGTCTGCACCTCGTCGTGGAACGCAAAGTGGAGCCGCTGGAGGTGGGCGAAGATCCGGTCGCGGAGCATCGCCTCCGCCCAGCGGGCCTCGCGGAAGGCAAACCAGCGGCGCAGCCCGCTACAGACGCCCGCCACGACGCCAGCGGCCAGGATGGCGAGCGACCACTTCAACAGCGCGCTGTTGCTGCCGTCACCGATACCTCGGTCGATCGCGACGGCGACGAGCGCAGGGACGGAGACCTTCGCCGCGGTCCAGGCCAGGCCGGCGATGACGCCGGCGGTCAGGCCTCTCCACTGGTGTCCCAGCTGAGAGCGCATGAGACGCCACCCCGCCCGGCTGGCCTCCGCGTCCTTCTGCGATCGTCGTTCCACGGCTTCCTGGCTCGTCAACCCGCACTTGACCGGCGGGTCAGGCTAGCGGCCCAAGGACCGCTACAGCGCGCGGATTTGCGTGCCGATGACCCCTAGGAGCGATCTTCAAAGGTGAGCCGTGCGCGTTGACGAACTAGTGGTAGCGAGCAGCGGACAGGTCCTCCGCATCGGATTCCACGACCGGATGACGGTGCTCAGCGGCTTCGATGCCGCCGAGCGCGAGGGGCTGACCGAGACGCTCTTGCGCGCCGCCGTGGGCGCGATCCCCGGCGCCGAGCTCACCTATTTCGACGTCCTCGGGCGACGGGTCGTGATCACGAACGAGCAGGGTGGCCCTCACGTGCGCGTGGACGACTCGAGTGCCTCGAGTGCCGCGTTGCCGCCTCCCGACATCTCGCAGCTGCGGCGACCTGCCGCGATCACCGCGGCCGAGGTCGGGCTTGGGCCGAAGGTGAACCCCAGCGACGAGTCCCCCGAGCTCACAGAAGCGCGTGGCCACCTCGCGACCCTCGAGGAGGAGCTCACGATCGCCCGTCTTGCGGAGAAGAAGGCCGAGGCGGCCGAGACCGAGCTCGGCGAGGTCGAGGCGAAGCTGCGCGCTGCCGAGCAGGGCGCGGCTCGCCGGCGGTACGCGTGTCTCGTGGCTCGACTCGAGGAGGTGCGCGCCGAGGCAGATGTCCTGCGGGGCAGCGGTGTGGCCGAGGGAAACGACCAGCGCATCCTCCGGACGGCCCCGGAGCTGCACAAGGTCGCGAACATGTGGCTCGAGGTGCGCCACATCCGCGATCAGCGGCTGGCGGCGTTCGGCAACCGGCCGCGACTCGATCCGGAGACCGTGCGGTGGGCGCGGACCGTGCCCGAGGAGGCGCCTGCCGATCTGCAGCGCCTCGTGCAGGAGGTCGACGAGGCAGAACAGCAGCGCGACGAGCTGTCGGCGCGGGTCTTCGAGGCGTCGGCGTCGAAGCTTCCCGAGCCGAGCACTCCTGCGGTCGTCGACTTGGCCCGTCTCGATCAGCGCACCTTGTGGCACACACACCGGGCGGTCCGCGACGCGCGCATCCGCCTCGACGCCGAGCAGCTCTCGCTCGGCGGCATGGGCAGCTCCACCGAAGTCGAGTCGATCGTCCAGCAGATCGACAGCGCGGAGATCCGCGTCGAGCAGGCGAGTCGCCGCAGTCGCCGCCTGTACCTCGCGGGGATCGCTGTCGGTGGCATCGCCGGCGTCACCGCGATCGCGAGCGCCGGTGCGTTCCCGATCTTCGCGGCTTTGCTGCTCATCGTCGCCCTCGCCGTGGTGGCCGGCGCGCTGCTGTTGCCGCAGCGCCGCGTGCGCATCGCGGAGCGCGCTGCGGCCGAGGCGCTCGCGAAGGTGGACGCGACGAGCTATCTCGAGTTCCAGCTCCGCCGGCTCGATGCCGTGCTCGATCCCGACGCGAAGCAGCGGCTCGAGAGCTCGGTCGCCGAGCACCGAGCGGCATCGATGCGCTGGCACGAGATCGCCGGTGGCATCACGCCCGAGCGCGCCGAGGAGCTCGAGGACGAGGTCACGAAGTACGCACAGGCACTGAGCCGTCTCGGTGGCGCGGCGAACGAGATCGAGGGACTCCGCAACCAGCTGGCATCAGCGACGAGCCGAGCCGAAAGCGCACGCCGCCGACTGATGGAGGCGTGCCGTCCTTACGGTGCCGACGACCCCGGCGCGGCGATGGAGCAGGTGCGGCAGCGCATCGCGACCGGTCGCATCGGTCGCATGCAGTGGGAGCTCGAAGAGGCCGAGCGCGCGCTGTCGGCCCTCGAGGTGCAGGCGGATCACCTGTGCGACGCGATCGGCGTCGTCGAGTCGATGGACACCGGAGCCCGATTGGCCGCCGCCGAGGATGAGGTGCTCGCGGCCGAGCGGCGTGACAAGGCCCGCGGGACGACCCGGCCGTCGCACGTGATCGACGCCGAGCTCGCCCAGCTCGAGCAGGACGAACGCTCCCTGCGCCCCGCCGACGGGGTGACCGTGACTCCGGCAGACCTCGTCGAGCCTGACGTGCCCGAGCTGATGCGGACCCGCGACGGCCTCGTCGCGCTGGTCTCTCAGGCGCGGGCGAAGGTGCCCGACATGACCTCACTCGGCGACCGCCACTCCGCGGTGGCACGGCGGGTCGCGGCGTTGGAGGAGGGATCCGGGCTCTCCGAGTCGATCGTGGTCGACCCCGCCGAGCTGCAAGAGCGTCTGCTCGCGCGGTTGGGGCGTGCTCGCCATGGCGCACCCGACGGCGGACCGCTCCCCGCGATCCTCGACGAGCCGTTCCTCAACGTCCCGGCCGGCCACAAGTGGGATCTGCTCGACATGGTCGAGCGCCTCTCCGAGGGCAGCCAGATCATCTACCTGACCGATGATCCCTACGTTGCGGCTTGGGCCAAGCGGCGCTCCGATTCGGGAGCCATCAAGCTCCTCGCTGCCTCCAGCGGCTGAGCGAGCTCAGCCGGCGAGGTCGCGGAGTCGGGCGGTCACGATCTTGCCGTCGGCCTGACCCTTCGTTGCCCGCATGACCTCACCGACGAAGAACCCAGTGAGCTTGCCGCGGGCCTTGTCGTCGCCCTCGCGGTAGCGCTGCCACTCGTCGGGATGCGCGGCGATGATCTCGTCGACGATGGAGTCGAGTGCGCTGGAGTCCATCGCCTCGAAGCCCATCGCCTTCGCGGTCGCGGCAGGATCGGCCGTGCCCTTCTCGACCATGTCGGCGAGCACGGCCTTTGCCTGCGTCGCGGTGATCGAGCCGTCGACCTCCATGCGGGTGAGCTGCGCAAGCGCGCTCGGCGCGAGGTCCGCCGCACGATCGACGGCCAGGTTGTGCTCGACGTGCGTCAGCACGCGCGCGGGATCGCCGCCGGCCGCGATTGCCGCCGCCGCGAGCGTGTCGAGGTCGCGCTCGACCGCGACGGCAACCGCACCGGTCGTTGGCGCGACGCCCGCCGCGGACGCGAGGTCGGCGCGGCGGTCGGCGGGAAGCCTCGGAAGCGCGCTGGCCACTCGTGTGACCCACGCGTCGTCGGGCTCGAGCGGCACGAGGTCGGGCTCGGGGAAGTACCGGTAGTCGTCCGCTTCTTCCTTCGAACGCAGGGTGTGGGTGCGCCCCTCGTCCTCGTTCCAGTGGCGCGTCTGCTGGATGACCCGCTCGCCTGCTTCGACCAGGTCGATCTGTCGCTTCGCCTCGTACTCGATGGCGCGGCCGAGCGACCGGATCGAGTTGAGGTTCTTGATCTCGCACCGCGTGCCCAACGTGTCGCTGCCTGCCGGGCGCACCGACACGTTCGCGTCGACGCGCATCGATCCCTCTTCCATCTTGGCGTCGCTCGCGCCGGTGGCGACGAGGATGGCTCGCAGCTCGGTGGCGTACGCGTGGGCGTCCTCGGCAGTGCGGATGTCGGGACGGCTCACGATCTCGACGAGCGGCACGCCGGCGCGGTTGTAGTCCACGAGCGACGCGTCGGCACCGTGGATGCGGCCCGAAGTCCCGAGGTGCGTCGACTTGCCCGTGTCTTCCTCCATGTGGGCGCGCTCGATCCCGATGCGCGTGCCCGACGGCAGCTCGAGGTAGCCATCGACGTTCACCGGCTGGTCGTACTGGCTGACCTGGTAGTCCTTCGGCATGTCCGGGTAGAAGTAGTTCTTCCGGTGAAAGATCGAAGGCTCGACGCGGCAGTGCAACGCCTGGCCGAGCGTGATCGCGAGCTCGACCGCCTGCTCGTTGATGACCGGGAGCGAGCCCGGCAGGCCGAGGCAGACCGGGCAGATGTTCGTGTTCGGCTCGTCGCCGAAGTGGTTCGGGCAGCCGCAGAAGAGCTTCGTGTTCGTGGCGAGCTCGACGTGCACCTCGAGCCCGATCACCGTCTCCCACTCACTCGCGCTCACCTGCCCTGCCCTCCCGTGTGTGCGCTCGGGGCACTATGCCGCGCTCCAGTGCACACACTCATCACAACACCCCTGCCTCGAGGACCGCAGCGGCGCGGAACATCGTGGATTCGCCGAGCGCTGGCGCCATGATCTGGATGCCGACCGGCAGCCCGTCGTCACCGGTACCGAACGGGACGCTCATCGCGGTGTTCCCGGCGAGGTTCGACGGGATCGTGCACACGTCGCTCAGGTACATCGTGAGCGGGTCCGCGGTCTTGGCGCCGATCTCGAACGCGGTCGTGGGCGAGGTGGGCGAGAGCAACAGGTCGAAGCGCTCGTACGCCGAGGCGAAATCGCGAGCGATCAGCGTGCGCACCTTCTGCGCCTTGCCGTAGTACGCGTCGTAGTAGCCGGCGGACAGGGCGTAGGTGCCGAGCATGATGCGGCGCTTCACCTCTGGACCGAAGCCCGCGGTGCGGGTCGCCGCGTTCATCGTCGCCGCGTCGGCGCCGTCGACCCGCAGGCCGTAGCGGACGCCGTCGTACCGAGCGAGGTTGCTCGACGCCTCAGCGGGGGCGATGAGGTAGTAGGCGGTGAGGCCGTAGATGAACGACGGCATCGAGATGACGTCGATCGTGGCTCCGGCCTTCTCGAACACGACCGCCGCAGCGTCGAGGCGGGCGAGCACATCGGGCGAGATGCCGTCGCGGAGCTCGGCGACGATGCCGATGCGCAAACCGTCGATGCCGTCGTTGAGGGTCGCGCTCACGATCGTCGACGGCTGCGGGATCGACGTGGAGTCCATCGGGTCGTGGCCGCTGATGATGTCGAGCGCGAGGGCGGCGTCGGCGACGGTCGCTCCGAACGGACCGATCTGGTCGAGGCTCGACGCGAACGCGACGAGGCCGTAGCGCGACACCCGTCCGTAGGTGGGCTTCACTCCGACGACGCCGCAGAACGACGCGGGGAGACGGATCGACCCGCCGGTGTCCGAGCCGAACCCGAGTGGTGCGAAGCCTGCCGCGACCGCGGCAGCGCTACCCCCCGAGGAGCCGCCTGCGACCCGACTCGTGTCATGCGGGTTGGCGGTCGGGCCGAACGCCGAGTTCTCGGTGGACGATCCCATTGCGAACTCGTCGAGGTTGGTCTTCCCGATCATGATGCCGCCCGCGGCGACCAGCCGTTCGACCGCGGTCGCGGTGTAGGGCGGCTTCCATCCTTCGAGGATCCGCGACGAGCAGGTCGTGGCGATCCCCCGCGTGCACAGGTTGTCCTTCAGCGCGAGAGGAACGCCCGCGAGCGGCCCGGGATCCTCACCAGCGGCGACACGCCGATCGATCTCGTCGGCGGCCTTGCGGGCCTCGGCCGCGGTGACGAGGTTGAACGCGTTGAGCTCGCCGTCGCGCTGCTCGATTCGAGTGAGGTGCTCCTCGACGACCTCACGCGCCTTCTTCGTTCCGGCCCTGACCTCGGCCGCGATCCCGATCGCCGTCACGGCGCCTCGCCGAGGATCGGCGGCACCTTGAACCGTCCGCTCTCCGCAGCTGGGGCGGCAGCCAGCACCTCGTCACGATCGAGGCACGGCCGCACGACGTCTTCGCGCAGCACGTTCACGAGCGGCACGGGATGCGTCATCGGCTCGACACCCTCGAGGTCGAGCGCCTCGATGTCGGCGGCGTGATCGAGGATCGCAGCGAGCTGGTCGGTGTAGTGATCGAGCTCCTCCGCGGTCAGATCGAGCCGCGCCAGGCGCGCGACATGGGCGACCTGCTCAGTCGAGATGCGCTCAGACACGGGTCGTCATGCTAGGCGGCTGGATGCCCGCCTCCCGCCGGGCTTACGGCTTCGCCCAGTCCTGGACCGGGTTGAACGCGGGCGGGCGCTTCTCGACGAAGCTCGCGACGCCTTCCTTGAAGTCGGCTTCGCGTAGTGACCGGCCCATCAGGCCGTCGGCCTCGCTCGTGGCCTCCGAGATCGACTGCGTGAGCGCCTTCCAGATCTGGCGCTTCATCACCGCCATCGACGACGGCGACGAGTTCGCGGCGAGATCGTTTGCGTAGGCGATCGTCTCGTCGAGCAGCGCCTCGGGCGCGAACACCTTGTTGACCATCCCGAGATCTTCCGCCTCCTCGGCGAGGAAGACCCGACCCGACAGCAGCACGTCCATCGCCTTCGCTGGGCCGATGAGCCTCGGCAGCACCCACGACACGCCGTGCTCGGCGATCAGCCCTCGGCGTGCGAACGCCGTCGTGAACTTCGCACCCGACGCGGCGAAGCGGATGTCGCACATCATCGCGTGCACCAATCCGATGCCCGCGCACGCGCCGTTGATCGCGGCGATCACGGGCTTGCTGAGCGTCGTCGCGTAGTACGCCGGGTAGTGCTTCGGCGGAGCGCCGCTCACTCCCCCGGCCTCGCCGATGCCTTGCAGCATGTCCATGTCGGCGCCGGCGCAGAAGCCCTTTCCCGCGCCCGTGACGACGATGACCCGCACATCGGGATCTGCCTCGGCGTCGTCGAGCTGGGTGAAGTACTGCTGCTCGAGCTCGCCGGTCCACGCGTTGAGCCGCTCGGGCCGGTTGAGGGTCAGAAGGCACACCGCGCCGCGGGATTCGGAGAGGACGACGTCGTCAGCCGCAGATCTTTCAGCCATGCGCCGACGCTACTGCGCGACCGCCTCCACGACCACGGTCGAGCCCTCGGGCGCGACGGGCACGAGATTGCCCTCCACGTCACGCCCGTCGACTACGAGACGCCTCACTCGCCCGCTCCCCTGCACCGTGATCTCGTAGGTCGCGCCACGAAAACGACGCCGCGCCGTGAAGCCGTTCCACGACGACGGCAGACACGGGTCGATGCGCAGCCCGTCATGATCGGGGCGGATGCCGAGGATCCACTGCGTCACGGCTACGTACGACCACGCCGCCGTGCCGGTGAGCCAGGAGTTCTTCGCCTCGCCGAAGGTCGGCGCCTCGCGCCCTGCGATCGTCTGCGCGTACACATACGGCTCGGAGCGATGGACGTCGCTGATCGCCTCACGCGCCGACGGGTTGATCCGCAGGTGGTAGTCGAGGGCGCGCTCCGCATCACCGACGATCGTCGACGCGACGATCACCCACGGGTTCGTGTGGCAGAAGACGCTCCCGTTCTCCTTGTAGCCGGGCGGATACGAGCTGATCTCGCCGAGCTCGAGGTGGTACTGCTGGTACGCGGGCCGAAGCAGGACGATGCCGTGCTCTGTCCCGAGCTGGTCGGCGACCGAGTCGAGCGCCCGCGCCGCGCGGCCATCATCGAGCCCGATCCCGGCCATCACGCACATGCCTTGGGGCTCGATGAAGATCTGGCCGTCCTCGCACTCCGCCGAGCCAACGCGCGCGCCGAAGTGGTCGTAGGCGCGGCAGGAACCAGTCGCCGTCCCACCCGTGCGCGAGCACCGCCTCGCTCATCGCCGCCGCGGCCCCGAGCAACGCATCGTCATCCTCGATCGCGGCGAGCTCACGCGCCGCCAAGACGAACAGCCCACCGATGAACACCGACTCGGCGGCGACGCCGCCTTCGCGGTTCTCGGTCGTCTGGAACGACTCACCTGGCTCCTCGGAGAAGCAGTTGAGGTTGAGGCAGTCGTTCCAGTCGGCCCGACCGATGAGGGGTAGGCCGTGCGGGCCGAGCCGGTCGAGCGTGTACCGCACCGACCTGTGGAGATGCTCCGACAAGGACGTCTCGGTGCCCGGTCGCGAGTCGTAGGGAACGAGCTCGTCGAGGATCGAACGGTCGCCGGTCTCCTTCAGGTACGCGGCGACCGCGAGCACCAGCCAGAGAGGGTCGTCGTTGAACCCCGTGCCGACCGCATCGTTGCCGCGTTTCGTGAGCGGTTGGTACTGGTGGTACGCGCCGCCGGTTTCGAGCTGTGTCGCCCCGATGTCGAGGATCCGCTCCCACGCTCGCGACGGGACCATCTGCACGAAGCCGAGCAGGTCCTGACAACAGTCCCGGAAGCCCATGCCGCGGCCGATCCCGGACTCGAAGTACGACGCCGACCGCGACAGATTGAACGTGACCATGCACTGGTAGGCGTTCCAGGTGTTGACCATGCGGTCGACGTGCTCGTTCGCCGACGACACCTGCAACACCCCGAGCAGGTCGCTCCACCGATCGCGTAGCGCGCCGAACGCCGACTCGACGACCTCGGCGTCGAGGTGCCGACCGATCACCGAACGCACGAGCCGCTGGTTCAGCCGCCCACCCTCGAACTTGGCGTCACGCGGGTTCTCGAAGTAGCCGAGCGCGAACCGCACCTCTCGCGTCTCGCCCGGCGCCAAAGCCAACGCGACCTGGTGCGAGCCAATCGGCGCCCACCCGTGCACCACCGAACCCGTCGCCCGCCCCGCCTCGACCACCACGGGTCGATCCCATCCCCGATACGGCCCGAGAAACGCGTCGCGCGACGTGTCGAACCCGACGACCTCCTCCGAGCACGCGAACCACGCGAAGTGATCCCGCCGCTCCCGGTACTCGGTGACGTGGAAGATCGTGCTGCCGTCGACTTCGACCTCGCCGATGTTGAGGTTGCGTTGGAAGTTCGTCTGGTCGTCCCACGCGTCCCACAGGCAGAACTCGACCGCGCTGAACAGCGACAGCGACGCCGCCGAGCCACGCGTGTTCGTGACGCGCACCCGCCAGACCTCGAGCGACTCGCCGAGAGGGACGAAGTACAGGGTCTCGACGTCGATCCCACCTCGAGACGAGCCGATGATCGTATAGCCGAGTCCGTGCCGGCATCGGTAACCATCGACCGCAGCGCCGACCGGCTGCCACGACGGCGACCACACGTCGCCCGACTCGTCGTCGCGCACGTAGACGTAGCGCCCGCCCACATCCCGGGGCGCGTTGTTGTAGCGATGGCGCGTCAGCCGTCGCAGCCGCGCGTCCCGGTGGAACGAATAGCCGCCCGCCGTGTTCGAGATCAGCCCGAAGTACGAATCACTGCCGAGGTAGTTGATCCACGGCAGCGGTGTGTCGGGCCGCGTGATGACGTACTCGCGCGCGTCGTCATCGAAGTGCCCGTACGCGCCCGGCACGCGTCAGCCTTCGGGTGACAGCCTCAGCCAGCTCCCGCGCCTGCCGCCGCTCGGCGAAGTGGTCGGCGAGGCCGATGCTCGTGAACGGGAAGGCGGGCACGCTCAGCAGGATGATCGCTCCTCCGGCGCGCGCCAACACAAAGGTGTACACGCACGCGAAGAGCACACCGAGCGCGCGGTTCTTCCAGGTCGCCACGTCGCTCGCCCGCAACGCGACGATGCCACCCGCCCCGGCTCCCGCGACGAGGCCCGTCACTGCATCGGCGGCCACGGCGGACACCGGGATGCCCACGAGCAGGAACAGGCACATCGCCTTCACCGTCGCGCCCGGAGCCGTCGGGTGCCCCGACACGAACGCGAGCACGAGGAACGCGAACGGCACCAGAGCGAGCCCGAAAGCGATGAACGCCGCGGGATTCGCGACACCCTCGCCGTCGTCCGACGCCACCGACACCAGTCCGATGAGCGTCCCCCAGAACGCCGGCAGCAGCACGAGCGTGCCGATCGTGATCGCCTTCCACTTCTGCTGCGGCGAGATCGGCTCCATGCCCGCGGAGCGCTTCCCGGCGGACCGAGAGCGCGTCATCCCTTCACCGACCCGGCGGTGAGGCCGCGCACGAAGTAGCGCTGCAGCGAGAAGAACACGAAGAGCGGAAGCAGCATCGTGAGGAACGCGGCCGCGGTGAGCAGGTGCCAGTTCTCACCCCGCGCACCGGCGAGGTTGGCCAGCGCGATCGTCACCACCCGGGTCTCGGGCGTGCCACCGAGGAAGACGTAGGCGACGAGCAGGTCGTTCCACACCCAGAGGAACTGGAAGATCGCGAACGCCGCGAGCGCAGGGACGGAGAGCGGCACGATGAGCCGCCAGAAGATCGTGAAATGGTCGGCGCCGTCGATGCGAGCGGACTCGACGATGGAAGACGGCAGCGAGCCGATGTAGTTGCGTAAGAGGTAGACGGCGAGCGGCAGGCCGAACGCGGTGTGCGCCAACCAGATGCCGAGGAACGTGCCGTTCAGGTTGAAGTCGGGTATCACGTGCACCCCGGCGACGACCCATCCCCGCGTGTACAGCTGCAGGATCGGGATCAGCGCGGTCTGCAACGGCACGACCAACAGGCCGACGATCAAGACGAACAACGCGTACCGCCCGCGGAATTCCATCCATGAGAACGCATACGCGGCGAAAGCCGCGATCGTGATCGGGATGACGGTGGACGGGATCGTCACCGCAAGGCTGTTGAGCAAGGCGTTGGAGAAGCCTCCGGCGTCGAGCGCTGTGCGGTAGTTGTCGAGCGTCCAGCTGGCCGCCCGGAACGGGTGACCGAACGCCGTCCACCATCCAGTCGAGTCGACGAGGTTCTCGGGTCGGAACGACGTGACGAGCACGCCGATCGTCGGAATGAGCCAGATGACGACGATGACGATGATCGCGATGCGGACGAACCAGCCGCCCTTCTTGACTCCGACCGCCTGTTCCTTCTTCTTCGCAGCCTTCTTCGGGGCCGGCTCGAGGCCCACGACCTCGGGCGGAGCGGGCGGCGCGGCGAGGCTCACCGGATCCTCTCCTGCTCACGGAACTGCCTCACGTTCCACAGCAAGACGGGCACGATCGCCACGAACAGCACGACCGCGATCGCCGCACCCCGCCCATCGTTGTTCGAGATGAAGAACCATCGGATCATGCGTTCCGCGATCACTTCGGTCTGATTCGCTTCCGAGTTGCCCATCACGAAGACGATGTCGAACACCTTGAGCGAGTTGA
This sequence comes from uncultured Acidimicrobiales bacterium, assembly GCA_963708175.1. Lineage (GTDB taxonomy): Bacteria > Actinomycetota > Acidimicrobiia > Acidimicrobiales > DATKAS01 > DATKAS01. The sequence continues at coordinate 107,157 of CAVPSD010000005.1, forward strand.
TGACCATGTAGGTGGTCACGACGACGATCGTGGGAGCGATGCTCGGCACCACGATCCGCCAGAACACCTGGAACTCGTTCGCGCCATCGATGCGCGCCGCCTCGATGATCTCCTCGGGGATCGACTTGATCGCGGCGGACAGCACCACCATGGCGAATCCGACCTGGATCCAGATCATGATCACCATGAGCAGCAAGTTGTTCCACGGACGTTCGGACAGCCAAGGCACTGGATCGTGACCGAACGCCGACATGATCCCGTTGAGCAAGCCGATGTTCGAGCCGAAGCCCTGCGGCCGGTAGCTGTAGATCAGCCGGAACGTCACGGCGGCGCCGACGAACGAGATCGCCATCGGCAGGAAGATCAGCGACTTCGCAAGCGACTCCCCGCGAGTGAGGCGATCGGCGAGCGTGGCGAACAGCAAGCCCATGCTCACCGCGACCGTGGGCACGATGATGACCCAGCCCGCAGTGTTTCGCATCGACCGCAACATGCTGGAGTCCGTGAACACGAAGCGGTAGTTGTCGAGCCCGACCCAATGCTGGCCGTTGGCGTCCTTGAAGCTCGTCAGCAGCGTGTCAAACACCGGGTAGATGAGAAAGATCGACAAGATCACGACCGCGGGGCCTACGTAGACGTATGGCCGCACGCCCTCGCGGAGGTTCTCGGGCAGCCAGTTGACGACGCGATCCATCGCCCAGAAGAGCCCGAAGATGCCGCCCACCCCGACGGCGATCGCGACGAGCACGACGAAGACCCGATTCGAGTCCTTGTCGCGGAGGAACTCGAGTGCGAACCGACCGACGAGGTAGATCAAGATGAACCCACCGACGAACGCGGCGACGCGCAGGGCGGCGAGAGAGCGAGGCGAGAGGGAGCGACCCCCCTCGGGGGGCCGCTCCCTCTGCTGCTCGGCTACCTCAGTGGCCAAGGACGTCGTCCTACCGCGTGACTACGCCGGCCAGCTCTTCTCGATGTCGTCCAAGACACCGCTGAGCGAGTCGGGACCGCCCTTCATGTACTCGATCATGCCGGTCCAGAAGCTGCCCGACCCCACCTCGGCGGGCATGAGGTCGGACGCGTCGAAGCGCCCGGTGCCCGCCTTGTTCGCTTCGGTGAGCACGACCGATGCGTCAGCGAGGATCGAGTTCACGTAGCAGTCCTTCCCCACGTTGACGTTCGGGGAGATGCGCGACGAGGCGGTGACCCCACCCATCGCGCACTGCACCTCCTCACCAGCGAACTGGTTGAGGAAGTCGGCCACCTCGGGCCGGTCACCGGCTGTGCCGACGACGGTCAGCTCGCCTGCGAACAGCGTGCCGTCCTTGTCGAGCGGGGGAAGCGGGAACCAGTCGTAGTCGACCCCCGCCTCGAGGGGGCCGTTGGCGCCCTCGGGGAACAACGCGGTGATGAAGTTCGCCTGCCGGTGCAGCCAGCACTTCGGCGGGTCGTCGAACATCGGCGCCGGAGCGTCACCGAAGGCGATGTCGGGGGTCGCGCTCGCCCCACCGAGGACGTAGCCGTCGTGGAACATGATGTCGCCGAACACCTCACCCGCATGCTGTACCGCGGGGTCGTTGAACGGGATCTCGTGGGCCACCCACTTGTCGTACGTGTCCGCGCCCGCGGTTCGCAACATGATGTCTTCCATCCAGTCGGTGGCCGGCCACCCGGTCGCGCCCTCACTTCCGAAGCCGACGCACCACGGGGTGCTTCCGTCAGCGACGATCTGGTCGCTCAGCGCCAGCATCTCGTCCCAGGTCGTCGGCACCTTGTAGCCGGCCGCATCGAAGGCCTTCTTCGGGTACCAGACCATGCTCTTCAAGTTGATGTTCGTCGGGAGGCCATAGTGCTTGCCCTTGTATTCGCCCAGCGCGACGAACGCCGCTCCGAAGGTGTTGTTGAGGTCGTCGATGTTGAACCCGAGATCCTCGAGCGAGACGAGGGCGCCCTTGTCGACCAGGCCGGGAATCGCACCGGGCTGCGGGACCGCCGCCACGTCGAGCGTGCCGCCCTCGGCCCTGATCTGGAACTGCTCCTCGAAGTTCGGTACCGACTCGATCGTGGCCTTGTAGTCGACCTTCGAGTTGACCAGGTCGTCGATGATGGCGTTGTAGGCGTCGACCTCTGACTGCTCGCCCACGCTCATCATGTTCACCTCGCCCGTGTTGGGCTTCGACCCGCCCGTCGGCGCACTCCCGCTACTGCTGTCCCCTCCGCTGTCATCGCCGCAAGCTGCTGCGATGAACGTCACCGCAACGAGCAATGCCGCTGTTCGTCGCCACCTCATGTATGAGCCTCCCTTGATGTGTTTCACCTAGTTGGTCTTGTTGTAGATGGCTGCGCTGTCCTGCAGGTCGAAGAAGTGCAGCCGGTGCGTGTCGACGACGAGCTCGATCGGCTCGCCCTTGCGCGCACGCGTCGCGCGGGCTGAGGCGGGCCACGACATTGGTGTGGCCCCCCTCCAGCTCCGCCGCTATGGGATCGATGTCGAGCGCGAGCTCCTTCACGTCGTCGGTGAGCGCCGGGTCGGCGTGGATCGTGAAATGCACGACGACGTCGGAGCCGAGCGCTTCGACGAGCTCGACCAGCGCGGCGATGCGACGATCAGCCGGCGCGTCAGACACGAGCGAGGCGTCTTCCATGTCCTCGGGTCGGATGCCGAGGGCTACCGTGCGCCCGTCGTAGGCGCGAAGCCCGGGCCGCACGTCGAAGACCTCGGCGGGCACCGCGAGGCGACAGCCGCCGAACTCCACGGCGGGGGCACCGTCGCCGACGTGCAGCGTCGCCTCGAACAGGTTCATGGCGGGCGACCCGATGAAGCCCGCGACGAACAGGTTCTTCGGGTGCTCGTAGAGCGACTGCGGCTCGTCGACCTGCTGCAGCGTGCCCTTGCGGATGACGGCGACGCGGTCGCCCATCGTCATCGCCTCGGTCTGGTCGTGGGTGACGTAGATCGTCGTGACGCCGAGGTCGTTCTGGATGCGGGCGATCTCGGACCGCATCTGCACGCGGAGCTTGGCGTCGAGGTTCGACAGCGGCTCGTCCATCAGGAACGCTTGGGGATGGCGGACGATCGCCCGTCCCATGGCCACCCGCTGACGCTGGCCGCCCGACAGCGCGGCGGGCTTGCGGTTCAACAGCTCGTCGAGGCCGAGGATGCGGGCTGCCTCCTGCACGCGCGCGTTGATGTCGTGCTTCGGGACCTTCTGGAGCTTGAGCCCGAACGCCATGTTGTCGAACACCGACATATGGGGGTAGAGCGCGTAGTTCTGGAAGACCATCGCGATGTCGCGCTGTTTGGGCGGGACGTCGTTCATGACACGGTCGCCGATGCGCACCGTGCCCCGCGTGATCGACTCGAGCCCCGCGATCATCCGCAAGGCGGTGGTCTTGCCGCAGCCCGACGGCCCGACGAGTACGACGAACTCCTTGTCGTCGATGTCGAGGTCGATCCCCTGGACCGCGACGGTTTCGTCCGGATACACCTTCCAGACATCGTCGAGCACGATCTCGGCCACGCGTCCCCCACTTCGTTGGGGCCCCCAACGACTCCCAGCGATCGACGGCAGGTTACTGCGCGGCTGCCGCCTCCGGCGCCTCTTCTCCGGCTGCCAGGTCCGGTTCGTGCAGGTTCATGATCACCAGGATCACGACCGACGCGAGGAACACCAGCGCACTCACCCACTCGTTTATCCGCAGGCCCCAGAGGCGCGAGGCGAAATCGATGCGGATGCGCTCGATGAAGAAACGCACGAACGTGTACCCCGCCACGTACAGCCAGAACAGGCTGCCGGCCTTCAACCTGTTGCCGAACCGCTTCCCGATCGCAATCAATGCGAAACAAAGCACGAGGCACCAGAGCGCCTCGTAGAGGAACGTCGGGTGGAACGTCTCGTACTGCGTGTACCCGGGGGGCCGGTGCGCGACGTCGATCTCGAGCCCCCAGGGCAACGTCGTCGGCTTGCCGAACAGCTCTTGGTTGAACCAGTTGCCGAGCCGACCGATCGCCTGGGCGAGCGGGATGGCGGGAGCGCAAGCGTCCGCGAGCGGGCCGTACGGGATGCCGCGGCGGTGCGCGACCCACAGCGCGCCGAGGGAGCCGAGTGCGACCGCGCCCCAGATGCCGAGGCCCCCCTGCCAGATGTACAGCGCCTTGATCGGCTGATCGGTGAACCGACGCCAGTCGGTCATGACGTGGTACAGCCGTGCGCCGACGACACCGGCCGGCACGGCGACGATCGCGATCGCGGCCATGTCGTCAGGGCTTCCGCCGGCGGCGATCCACCGTTTGTTGGCGAGCCACACCGCCGCGACCACGCCCAGTGCGATCATCAGGCCGTAGGCCCGCAGCTGCAGCCCACCGATGTGGATCGCGTTCGAGCTCGGGCTCGGAATCGACGCCAGCACCGACAGCACCACGCGAGACGCTAGAGCCCGAGCCGGCACTCGCCCACGCGGGACACGGTCACCCGCCCATGGGACAAGCCGTCGGCCAGATGCTGCCGTTCACGGTCGGCATCGCCATCAGCCCGGGCCTGGTGAGGAGGCGCCCCTGCCGAAGTGGATGGACGCGGTCGAGGGCTTCACCGCGGTCAAGTCCGACGGGCTCGGCGTCGTGGTGAGCGTCGTGAACCCGAAGAACCTCATCAGCGGCTTCTCCGCGTGAGTGCGCACGCTACGCGGTGACCTTCCGGCCGAACTCGACCGCCTTCGCTTGGATGAGCTCGGCGTCGTAATCAATGGTCGCCACGTGGTACGAGCGCTCGAGCGTGACGCGCTCGACCGGGCCACTGACCTTCTCGGCGAGCAGATCGGACGCGGTCGGCTCGACCACGTGATCCTGCGGGCTCGTCATGATGAGCACCGGGCACGCGATGTCACCGAGACGTTGGCCGATGTCGTCCACCGCGCCGAGAAGCGACAGCAGCGGCTCGAGCGGCGTGTCGGAGTACGCGGACTCGACGACTCCCGGCTTCGCGATGTCGGAGCCGATGCCCGGCATCACCTTGGCTCCCTCGCCCACCATGCCCTTCACCATCTCGACGACCTCGGGCTGCTGCGGGGCGACCGCGGAGTTGATCGCGACGATGCCCGCGATCTCGGGATGGTTCTCGGCGAGCCACACGGTGAGCGTGCCGCCCATCGAAAGCCCTGCGACGACGACCTTGCCCGCGCGCGCCGCGAGGCGCTGGTACGCGGCTTCGGCCTCGGCCGACCAGTCCTCCCAGCCCGTCGTCAGCATGTCGTCGACGGTCGTCCCGTGGCCCGGAAGGCGGGGCAGCTCGACCGCGAAGCCGGCCGCGGCGAACGCCTCGGCGACCGGACGCATCGAGGTCGGGTTGCCAGTGAAGCCGTGGATGCACAGCGCGCCGGGCGAGCCGGGACCCGCTCCGTCGGTCGACCACGGTTCCGCGCCAGGGAGGATCTCGGGCATCAGCGCTCCTACTTGTAGGGATCGTTTGCGGACAGCGGGTTCTCCCACCAATCCTGCGGATAGCCGGCCTGCTCCCACTCGGGGAACGGGTAGATGCAGTCGACCGGGCACGCGGGGAGGCATTTGTCGCACCCGGAGCAGAGCTCAGGGATGATCACGACGTCGACGCCGTGGTTGAAGATCGCACCAAACTGGGTCGGGCAGTGCCGGAGGCACGCGTCGCAGTTGATGCACTCGGACATCTCGATGCGCAGCGGGTAGTTCTTCCACTTCGGGTTGCGCGTGCGCGACTCGACTCGCTCGACGCGTGTCCCGGCTGCCACGACGCCCGACTCTACCTGCCCACGGCCATTGACCCGCCGGTCAGGATGCTGGTTACCTGACGGTGTGGACACGAGTTCGTTCGACGGCCGGCGCCTCACCGAGCAGGGACGCGAACGCAAGCAACAGCTGCTCGACCACGCGGCCGACCTGTTCTCGCGCCGCGGCTATGCCGACACACGGGTGGTCGACATCTGCGAGGCGGCCGGCGTCGCGAAGGGCCTCTTCTACTGGTACTTCGAGAACAAGGAAGCCCTGTTCGGCGAGCTCGTCACGAGCATGCGGCTGCGGCTGCGCCGGGCGCAGTCCGAAGCGATGGACCCCGACGCCGACCCGCTCGTGCGTCTCCGCCAGGGTGCCGAGGCCTCGCTTCGGTTCATGGCCGGGCACGCGCCGTTCTTCTCCCTGCTCGAGGTCGAGAACCGCGATCAGACCTGGACCGAGCTGTTGCGGGCGGGCACCGAGGTGCATGCGCAGGACGTCGCCACGCTCATCCGCGAGGGCATCGATCTCGGCTTGATCCGCGACGACGACCCGACGCTGATGGCGTACGGGGTGGTCGGCCTCGTCTCGACGTACAGCCACTTCCAGCGCACCGGCCGCCTCGACGCCACGCCCGACGAGATCGCCGCGGTGGTCGGTCGTTTCGTGGTCCGCAGCCTCGCCGCGGACGACGAGATCGCACGCCGGACCGAGCAGCCGGCCGCTCCGGCTCGCGCCGCGGGGGTGCTGGGCTAGCGTGCCGCCGAATCACGACACTCCGACACAAGGGGGACCCAGCACAGTGGCACACGAGTTCCTGAGCGACGACTGGATCGAAGCGGCCAGGGGAATCTACGCCAAGTACGCGCCTGAGATGACGGTGAAGCCGCCGTCGATCAAGATGAACCTCGTCGTCACGGAGGCCCCCGACGGCAACGAGATCAAGATCTACACGGACACGTCGTCGGGCGTGACGGTGATGGACAAGGGCGAGCTCCCCGACGGGGAGGTCACCCTCACCATGCCGTACGACGTCGCCAAGAAGCAGATGGTCGACCAAGACCAGGCCGCCGCCATGCAGGCGTTCATGAGCGGCAAGGTCAAGGTGCAGGGCGACATGATGAAGCTCATGGGGATGCAGGGCGCTGCCGCCGACCCCATGACCGCGAAGATCAACGAAGAGATCAAAGAGATGACGGCTTGAGCCGTCGTCTCTTCATGATCACGGTGATGACCGCGTAGCAATAGCAGTGATCGAGGGCTCTTCATCGGGCGGGCTCGTTCCCCGCCTGATGAAGAGCGCACACGCTGCGCCGACCGCCGCGACGCCCGCGCCCACGAGGTACGCGTCGCCGTAGGAGCCGATCAGGCCGTCCGCTGTCGCACGCGACGCCTGCACCGTCTGCATGATCTGGATGCCGGCGACGACGCCCACCTGCGCGGCGAGCTGTTGCGTGGCGCCGGCGACGCCGAAGTCCGCCTCGTCCACCACGTTCGCGATGGTCGCCGCCATCGCCGGTGACGACGCACCGAGGCCGATGCCCGAGAGCATGAGGGCGAAGATGATGTACGCGTACGTCGTGCCGATGCCGATGGCCGAGAGCGCGACCATCGAGCCGGAGACGAAGAGCGCGCCGGTCACGCCCATGGTTCGGATGCCGAAGCGCCCGCAGAGGTAGCCGGCAGCTGGCCCAGTCGAGCGCGAACGCGAGCGGCCGGAAGATCGAGAGCAATCCGACTTTGGTCGTACCGAAACCGAGCCCATCGGCGAGCAGCAGCGGCGTGAGGATGAAGCCGCCCATGTACGCGAAGTTCGTGAAGAACTGCACCGCGATGGGTGCGGCGAAGTTGCGTTCGGAGAAGTACCTCAGAGGGAGCAGCGGATCCGCGGCGCGACGCTCGTAGGCGATGAAGGCAACCATCGTGATCGGGCACATGACGAGGGTGGCGATGACGACCCCGTTCGACCATCCCCAGGCGGATGCCCGGTTGAGGCCGAACAGCAGGCTGGTCACCGACACGGCGAGCAGCAGCGCCCCGGGGATGTCGAACCGCACTCCCTTCTGTCGCTCGGTCTCGGGCAACAGCGCGAGGGCGAGCAGGAAGCCGGCTAGGCACAGCGGTACCTGAGCGGCGAACACCCAACGCCACCCGAACGCCTCGACCACGGGAGCACCGACCACGACCCCGAGCACCGGAGCGCCCACGCTCACGAAGGACCAGTAGCCGAGCGCCTTCACGCGCTCCTCGGGCTCGAAGACCCGGTTGAGGATCGCCATCGACGCGGGGCCGGTCGCGGCGCCGATGCCCGCACCGAGCACTCGGAACAGGATCAGCGACGGCGCGTCCCACGCGAACGCGACGCATCCCGCGAACAGGCCCGCGCCGGCGAGCCCGACGAGGTACATCCGCTTGTAGCCCCACAGGTCGCCGGCCTTGCCGAGCGTCGGGCCGACGACGGCGTACGCGAGCAGCGGCCCGGTGATCACCCACGCCAGGGTCGACGCGCTGGCACCGAGATCGTTCGCGATCGTCGGGATCGACACCGCGAGCAACGTGACCGTGAAGCCGACGGTGAACAGCCCGAACAGCGCGGTCGCCAGGACGAGCCACGGGTAGCGATGACTGGCCTCGACCCGGGTGACGAGTCGGTGCCGCAGCATCCACGGCCAGGGGACGACGCTGACCTCGTCGAGACCCGACGCGTCGATGACGAGGTCGGGCTCGTGACCGTCCTTGCCGGCGGGATGCAGATCGCGCGCAGTCGGGCGAGTCTGCTGCGTCATCCCCGTCGACCCTAGACCTAGGGTCGACGGATGGCGCGAGACGACGAGCGGCTCAATCGCACCTTCTGGGAGACGACGAGCGTCGAGTACCAGACCGAGCACGCGGCCGAGCTCGAAGCTGCTCCGCTCGCGTGGGGCACGTGGCGGATCCCCGAATCCGACGTCGGCGCGCTCGGTGATCTGACCGAGCTGGACGTGCTCGAGCTCGGGTGCGGCGGCGGGCAATGGGCGATCGCGCTGGCCGCGCTCGGCGTGCGTGTGATCGGGTTGGATCTGTCAGCCGCGCAGCTCGCGCACGCCGCGACGCACGCCGCGACGAGTAGCGCTGGTGTGCCGCTCGTGCAGGCGAGCGCGACGTCGACACCGTTCGCGCGCGAGTCGTTCGACGTCGTGTTCTGCGACCACGGCGCGATGACGTTCGCGGATCCCGATGCGAGCGTGCCCGAGGTGGCGCGGATCTTGCGGCCGGGCGGGCGGCTCGTCTTCTGCCACACAACGCCGTTGCGGGTGATGTGCCTCGACGACGAGTGGCTCCTCACGCCGACGCTGCATCGCACGGCGTTCGGGATGAAGCGGATCACCGACGGCGACTCGGTGGACTTCGTGCTCCCGCACGGCGAATGGATCCGCCTCTTCCGTCGCCACGGCCTCGTCGTCGAAGACCTCATCGAGCTGCAGCCCCGACCCGGCGCGACCACCACCTATCCCTGGTACGCCTCCTACGAATGGGCCAGCCGCTGGCCTGCCGAGGAGATCTGGGTCGTCCGCAAGCCCTGACCCGACCGTTTGCGCGCCAGCCACGCTCATAGTGCCGCTGGCGCGCAGTCGGTCAGTCGGGGTCGGGGACCCAGTTCCCGTGGAAGCCGTAGGGCACGCGCTGCGGCAAGTGCACGGTCGCCACGGGAGCGCCAGTGAAGTCCTGGGCGTGGAGGATCGCGAGGTCGCTGCCGTCTGTGTTCTCGTCGTAGACGAACGTGATCACGTAGCCGTCGTCTTCAGCCGCGTCGTCGCTCGCGGGGACGAAGACCGGCTCGGCCGCATGCGTGCGCGGCCCGAAGTCGTGCTCTTGCACGGCACCGGTGTCCAGGTCGTGCTTGAGGAGGCCCTTGCCGAGCACTCCGGTCGTCGCGCCGAGCGTGTAGCCGTAGCGATAGGGCTTGCCGATGAGCCGCTCGTCGTGGCGTGGGAACTCCTGCCCGCGATCGTCCAGACGCTCCTCGACGACCTTGCCGTTCGACAGGTCGAACGTCCACCGGTCGAGCGTGGGCAGCCCCTCGTTCGGGCCGTTGAGCTCGCTCGCGAACATCCGGGGATGACGCACGGCGTCGAACACGACTCGATCACCGTCGTCGAACGTGTTCATCGGATGGAAGATGTAGCACGAGTCGATCTCGAACCATTTCACGTCGTCGTTGCCTCCGTCGCGCGGAAGGACGCCGACACGCGCCGGATACGACGGATCCCACTTGTACGGGAAACGGCCTTCCATCGCGAGGTCGAGGTTGAACACGCACGGCAGGTCGAGCACGAGCGCGTAGCGCTCCGACAAGCCCATGTCGTGCAGCATGGGTGAGCCCGTCGTCTCGATCGGCACGACCTTCGTCACTCTGCCGGCGGTGTCGACGACGATGTATTGCACCTGGTTGCCGAGTCCCCACCAGTAGCAGATCGCGTGCAGCTCACCCGTCTGCGGGTCACGCTTCGGATGCGCGGTGAAGCCGTTCGGCAACGTCCCGTCGAAGTCGCCGCGACGCAGCGTCTCGAGCTCGTAGCTGAGCTCGATCGGACGGCCGCCGGCCTCGACGATCGCGAGGGTCTTGCCCGCGTGGCCGATCACGTTCGTGTTGGCCGCGAAGTCCATGTCGCTGTGGATCGCGCCACCGGGATCGGCGACGCCGAGCGCTTCGATGACCCTGCCGGCGCGGACCCAACGGTTGCGGTACCAGTCCGCCTTGCCGTCGGCGAGCCGGACGCCGTGCACCATGCCGTCGCCGCTGAACCAGTGGTACGTGGCGGGATCGACCGCGCTCGCGGGGTTGGGCCCGTTGCGCAGGAAGCGTCCGCGCAGGGACTCGGGGATCGTGCCCGTCACGGGCAGATCGACGGCCGTCAGCTCCTCGGTGACGGGAGCGAAGTTGCCCTCCAGGTAGCGGTTCTCGACAACGGTCATGGCAACCTCCGAAGCAGACGAATAGTCCGATTCGGAGCATCCCACCGTGGCGCGTCGGGGTCAACCCCCGGGAGGTGTGACTGTTGGCGCTACTCGATGGGGTTCGCCGCCAGCTTCCCGAGCTCGCTTTGCAAGCCGGCAACCGTCCAGCGCTCGTCCTGCTCGACGCCGTCGGCCATCTTCCAGGACTGGAACCGCCTGACCTGGCCGCCCTGCACGAAGAACGTCTCGCCCGTGAACGGGCAGTCGGCGGTCGCCAGGTAGGCGACGAGCGGCGAGATGTTCGCCGGATCCCAGATGTCGAACGCGCCCGGGTCATCGGGTGCCTTGATCATGTCGCCGAGGCCCGGGGTCGCCTCGGTCAGGCGCGTCCGCGCGGCCGGGGCGATGCAGTTCACCTTCACCCCGTAGCGCGAGAGCTCCTTGGCCGCGATCTGCGTGAAGGTCGCGATCGCCGGACTTCGCGGCGCCATAGTTCGTCTGTCCGGGGTTCGACAGCAACCCCGACGTCGAGGACGTGTTGACGACGTTCGCCGTCACCGTGTTGCCGGCCTTCACCTGCTCACGCCAGTACGCCGCAGCCCAACGCGTCGGGACGAAGTGGCCCTTGAGGTGGACCGCGATGACGGCGTCCCACTCCTCCTCGGTCATGTTGACGAGCACCCGGTCGCGCAGGATGCCCGCGTTGTTCACGAGGATGTCGAGCTTGCCGAACGCCTCGATCGCGGAGTTGACCATCCGCTGGCCGCCCTCCCAGCTCGCGACGTTGTCGCCGTTCGCGATCGCCTCGCCGCCCATCTTCTCGATCTCGTGCACGACCTCTTCGGCGGGCGTCCTGTCGCCACCCGTGCCATCGGCGTTGCCGCCGAGGTCGTTGACGACGACCTTCGCGCCCTCAGCAGCGAAGAGCAGCGCGTGCTCGCGGCCGATGCCGCGCCCGGCGCCCGTGATGATGGCGACGCGTCCCTCGAGAGCCCCCATGAGCCGACTCCTCTCACTCGGTGTGCGGGGCACACTAAGCGGGAGGGCTCGCCGGTCGCTAACCGAGGTAGATGTCGACCGCGCTGCCCCGCTTGACCTTCGCGCCCTCGCCGGGGTTGGTCGAGATCGGCTTGCCCTTGGCGGGGCCGTAGACCTGACCCGCCTGCAGCCCGGCGTTCTCGAGGATGGCGATCGCGTCTTCGAGCTTCTTGTTCTTGATCGATGGGATCGCGACGAGATCGGGGCCCTTCGAGACGTTCACGACGACGGTCGAGCCGCGGGCAGCGCTCGCTCCCGCGCCCGGCTCCGTCGAGACAACCTGTCCGGCGGGCACGTCGTCGCTGAACACGTCGACCTGCTTGGCCTTGAGCTGCACACCGGCGAGCGCCGCCTTCGCGTCGTCGAACGACCCGCTCACCTGCGGCACCTGCCGCGGCGCGGGGCCCTTCGACACGACGAGGTTCACCGGCGAGCCCTTCGGGATCTCCTTGCCCGCCGGGTCCCAGCTGACGACGAAGTGCTCGGGGACGTTCTCGTCGAACGCCTCGGTGACGGGCGTGACGACAACGAGACCCACGTTCGTCAGGGCCTCCCCCGCTTGCCCGTCGCTCATCCCGGTCAGATCAGGAATGGGCACGGGGGTCGGGCCGAGCGACACGATCAGCGAAAATGTCGCGCCCTCCTTGAGCTTCGACCCCGGTTCGGGGTCTTGGCCGATGACCTGCCCCGCGACGGTCGCGTCGTCGTACTGGTCGTGACGGTCGATCTTCCAGCCGAACTCCCCCACCTGCGCCTGCGCCTGGTCGGCGGTCATCCCAACGACTCCCGGGACCTCGTGCTTGGGCACGGTGGCCTGGGTGGCGGCGTAGACGGCCGCGCCGCCCGCGAGCAGCAGCACCACGGCCGTGATCGCCAGCAGCAGCCGACGGCGCCAACGCTTGCGGGGCTTCGCCGCGACGGCGACCGGCGACTTCTCGCGCGGCGGGATCGGCGTCGGCGCGTCGTCGATGTCGAAGGGCGCGCCGCTGCGGTCGGACGAGCGGTCGGTGATCGGCGTCATCTCGCTCGACGCCGCGGGCTTCATCGTCGTGAGGTCGAGGAGGTCACTGTTCGATGGGGACGGCTTCACGAGCGGAAGGGGCGCCGGCCGCGGCAGCCGCTCGGCGGTGCCGGCGAGCGCGCGCCCCAACGCGGACGCGTCGAAGCGCTCGGTGGGATCGGGTCGGCCGGCGCGCTCGACGACCGAACGCAGCGGGCCGAGCGACTCCGGGACAGGCAGCAGGGCATCGATGCGCGCCATCAACGTCGCGACGGTCGTGTCCGCGGCGAACGGCACCGTGCCGGTGACGGACTCGATCAGCACGAGCGCGAGCGAGTACACGTCGGTCTTGCCGTCCACGGGCTTGCCCTGTGCCTGCTCTGGTGACGCGTAGCGTGCGGTGCCGAGCACGACGCCCGACGGCTCGGTCCAGGCGGCCTCGGCGATCGCACGCGCGAGCCCGAAGTCGGCGATGCGCAGCCGACCCTCGTCGTCGAACAGGATGTTCGCCGGCTTGATGTCGCGGTGGACGATGCCGCGGCGGTGCGCGTACTCGAGCCCCCGCGCCGCCTCGATCCCGACGACGAGCGCCTGGGACGGCGTCAGCAGCCTGCCCGCGTCGAGCATCGAGCGGAGGCTGCCCCCGCCGAGGTACTCGAGGACGAGGTAGGGGCCGTGCTCGGAGATGTCGGCTTCCTCGCCCCAGTCGTAGACGGCCATGACGTTCGGGTGACTCAGCGCCGCGGCGGCGCGCGCCTCGGCCCGGAACCGCTTCAGGAACGTCGGATCGTTCGCCAGCGCGGGATGCAGCAACTTGACCGCCACTTGCCGCCGCAGCTGGACGTCGTCGGCGAGGTACACCTGCGCCGACGCGCCGGCGCCCACCGGAGCGACGAGCCGGTACCGCGACCCGAGCACGCGGCCGACGTGGTCGGCCATGCGCGAAAGGACCATCAGGCCTCGTTTGCTCGCGGCGGAGGGGCGTGCGAGAGCATCCGACAAACGGTAACCGGTGGGTTCGCGCGGATTGTGGCACCGGTTCATGACGGAGGGGTGACGGCTTGCCACCGCGATGCGGAGGACGCATCCCTGCTCAGGCAAGATCTCGTCGTGCAGTGGCGACGTCTCGGCATCTCGGCGCTCATCGCTGCCGCGGTCGTCGCGATCGTGGCCGGCTTCATGCAGGCCGAAACCGGTGACAACGACACGCTCGTCGACCCGGGCATCGAGGTGCTCGTACCGAAGCCCGGCGAGCTCGTGCTGCGTCAATCGCAGGTCGGTGTCGACCTCGCGCCCGGCTACGCGGGGACGCTCGACGTCGACAGCACGCCGGTCCCCGATGATCAGCTCACGCTCAACGACGCGCTGAACCAGGTCTTCTTCCAGCCCGGCCCGGGCAAGGAGTTCGAGCAGTTCGGACCCGGGCGCCACTGCGTCACCGCACACTTCTACAAATCGGTCGAAGGCCCCGAGACCGCCCGCACCTACTCCTGGTGCTTCAACGTGTCCTGAATCCTCGCGAAAGCAGAGCTTTCGCTCGGAGCTTGTTCGGGCCGGCCCTCCGGCCGGCACGACACCTTGCAGTCGATCGACCGGCGGAGCCGGATCGATCGACGGCGGGGGCTCCGGCGGAGCCTCTGCCCCCGCACCCCCGCCAAACCCCTTTCGCTCGGATTATTTCAGATGTCTTCCAAAGAACTCGAGGATGATTTCGAACCGCTCGACGCGGTGCTTCGGGGCGCCCGAGCGTGAGAGCTCGTGGCCTTCTCCCGGGAAGCGGACGAACTCGACGTCGCGGCCGAGGAGCCGGAGCCGCGTGTAGAGGTCCTCGGCCTGCTCGATCGGGCAGCGCCAGTCGTTTTCGCTGTGGACGATGAGCAGCGGCGTGGTGATGCGGTCGGCATACGTGACGGGCGACATCCGCAACAGCTCCTCGGTGTCGTCGATCGGCGTCACGCCCGCGTACTCCGTGTTGAACCACCACCCGATGTCGGAGGTGTGGCTCATCGTGACCATGTTGTTCACCGCGCGCTCGGAGCATGCCGCTGCGAACCGGTCGGTCTGCGTGACGAGCCACGAGGTGAGGTATCCGCCATACGAACCGCCGAGCACACCGACGCGGTCCGAATCGAGATATGGATAGGTGGCGAGCGCGCTATCGAGCACCGAGAGCACGTCGGATGTGTCGACGCCTCCCCACCCCGTGCCCGGGTCTGGGTCGCACTTCGGGCCGCGGATAGCCCGTCCCCAGGCCTCGCCGTATCCCGACGAGCCACGAGGGTTGCAGTACACGACCGCGTAGCCGGCGGTCGCCTGCACCTGGAACTCGTCGAAGAACCCGTAGCCGTACTGCGAGTACGGACCACCGTGGATGTTGAGCAGCACCGGATAGGTGCGCGACGGGTCGAGATCGAGCGGAGGGATGAACCACGCGTCGACGCGGGCGCCGTCGCTGGCGGTTGTGTGCAGCTTCTCGGGTGCGCTCGTCGGGAACGGGATCGAGAACGACGCGAGCTCGCGCTCGTCACCCCCGGCGCCCTCGCGGACGACGAGCCGGTATGGGCCAGTCGGTAGCGACTCGGTGTAGGCGATCTTCCCCCCGCGCACGTCGACGCCGGTGATCACTCGGTCGCCAGTGAGGACCGGGTCGGTCGGATCGGCGTACAGAGCGGTGGAGCCGCTGTCTTCGATCATGAACCACACTCGGCCACTGTCGAACTGGGCGCCCGATGGCGTGATCACGGAGCGCCCGCGATCGAGCCCGGGCGCGACCTCGGTCGTCTCGCCCGACGCGACGTCGAGCAACAACAGCTCGGCGTTCCGCACCGGATCTCGCGGCGTGTTGCGATACGCAGCAACGCGGTCGCCCTCGGGCGAGTAGGTCGGCTGCGACCACGCGTGCGTGCCCGGCGTGAGTCGTGCGGTCTCGCCCTCGTCGAGCGGGACGCGCCACAGGTCGACGATGCGATCGACATCGGCAGTCTCGTGCCCGGGGTGCCCGACGACGATCGAGGCGCTGTCGGGCGCCCACGAAAGAGAAGGAGCGACGTCGTGCCCTCCGGTGAGGAGCACGCGGTGCGGGCTCAGGCCGTCCGCGGCGACGACGAAGAGCGATCGAGGACGGTCGACGATCCAGCCCGCACCGTCGTACTTCCACCCCAGGTGACGGATGCGGCGCGCGGGACGATCCGCATCGCGCGACGGGCCGTACTGCGCCTCGTCCCGGAGACGCGCGATGAACGCGATCGATGCGCCGTCGGGCGACCACTCGAGGGCTTCGATCTCCTCGGGGAGCTTGACGAGCGTGCGCACCTCGCCACCCATCGCGACCGGGGCGACGAGCAGCTGGGACCCTTGCTCCTCGCGATGGCTGGTGAAGGCGAGGAAACCGCCGTCTGGAGACCAGCGGGCATGGGCGTCGCGGTCTGCACCGGCGCTGAACGGGTGCGCCGGGGCCGACGCGTCGGTCGGCGCGAGCCAGATCTGCGACTTTGCGCGGTTCTCCTCGAGATCCGGGGTCATGACCGTGAACGCGACCCATGCGCCGTCAGGGGAGAGCCTCGGCTCGGCGGGCGCGACCACGCGAGCGATGTCAGCGGGCTGCACGGCGGGGGACGCTACTGCGCGACGCCCGGGATGCCGAGGGCGTCCACCGCGAGACCGAGCACGACACCGAGAGGACGGAGAATGCTCTTGGTCTCCTCGCTCCCGCCGACGAGCGCGAAGTACACCTCGTCCTGAGCGCGGCTGAGGTCGAACCGAGGATCGAGGAGCATCGCCAGCCGCACCATCGAGATCGCGGCCTCGACGGCCGTGACATGACGCTCATCGATCGCGGTCGAGACCGCGCGCAGCGTCGCGTCGCGCAGCGCGACGGCGACATCGGGAGTCATGAGGCTGAGCCCGTGCACCCGCGCCTGCTCGGCGACGTCGTGCGCCGACCGATAGGTGAGGGCCGAGTGGGCGCGAGCGAGCGCGACGAGGTCAGCCTCGAGCCGCCGGGCCGATGCCATCTGCACGGGCAGCTTCAGCTCGGGAGGAAGCGGATATCCGGCGACGGCCAACGCCTCGAACGTGTCGTTGGCATCGGTGACCAGCCGTTCGAACGCCATCTCGAAACGATCAGTCAGAGCCTGGGCCGTCGAGCGCAGCACCTGATCGGCAGCGTCCGGCAACGCGGACTCGAGGCCGAACTCCTCACCTCCGCGGTGGGAGGGCGCGACGTCGTCCACCATCCGGCGCACGAGCCCGGACACCCGCTCGCCGTCACGAAACGCCCTTGCGAACTCGGCGAGCGCCGCATCGTCTGCCGCGGCGTCGCCCCCCGAGGGACGCGTCGCCCCGCGATCTCGAGCGCGCCGATGCGCAGCGCCGCGTAGACATGCTCGTGGCGCCGGTGGGTGCGGCGGTGGCGGAGCTCGACGCGCCCGGCGGACATCTCCACCGAGCCGCGGTCGCCCCGGTCGTGCCGCTGCACGAGCACGTCGTAGCAACCGAGTGCTGCGGGTGGGTCGCTGCGTTCGAGGAGGTCGATCATGGCGAGGTGCGCGACGACTCGTGATGCGTCGAACGCGCGACGGATCGACGTGGCGGTGCCAGACGTCGCGCCCCGTCCCCTCAGTGGGGTCGTTGCTCACGGCCGCGTCGAGCAGCCCGAGGACCTCGTCGAGGTTCGGTGCCTCGCCGAGCTCGGCAAGGAGGTCGCGGGCCCGCGCCGCGTAGCGCATCACCTGGATGGTCTCGAGGCCGGCGATGTCGTTGAAGAACCAGCCGCACGACGTGTACATGAGCATCGCGTGGCGCTGCGCTTCGAGAAGCGTGAGCGCGGTGACCATCACGTCGGGTGACTCTCCGCGTACCCATCGCGCCGTGAACTCCTCGATCGACACGGCTCCGAGGACGACCTCGACGTAGGCGTCGCGCGCCGCCCATGGGTCGACCAGCACCTCGCCACCGCGCCGATCGAAGACCTCGATGCCGTGGTCGCGGATGCGATCGAACGTGGCTCGGAGCGGCGCGCGCCAACGCTGGTTCCAACCGGGCCCCCCGCCCGTGTGGCAGCCGCAATCCTCGTTCCATCGCGCGACACCATGCGCGCACGACCACGCGCTCTCGCGGATCTCCACTTCCCACTCCGGCGACCTCCCGAGCGCGTGCTCAGCGAGCCCGCCAGTCGCGAGACCACGTCGCGGTGCCTCGACGGCGAGTGCGTAGGCGACCGCGCGCTCGCCCCACCGGTGGTGGTGACCGAACGTCTCACCGTCGGTCGCGATGCACACGATCCCGCGGTCGCCCGCGTCGTCGAGAAGGCGCTCGGCCCGATCGACGAGCGTCCCGCTCGACAGGGTGCCGAGCGCGAAGGCCACGTCGTGCGAAAGCGGGCCGTCGTAGATCACGATCGTCACGCCGCGGCCATCGCCGCTCGGATGGCACCAGCGATAGACGCGGCGCGTATCGATCGACCCGTCCTCGACGGATGTCCACGCGTCGTCGGGTGCACCGAGAGGCCGCACTCGTCTCGCCTGACCGGGCGCGAGGATCGTGAACCCGACCCCCTCCTCGGCGAGCACGGCGAGCACCTCGTCGTTGACCGCGGTCTCGGGCAGCCACATCCCCTGGGCGAGGCGACCGAAGCGGTGCGCGAAGTCGGCGAGGCCCCAACGCACCTGCGTCGTGATGTCCCGGCGGTTCGCGAGCGGGAGGATGAGGTGGCTGTAGCCCTGCGCCATCGCGCCTCTGCCATCGCGGTCGGCGTGCACCATCGCGCCGTACACCTCGGGTTGGTGCACCTCGAGCCACGCGAGCAATGTCGGTCCGACGTTGAACGACATCAGCCGGTAGTTGTCGACGAGCGCGACCAACGAACCGTGGTCGTCGAGCACCCGGGCGAACGTGTTCGGTCGATACGACTCCTCGGTGATGCGCTCGTTCCAGTCGTGCGCCGGCGCGGCCGACGGCTCGACGGGCACGGTCTCCGTCCACGGGTTCTCGCGTGGCGGTTGGTAGAAGTGGCCGTGGATCACGAGCCGCCGGTCGCTCATGATCCGGCAGCCTCCGCCGCGCCGGCGAACCAGACGACGCTGAGCGGGGGCAACGTGACCACCGCAGAGTCGGCGTAACCGTGCCACGGCACAGCCTCGGTCTCGAAGCCGGGTGTGCCGCCGTACCCAGTCCCCCAGAACCACGTCGCGTTCGTGTCGAGCAGCGTGCGCCACGATCCCGGGTACGGCAGGCCGATCCGGTAGCCCTCGCGCGGCACAGGGGTGAAGTTCGCGATGCACGCGACCGCGCGGCACCCGTCACGGGAGAAGCGCACAAAGCCGTAGATGCTGTGCTCGGCGTCGTCGGCGTCGAGCCATCGGAACCCGGCGGGTTCGCGGTCCAGCTCCCACAATGCCGGCTCGTTCATCAGCGCGAGGTTGAGCTCGCGCACCAGGTCGCGCACACCCGCATGGGGCGGCCAGTCGAGCAAGTACCAGTCGAGGCTTCGGTCGTGGTGCCACTCGCGTGCTCTGCGCGATCTCGCTCACCCATGAAGAGCAGCTGGCGGCCTGGGTAGGCCCACATCCATCCGTAGAGCGCCGCGGAGGTTGGCGAAGCTTCTGCCACTCGTCGCCCGCCATCTTGTCGAGGAGCGGACCCTTGCCGTGCACGACCTCGTCGTGCGACAGCGGCAGCACGAAGTTCTCGGTGAACGCGTAGAGCAAGCCGAACGTGAGGTCGCGGTGATGGTGTTTGCGGTGCACGGGATCGTGGCGCAGGTAGTCGAGCGTGTCGTGCATCCACCCCATGTTCCACTTGTGGGTGAAACCGAGGCCGCCGTGGTGCGACCGGCGCGGTGACCGCCGGCCAGGACGTCGACTCCTCGGCGATCGTCAGCACACCCGGATGCTCGGCGTGCAACGGTCGTTCAGATCCCGGACGAACTGCAGCGCGTCGAGGTTCTCGCGGCCGCCGCGCTCGTTCGGCACCCACTGCCCGGGCTCACGCGAGTAGTCGAGATACAGCATCGACGCGACCGCATCGACGCGCAGCCCGTCGACGTGGAACTCGTCGAGCCAGTACAGCGCGTTGGCGACGAGGAAGTTGCGGACCTCGTTGCGGCCGTAGTTGAAGACGAACGTGCCCCAGTCGGGGTGCTCGCCGAGCCGGGGGTCGAGGTGCTCGTAGAGGGCGGTGCCGTCGAAGCGGGCGAGGGCCCAGTCGTCGCGCGGGAAGTGGGCCGGCACCCAGTCGACGATCACGCCGATGCCTCGTTGGTGGAGGTGGTCGACGAACCAGCGGAAGTCGTCGGGCGTCCCGTAGCGAGCAGTCGGCGCGTAGTAGCTCGACGACCTGGTAGCCCCACGACCCGCCGAACGGGTGCTCGGCGACGGGCAGCAGCTCGACGTGGGTGAAGCCGAGATCGACGACGTGGTCGGCGAGCTCACGGGCCAGCTCTCGCGGTAGCCGAGGCCCTGGCCGCCACGAGCCGAGGTGCACCTCGTAGACGCGGAGCGGGCGTCGCACGGGATCGTCGCGCTGACGTCGTTCGCCATCCACTCGTCGTCGCCCCACGCGTGCTGTGACGTCGTGACGACGCTCGCGGTGCCCGGCGGGCAGCTCGGCCGCGCCGGCCATCGGGTCGGCCTTCAGCCGCAGACTCGGCCGGTCGGAGCCGTTCATCTCGAACTTGTAGTGCTGCCGACCGCCGCGCCGGGAACGAACAGCTCCCACACTCCCGACACCCGCAGCAGGCGCATCGGATGCGCGCGACCGTCCCAGCAGTTCCAGTCACCGACGACGCGCACCGAGCGAGCGTTCGGCGCCCACACCGCGAACGCCGTGCCGTCGACGCCTTCGTGGCGGCGCGCGTGCGCTCCGAGCACGTCCCAGAGGCGGCGGTGGCGGCCCTCGCCGATCAGGTGGAGGTCGACGTCGCCGAGCGTGGGCCAGAACCGATACGGATCGTCGACGAGCGCGGTCCAGCCGCCGGGATACACGACCTCGATCTGGTACGCCCCCGGGTCCGAGGCGAGCTCGGCCGCGAACACCCCCGAGTCGTGTACACGCCTCGTGGCCACGGGATTCCCGGCACCGGTGCGAAGCGTGCACTCCTCCGCTCCGGGGCGCCACAGCCGAACGATCCATCCCCCCTCCACTCGGTGCGGGCCGAGCACGTCATGAGGAGTGCGGTGCGCACCGGCCGCGACTCGCGCCAGCTCGTGCGCAACATCCGGGTCTCGAACCACCCCCGAAGCATCCCACGACGCCCGGGTAAGGTCGGACGTTCATGCGCGTCGCGTTGGTCAGCTGGGAGTACCCGCCGCTGGTGGTCGGCGGTCTCGCGGCCCATGTGCACGGTCTCGCCACCGCGATGGCGAGAGCCGGACACGAAGTCGTGGTCTTCACGCTGCGCCCACCCGTACGCCCCGGACGACTCCGTCACCGAGGGCGTGCGCGTGCTTCGTGCCCACGTCGATCTGCCCTGGGTGCCGAACGACAACCCGCTCGCACAGGTGATCTCCGGCAACCATCAGGTCGCTCAGCTCGGCAGCGCGCTCGCTGCCCTGGCAGGCCGACGTCGTGCACGCCCACGACTGGCTCGGCGCGTGGGCGGGTGACACGTTGCGCGAGGCGTATGACGTGCCCCTCGTCGCGACGGTGCACGCCACCGAGCTCGGCCGGCACCAAGGGCACCTCACGAGCTCGACGTCCGAGGCGATCAACGCGTCGGAGTGGTGGCTCACCTACGAGGCCCAGCGCGTCATCTGCTGCTCGGGCTTCATGGTCGAAGAGGTCGTCCGCTCCTTCCAGCTGCCGCGGGACAAGATCGTGATGGTTCCGAACGGAGTCGAGCCGTCACGGTTCCGCCACGTCGGGTGTGACACGGGCGGGGCCCGAGGCGCCGCTCATCGTCTCGTGGGGACGACTCGAGTACGAGAAGGGATTCCAGACGCTGGTCGCTGCGGTCGCGCGACTCGTCCCGAAGTGGCCGACGCTGCGTTGCGTCCTCGTCGGGCGGGGCACTTACTCAGAGGAGCTCCGCGGCGTGGCACGGGGCCTCGGCGTCGAGCAGTCGGTCCAGTTCGCGGGATTCGTCAGCGACGAGGAGCTGGTGCGGCTCTTGAACGAGGCGACCTGTGCGGTCATCCCTTCGCTCTACGAACCCTTCGGCATCGTTGCCCTCGAGGCGCTGTCGGCGGGCGCGCCCCTCATCGCGGCCGAGAGCGGCGGCCTCCGCGAGGTCCTGATCGGCACCGACGCCGGACTGCTCTTCCCGCCGGGCAACGCCGACGCGCTCGCGGCCGCGTTCGATCGCATGCTCACCGAGCCTGACCTGGTCGAGAAGTGCCAGGCCGCAGGCACCGCCCTCGTGGCGACGCGGTACTCGTGGGATGCGATCGCTGCGTCGACGCTCCAGGTCTACGAAGAGGCTGGGGCCCAGTCGACGACTCAGCCGGCGAAGAGGAAGGGAAAGAGGATCAAGGCCTCGTGAAGGCACTGCGGAGCTTCACCGTTCGGGCTCGCCTGCCCGAGTCGCTCGCTCCTCTCGCCACGCTCGCGCTCAACCTGCGCTGGTCGTGGGATCAAGAGACGCGTGACCTGTTCCGTTGGGTCGATCCCGAGCTTTGGGAGGCGACGCGACGGGACCCCGTCGCCGTCATCGGTGCGGTGGACCCGGCGCGCCTCACGGGCTCACCGAAGACGCGGGGTTCGTCCGCTTCCTCTCCGACACTGCGGACGAGCTTTCCCGGTACCTGACCAACGACCGCTGGTTCCAGCTCCGCGGCCCGTCTCCGCTGGAGCTGGTCGGCTACTTCTCCCCTGAGTTCGGGATCAGCCGAGGCCCTTCCGCAGTACTCGGGCGGCTTGGGCGTCCTCGCGGGTGACCATCTGAAGGCGTCGAGCGATCTCGGAGTCCCGCTCGTCGGTGTCGGGCTCTTCTACCGGCACGGCTACTTCCGCCAGAGCCTTTCCCACGACGGTTGGCAGCAGGAGCGGTACCCGAACCTCGACCCGTACGCGATGGCGCTCACCTTGTGCGAGGGCATGCGCGGTCGAGCGTCGAGCTCGCCGGACGCGCCTTGCACGCGCAGGTGTGGCGAGCGGACGTCGGCCGTACACCGCTCTACCTCCTCGACTCCGACATCGACGACAACGAACCCGACATGCGCGAGGTCACCGACCGCCTCTACGGCGGCGACGTCGAGCACCGGTTGCAACAGGAGATCCTCCTCGGCATGGGCGGCGTGCGCATGCTCGAGGCGCTCGGCCTCGACGTGCAGGTGTTCCACACGAACGAGGGCCATGCAGGGTTCCTCGGCCTCGAGCGCATGCACCGTCTGATGACCAAAGAGGGCCTGTCGTTCCTCGAGGCGATCGAGGCCGTGCGGGCGTCGTCGCTCTTCACGACCCACACGCCCGTGCCCGCAGGCATCGACCGCTTCCCGCAGTCGCTGATGGAGCGTTACTTCTCGCATCCTGGGCGAAGGAGTGCGGCGTCACGCTGCGACGACCTGCTCGCGCTCGGCCACCGCGACGACGAGCCGAACGACGAGCGGTTCAACATGGCGGTGATGGGCACTGCGGCTCGCCGCTCGCTCAACGGGGTCGCGAAGCTGCACGGCGACGTGAGCCGCCACATGTTCTCTGGGCTCTGGCCGGACGTCCCCGTCGCGGAGACGCCGATCACATCGATCACGAACGGCGTGCATGCGCCCACGTGGACCGCGCCCGAGTTCGCGGATCTCTTCAGCCGCTACGTCAGCCCGGGGTGGGCGGAGGCCTCGGCCGGCGAGTGGGAGCGAATCGAGGATGCGAGCGACGACGAGCTCTGGCGAGCGCGTGAGCACCGTCGGGGGCGTCTCGCGCGCCACGTCCGTGACCGCCTCCGCAGCCGCGGCACTGCGCGGGCTGTCCGCGTCCGAGGTCGAGTGGTGCGACACGGTCCTCGATCCGAAGGCGCTCACGATCGGTTTCGCTCGTCGGTTCGCGACCTACAAGCGGGCGACCCTCCTTCTGTCACAGCCCGACCGGCTGCGCCGCCTGCTGCTGTCGACGGATCCCGTGCAGTTCGTCTTCGCGGGAAAGGCGCATCCTGCCGACGACCTGGGCAAGGCACTCATCCGAGACCTCATCCACTTCGCCGGCGACCCGTCGGTGCGCCATCGGTTCGTGTTCGTCGACGACTATGACATCACGCTCGCCCGCTCCATGTACCAAGGATGCGACGTGTGGCTCAACAACCCGCGCCGACCCCAGGAGGCGTGCGGCACGAGCGGGATGAAGGCCGCGATGAACGGAGCGCTCAACTGCTCGATCCTCGATGGCTGGTGGGACGAGTCGTTCGACGGAACGAACGGCTGGGCGATCACGTCAGCCGAGAGCGAGGTCGACGTCGCGCGGCGCGACGAGGTCGAGGCGAACAGCCTCTTCGAGCTGCTCGAGCACCAGATCGTCCCGCTCTACTACCAGCGGATCGAGGGCCCGACGCCCCGAGGGTGGACCCGCCGGATGAAGGCGTCGCTCCGCACGCTGTGCCCGCAGGTCACCGCGGCCCGGATGGTGCGCGATTACGTGACCCAGCTGTACGAACCGACCGCCGCGGACGCGTCGCGCATTCAGGCACACGACCATGCGGCCGCGAAGGCTCTCGTGACGTGGAAGGCACGCATCGCGCAGTCCTGGTCAGGCGTCCGCGTGATCGAGGTCGACACCGACGGCAGCGCCGCCGACCTCGGCGCCGTGCGCGTCGTCAACGCGACGATCGAGCTCGGCGACCTGAACCCGAGCGACGTGAGCGTGCAGCTCGCGCATGGCCCTGTCGGACAGGGCGACGAGATCGTCAATCCGGTGCTCGTCCCGATGACACTGGTCGAGGGCGACGGCGACGAAGCCCGCTATCGCGGTGAGCTCTCGTGCAGTGCCGCGGGCCGCTACGGGTTCACCGTCCGCGTGCTCCCCTTCCATCCCGACCTCGCCCAACCCGTCGAGCTGGGCCGCCTCGTCTGGGCCTAGCCGCTTTTCTTGGTGTTTCTCACTCCACGCGCGTGAGAATCACCGAGATTCGGGTTCAGGCGTACTTGCGGAGGAACTCGAGCAGGGGTGGGTTGACCTGATCGGGGTGGGTCAGGTTCGCTGCGTGGGCGCCGCCTTCGACCTCGACGAACATCACGCAGTTGGGAAGGGCGTCGCGGAGCTGCTTGGCCTGCTCCATCGAGATGGCCGTGTCGGCCGTGCCGTGCGCGATGAACGCCGGGCAGGTGATCTCGCCGAGTCGATCCGTGATGTCGTCGCGGTCGAAGAGCGTGTTCGACGGCTCGAGGAACGTCTCCTTGGGCCGCGCCTTCCACTTCGCGACCCACTTCGGGTTCTCATCGGGGTCGGCGATGATCAGGTCTGCGATCGGGCCGGTGAGCTCGTCGACTGGGCCTTCGGAAAGCCACATCGCCTGCATCCCGCGGTAACCCTCGAGCACCTCCTCGGGTTCCTTGCCCGACTGTGTGTCGAGCAGCACGAGAGCCTTCACCCGTTCGGGCGCGGTGAGGGCGGCCCGCATCGAGAGGAAGCCACCCTGGCTCATGCCGCCCACGACGGCTTGGTCGATGCCGAGGTGCGACAGGAGCCCGAGGCAGTCAGCCGCCGAGTCCCAGTAGGTGAACGGCTTGCCGTCGAAATCGGTGAGGCCGAAGCCACGCTCGTCCCACGTGATGACCCGGAACTCGGGCGCCAGCTCGGCCACCTGCGGAGCGAACATCTCGTGATCCATGAGGAAGCCATGGGCGAGGATCACCGCAGGACCGTCTCCGCCTGAGTCCTCGTAGTAGATGCGCTGGCCGTTGACTTCTCCGTAGGGCATTGCTTCCCCTCTCAGCGTCCGGTGAACCTGGCCTTGCCGGGGCCGCTCTCGAGGAACGACTTCACCCCGATCTGCGATCCTCGGTGCGGAACACCTCGACGAAGTTCTCCTGCTCGAGCTGCAAGCCGTCGGAAAGCGCCAAGTCGAGACCCTCGTCGATCGCCTGCTTGGCGAGCGCCTGCGCGGCGACGGCACCGCGACCGACCTCGGCTGCGCAGCGCCAACGCACGGTCGTGGAGCTCCTCCGGAGCGACGACCTCGTCGGCGAGCCCGATGCGCAGCGCTTCTTCCGCCTCGACTTGGCGGCCGGTGAGGATGATGTCCTTGGCTCGCGAAGCGCCGACGAGGCGGGCCAGCCGCTGCGTGCCGCCGCCGCCGGGGATGATGCCGAGGAGGATCTCGGGCTGACCGAACATCGCCCGCTCCGAGACGATCCGTAGTCGCAGGCGAGCGCGAACTCGCATCCGCCGCCGAGCGCGTAGCCGGACACGGCCGCGATCACCATCCGCGGGATCGGCCGCGATGGAGTCGAGCGTCGACACGAAGTGCCCGCCGATGACCGCCGCCTCGTGCGGCCCGCCGAACTCGGAGATGTCGGCGCCGGCGGCGAAGATCCTGTCCCCGCCGGTGATCACGACGGCACCGGGAGGATCCGCGTGCAGCGCCTCGGCGGCGGCCTTCAGCTGCGTGAGCAATGCGAAGGAGAGCGCGTTGACCTTCGGGTTGTCGAGCGTGACGACTGCGACCCCATCGTCGCGCCGCTCGAGGTGGACCAGTTCCTGTTCGTCGGCCATCGGGCGGACAGTAGCGAGGGATCAGTCGAGCGCGTCGAGCAACCGCTCGGCGGCCGACCACGGGTCGGTGCGCCGGGCGAGCACGTCGGCGTACAGCTCCTCGTAGGTCGTGCCCTTCAGCAGCGCACGCGCTCGCTGCTCCAGCCGGCGCACGACGATCTCCTCGAGCTCGTGAGCCAGCCGCCGCTCGCGTCGCTTCTCGAGCTGCCCGCTGTCGACGAGGTGCGCGCGGTGGTCGAGGACGGCGTCCCACAGATCCTGCCGTTCCCTCGTCTCGGGACGCGACGGCCGCGACGATCGGTGGCCGCCAGCCGATCAACGCAGAGAGGTCGAGCATCTGCTCGAGGTCGCGACCGCGTCTCGGCGACCCCTGGGCGGTCGGCCTTGTTGATGACGAACACGTCGGCGATCTCCAGCAGGCCCGCCTTGTTCGCCTGCACGGCGTCACCCCAACCGGGGTTCACGACGACCACGGTCGTGTCGGCCTCGCCCGCGATCTCGACCTCGACCTGACCGACGCCGACGGTCTCGACGAGCACCCACGGCTTGCCGACCGCATCGAGCAGCCGGATCGCCTCCGGCGCCGCGAGCGCGAGCCCACCGAGATGGCCGCGCGTCGCCATCGAGCGGATGAAGACGCCGGGGTCGGTGGCGTGGTCCTGCATCCGCACGCGGTCGCCGAGGATCGCGCCACCGGTGAACGGCGACGACGGATCGATGGCGAGCACTGCGACCTCGGTGTCCGCCGCTCGCAGCAGCGCGATCAGCTGGCTCGTGAGCGTCGACTTGCCCGCACCCGGCGCGCCGGTGAGCCCGACCGTGTAGGCCTGGCCGCCGAGCGGGTACGCGAGCCGGCCGACGTCGCGGGCGCCCTCCCCACCTTGCTCGACGAGCGACAGGAGCCGGGCGAGCGCGCCACGATCACCATTTCGGGCAGCGTCGAGGAGGTCGGCAGGATCTCGGTGGCGCACGGCGCCCGCACCCTAACGAGTCGGGTCGGGGATCTCGGTGCTACTCGCGACGACGGCGGTGACGCCCTCGACGCGGTCTTTCATGATGCGCTCGATGCCGGCCTTGAGGGTTGCCGTGCTCGCCGGGCAGGTGCCACACGCTCCGAGGAGGCTGACAGTCACGACGCCGGTCTCCTCGTCGACGTCGCGCAGGAACATGTCGCCGCCGTCGGCCTGGAGGGCCGGACGGATGGCCTCGATCGTCTGTTCGACCTGCTGACGCACGCGCGAACCTTTCAGAAAGACAGAACTGACAGTGTGACAAACCGCCCGGCTGGCCCAGATGTTCCCCCGTGCCGGCGTCAGTCAGATCGGCGTTCGACGTCGGCGCCGAGGGCGACGAGCTTGCCGACGAAGTCCTCGTAGCCACGGTCGATGTGCTCGACCCCGGACACCTCCGTCTCGCCCTCCGCGACGAGGCCCGCGACGACGAGGGCGGCACCGGCCCGGATGTCAGGGGCCCGGACAGGGGCACCCGACAGACCGCGTCCGGCCGCGCACGACCGCGTGGTGGGCGTCGGTGCGGACGTCGGCTCCCATCCGGGCGAGCTCGTCGACATACCGAAACCGTCCGGCGAAGAGGTTCTCAGTGACGATGCCCACGCCGTCCGCGATGGCGAGCATCACCGTGAACAACGGCTTGTAGTCGGTGGCGACCCCGGGATACGGGAGGGTGGAGACGTCGACCGAACGCAACCGCGACGGCCCGTGCGCCCACACCCCCTCGAGCGTGGGAGTAACGGTCACGCCCATGTCGGCGAGCTTGCGGAGGTACATCTCCATGTGGTCGGCGCGGGCGTTGCGCAGCAGTGCCTCTCCGCCGGTGACCGCGACCGCGGCGAGGTACGTCGCGGCTTCGACACGGTCGGGGATCGTCTCGTGCTTCGCCGCGGTGAGCCCCTCGACACCTTCGACTTCGATCGTCGACGTGCCCGCACCCTCGATGTGCGCACCCATCGCGTTCAGGAGGTCTGCCAGGTCGGTGATCTCGGGCTCGCGCGCCGCGTTGTCGAGGACGGTCACGCCCTTCGCCAGCGCGGCCGCCATGAGGATGTTCTCGGTCGCGCCGACGCTCGGGAACTCGAGCGTCACAGGCGCGCCTCGCAGACCGTCGGCGTAACCGCGGACGTAGCCGTGCTCGAGCTCGAAGGTCGCGCCGAGCGCCTCGAGGCCGGACAGATGCATGTCGATCGGGCGCGAGCCGAAGTCGTCGCCTCCGGGCAAGGCGACGCGCACCTGCCCGCAGCGCGCGAGCAACGGACCGAGCACACCGATCGACGCGCGCATCCGCTCGACGAGGTGGTACGGCGCTTCGGGATGCAGCTCGGCCGGCGTACGCAACGCGATCGTCGTGCCGTCCCGCTCACACTCGACGCCGATCGCGCCGAGCAGCTCGGCCATCGTGGCGACGTCGGCGATACGGGGAACGTTGGTGAGCACGTGCTCGCCGGGCGCGAGGAGGGTGGCGGCCATCAGCAGCAGCGCGGAGTTCTTCGCTCCTGAGATCACGACCTCGCCGGTGAGAGGCCCGTTGGGCCGCACCAGGACTCGATCCATGGCGTCAGTATGCTCGACGCCCGTCGGCAGCCCCTTGCCACAAGCCCCATGCTGAGGAGCACCGAAGCCGGTGGCCCGCATCGTCAACCGCTTCGCCGACCCGCCGATAGGGCTGCTCGAGCCGCGCGATGACGTCGTCCACGAGGTGCGTGAACCCGACGGCTCGTTCGGGGCCGACGGTGGGCCCTTCACCGCATACCGCCGCGACGTCGAACGCGAGGGCGCCGTCACGGTCGAGACAATCGAGTACACGCTCGCGGTCCCCTACTTCGGGTTCCTCTTCGCGCCACTCACACGCCGAGCGCTCCGCGATCACGGCACTCGAGGCATGCCGTGGTGGGCGCCGCCCGAACGGCTCGACCCACGCGGATCCACCGCGCTCGGGGTGCTGTGCGCGGTCGCGGTGATCGTCGGCTACCTCAACACGCTCCTCACCCAGACGATCGCATTTGCCGCCGACGAGTTCGGTTCGAGCGATCGCGCGCAGGGAGTCTCACTCGCGATCGTCCGCTGCGGCGTCGTGCTCGCGCTGGTGATCGGAGGGATGGCCGACCGCCAGGGCCGCCGCCGTCTGATCCTCGCCCTCGCCGTCGCGGGGCCGATCGTCGGGGCGACGGGCGCGATCGCACCGTCGCTTGCGTGGCTCACGGTGTCGCAGACGATCGCACGCCCGCTCGCGATGGCCCTCGGCATCCTCGTCGCCGTCGTCGCGGTGGAGGAGATGCCCGCGGGTTCGCGCGCGTACGCGATCAGCCTTCTTGCGATGGCGACCGCGCTCGGGGCGGGCGCGTGTGTCATCTCCCTCCCGCTCGCCGACCTCGGCATCCGAGGATGGCGGCTCGTCTACGTCGTCCCCCTGCTCGGCCTGTTCCTCGTGCCCGGGGTGGCCCGCCGTCTCCATGAGAGCCGCCGCTACGAGGCGCCGCACGCCGCCGCAGGCTTCTCGGGCCATGCCGGACGGTTCTGGCTGCTGGCCGCGTCGGGAATGTTGCTGAATCTCTTCGTCGCACCCGCGTCCGCGTTCCAGAACCGCTACCTGAAGAACGAGCGGGGGTTCTCCGCGAGTCGCATCTCTCTGCTCACGCTGCTCACGAACACCCCCGGAGGGATCGGGATCATCGCCGGTGGGCGCCTCGCCGACACGCGAGGTCGAAGGATCGTCGGCTCGATCGCTCTTTTCGGCGGCACGGTCTGCACGGTGTGGTTCTTCTTCGCGAGCGGTTGGGCGCTCTGGGTCGCCTCGACGATCGGTGCGATCGTCGGCGCCGCGGCGGTGCCCGCTCTCGGCGTCTACAGCGCTGAGCTCTTCCCGACGTCCTTGCGTGGCCGCGCGAACGCGGCCATCACTGTCCTCGCGCTCATAGGCAGCGGAATCGGCCTCGTCGCGGCGGGCGCGATGTCGGATCGGTGGGATCGGTTCGCACCCGGGATGGCGCTGCTCGCCATCGGCCCCCTGATCGTGTGCATGCTCGTCCTCACGCTCTATCCCGAGACCGCGCACCGCGAGCTCGAAGAGATCAACCCCGAGGACGCGGTCCCTTCGACCCCTTGAGGCCCTTCAGCCAGCGATCGACGACACCCGCGATCTCCGCGTCCTTGCCCTTCAGCTCGTGGCGGCCTCCGTCGATCCACACGTGCTCGACCGGTCCACGAATCGTCGCCGTCGCGCGCTCGAGCTCCTCCGGCGTGCCGAAGGGGTCGCCCGTGCCTGAGATGAACAGGCAGGGCACCTCGATGCGCGGGAGATGCTCGACGCGGAGCTGGTCCGGCTTGCCGGGCGGATGCAGCGGATAGGAGATGAGGACGAGCCCCGCGGCGGGCAATCCGTCGGCGACGGCCATCGAGCAGATGCGTCCACCCATCGATCGTCCGCCGAGCACGAGCCGGTTCGCGCGGACGTGCGCGTCGGCGACGAGTCGCTCGGCTTCGTCTCGGACCGTCGCGAGCAGCACCGGCGGCCGATCCGGCGCGGAGCGCCCGGCCTTGCGATACGGGAAGTCCGCGCGCACGACGGGAAGCGGAGCGACGGCCTGCTCGATCGCGACAAGCGAGTGATGGGTGCGGCTGCTCCCGGCGCCCGGGAAGAGCAGGAGGGCGCCGGCACTCATCCGAGCAGGATCCTTCGCGCCTCGGTGAGGTCGAGGATGCGCTGCCCCGCGTCGTCCGCCGAGCCGCCGTGATCGGGATGAACCTCGCGCAGCCGGGCCCGGAAGCTGGCGACCACTTGCTGGCGTGGTGGAGTCGGTCCGGAGAGGCCGAGGATCTCGAGCGCCCACGCGACCGGATCGGCGAACGCGCGCGCCGACCACGCTCGCGCTCCACCCGCGCCCGACAGATAGCTCACGAACGACGGGCCGAGCGGCCCGTTCCACCGCATCGCCTTGTGCAGCGCCGTCGCGACGGAATGGCGCGCCGACAGCGGCACGGTCGCAGCCGCGTACACCGCTCCGAGCACCTGCTGCGCCGCCGAACCCTTTGTCTCGAACTCGAAGTCGATGCCCTCCCCGACCCCGACGAGTCGGTGACGGCTGCTCGAGAGCCCGATCCGATCCGTCTGGAACCGATGGCGCAGTCGCGGCTGCACGATCCGCTGGCCGCGTTCGACGTCGGTGACAAGGCGATGCAGATCGGGAAACAGCTCAGGGTCGAGGTCGTCGATGTGCGCGGCGACGACCGCACCGAGAAGGATCCCGCCGAAGCCCGGCGGCGGATCGGTCGGCAAGGTCGCGTCGCCGAGGGCGATGCGCCGAGTCGGCGAGAACGGTCGTGAATGCCAGATGACCAGCTCGGCAAGAACGGTCAACCGGCGCAGCCGTTCACGAACCGCCGCTCACACGTAGGGGCGAAGCAGCGAGCGCAGAGCCGTCGCCCGCTCGACGATCAGCTCGTCGTCCGAGGCCGTGAGGCCATCGCGCAGCTCGGTCGCGTGCTCGACCACCGCCTTCCACGTGGCCGGCGCGAGGCCGTACGGCACGCCGACCTCGGAGGCGACCTCCACCGTCTTCAAAAGGCCGTTCATGCCGTCCTCATCCGAAGGATCGTGCATCAGGCGGTCCGACGCGAGGAACAGCTCGGAGAGGGCGTCCTGCGCGGCCTCGTCGTTGTCGCCCGTCCCCTCGAGCGCCACCTCGAGCGCGTCGGGATACTCGATCGCGTCGAGGATCGCTTCGATCGCATCCTCGTCGTCGGCCGACACGACGAGCGCGTCGGACGCGTCCCACACGAACGGCACACCCCCCGCGGTGAGCTCCTCGGCGAGACGCTGGCGGTCGGCAGCGCTCCACTCGTCGAGCTCGTAGACGAGCTGATCGCCTTCCAGCCCAGCCTCCTCGGACGTCGTTGCGGTTGCGACGCCACCGTGTTCGATCGCCTCGACCAAGGCGTCGACGCGCGCCTCATCGTCGACGTGCACCACGAGGTCCGAGGCCTCCCACGCATGGGCGATGCCATCGGCGCCGAGCATCGACTCGAGCAGGGTGCGTCGTGCCGGCGCCCATTCGCCGAGCTCGTAGACGAGCTGGTCGTCATCGGGCAGGTCGAGCACGGACGGTCCCGCGTCGATCAGCGCGACGCCACAGTCCGCACATCGGGTGACCCACGCGAGGTATTGCGCGCCGCACGCCGGGCAGACACGCGAGCTCATGCCCGCCACCTCAGCACGTGGCGACGGAGGAAGTCCTCCGTGCGGTCGAGCTCGTCGACCACCGTCTCGGGGCGCGCCCAGCCGTGCCCTTCGCCCTCATAGAGATGCAGCTCGACCGTGCGGCCGAGCGCCCGCAGCCTGTCCGCGATCGTCTGCGACTGCGCCGGGGGGACCACGACGTCGGCGTCGCCCTGGAGGATCAGCAGTGGCGCGGTGATCTCGTCGACGGCCGACAACGGCGAACGGGAGCGATACGCATCGACCGCGGCGGGCAAAGGGCCGACGATGGAGTGGAGGTAGTGCTTCTCGAAGCGGTGTGTGGTCTCATCGAGCTCCAGGAGGTCGGCGACCCCGAACAGGTCGACGCCAGCCGCGGAGAGATCGGGATGATGCGCGAGGACGTTCAAGACCGTGAAGCCACCCGCGGAGCCGCCCATCACGACCATCCGCTTCGGGTCGGCCCAGCCGCGCGTCGCGGCGGCGCGAAGCCCAGCCGCGACATCCGAAGTGTCGAGGTCACCCCAGCGCCCGCGCATCGCTTGCAGGAACGCGCGACCGTGACCGGTCGAGCCGCGGTGGTCGGGCACGAGCACCGCCCATCCACGGTCGAGCCAGAACGCCCACCGCGCATTGAACATCGCCGCGCTCTGGGAGCTCGGTCCGCCGTGGATCGAGCAGATCAGCGGCGGAGGATCCTCACCCGTCGCCGACGACGTCGGTCGGTACAGGCGCCCGTGCACCACGCCCCCGTCGTCCCCGTCCCACTCGACGAGCTCGGGCTCTACGAGATCCGCCAGCTCGAACCCCGCAACCGGGCCGCGGGCGATCTGCACGCGTTGCCATCGGTCGTCGTAGACGACGATCTCCGTCGGTGTGCGAGCGCCGCTGCGCAGCGCCGCCAAGCGGTCGCCCTGCCAGCTCAGCGCCCCGTGCACTCCCCTCGCGACCTCCTCCATGGCACCGGTCGCGACGTCGGTGACACACAGGCGCCCGAAGCCGCCCTCGTTGCGGTTGAACGCGATCTTGGTGCCGTCCGGCGACCAGGCGAACGACCGCTGGCCTGGGCCCCAAGACGGATCGCCGTGCTCGAACGCCTCCGCCACGACGGGCTTCGAGTTGAAGTCCCGGTCGAAGGTCCAGAGGTTGAGGAAGCCGTCGACGTCGGTGAGGAACCCCGCGAGCTGACCGCCCGAACCGAACCGCACCTGCTGGGCCTGCGCGTCGAGCGCCGAGAACGGCAGCTCGATGTCGCCGGTGCCATCGGCGCGACGGGCCGCGATCTCGCTCGTGTCCCACGGCATGTCGGGCACACGCCACTGGTGCCAGGCGACCCACTCCGAGTCCGTCGTGAACGCCGGATCGAAGCAGAAGTCAACCTCTCCCGAGATGCGGACGGGCCACGATCCGTCGTCGGCCAGCGAGGCGACCGCGACGAAGTGGTTGTCGATCACACACGCGACCCTCGTGCCGTCTGGCGCGACCGCGGGTGCCGAGGCGGGCCCCGCCGGCTGCGAGGCGAGGACGCAGCGCGGCGGGCCTCCGTCGACCGATGTGAGCCACAGGCCACCGTCGACCGCCGCGTAGACGAGCCCGCGACCATCGGGCAGCCAATCGAACGCCCCGCCTCCGTACGAAGCCGACGGTCGCGGCGCGGGTTCGGACGTCACGACGACCTCCGCGCCACCGGTCGACGGGACGATCACGAGCTGCCCACGCCCAGAGACGGTCGTGACGAACGCGACGAGCGATCCGTCAGGCGACAGCCGAGGCTCAGCAAGCGTGCGCCCGTACGCACACATCGCGGCCGTCACCCGAGGTGCCACCACGCGGACGCTACCCGGTACGTTGTCGGCTCGTGGAGGCCACACCACAGACCCCCGACCGCAACCTCGCGATGGAGCTCGTGCGGGTCACAGAAGCGGCCGCGATGGCCGCGTCACGCTGGATGGGACGAGGCGACAAGAACGGCGCCGACGGCGCTGCCGTCGCCGCAATGCGCACGGTGCTGCCCACCGTGCCCATGGACGGCATCGTCGTCATCGGTGAAGGAGAGAAGGACGAAGCGCCGATGCTCTACAACGGCGAACGCATCGGCGACGGCAGCCCGCCGTTGACCGACATCGCCGTCGATCCGCTCGAAGGCACGACACCGACCGCGCAGGGACGCGGCAACGCGCTCGCCGTCATCGGTGTGAGCGAGCGCGGCACCATGTTCAACCCGGGCCCCTGCGTGTACATGGAGAAGCTCGCCGTCGGCGCGGAAGCCGCCGGAGTGATCGATCCGCTCGCGCCCCCGAAGGCGAACCTCGAGGCCGTGGCGAAGGCAAAGGGCGAGTCGGTGCGCGACATCACCGCAGTGATTCTCGATCGCGATCGTCATGCAGACCTCATCCGCGAGGTGCGCGCCGCCGGCGCGCGCGTACGGCTCATCCAGGACGGCGACGTCGCGGGCGCGATGTCG
Organism: uncultured Acidimicrobiales bacterium; assembly: GCA_963708175.1. Lineage (GTDB taxonomy): Bacteria > Actinomycetota > Acidimicrobiia > Acidimicrobiales > DATKAS01 > DATKAS01. The sequence goes on from CAVPSD010000005.1 coordinate 142,179, forward strand.
ACCGCGTGGCCCGACACCGGCGCCGACATCCTCTTCGGCGTCGGCGGCTCACCCGAGGGCGTGCTCGCCGCCTGCGCGCTCAAGTGCATGGGCGGCGCGCTTTACGGGAAGCTGTGGCCGCGCAACGACGAGGAGCGCCGGGCGGCCCTCGACGCCGGCTTCGACCTCGACGTGATCCTCGCCCTCGACGACCTGGTGAGCGGCGACAACTGCTTCTTCGCCGCCACCGGTGTCACCGACGGTGACCTGCTCAAAGGCGTCCACTACGACGCCGGCGGCGCGACCACCCATTCGCTCGTGATGCGGTCGAAGTCGGGCACCGTGCGCGAGATCAAGGCCCGTCACAAGATGGACAAGCTCCGCCAGCTCGCCGGCGTGGAGTACTTCTGACGCCCGGCCCCGTCAGCGCGCCCGTCCCCTCGCCACCAATTGGCGCGGCAGCCGCCCCTCAAGGGCGTGCAGCGCGCCACATCCCCACCTACCCGATTCCCCCGGCCCAAGTGGCGCGGCAGCCGCCCCTCTGGGGCGGCGTGCGCGCCAATGCCCGGTGGGGTCAGCGTGGGGACTGGACGAGCCCCGCCATCCGGCGGACGAGGCCGCGAGGAAGGACGCCCGTCGTCGCGACGAACGCCTTGTTCGCCCCACCTGGTACCGAGACCGCGCGACGCGCAGCCGTGTCGGCGAGGCCGATCGCCGCGACCTCGTCGGCGGTCATCCACGCGAAGTCGGGGAGCTCACGAGTCTGGCCGGTGGTGTTGCTCACCGACTGGAACTCGGTGCGCGTGAGCCCAGGGCACAACACGGTCGCGGAGACCCCAGTGCCGCGCAGCTCCTCGTGCAGCCCTTCGGTGAACGTCGTGACGAACGCCTTGGTCGCCGCGTAGACGGCGAGGTTCGGTGCGGGCTGGAAGCCCGCGATCGACGACACGTTGCAGACCCAGCCGCGGTCCCTCACCACCATGCCGTCGAGCGCAGCGCGCGTCAGCGAGACGAGGGCAAGCACGTTGAGCTGGATCTCGCGTCGTACCCGCTTCGGATCGGAGTCAGCGAAGCGTCCGGACGTGCCGAAGCCCGCGTTGTTCACGAGGAGGTCGACGTCGCGGCCTCGGTCTGCGACCGTCGCGAGCTGCTTCTCCTTCGTGAGGTCGGCCGCCAGCACCTCGATCGTGCCGGACGGCATCTCCGCCTCCAACGCCTCCAACCGATCGACGCGCCGGGCCACCGCGACGACCCGAACGCCGGCGGCCGCGAGCTGACGCGCCATCGACTCCCCGATGCCGCTGGACGCGCCGGTGACCAGCGCCGTCTTCCACGGATGCTCGTTCATAGGTCACGCACCATCGCATCTCCTTCGTCGTGCCAGCCGCGAGAGCGCAAGAAGTCGACCACACCGTCGGCAGTCGACGTCACGAGGCTCGTCGCGCCACGATCCCTGGCGAGCTTCTCGAAGGCCGCGAGCAGCCCTCGCCCGACTCCCAACCCACGCGCCCCCTCGGCGACCTGCAGCCAACCGAGCCGCGCGACCGCCCCGTCGACCCACCCCCGCAGCCCGCCCACGGGCGCGCCATCGTGGCGAGCAGTCAACGTGAACGCCGCCCCGATCGACTCGGTGATCTCGAGCTCGATGCCGCCGCGCCCCGACACCACGCGACCACCGATTGCCGCATCCGCGATCGGACGCCATCGCCGCACCTCGTCGGGGTCACGATGCTCCTGCAGGACCTGCAGGTGCGTGAGCGTCACGGTGACCGCGTAGCCGCCCAACGCCTCGACGCCGGCAGCGAGTCGGGCCTCCGACAGGTCGGTCCCGATCGTCACGTGCGGGACGAACGGGAACGCGGCCTCCCTCGCGAACGGCCCGGTGCGCATCGCAGCACGCACGGCAACGAGCGAGTCAAGATCGCCTCCGACCGCGAGATAGAGCACCGGCGACTCGGGATGAAACGAGCGCGCGGGGCCGAGCGTCAAGGTGAGCGGCCCGTCGACCACCGCGGCAGCGGCGCGCATCAGCCGCTCGATGTCGGGAAGTGCGTCCTCGCGCACGTTGATCGGCTCGACGAGCGTGACGTGCGGGTCGACCCGGCCCAGCATGCTGTCGCCGCACGCCCGTCGAAGGCCGTCGATCTCGTCCGACAGCGGTCCCGTGATCAGCAGCGCGGACGCGAGGCGGAGCTTCGGCACCGTGCCAGTGTGACTCAGGGCCAATGGGGCGAAGGCGGTGTGACCGACGTCATGCCCCGCGAGTGCTCGGCGCTACAGCCGTGCTCCGTCCAACGGCGCATGCTCACCCTCGTTCGCACCACTTCATGGTGGCGGGATCGAGAGCGGGAGGTGCGGCGGGCACCTTCCGCTCCGACCTTCGACGGTGTCCGCGTTCGGCTTGCCTGAGCCGTCCCGATGGCTCAGTGATGGCCGGCGGCCGGCGGTGCTCCCGCGGCGGCGAGCCGGACGTCGGCCATCCGCACCACGGCTTCGGCCTCGTCGTTCGGTCCCGAGCGAAGGATGTTCTCCGCCTCTTCCCGCGTGCGGCGCACGGCGTCGACGTCGATCGACGTGGAGAGCTCGGCCGCATCGCTGAGGATCGAGATGCGGTCATGGTTGACCTCGACGAACCCGCCGAACACCGCGACCCGCAGCTCGGATCCGCCCTCTTCCTCGATCACCGCGCACGACTCCGGGCTCGAGCACGCCGAGGAAGGGCGCGTGCCCGGTGAGGAACGCGATGTCGCCGCCGCCGGACGTGCGCGCGACGACCATCGACGCGTCGCCGCTGTAGAGCACGTGCTCGGGCGAGACGAGCTCGACGTGAAGGGTCACGCTTGATCCTGCAGCTGCTTGGACTTCGCCAGCACCGTCTCGACGCTGCCGACGTTGAGGAACGCCTGCTCGGGGATGTCGTCGAGCTCGCCGTTCACGAGCGCCTCGAACGACTCGACGGTCTCCTGAATCGGCACGTAGATGCCGGGGATCGACGTGAACACCTCGGCGACGAAGAACGGCTGCGACAGGAAGCGCTGGATCTTGCGGGCGCGGTTGACGGTGACGCGGTCCTCCTCCGACAGCTCGTCCATTCCGAGGATCGCGATGATGTCCTGCAGCTCCTTGAACCGCTGCAGCACCTCCTGCACCCGCCGCGCGACGTCGTAGTGGCGGTCGCCGACGACCTCGGGGCGCAGCAGCGTCGACGACGATGCGAGCGGGTCCACGGCGGGGTAGATGCCGAGCGCCGCGATCTGACGGGAGAGCTCGGTCGTGGCGTCGAGGTGGGTGAACGTCGTGAACGGTGCCGGGTCGGTGTAGTCGTCCGCGGGCACGTACACGGCCTGCAGCGACGTGATCGAGCGGCCACGGGTCGACGTGATGCGCTCCTGCAGCTCGCCCATCTCGTCGGCGAGCGTCGGCTGGTAACCCACAGCGGACGGCATGCGGCCGAGCAGCGTCGACACCTCTGACCCGGCCTGCACGAAGCGGAAGATGTTGTCGACGAAGAGCAGCACATCCTGGTTCTTCACGTCGCGGAAGTACTCCGCCATGGTCAGCGCGGACAGCGCGACGCGCAGGCGCACGCCGGGCGGCTCGTCCATCTGGCCGAACACCAGCGCGGTCTTGTCGATGACGCCCGACTCGGCCATCTCGAGCCGCAGGTCGGTGCCCTCACGCGTGCGCTCACCCACACCAGCGAACACCGACACGCCACCGTGCTGCTTGGCGATGCGGTTGATCATCTCGGTGATGAGCACCGTCTTGCCGACGCCGGCGCCGCCGAACAGGCCGATCTTGCCGCCCTGCAGGTAGGGCGTGAGCAGGTCGATGACCTTGATGCCGGTCTCGAACATCTGCGCCCTGGGCTCGAGCTGGTCGAACGGCGGCGGATCCCGGTGGATGTCCCAGCGCTCGAGGTCTCCGAGCTCGGATGCATCGATGTCGAGGGGCTCCCCGAGGACGTTGAAGATGTGGCCGAGCACGCCGTCGCCGACCGGGACGGTGATGCCGCGCCCGGTGTTCGTGACCACCGCGCCGCGGGTGAGGCCGTCGGTCGGCTTCATGCACACGGCGCGCACACGACCGAACCCGAGCTGCTGCGCGACCTCGGCGGTGACGACGACCGGGCGGCCATCGACCTCGATCGTCATCTCTACGGCGAAGTTGATCTCGGGGATCGCGTCGTGCGGAAACTCGACGTCGACGACCGGTCCGGCGATCGCGACGACCCGGCCATCCTTCAGCTTGGGTTCGTTCTCGGTCAGTGTCATGAGGGTGGGCTCCTACACGCAGGGGTTAGACGCTGGGGGTCGGGACTTCGAAGTCGATGTGCACGTGGTGTTCTTCGCCGTGGTCGCCTTTGAGGGCCTCCGCGCCGCCGACGATCTCCATGATCTCGGTGGTGATCGCGTCCTGACGCGCGCGGTTCATGATGCGCGAAAGGTTGATGATGAGGTCCTCGGCGTTGTCGGTCGCGGCCTTCATGGCCCGTTGACGGGCGGCCTGCTCCGACGCCGACGCGTTGAGGAGTGCCGCGTAGATGCGGGCTTCGACGTAGCGCGGCAGCAGGCTGTCGAGGATCGCGTCGGGGGACGGCTCGAACTCGTATGACGCCCGAGGACCGACGTGGTCATCGGTTGCCGTCGGCTTCGCGTCGCCGCCTTCGACGACCGCGCGATCGAGCGGGATGAGCGGGCGCTGCAGCACCTCTTGCACGCCCGCGCTGACGAACCGGGTGTAGATGATCTCGAGCCGGTCGATCTCGCCCCGCTCGTACATCCCCATCACCGTCGTGGCGATCGCCTTCGCATCGGCATAAGTCGGCCGCTCGGAGAACCCCGAGAACGAGGCGTCGGTGCGGTAGCCCCGGAAGCGGAAGTACGACTCGGCCTTGCGACCGACGGAGACCAGGCCGTACTCCTTGCCTTCGAGAGCGATCCGCTTGACCTCGCCCTCAGCGGCGCGCAGCACCGACGAGTTGTAGCCGCCGCAGAGGCCGCGGTCGGCGACGAGCACGAGGAACGCCTCACGACGGACCTCCGGACGTGACTCGAGCAGCGGGCTGCGAACCTCGGCACCCGCCGCGGCGGCGAGATCCTTCACGACCTCGGTGATCTGCTCGCTGTAGGGCACGGCCGCGCGCACGCGCTCCTGCGCCTTCGCGATGCGGCTGGCAGCGATGAGCTCCATGGCGCGCGTGATCTTCTTGGTCGCCTGGACCGTCTTGATGCGGCGCTTGAGGATGCGCTCCTGCCCACCTGCCATGGACTACTCCGTTGCCAACGTCTTGTCGGACTCGGCCTCACCCAGCGCGTCGGCATCGGTGGCGAGCGGATCGGCGATCACGGCATCCGCGCCGCGCACGGCGAAGTCGTTCTTGAAGGAAGTGACCGCATCGCGCACGCCGTCGGGCAGCGTGCCTTTCGACCGGATCTCCTCGAGCATCGCCCCGTGACGGGTGTGGAAGACCTCGAGCAGCTCCTGCTCGAAGCGCTTCACCTCGGTGACCGGCAGGTCATCGAGATACCCGTTGGTGCCCGCGAAGATGCTGACCACTTGCTCCTCGACCGGCATCGGCGAGTTCAGGTTCTGCTTGAGCAGCTCGACGAGGCGGTATCCCCGCTCGAGCTGCGCCTTCGAGACCGCGTCGAGCTCGGAACCGAACGTCGCGAACGCCTCCAGGTCGCGGAACTGCGCGAGGTCGATCTTGAGCGTGCCCGCCACTGCCTTCATGGCCTTGATCTGCGCGTTGCCACCGACCCGTGACACCGAGATGCCGACGTCGACGGCGGGCCGCACACCCGACTTGAAGAGGTCGTCGATCAGGTAGATCTGGCCGTCTGTGATCGAGATGACGTTCGTCGGGATGTAGGCGGAGACATCACCGCCCTTCGTCTCGATGATCGGTAGTGCGGTGAGCGAACCGGCGCCCCGCTCGTCATTCAGCTTGGCGGCGCGCTCGAGCAGACGGCTGTGGAGGTAGAAGACGTCGCCGGGGTACGCCTCGCGGCCCGGCGGGCGACGGAGCAGCAGCGACAGCTGGCGATAGGCCTCGGCCTGCTTCGAGAGGTCGTCGTACACGACGAGCGCATGCTCACCGTGCTCCATCCAGTGCTGGCCCATCGCACAGCCGGCGTAGGGGGCGAGGTACTTGAACGGCGCAGGGTCAGAGGCCGGCGCGACGACCACCGCGGTGTAGTCCATCGCCCCGCGGGCCTCGAGCGTCGCGACGGTCTGCGCCACGGTCGAGCCCTTCTGGCCGATCGCGACGTAGATGCACTTCACCCCCTGGCCCTTCTGGTTGAGGATCGTGTCGATCGCAACCGTGGTCTTGCCGGTCTTGCGGTCGCCGATGATCAGCTCGCGCTGGCCACGACCGATCGGGGTCATCGCGTCGATGGCCTTGATGCCGGTTTGCATCGGCTCGTGCACAGGCTTACGACCCATGATCGACGGCGCCTGGATCTCGAGGCGGCGGTCGATCGGGTCGACGATCGGACCGCGACCGTCGATCGGCTCCCCCAGCGCGTTGACGACGCGGCCGAGGAGGCCGTCGCCGACCGGCACTGAGAGGATGCGGCCCGTCGCCTTGACTGTCTGGCCTTCCTCCACATCTTCGGCCGCGCCGAGGACGACCGCGCCGATCGACTCCTCGTCGAGGTTGAGCGCGAGGCCGAGCGTGCCGTCCTCGAACTCGAGCAGCTCGTTCACACCGGCCTTCGGCAGCCCGGAGACGTAGGCGATGCCGTCGCCGACCTCGAGCACGCGTCCCACCGTCTTGGTCTCGACCGCGGGGTCGAAGCCTTCGAGGTGCTTGCGGAGCACGCTGACGATGTCGTTGGTGTTGATCGTGAGCTCAGCCATGCGGTTCCCTTCCCATTCCCACGGCTCCGTCCCTTAGAGCAGTGACTTCAGCTGGTTGAGGCGTTCTCTGACCGTGCCGTCGATGACCGTGTCGCCCACTGATGCGACGAGGCCGCCCATCACCGACGGGTCCACGACCACATGGAGCTGCACCTTCTTGCCCGTGGCCTTGTTGAGCGCCTCGGTGAGTCGAGCTTCCTGATCGGGCGTGAGCGTGATCGCGGAGCGCACCTCGGCGACAGCCAGCTGCTTCTCTGCCGCCGCGCGCGCGACGAGCTGGTCGATGATCGCCGGCAGGTCACGCGCCCGGCCAGCCCCGACCACGAAGCTGACCAGTGACGTGGTGACCGGCGACGCCTTGGCGCCCAACAGCTCTTCGACGATGCCTTCGCGGCGCGCCGCGGGGATGGCCTCGTCGACGAGGACGTTGCGCAGCTCGTCGCTGCCCTCGAGGGTGCGAGCGAAGCGGAACAGCTCGTCCTCGACCTCGTCGAGTGAGCCCTCCGCCCGCGCGACCTCGAACAGCGCCGTCGCGTAGCCGTCGATGCGGTCTCGGGTGCTCACACGTTCGCCCCGACCTGGTTGATGTAGTTCTCGACGAGCTGGGTCTGAGTGCCCGGATCGAGGTTCTTCTGCACGACCACCTCAGCCGCACCGATGGCGAGGCGGGCGACCTCGGCACGCAGGTCTGCGACGGCCTGGGCCTTCGAAGCCTCGATGTCGGAGGCGGCACGCTCGCGCATCGAAGCGAGCTCGGTCTGCAGGGCCGCCTCGCGCTCACGCTTGAGCGCGTCCGCCTGCTGCCGTGCCTCTTCGATGATACGAGCTGACTCGTTCTTCGCGTCGGCGAGCTGTGCGCGGTACTCCGCGAGCTCGGTCTCGGCCTGCGCCTTGGCGGCGTCCGCGTCCTCCACGCTCTTGCGGATGCGGTCGGAACGGGCCTGCATGCCCTTCTTCAGGCCGGGGTAGGCGAACTTCCACATGAGAAGGAGCAGCACGACGAAGGAGATCGCGCCCCAGATCAGCTCGTTGTTCGCGGGCTTGATCGGGCTGGGAGCCTTCTGGCAGTCGTCGATCGCGCCGCCGGCTTCCAGCTTCGCGATGCACTCCTCCTCCGCCTCGCCCTTCGGCTCGCGCGGGTGAGTCGCCGCGGACGCCGAGCCGGCGAGCGCGAAGACGCCGAGGGCCGCGACGAGGATGGCGACGAGCAGCTTTCGGGTGCGCACGAAGGCCTCCTAGCCCGAGATGATGAACGCGAGGACGAAGCCGAACAGCGCGAGGGCCTCGGTGAAGGCGATGCCCAAGAACATCGTCGTTCGGACCATGCCGGCCGACTCGGGCTGCCGGGCCATCGCCGTGATCGCGCTGGCCACGACGAGGCCGATGCCGATGCCGGGGCCGATCGCGGCGCCGCCGTAGACGATGCCGCGGCCGATGGCGGTCAGGCCCTTGGCCACTTCGCCTGGGTCTGTTTCCGCAAGGACGTGAAGCACGGGGTTGTCTCCTTCTATCAGTGGTGTCAGTGGTCGGGATGCATGGACCCGCCGATGTACACGGCGGTGAGGATCGTGAAGATGAACGCCTGCAGGAACGACACGAGCACCTCGAAGGCCGTGAGCGCGACCAGCAGGGCGAGCGACGCTGGCCAGATGACGATGAGGAGCGAGAGGCTCCACAGCGAGGCGGTGATGATGGCGAAGCTCGTGAGCAGCAGGTGGCCGGCGAGCATGTTGGCGAAGAGTCGGACTGACTGCGACAACGGCCGCACGATGATGATCTGCACGAGCTCGATCGGCGACACGAGGATGTACAGGGGCCACGGCACGCCGGGCGGGAACATCGCGTTCTTGAAATAGCCGAAGAAACCCTGCTTGACGATGCCGACGATGTTGTAGATGAACCAGACGAGGAGCGCGAGGAGCAGCGGAAGTGCGATGCGTGCGTTCACCGGCATCTGTGCGAACGGGACGATCTCCCAGATGTTCAACGCGAAGATGAACGTGAACATCGTGAACAGCAGCGGCGCGTATCCCATGCCGTCGGGACCCATGGTCTCGAGGATGATGCCGTTGTGGATGAAGTCGACCGCGCTCTCCGCGAGGTTCTGGATGCCCACGGGGACGAGTGCCTTCTTGCGGCTGCCTGCGTACATCAGGCCGAACACCAACAAGACCGAGAGCCACATGAGGACCACGACCTTGTTGATGCCGAGCGGTCCTGACGGCCACTCGATCAGGTGACTGATCGGCGGGAAGTCGATCGCGAAGACGTGGGTCACGGGGCGAGCGTCTCCTTGGGCTGGAGGTTCGGAAGGGTGAGGGACGTCGCCACGTAGTGGCACTCCCAAGCCAGCAGGCCGAGCTGGGTGACGAGGATCGTGACCGCCAGCACCTTCAGGTCGACCCAGGGCTCGTCACGCACGGCCCACACCACGCCGGAGATGACGAGCATCCGCACGAGGAAGCCGCCGAGAGCGACGGCCATGAGCATGTTGGCCGAGATGCGGGCCGCCCAGGTCAACATTCCTGCAGCAACGAGCAGGTTGATCACGACGATCACGATCGCGAGCAGCGCAGACCATGCACCGTCGGCACCGCGCACCAACCCGGCGACCAGGATGATCACCGGAGCGATCGGCAGCGCGCGCTTGGCCATGTGCAGCGCAAGGTCCTTCTCGACCGGCGGCACTGCGTAGACAGGCTCTGCCGGGTAGACGGGCTCAGCCGGAGTGGTCATGTGGACGCTCCCGACCCGCCTCGACCGGGCAGCTTCGCTTCGTGGGCACGCATCTCATGGTCGTAACGCACGAACATCTTCCAGACCACGTAGCCCAGCGTGAAGGTGAAGAAGACGAGGGCGAAGACGGGCCACGTGCCCAGCCACCGATCGAGCAACCATCCGAGACCGCCCATGATCGCCGGCGTCAGGGACAGCTCGACCGCCTTCGCCATCGCGTCGCCGAATCCGTTGTTGAGCTCGCGTCGCGCTCGATGCTCCACGGGTTTCCCGTCTCTTCCGGTGTCGCCATTGGCTGACACTTGTGGGCGACACCGAAGCCTCGGTGCCGTCCTGGCACTTTGTGAATGTTTTCTCAATCTAACCAGAAGTCGTCGGGGCGCGCAACCCACCTGCGACGCCCGCGACCGGTCGGCGCACGCTAGCGGAGCCTCCCGCGCAGCCGCCTCCCAGCGAACCGGCCGGGTCAGTGGTCGTCGGTGCGAGCTCGGCGGACGCCCGGGTGCAAGAGCATGTACAGCGCGAGGCCGAGTGCCAGGACGCCGAACGGGACGATCGCGTCACCCTCCTTGGCGAAGGTCGGGTAGAGCACGAAGCCCGAGAGGATCGCAGTCCACGTCCAGAGGATGAGGACACTGCGGCGGTGCCCGTGCCCGAGGCGCATGAGCCGGTGGTGGAGGTGGTCCTTGTCCGCTGTCGCGACGCCCGCTCGCCGCGTTGCGCGGCGGATGATCGCGAACGCGGTGTCGAGGATCGGCACGCCGAGGATGAACAGCGGAATGAACAGCGGAGCGAAGAAGAAGTAGGTCTGGCCGCTGAACGGCTCACTCGCGCGACCGCCGACGACGATCGTCGATGCGGCCATGAGGAGGCCGAGCAGCAGCGCGCCGCAGTCACCCATGAAGATGCGCGCGGGATGGAAGTTGTGGGGTAAGAACCCGACGCACATCCCGAGCACGATCACCGACACCATCGGGGAGATCGAGCCCTCCGCGAGCAGTCCCGCGTCGTTGAGCCGCTGTGCGTAGAGGAAGAACGCTCCCGCGGCAATGGCAACCGTTCCGGCCGCGAGGCCGTCGAGGCCGTCGATCAAGTTGACCGCATTCGCCATCCCCGCGACCCACAGGACCGTGACGAGTGGCGCGAGATCGGGTGACAGCACGACCAACCCGAAGAACGGGATGCGGAAGTAGAACATCGTGATGCCAAGCAGCGACATCACGCCGCCGGCGAGGACGATGCCGGACGCTTTCGCCGGAGCGCTCCACTCGTAGAGGTCGTCCAGCAGCCCGACCGTGAAGATGATCGCCGCTCCGAGCACGACTCCGAGGGGCTCGGACGACGACGTGAAGACGAGATGGAATGCGTCGAGACGCCAGGCGACGAACATGGCGAGCATGAACGCGCCGAACATCGCGAGGCCCCCGAGGGTCGCCGTCGGCACATCGTGGACACGCCGTTCGTCGGGCGCGACCACGGCACCGAACTTGAGCGACAGGACGCGCACGATCGGCGTGAGCAGGAAGGTCGCGACCGCCGCGACACCACCGATCGTGAGGTAGGCGCCCAGGCCCGGCATCGAACGGCCAGCCTACGTCGGCGCGGAGTTCGAACCCGGGCCGCTCAGGCAGGGTAGGGGACGAACTTCGAGCAGAGCGCGTTCACCTCGCCCCGCACCGCGGCTTGCTCGGTCTCGTCTTCGCGGTGGCGAAGAGCCCGCGCGATGAGCTCCGCGATCTGCGCCATCTCCGGCTCTTTCATCCCCTGCGTGGTGACCGCGGGGGTGCCGATGCGCACGCCGCTCGTGACGAACGGCGAGCGCGGGTCGTCGGGGATCGTGTTCTTGTTCAGCGTGATGCCGGCGCGGTCGAGAGTCTCCTGAGCGATCTTGCCGGTGAGCTCGCTGTCGAACGTGCGCAGGTCGACCAGCATCAGATGGTTGTCCGTGCCGCCGGAGACGAGCCGGAAGCCCTCCGCCGCGAGCGCGGCGGCCAGCGCCTGCGCGTTGCGCACGATCTGCGCGGCGTACTCCCTGAAGGTCGGATGCGACGCCTCGTGGAACGCGACCGCCTTCGCCGCGATCACGTGCTCGAGCGGACCGCCCTGAAGGCCCGGAAACACGGCCTTGTCGATCGCGGTGCCGTGCTCGGCCTTCGAGATGATGCAGCCACCGCGCGGCCCGCGCAGCGTCTTGTGCGTCGTGAACGTCACGACGTCGGAGTACGGCACGGGCGAGGGATGCGCTCCCCCGGCGATGAGGCCTGCGATGTGCGCGGCGTCGAAGAGGAACAACGCGCCGACTTCGTCCGCGATCTCACGGAACGGCTGCGCGTCGATGATCCGTGGATACGCGGTCGCGCCTGTGATGATCATCTTCGGTCGCTCGGCCAGCGCGAGGTCGCGCACTTGGTCGAGGTCGATGCGCTCATCGGAAGGCGTGAGCCCGTAGGCAACGAAGCGGAACAGCTTGCCGCTCGCGTTGACCGGCGAGCCGTGAGTGAGGTGGCCGCCCTGATCCAGGCGAAGCCCCATGACAGTGTCTCCGAGCTCGAGCAGTGCCATGTACGCGGCGATGTTCGCATTGGCGCCCGAGTGGGGTTGGACGTTCGCGGCTTCGGCACCGAAGAGGGCTCTCACGCGTTCGCGCGCGAGCTCCTCCGCCTCGTCGATGAACCGGTTGCCTCCGTAGTACCGCTTGCCCGGATAGCCCTCGGAGTACTTGTTCGTGAGCACCGACCCGTTCGCAGCCAGCACTGCGGGTGAGGCGAAGTTCTCGGACGCGATCAGCTGCAGCGTGGTGTTCTGCCGCTCGACCTCTTGGTCGATGATCGAGAACAGCTCGTCGTCGCGATCCGAGGGCCAAGGCACGCGGCGAGTGTACCGACGCCTATCGTCCGGCCCATGGCTCTTGATCCCCGCAGCCCCGTGATCGTCGGCGTCGGCCAGCAGCTTCAACGGGCCGAGGGGCTCGAAGACGCGCTCAGCCCGGTCGACCTGATCACCGAGGCCGTGCGCGCCGCGGGCGCCGACTCCGGGGGCGGGAACGTGCTGTCGCACGCGCAGTCGATCCGGATCGTGCAGCTCCTGTCGTGGCGTTACCGCGATCCAGCGGCGCTCGTCGCAGCCCGTCTCGGGATCCACCCGGCCGAGACCGTCTACACGACCGCGGGAGGCAACACGCCGCAGTCGCTCGTCAACGAGACCGCTCGCGAGATCCTGTCAGGCAGTCTCGACTGCGCGGTGCTCGCAGGCGGAGAGACGTGGCGCACCCGCATGCGAGCTCGTCGCACCGACGCGGTCCTCACGTGGGAGAAGCAAGACGACGACGTCACACCCACACGGGTGTTCGGGTCGGACTTGAGGATGAACCATCCGTACGAGCTCGAGCGCGGCGTCGTGATGCCGGTGATGGTGTACCCGATGTTCGAGACCGCGCTCCGGGCGCATCGGGGTGAGTCGTTCGACGCTCATCAGGTGCGCACCTCCGAGATGTGGGCGCGCTTCAGCGATGTCGCGTCGACGAACCCGTACGCGTGGGTGCGGGATGTGAAGTCGGCGGAGGAGATCCGGACGCCGTCACCCTCGAACCGGATGATCGGCACCCCCTATCCGAAGCTCATGAACTCGAACAACGACGTGGACATGTCCGCGGCAGTGATCCTGTGCTCGGTCGAGAAAGCGCGCCAGATGGGCGTGCCGGAAGATCGGTGGGTGTTCATCCACTCTGGCGCCGACGCGCACGACCACGACTTCGTGTCGAACCGCGCCGACCTGCACTCCTCACCGGCGATTCGAACCGCGGGGCGAGCGGCGATGGACCTGGCGCACAAGGGCGCCGACGACTTCGCGCACGTCGACCTCTACTCGTGCTTTCCGTCGGCAGTCCAGATCGGCGCCGAAGAGCTCGGCTTCGGTCTCGAGAGGGATCTCACGGTCACCGGGGGTCTCTGCTTCGCCGGCGGGCCGTGGAACAACTATGTGATGCATGCGATCGCGACGATGGCACTCCGGCTCCGCGAAGAGCCCGGTGCGTTCGGCTTCGTGAGCGCAAACGGCGGGTACGTGACAAAGCACGCGTTCGGTGTGTACTCGACGACACCGCCATCCGAGGGCTTCCGCGTCGCGCATCCGCAAGATGAGGTCGACGCGCTGCCGCGGCGCGAGCTCGCCGACGATTGGCAGGGCGATGCCGTCATCGAGGGCTACACCGTGATGCACGATCGCGAAGGTGTGCCCGAGGCTGCGTTCGCCGCGTGCCTGTTGGCCGACGGCCGACGCACTTGGGGGGTCGGCCGCGACCCCGGCGTCGCGGCGCTTCTGACCGAAGGCGAGTGGGTCGGTCAGAAGGTGACCATCGGCGCCGAGGCCGAGATGACCCCGGCCTGATGCAGGCCTGCGTCAGGCCTGCATCACCACTTCGAACTCGAGCAACGACGCGCCGTGCGCGACGGGCGGCCGACCCTCCCGCGCGCCCGCTTCTGCGTGGCCGCGGGTGAACGCCGAGCTCGACACCCAGTTCTGGAAGTCCTCCTCGGTGGCCCAGCGGGTGTACACGAAGTACCGCGTCTCGCCGCCCGTGGGCCGCAGCAGCTCGAAACCTTCGAACCCAGGCATCTTCTCGACCTCGCCGACTCGGGCGCCGAACCGCTTCTCGAGCTCGGCGCCCATCCCTTCCGGCACCTCGATGGCGTTGATCTTCACGACGGACATGTCGGGCAGCGTCGCCGCGCCAGTAGCGTCGGAGTCCATGCGAGCCGCAGCGATGCGCAATTGGACGCTCGAGGTGCGCGACGTCCCCGACCCGGTCCCGGCCGCAGGCCAGGTGCTGGTGCGCACCCTCGCATGCGGGATCTGCGGCTCCGATCTCCACATGCTCAAGCACGGCGCTGCGATGCAGGCCTTGGGCGAAGAGCTGCAGAAGCAAGCGCCGCCCGAGCCGATGCAGCAGGTGCGGATGAACCCTGCGCTCGACGTGGTGATGGGGCACGAGTTCTGTGCCGAGGTGCTCGAGGTCGGCCCCGACTGCTCGAACGTGAAGGCTGGAGACGTCGTCGTGTCGATGCCGGTCGCGTTCGACAGCGCAGGCCTGCACGCCGTTGGCTACTCGAACGCGTTTCCCGGCGGATACGGCGAGCGCATGCTCCTCAACGACCTGGTCGCGATCAAGGTGCCGAATGGCATCAGCCACCGTCACGCGGCGCTCACCGAGCCTCTCGCGGTCGGCATCCACGCGGTTGTGAAGTCGAAGATCGCGGCAGGCGACGCGGCCGTCGTGCTCGGATGCGGGCCCGTCGGTCTCGCCGTCATCGACGAGTTGACGCGGCGCGGCATCGAGCCGATCGTCGCGTCCGACTTCTCCCCTGCTCGACGCGCGCTCGCGGCGAAGATGGGCGCGCACGAGGTCGTCGATCCTGCTGTCGAGCGTCCGATGGATGCGTGGCGGCGGGTGGATGGCGCGAAGCCGCTCGTCATCTTCGAGGCTGTTGGCGTTCCCGGGATGATCGACCAGGCGATGGTGATGGCGCCGCGTGACGCGCGCATCCTCGTGGTGGGCGTCTGCATGCAGGACGACACGATCCGTCCGATGGCCGGCATCGGGCGCGAGCTCAACATCCAGTTCGTGTTGGGGTACGACCCGACCGAGTTCGCCGGTGCCCTCGGCGCGCTGGTCGAGGGAAACACCCGGTATCCCGAGATCGTCACCGGCACGGTCGGGGTCGACGGTGTGCCGCAGGCGTTCACCGACCTGGGCAGCCCCGAGGCCCACGCCAAGATCCTCGTGGAGCCGTAGACGAGGCCGGACGATGGCCGACACCTTCCCGCGTCAGTACGCCCGGACTCGCCGCCTCACCCTCGGCGAGCCCCGAAGCTTCGCTGTCTCGCGCGACGGCAAGCGCGTCGTGTTCGTGCGGTCGGGCGCGGGCGACGATCCCGTGAACGGGCTCTGGGTGTTCGACGTCGACACGGGCGAGGAGATCCACGTCGTCGACGCGGACGATCTGCTCGCGAGCGCGGACCTCGACCTTCCCGAGCAGGAGCGGGCGCGTCGTGAGCGGATGCGCGAGCAGGCCGGGGGCATCGTCGCTTTCGCAACGGACGCCGATGCCGAGATGGCCGCATTCGCCCTGGCCGGGCGCCTGTTCAGGGTGAGCCTGCTCACCGGCGAAGCGCACGAGATCCCGGCCGAGGGAGCCGTGTTCGACCCTCGCCCCGACCCGAACGGCGCCCGTGTCGCATACGTCTCCGGCCGGTCGTTGTGCATCGCCGATCTCGACGGCACGACCCGCATCATCGAAGACCCGGATCCGAACGTGTCGTGGGGATCGGCCGAGTTCATCGCCGCCGAGGAGATGGACCGCATGCGCGGGTACTGGTGGTCACCCGAAGGCGATCGTGTTGCCGCGTGCCGGGTCGGACATCACGAACGTTGATCGGTGGCACCTCACCGATCCGGCTGATCCGTCGGCTGAGCCGACCGAGCTCGCCTACCCGGCGGCGGGCACCGCGAACGCCGACGTCGTGCTCGCGGTGATCGGCCTCGACGGCGAGACGAAGTACCTCGGATGGGATCGCGACACCTATCCCTACTTGGTGTCCGTGCAGTGGAACGCTGGCGAGCCACTCACATTCCTCGTGCAGTCACGCGATCAGCGATCCACACAAGTGCTCGCGGCGGATCCGACGACGCTCGCGACGAGCGTGGTCGCAGAGGACCACGACGACGCGTGGGTCGAGGTCGTGCCCGGATCTCCCGCGTGGGCCGGAGAGCGCCTCGTGATGGCCGCAGATCGCGAGGGCGCGCGGCGGGTGCTGGTCGACGGCGTCGCGATCACGCCGTCCGATCTGCAGGTGCGCGAGATCGTCGCGGTCGAAGACGATGGCGTGTACGTCCTCGCGAGCAACATCGAGGAACCGACCGAGCAGCAGGTGATCCAAGTCGGCTACGACGGCAAGCTCACGAACATCACCGAGGAGCCGGGGGTGCACTCTGCGGTCGGCGGTGGTGGGCGGACGCTCGTCGTCCGCAGCTCGACGCTGACGACGGGGCCGCGCACGTGGGTGTCGAAGCCGGGCAAGCAGGACCGCGACATCCGCACGGTGGCGGAACGACCGCTCGTCGAGCCCGACGTCGAGCTCATGTGCATCGGCCCGCGGAAGCTGTGGTGCGCGTTGCTGCTCCCGCAGTTCCGTGAGGACTGGGCGCAAGCTGCCCGTGCTGCTCGACCCGTATGGCGGTCCGCACCATCAGACCGTGATGAAGGCGCGCAACGCGTTCCTCAGCGCGCAATGGTTCGCCGACCAGGGCTTCGCGGTCGCTCGTCATCGACGGCCGCGGCACGCCCGGGCGCGGCAGCGCGTGGGAGCGGGCCGTCCACCTCGACCTCGCCGGGCCGGTGCTCGACGACCAGGTCGACGCGCTGCAGCTCGTCGCGGCCGACCATCCCGAGATGGACCTCGAGCGGGTCGCGATCCGGGGCTGGTCGTTCGGCGGCTACCTCGCTGCGCTCGCGGTGCTGCGTCGTCCCGACGTCTTCCACGCCGCGGTCGCCGGCGCGCCCGTCACCGAGTGGCGGCTGTACGACACGCACTACACCGAGCGCTACCTCGGCGATCCGAAGGAGAACGCCGACGTGTACGACCGGTGCAGCCTCCTCGGGGTCGCGAAGTCACTGCGACGGCCGTTGCTCCTGATCCACGGCCTCGCCGACGACAACGTGGTCGCGGCACACACGCTGCAGCTGTCGCGCGTGCTGCTCGAGGCCGGCCGCCCGCACAACGTCCTGCCGCTCTCCGGCGTCACGCACATGACACCCCAGGAGGTCGTCGCGGAGAACCTCCTCCACCTCCAGGTCGCCTTCCTCCGCCAATCCTTCGGCCTCACCGTCGCCTGACCCTCCCACCCCCCCCGCCCGGATCGCTCTCTGTCGCAAAGTGCGCCAGATGTGGCGCTGTTCGCGACAGAGACCTCAGGCGGCGGCCACTCGAGACCTGCGGATGCGTTCGATCTCAGCAGCGACGTGGTGGGGACGGCTGAAGACGCGCCTCGCGCTGAACCTCCTCAGGAGGTAGCCGACGTCGGTGATGAGGTTCTGACGACGGCAGTCCTCGTCGTGCTGGTCAGGATCGACGTGCGGCCCGTAGCCATCCACCTCGATCGCGAGCATCACCTCGGGATACGCGAAGTCGACCTCGAACACTTCGTGTCCGACTCGGATCTGGTGGTGGTACACGGGGGGCGGCGCTCCCTGAGCGCGAAGCGCCTCGGCCAACACCACCTCGGCCGGCGAGTCGCTCGCCTCGAAGCCGAGAGCGCGGCTGTCGAGGATGGCGCGGAGCACGCCAGCGCCCGAACGGCCCGGACGCGCGACCGCATCGAGCGAAGTTCGGATCTCGGCGATCGTGATGTGGCCCTCGCGCAGCCATTGCTCCAACGCTCGCGAGAGGAGCCACGGTCGGCTCACCGCCCCGAGATCGACCAACGTGCGTGCTCGCGTCGTGACCGGGAGGGGCCCGACCATCGTGATGTCGGCTGGTGCGAGGTCGGCGATCCGGTGCAGGACGACGTCGTGCAGACGAGGGTGGCGATGTGCAGGCACAGCGAGCTCGACGAGGCGGGTGTCGAAGCGGTCGACGCCCCAGAACGTCGTTGCCGCGCGATGCGAGATCGCGCCGTCAGGTCCGGCTGCGAGCGCGGCGGCGAGAAGCCGCTGCTCGTGGGTCTCGGCGAACGCGGTCGAGCGGAAGACGTCGCGATAGACCTGCTCCCACATCCCGGACTCCACTCGTCGCACGCGCGTGCGGCGGGACTCGGTCATCTGCTTGACGTGCGCGAGCCCGAGCTGGCTCGCGAACACCTTGTCTGTCTGGACCATCGCCCGAGTCTGCCCAGGGGGTGGAACACAAAACGTCTGTGTCGCGACCTGCGCCAGATCTGGCGCAGTTTGCGACAGAGACGCGGTCAGGATCGGCGAGCCGTGAGGGTGCGGGGTTTGCCGGCGAGGTCGGGGTGGACGGCGATGTCGGTGAAGCCCGCGGCGCGGGCGAGGGCGGTGACGGCGTCGCCTTGGGTCTCGCCGATCTCGAGGACGAGGATGCCGTCGGGCCAGAGCCATCCGGGAGCCTCGGCCACGATCACCTCGATCGCTTCGAGGCCGGTCGGCCCGGCGTACAGGCCGGACGCGGGCTCCCAATCTGCGACCTCGCGGGGGAGCACCTCGTCGTTCGCGACATACGGCGGATTCGACACGATGAGCGCGAACGTGCCGCGCTCACTCTCGGGCAGCGCGGCGAACCAGTCCCCCTGCGTGATGCGCACCGCTGCGCCGCGGCGCCCGAGACCGGCAAGGTTCGCTCGCGTGACCGCAAGCGCGTCCTCCGAAGCGTCGGTCGCCCAGACCTCGGCGCGACTGAGAGGCAGCTCGTGCACGAGCGACAGCGCGATCGCGCCCGACCCCGTTCCGAGGTCCGCGATGCGCACCCACTTCCAGGTCGCGAGGAGCGAGCGGGCCGCGGCGAGCGCATGCTCGACGACCTGTTCGGTCTCGGGCCTCGGGATCAACACCCGCGCGTCGACCCACAGGTCGAGCTCGCGAAACCCCCACGACCCGAGGACGTACTGCAGCGGCTCCCCCGCGGCGCGCCGCGACACCATCAGCTCGAAGTGCGCTGCAGCGACCTTCGTCGGCCGCACATCGAGATCGCCGCCCGAGGCCTGCTCCGCGATCCACAGGGCCTCGCGGCGCGACATCAAGCGCGGCGTCGCGTCGACGACGAGGTCGAGCCACGACGTCTCCTCAGCCAGCGGTGCCTGCCAGCTGCCGGGTGCGCTCGTCGGCGACCAGTGCGTCGATCACCTCGTCGAGCTCGCCGGCGAGGACGCGGTCGAGCTTGTACAGGGTGAGCCCGACGCGGTGATCGGTGACGCGGTTCTCCTTGAAGTTGTACGTGCGGATCTTCTCGGAGCGTCCGCCGCCGCCGACCTGGCTCTTGCGGGCATCGCTCAGCTCGGCAGCCTGCTTGTCCTGCTCGAGCTTGAGCAGGCGCGAGCGCAGCACCTGCAACGCCCGTGCACGGTTCTGGATCTGGCTCTTCTCGTCCTGCATCGAGACGACGAGGCCAGTGGGCTTGTGGGTGACGCGCACCGCGGAGTCGGTCGTGTTCACTGACTGCCCCCCGGGACCGGACGATCGGTAGACGTCCACGACGAGGTCGTTGGGATCGATCTCGACGTCGACCTCCTCGGCCTCGGGGAGGACAGTCACGGTCGCCGACGAAGTGTGCACGCGCCCCTGGCTCTCGGTGACCGGGACCCGCTGCACCCGGTGCGGGCCGCCCTCGTGCTTCATGCGGCTCCACACGCCATCACCCTTGAGGAGGAACGTGACCTCGTTGTAGCCGCCCATGTCCGACGCGTCGGCGCCGAGGACCTCGAGCTTCCACCCCATGCGCGCCGCGAATCCCTCGTACATTGCGAACAGGTCGCGAGCGAACAGGTTGGCCTCCTCGCCACCCTCCGCGCCGCGGATCTCGACGATCACGTTCTTCTCGTCGTTCGGGTCGCGGGGCAGCAGCAGCTCGCGCAGCTCTTCCTCCAACCGCTCGAGATCGGCCTCCGCATCGGCGGCCTCGACGCGCATCGCCTCGCGGTCATCGCCGGTCGCTTCGCCCAACATCTCCCTCGCGGCCTCGAGATCGTCCTGTCGGCCGCGGTACTCGCGGTACCGGGACACGATCGCCCCGAGCTCCTTGTGCCGTTTCGCCGGCGCGCCGGAGCCGATCGGGATCGGCGAGCACCGCAGGGTCGGCCAGCTCGGACTCGACTGCTGCGTACTCGTCCTCGAGAGCGGCGAGGCGTTCGAGCACGACGACAAGGCTAGGGGGAGACCGCGACGATCTCCGCCGAATCGACCAGCCGGTCGACGATGCGACGCGTGACCGAATGCACATCGCGCTCCGCCATCGCCAACACCAAGCGGGCCGATGGATCCAGCGCGAGCCGGGCATCGGCCGCGAATGGCACCAGGTCGAGGTCGATGCCGACCGAGCACACGACGACGAGCGGCTGGTCGGCCTCGTCGTGACCCATCGCGACGGCGGGCGCGGGTGCGTTCCGATCAGCCTCTGGCACCGGCGGCGGCGCACCCACGAGATCGCCGCGCTCCGACCATGGAAGGATCTGCGAGCAGCCGATGACGAAGCAGCCGGGCGGCGGCGATCCGATTCAACGCGTGCGGCGCAGCGCCCGGTTCGCGATGAACCCGAACCCCTTCGACCACGTTCACGATCGCCTCGACCGGCGGCACATTGCCGAAGACCAATTGGTTCACATCCCGATCGTGGTTCCCGAGGCCGACCTCGAGCTTCGGCTCCCCGGTGAACGAATCGGAAAACCGCACGCAACACCTCGAGCCCCGCGACCTCGCCGGTGAGTACCCCGTGCTCGACGACCGGATCGGCGCCGGCACCGACGATCAGATCGACGAGCGGCGAGAGCTCGGGATCGATCGGCTCGGGCGACACCGGCGGCGTCGCTTCAGCCGGCACCAACGTCCGCCCGTCGGCCACCCACACGGGCGGCGCGTCCTGGAACAACGCCGCCCGCCGCGCGACCACGCCGGCAGAGACCGTGGGAACGATCAATTCGAGCCGGTCCGCACCGCGCTGATCGGCCCACGCGAACGCGGGCCCGAGCGCACGTGTGCCGAGGTCTTCGGCGAGGAACCACGCGGTGCCCCCGACAACCGAGGCGGCACCCCCGCGCACCGCCTCTGCGGGCGCGCCGACGAGGGCACTCAGCTTGGTGACGTAAAGGGCCTCGCGCTGCTGCGCCTCCACGGCGCCGGCGACTACTTCTTCGAGGACTTGCGCTTGCCGTAGCGGCGCTCGAACCGCTCGACGCGACCGCCCGAGTCGACGAGCTTCTGCTTGCCCGTGAAGAACGGATGGCACTCGTTGCAGAGCTCGACGTGGAGGTCCTTGACCGTCGCCCGGGTCGTGAAGGTGTTGCCACACGAGCACCGCACGGTGGTGACCTCGTAGCTGGGATGGATGTCGGCCTTCATCGCGCGCTCCGTTGCTTGTTCAGGGAACGATCCAGTGTAGGGGCGGCGGGCGGCTTCGCCACCCGCACTACATCGACGGTGCTTTGGCGATCTCGGCCAGGAAGTCGTCGTTCGACTTGAACGTCTTCATGCGGTCGGTCAGCAGCTCGAGACCGGCGCCGCCGCCGCCCTCGCCGAGGCCCGAGAGCACCCGACGCAGCTTCCAGACCTGCTGGAGCTGGTTCCGCTGGAACAGCAGCTCCTCGTGGCGGGTGGAGGACGCGTCGACGTCGATCGCCGGGTAGATCCGGCGCTCGGAGAGCTTGCGGTCGAGCCGCAGCTCCATGTTGCCGGTGCCCTTGAACTCCTCGAAGATCACCTCGTCCATGCGCGAGCCGGTCTCGACGAGCGCGGTCGCGAGGATCGTGAGCGAGCCGCCCTCTTCGATGTTGCGAGCGGCGCCGAAGAACTTCTTCGGGGGATACAGCGCGCCGGTGTCGATGCCGCCCGACATGATGCGGCCGGTCGCCGGCGCGGCGAGGTTGTACGCACGAGCGAGTCGCGTGATGCCGTCGAGGATCACGACGACGTCCGCGCCGCCCTCGACCATGCGCTTCGCCCGCTCGATCGCGAGCTCGGCCACCGTCGTGTGCTCGTCAGAGGGCCGGTCGAACGTCGATGCCACGACCTCGCCCTGCACCCAGCGCCGCATGTCGGTGACCTCTTCGGGTCGCTCGTCGACCTGCAGCACCATGAGATGCACTTCGGGATTGTTGGTCTCGATCGATCGCGCGATCTGCTTGATGATCGTGGTCTTGCCCGCCTTCGGCGGCGACACGATGAGCCCGCGCTGGCCCTTCCCGATCGGCGAGATGAGGTCGATGATCCGCGCGGTCATGTTGCTGGGGTCGCCCTCGACCTCGAGTCGCAGCTTCTCGTCGGGGAACAGCGGCGTGAGATCCTCGAACCGAGGACGCTGGCGCGCCCGCTCGGGATCCATACCGTTCACCGTGTCGATGCGCAGCAGGGCGGGGTTGCGCTCGTTCCGACCTGCGGGCCGGCTCGCACCGGTCAGGTGATCGCCCTTGCGCAGGCCGAACTGCCGCGCCTGCTTCACGCTCACGTACACGTCGTCCCGGCTCGGCAGGTAGCCGTTGATGCGGAGGAAGCCATAGCCCTCATCGCGCAGGTCGAGCAGCCCCGCGACCTCGATCGGCTCGCCGGTGAACGGCTGCTCTTCGCCGCGGTCGCCCTGACCCTGACGGTCTGCGCCCTGACGATCGCCACCCTGGCGGTCGCCACCCTGACGGTCGCCACCCTGACGATCACCGCCCTGACGATCGCCGCCCTGACGGTCGCGATCACGGTCACGGCCGCGACGCCGGCGCCGGCGATTGCCGGGTTCGCCCTGGCCGTCGCCGCCCTGGCGGTCGCGATCGCCGCCGCCGCCGCCCTGACGGTCGCGATCACGGTCACGATCCCGATCGCGGGTGCCTTCTCGGCTCTCCCGCGTCTCGGTCGATGTCGAGGTCGCGCTCTCGACGGGGACACCCTCGGCTTCGAGGGCGATCTCCCACTCCGCACGCGGCTCTTCTGCTGGTCCCTCACCGTTCACCGCAGGTTCAGCCTCAGCGGTCGTCGCGGCGGGCGAGGCCTTCGAGCCTCGGCCGCGTGACGCGGGCTTGGCGGGCGCGGCGGGAGCGCCGGACGCCGAGCTGACACCGGACGCAGCGCCGGTCTGCTCGAGGATGCGGTCGACGATGTCGGCCTTCTTCGCTCGTGACCCGGCCTTCACGCCGAGCGCCTCCGCGATGCGCAGGAGGGCGTCTCGGTCTTTGCCTTCGAGCACCGAGCGTTCGAGAGCGTCGGATGACTCCACGCTCATGGGCACCTCATTTCGGGAAACCGGGCCAATCTCACTTGTTGGCGCCGGGGAGCTGGTGGGCCTGTGGACGAGGTGGCGCTGGAAGGGACCACCCCCGGACGACCTGCCACGACGGTGTCGCGAAGGCCCGCCCCCAAAGGCTTCAGGAGAGTTCCAACCGACCGCTCCACGCTCCGCCGAAGGAAGGGTCGAGCCGGTGAGGCTGGAAACCGGCAGAACCGGTCGAAACCACTCTACACCGGCCCGCGTCCCCGCGGCTACCTCGCCGGTAAAGACCCGCGGAACTCTCAGGAATCCGTGAGACTGCCGAATCGTGCAGCTCGTCATCCGAGCGCAGGGGTTGACGAAGTCGTTCCGAGGGACACAGGCGGTCGCCGGGATCGACGTCGCCGTCGCGCCCGGTGAACGGGTCGCGCTGCTCGGCCCGAACGGCGCCGGAAAGACGACGACCCTCCTCATGCTCGTCGGGGTCATCACTCCCGACCAAGGCACGGTCGAGCTCTCGGGTCACATGCTCCCCCGTGCTCGCAGCACGGCAATGGAGCGGGTCGGCTTCGCGGCGGGATACCTCCCGCTGCCATCGCGCATGAAGGTGCACGAGGTGTTGCGCTTGTTCGCGGACCTGTACGGCCTCGACGAGATCGACACGCGGATCGACGAAGGACTCGCACGGTTCGGCATCCAGCATCTGGCGGACGCGAAGGCGGACGAGCTGTCGTCCGGCCAGCGCACGCTCGTCGGCATCGTGAAGTCGGTGCTGCACCATCCCGCGCTGCTCGTGCTCGACGAGCCGACCGCGTCGCTCGATCCTGACGTCGCGCTTCGCGTGCGCACGGGGCTGCGCGAGATCTCCGAAGATGAAGGCACCGCGCTGCTCGTGACGAGCCACGACATGCTCGAGGTCGAGCGCATGTGTGATCGCGTCGTGTTCATCGCGCAGGGCACCGTGATCGCCGACGGGCTCGTCGACGAGATCATCGCGGAGCACGGCCACGAGTCACTCGAGGAGATGTTCCTGCACGTCGCCGCCGAGCACCGCGCCACGGAGCCGCGCCGATGAGCGGCCTCAACACGCGACGCATGCAGGCGATCGCGCGGCGTCACGCGATCGTGTTCAAGCGCAGCCCCCACCGCTGGTTCGACGTCGCCGCGCCCGCGATCGACTCGATCCTGTTCGGGTCGCTCGCGGTGGTGCTCGCGAAGAGCACCCCGGGCGACGACAAGACCGTGCCCGCGGTGCTCACCGGGCTGCTCCTGTTCCACATCCTCTTCGCGTCGAACCTCGCGCTCTCGACGGGCTTCCTCGAGGAGACCTGGTCGCGCAGCCTGCTGAACCTCATGGTCACGCCGCTGCGCGAGACCGAGTACCTGATCGGTACCGCGGTGTTCGGCCTCAGCAAGGTCGTGATCGGGATGGTCTTCGTGGGCTGCACGGCGCTGTTCTTCTACGCGTTCGACGTCACGACGATCGCGCTCCAGCTCGTCCCGAGCGCGATCATCCTGCTGTTCATGGGATGGGTGCTCGCCCTGTTCGTGATCGGGCTCGTGCTGCGGTTCGGGCCCGGCGCAGAGGTCCTGGCCTGGGCCCTTGCGTTCCTGCTCTGGCCGCTGTCGGGTGCCTTCTACGCCGTCGGCGCGCTACCCGGCCCGCTGCAGCCGATCGCCCGGGTGCTGCCCACGACGCATGCGTTCGCGGCCGCTCGCGCCGTGGTCGCCGGCGACCCTCTCCCCTGGAACGAGATCGTGATCGCCGGAGTCGGCGCGATCGTGCTCGCGGTCGTGTCGCTGTGGTGGGTCCGCTCGAGGCTCGAGCAGTTCCGCCAGCGCGGCTACGTCACCCGCTACTCCTGATCCCCCCGTTGGTGATCACAGCCTTCACCACGTCGAGGTCGTTCGGCAGGGTCTCGTAGCGTTCGGGACGCTCGAACAGATCGGCGAGCGGCTCGGGCAACGGGGGACGCATCCCGATCGCGCGCTCGACCGCGTCGGGGAACTTCGCGGGATGCGCAGTCGCGAGCGCGACGAGTGGGATGTCGCGATCGCGATCGACCCGAGCCGCGGCCGCGACGCCCACGGCAGTGTGCGGATCGAGGACGATGCCCGACGCCTTGTACGTCGCGGCGATCTGCGCGGTCGTGCCCGCCTCGTCGACGCTTGCCGCCGCGAACTCGGCGCGCAGTGCCCGTAGCTGATCGCTCTCGAGCCCGAGGCGGCCGGACTGGCGGAACACACCCATCTGCTCGGCGGTCATGCCGCCGTCGCGTCCGTTGAGGTCGAACAGCACCCGCTCGAAGTTCGAGGAGACCTGGATGTCCATGCTCGGGCTCATCGTCGGCACGACCTCGGCGATCTGCATCGTGCCCGTGTCGACGAGCCGCGTGAGGATGTCGTTGCGGTTCGAGCCGATGACGAGCTGCGCGACGGGCAGGCCCATGTGGCGCGCGACCCATCCCGAGAGGATGTTGCCGAAGTTGCCGGTCGGCACTGCGAACGACACCGGACGGGTCTCGGTCGCGCCGAGCGCGAGTGCCGACGTCACGTAGTACACGATCTGAGCGACGACGCGTCCCCAGTTGATCGAGTTCACCGCGCCGAGGCGTTGCTCGTCGCGGAACGCCGGGTCCGCGAACAGCGCCTTCACCATGTCTTGGCAGTCGTCGAAGGTGCCCTCGAGCGCGATGTTGTGGATGTTCGGCGAGAGCACCGTCGTCATCTGGCGGCGCTGCACCTCGGACACGCGACCCGCGGGGTGCAGGACGAACACGTCGACGTTCGAGCGGTCGCGGCACGCCTCGATCGCCGCGGAGCCGGTGTCCCCGGAGGTGGCGACCACGAGCGCGATGCGCTCGCCGCGGTGTTGCAGCTCGGCGTCGAGCATACGTCCGAGCAGCTGAAGGGCGACGTCCTTGAACGCGAGCGTCGGGCCATGGAACAGCTCGAGCAGCCAAAGGTTCGGCTCGATCTCGACGAGCGGGCACACGGCCGCGTGCTGGAAGGTCGCGTATGCGTCGGCGCACATCGAGGCAAGGGCCTCGCGGGTCACGCCGTCGACGAACGGCCACACGACGTCGGTCGCGGCGTCGGCATACGCGGCGCCGGGAGCGATCGCGGGGAGCGAGGGCCACGAGTCGGGCACATACAGCCCGCCGTCCGGGGCCAGACCCCCGACCATCGCCTCGGCGAAGTCGACGACTGGCGCCGACCCCCGAGTGCTGACGTACTTCATGAGTCGGTGCCGACGACGCGCAGGATCCCGCCGACCTGCTTCACGACGTCGAGGTGGCGCAGGTCGTGGAGCGTGGCCTGCACGTCGGCCTCGAGCGCGGTGTGCGTGATGAACACGAGACGAGCGTCGTCGCCGAGCCCTTCCTGCTCCGCGGTGCGGATCGAGACGTCGTGGTCGGCGAACGCGCCCGTGACCGCGTGCAGCACACCGGGGCGATCGACCACTTCGAGCGGGATGTAGTACTCCGCGCTCGTCTCGTCGATCGGCAACATGCGAACTCGCTCGAACATCCCGATCGAGGCGTGCGTGCCCTTGCGGAGGTTGCTCGCCGCGTCGATGACGTCGCCGAGCACCGCGCTCGCGGTCGGTCGCCCTCCGGCACCGCGTCCGTAGAACATCAGCGAGCCCACGGCGTCGCCTTCGACGAACACCGCGTTGTAGCTGTCGCGGACGCTCGCGAGCGGATGCGCGACGGGCACCATCGCCGGATGCACGCGCACGGCGATGGCGCCGTCGTCGAAGCGCTCCGCGATCGCGAGCAGCTTCACGACATAGCCGAGACGCGTCGCTGCGGCGATGTCCTCACCGGTGATCTGGCTGATGCCCTCGTGGTAGACGTCGCCCGCGATCACGCGGACACCGAAGGCGATCGACGCGATGATCGCCGCCTTCGCGCCGGCGTCGTATCCCTCGACATCTGCGGTCGGATCGCGCTCCGCGTACCCGAGGCTCTGGGCCTCCGCCAAGGCCTCGCCGTAGCCAGCGCCTCCATCCGTCATCCGACTGAGGATGAAGTTGGTCGTGCCGTTGACAATGCCCATGATGCGGCGCACCGGCTCCCCCGCGAGCGACTCGCGCAGCGCCCGCACGAGCGGGATGCCGCCCGCGACCGCAGCCTCGAACAGCAGATCGCACCCGGCGGCATCGGCCGCGCCGAACACCTCGGCACCGACATTCGCCAGCAGCTCTTTGTTCGCCGTGACGACCGGCTTGCCGTGCTTCAGCGCCGTGAGGATGAGCTCACGCGCCGGCTCGATCCCGCCGATCACCTCGACGATGAGGTCGATCGTCGGGTCTTCGACGACTTCCATCGCGTCGCGGGTGAGCAGACCCTCGTGGATCGGCACCGCGCGCTCGCGGGAGAGGTTGCGGACGGCGACGCGGGCGACTTGGAGGTGCAGGCCCGTTCGGGATTCGATCGATCGCGATCGCTCGCCGATCAGCCCGACCAGCGGACCGCCGACGTTGCCACAGCCGAGGATGCCGATGCGGACGGTCTCGCTCATCGCCTGCTCACGGTACCGGGCGCGGTCGCGGCGCCCGGCTGCATTCAGCGCAGATGACCCCGGAGGTGGGCGACAGTGCGCGAGAACGCGAGCTGACTCGCCGGCGCGTCGTACACCTCGGGACGCGTGTCATTGAAGAACGCGTGGTCAGCGCCCGGATAGACGTACATCACGACGTCCTTGCCGAGGGCCTTGAGCTTGTCCTCGAGCTCGCCCACCTGCTCGGGCGAGGCGAAGGCGTCGTTCTCCGCGTAGTGGCCCTCGACCGCGGCGGTGAGCTTGCCCCAATCGGGCTGCGCCTCGGGCCACGGGATCACGCCGTAGAACGGGCACGCCGCCTTCACCTTGTCGGGACGCTGGCACGCGAGCACGAGCGTGAGCCCACCGCCCATGCAGAAGCCGACCACTCCGACGCCACCGCCGGTGCCGCGCTGCGCGACCTCGTCGACGGCACCGCTCAGGTCCTTGCCCGCCTGCGCCATGTTCAGCGCCATCATGTACTTGCCCGCTTCGTCGGGCTCGCTTGCGGCCTTGCCGCGATACAGGTCGGGAGCCAGCGCGACGAACCCCTCGGCCGCGAAGCGATCAGCCACGTCCTTGATGTGCGGGACCAGGCCCCACCACTCTTGGATGACGATGATGCCGGGACCGGAGCCGGACGCCGGGGTGGCCAGGTAGCCCGGGCAGGAGCCACCGTTGCTGGGGAACTCGATCATCTCGCCCATGAGCGCGACCATAGCGACATGCACACGACCGGGCTCCACCACGTTGCGATCAGCGTCCGAGAGCTCGAGCCCGCGGTGCGCTTCTACGCGGACGTCATGGGCTTCGAGCAGATCGACCGTCCCGACTTCGGCTTCCCGGGCGCGTGGTTCCAGGCCGGCGACCATCAGATCCATCTGATGGAGATGGCGGACGCACAGCCCGATCCTCGTCAGCACTATGCGCTGCGCGTCGACGACCTCGACGCGGCTGTGGCCGCGATCACCGCGGCCGGTGGCACCGTCCGGGTCGACCCGAATGTTGTGCCCGGCGCGGGTCGTCAGGGGTTCCTTCGCGATCCTTCCGGCAACCGCATCGAGCTCAACGAACCGAGCTGAGGCGCTCGCTCCTTTCGGGACCCCGCCAATTGGAGCGCCAGCCGCCCTCTGAGGGCGGATCCCGCACCATTGCCACGGTCGCGAATGCGGGTCCCGACGAATTGTTGCCTGAGCCGCCCTAGGAGGGCGGATCCCGCACCACTTCGGGATGGGCGAGCAGCGAGGCGAGGAGGGCGCCGGCACGATCGCCAGACGCGCGGCCGACTTCGAGCACCTCTTCGTGGTTGAGCGGGCCGCCCAGGCCCGCGGCACGGTTCGTCACGAGCGACAGCCCGAGCACCTCCATGCCCGCTGCGCGCGCGGCGATTGCTTCCAGCACTGTCGACATGCCGACGAGGTCGCCGCCGAGGACGCGAAACGCGCGGATCTCGGCAGGTGTCTCGTAGTTCGGTCCCCAGTAGCCCACGTAGACGCCTTCGGGCAGCGAGGGATCGATCGTGCGGCAGAGCCCGCGCAACCGTGACGAGTAGAGGTCGGTGAGGTCCACGAAGTGCGATCCTTCGAGCGGGGAGATGCCAGTCATGTTGATGTGATCGCTGATGAGGACGATCTGCCCGGGCAGCATCGTGTCGACCATCGAGCCGCATGCGTTGGTGAGGATGACCGCCGTGCAGCCCGCGGCCGCAGCGGTGCGCACCGCGTGCGCAACCGCCCGCACATCACGGCGCTCGTAAAGGTGGTGTCGCCCGACGAAGGCCAGCACGCGGCGTTTGCCGACGGCGATCGAGAGCACGCGGCCCGCATGCCCCTCGGCCGTCGGCGGCGCGAAGCCGGGCAGTTCGGTGACGGCCAGGTCGCGCCCGGCTGCGGGGAGCCGTTCGAGTGCGGCGGACCATCCCGATCCGAGCACCACCGCGACATCGTGAGCGCCGAGCTCGGCCGCTGCAGCCTCCGCGTCCGTCTTCAGTAGCGACCCTCGAGCTTGCGGTGATCCCACGTCACGACCTTGTCGACGTTGATCCGCACACCGAGGCGCTTGCCGGCCTGCGCCTCGACGAAGGGCCGAGCTGCGTCGGGATCGCCTCCGGTGTGCCGCTGCGACGTGCTGAGGCCGATCGTGACGATGTCGTCCTTCTCGGTGACGATCGTGCCAGTGCCGACGAGCTCGACGCCGCGGAGCTGCGAGTACTCGTCGCCGTCCTCGACGAGGCACGTGATGCGCGGGTCGCGCTCGAGGTTCTTGATCTTCTGCGACTTGCCGAACGTCCAGAACGCGGGGGCGTCGCCGAGGAAGCCGTACCACATCGCCACGAGATGAGGAGTGCCATCGCGGCCGATCGTCGCCACGTTCATCGTGTGGGTCTCGTGGAGGAACGCGTCGACTTCCTCGGGCGTCATCTTGATCAGGTCGCGACGGGAGGGCATGGCCGGCGACCCTAGTCAGGTGCTCGACTTGTAGAGCTCGGGCGCGACCGGGCAGTCGATGCGGCGGAGCGCGTCCGCGAGCGGCACCGGACCGTGCGGGCCGACGATCACGTCGCAGAGATCGGACGGCACGACGTCGTCGTCGGCCTCCCACGGCATGTCGTGGTCGAGCCGACCGCACAGCGCCTCCCACATCCGCGCGGGGAGCAGACGGCCGATGCCGGCGACGACCCACACGGGGATGCCGGCGTGCCGACCGACCGCAGCCGCGGCACGGGATCCAGCGACGCCGACCCAACCTCCCGGGCCGAACGCCGACGCTTCCAGGAGGACGAGGTCGCTGTCGGCTACCGCGGCACCCAGGCCGGCGACGGGCACATCAGCCGCGTCGACATCCGCTCGTTGCAGACGGCGCACGAGGCCGCTGCCTTCCCCGAGAGCGTCGACCACGAGGACGTCGAGGTCACCGCGGCGAGGCAGCGCGTCGCCGATCTGCTCGGGCCATCCGAGCACGCACACCGTCGCTTCGTCGGGGATCGCGTGCGCGAGCTCGTCGGGAGTCGGGTCGTCGGCGATCTCGTCGGCGGCGCGCCAGGCCTCGCCTACCGGGTCGTTCGAGGTGAGCACGCGCGCCGACAGCCACCACAGCGGGCCCGAGGCGGGGTGACGATCGATGATGCGCCGGCACGCTGTGACCAGGCCGGGCGGATCGAAGCCGAGCGACGCCAGCGCGCCCGCCGTCTCGCGCACGAGCAGGCCGTGGTCGGCCCCCGAAGCGCGTGCCACGTAGCGCAAGCGCTCGATGGGGTGCATCGGAGGAACGCTACCCCTCGGTGCCCGCGCTACCTTCTGCCGCCGTGGCGCAGAACCCCTCCGGCGATCTCGACCTCACGACGGTCGACGACGAGAAGCGCACCGTCGCAGAGTGGCTCACCAACTTCCACCTGCTGCTCGTGTGCCTCGACCCGTACACGAGCGAGAGCGCGTGGGTGCTCGACCCCGCCGAGCGCATCTTGACGGTGTTCAAGGAAGCGGATGTCCGGGTCGCGTGGCTGGTGACTTCGGATGCGGACGGAGCCCGCACGTTCCTCGGCCCGCTGGCGCGGCGTTACCTCACGTTCGCCGACCCCGATCGCGCTGCAGTGAAGGGCATGGGACTTGAACGTCTCCCCGCGCTCGTGTGGCTGAAGACGGATCTCACGATCGGCGGCGCGTCGGAAGGTTGGGAGCCCGGCGAGTGGAAGGCGATCTGCGACAGGCTCGCGGAGGTCATGAGCTGGAAGAGCCCCCTCATCCCCGAGCGCGGCGACCCCGCGGCATTCGCGGGCACCCCCGCAGCTGGCTAGCAGTCCGCTACTTCGCGACGCCGCCCTTGGTCATCGCCATCACGTCGAGGGCGGCGTCGGCTTCGGCGGCGCTCAGGAGCTTCTCCTCCACGACGATGTCGCGGATCGTGCGGCTTTCCTTCTGCGCCCGCTTCACGACACGCGCCGCCGCCTCGTAGCCGATGTAGCGGGTTGAGCGCGGTCCCGATCGACGGCGACGACTCCGCGTAGCGGTAGCAACGCTCGTCGTCGGCCTCGATGCCGTGGATGCACTTGTCGGCGAACACCCGTGAGACCGCCGCCAGCAACCGAATCGACTCCAGCAGGTTGCGCGCGATCACCGGCAGCATCACGTTGAGCTCGAAGTTGCCCATCGCACCCGACCACGCGACAGCGGCGTCGTTGCCGATGACCTGCGCGCCGACCTGGTGCACGACTTCGGCGATGACGGGTTGACCTTGCCGGGCATGATCGACGAGCCCGGCTGGAGATCGGGGAGGTGGATCTCGGCGAGGCCTGCATGCGGCCCGCTCCCCATCCACCGGAGGTCGTTGGCGATCTTGTTGAGCGACACCGCGATCACGCGGCACACGCCCGCTGCCTCGACCAGCGCGTCACGCGCGCCCTGCGCTTCGAAGTGGTCACGCGCCTCGGTGAGCGGGAGCTCCATGTCGGTCGCGAGCTCGGCGATCGACACGCTGCGCGAACCCCCGCGGGCAGTTGATGCCGGTGCCGACCGCAGTGCCGCCGAGCGGCAGCTCACCGACCCGCGGCAGCACGGCCACGAGCCGCTCGATGCCGTTCTCGATCGCCTGCCGCGTAGCCGCCGAACTCCTGACCGAGCGTGACCGGCGTCGCGTCCATGAGGTGCGTGCGCCCGCCTTCACGACCGCCGCGAACCGGCGTTGCTGCCGGCGCAGCTCCTTCGCCAGGTGTTCGAGCGCGGGGATCAGATCCTTCGACAGCTCACGCGTCGCCGCGAGGTGGATCGCCGACGGGAAACACGTCGTTCGACGACTGCGACGCGTTCACGTGGTCGTTCGGATGCACCGGCCCGCCGAGCGTCTCCGACGCCAGCCGGGCGATCACCTCGTTCATGTTCATGTTCGACGACGTGCCCGATCCCGTCTGGAACACGTCGATCGGGAAGTGGTCGTCGTGCGCGCCCCTCGCGACCTCGGCGGCGGCGTCGTGGATGGCATTCGCCATGTCCTTCGGGATCACGCGGAGCTCGGCGTTCACGGTCGCCGCGTCGCCCTTGATCGTCGCGAGCGCGCCGATGAGCGCCCGCTCGATCGGACGGCCCGAGATCGGGAAGTTCTCGACCGCCCGCTGGGTCTGCGCGCCCCACAGCGCGTCGACGGGCACCCGCACCTCGCCCATCGAGTCGTGCTCGGTGCGGTGGGTCGTTGTCATGCGCGGACGTTACGCCTGTACCTTTCAACCTTGGTGGCCGAGGACTTCGCGTACCAGGACATGCTCCCTGCCGGCGAGCACACGACACCCCCTACCGCCTGCTCACGACCGACGACGTGTCCACGTTCGAGGCGGCCGGCCGCAAGTTCCTCGAGGTCGATCCCGAGGCGCTCACGCTGCTCACCGCCGAGGCGATGCGCGACATCGCGCACCTCCTGCGGCCCGGCCACCTCGCGCAGCTGCGCGGCGATCCTCGACGACCCCGAGGCGTCGCCCAACGACCGGTTCGTCGCGCTCGAGCTGCTGCAAGAACGCGTGCATCGCGGCCGGCGGCGTCCTGCCGTCGTGCCAGGACACCGGCACCGCGATCGTGATGGGCAAGAAGGGCGAGCTCGTGCTCACCGGCGGCGGCGACGAAGCCGCGATCGCCGCGGCGTCTTCGACACCTACCAGACCTCGAACCTGCGCTACTCGCAGATGGCGCCGCTCGACATGTACGAGGAGGAGAACACCGGCAACAACCTGCCGGCGCGAGATCGAGATCTACGCGACCGACGGCGACGCGTACAAGTTCCTGTTCATGGCCAAGGGCGGCGGCTCGGCGAACAAGAGCTACCTGTTCCAGGAGACCAAGGCGCTGCTGAACCCGGCGAGCGCTCATGCGGTTCTTCGACGAGAAGCTGCGCACGCTCGGCACCGCCGCGTGCCCGCCGTACCACCTCGCGATCGTCATCGGCGGCACGTCGGCCGAGTACGCGCTGAAGATCGCGAAGCTCGCGTCGGCGCGCTACCTCGACACGCTGCCGACGGCGGGCAACGCGCTCGGTCGCGGCTTCCGCGACCTCGAGCTCGAGCAGCAGGTGCTCGAGCTCACCCAACAGTTCGGCATCGGCGCGCAGTTCGGCGGCAAGTACTTCTGCCACGACGTGCGCGTGATCCGCCTGCCGCGGCACGGCGCGTCGTGCCCGGTCGCGATCGCGGTGTCGTGCTCGGCCGATCGCCAGGCGCTCGGCAAGATCACCGCGCGACGGCGTCTTCCTCGAACAGCTCGAGACCGATCCGGCGAAGTACCTGCCCGAGGTGACCGACGAGGACCTCGGAGCGGCGAGGTCGTGCAGATCGACCTCAACCGGCCGATGGCCGAGATCCGCGCGACGCTGTCGCAGTACCCGGTGAAGACGCGGCTCGACGCTGACCGGACCGATGGTCGTCGCGCGCGACATCGCGCACGCGAAGATCAAGGAGCGGCTCGACGCCGGCGAGGGCATGCCGCAGTACCTGCGGGACTACTGCGTCTACTACGCGGGTCCGGCCAAGACGCCCGAGGGCTACGCGTCGGGATCGTTCGGGCCGACGACCGCCGGCCGCATGGACGCGTACGTCGACTCGTTCCAGGCCAACGGCGGCTAGCTTCGTGATGCTCGCCAAGGGCAACCGCTCGAAGGCGGTCACCGACGCGTGCAAGAAGCACGGCGGCTTCTACCTCGGCTCGATCGGCGGTCCGGCGGCGCGCCTCGCGAAGGACTGCATCACGAAGGTCGAGGTGCTCGAGTACCCCGAGCTCGGGATGGAGGCGGTGTGGAAGATCGAGGTGCGTCGACTTCCCGGCGTTCATCGTCGTCGACGACAAGGGCAACGACTTCTTCGAGGACGTGTCTCGACCTGTCTCGCTGTCGGTCAAGTCGTAATCCTCCTCGCGGTCGTCGGGCTGTCGGCGTGCGCGGACGACGCTCCCGCGGCGCCGCCGACCAAGAGCGACTTCGTCGTCGAGGCGAACGCGATCTGCGACGAGCAGTCGAAGCTCATCGGTGCGGTCGGCGCCGGGCTCGGTGAGTCGCCGAGCGCCGATGCCGTCGACGAGTTCGTGAAGGACACGTTCGTCCCCGCGGTGCGTGACGAGGTCGGTCGCATCCGCGCACTCGGGTTCCCGCCGGAGGACGCCAACAAGCTGAACGGCGTGCTGTTCGACATCGAGGGCGTCCTCGACGATCTCAGCGAAGACCCAGGCGCAGTGCTCGACGCGGGCGCCGGCCCGTTCGACGACATCAACCGCCGCCTCGACGAGTACGGCCTCACCGCGTGCGGCTCGGGAACCGAGTCGACGGGCGCGACAACGTCTACGGTCACGACGTGAGCACCATCGCAGACCTGCCCGAGCTCAACACCTTCGGCCCCGAGTTCCAAGCCGACCCCCACGGCATGTTCCGCGAGGCGCTCCGGCGCGGACCGGTCGCCCAAGGCCCCTTCGGCATCGAGGTCCTGTCCTACGAAGGCGTCCAGACGGTCATTCGCGACCGTCGCTACCTCGCGCCCGCGGGGCTGACACTCGCCGCGCAGGGCATCACCGAAGGACCACTGTGGGACCGCGTGAGCAAGGGGATCCTCAGCATCGACGGCGAGGAGCACGCGCGGCTACGGCGGTTCGTCGCGCAGTCGTTCACGCCGCGCACGACCGAGCGGCTCCGCTCGTCGATGCGGTCGGTGCTCGCCGAGCTTCTCGCGGCGGCGCCGGACGACGGCGAGCTCGATGTCGTGGACCTCGTGAAGTGGTACCCCATCGCGGTGATCTGCGAGCTGCTCGGCACACCTCGCGAGGACTGGCGGATCTTCAGCGACTGGACCGACGACATCTTCAAGATCTTCCAGTTCAACGCAGTCGAGGACGAACCCGACATCCTGCGGGCCTTCGGCGAGCTCGACGAGTACATCGACCGCATGGCCGAGGAACGTCGGCGCGATCCACGCGACGACCTGATGAGCGAGCTCGTGCAGGCGGAGGAGGAGGGCGATCGCCTCACTCGTCCCGAGCTACGGATGCTGGCCGGCGCAGTGCTGAGTGCAGGCACGGACACCACCCGGAACCAGCTCGCCGCGGCCGTCCAGCTGTTCTGCGACTACCCCGACCAGTGGGACGCGATGCCCGATTCCGCCGCCGATGCCCAAGGCGTCGTCGACGAGGTCATGCGGTTCTCCCCGGTGATCTTCGGCACCGCCCGTCAACCCGGCGACGACGTGGAGCTTCTCGGCGTCGACATCCCGAAGGGCACGCTCGTGGCGGTCAACACCGCCGCAGCGAACCGCGATCCCGCGATGTACGACGATCCCGACCGGTTCGACATCAAGCGAACCGGTGCGCCGCCTCACCTGACGTTCGGGGGCGGCATCCACTACTGCCTCGGCGTGCACCTCGCGAAGGCCGAGCTCGCGGAAGCACTCGTGCAGATGCGAGCCAAGTGGCCGACGATCGAGCAGAGCGGCCCGGCGCCGTGGAAGCCGGTCGTCGGGATCAGCGGCCCGGCGACGTTGCCAGTGCGAGTGAGCGCCCGCTAGCGACGCTCATCAGGCGAGGGCGACGAGGTCGATGAACTCGTCGCTCCAGTAGTCGAGGTCGCCGTCGGGCATCAGCAGGACGCGGCTCGGTTCGAGCTCGCCGACGAACTCACGGTCGTGGCTGACGACGACCATCCCGCCGGACCATGATGCGAGCGCTGCGGCGACCGCGGTGCGCGAGCCCGGGTCGAGGTTGTTCGTCGGCTCGTCGAGCAGGAGCAGGTTGTGTCGGCCGGCCACGAGCTGCGCGAGCGCGAGCTTCGTCTTCTCGCCGCCCGAGAGCGTCGCCGCGTCCTGGAACGCCTTGTCGCCGCTGAGGCCGAACATCCCGAGCAGGTTGCGCAGCTCGACGTCGGTGGTGAGCGACGTGGTCGCGCATGTGGTCGAGCAGCGTGCGCCCGGCGACGATGCCTTCGTGCTCCTGGGCGTAGTAGCCGAGCGAGACACCGAGCCCGAACGTCGACCTCACCGGTGTCGGCCGTCGCCTCACCGGCGAGGATCCGCAGCAGGCTCGTCTTGCCCGCGCCGTTGAGGCCGAGCACGAGCAGGCGCTCGCCGCGCTCGAGGTCGAACGAGACGTCGCTCGAAGACGGGCGGCCCGTCGTAGGACTTGCTGACACCGTCCACCTCGAGCAGCACGCGCCCGGTGTGCGGCGGAGGCGGCAGCTTCACCTTCAAGGTGCGGTCGTGCGTCGGCGCCTCGACATGCGCGGCGCGAATCCGGTCGGCGCGCTTGTCGAGGTTGTGGGCGCGGCTCGCGAGCGTCGCCTTCGCCCGGATCTTGTCGGCGAGCGTCGTGAGGCGCCTGATCTCCGCGTCTTGCTGCGCCGCGATCTTCGCCAGCCGGACCTCGTCCTTCGCGCGCGCGGCCGAGGTACTGGCTGTAGGTGCCCTTGTACTCGACCATGTGCCCGGGCGACTCCTCGTCCGGGCGGTCGAGGTGCAGCACCCGAGTGATCGCCTCGTCGAGCAGCTCGAGGTCGTGACTGATCACGAGCAGCGCGCCGCGGTAGCCGCGCAGGAACTTCATGAGCCACGCGCGGGCGTCGACGTCGAGGTGGTTCGTGGGCTCGTCGAGCAACAGGACGTCGCTGCCGGCGAACAGGATGCGGGCGAGCTCGACGCGGCGCCGCTCACCACCGGAGAGCACGGCGAGCGGCAGGTCGATGCGGTCCGCGTCGAGGCCGAGGCCGGCGGCGAGCGAGCGCACCTCGGACTCGGCCGCGTAGCCGCCGTCGGCGCGGAAGGCCTCCTCCGCGCGGGAGTACCGGGCGACGTTCGCCTCGCTGTGGTCCTCCTCCATCGCGAGACGCAGCTTCTCGATGCGGATCGTCGCCTGGTCGAGCCCGCGGCCCGGAGAGCACGTGCGTGAGCGCGGTGACGCCGTCGAGCAGACCGGCGATGCGCGGGTCCTGTGGGAGGTACCCGAGCGCGCCGTGGCGGTGCACGACACCTGCGGCCGCGGCCGCCGCGCCGCCGAGCACGCGCAGCAGGCTCGTCTTGCCCGCACCGTTGCGACCGACGAGACCGACCTTGTCGCGAGCGCGGACGGTGAGCGAGGCGCCTTCGACGACGAGGCGCCCGCCCACCTCCACCGAGAGCTCACGACCTTGCAGCACGAGAGACAAGGGTACGAGGCCGCGCCTCGATTCTCGGTACCGTTTGTGGAGTGACCGCGCACGCCCACGATCACGGACACGGACACGGCGGTGCGCGAGCGGGCGCACGTCACGAGGGCGCGCTGCGCAACGCGTTCTTCCTGATCCTCGGCTTTCTCGTGGTGCAGGTGGTCACCGGCATCGCCACCGGGTCACTGGCCCTGCTCTCCGACGCGGGACACATGGCGACCGACGCTCTCGGCCTCGGGATGGCGCTCGCGGCGATCCACGCCGCATCACGGGCGCGGGTCGACCGGCAGCGCACGTTCGGGCTCTACCGGTTGGAGATCCTCGCGGCGCTCGCGAACGCGGTGCTGCTGTTCGGCGTCGCCGCGTGGGTGCTCTACGAGGCAGTGGTGCGGCTCGGTGAGGACCGGGAGATCGCGTCGTTGCCGGTGCTGATCGTGGGCATCATCGGGCTGATCGTGAACGTCGTCGCGCTGATGCTGCTGCGGCCCGGTGCGACCGAGAGCCTCAACGTGCACGGCGCGTCGCTCGAAGTGTTGTCCGACACGCTCGGGTCGATCGGCGTCATCGTCGCTGCGATCGTGTGGGGCCTCACCGGATGGACGTGGGTCGACCCGGTCATCGGTGCCGCGATCGGCGTGTTCATCCTCCCGAGGGCGTTCCGGCTCGGGGCGCGAGGCCGTACGCATCCTGGTGCAAGAGGCGCCCGCGCACATCGACATCCCCGCGTTGCACGCCGACCTCGCGGCCATCCCCGGCGTGGTCGACGTGCACGACCTGCACGTGTGGACCCTCACGTCGGAGATGGAGGTCGCGTCCGCGCACCTCATGGTGCGGGCGGGCACGGATCATCACGCCGTGCTCGACGAGGCCCGGACGGTGCTCGGCGACGGGCACGGGGTCGCGCACGCGACGCTCCAAATCGAACCGGACGACCACAGGGGCTGCGACGAGGTCGACTGGTGAACGTCCCGCTCTGCCCGTTCCACGCGGTGACCGGGCTGTGGTGCCCGTTGTGCGGGAGCTTGCGCGGGATCGGGTTGCTGTCGCACGGTGACGTCGCTGCAGCGCTCGGGAGCAATCTGCTGCTCGTCGTGACGTTGCCGGTGATGGCGTGGGGCGCTCTCGCACTCGCGGGTGTGGGCGAGGTCCGAGGGCCGTGGACGGTTTCGGGCCGGGCGTGGCTCGCGCTCGGCGTGTTCGCCGTGCTCTACACCGTGCTGCGCAACGTGGCTCTCGGCGCTGCGTTGGCTCCCTAGCTTCCGGCCGCAGCCGGGGCGGGCGGCGGTGTCGGAGGAGCTCCCACTGCCTGGGCGACCATCGCCGCGAACGCGGCGGCGCCCGCCGGCTTGAGGTGCAAGCCGTCGTGGCTCGTGAGCCCGCGGTTCTGCAACCAGATGCCATTCCAGTCGGCGAGCTCGATGTTCGGGTACCGCTCGGACGCAGCGAGGATCTCGCGGTTCACATCGGCGCGGGACGACTCGAACTCGGCCACGGTGATCCACACGACCTTCGGCACGCCCGCGAGCACGGCCATCGTCTGATCGATCTCCTCGCGGAATTGCTCCGCGCTGCCGAGGTAGTTGTTGCCCTGCTGGATCACGACGACGCCGCCGTCGCCGATGTCCGCGCGCCGAGCGTGGAAGACGTCGATGGCCTGGTTCAGGAAGCGACTCACCTTGGCGTCGACGATGACCTGCCAGCCCGGCAGGGCCGCGGGGATCTCCTCGGCCGCCCCCAGCAGCACCGAATCACCGAGCACGAAGACGTGGTTCTGCGTGACGGGCGCGAGCGTCGTCGTGGTCGTGGGCATCGTCGTCGTGGTCGCGATCGTCGTGGTCGCGATCGTCGTGGTCGTGGGCTGGACGGTCGTCCCGGCAACCGACGACGACACGGGCGCAGCGCTCGCCGCCCTCGTCGTCGGATCGTCGCTGAAGATCATCGACAGCAGGGCGACGATGCCGACGCTCACGACCGCTCCGATCGCCAGGGCCGCCAGGCGCGGGTTGGGAGCGCGACGGGCCGCAGGCATGAAGGGCGATGCTATCGACGGTCACCCCCGAACCGGGGGCACTGTGTCAGTTGACCAGGCGCTCGCGGCCGTCCCAATAGGGAGCGCGGAGCTTGAACTTCTGCAGCTTCCCGGTGGCGGTACGGGCGAGCTCGTCACGGAAGTCGATCTTGGTCGGGCACTTGAAGTGCGCCAGCTTCGACCGGCAGTGATCCATCAGCTCTTGCTCCGTGGCTGACGCGCCTGGCGCGAGCACGACGAGCGCGATCACGGTCTCGCCCCACTTCTCGTCCGGGACCCCGATCACTGCGACCTCCGCGACCGCGGGATGTGAGAACAGCGTGTCCTCGACCTCGATCGAGGACACGTTCTCGCCGCCGCTGATGATCACATCCTTCTTGCGGTCCGAGATCGTGACGTAGCTCTCGTCGTCGATGCTGCCGCCGTCGCCCGTGTGGAACCACCCGTCGACGATCGCGGCCGCGGTCGCATCGGACTGATCCCAGTAGCCATCGAGGATGACGTTGCCGCGCGCGAGCAACTCGCCCTCCGCGTCGACGTCCATCTCGATGCCGAGCGCGGGCGCGCCCGCGCGGCTGAGTCGCGCCGCGCGCTCCCCGGGCGTCAAGTCGTCGTACTCCGCACGCGAGCGGTTCATCACGAGGAGAGGCGATGTTTCGGTGAGGCCGTAGATCTGGATGAACTCCCATCCGAGCTCGGTCTCGATCCGCTCGATCGTCCGCGTGGGCGGCGGCGCGCCGGCGACGACCATGCGGGTGCGTCC
The DNA here is from genome assembly GCA_963708175.1 of uncultured Acidimicrobiales bacterium. Lineage (GTDB taxonomy): Bacteria > Actinomycetota > Acidimicrobiia > Acidimicrobiales > DATKAS01 > DATKAS01. Next base: position 183,155 of record CAVPSD010000005.1, read on the forward strand.
CGAGCCCGGGATCGGGCCATCCCACTTCGACGCGGCATCGAGGGTCATCGCGACGACCGCTGGCGCGCCGCACAGCAGCGACACGCCGTACTTGTCGACCCGCCGCAGGATCTCCGCGCCGTCGACCTTGCGAAGGACGATGTTCTGCCCGCCCATGCCGGTGACGGCGTACGGCATTCCCCAACCGTTGCAGTGGAACATCGGCAGCGTGTGGAGGTACACGTCGCGGTCGGTGACGCCGGTCTGCCACCCGAACGTCGCTGCGTTGATCCAGATGTTGCGGTGCGTGAGCTGCACGCCCTTTGGCCGGGCAGTCGTGCCGCTCGTGTAGTTGATGGTCGCGGTGGCGTCCTCGTCCGCAGTCCAGGGCTCAGGCTCCTGGTCGAACGCCAGCAGCGCGTCGTCGGCCTCGGCGCCGATGACATACCGGTACTTCGCCGTGACGCCGGAGAGCGACTCGTCGAGCTCGGGGTCGACGAGCAGCACCGTGGCGCCCGAATGCTCGACGATGTACGCCACCTCGTCGGCGTTGAGGCGGAAGTTGACCGGGACGAGGATGCGCCCGAACCCGCTCACGCCGAAGAACGAGGTCATGAGCCGGGCGCTGTTCTGGCTGACGATCGCCACGCGCTCGCCCTGCCCGATGCCGAGCCGGTCGAGCCCGGCGGCCTGGGCCCGCGCGAGCTCGGCCACCCGTCTGTAGGTGACCTCGCCCCACGACGGCGCGGGCTGGTCGGGCTCGTCGATCAGACCGATGCGGTCGCCGTAGACGAGCTCGGCGCGCCGGATGAAGTCGTTCACAGTCAGCGCAACCTTCATGCGGCAACAGTACCCACGCCTCGTAGCCTCGGGCCCCAATGACTGACAGCGGGCCCGAGAGCCGTTTCGACCGCGACACCGCCCTCACTCCGCTCGGCGACGGGCGCTTCGCCGGCACCATCGACCACGGCTGGTGGATCGAGCGCGGCCCGAACGGCGGATACATCGCGGCGATCGTGCTGCGCGGCCTCGGCCTCGCCGTCGGCGATCCCGAGCGGACGCCGCGCTCGCTCACGGTCCACTACCTCGCACCACCGAACGAGGGCCCGTGCGAGATGCAGACGAAGATCGAGCGCGCCGGACGCCGCGTCACGTTCGTCACCGGTCGGCTGCTCCAGGGCGAGCGGCTGCTCGCCCTCGCGATGGCCGCGTTCGCCGTGAGCATGGAGGGCCCGCTCTTCGCCGACATCGCGATGCCCGACGCGCTTCCCCTCGAGGACGCCGAGCTGCTGCCACTGATGCAGACACCGAGCGGGGCCGTGTCCCCGATGCGGGAGCGTTATGAGCAGCGCTGGGCGATCGGCGGCAAGCCGTTCACGAGCTCGCCGCTCGCGGTCGTGGGCGGGTACATCCGGTTCGCCGAGGAGTCACGGCGTCCGCTCGACCACCTCGCTGTGACTGCGTTCTCCGACGCGTGGATCCCGTCGGTGTTCGTGCGGGTCCCGCAGCCGATGGGAATCCCGACCGTCGATCTCACGGTCCACTTCCGCGCGCCCCTCCCCCATCCGACGATGACCGAGGACGACTACTGCCTCGTCGCGTTCCGCACGCAGGTCGCGGCCGAAGGATTCATCGAAGAGGACGGCGAGGTGTGGAGCCCCGACGGCGTGCTGCTCGCGCACTCCCGTCAGCTCGCCGCCCTCATCCCGGAGTGACCCCGCACCGTTTGCTCACTCGGATACAGCAGGACCGGCTCGAGTGAGCAAACGGTCGGCGAGGGCGGCGCGGACAACCGCCACCATCTCGTCGTCCGTCATCGACGCGGTGAGGCGGATCGTGATCCAGCCGAGCTTGATCAGCGCGGCGTCGCGGCGTCGGTCGTCGTCGAAGGCCGACCGCGTGCGGTGCCACTCCCACCCGTCGAGCTCGATGCAGATCCGCGCTTCGGGATAGGCGAGATCGAGGTGGCACGGGATGCCGTCGAGCTCGATCGGGAATTGCTGGCGGGGCACGGGCAGACCCGCAGCCGTGATCGCTCGAAGAGCGCGGGTCTCGAGATCGCTCTGGAGCGGGTCGTATCCGGGGATCCTGACCGCCAGTGTGTGGTGCACCTTCCTCATCGATCGACCGGGGGCACTTCCGAGACGGCCCACGGTTCGGCGAAGGTCTTCGAGTCCGACAATGCGACGCCGGAGCGCATCGTCGATGGCCTGGCCCAGCTTCCTCTCGGTGAGCCGACCCGACACATCGACGAGGGTCCGGGCGACTGTCGTCGTCGGGATCGACCGATACACGGTCAGGTCGGAGTCGAACAGCGCGCCGGACCGATGGCCGACGACACTATCGAGTCGTTTGTGATGCCCGAGCGGCGCGACCACCTCGATGCCGAGGTCCTCGACGTGCCTGAGCGCCCGGAGGTGGCCCGCGGTGCCGTGTGATGCGGCCACGCGATCCCCGCCGGCCAACACCGCCGCGAGCACACTTCGCTCCCATGATGGAGGAACGCCCGGTAACTCGTACACGTCGGGACGGGCGAGGCGCCACCGCCCGCTCGTGACCAACCAGGCGATCTGCCGCGGGGTCAGCCCGCATGCGAGCGCCTGGCTCCGCGTGATCAGGCCGAACTGCCGCCGCATGAACACGTACACGGGCTCCATATCCGCCATCGACGCATCATGACGAGGGGGTGCGACATTCCCGACCGTTTGCTCACTCGGATACAGCAGGACCGGGTCGAGTGAGCAAACGGTCTAGAAAGTGGGGATGGGCGTGCATCTGATCAAGGACTCGATCGACCTCGGCATCGTCGTGAGCGACCCGGAGCGGTCGCTCGCGTTCTACCGCGACACGTTGGGCTTCAGGGACGACGGCACGATGCCGCTCGGCGGCGGGGCGACGATGTACCGCCTGTACTGCGGCACGAGCCTGATCAAGCTCGTTCACCATCCGAAGGAGCTGCCGGCGGCGGAGCCCGGCGGCATCAACCGCGCGCTCGGCTACCGCTACTGGACGATCAGCGTCGACAACATCCAAGAGGTCGTCGACGCGTGCAACGCGGCCGGCTTCAAGATCGCGGTGCCGGTCACCGAGTTCCGCCCCGGCGTCACGATCGCGATGATCGAGGATCCGGACGGCAACTGGGTGGAGCTGCTCAGCCGGAGCTGACGGGCGCGATCTCGACGCGGGCGTCGTTGAAGCACGCCCCACCGGCGAGATCGTTCAGCGTGTCGGGAACGAGCGCGTTCGCGGTGAGACCGCCCGCTAGGTCCCGGCGCCACAGTCCCTTGGGCATCGACACGACGCCCGGCCGCAGGTCGCCGTCGATACGAGCGACGACCTCCAACGAGCCGAGGTCGTTCCACATGCGGACGGTGTCGCCGTCGCGCGACTGCGCGCACCGCTGCGTCCTCGGGATGGATGCGCACGCACGCCTCGGCCGCGTTGAACTCGCCGAACATCGAGTTGATTGTCCGGTGGGTCGCGGGCGTGATGAGCGCCAGCGGATACGACGACTCGAGCTCGCGGTATGCGGGCACCGCGCGGTCGCGCAGGATCGGTGGCGCCAGCCGCGCCTTGCGATCTTCGAAGCCGGGGAACGTGTCGCGGAACTGCACCGCGGTGCCGGGCGCGTGCAGCACCTCCACCTCGCCGGCCGGGGGCGGGGGTGCTCCGCCGAGCCCTTCGGTCATGAGCGCGGTCGGATCGGTCGCGTACCGCGCCGGATCCAGGCCAAGCCGGGTCGCGAGACCCGCGCCCACCTCGTCGTTCGTGCGGCTCTCGCCGACCCGATCGATCACAGGAGAAACGCGTTGCCGAGTGAACGTCCCGTACGAGCCGGCGAGATCATCCGCCTCGAAGTGCGTCGTCGCAGGGAGCACGACGTCTGCGTAAAGGGCGGTGTCGGTGAGCACCTGGTCGTGGACGACCGTGAAGAGGTCCTGCCGCGCGAGCTCGTCGAGGACCAGCCGCTGCCGCGGCGCCGTGACCGCAGGGTTCGATCCCTGGACGAAGAAGACTCGCATCGCCGGCAGCTCGATGCCGAGCTCGTTCATGTTCACCTTGCGCCGGCCCTGCGATGGTTCACCGAGATCGAAGTCGCCGGCGCCGCTCAGGCTCGACATGATCCCGGAGCCGAGCATGCCCAGCTGACCGGTGAGCACCGGCAGCGCGAGGACCGCGCGAAACGACGAACCGCCGTTGCGGTTGCGCTCGAGTCCCCATCCGATGCGCACGAACGCGGGACGCACCGAGGCCAGCTCCTCGGCGAACGCGGCGATGTCCGCCGCTCCGACGCCCGTGATCTCGGCCGTGCGTTCGAGGGTCCACTCCTCCGCCGCGGCAATGAGCTGATCGGCGCCGGACGCGTTCCCGTCGACGAACGCGCGGTCGATCAGATCGTGAGCGTCGAGGTGCCTGACCATCCCGAGCACCAGCGCGACGTCGGTGCCCGGCCGGAGTGCGAGATGACGATCGGCTCGCCGCGCCATCGCAGTCCGCCGCGGGTCGACCACGACCAGCCGCGCACCACTCGCGCGCGCCTGCTGCACGAGCGGCGGGAAGTGGATGTTCGAGATCGCGGGGTTCGCCCCCCACACGATGACGAGCTTGCTGTGGACCGCGTCGTGAGGATCGGCCGAGAGCATCGACCCGAACGTGGACTGCCAGGCCGCGCCCGCGGTCGCCGCGCAGATCGTGTGGAGGACCCGCGCCGCGCCCAGGTCGTCGAACAGGCGCCACGTGAGCCCCTCGGCGGCGAGCAGGCCCGCGGAGGAGTTGTAGAGGTACGGCACGACGGACGCGGGGCCGTCCGACGCGACCGCCGCTGAGATCTTCCCCGCGACGAGGTCGAGCGCCTCGTCCCACGACGCCTCGCGGAACTCCCCGGCGCCCTTCGGTCCGACACGGACCAGCGGCGTGAGCACTCGCTCGGGCGCGTACACCCGGCGGGCGTGGTGCTTCACCTTGGCGCAGATGAACCCCTGGGTGAGCGGGTTCGCCGGCCCGGCATCGATCGCCACGAGGCGGCCGTCCTCGATCGTCACCTCGAGCGAGCAGGTGTCGGGGCAGTCGAGCGGGCACGCGGTCGACAGCCGCACCGTCGCACTTGTCGTCGCGCTCATCTCGATGGATTCTCGCAGGCAGGGTGATCCGAACCGCGCCCGGTTTGCGAACGCTCAGCGTGAGTAGCCTCGCCCTCGTGGCGGACGTCCTGCCTCAGCCTGTGACGAAAGACGTCCGGCTCGTCCGGCGGGTCATGGCGGGGGACGAGACCGCACTCACCCGGATCTACGACCAGTTCGCACCCACGGTCTTCGGCGTCGCCCGGCGGATCCTCGGCGACACCGCCGCAGCCGAGGACGTCGTCCAAGAGGTCTTCGTGTCGTTGTGGGAGCGGCCCCACGCGTTCGACGCCGCCCGCGGCACCCTCGCTGCGTGGCTCGGGATGCTCGCTCATCGTCGGGCGGTCGATCGCGTACGCAGAGAAGAGGCGTCCCGACGCCGAGCCGACGCGATGGCCGCGCAGCCGTTGACCGCTCCCCCAGACCTCGACGAGGCGGTCAGCTCGCTCTGGATCGGCGAGCGGGTGCGCGCCGCTGTGCAGGACCTGCCCGAGGAGCAGCGCGTCTGCGTCAACCTCGCGTACTTCGAGGGAAAGACCTACATCGAGGTGGCCGAGATCCTGGGCATCCCCGAGGGCACCGCGAAGTCGCGCATGCGCCTCGCGTTGCGCAAGCTGGCGGACACGTTGCACGCGGAAGGCATCTCCTCATGGCAATGAACGAAGAGCTCGAGCACGAGCTGGCCGCGTTGGCGCTCGACGCGCTCGACGGCGACGAGCGCGCCGAAGTCGAGTCGCGACTCGGCGACGATCCGGCCGCGGCCGCCGAAGCGGCACGCCTGCAGGAGGCCGCCGCGTGGCTCGGCTCGCTCGCGGCTGCGACACCGGCGACCGATCTCCGCGGTCGAGTGCTCGATGCCGCGCAGTCCCGACGCGCGGCGGGCTTCGGCGTCGATCCCGATCCGACGGCTGTCGTGGACCCCGTCGAGATGTTCCGGCGCGGCATCGCTGCGAGCGTCGAGGAGATCGAGCGCCTCGACCCTGCCGAGTGGCGCGCTCCATTGCTCCGGCGCGACTGGGACGTCCAGGAGATGGTCGGCCACCTTCTCGGCGCGGCTCGCTACCTCAATGGTGCGCTCGGACGCGAGGACGCGATCCGTGACCTGCCGCTCGCCGAGCACGTCGCGTTCACCCAACCGTGGATCGACGCGCAGCGTGAGGCGTCGCCAGCGCAGACGACCGCGGCGTTCGTCGAGGCGTTCAACCCGCTCGCCGACCACGCAATCGGCCTGGACGCCGAGGCGCTGGCGGCCGTGACGCAGTACTACGGCTTCGACGTCCAGCGCTCGACCGCGCTGATCGCCGCGAGCTTCGAGCTGTGGGCGCACGTAGACGACATCCGCCGTGCGGTCGGGCACGCCCCGCTCGTTCCGTCCGGTGAAGAGCTGTCAGTGATGTGCCGGCTCGCGGGCGGGGTCCTCCCATTCACGATGGGCTACGTGGGCACGCCGCACGCGGGGCAGTCGGCACGCTTGGTGCTCACCGGCCCGGGGGGAGGCACCTATGTGGTGTCGTCCGGCACTGACGCGCCGCCCCCGGGGGACGAGGATGCTTTGGTCGTCATCGACGCGCTCGGCTTCTGCCGCATCGCCGGACGCCACCTCGACGTCGACGAGCTCGACTTCGAGGTGGAAGGCGACGAGACCTTCGCCCGCGACATGCTCGTCAGCGCCCGGGTTCTCGCCAGTTGAAGCTGCTCGCGAGCTGACGCCGATTTGGTGACGCCGGCGTAGGGTGCGCCGTATGCGCATCGGGATCTTCACGGGTGACGTCGGCGACGGAACGATCGACGGCTACATCGCCGCGGCACGGTCTGCCCACGAGCAGGGTTTCGCCAGCTACTGGGTGCCGCAGGTCTTCAGCCACGACGCCCTGACGATCCTCGCCCTCATCGGCCGGGAAGTGCCCGGCATCGAGCTCGGCACGTCAGTCGTGCCGACCTACCCCAGACATCCGATGGTCCTCGCAGGCCAGGCGCTCACCGCCAACGCCGCTGCGGGCGGACGCCTCGTCCTCGGCATCGGGCTCTCGCATCAGGTCGTGATCGAGGGCATGTGGGGATACTCGTTCGACAAGCCGGCACGCCACATGCGGGAGTACCTCAACGCGCTCATGCCCCTCATCCGCGGCGAAGCGATCTCGTACCAAGGCGAGACGCTGACGGCTCGCGGCGGACTCGCGATCGCCGGCTCGTCGCCGATGCCGGTCGTCCTCGCCGCCCTCGCCCCCCGCATGCTCGAGCTCGCCGGCTCGGTCGCCGACGGCACGCTCACGTGGTGCACGGGCCCGGCGACGCTCGAGAGCCACGTGATCCCGTCGATCAACGCCGCCGCCGAGAAGGCGGGACGCGACGCGGTTCCCCGAGTCATCGCCGGGCTGCCTGTGTGCGTCACCGACGACAAGGCGGCTGCTCGCGAGCGCATCGCCAAGTCGCTGGCGATCTACCCGACCCTTCCGTCGTACAAGGCGATGCTCGACAAGGAGGGCGTCGAGAACCCGGCCGACATCGGCCTGCTCGGCTCGGAGGACGAGGTGCGCGAGGGCGTCGCTCGACTCGAGAAGATCGGCGTCACGGACCTCGCCGCCGCGGAGGCCCCCGGGAATCCCGACGAGCGCGAGCGCACTCGCGCCGCCCTCATCGCCGCGCTCCAGCTCGGGCGGGGCTAACGGGCGGTCCAGCCACCGTCGACGAGCAAGGTCTCGCCGGTGATGTAGCTGCCTGCGTCGGTTGCGAGCAGGAGCAACGGGCCGTCCAGCTCGTGGCTCTCGCCCATCCGGGCCATTGGGCAGTGGGTCTGGACGAAGCGGATGCCCTCGTCGGCCTCCATCCCCGCGGTCATCTCGGTCGGGAACCAGCCGGGCGCCAGGGCGTTCACTCTCACGCCCTTCCGCGCCCACTGGCAGGCCATCTCCCGGGTCAGGTTGATGACCGCTCCTTTGCTCGCGCTGTAGTGCGCCTGCTTGACCGGCGTGGACGCGACGACACCGAGCATCGACGCGATGTTCACGATGCTGCCGCGGCGCTGCGCCACCATCACCTCGCCCGCGAGCTTCGACAGGTGCCAGATCGCAGTGAGGTTCACCTCGATCGCGTTGCGGAAGACGTCCAGGGTCTCGTCCTCGATGCTCACCGTGTGCCCGACGCCGGCGTTGTTGACGAGGACATCGATCGTGCCGTGCTGCTCGACCACCTCCCCGATGAGGCGCTCGCGGTCCAGCGTCTCGGAGACGTCGCAGGCCACGGCGGTCGTGCCCGGAAGCTCCGCGGCCAAGGCGTCGAGGCGCTCCTTGCGCCGCGCCGCGATCACCAACGTCGCACCCGCCGCGTGCAGCACGCGCGCGAAGCGGTCACCGAGTCCTGATGACGCGCCCGTCACGACCGCAACCCGGCCGTCGAGCGTGAACAGAGAGGAAAGATCGATCGTTCCCGTCACGCGCGGCACTCTACGGGCGTTGTCCGATCGGGTCGGAAGAAGCGACGCGTGTCCGTCCTGAGGGTGATGCACATCACTGATCCACGAGGGCGTCGGTAGCGAAGATGGGACCATGCGAGTCACGGCCGAGTTCGACGCAACCCGAACCACCGACTGGCGGTTCGTGAGCGCGGTCGCGGCCACGGCGAGCGGACTTGCGGGCGCGCTCGGTGGCGCGCTCTACGGGTTCGCCGGTGTCTCGCCCACGATCCTCGTCGCGGGTACTGCCGTGACCGGGCTCGCCATCGGCTGCCACCTCCCCCCTGTGCGGTCCTAGCTGAGCCCACGTCAGTGCCCGCGACGGTGCTCGCACCGCGCGTCAGAGATCCTGGCGGGAACTGGCACGGATCTGGCCCCGGTTGGGGGGGCCAGATCGGTGCTCGCCTGGCGATCACGACGCGAACGGCAGCTCGCGGCGGCTGAGACGCATCAGGCCGATGCCCCCGCCGATGAGCACGATGCCAAGAGCGATCAGCCAGCCTGAGGTCGAACCCGTCACCGGCGTAGTTGACGCGCTGGTGGGTGGCGCGGTCGTAGGAGGAACGGTCGGCGGAACGGTCGGCGGAACGGCGGTGGTCGCCAGCACAGTGGGCGGAGGCACCGTGCTCGGCGGCGATGTCGACGTCGCGATGGTCGTCGTCGTGGTCGGCGCTGCCTGACCCCCGGGCCCGATCCGTGTGATCTGCTGCCTCGCGTACCTCACGATGTTCGGGGGAAGCGGGCGCGTAGGCGAGCGACGCGGCCCTCGAGTTGTTCGACAGCAGCAGGTCGGCGAATGCGCGCAGGTTCGCTGCGGTTTGACGATCGCCGTTGTCTTGTCGCACGAGCAAGTAGGTGACCACGGCGAGCGGATAGCCCTGCAAGGTGGCGAAATTCGGGGAGACCGTGCCGTCTGCGTTCAGGCGGAGCGACGCGATCGTCTGGCTCACCGCAGCCGTGTCGGGCAACACGAAGCCGCCGGCGACGCCAACCGCCGCGACGCTCAGCCGTCGCTCGCTCGCGAAGCTCAGCTCCATGTAGCCGATCATCCCCGGGTTGTCGCGCACGGCGTCAGCGACTCCGTCGCTTCCATCCACCGCGAGCATGCCCGGGAAGTCGGGCAGCGGCGGCGAGTTGAACACGTTCCGCGTCGCCCCAGTCCACGAGGTCGACATCTGCGACATGAACGCCGTGAACCCGTTCGACGTCCCCGAGCTGTCAGCGCGCACCGCGACGCGCAACCTCAGGTCGGGCAACGACGCGCCCGGGTTCTCCGCGACGAGCTGCGGGTCGTTCCACTTGACGATCTTTCCGGTGAAGACCTTCCCGAGGGTGTCGGCGCTCAGCTTGAGGTTGTAGGGGATGCCCGAGCCGGGGTTGTACGCGATCGCGATGCCGCCGCCGACGTACGCGAACTGGACGTAGCTCGCTCCCTTGGCCGAGAGCTGCGCTACCTCCGCGTCGCTCAGCGGCACGTCGGTGCCCGCGAAGTCGACAGTGCCGGCGATGAAAGCGCTGCGCCCGGCGCCCGACCCAGTGCACTCATAGGCGACGGTGAGGTCGTCGTCTGCCGCGTCCTCGATCGCTCGCTCGATGTACCCGCATGGGAACGACGCCCCGGTGCCCGCGAGCTTCACGTCGGGCGCGATCTGGCGTCCGATGAACGCGCGGTCACCGGTGGCGGCTGCAGTGACGCCCATGGTGGTGATGACCACCCCGATGGCGACGAGCGCGACCGCCAACCGCCTGAGTGGCATCCCGGCATCCTGACGACTTCGGACGCCGCACTCAACGACCTCCCGAGGTCAAGGGCCGTCGGCTGCCGCCGACCGGCGGCTCGTGCGGGCGCGCTCGGTGGCGCTCAGCCGGTCGCCATGCGTCTCCGACTGATCAGCGCAAGACCCGCGCCGGCCGCAACGAGCGCCAAGCCGAGAGCCACGAGCGGAGCTGACGTCGAACCCGTCGTCGGCGTGGTCGGTGCGACGGTCGCCTGAGCGACGGTCGCCGGCGGCGCCGTCGTCGGAGCCGACGTAGCCGCCGGTGCCGAGGTCGTCGCGGGTGCCGCTGTCGTCGACGGGGCGACGGTCGTGGTCGTTGTCGGCGTCTGCTGGCCACCGGGGCCGATCAGCGGGATCTGCGAGTTCGCGTAGTCCACGAACGTCGCCGCGATCGGCGCGTACGCAAGCGCGTCGGCCTTCGAGTTGTTGGCAAGCAACAGATCCGAGAACGCCCGAAGGTTCGAAGCCTTCTGCGGATCCTTGTTGTCCTGGCGGACGAGCAGGTACGTCACGACCGAGATCGGGTAGCCAGGGGCGCTGTTGAAGTCCGGCGTGACGCTGCCGTCGCCGTTCAGGCGAGCTGCACCGAGGGCCTTGTTCACCGAGCTCGAGTCGGGCAGGAAGAAGCCGCTCGGCACACCGACCGCAGCGATGTTGAGCTTGCGCTCACGGGCGAAGCTCAGCTCCACGTAGCCGATCATCCCGGGGTTGTCGCGGACGGCGTTCGCCACTCCGTCGTTGCCGTTCGCCGCGAGGAGACCGGGGAAGCTCGACAAGGGCGGCGAGTTGAAGACGTTCCGCGTGCCACCCGGCCACGAACTCGAGGTCTGCGACATGAAGCTCGTGAAGCCGTTCGTCGTGCCCGAGCTGTCCGACCGCACCGCGACGCGGATCGCGAGATCAGGCAAGGTCTGCCCCGGGTTCTCGCCGACGAGCTGGGGGTCGTTCCACTTCACGATCTTCCCGCTGAAGATCTTGCCGATGCTGTCAGCGCTCAGGCGGATGTTGTTCGGGATCCCGGAGCCGGGGTTGTACCCCAGGGCGATGCCTCCGCCGACATACGCGAACTGCACGTACTTCGTTCCCGCCAGCTGGCCCTGCTCGGCACCGCTCAGAGGCACGTCACTACCGGCGAAGTCGACGGTGCCGCTGATGAATGCACTGCGACCGCCGCCGGACCCGATGCACTGATAGGTGATCTTCAGGCCCTGCTTCGAGGCGTCCGCGCGCGCTTGCTCGATGTAGTTGCACGGGAACGTCGCTCCCGCACCGGTGATCTGGACATCGGGGAAGATCTGGCTCTTCGCCAGCTCTTGATCGTCGGCCGCGGCCGCCGTCACCCCTGCAGTGGTCAACAGCACGCCCGCGACCGCGAGCATGCCCGCCAAACGCTTGAGACCCATCTTCCCTCCTAGGACACCCCAACTGACCGCGGCATCCTTTCGAGCGGAAGCGTCGGGCTGACGAACGGTCACTAGCCCCGCGTTGACGCGGAGGTGAACTCTTGGTCAGCCGAAGCGCCCGTTGACGTAGTCCTCGGTGCGCTGGTCCTTGGGCGTCGTGAAGATGTCCGCCGTCGCACCGATCTCGACGATGCGACCGGGCTGGCCCGCGCCGGCGAGGAAGAACGCACAGTCGTCGGACACGCGGTGGGCCTGCTGCATGTTGTGCGTGACGATCACGATCGTGACCTGATGGACGATCTCGCGGATCGTCTCCTCGATCCGCATCGTGGAGCTCGGGTCGAGCGCGGAGCAGGGCTCGTCCATCAAGAGCACTTCGGGCTCCACGGCGAGCGCTCGCGCGATGCAGAGCCGCTGCTGCTGTCCGCCCGACAGGGCACCACCCGGCGCATGTAGCCGATCCTTCACCTCGTTCCACAGACCCGATCGCGCAAGCGACTCCTCGACGACCGCATCACGGTTCGAGCGCTTGATGTGGGCGAGCTTGAGCCCCGAGATCACGTTCTCGTAGATGCTCATCGTCGGGAATGGGTTCGGCTTCTGGAAGACCATCCCGATCTTCTGCCGCGTCCGCTGCACCGGGATACCGGGGCCGTAGATGTCCTCCCCATCGAGGATGACCTCGCCGGCCATCTTGGCAATGGGCACGAGCTCGTGCATCCGGTTCAGGACGCGGAGGAAGGTGGACTTGCCGCATCCCGACGGTCCGATGAGCGCAGTGACGCGCCGCGAGCGCATCTCGAGCGAGATCCGGTCGAGGACGTAGTGCTTCCCGAACCACGCGCTCACCCCACGCGCATGCAGGGTGGCCCCACCCGGACCCCCGAATGGATCCTCGGGCGCCAGACTGGCCTGCGCACCTGGGGTCTCGACGACGTCGGTCATCACACCTTCTTTCCCAGCGCCGCGATGGCGCGAGCGAGCACGAACAGCAGCAGCACGAGCAGGATCAGGACCAGCGCGCCCGTCCACGCGCGCGCGATCTGGTTCGCCTCGGGCGCGCGGATCTGCTTGTAGACGAACAGGGGCAGCGCCGACATCGGGCCGACGGTCGGGTTGGTGTTCACCGAGTCGTTCCCGAACGACGTCATCAGGAGCGGCGCTGTCTCACCGGCCACTCGAGCGATGCCGAGGATCACCGCGGTGACCAGGCCTGTTTTCGCCGACGGGAGCACGACGCGCCACACGGTCCGCCACTCGGATCCCCCCAGCGCAAGAGATGACTCGCGGAGGCCGCCGGGCACGAGCTTCAGCATCTCCTCCGCGGTGCGCGTGACCGTCGGCAACATGAGCACCGACAGGGCGAACGCCGCGGCGAGGCCAGAGAAGCCCTTGCCCATCTGGACGACCCAGATCGTGTAGATGAACAGACCCGCCACGATCGACGGCACGCCGCTCATCGAGTCGACGAGGAAGCGCACGGTCTTGGCCATCCGGCCGCCCACCTCGTTGAGGTACACCGCGGAGAGCACGCCCAGCGGTACCGAGATCAGCGTGGCCAGCCCTACCTGGATCAACGTGCCGATCACGGCGTGCTTGGCCCCGCCGGCGCTCGCCGGATCGAGCGGCCCGACGGTCTCCATGGTGTCGGTGAAGAAGGTCTCGTTGAGCCCGCGGATGCCCTTGAGCGTGACGTACCCGATGATCAGGCAGAGGGGGACCACGACGCCCAGCCCGAGTGTGCCCATGACGACGGTGGCAACACGGTCATTGGCCCGCAGAGTGCCCACAGAGCGTCGAGTCAGCGCCCAGAAGATCGCGAGAAATACTGCGTACGCGGAGAGGACCCAGGCGACGAGCCCGTCGAATGGCGTCAGCCAGAACAAGAGGCTGACGATCATGACGCCGGCAACGGCAGCGTAGGCGGTGAAGACCATGCCCTCGTGGTCGAACCGCACACGTGGGCGCGGCGTGGGCGGGGGCTCGGAAGGCCCTGTGTCCAGCCCGGCGGTGGCGTTGATGTCGACGCTCATGCCGTGTCGAGGCCCTTCGACGAGACGGACCGGTTCACGACCCATCGGGCAAGCATGTTGACGAGCAGCGTGACGACAAAGAGCACGAGGCCGGCCGCGATCAACGCGTCGCGCCCGAATTCCGTCGACTCACCGAAGGAGTTCGCGATCAGGCCGGCGATCGAGCCTCCACCGGGCTGAAGGATGTGTGGAGACACATCGAACGACAGGCTCAAGATCAGTGCGACTGCGATCGTCTCACCCAACGCGCGGCCCAGCCCGAGCATCGACGCGCCGATGATGCCGCTGCGGCTGTGCGGAAGGATCACGCGGCGCGCCATCCCCCATCGCGTCCCTCCCAGGGCGAGTGCGGCTTCGCAATTCGCTGGCGGCACCTGCTCCATCACGGCGCGGGTCACCGACGTGATGATCGGGATGATCATGAGCCCGAGCACGACGCCGACGACGAACAGCGAGTTGCCGTAGAAGGGAACGGTCGTCTTGAAGATGGGGATGAAGCCGAGGTAGTCGGCCAGCCAGTTCGTGATGCCGTTCATGCGCGGCTGCAGGTAGTAGAGACCCCACAGGCCGAAGATCAGGCTCGGGATCGCGGCCATCAGATCGATGAGCGTCGTGAGAGGCCCGCGCATGTTGCGGGGCGCGTAGTGCGAGATGAAGAGTGCCGCGCCAACGGAGATCGGTACGGCGATGACCACCGCGAGCGCGGACGAGATCAGCGTTCCGGCGAGCATCGCGCCGACGCCGAACAACGGACCCGTTTGGTCAGGGATGCCGTCTGGGATCCACTCGAAGGTCGTGAGGAAGTGCCACCCCGCCTCCCGCAGGGGCTGGATGGCCTTGACCACGAGGAAGAAGCCGATCAACCCCATGATCAACAGGGTCGAGCAGCCGCCGGCAACCGCGAGCATGCGGAAGATCCGGTCGCCGCGCGACCGCTTCACCGTGAGGGTTCGGGGCTCCGGCGGGGGCTCGCGGGGCCCGCGCTCCTCGAGCTCCTCCTCCAACACCGCACTCACCGCCGGGATGATTTCGCGTCTGGATGAACTTCAGATGGCCGTGACATGACCGGAAGACATCGACCGCCAGAAGAGTGAGTGCCCCGGCGGCCGCCATAGCATCAGGCCATGCCGCGGAGCATCGAGACATGCCCGCGTAGCATCGAGACATGCCCGCGTAGCATCGAGACATGCCCGCGTAGCATCGAGACATGAAGGTGCGGATCGGGTTCGGCCTCGGCACGCGGTCACTGACGAACGACGACCGTTTCGGCCCGTTCGTCGACGACCTCGAACGGTTGGGGTTCGACAGCCTCTGGCTCTCCGAGCGGATCGGCGGCGAGTCACCCGACCCGGTCGTCGGCATGGCCTACGCGGCCGGGCGGACCAAGAAGCTGAAGTTCGGGACGAGCGTCATGGTGCTGGCCGGACGCAATCCGGTGCTCGTCGCGAAGTCGATGGCGAGCCTCGATCGGATGTCCGGCGGCCGCTTGTTGCCGGCTTTCGGCCTCGGTGTCGCCGACGCGCACGAGCAGCGGGCCTTCGGCATCGAGCGCGGCGCGCGGGCCGCGTGGTTCGACGAGGCGCTCCCGCTGATGCGCCGGCTCTGGACCGAGGATGCGGTCGACCACGACGGGCCGCTCTTCCACCTCGAGGGCATCGGTGTGATGCCGAAGCCGATCCAGAAACCCCTCGACGTGTGGATGGGCGGGATCGCGCCGTCAGAGCTCCGCCGCATCGGTCGGTTGTCGGACGGGTGGCTGCCGTCGTTCATCGTGCCGAGTGAGGCCGGGGCCGCGCGCGCCGTCGTCGAGGAGTCGGCGAGCAAGCACGACCGCGAGATCGATCCCGAGCACTTCGGAGCATTGATCGCGTATTCGGTTGGCGAGGTGCCCGACACGCTGCTCGCGCTGCTGGCGCGACGCCGACCCGACCTCGATCCGACCGAGATCGTCCCGAACGGGATGGCCGAGCTGCGCGACCGCATCGACGCGTTCTGCGACGTGGGATTCTCGAAGTTCGTCGTGCTCCCCGTCGGCGAGCCCGACGACTGGTCCGCGCACCTCGACGAGGTCGCCGCCGAGATCCTCCCCATGCAGCGGGCGACCTGACCGCACCGTCAGCGGGCGAAGGCGAACCACTCGATCAGCGCAGCGAGCTCGAGGGGCTTGTCGCCCTGGATGCTGTGACCGGCGCCGTCGACCACGACGACTTCGGCCGTCGGCTGGCGGCGCTTGACCTCCGCGACGTCGTTGTCGTCGACGACCGGGCTCAGCGAGCCGCGCAGCAGGAGGATCGGCATTGAGAGCGAGCTGAGGTCATCCCACAGGGGGCCGGTGTCGATCCGGTCGACGACGTCACCTTCCCCTTCGCCTCCGCGATGGCGACGGTCGTAGCGCCACGCCCACGAGCCATCATCGAGCTGATGCGCGTTGTGGAGGATCCCACGCCGCAGTGACGCCTCGGTCCGCGTCGGGTTGTGCTCGATCGTGCGCTTCAGGATGTCCTCGAAGCTCGGGAAGGTCTGCGGGCCGTTGACGAAGTCGATGATCGCCTTGGCCTTGCCGCGATCTACGCCGGGCGTGACATCGACGAGGATGAGCTTGCGGACGAGATCGGGCCGGCGGGCCGCGAGCGCGATCGACGTGAGCCCACCGAGCGACATCCCGACGACGACAGAGGCGCTGGGCCCGAGGTGCTCGATCGCGATCGTGATGTCCTCGGCGTTCGTCACAGGTGAGTAGGCGAGGTCGTCACGCCAACCGGAATGGCCGTGGCCGGGCAGGTCGACCGCCAGGGCGCTGCGCCGGAGTGCCAACGCGACGGTGTCCCAGGTGTGCGCGTTCTGCGCGCCGCCGTGCACGAACACGATCTCGGGCGAGTCGAGGCCCCAGACGAGCGCGCTCACCGCGCGCCCGGATGGGCGGTCGACCTCGACCGCGGTACGCGCCACGATCGGCGGCCCGTCCCACGGGATGCCGTACTCCTGCGCGTTCTCGTGGAAGAGGTCGAACTCGTCGTAGACGATGCGAGGTGCCGTCACGCCCGCATCATCGCACTGACGGGACGAGCTCCCCCCACGCCGCCACGAGGGCGCGCAATCCCGCCGAGGTGACCGCGACGAATTCGTCGTCGCGCCCCGGATCACCGACGTCGAGCCACGTGAGCACCGCGTCGTAGAGATGGTGGACGAACGTGATCGTCGCCCAGCGGCGAACAGAGGCGTCGCCGAGCAAGGGACCGATGAACTCGTCGGCGATCGCGACGACCCGCTCGCGGAAGCCCGCCGCGTAGTCGGCAAATCGGGGTTCATGGGCGGCGTGCACCCAGAGCAGGCGGAAGCCGTCGGGATCGTCGCGGGCCACCACGAGCAACGCCCGAACGACGAAGTCGCGGTCAGTCGACCGCTCGTAGCCGGCGAGGAACTCGTCGCGGAGCTGCTCCATGACCCGCTCGAGCACCGCTCGGTACAGGTCTTCCTTCGACGCGAAGTTGCGATAGACGATCAGCCGTGTGATTCCCGAGGCGTCGGCGACGTCCTCCATCGAGGTGCCGTCGAACCCTGTGTGAGCGAATGCGGCTGCGGCGCCACGCAGGATCGACGCCTGGCGTTCGGCCCGGCTGAGCAGCTTGCGGGGAGAACCTGTTGCTGTCTGTATACGCGTGAGTATACAGTTTGGGGGCGCCGTCCGCGGAAGGGGGCCCCGTTGACCGATCACGCCGTGACCGACCAGCTCGAGTACACCGAGACCGAGCTCCTCGAGAGCCACGACTTCGCGGAGCCGCTCATCGCCGGCGGGGTGCGGTGCCACGGTGGCTTCGATGACGAGGGCAGCTACGTGTCGCCGCGCACGAAGAACCGCGTGCCCGCGATCGAGGCATGGCAAGCGCAGCACGCGCGCCAGTTCGCGACGCCTCTGCTCGACTTGCCCCTCGACACGTGGCCCGAGCACTACCCGAACGTCGCGCAGTCGAGCTACCTCCTCGAAGAAGGAGTGACCCAGCCGCTCGTGTCGACGCTCACGCGCATCGGCACGGTCGAGGGCTTCGGGGCGATGATCCGCCACAGCGAGGTACCAGACCTGCGCGGTCTGTTCGTCGAGGACATCGACGGCACCGCCATGATCCACCTCGACCGCGGCCTGTACGAAGCGCACGCGCGCGACGAGGCCGGCTTCGAGGACGAGGGTGGCCACAAGCAGATGTGGTTCGCCGCACGCGACATCGCGTTCGACGAGCCCGGTCACGGAGGACGAGACGCAGCTCATGCTGCAGCGCATGGGCATCAACACCGGTCCCGGCGCAACTCCGCCTCCCCCGCCACCGCGGGTGATGCCCGACGACGTCGACCACGCCTTCGAGCTGCTCGTCGAGCGCATGACACGTCTGCTGCTCATCGAGATCTCGGCGTTCCACACGTTCGCGTGGGCCGAGACGATGCTCGCGAAGACGGATCTCGTCGCGGGCGACGGTGAGGCCGCGCGGCTGATCTCGTATGTCCGCGCCGACGAGACGCCGCACGTCGAGTATCTGAAGACCGTGCTGTCCGAGATGCGTGACCGCACCATCGTCGGCGAGACCGGCCGCAAGCACGACGGCGTCGACCTGATCGGAGCGGTCTGGGATCGGGCGCTCGGCGAGTCACTCGGCGCGCGCCGTCAGATCGGCATCCAGCAGACGATCAACGAGCTCGAACACGTCCTCGCGTCGAACGCCCGGCGCGCCGACATCCTCCATCGCTTCCACGAACTCGGTCCCCAAGACCTCGACGTAAGAGAGGCCCGTCCATGAAGTTCGGCATCTTCTACGAGCACCAGCACCCGCGTCCGTGGAGCGAGGACTCCGAGCGAGTCCTCATCCAGAACGCGCTCGAGCAGGTCGAGCTCGCCGACAAGCTGGGGATTCAGTACGTGTGGGAGGTCGAGCACCACTTCCTCGAGGAGTACTCGCACTCCTCCGCGCCCGAGATCTTCCTCGCGGCGTGCAGCCAGCGGACGAAGAACATCCGCCTCGGCCACGGCATCATCCAGACCGCGCCCCTTTACAACCACCCGGCCCGCACCGCCGAGCGCGTCGCCACGCTCGACCTCGTCTCGAACGGCCGCGTCGACTTCGGCTCGGGTGAGTCGTCGAGCGAGGCCGAGCTGGGTGGTTTCCAGATCGACCCGCTGCTCAAGCGCGAGATGTGGCTCGAAGGCCTCGAGGTCGCGGTGCGGTGCATGACCGAGACGCCGTTCACCGGCGTCGACGGCAAGTACATCCAGATGCCGCCCCGCAACGTCGTGCCGAAGCCCGCGCAGAAGCCGCACCCGCCGCTGTGGGTGGCGTGCTCACGCCGCGACACGATCCTGCTCGCCGCCGAGAAGGGCATCGGCGCGCTGACGTTCGCCTTCATCGACCCCGAAGAGGCGACGCATTGGGTGAACGACTACGAGTCGACGCTGGCCGAGAAGGGCGTCGCGGTCGGTGAGGCCGTGAACGCGCAGGTCGCGTGCGTGACGCCGATGATGCTGCACCACGACGAGCACGTCGCCATCAGCCGGGGCATCGAGGGCGCGAACTTCTTCGGCTACTCGCTCGGCCACTACTACGTGTTCGGCGAGCACAAGCCGGGCGTCACGGATGTATGGCACGAGTACAACGAGCGGCGTGACCAGCTCGGCTACTCCCCCGAGGCCGCCGCGAAGGCGCTCGAGGAGGAGCGGCTGGGCGCCAAGATCGCTGCGGGCGACACGACCGGGCTGCGCGGCGCGATCGGTACGCCCGACCAGGTGCGCGAGTACCTCAAGCGCTACGAGGAGTGCGGCGTCGACCAGGTGATCTTCGTGCAGCAGGCCGGCAAGAACCGGCACGAGGACATCATGGAGTCACTCGAGATCTTCGGGAAGGAAGTGCTGCCCGAGTTCGTCGAGCGCGACGAGAAGGAAGTCGCCGCGAAGGCGAAGCGCCTCGAGCCCGTCGTCGAGAAGGTGCTCGCGCGCAAGGAGCGCGTCGAGCGCGACCTCGACGGCTACATGTTCCCGGCGCTGCCGCGGAAGTGGGCCGACGACACTGGCTCGGAAGAGATGAAGGAGTGGTTGGCGAAGTTCGCCGAGGACCGCGCGCTCGGCAAGAGCGACCTCGAGCTCGGCCTCAACGTCTAGACCCGGTCGCTGAGCTTCCAGGACTCCCATTTCTTGAGCTCGACCTTGCCGTGGTCGATCTCGACGTAGCTGCTGCCTCGCAACCAGTTGCCCGAGTTCACGTAGTGCCCGTTCGCGAGCTGGACGTCGCACGGGTTGTGCGTGTGACCGAAGATCACCGTGTCGAAGCCACGTGCGAGCAGCATGTCGGCCGCGACTTCGTCCGGCGGCTCACCACGGCGGCGCGCCGCGGCCCGCACCTGGGCCTTCGCGTAGGCGGAGTAGATGTCGGGATGCACGAGCAGCGCGACACCGAGGAGACGGGCACCCATCTCGTAGCTCTTCGGATACCGAACGAACCACGGGTCGTAGAGATGCCCGTGCTCGATGCGAATCAGCGCGTCGCCCGAGCGCAGGTTGAGAAACGGTGCGATCTGTGTGAACAGCCAGTCCTCGAGGAAGTGCTCGAGTGAGATGTCGTGGTTCCCGACGAGGTAGTAGACGCGGTTGCCCTCCTTCATCAAGCGACGGAGTGCGTTCAGCACCGGCACCGCGTCGGCTGACAGGCGCGAGAAGCTCGTCTGCAGCATCTCGAAACCATCTCCGTTGATGCACACGCTGGTGCCGGTGATGCGCGCGTAGTCGAGGAACTCGACGAGACGCGAGCGAGCGGTCGACGACGGATTTCCGAGGTGCAGATCGGAGATGACGAAGAGGCGGCCTTCCTCGGCGTCGATGATCACGCCGGTTCTCCGCCACCCGCGTCGAGCGCCTTCTCCAGCTCGGCGTTCAGCGCGCGCACCCGCCCACTGAGACGATGCAGCATCTCGAGCGCAAACGTCGGGTCGCGCCGCAGCCGCACCAGCAGCGACCCGGCGTTCAGCACGAGCAGCCGGGTCTCTCCGACGGCCGTCGCGTCTGCATCCCGTGGCAACGACTCGAGCAGCGACATCTCGCCGAAGAAGTCACCGGGACCGAGCTCGGACAGCACCACCGTGCGGCCAGCCATCTGTCGAGAGATGCGGACGCGCCCCGACTTGATGACGTACATCTCGGCACCGTGGTCGCCGACGCGCACGATCACCTCACCGTCGGGCACCACCTTCTCCGTCTCCCCACTCCGCACCGAGCGCATAGTAGAAGCCGGGTCAGCCTGAGCTACCTTCCCCGGGTGGGCGGGGAGGGGCGAGTGACACGGCGATGATGTGGCAGGCGACCCTGCGCGACCTGCAATGGCGTCGGCGGCGGTTCCTGATCGCCCTCACCGGCACCGCGCTGGTCTTCGCCATGAGCCTCGTCATGTCCGGTCTCGCGGCGAGCGTCTCGCTCGAGACCACACGGGCCCTCGACACCCTCGGCGCGGACGTGTGGATCGTGCAGGAAGGAGCGTCAGGGCCCTTCACCGCGTTCAGCCCCATCCCCGCGACGGATGCGGAGGCCGTCGCCGGCGTCGAGGGCATCACTCGTGCAGACCCGATCATCTACATCCACCAGACGATCGGTGACGAGCCGACAGACATCAACCTGTTCGGCGTCGTCAAGGGCGGAATCGGTGAGCCCACGGTGAAGAAGGGCCGGGAGCTCCGATCCTCTGGCGAGGCGATCGTCGATGCCTCGCTCGGCCTCGACGTGGGCGACACGTTCACGATGAACGGCGCTGAGTGGGACGTCGTGGGCGTGTCGAAGCGCACGACGATCAACGGCGGCATCTCGACCGTCTTCATCTCGTTGGAGGACGCACAGCAGCTCACGCGGCTCGGGCCGATCGCGAGCGCCATCGTCGCGACCGGGCACTCCTTCGGGAGGCGTCGACGGCCTGCGGTTCATGACGCCAGCCCAGGCGAAGGAGGACATCCTGCGCCCGCTGCAGAACGTGGGCCAGTCGATCAATTTCGTGAAGGCTCTGTTGTGGATCGTCGCCGCGTGCATCATTGCCTCGATCATCTACTTGTCGGCGCTCGAGCGGACGCGTGACTTCGCGGTGTTCAAGGCGACCGGCACGTCGAACGGTGCACTCGCAGGAGGTCTCGCCTTCCAGGCGGTGCTGTTGTCGGTCGCGGCCGCCATCCTCGCCGCGATCATCGCCACCCTGATCGCTCCGTTCTTCCCTCTCCCCGTCGAGATACCAACGAGCGCGTACTTCATCCTCTTCGCGATCGCGATCGTCGTCGGGCTGCTCGCCAGCCTCGCGGGGCTTCGACGCGCGGTGAAGGTCGAGCCCGCGCTCGCGTTCGGAGGGCCGTGATGGCCGAGACCTCCAACGCTGATCTCGTCATCACCGATCTCACGGTCGAGTACACCGCCGGCGACTACGTCGTTCGCCCGCTCGACAAGTTCAACCTGCACGCCTCGGACGGGTCGTTGGTCATCCTCCTCGGTCCCTCAGGATGCGGGAAGACGACTCTGCTCTCAGCGCTTGCCGGGATCCTCACTCCGACGTCGGGAACGATCACGCACGCTGATCGGACGATCACCGGCCTCACCGGGAAGGCGCTCACCGAGCATCGCCGACACGGCGTCGGCGTCGTGTTCCAAGCGTTCAACCTCGTGCCGAGCCTCGACGCGACGGAGAACGTCATGGCGCCGATGACCGCAGCGGGAGTGGGGTCGAAGGAGGCGCGCGCCCGCGCGCTCGAGCTGCTCGACCAAGTCGGGCTCGCCGAGCGAGCGCATCATCATCCGGGTGACATGTCGGGAGGACAGCAGCAGCGCGTCGCGATTGCCCGCGCGCTCGGGCTCGATCCCCCACTGATCCTCGCTGACGAACCCACCGCGCACCTCGACTACATCCAGGTCGAGACCGTGCTGCGCATCGTGCGCGGCTTGGCGGCGCCGGGGCGCGTCGTCGTGGTTGCAACGCACGACGATCGGATGATCCCGCTCGCCGATCAGGTCGTCGAGCTCGTTCCGAAGTTCGTGAGCGAAGCGCTCGGTCCCCAGCAGCTGGAGCTCACTGCGGACGAGACCGTGTTCGAGCAAGGCGATCGCGGCGACCGGATTTACATCATCGAGAGCGGCACGATCGAAGTCGTGCGCAAGCGTGGCGACGGCGGTGAGGACCAGCTCGCGGTCCTTCACACCGGCGACTTCTTCGGCGAGATGGGCCCGCTGTTCGGTCTGCCTCGCTCCGCGACCGCGCGAGCGACCGAGGTGACCGCCCTCACGGGCTACTCGGTGAAGGACTTTCGCGACAAGCTCGGCATCGAGCGCCTCGGCGACATCGTCAGCGTGGCGAAGATGCGGGTCTGAGGGTCAGTAAATCGAGCCGGGCATCGGCAGCGGCGATGTGAAGGCGTGATAGCCGTCCTGCACGTACACCGGCTCGCCCTTCACGACGAGGCTCGGGAAGTACTCCGCAATGTGCATCGGGATCCGCACGCATCCGTGTGATGCGGGCTTGTTCGGCACCTGCGGCGCGCCGTGCACCGCGATGCCCCGGTTGAAGTACACGGGGTTGTAGAGCTGTCCGAGCGACGAGGTGCGCCACCCGCTGACACGCCAGGTGAACTGGAAGACGCCGCCGGGCGTCGGCCAGTGCGCGCTGCGCCCCGTGGAGATGTGGCTGATCAGGACGACATTGCCGCCTTGGTAGGTCATCAGGACCTGACGGGGAAGGTCGATCTCGACCCGATCGGGCTCACCCCCCGGGACGACGGGCCGCGGCGTGAACGGGTGCTGCATGCGGTCCCAGAGCTCGGGCGTGACGTTGCCGTCGGCGGGCAGGTCCACGAGCTTCTGGAAGGCCCACACCGCCTGGGTCATCAACGTGTCGAAGACGCCATCGGGCGCGCCCGGGTCGAAGTGCAGCGCGATCAGGCGTTCCTGGACGAGCTTGACCTCGTCGCCCTTCGCGCCTTGCGCCAGCGTCCCCGAGATCGGGATCGTCGCAATCGTCGTCGTGGTCGGCGCCTCGGTCGTCGTCGGCGCCTCGGTCGTCGTCGGCGCGGCAGTGGTCGTCGGCGCGGCAGTGGTCGACGCTGCCGCCGTGGACTGCACCGCCGCGGTCGTGGGCGGCGGCTGTTCCGCGGCGCCGAGCGCCTCGCACGCAGAGAGCGACGCGGCGATCGGGACGAGCAGCAGCAATGCGGATCGCCTCATTTCGCCTCGATGCTGCGGAGCTCGCGGCGACAGCTGCATCATCTCTTGGAGGATCTTCACGATCACCGCCGGGCTGGAGAGAGTGGAGACACCCCGCGTGCGGGGGAAGTAGTCGACGCCGAACTGCACCATCTGCTTCCCGGACTTCACTGCGCGGACGATGAGCTCGGCGTCGATGAACGAACCCTCGCTGGTGAGGGTCATGCCGTCGAGCACTGAGCGGCGCACGAGCTTGAACGCGAAGTTCACGTCGCGCACCCGTACGCCGAAGATGCCGCGGACGAGCAGGTTGTAGATCGCGGAGTAGACGACGCGGACGAAGCCCTCGCCGGTGCGGTCGAACCGGTAGGCGCTCACGAGGTCGGCCTCGTACATGCGCAGGAGCCGGCATGCCCGCTTGACCTCGGCCATGTCGAACGGCAGGTCCGCGTCGGTGTAGAGGACGAGCTCGCCTTTCGACTCTGTGAACCCGGTCTTCACGGACCCGCCGAGCTTCCGGTTCTTCGGATGGTGAACGACACGGACGTGCGGATCGGCGTCCGCGAGGTCGTCGGCCAGGCGAGGCGTCGCGTCGGTGGAGGCGTCGTCGACGATCAGGATCTCGTAGTCGGACACCTCACCGTCGTCGATGAGCTCTCGGCAGGCTTCGCGCGCCGCGTCAACGGCGCGCTGGATGTACTCCTCCTCGTTCCACATCGGGAAGAAGATCGAGATCTTCCCGAAGCGCTCGTCGTCCACGCCCTCAGAGTGACAGACCGAAGCGCGCCATCTGTGGCATCGTGCGCGCATCCATCGCCAGATCGGCCAGCATCTGCCCGATCACAGGCGTGAATTTGAAGCCGTGTCCCGAGCAAGGCGAACCGATGACCCATGGGCCACGTCGATCGACGACGAAGTCTTCAGTAGGGGTCGTGGTGTACAGGCATGTCACGCCGAACACCGGAACGGGCTCGACACCGGGAAGCCACCGCTCGGCGTAGCGCACTCCCTGCTCCACCCGCGCGTGATCGAGCTCGAACGGGCGCGAATCAGGATCGACGACCGGTCCCTCGTGGTGCCCGCCGACCTTGATGCCTTCGCCGGGAGTGCGCAGCCCGTACACCAGCCCCGCGCCGTGGTGGATGAAGCTCGGCCACTCCCCGTCGTCACGGGGCACGAAGTGCACGATCTGCTCCTCGGTGACCTTCATCTCGGGAAGCCCGATCCCGGGGGGCGCCACACGCTCGACCCACGCTCCGGCAGTGATCACCGCGACGCGCCCGACGACCTCCAGGTCGACGTCCGCGCAATGAGCCACCACGTGCTCGCCGCGCTCGGACAGCACGGCGGCGCCGACAGAGAAGTGCACGGACGCGCCATGGGCCGCGGCCCGGTCCTGCAGGGCCCGGACGGTGTCGTCGGCACGGCACCGTCCGGCGTCGGGCTGGAACAGCACGGCCCGATCGAACTCCATCCCTGGCCAGCGCTCGTGAGCGGCCGCGGGCGTGAGCCGCTCGCTTGCCGCCCCCTGATGGTCGAGAGCGCTCTCGACGGCGTCGATGACCGCGGGGTCACCGTGGTCGAGTCCCCCGGTGGTGTCGAGCAAGGGGAGGCCGGCGTCGTCTTCGAGCTCTCGCCACAGAGGGAGCGCCCGTTGCGCGAGAGCGACGTACTCGGGGTCGGGATACGCGAACCGGAAGATCCGGGACCCTCCGTGGCTGCTTCCCCGCACGTGGCCCTGCTCGAACTGCTCGAGCAGGACGACGTCACGACCTTGCCGAGCCAGCCACCACGCGGTCGACGACCCCATCGCTCCCGCGCCGATCACCATCACGTCGCAGCCGATCCAGCTCCTCTGCACGCGACCGAGTGTTCCAGAGCGCCTCGACACGCACACCGACCAACGCACACACGGCGGCCGCGGCGCCGATCACAGCGACGCGGGCGGCCGTCGTGGTCGCGTCGGTGCCGGCGGTGGCGAAGTGGACCGTCGACAGCAGCCACAGCGGCAACGCGAGCACGTGCACCCGGCGCCACACCCGATTGGGGAGCGACCGGCGAGCGAGCGAGGTGAGCTCGACGGCCAGGAGCAGGTAGAGCGAGACGATCCCCCACGCCACTGCCGTCGGATGCCACTCCGACGCGAACGGGACGAGCACGTCGCTCAACCCGAAGTGCGTGTACGAGTCGAGGATGATCGACACCACGTGCACGCCGACGAAGATCGAGGCGAGGCCGCCGAGGTAGCGGTGCAGATCGAGCGTCCACGCCGGACGCACCCGCGGCGGCCTGAGCTTCGCGGACAGGACGAGGCCCCACACCACGGACGCGGTGAGCAGCACCCACGCGACCAGGCCGCCGGCTCTCGCGCTGAACCACCAGAGCTGACCGGACATCAGGCGGCCTGCGGTTTCGTCCGGCCCGCGACCGCGAAGCGGCGCCAGCGATCATTGGTGACGACGCTGTGCTCGTCGACCGCAAGCGCGCCGACGCCGAGCCGGTCGAGCCCGCGCACACCGTCGAGGAACGCGACCTTCGCGAGGACCTCGGCGCGCCAGCCCTCGGACGCGACGACGGTTGCCGCCAACACGGCGGTCGACGCGCTCGTGCCGGTCAAAGGCTCGATGAGATGGTGGCGATCGGTCCCGTCCACCGCCTTCCATCGACGCCGTGCTCGTGAGCTCGTCGCGACTGCGCCGTCGGTCAACATGACGGTCGCGAGCGGCACGCCGCCGCGCGGATCGTCAATGGCAACACGCCACTCCTCGCCATCGGGCGCGACGCCGATGACTCGAAGGTCGCCTCCCACGTTGACGCACGCGCCGTCAGCACCGAGCTGGACGAGCTCGGCCGCAACGAGGTCCGCCGCCAGGCCCTTCCCGATCCCGCCCGGGTCGAACCCGACGCCATGGGGAAGCATCACCGTCCCTGTGGCCTCGTCGATCTCGATGCCGTCCGGACCGAGGAGGATCGCCGCTGTCGTCTGCGGCGTGGCGCCGGTGACTGCCTCGAACGTGCGGTCGTAGCCCACGGCGATCACCGCAGGGAGCACGGTCGGATCGAAGCGGCCCGCTGTGAACCGATGGCCTTCGAGCGCGCGCTGCACGAGCAGCCGCGTCTCCGCCGACACGGCGACCGCGCGGCCCGCGGAGCGGTTGAGCCGGCTGACCTCGCTCTCGGGAAGAAAGCGGCTCCACGCCTGTTCGAGCTCGTGGAGCCGGCGACGCGCTCTCGCCGCGAGCGTCGCGGGGCCACCGACGACGATCACGTGGGCGGACGAGCCCATCGCGGGAAAGCGGATCTCAGCTGCCATGGCTGTACGTGTGCGCTGTCTGGGTGACCGTGCTTGTCGTCGCCGTCGTCGTCGATGGTGTGGCCGACCACGTGGGATCAGCCGTCGTCGCCGAGGTCGAGACGACGGAGGACGCGGGCTCGGCGGTCGACGTCGCGGCGTTGACGGCCATCGTCCCGGCGAAGCCGACGAACGCTGCGCCGCTGGCCACCGCGACCGCACGCCGCGCTCGTTGCGCAGGATGCCGGCCGCGGTGGCCGAGGGGCGCGGGCGTCGACGCCATGATCAGGCGGTGGAGGCGCCGGTCGCCGTGGTCGACGAGCCGTCGGCGGTCGGAGGCGGCCCGCCGCGGAAGCCGGGGCCGCGTACCGGCAGCTCGCCATTCACCATGTCGGTGATGCGGTCGGTGAGATCGGCCAGCTTCTGATCGGCCTCGGCTTGGGTGAGGTCGCCACTCGCGACCCGGTCGGCGATGTGGGTCTTCGCCTCGGCAACGAGCGCGTCGATGACGGCCTGTGCGCTCACGCCATGGGCTTGTGCGATCTCGGCGAGGGACTGCCCCGACTGCAACCCCGTGCGCAGGTCATCGGTGCTGATGCCGATCGCAGTCGCCGCGGCCTCGAGGTCAGGCCCGTGTCCGAAGCGATGGCCGCCCGGACCGCCCGGGCCCATTGGTGGGCGCGACGCTTCGATCGCGGCGATCACCGCGTCGGCTTGCGCCTGCGTGATCGTCCCGTTCGAGACGAGCGGGGCGAGGGTGTCTTCGAGCCAGGCTCCCTTGTCGGCCGGGGCCGCCTGGTCCGTGCTCGGGGCCTGGTCGGTGCTCGTGCTCGGCGCGGTCGTCGTATCGGTCTGGGCACCCGAGATGCTCGGGTGCGTCAGCGCGATGCCGGCGATCGCGCCTCCGGCCAGTCCGGCTGCGAGTCCCGCGGCCGCAAAGCGCTTCTTCATGTGGCGTCTTCCTTT
Organism: uncultured Acidimicrobiales bacterium; assembly: GCA_963708175.1. Lineage (GTDB taxonomy): Bacteria > Actinomycetota > Acidimicrobiia > Acidimicrobiales > DATKAS01 > DATKAS01. The sequence goes on from CAVPSD010000005.1 coordinate 211,372, forward strand.
CGTGAGGTGCTCGCTCGGAGGTGCTGGTGTTCTGGACTCACGATCGACCCCCTCCGTAAGGAGACCCCAGTGACGATGTGAGAAGAACGTAAGAACGTGTCGCCGCAGTTCCCCCACCTGGTCTTACGTTTCCCTTGCGGGGGGTTTGTACGGTGCGGGCGATGGCCCAACCGACCACTCTCGGACACGTGCTCCTCGCTGAGGACGATCGCGGCGTGCGCGAGTCGCTCGTGCGCGCGCTCACGTTCGAGGGATACGAGGTCGAGGCGGTTCCCGACGGCGCCCAGGCGCTCGAGGCGGTTGCGGCCCGCCAGCCCGATGTCGTGGTGCTCGACGTGATGATGCCGTACGTCGACGGGCTCACCGTGTGCCGGCAGCTGCGCGAGCGCTATCGGACGCTGCCCATCCTCATGCTCACCGCGAGGCATGAGGTGTCCGACCGGGTCGCCGGTCTCGACGCGGGCGCGGACGACTATGTCGTGAAGCCGTTCGCGCTGGGCGAGCTCTTCGCCCGATTGCGGGCGCTGTTGCGTCGGACCTCGTTGTCGGAGTCGAACGACGCGCTGCGCGTCGGCGATCTCGTGCTCGATCCCCAGTCGCGTCGCGCGGAGCGCAACGGTCGGGTCATGGATCTCACCAAGACCGAGTTCGACCTGCTCGAGCTGCTCATGATCAACGCGGGGATCGTGCTGTCACGAGACACCATCTACCAGCGCATCTGGGGCTACGACTTCGAGACGAGCTCACGATCGCTCGACGTCTACGTCGGATATCTCCGCACGAAGTCCGAAGCGGGCGGGGAGCCGCGGCTGCTGCACACCGTTCGGGGCGTCGGGTACGTGCTCCGCGCGCCATGAGGTCGCCATGAGCCTCCGTTGGCGGATCGCGGTCGGGCTCGCTGTCATCGCCGGCGTCGTCAGTGCAGCGGCCGCGACCGGTGCGTACCTCTCGACGAAGCAACAGCTGCAGAACACGGTCGACGAGTCGCTGTTGGCTCGGGCGCGCGATGCGAACAACGAGCGCGGACCCGGCCGGCCTCGGCCCGGGCTCGGTCCTGGGTTCGCGGACGGCGGTTGCCCGCAGCCGGGCGACCTTCAACCGTCATCCGCCGCGCAGATCGTCGCGCCCGACGGGACGATCACGCAGTGCATCCTCGGCGGCCCGACCTTGCCCGTGAGCGACGTCGGCTTCCAGACCGTCGCCATCGACGGCACCGACTACCGGATGCTCACCTCGCCGTGGCACGAGGGCGGCGTCCTGCAGATCGCGCGCGACCTCGACGAGACCCAGGCGCTGCTCGAGGACCTGCGGGTGCGCTTGGCGCTGCTCGCACTGGGAGGCGTCCTCGCGGCGGCAGCGCTCGGCTGGTGGTTCGCACGGCGCATCGTGAGGCCGGTCGTGAAGCTCAGGGACACCGCCGAGCAGATCGCGAACACGCAGGACCTCTCGACGCCGATCCCCTCGGACGGCGACGGTGAAGTGGGCAGCCTGGCCCGCAGCTTCACGACCATGGTCGACGCGCTCGCCACTTCACGCGCTCAGCAACAACGGCTCATCACCGACGCGAGCCACGAGATGCGCACTCCGCTCACGAGCTTGCGCACGAACATCGAGCTGCTCGGTCGCGCCGACCAGCTTCCGGAGACCGAGCGCGCCGAGGTGGTCGACGCGCTTCACCAAGAGGTGGGCGAGCTCTCCGAGCTCGTCGCGGAGCTCGTTGAGCTCGCGACGGACCGCTCGAAGGACTCACCTCGCGAGGAGACCGTCCTCGCCGACCTCGCGAATGACATCGCGGTGCGCGCGGTTCGGCGGACGGGGCGCGACGTGACCGTGACCGTCGACGGCGAACCGCAGCCGATCCTGGTGCAACCCGCGCAGATCGAGCGTGCCATCTCGAACCTGGTGGACAACGCCCTGAAGTACAGCCCGACCGGTACACCCGTCGAGGTCGCGGTGACGTCGACCGACGTGGTGGTCCGCGACCGAGGGCCCGGAATCGCGCCCGAAGACCAACCGCACGTCTTCGACCGCTTCTACCGGTCGACGCTCGCGCGCTCCGAGCCCGGCTCGGGCCTCGGGTTGGCGATCGTGCAGCAGATCGTCGAGCGCCATCACGGCCGGGTGTGGGCGACGAACCGTCCGGACGGTGGCGCCGAGGTGGGCTTCTCGCTGAGCGGCTGACGCCGCCGACGTACCATCCCCTGCGATGTCGCGCCCCACGGCCACGCTCGCGGTGACGGCCGCGGACGTCCAGGCTGCGGCACAGCGCATCGCCGGCTCGGTCGAGCGCACACCGACCGCCCACTCGGTCACGCTGTCATCGATCACCGGCGCGGACGTGTACGTGAAGTTCGAGAACTTCCAGTTCACCGCCTCGTTCAAGGACCGCGGCGCCCGCAACAAGCTGCTGTCGTTGACGCCCGCGGAGCGGGCCCGCGGCGTCGTCGCGATGTCCGCGGGCAATCACGCTCAGGCGCTCGCGCACCACGCCACGCTGCTCGGCATCCCTGCGACGATCGTCATGCCGGTGTGGACACCGCAGGTGAAGGTGCACCGCACCGCGATGCTCGGCGCCCGCGTCGTGCTCGAAGGCAACGACCTGAAGGAAGCCGCAGCCGTTGCGCGGGCGCTCGAACGCGACCAGGGGATGGTCTTCGTCTCGCCCTACGACGATCCGGCGATCATCGCGGGCGCCGGGACGATCGCCCTCGAGCTGCTCGAGGACGCGCCCCAGGTCGAGATGCTCGTGGTGCCGGTCGGAGGTGGCGGCCTCATCTCGGGGATAGCCGTCGCGAGTCGCGCCCAGCGTCCCGACATCGAGATCATCGGCGTCGAAGCGTCGCGCTACCCGTCGATGGCGAATGCGGTTCGAGGCGAGCACGCGCCAGTCGGCGGGACGACGGTCGCGGAGGGGATCGCGGTGCCGGTCGCGGGATCGTTGACCATTCCGATCGTCAAGGCGCTCGTGAACGACATCGTGACCGTGAGCGAAGACAGCATCGAGGAGGCGATCGACCTCTTCTTGGAGATCGAGAAGGTCGTCGCCGAAGGCGCTGGCGCTGCCGGGCTGGCGGCGTTGCTCGAGCACCCGGAGCGGTTCCGAGGGCGGGCAGTCGGGATCGTGCTCACCGGAGGAAACATCGATCCGCGCGTGCTCGCGACGATCCTGCTGCGAGGGTTGGTGCGCAGCGGGCGGCTCGCTCGGCTGCGGGTCGAGATCAGCGACGTGCCCGGCGCGCTCGGCAAGGTCTCGTCGATCGTCGGTGACAGCGGCGGCAACATCGTCGACGTCGCGCATCAACGCCTCTTCTCCGATGTGTCCATCAAGTCCGCGATCCTCGAGCTGGCCGTCGAGACCCGCGACCGTGTGCACGCCGACGAGCTCGTGGCAGCGCTCGGGCGGGGCGGGTTCCCGACCGAGCTGCTCGGCGCCACGGTGCGGGACGACCCAACCGGCCATCTGGAGGGATGACGCGTGCGCACAGTCATCGACACGGCCTCACTCGTCCGGCAAGGCGAGATGAAGGCGAGCGAGGCGCTCGACGAGACGCTCGCGGCCATCGATCGCCACAACCCCGAGCTGAACTCGTTCGTCCACGTCGACGTGGAGCTCGCGCGGGCGGCAGCCGACCGCGTCGATGCGGTCGTCGCGCGCGGCGAGGATCCCGGGCCGCTCGCCGGTGTGCCCTTCGGCGTCAAAGACCTCGACGACTGCGAAGGGATGCCCACCAGTCAGGGTTCGCTGTGGTTCAAGGGTGGTCCACCGGCCACCGCCGACGCGATCCACGTCGCGCGGTTCCGATCCGCGGGCGCAGTGCCGGTCGGCAAGACCGCAGTGCCCGAATTCGGCACGTGGGCGTACACGGCGACGAAGGCATGGGGCGTCACCCGCAACCCGTGGGATCCGACGCGGACCCCAGGCGGCTCGAGCGGCGGCTCCGCGAGCGCGGTCGCCGCGGGCATGGTGCCGTTCGCCACCGCGAGCGACGGCGGCGGCTCGACACGCACGCCTGCGGGCTTCTGCGGCCTGGTCGGTCACAAGCCGTCGTTCGGGCGCATCCCCCATCCGTGGTCGAGCACGGTCGCGCAGCTCGGCGTCCTCGGCGCACTCGCCACGACCGTCACGGACGCGGCGCTGCTCCTCGACATCGCCGCCGGGCCGGACCATCGTGATCGTCGCTCGCTGCCCCGCTCTCCCGTGCCGTACCTCGATGCGATCGAGACGCTCGACGTGGGCGGGATGCGCGTGGCGTGGTCGGTCGACCTGGGCTTCGCCATCGTGGATCCCGAGGTCGCGGCGATCACCCGCGCCGCGGCCGACCTGCTCGTCGAAGCGGGAGAGCTGCGCCTCGTCGACGCCGACGTGTCGTTCCCCGACTCGCTCGACATCTACGCCAAGCTCGAAGCGGTCGACACATGGATCGACCTGCCAGAGGGGCTCTGGCCCGATCGTGCCGACGAGCTCGACCCCCAGCTCGTCGCCGGCTACGAGAAGGGCGATCGGCTGACGGTCCGCAAGTTCGCGACGACATTCACGAGGCGCAACGCGCTCGAACGCAAGCTCGCTGCCCTCTTCGACGAGATCGACGTGCTGATCACTCCGACCGCGGCGATGCCCGCGTTCCGTGCCGAGGGACCGATGCCGCGGGAGATCGCCGGGCAACAGGTGCACCCCGCGATGGCGGTGCCGTTCGCGATGCTCGGGAACATGTGGGGAGGACCAGCGATCTCGGTGCCGGCGGGGATGACTGCGAGCGGCCTCCCAGTGGGGCTGCACATCATCGGTGACCAGCACCGCGACGACGTCGTGCTGCGGCTCGCGCGCGTGCTGGAGGAGGCGCAGCCGTGGCCGAGGTTGTCCCCACGCGCGCGCTGACGATTCGCGAGGCCGCCTCACCCGCGGATTGCAGCGAGATCTCGGCGCTGTTCACGTCGATCTGGGGCGGCCATCAGCACATCCCGCCCGAGCTCGGGCGCGCGATCGTCGAGGCCGGCGGATACGTCGTCGCGGCGTATCGAGGGGACGAGATCGTCGGCGCGTCGGTCGCGGTCCTCGGGCAATCAGACGGCGAGCCGCACCTGCATTCGCACATCACGGGGGTGGTCCCCCACGAACAGCGCAACGGCGTCGGGCTTGCGCTGAAGCGCCACCAACGCGAATGGGCTCGGGAGCGGGGCATGAGTCGTATCGTGTGGACGTTCGATCCGCTCGTGCGACGCAACGCACTGTTCAACCTTGCCCGGCTCGGCGCGCGCGCCACTCGCTACGAGGTCGACTTCTACGGCCCGGTGCGTGATGCGATCAACGGTGAGGACGAGACCGATCGCCTCGTCGTGGAATGGGCGACGCATGGCGAAGAAGGTCTCGGGCCGATCGCACCCGGCAGGGATTCGGGGCTCGTCCCGACCCCGCTCGACATCGTCGCGTTGCGCGCGACCGATCCCCGAGCGGCGCGGCGCGCCCGCCTCGAGGTGCGCGAATCGCTCGGCGAGCTGATGGGAGGAGGCTGGACGGTCCTTGGCGTGACCGCCGAGGGCAGCTACGTGCTGCGTCCACCGTCCTGACGGACCACCTCGACCGATCTCGTCGTCGTGGCGAGGACGTCGGCCAGCGGCCAGACGCCGAGCCCCGGACCCTTCGGCACGCGCAGCTGTCCGTCCTCGAGGACGAACGGCTCGGTGATGTCGGGATCGAAGTACCGGTCCGATCCCGAGGTGTCGCCGGGAAGCGTGAACCCGGGCAGCGCCGCGAGCGCGACGTTCGCCGCGCGTCCCAGCCCGGTCTCGAGCATGCCCCCGCACCAGACCGGGACGCCCGCGGCCTTGCACACATCGTGCACGCGCACGGCCTCGAGGTATCCGCCGACACGACCGGCCTTGATGTTGACGATCGAGCACGCGCCGCGCGCGATCGCGTCGGCCGCCGACTCCGCCGAGAGGATCGACTCGTCGAGGCAGATGGGCGTCTTGATCCGCTGTGCGAGCACCGCGTGGCCACTCACGTCTTCCTCGCTCAGGGGCTGCTCGATGAGGAGGAGGTCGAGCGGGTCGAGGGCACGCAGCGCGTCGACGTGCTCGTCCGACAGGGAGTACGCGGTGTTCGCGTCTACCTGCAGCTTGATCTCGGGCCAGCGGTCGCGCACCGCGCGGACGGGCTCGTAGTCCCAGCCGGGCTCGATCTTGAGCTTGATTCGCTTGTAGCCCTCGTCGAGGTAGCCATCGACTTGGATGAGCAGCTCCTTGATCGTCGGGAAGATGCCGATCGAGACGCCGCAGTCGACGGCGTCACGCACCGCGCCGAGCCGCCCCCCGAGCGACTGACCCGAGGCGCGCAGCTCGGCGTCGAGCACGGCCATCTCGAGCGCCGCCTTCGCCATCGGGTGGCCCTTCACCCCTGCCAGCAACGGCTTCACGGACGCCGCGTCGAGGTCGTCGGCCGCGAAAAGCCGCGGGATGAGATGCGCCCGCATCACGTCCTGCGCGGCGTCTGCGTACTCCGACGAGTACAGCGGCTCGGCCATCGCGACACACTCTCCCCATCCGTCGCCGACGTCGGTGATCACACGCACGAGCAGCGCGTCGCGCTCGAGCTGCAAACCGAACGAGGTTCGAAACGGGGTGACGAGGGGCAACGCGACGCGCCGCAGCTCGACGGCTTCGAGCTTCACTGTCGCCCACCCATCAGCCGAGTCTATGGTCGAGCGTCGCGATGGACTTCGAGCTGACCGACGAGCAAGAGGCGTTCCGCAAGGTGGTCCGCGAGTTCGCGGAGTCCGAGATCGCACCGCACGTCGAGACGTGGGATCGGACGCACGAGTTCCCCGTCGACACCGTCCTTGCCATGGGCGACCTCGGCCTTTTCGGTCTCCCGTTCCCGGCGGAATACGGAGGCAGCGGCGCGCGACTTCACCACGTTCTGCATCGCACTCGAAGAGCTCGGGCGCGTCGACCAGTCGATGGCGATCACCGTCGAGGCCGGTGTCGGGCTCGGCGCGAACCCGATCTTCCAGTTCGGCACCGAGGAGCAACGTCAGGAGTGGCTCCCTGACCTCTGCGCCGGCCGGCGCCTCGGCGGCTTCGGCCTGACCGAGCCCGACGCGGGCAGCGATGCCGGCGGCACGCGCACGACCGCGACCCTTGACGACCGGACGCACGAGTGGGTGATCGACGGTGAGAAGCAGTTCATCACCAACTCCGGCACGCCCATCACGTCGATCGTCACGGTGACAGCGCGGACCGGTCCGGGCGAGATCTCGGCGATCATCGTCCCGGCGGGTACCCCGGGGCTCAATGTGATGCCGCCCTACCGGAAGATGGGCTGGCACGCGTCCGACACGCACGGCCTGTCGTTCAGCGGATGCCGCGTGCCCGAAGCGAACCTGCTGGGCGAACGCGGCCGCGGCTTCGCGCAGTTCCTCACGATCCTCGACGACGGCCGCATCGCGATCGCCGCGCTCGCGGTCGGTGTCATCCAAGCGTGCCTCGAGCACTCGGTCGAGTACGCCGAGTCACGCAACGCGTTCGGCAAGCCGATCGGCTCGAACCAGGGCGTCGCGTTCCCGTGCGCCGACCTCGCGGTGATGGCCGACTCTGCTCGCCTGCTCACCTACAAGGCGGCGTGGCTGAAAGATCACGAGCGTCCGTTCAAGCGCGAAGCCGCGATCGCCAAGCTCTACGCCACTGAAGCGGCTGTCAGCGCGACGCGGATGGCGACACAGATCTTCGGCGGCTACGGCTTCATGGACGAGACGCCTGTCAGCCGCTTCTACCGCGACGCGAAGGTGCTGGAGATCGGCGAGGGAACGAGCGAGATCCAGCGGCTCGTGATCGCGCGCGAGCTCGGCCTTCCCGTCAACTGAGCTGCGTCACTGTCCGCACGGCGCCGCGACAGAGCCAGGGAACTGGCGCGGGATCCGCCCCTAGGAGGCGGCAGGCGCGCCACTTCCGGCAGCGCACGCCATAGAGCCCGGAAGTGGCGCGGGATCCGCCCCTAGGAGGCGGCAGGCGCGCCACTTCCCCAGGCCGCCGCATGGTGCGTCACTCCGGTTGGAGGTCGAGGGCCAGGGAGTTCATGCAGTAGCGGAGGCCCGTCGGCGCCGGCCCGTCGGGAAACACGTGCCCGAGGTGGGAGCCGCACCGCTTGCAACGCACCTCGGTGCGGATCATGCCGGGCCCGCGGTCCTCGATGAGCTCGACCGCCTCAGCGACCTTGGGCTCGTAGAAGCTCGGCCACCCGCTGCCCGACTCGAACTTCGTGGACGCATCGAACAGCTCCGCGCCGCAAGCCGCGCAGTGGTAGGTGCCGTCATCGTGGGTGTCGACATACTTGCCGCTCCATGGCCGCTCGGTCCCTGCCCTCCGTAGCACTTCGAACTGTTCGGGAGTCAGCAGCTCGCGCCATTCCTCGTCGGTCTTCTCGATCTCAGCCATCGCCACCACTGTCCCACAACGTCGGATCGCGGACCTGGCGCGGCTCGTAGATCGCGGTGTGACGCACCGAGGTCACCGCGCGGTCGCCGACCGACGTCAGCACGTCGAGGACGACGAACCGATGACCGCCGCGCTCGAACAGCTCGACGACGTGGCCTCGGGTCGCGACGACCTCGCCGTCCGTCACCACGCTGTGATGGCGGACCTGGCTCCCGACGTGGATCCACGGACCGAGGCGCACGGACTGCGAGAGCACGTAGTTGGCGCCACGCAACAGCCACCCGGGGTGCGCGATCGGCGGGTCGCGGTAGACGTCGAGGTCGTCTGACACGAGCTCGAGATAGTCAGCCGCGTGATCGGCGCGCCACGTACGCGCATAGGTGCCCAGGGTGATGTCGACGAGGACCTCAGGACTCGCAGGCGGTCGGTGGTCCGACGCTGGCATCGGTTCGGACGGAAAGTCGCGGAGGTCCAGAGGGGGCGTCGGCTGCCCCATCGCGGCCACGCCCGTCGCGCACACGTCGCCCTTCTCGTTGAGCGCGGACAGACGCAGCTCGTCGCCGGCCCAGTCGGCGACCACCTCGACGCGCTCGCCGTCATAGATCGGCGCCGCGAACCGTGCCGACATCGTCCCGGCCTCGAGCCAGGCCGTACCCCACTCATGGGCGGCCGGCCAGGTCATGTAGCCGTACACGGTCACGCCCGGGACGAGGCCACCCGCGAAGCCGAACCGGCGGGCGACCTCGTCGTCGTGGATCTTGTTCTCCGAGGTCAGCGCGTCGTTCCGGGCCACCAAGGAGTGAACGAGCCGCGATTTGTCTGCTGATCGCGGAGTGATAGGTTCACCTAACACAGGATCTCCAGTTCCCTGACTTCCCCGGAGCCCATCATGACTGGCCTCTCCCCCCGGCGCCGACTCGTCGCCCTCGGCGTGGCGTTCGCGGCGCTCAGCGTGTTCGTCAGCGCATGCGGAGATGACAGCGACGGCAGCGACGGCAGCGCGGCCACGACCGGGGCCAGTGGCACCGCGCCGGAGGATGTCATCGTCTCCGACTCCGAGGTCACGGCCGGCCTCAACACGTCGATCGAGGACATGCAGGCGCTCGCGGCCGGCGTCGCCGGCGGGAGCGCGACCGACGCGCAGTTCGAAGAGCTGCACGAGGGCTGGGAGTCGTACGAGGGCACCGTCAAGCAGAACAACGTCGAGGCCTACCTGGGCCTCGAAGACGCGCTCGCCGCGATGCAGCGCGCGATCACGGACGAGGACGCCGAGGCCGCACAAGCCGCCGCCGACGACTTCGAGGCCGACGCGAACGCGTATCTCGCGGAGCGTCCGTGATCCGACGCCTGCTGACGCTGGCGGTTCTGACCGCAGCACTTGCAGGCGTTGCCCTCGCGCTCACTGTCACACCGGCGAGGGCGGCTGAGAGTCCCTCTGTGTCGCGGAAGGACGCGATCGAAGCCGTGCAGGACGCGCGGCGCTCGATCGATCGCACGCTCACGCTGATCAAAGAGGGCCGCGCGACTGAAGCGTTCGAGGAGGCGAAGGACGGCTACCTCAGCCACTTCGAGCTCGTCGAGATCCCGCTCCGCGTCGCCGACAACTCCCTCACGATCAAGGCGGAGTCACTGTTCGCAGAGATCCGCACGATGATCCGCAACGACGATCCCGAGGGCCAGATCCGGGACAAGATCGTCGAGTTGCGGGGCGTCATGGACGATGTGGAGCGCAAGCTCACGTCGACCGGCGTCACCGCGCCCGCAATCGTGTTCGGTCAGTCGTTCCTCATCATCTTCCGGGAGGGCTTCGAGGTGATCCTCCTGCTGAGCGTGCTGCTCGGCTACCTCGAGGCCGCGAAGTCCCGTCGCTACATGCGGCCCATCCTCGCCGGCGTTGGCATCGCGGCGGTCGCGACAGTGCTGACCGTGATGCTCTTCCGGACGATCTTCGCCGCACTCCCGGTTGGCCAAGAGATGCTCGAGGCGATCACGGCGCTCATCGCGGTCGCGATGCTCTTCTACGTGTCGTTCTGGCTCATCGCGCGGCTCGAGCACAAGCGCTGGCTCGAGTTCGTGAAGGCCAGGATGTGGAGCGCAGTGTCCGTGGGCTCCGCGGTGTCTTTGATGGTCGTCGGCTTCACGGCGGTGTACCGCGAGGGCTTCGAGACCGCGCTCTTCTACCAAGCGCTCATCTCGTTCGGCACGGGCCTCGGCGTCTACATCCTCGGTGGGCTGCTGCTCGGCATCGGGGCGCTCGCCGTCGTCGCGTGGCTGATGTTTCGACTCGGCCGTCGCCTTCCGATCAAGACCTTCATGAACGTCGCGGTCGTGCTCGTGATGGCGACGAGCGTGGCGTTCCTCGGCAACGCTGTCCACGCGCTGCAGGCCGCAGATCGCGTGCCGTTCACCCCACTCGTCGGCTGGCCCCGACCGCCAATCTTCCTGTCCGAGGCAACCGGCTACTGGCCGACGGTGCAGACAGTGACCGCACAGATCGTCTTGACAGCGATCTACGTCATCGGCGGCATGTACGTGTTCGTGGTGAAGCCACGGCTCGCGCGGCGGGCCGCAGTGCCCCGGCCGATCGCGCCGACCGCTGCCCCCGCTTGACGTCACTGTGAAGAGGTCGGGGTGAAGACGGTCCGCGTCGGTGTCGACGTCGGGGGGACGTTCACGAAAGCCGTCGCCGTCGACCTCGAAGAGGGAATCGTCGCCGAGTCGGTGCTGCCGACGACCCATGACGCCGAGGAAGGCGTCGCCGCCGGAGTCGTACAGTGCATCGCCGAGGTCGCAGAGAAGGTCGGCGCCGACCGGGTCGAGCTCGTCACGCACTCGACGACCCAAGCGGTGAACGCGCTGCTCGAAGGCGACGTCGGCACCGTGGGCATCGTGGGGATGGGTCGGCGTCCCGAGCTGGCGAAGGCACGCAAGCGCACGGAGCTCTCCAAGGTCGAGCTGAGCGCAGGCAAGTACCTCGCGACCGAGAGCGTGTTCCTCGACGTGACCGATGGGCTCGACGTCCGCGCGACGAAGGCGGCGTTGCAGGACCTGCGCGATCGCGGAGTCTCTGCGATCGCGACCGCGGAGGCCTTCGCGCCGGACGACGCATCGAACGAGACCCGGGTCGCGGCGATGGCGGCCGACCTGGGCTTGCCCTCGTGCGCCTCGACCGATCTCTCGGGGTTGTACGGCCTGGAGCTGCGGGCGGTCACCGCCGCTGTCAACGTGTCGATCATGCCGATCGCTCTCCGCACCGCGAGCCACGTCGAGGCGGGCGTGCTCGCCGCCGGCATCGAGGCACCGATCATGGTGATGCGCGGCGACGGCGGAGCAACCGACCTCGCCGGGTTCAAAGCCGCGCCGGCGCGCACGCTGTACTCAGGGCCGGCGGCGTCGGTGGCCGGAGCGCTTCGCTACGCGGGCGTGCGTGACGGCATCGTCGTCGAGGTCGGTGGCACGTCGACGAACATCGCCGGCGTGAAGCTCGGCCGGCCCTCGCTCTCTTACGTCACGGTCGCGTCGCATGCGACCGCACTTCGCGCTGTCGACGTGCGCGTCGTCGGCGTCGCGGGCGGATCGATGCTGCGGGCGCGCCGCGGGAAGCTGTGGGGTGTCGGGCCGCGGTCCGCGCACATCGCCGGCCTTCCCTACGCGTGCTTCACCGACACGGCGCGACTCGAAGGGGCGCGGCCGATGCTCATCGCACCGCGGCCTGGCGATCCTGACGACTACCTCGTGCTCGGGCTCGTCGACGGCACACGCTGCGCCATCACGCTCACGTGCGCGGCGAACGCACTGTCGATCCCGGCTCAGGACGACTACTGCTGGGCGGATCCGGCTGCGGCAAGGCGCGCACTCGACCTGGTCGGCGCGGACGTCGGCCTCGGTGGCGAGGAGGTCGCGAGGCGAATGCTCTGGGCGGGCGGCGAAGCGGTGTGCGAGCTCGTCACCGCCGTCACCACCTCGAGCCGGCTCAAAGACGGCGTGGTCGTCGCTGTCGGCGGCGGCGCCGGTGGCCTCGGCCGGCACGTCGCTGAGATGATGGGCTACGAGTGCGTCGTCCCCGACAGGGCCGAAGTGATCTCTTCGATCGGCGACGCGTTGTCGCTGATCCGCGCCGAGCGCGAGCGCACAGTCCACGAGTTCGATCCACGACTCGCGCGTCAGCTCGCCGCCGAGGTCGAGAACGAGGTCGTCGCGGCGGGGGCGGCTCCCACGTCGGTCGAGGTGCGCATCGAAGAGCAGCCCGACAAGGGGACGATCCGCGCGATCGCGACCGGAGCGATCGGACTGCAGGCCGGAGCGCGACCCGGACGTCCCGCCGCGAGCGAAGACGAGATCCGAACCGCGGCAGCGCCGCTCGGTGGCGGCGCGGTACGCCAAGCGGGATCGTTCTGGCTCGCAGTGCAGGCGGCGAAGGTCGTGGTCCTCGATCGCTTCGGTGATCTCGCGGCCGAGATCATTGGCGTCGTTGCCGACGTTCCCGACGACGTCGGGCCTCTCGTGGACAAGCTCACGAAGTACCGCGGCCCGGTCACGTTGAAGCCATCGGTGTGGGTGATCGACGGCACGCACCTCATGGAGCTGTCGTCCGGCGACGTCGTCGCGTCCGCTGACGCCGTTGTCGACGCGTCGCGTGACCAGACCTTCATCGTCGGGCGGAGCTGAGCGATGGCCAAGTACGTCCCCATCGCCCGGCGTCGTCGCAACGCGGCCATCGTCGCCGTCGCTGCGCTGTTCGTCGGCATCGTCCTCGGCTGGCTCGTCGGCAAGCAGAGTGCGCCCTCGACCTCGGAGGCCGTGCGCGACACGCAGCAGCAGGCTGAGGACATCGCGGTGCAGCTCGAACGCCTTCCGATCGAGTACGAGCAGGCGCTCACCGGGGAGGGCGACAGCGTCGAGGACGGCGTGCTCGCTCCCTCGACCTCGTCCAAGCCGACGCCACGAACGCGTTCGAAGATGCACCCTGGATCACGCCGGCGGTTCGCGCGGACACTCAGGACGCCCTCGCAGAAGTGCGCCGCGCCGCGGTGGACGCCGTGTCAGGTGACGAATTCGAAGCTGCCGTCAACGACGCCGCGGCTGCGTTCCGATCGGCGTTTGGGCTCCAGGCCAACAGTCCGTGACTTCCGCGACCCCACGACCGAACCCCACGCGATGACGACCACCGAGGCGAGGGCGAGGTAGAGCACCGTCGCAATGGTGACCTTGGCCGTGCCGCCTGCCTTCTCGATCTCGGTCCTCGCGACCCGGAGCGGCAGCAGGCTGAGCGCGAACAGGGCGATGCGCACTGGCTTCCACCAGCGCCGTTCGAACACGGCGAGGGTGGCGGGGATGACCGAAGCGACCATGATCACGCCTGCCGCGCCGCTGAGGAAGATCAGCGAGATGCCGCCGAGCACGCGGGTGACCCGCCGGGCCCACCGCCGCGGCGATCGCCGTCCGGCGGCGGCGCCTCCCACGCCGAGTCCGAGGATCATCGCGGCGATGAGGATGTACATCGTGCCGCCCCACGTGAACTCGGGGTTATCCGAGATGAGCCGCATCCAAAGGCGGGCGAGCACGCCCCACGTGAGGCCGAGGCCGGCTCCGGCGAGGACGAGCTGAGGGCGGCTGAGACGATCGGTGATGGTGTGCACGGGTTGCAGACGGATGAAATCGCCGCGCGGGTGACAAGGAGCGCCGTGTCGATCGTCACAGATCGGACTGATCGCGCGCCGCGGCCTCCCTCATCTGCTGGTCGAGCCGGCGGTTGAGCGTGAGCAGCCGGCCGATGATCGGCAGGATCAGCAGGTTGATCCCGTGCAGCACCCCGATGATCAGCAGGATGCCGCCGACGCGCGCCAGCCCGTACTGCACCTGCGGAGCCGTGACGGTGTCCTCCCAGTCGGTCGGGGGGTCGAACTTCGTGGTGAAGAGGATGTAGGCACTGAAGATGAGGTAGTACGCGACGTCGGTGAGGACGATGAAGCTCTTGCCCGTGGTGGGGTTCGAGCGGAAGACCTCGGCCGCGTAGCTGCGGCCGAACCGCTTGATGAAGGGTCCGAGGATGATCGCGATGGCGATCAGCACGGCCGTGACGAGCACCTCGAAGATCCACCAGTCCATGTGCTGCTCTCCATTTCGACGTTCGGTTGTGAGGAGTAGGAAGAGGCCGAGCGCGGCGAACGCGCCCGCGGAGGCGAGCGCTATGCGGATGCGGAATCGGCGTCGACGCCGGTCCTCGGCGACACTGCGCTGCACGCGTGCGAACAGATCGGGAGCGGGCTCGACGCTGTCAGTGCCCGCATGCAGGGCATCGCGGAGGCGATCTTCGAGCGCGGTCATCGATGGGCCTCCAATCGCTGCTCGAGGGATGCGAGGCCGCGTTGCAGATGGGTCTTCACCGAGTTCGGCGACAGATCGAGGGTCTCGGCGATCTCTTGCACTCCCAGGTCGAGGAGGTAACGGAGCGTGAGGCAGTCACGCTGGCGCACCGGCAGCGTGGCGAGCGCATCGAGCAGCGCTCGTTGATCCTCGCGGCCGACGAGGTGGTCCTCGACCGACTTCGGGTCGAGGTCGTCCGTGGGCGCCTGGTGTCTCACCGAGACGAGGCCGCGCCGATTGTGGTCCCGGGCGAGGTTCAGGACGATCGACCGCAGGTAGGCGACCATCTTGGTGTCGTCGGTGATGCGTCCGAGCGAGCGGCTGAGCCGGATGAACGCTTCCTGCACGAGGTCCTCCGCGGCGTTGCGGTCGACGACGAACAGGCGCGCCATGCGCACGAGCTCCGTCGCGTGGGCGCGAAACAGCTCGGCGACCACCTGGTCGCCGTCCGCCTCGACATCGCTCACGGCCACTGACCCTAAGAGACGAGCGAGCGAGGGCTTCGGGTGACAGAGGGGGCGCGTATTCGTCGGGCGCCGGAGCGGGTAAGAAGTCTCGTGCGAATTCGCGTGGTTCCCGTAGCCATGGTCGCCCTCTCCAGCCTGGTGTTGATCGCCGGGTGCGGCGACGACAGTGGCAGCAGCAGCAACTCGACCGGCGGAGCGGGAGCCACTGCCGCAGCGGGCGAGACCACAGGCGGCGCGAGCGGCAGCGGCGCAACCGGCTCGGGCGGCGGTGACACCACGAGCGGCGCCCCGACGACCGAGGCCACGACCACCACGACGAATCCGATCGTGCCCGACGCGCAGGCGACCTCGGGGCTGGTGCAGACCGCCGTGCAGATGCGCTTCCTCGCCGCATCGGTGAAGGCCGGCGAAGCGACAGACGCCGCGTTCCAGGGCGTGTTCGACGGATGGAACGTCTACGACGGCACGGTCCAGAAGAACGATCCCGCCTCATGGCAAGCGATGACCGATGCCCTCACTGCGATGCAGCAAGCCGTGACGGCGAAAGACGCCGCTGCCGCAGAAGCCGCGTCCGCGAAGTTCGAAGCAGCGTCGAACGGCTACCTGGGCTCAGGCTGAGCGCACCATCCCGGCGCCGAGGGTCACGTTGGTCGCCTCGTCGATGAGCACGAAGCTGCCCGTGAAGCGGTTCGCAGTGTAGGCGTCGACGACGAGTGGACCGGCGGTAGCGAACCGCACGATGCCGATGTCGTTCGCGGCCAGGTGGTCGGTCTCGACGGGCGTGAGCGTGTCGAGGTCGAGCCGGCCGAGCAGGCCGCGCACGACGACACGCTCGGTGCGTGTGCCCTGCTTCACGACGTAGCGCGCGGACTGCGTCAGCGACGTCGGCGCGAACCAGCACACGGTCGCCTCGACCTCACGCACGACCTGGGGCGGATCGCCAGCCGCCGTGATCACGTCGCCACGCGTCACATCGACGTCGTCGGTGAGGCGCACGGTCACCGACCGGCCGGGCACCGCGGCGTCGAGCGGGCCATCCGCGGTCTCGATCGCCTCGACGGTCGTGCGGCTGCCGCCGGGCAGCACCAGCACCTCGTCGCCAACGCAAAGCGGCGCGCCGGTCACAATGCCGGCATAGCGCCGCACCGGGCGTCCGTCGTGGGACGTGCGGATGACGAGCTGCACCGCGACCCGCGCGCCCGTGCCGCCGTCGTCGATCGTCGTCACCTCGACGTGCTCGAAGTGCTCGAGCAAGGTTGGCCCTTCGTACCAGCCGCAGGTGTCCGACCGGTCGACGATGTTGTCGCCGTGCAGCGCCGACACCGGGATCGCGGTGAGATCGTCGACACCGAGGCGGGAGACGTATGCGCTCACGTCCGCGACGACGCCGTCGAACACGTCCTCGGACCAGTCGACGAGATCCATCTTGTTGACGGCGAGCACGAGATGGCGGATGCCGAGCGTGGCTGCGACGGCGAGGTGGCGGCACGTCTGCTCGAGCAGGCCGGTGCGAGCGTCCACGAGCACGACCGCGAGGTCAGCGGTCGACGCTCCGGTCGCCATGTTGCGGGTGTACTGCGCGTGGCCCGGGTTGTCGCCGATGATGAACGAGCGCGTGGGGGTCGCGAAGTAGCGATAGGCGACGTCGATCGTGATGCCCTGCTCGCGCTCGGCTCGCAGCCCATCAGTCACGAGCGAGAGGTCGAGCCCTTCCTGGCCGCGCCGTTGCGTCGTCGCCGCGACGGCGTCCACCTGGTCGTCGAACAGGCCCTTTGCGTCGTAGAGCAACCGGCCGATGAGCGTGCTCTTTCCGTCATCGACCGAGCCGATCGTCGCAAACCGCAGCAGCTGCCGCGGGCGCGGCGTCGATCGTCATCAGAAGTAGCCCTCGCGCTTGCGATCCTCCATGGCCGCGTCGGAGAAGCGATCGTCGGCGCGGGTTGCGCCCCGCTCGGTGATGCGGCTCGCCGAGATCTCCGCGATCACGGCGGAGACGTCGCTCGCATCGGACGCCACCGCGCCCGTGCAGCTCGCGTCGCCGACCGTGCGATATCGCACCGTGCGGACCTCGGCCTGCTCGGTCGGTCGAGGCTGCACCCACTCGTTCACCGCGAGGTACATGCCGTCTCGCGCGACGACTTCGCGCTCGTGGGCGAAGTAGATCGACGGGAGGTCGAGCTGCTCGCGCTCGATGTACCGCCACACGTCGAGCTCGGTCCAGTCGCTGATCGGAAACGCGCGCACGTGCTCGCCGGGGCGAACCCGCCCGTTGTAGAGGTGCCACAGCTCCGGGCGCTGGTTGCGCGGATCCCACTGACCGAACTCATCGCGGAACGACAGGATGCGCTCCTTGGCGCGGGCCTTGTCCTCGTCGCGGCGAGCGCCGCCGAAGCATGCGTCGAACCCGTGCTCGGTGATCGCGTCGAGGAGCGTCACCGACTGGAGGCGGTTGCGCGATGCTCTGGGCCCAGGATCGGCGCATCGGCCTCGGTCGATCGACTCTTGCACCGAGGCGACCACGAGCCGGGCGCCGAGCTTGCTCACCACGAGGTCACGGAAGTCGAGAACCTCCTGGAAGTTGTGACCGGTGTCGACGTGCATCACCGCGAACGGGAACGGCGCCGGCGCGAGTGCCTTCGCGACCAGGTGGAGCACGACGACCGAGTCCTTGCCGCCGGAGAACAGCACGACCGGGTTGCGCAGCTCGGCCGCGACCTCACGGATGATGAAGACCGCCTGCGACTCGAGCGCGTCGAGGTGGTCGAGCGCGCTGCCGTGAACGGCGAGGGCCTCGCCGGTGAGCGTCATAGGTGCAACCCACATTCGGTCTTGGACGAGCCGGCCCAGCGACCGGCGCGTGCGTCTTGTCCTGCTTCGACTCGCTGCGTGCACGGCCAGCACCCGATGGACGGATAGCCGTCGAACAGCAAAGGGTTCACCGGCACGTCGTGCTCGGCGATGTAGGCGTCGACCTGCTCGTCGGTCCAGGTCGCGAGAGGGTTGATCTTCACGAGGCCCCTCCGGTCGCGCTCGACGATCGCGGCGTTGCGCCGCGCTTCGGTCTCGGAGCGGCGCAGACCGCTCATCCACGCGGCGCGCTGCGAGAGATGCCTCGTGAGCGGCTGGACCTTGCGGGCGTCGCAGCACGCGTCGGTATCGGTGCGCCACAGCTCGTCGGGTTCCCGGTCGGGTGTGAGCACGCGCAGCTCGAGCTTGTAGCGCTGCTCGACGCGCTTCGCGGTCGCGAGCGTCTCGGAGAAGTGGTACTGCGTGTCGAGAAAGACGACCTCGATCGTCGGATCGACGCGGGTCGCGACGTCGATGAGCACCGCGTCAGCCATCGACGCGGCGAGGCAGAGCCCGTCGCCGAATGTCGACACCGCCCACGTGATGATGTCGGACGCGGGGGCAGACTCGAAGCCTGCGGAGACCGCGGCGAGATCGGCGTCGGTCAACGTGATCGTCGTCATCGGGACAGCACCGCCACGATGCGGTCGACGCACTCGTCGAGGTCGAGCAGATCGGCGCGGAGCTCGACATCGGGTGAATGCGGAGCCTCGTAGGGATCGTCCACGCCCGTGAGGCCTTGCAGCTCGCCCGAGCGCTGACGGGCGTACAGCCCCTTCACGTCGCGCGCCGCGCAGACATCGACCGGGGTCGACACCCACACCTCGACGAAGCGGTCGGGAGCCGACGGTGTGCTCTCGAGATGGCGAGCGCGCACCTCGTCGCGGGCGTCGCGGAACGGCGAGATCACGGCGCACACCACGTCGACGCCGTTGCGGCTCAGGAGGTCGGCGACGTACCCGATCCGACGGACGTTCTCGTCCCGCTCGGCTCGGCTGAACCCGAGCCCGGCGGTGAGGACCTTGCGGGCCTCGTCGCCGTCGAGCACCTCGACCCGGCGTCCGTGGCCGGCGAGCCGGGCCGCGACAGCCCAGGCGATCGTCGTCTTGCCCGCTGAGGGGAGGCCGGTGAGCCAGATCGTCCGGCCCGTGACCTGGGCGCGCGCCTCGGCGGCACGGTCCCGATCCACGGTGGTCTGGGCGCTCATCGGGGCTCCATCTGGACGTTCCTCAATCGGCGTGGTCTAATCCCGACTTAACTGATCAGAAATATAATCTACGATCCTGAGAGTGCGAAAGGCCCGAATGCGCTGATGGCGCCGGACACCGCGATCGCCACCGCCCCGCTGACCGAGACCACCACGGCGCCCGCGCGCGCCTTCGCTCCCGTCGCAGCGGTCCGGCTCGAGGCGGTCACGAAGGTCTACGGGTCCGGCCGGGCGAGCGTCGCCGCGCTCGACGCGCTGTCGCTCGACGTCGAGAAGGGCAGCTTCACCTGCGTGGTCGGAGCGTCCGGCTGCGGCAAGACGACGCTTCTCAACCTCATCGCGGGCCTCGACGAGCCGACCACCGGCACGATCGAGGTCACCGGCCGCAGCGCGCTCATGTTCCAGGAGTCGGCGCTGTTCCCGTGGCTCACCGCCGCCGGCAACGTCGAGCTCGCGCTGCGCCTTCGTGGCGTCGGCCGCTCGGCTCGCCGCACGCGGGCGCTCGAGCTGCTCGACCTCGTGCACCTCGCGGGGTTCGCGGCCAAGCGCCCTCACGAGCTCTCGGGCGGCATGCGCCAGCGCGTCGCCCTCGCACGGGCCCTCGCGCAGGACGCCGACGTCCTCCTCATGGACGAGCCGTTCGGCGCGCTCGACGCGATCACGCGCGATCTGCTGCACGAAGAGCTCGAAGGCGTGTGGCGCCAGACCGGGCTGACCGTCGTCTTCGTCACGCACAACGTGCGGGAGGCGGCGCGCCTCGGTGATCGAATCGTCTTGCTCGCCAGCCGCCCCGGCCGGCTCGCCGCCGAGTTCGACGTCGACCTCCCCCGGCCGCGCCGCATCGAGGACAGCGGCGTCACCACGCTCGCCATTCGGGTGACCGAACAGCTGCGCCGGGAGGTCGCGCGCCATGGCCACCGCGCTTGACGCGAACCCGCTCGGCGACGCGCGCCTCGCGTCCGAGCTCGCGGGCTCGGACGCGCTCGAGCAACCGACGAGCCCGTCGATCTCGCTCGGCGTGCGTGGATGGCGGGCGACCTGGCCGAAGCTCGCCGCGATCGGGATCGCGCTGTTCGCGTGGCAGGTAGTCGTGTGGAGCGGCTGGCGACCCACCTACGTGCTCCCCGGTCCCGTGACGGTGCTGCAGCGCTTCTGGTCCGACCTCGGCGAGGCCGAGACGTGGAAGGCGATCGCGACCACGCTGCGCCGCGCCGCGACAGGCTTCGCGCTCGCGCTCGTCGTCGGTGTCGTGATCGGCCTCGCGGTGTCGCGCTTCCGGTCGCTGCGCACTGCGGTCGGCTCGCTCATCACCGGACTGCAGACCATGCCGTCCATCGCGTGGTTCCCGCTCGCGCTGCTCCTGTTCCGCTTGAGCGAGGGAGCGATCATGTTCGTCGTCGTGATCGGGGCGGCGCCCTCGATCGCGAACGGCCTGATCAGCGGCATCGATCACGTGCCGCCGATCCTCACCCGCGCCGGTCGGGTGCTGGGTGCTCGGGGCATCACGGCCTATCGGCACGTGATCCTGCCCGCCGCGCTCCCGTCGTTCCTCGGCGGCCTGAAGCAGGGCTGGGCGTTCGCGTGGCGCAGCCTCATGGCCGGCGAGCTGCTCGTCATCATCGCCAACCAACCGTCCATCGGCTCACGCCTCCAGTTCGAGCGAGAGTTCGCCGACTCCACGGGCCTCATGGCGGTGATGCTCCTCATCCTCGTGATCGGCGTCGCCGTCGACGCTCTTGCGTTCTCGACGCTCGAGCGCACCGTGAGGCGCCGCCGGGGATTGGGCGCGTCATGACGCTCTATCCGGTGATGCTGCAGGTGGCGGGTCGGCGATGCCTCGTCGTCGGCGGCGGGCGAGTCGCGACCCGCAAGGTCGAGGGGCTGGTCGGCGCCGGCGCAGAAGTGACGGTGATCGCGCCCGAGATCGATCCGACGATCGAAGGTCTCCCGGTCGGCATCGAGCGTCGGCCCTATCGCACCGGCGACGTCGCTGGCTTCCGCCTCGTGATCACCGCCACCGACGACGCAGACGTGAACGCCGCGGTTTACGACGACGCCGAACGTGCGGGCGTGTGGGTGAACTCGGCCGACGACATCGACCATTGCTCGTTCACGCTTCCCGCGATCCATCGCGACGGCGCGGTCACTGTCGCGGTGTCGACCGACGGCCAGAGCCCCGCGTTCGCGACATGGCTCAGGGACCGCGTGCGTGAGGCGCTCCCAGTCGGGCTCGGCGAGGTGTCGGCTGTGCTTGCGGCCGAGCGGCGCTCGTTGCACGACCGGGGAGAGACCACCGAAGGCCTCGACTGGGTGACTCGCATCGACGACCTCGTGAATGCGAGTGATGTCGGCACGGTGCATCTCGTCGGCGCCGGCCCGGGCGATCCCGAGCTGCTCACCTTGCGCGCCGCACGGCTCCTCGCTTCCGCGGATGTCGTCGTGCACGATGCGCTCGCGGATACGGCTGTGCTCGACCTCGTGCCGGCCGACGTCGAGCGCATCGACGTCGGCAAGCGCCCGGGGCGGCCGGTCCCCCAAGAGCTCATCAACGATCTGCTCGTCCATCTCGCCCAGAGCCACCGCTGCGTCGTGCGGCTGAAGGGTGGCGATCCGTACTTGTTCGGCCGCGGAGGCGAGGAAGCGCTCGCGCTCCGCGCCGGGGGCGTGCCGTTCGAGGTCGTGCCCGGGATCACGTCTGCGATCGCCGCGCCTGCCGCCGCGGGCGTGCCCGTGACGCAGCGCGGCGTGTCAGCGAGCGTCACTGTCGTCACCGGTCATCGCCGCTTCGGTGACGAGGACGAGACCGACTGGGAGGCACTCGCCCGCGTGGGCGGCACCATCGTCGTCCTCATGGGAGTCGCGGAGCGGGCCGCGATCGCCCGCAGGCTGATGGACGGCGGCCTCGCGCAGACCACTCCCGTCACCGCCGTGCGCTACGGCACCCGTCCCGAGCAGGAGGTGGCGCGGACGACGCTCGAGGCGCTCGGCACCACGCCGATCGAGGCGCCGGCCGCCATCGTCATCGGTGCGGTCGCCGCGTTCGACCTGCTCGGTTCGCCGGTTGTGGACCAGGGAACGCGTCGCCCTTCCTGAGTACGGTGGGCCCGTGCCGACCGAACCTGTCCTCGACTGGGCCAACGACTACGACATCTTCGACCCGGGCTACGTGGTCGACCCCGCTCCCGTCTGGGACGACCTCCGCGACCGATGCCCGGTCGCCCACACCGAGCGCTGGGGCGGATCGTGGTTGCCGACCCGTTACGACGACGTCGTTGCGATCGCGCACGACGTCGAGCGGTTCTCCTCGCGGGAGATCACGGTGGCGCCGCGCGGCTACGCGCTCGGCTCGGCTCCCGCCGACATCAAGGCGCCGCCGATCAGCAGCGATCCGCCCGAGCATCTGTGGGCGCGGCGGCTGATCCTCCCAGGCTTCTCGCCGAAGTCCGTGGCGAAGTATGAGCCGGCGACCCGCGATCTGTGCCGCTCGTTGATCGACGGCTTCATCGCGGGCGGTCACGCCGACGCGGCGGAGGGCTATGCGCAGCAGATCCCCGTACGCGTCATCGCGCGGATGCTCGGCATCGACGAGTCGATGTCCGACCAATTCACCACCTGGGTGCGCGGGGTGCTCGAGCTCGGTTTACAGGATCCCGAGCTTCGCCAGAGGTCGCGCGACGAGCTGATCACCTTCTTCGCCGGGGAGATCGCGGATCGGAAGGCCAACCCACGCGACGACCTGATCAGCGAGCTGCTCGCGTCCGAGGTCGACGGCCAGCCGGTGCCCGACAACCACATCCTCGGCACGCTCGGTCTGCTGCTCATCGCGGGGATCGACACCACGTGGTCGAGCATCGGGTCGTCGCTCTGGCACCTCGCAACACATCCGGACGACCGCGCCCGGTTGGCCCGCGAACCCGACCTCCTCCCCACGGCGATCGAGGAGTTCCTCCGCGCGTACTCCCCCGTGACGATGGCTCGCATCGTGAACGAGGACACCGAGGTCGACGGCGCCTGCATGCACGCAGGCGACCGCGTCCTGCTCAACTTCCCTGCCGCCAACCGCGACCCCGAGGCGTTCCCCGACGCGGACGAGGTGATCATCGACCGCGCCGTGAACCGCCACGTCGCATTCGGCGTCGGCATCCACCGGTGCGCGGGATCGAACCTCGCGCGGATGGAGCTACGGGTCGCCCTCGAGGAGTGGATGGCCCGCATCCCCGAGTTCCGGCTCGTCGACGGCGCCGAGGTCACGTGGGCAGGCGGCCAGGTCCGTGGCCCCCGCAAGCTGCCCGTGGTCTTCCCCTAGGAGCGGCGATGAAGGTCCATGTGATCAACGAGAAGTGCCAAGGGCACGGCCGGTGCTACTCGCTCGCCCCTGAGCTGTTCGAGTCGGACGACTACGGCAACTCGGTTGTCCTCGGTGACGGCGACGTGCCCGCCGCCCTCGAGGAGAAGGCCCGGCTGGCAGAGCTGAACTGCCCCGAACGGGCTGTCGTCATCGACCCCTGACCCGCGCCGTTGCTCTTCAGGAGGGAAGACTGGGCCGGGCTCGCCGACGGTTCGATCACGGTCGCGTTCCGCCGTTGGACGCGGCCGAACGCGAGGCCCGGGCGGCGCATCCGCTTCGCCGGCGGCTACCTCATGGTCGACGACGTCGAGGTGATCGACGACGCTGCCATCACGAAGGCCGACGCGAAGCGCGCGGGGTTCGCGAGTGTCGACGCGCTGCTTGCGTTCCTCCCGCGGGTCGGCAGCGGCGACCTCTACCGAATCGCGTTGCACTTCGACGGAGTCGACGAGCGCATCGCGCTGCGCGCCGACGACAACCTCTCGCCCGATGAGATCGCCGCGGTCCGGGCCAAGCTCGCGAGGCTGGACAAGGCGAGCACGCGGGGGCCGTGGACCGCGACGGTGCTCGCGCTCATCGCCGAGCGGCCCGCCGTGCGCGCACCCGATCTCGCCGCGTCGCTCGGCCTCGAGACGCTCGTGTTCAAGCGCGACGTCCGCAAGCTCAAGGCGCTCGGCCTCACCGAGAGCCTGACCGTCGGCTACCGCATCTCCCCCCGCGGCGCTCGAATTCTTGGTGATTCTCACGCGCCGGGAGTGAGGAACACCAAGAAAACCGGCTCGGGCTAGACGGCGCCGCCGTAAAGGTCGAGGGTGCGGGCCATGCCGCCGTCGGCGGAGATCGTCTCACCGGTGACGAATCGAGCGGCATCACTCGCCAGGAACACGATCGCGTCGGCGATGTCGTCCGGCTGAGCCCACCGCCGCAGCGGCGTCTGCAAGTCGATCTGCTCGACGACGCCGGGGATCGCCTTGTTCTTCGCCCACAGCGCCGTGTCGACGACACCGGGCGCGACCGAGTTCACGCGGATGCCGTACGGGCCGAGCTCCATCGCGAGCGAACGCGTCGCGGCGTCGATCGCGCCCTTGGTCGCCGCGTAAGCAGCGCGTCGCGGCGTCCCCACCACACCCGAGACCGACGACAGGTTGATGATCGACCCCGACCGTCGCTCGATCATCGAGGGAAGCAGGGACGCGATCAGGAGTAGCGGCGCCCGCACGTTCACCGCGTGCATGGCGTCGATGAGGTCGGCGTCCAGCTCCACCGTCGGCAGTCGGGCGGCGATGGCGGCGTTGTTCACGAGGATGTCGATCGCACCGAACGCGTCGAGCACCGCTCGGGCGAGCTCCCCCGGCGCCTCGACCCGGGCAAGGTCGAATGCGAGCACGAGCGGATCGTGTGCGAGCTCGTTCGCGACGGCTGCGAGAGCCTTGCCATCTCGCGCGA
Source organism: uncultured Acidimicrobiales bacterium (assembly GCA_963708175.1). Classification (GTDB taxonomy): domain Bacteria; phylum Actinomycetota; class Acidimicrobiia; order Acidimicrobiales; family DATKAS01; genus DATKAS01. The sequence goes on from CAVPSD010000005.1 coordinate 236,483, forward strand.
CGAGCGCGACCCGCGCCCCAGCCCGATCGAGTGCCTTCGCTGTCGCGGCCCCGATACCGCGCGACGCACCGGTGACGACCGCGGTGCGGCCCTGGAGCGAGAACGGATCCATCGTGCGATGGTAGGTGGATGGACCTCGGAGTGATCTTCTCGCAAGCGGACAGCGGCACCGATCCCGAAGCGATACGCGCATGGGCGCGCACGGCCGAGGACGCCGGCTTCGCCCATCTGATGGCGTATGACCACATCCTCGGGGCGACCCCCGAGCGGCTCGGGCCCGGGCCGTTCGGGAGCTTCCCCGGGCCGCCTTACACCGCGGCGCATACGTTCCACGAAATCCTCGTGCTGTTCAGCCATCTCGCGGCAGTGACCGAGCGGATGGACTTCGTGACCAGCGTGCTCGTGCTGCCGCAACGTCAGGCTGCGCTGGCCGCGAAGCAGATCGCCACGATCCACCTCTTGAGCGGCGGACGGATCCGAGTCGCGGTCGGGGTCGGATGGAACTTCGCGGAGTACGAGGGCCTCGGCGCCGACTTCGCGCACCGCACTGACGTGCTCGACGAGCAGATGGACGTGATGCGAGCCCTCTGGACACAACCGCAGGTCGACTACCACGGGCGCTTTCATCACCTCGAGGGCGTCGGCATCAACCCGCAGCCCCGGGGCCTGATCCCGATCTACATGGGCACCGGTGGGTCCGACGCGGCCCTGCGACGGGTGGTGCGCAAGGCGGACGGGTGGATGCCACTGGTGCTGCCCGGACTCGACCCGATCGATCTGCGAGCGGCCGTCGTCCGCCTGCGGGAGATCGCGGAGACGGAAGGACGGGATCCCGACACGGTGCCGATCCACGGCCGCGTGTACCTGGGTGACGGGTGGGAGAAGCGCGTGGACGAAGCCCTCGAGCTCGGCTTCGCGCACCTGTCGATCGGGTTCAACCGGCTCGCGAAGCCGGGCGTCGATCACGAGTACCACCTGAACGCGGTGCTCGATGTGAAGCCCGACATCGACCGGCTCGTCGGCTGACACGAGTCACGACGTCACGTCCCGCCGCGCGACCAACACAAGGCACGTCACCGCCGCGATCGACGTGTAGACGAGCGCGGTCGCGACCGCTCGGCCCATCGCGAGGTCGGTCGTGCCGCCCCTGATCCGATCACGCACCGCGAGCGCGGCAGGGCCGACGAGGAGGAGCACCACCGCGAGCACGTCAATCGCCTTGCGGTCGGGTTGGTTGTTCGCCGCGCCAAACGAACCCACGACCTGGAGCGCGCCCACCGCGACGGCCGTGAGCACGACCGCGCCGCGCGAGGTGGACCGCATCCCGTTCACGGTACGGCCACCCGGCGTTCGCGTCGTCATCCCCGGGACGTACCCAGTGCTGCGCCGCCGGAGGTAGCCGGGCGTATCTTGTCGCCGTCGACCGTCCGCGCCCTTGGCGCGGGGAACTGAGGTGCGAACCGATGTACAACCTGCGCAATCGCAGCTTCCTCAAGGAGATCGACTTCGAGCCCCGCGAGCTCCGCTTCCTCCTCCAGCTCTCCGAGGCCCTGAAGATCGCCAAGTACTCGGGCACCGAAGTGAAGCGACTCGAAGGCAAGGAGATCGCGCTGATCTTCGAGAAGACCTCGACCCGCACGCGCTCGGCGTTCGAGGTCGCCGCGTTCGACCAGGGCGCGCACGTCACGTACCTCGATCCGTCGGGCTCACAGCTCGGGCACAAGGAGTCCGTCGCCGACACGGCGCGGGTGCTCGGCCGCATGTACGACGCCATCGAGTTTCGCGGCAACCGGCAGGTCGACGTGGAAGAGCTCGCCGCCTACGCCGGCGTCCCCGTCTACAACGGCCTCACCGATGAGTGGCATCCGACGCAGATGCTCGCTGACTTCCTGACGATGCACGAGGCGAGCGGAAAGCCCTACGACGCGCTCTCCTATGCGTTCGTCGGCGACTGCCGATTCAACATGGGCCGCTCACTCCTCGCGATGGGCGCGCTGATGGGGGCGGATGTCCGCCTCGCCGGTCCCGCCGAGCTGCAACCACCCGCCGACGTGGTGGACGCCGCCAAGGAGATCAGCGAGAAGACCAACGCTCGCATCACGATCACCGCCGACCCGGCGACGGCGGTGTCCGGGGTCGACTTCATCCACACAGACGTCTGGGTCTCCATGGGCGAGCCCAAGGATGTGTGGAACGACCGGGTGAAGCTGCTCGCTCCCTACCAGGTGAACTCGGCGTTGCTCGAGAAGTCGGGCAACCCGCGGATCAAGTTCATGCACTGCCTGCCCGCGTTCCACGATCCGAACACCGTCGTCGGCAAGGAGATGATGGAGCACACGGGGATGAGCGAAGGGCTCGAGGTGACCGGAGAGGTGTTCGAGTCGCCCGCCAGCATCGTGTTCGACCAGGCGGAGAACCGGCTGCACACGATCAAGGCCTTGATGGTCGCGACCTTGGGCAGCTGAGCGCGTGCGCATCCTCGTCGCCCTCGGAGGGAACGCGCTGCTGAAGCGAGGCGAACCGATGACCGCCGATGTCCAGCGCGCGAACGTCCGCGCCGCAGCGGTCGCACTCGCACCCCTCGCGGCCAACCACCAGCTCGTCCTGTCCCACGGCAACGGGCCACAGGTCGGGTTGCTCGCGCTCCAGGCCGCCGCATACACCCAGGTCGAGCCGTACCCGCTCGACGTGCTCGGCGCGCAGACCGAGGGGATGATCGGCTACCTGATCGAGCAAGAGCTCGGCAACCTGCTGCCGTTCGAAGTCCCGTTCGCGACGCTGCTCACGATGGTCGAGGTGGACGCCGACGACCCGGCGTTCGCAACCCCGACGAAGTTCGTCGGCCCGGTCTACGACGACGCGACGGCGGACGCGCTCGCAAAGGAGAAGGGCTGGGTGTTCAAGCGGGACGGCGACAAGATGCGACGGGTCGTCCCCTCACCGGCACCGAAGCGGATCTTCGAGATCCGGCCCATCCAATGGCTCCTCGACAAGGGGGCGATCGTGATCTGCGCGGGTGGCGGCGGCATCCCGACGAGCTACGTCGCCGGCAAGGATCGAGTGCTCGGCGGCGTCGAGGCCGTCATCGACAAGGACCTCGCGAGCGAGCTGCTGGCCCGCGAGGTCGGTGCGGACCTCTTCGTCATGGCGACCGACGTCGACGGCGTCTACGACGGGTGGGGGACGCCCGATCAGCGCCGGCTCGACCGCGTCACCCCCGAGGAGCTGCGGGCACGAGACTTCGCGGCCGGATCGATGGGCCCGAAGGTCGAGGCAGCAGTCAAGTTCGTGGAAGCGACCGGCCGCCGAGCCGCCATCGGCTCGCTCACCGACATCGAGCAGATCGTCGACGGTCGGGCGGGGACCACAATCGCGCCCACCGCCAGCAAGGAGGGGTGACATGGCCGAGTTCGGGGTGCATTCCGAGGTGGGCAAGTTGCGCAAGGTGATGGTCCATCGACCGGACCTCAGCTTGCAGCGGCTGACGCCGTCGAACCACGACGAGCTGCTCTTCGACGACGTGCTGTGGGTCGAGCGAGCCCAGTACGAGCACGACCAATTCGTCGCCAGGATGCGCGACCGCGGCGTGGAAGTCTTCTTGCTCTCGGAGCTGCTGACCGATGCGCTCGCCGCCAGCGCCGAGACCCGCACGGAGCTCATCGACCTGGTGATCTCCGAGTACACGGTCGGATGGTCGCTCGTCGATGAGATCCGGGCGCTCCTCGCCGACCTCAAGCCCGATCAGCTGGCGAAGCATCTGATCGGTGGGCTCACGGTCGCCGAGGCGGGTCTCGACATGGCGCACGCGCGAAGCGTCTCGCTGATCGGTGCGGCGCTGGACGACCCCGGGACGTTCGTCCTCCCGCCGCTGCCGAACACGCTCTTCACTCGTGATTCCTCCTGCTGGATCTACAACGGGGTCTCGGTCAACCCGATGTACTGGCCCGCACGCCGACGCGAGGCGTACAACGTCGGAGCCATCTACCGGGCACACCCGATGTTCGCGAATGCAGGGTTCGACTTCTGGTACCCGCCCGGGGGCCCTGACGACGGGTTCGAGACCGCGGACTTCGGGATGTCGTCGCTCGAGGGTGGCGACGTCATGCCAATTGGCAACCGGACGGTCCTCATCGGCATGAGCGAGCGGTCGCAGGGGCGCATGATCGAGCAGATCGCCAAGGCGCTGTTCGAGAAGGAGGCTGCGGACCGCGTGATCGCATGCGTGATGTCGAAGGATCGGGCGCACATGCACCTCGACACCGTCTTCACGCTCCTCGATCGCGACAAGGCGACGGCCTACCCGAAGGTCATCGACCAGATCCGCGCGGTCAGCCTGCGTCCGGGCTCGACGCCCGGCGACTTCCACATCACCGTCGAGGACAGCTTCCTCGGCGCCGTGGCAGACGCGCTCGGCGTGAAGGAGCTTCAGGTCGTCGAGACGGGAGGCGACACCTACCAGCAAGAGCGCGAGCAATGGGACGACGGCAACAACGTGGTCGCACTCGAGCCCGGCGTCGTCGTCGCCTACGAGCGCAACACCTACACGATCGCCAAGATGCGCCAGGCCGGCGTCGAGGTCGTCACGATTGAGGGGTTCGAGCTCGGCAAGGGCCGAGGGGGAGGCCACTGCATGACCTGCCCGCTGCTCAGGGATCCCGTGTGATGCGATGACCGACACCGCGACACCACAGCCCGCCACCGCGGACTCGGCCCCGGGGTTCGGGCCGACCCAAGCGATCGCCCTCATCATGGGCAGCATCATCGGCGTCGGCATCTTCAACCTGCCGACCTCGCTCGCCGGCTACGGGCCGATCACTTTGGTCTCGATGGGCCTGACCACGATCGGAGCGCTCTCACTGGCGGTGCTGTTCGCCGCGCTCTCGCGACGGCTTCCCGCGGACGGAGGGCCTTACGCGTACGCCCGCGTCGCGTTCGGAAACAAGCTCGGCTTCATGAACGCCTGGTCGTATTGGATCACCGCCTGGGCCGGCAATGCCGCGATCGCGGTCGGCTGGGTGCTCTACGTCGAGAAGTTCATCAACAAGGACGGCACCAAGGTCTGGTCGGTTCTGCTGGTGCTCGTCGGGCTCTGGATCCCGGCGCTCATCAACCTGTCGGGCGTCAAGAACATGGGTGCCGTCCAGGTGGTGACCACCATCCTCAAGTTCTTCGCGCTGGCGTTCATGTCGACCGTGGGCCTGTTCTTCATCGAGAAGGCCAACTACACGCCGTGGAACGTGAGCGGCGAGAGCGCGATCGGGGCGATCGGCGGCGGCATGGCGATCGCCCTGTTCAGCTACCTCGGCGTGGAGTGCGCCGCCGTCGCGGCGAAGAAGGTGCACGATCCCGATCGCAACGTCCCGAGGGCGACGGTGCTTGGCACGCTCGCGACGGCGGTCGTCTACATGCTTTCGCTGATCGCAGTCTTCGGCATCCTTCCGACGTCGGCGCTCGCGGAGTCCAACTTCCCCTTCTCCGACGCGGCCGATTCGATCTTCGGTGGCTCGTGGGCGGGCAACGTGATGGCGATCCTCGTCATCATCTCTGGCTTCGGAGCACTGAACGGCTGGACGATGATCTGCGCGGAGATGCCCCTCGCCGCCGCGAACGATGGCTTGTTCCCGGCGCAGTTCAAGCAGATGTCGAAGACGGGAGTGCCCGCGTTCGGGATCGTGGCGTCGACAGTCCTCGCGTCGATCGCGATCGTCATCAACTACTTGGGATCGAACGGCGCGACGGTGTTCACGACCCTGGTGCTCATGACCGGCATCACCGCAGCGATCCCCTATGGCTTCTCGGCCCTTGCCCAGATCAAGTGGCGCCGGGAGGACAATCGCACGTTGCGCACACCGCGGTTCGCGCGTGGACATGACCGTCGCCGTGCTCTCGCTGGTGTTCTCGATCCTCTTCATCGTCTACTCACGCAACACCGGGCACAGCTTCTGGGTGTACTGGGCACCGTTCTTCCTGGCGGGTGGCGCTCTCCTTCTCGGCCTTCCGGTCTACGCGGCACAACGCGAGCACATGACCGAGCCCGAGCCGGTTCCCGAGTACCGGTGATCCAAGACGCCCCTCCGGCACCCACCGGGCTCAATGTTCGCCAAGCCGCGTTCATCGGTGTCGGCGCGATGGTCGGCGCCGGCATCTTCTCCTTGCTCGGTGCCGCCGGTGAGATCGCAGGCGCGGCCGTGTGGATCTCATTCCTCCTCGCAGGCGCCATCGCCGGGCTCCAGGGCTATTCGTTCGCGAAGTTCGGTGCGCGGTACCCGTCGGCCGGAGGCCTTCTCGAGTACGTCGCCCGGGGCTTCGGCGACGGACACCTGACCGGCATCGTCGCGTGGCTGCTCTTCGCGGCGAACGCAATCATCACCGCGATGGTCGCAGTGTCGTTCGGCAGCTACGCGAGCTCCGCCGTCGGCGACGCCGGAGAGGGATGGGTCAAGGCCTTCGCCGCGCTCGTCGTGATCGTGATGACTGTGCTCAACGTGCTCGGCTCCCGCGCTGTCGCGAAGGTGCAGACGCTCATCGTCGTCGTGGTGATCGGCATCCTCGGCGTCTTTGCCGTCGCGACCCTCGCCAACCTGGATCCCGACCTCCTCGCGTTCTCCGGCTATCCGTCGTTCGGAGACATCGTGGCGAGCATCGCCTTGACGTTCTTCGCATTCCTCGGCTTCGGCGTGATCACCTTCACGGCCAAAGACCTGGCGACCCCGCGGCGAGACCTCCCCCGGGCGATGTACCTCGCGCTCGGCATCGCGACGGTCATCTACGTCGCCGTCGCCCTCGGCGTGTTCGGCACGCTGACGGTCGAGGAGGTGATCGAGTCGGGAGGCACGGCCATCGCGGTTGCGGCGGAGCCGGTGCTCGGCCGCGCCGGCTTCTGGATGATGACTGTCACCGCCTTGTTCGCGACCGCTGGCGCCACGAACGCCGGCCTCTATCCGGCGACCGGCGTCGGTGACCAGATGGCGGCGACAGGCCAGTTCCCTCCCGTGCTCGGACGACGGATTGGCAGCTGGGGCGCCGGCGTGGCTCTCCTCCTGACCGCGCTGATCTCGGTCATCCTCGCCGTGGGTTTCGACCTCTCGTCGATCGCGTCGATCGGCAGTGCCATCGCGCTGTGTGTCTTCGCGCTCGTGACCGCCGCTCACCTCCGTGTCCGAGGCGAGACCGGGGCGAGTGTCGTCATCCTGCTCGTCGCGCTCGTGAGCACGCTCGTCGTGCTGGCGTCGTTCGTCTTCACCACACTCGTCGACGAGCCCGCGACCGCGGTCACACTCGTCGCGATCCTCGCCGTGAGCGTCGCGTTGGACTTCTGGTGGAAGCACGTCCGCGACCGTCATCCTGCGGCGACATGAATGCAGAGGCGCTCGTCCTCACCAGACCGCGGCACTTCGAGCGCTGCACCTTCGACATCCCCGACATCGGCGACGACGACGGCCTTCTCCGCGTCGAGGCCTGCGGGCTGTGCGGCACCGATCACGAGCAGTACACGGGCCACATCCCCGCTCGCCACTCGTTCATCCCGGGCCACGAGGTGATCGGCACGATCGAGCAGGTCGGCCCTCGTGCCGCCGAGCGCTGGGGCGTCGACACCGGCGATCGCGTCGCGGTCGAGGTCTTCCAGTCTTGTCGCGAGTGCGACGCATGCCGCAGCGGGATGTACCGGCGATGCGAGCGCAACGGCCTCGCGACCATGGTGGGGTTCGTCGACGCCGAACGCCCCCCGTCGCTTTGGGGCGGCTACGCCACCCACCTCTACCTCGGGCCCGACTCGATGCTCCTCCCGGTGCCGGCGAGCCTCGACCCGGTGCTCGCGACGCTGTTCAACCCCCTCGGCGCCGGGATCCGCTGGGCGGTCGACGTCCCCGGCACGAAGGCGGGCGACGTGGTCGCGATCCTCGGGCCCGGCGTTCGCGGCTTGTGCGCGGCCGCGGCCGCGAAGGAAGCGGGCGCGCGGTTCGTGATGGTGACGGGCCGAGGGCCTCGGGATGCGGATCGGCTTGCCCGTGCGACGAGCTTCGGGGCCGACCTCACGGTCGACGTGGAGACCGACGACGCCAGCCGAGCTCTCAAAGCAGCGAGCGGCGGCCTCGCCGACGTCGTCGTCGATGTCACCGCGAAGGCGCCCGCCGCGTTCGCGCAAGCCGTCTCGCTCGCGCGGCCGGGAGGAACGGTCGTCGTCGCGGGCACGCGAGGCGGCGGTGGTGCTCCCGGCTTCGATCCCGATCACATCGTGTACAAGGAGCTCCGGGTCGTGGGCGCACTCGGGGTCGACGTGAACGCGTACCGCCCGGCGCTTTCGATGTTGGAGAGCGGCCGGTATCCGTTCGCCGATCTGCCGCGCGAGGTCGCGGGCTTCGACGACCTCGAGCCCCTCATCCAGCGGCTCGCCGGCGAGCGCGAGGGGGCGGTGCCCGTCCATGCAGTCTTCTCCCCGTCAGGAGGGTGACGTGGTCCGACCGACGTTCGAGACGTTCAACGAGGAGTGGGCGAAGCGCCTCCTCAACGCGAAGTCGAAGACGGGAATCGACGGGTTCCTCGGGATCGTCGTGACCGAGGTCGAGCCGGGGCGGCTCGTCGCCGAGATGGAGGTGACGAAGGAGCTCATCACCATCATGGGCAACATGCATGGCGGTTGCCTGTCGGCGATGTGCGACCACGTGCTCGGGGTCGTGATGTACCCCGTGATGCAACCCGGCTATTGGGCCGCGACCACCGAGTTCAAGATCAACCTGCTCGCGCCGGTGACCACAGGCGTGTGCCGTGCAACCGCGGAGATCATCGCGATGACGAAGCGGATGGCCGTGGTGCGCATCGAGATCGAGAACGAAGGAAGGCTCGTCGCCGCGGCGCAGGGAACCTGCACCATCGTCGCCCCGAAGTCCTGACCGGTGCCCGGGGCGGGGATCGAACCCGCACGCTCCCATCGGAAGCCGAGGGGTTTAAGCCCTCTGCGTCTGCCAGTTCCGCCACCCGGGCCCGCGCACCCACCGTAGATCTGGCACGGTCGGGGAGTGACGTTCGCACACGGTGAGCCCTACGACGCAGGGATGCTCGACGTGGGCGACGGCCATCGGATCGTGTGGAGCATCAGCGGCAATCCCGATGGCAAGCCCGCGGTCGTGCTCCACGGCGGCCCCGGGACTGGCACCTCACTCGGTTTCCGGAGGTGGTTCGACCCCGAGCGCTATCGGGTCGTGCTGTACGACCAGCGCCAGTGCGGCAACAGCACTCCGCACGCCGCCGAGCCGGTCGTCGATCTCTCGACGAACACGACCGCGCACCTCGTCGCCGACATCGAACAGCTGCGGACGCATCTCGGCATCGAGCGCTGGCTCGTGTGGGGCGGATCGTGGGGGACGACGCTCGGGCTGGCATATGCCGAGGCTCATCCCGATCGTGTGACCGAGATGATCCTCGTCAGCGTCGCGACGACGACCACGCGTGGAGGTCGAATGGGTCACCCGCGCGATGGGCCGAGTATTTCCGGAGCAGTGGGAGCGGTTCCGCGATGGAGTGCCGGTCGAGGATCGTGACGGCGACCTGGCGGCCGCGTATGCCGGGCTCCTCGCGGATCCCAGTGCGAGTGTGCGGGAGGACGCGGCCCGCTCGTGGTGCGAGTGGGAGGACACCCACGTCGCGACATATCCCGGCCACCACCACGACGACCGGTACGACGATCCGCAGTTCCGGCTCTGCTTCGCGCGCCTCGTGACGCACTACTGGGCGAACGCGGCCTTCCTCGAAGACGGCCAGCTCATGCGGGACGCGACGCGCCTTGCGGGGATCCCCGGCGTGCTGATCCACGGCCGGCTGGACATCAGCGGCCCACCCGACATCGCCTGGGAGCTCGCGCGACGTTGGCCGGATGCCGAGCTCGTCCTCGTCGACGAGGCCGGTCACGGCGCGGGTCACCGCACAACCGAGGGGGAGATCGTCGCCGCGACCACCCGGTTCGCTGCCCACTGAGTCAGCCGCCTCCGCGCCCTGTTGGGACCGTGACCGCGGCGGCCGGCGGGGTCGCGCCCCGTCGTCGCGGGCTCGACGTCTTCGACTGCATCGAGCGCTACATCGAGCGAAGGAAAGGTCACGCGCCAGCGGCGTGACGCCCATCCCAGAAGGCGCGGCCACCGGCGGAAGACGGTAGACGCGCCGTCTCCCCAAGCCCGCCCGAGCGCGGCAACGAAGCGGTCGAACCCCAGGCGATAGGAGGCAACCCGAGCGCTCTCGACAGGGTGACGGACGACCGTACGCAGCTGCCGCGACACGCCCGGGTCCTCGCCAACGAGGCGGCGGGCCGCGCTGTCTCCCCGATCCTGTTCGACACCGAGCTCGGCGAACAGCTCTCCGCGCTTCGCGGGTTCGAACATGCGCCGCGCCTCCCCTTCGAGCAGCATGCGCACGGAGGGTGCGGGCCAAGGTGGCATCGAACCGTGACCGACCTCGTCGCGTACGACGTTGTACTCGTGGACGATCGTGTTCATGGTCGTGATCACGTCGGGATAGGGCGAGTTGTAGCGGGGTTGATCGCCCTGCCAACGCAGCATGTCGCGAGCTGCATCGTTGAGCAGCCCGCTCTGGAACGTGTGGCCGTTGCTGACCGCGAGGGCGAACTCGACGATCACACCGTCGTCGCAGAGGGCGATCCGCGGCTCGGTGGCCAGCACCTTGAACGCGAAGTAGTAGTCGGGTGCAAACGATGCGAACAGTCGACCGTCCGCTCGTGTCCGCTTGAGATCGGCGAAGACTCGCTGCGGCACGGCCGAGCTCAACAGCTTGGGCGTTTGCCAGGCCCAACGATGTCGGGCTTCGACGAAGGCGTCGAGCATCTGGCGGCACTGCACCCGATAGAGGCGCCGCGTGCGACCCGCGAGCTCGACGTGGACATGGCTCGGATCCCAGTCCTCGAGGGTGTCGTAGCCGTAGCTGATGATGTCGTCGGGAGCCGCGTTGATCGCGTCGAGGAGCACGTCGAGGCCGTAGCGCCGGAATCGCATCCGATCGGTCAGAACCGCGAGATGGGTCGCCTCCGTGCACTCGAGCACGCGGTGGGACTGCCCAATCCCAATGGTCGGACATCGACAGATCTGCGTCGGTCGTGAGCAGCGTGACGTCGAGATCGGATTCGACGATCCAGGACGCCAAGGCCGAGCGGGCCTCGGGGACAGTCGAGTTGTCGGACACGACCACGGTCACGTTCGGGGACTTCCCCGCGATGCTCGCGATCGCGCGCCGAACCAGGTCGGGCCGGTTTCGGGTCGGCACGAGGACGGCGAGCCTCGGCTGCACGGCCGCGGACACTACGCGACCTGCGCGGCTCCCCCGGCCGGGTGCTCCGCAAGCGCCTCCCACAGGGCGGCCCGGATGCCGTCCGCCGCCGCGGGGTCGAGATCGTTCGCGGCGACCACACCGTCGACCATGTCGGCGAGCACGGCCGCCCATGGTCGCCCGCGCAATCGCACCGAGACGATCGTGCCGCGGGGATGGCGGCGCAGCGACCGATCGACCGTTCCCAGGCGAGGAGGGCTGCGGAAGCCGGGAGGTTGGAGCCCCATGCGGCGGGCTGCCTCGGCGAGAGAGCGCGCCGCGGCGGTGAAGCGAAGAGTCGCGCCCGGTTCCATCAGGTCTCAGTGTGCACGGGGGTGGGACATTCCGGGGTGGGACACTCCCGCGTGGGAGACAACCGTGCGTGGCAGTGTGGGCGCGGTGAGCGACGACCCGATGCCGGATCGGTCAATGGAGCATCTCGACAAGGTGCTCTGGATGATCGAGACGAACGGTTGGGCACTCGAGCCGGTCGCGGCGCGCGCCGACCTCGAGCCGCCCCGCGCCGCGTACGCGTACTCGATCGGCCTCGAGGCGACGTACGGCTTCCCTGAGGTCGTCGTGTTCGGTCAGACGCCGGTGCATGCCCGCGGCATCATCGGCCTCGTCGTCGACCTGCTCGCGAGCGGGGTGCAGCCTCCGGTCGGGCCCCTCTTCCTCGGCCTGTTCGACGGAGAGCAACGGGCCGCGCTCTTGCCGGTCGACGTCGACGAGCACGCAGAGCTGTTCGGGTCGGCCGAGGCGTTCTACGGAGCGGTGCCCTTCAGGGTCGTGCAGCTCGCGTGGCCGGACCGGAACGGATGGATGCCGTGGGAGTCGGGCTTCGAGCGCCGCTTGGAGCTGGCGCAACCCGTGATCGGGGCTTTGGACGAGGTCGACTGATCGGCCTCACGAGGCCTTCGGCCACGGGTGTGAGAAGCACCGCGTGTCGAGGCTTCCTCGTGCCCAGTAGCGCCACCATCCCATGAGCGCGCCCGCGGTGCGCTCGGTCCAGGCGATCACCTCGGGGTCCGCGGTTCGGCGGACAACCTGACGGATGCCGCCTTCGTGCACCGCGTAGCCAGCCCATACACCCGGGTAGTCCTTCGGCGAGCCGACCTCGGTGATCGGCACGCCGTGATAGCTGCGCCGGCGGTTGCGATGCGTGTGCCCGGCCGTGATGAACGTCGCCGGATTCGAATCGGAGACACCGCGCAGCAGACGCCAGCCGTCGAGCCCGAGGATCCCCGGCGGCCAGATCGTCGTGATCACCGTGCGGAACGGCGGGTGATGGGTGGCGAGGAGCACACCATCAGGCGCGGTCGCAAGGGCATCGCGGATCTCACCGAGCAGCGGCGTGAGGTTGCCGCGATGCTTGCCCTCCTCCCGCGAGCTCGCCGCCACGACTCGGAGGCCGGGGACATCGACGACCCGCACCCCCGTCGTGAGCTCGATCCCGTGCCGTGCGAGCGTCGAGGCGCCGTCGCCGCCTCGACGATCCCCGCCGTCGTGGTTGCCGGGCAGGACCACGACCGGCACGGGAACGGAAGCAAGAACCTCGCCGAGCGTCTCGTAGTCGTCGTCCTGATCCTCGTCGGTCAGATCGCCCTTGACGACGATGAGGGACGCTCCCAATCGAGCGCCTCACGGAGCGCTGCCTTCGCGCACACGACGGGGTAAGGCTCGGGCGCGCCGTCCCAGTCGGCACCCGGCCGGATCCGCGGCCATCGGCCGAAGCGACGCTCGCCGATGTGGAGGTCGCTGATCGTCGCGATGCGACTGAGCTCGCGACCCGGCGGCGGAGTCAACGTCCGCACGGGCCGGGCCGACGGCGCCCGCGACACCGAGCCGTATCTCGGTGCCCGGTCCGAGGCCGTCGACGATCACGCTGCCGGGCCCGCCGGTGCTCCGGACGGTGACTCGGGGACCGTCCGTCGACCTCGAGCACGTGCGAGCCGCGCGGCAGGTCGCTCCAGCACACCTGCACCATGTCGACGTCGACCGCGAAGACCTCGAGCCGGCGGGCGGCTCGCACGCCGGCCACGCTCAGCGCAACGAGGCGGACAGCGGCTCGGACTCGCGGCTGCGGAAGGCCGTGTTGATCTGCTGGCGCTCGACGAGCTGCTGCAGCGTCTTCGCCGCCTGCGGGACCCCGTCGCTCCGAGAAGAACGCCTGCACCTCTGCCGCCTGCTCGGGCCGCATCAGCATCCGGATGCCCTCGACCATGCGGATGATGCTCGTCGACGGGAACCGTTCGTTCAGCCGTCGTCCAGTTGCGGGCGACGAAATGCCAGGCCTGCTCGCCGTGGTCGCGGTTGCGCATGCAGCGAGCGAGAGAGGAACGGCGCGTTCTGGCTGCGCACCCGGTCGGTGAGCGTGAGCTCGCACGTGCGGGCCATCAGCTCGGCCGAGTCGAAGTCCGCGAGCGCGTAGAGGTGACGCAGCTGCTCTTGCGGGTTCGTCGACGCTCTCGAAGACCTCGAGCACATGGTCGTAGTCCGCCTCGTCGCCGGTGGCCGCGAAGACCGCGAGCGCCGCACTCGCGACCGGCGGGGCGACCGATCCCGGATCGTCGAGCGACTGCTGGTAGAGAGCACGGGCCTTGGCCTGGACGTCGTGGTCGTCGCCGAGGATCCCGACGGTGCGGATCAGCAGACCCGCGAAGCTCGCCGGTGAGGTCGTCCTCGCCGTCACGCGGCGTCCAGCCCAGTCGGTGCAGCGCGGGCCCTGCGAGGCCCCGGACGAAGGTGCGGAAGTGCTCACGAGCGTCGGGATCGTCGAGCAGACGGTCGCAGAAGCCGAGGCCAGCGGAGAGGGCCTGCCAGACCGGCAGCGTCGACTCGTCTCCGAAGCCGCGGGCGAGCTTCAGGTACTCAGCGGTCGACGCTTCGCCCGCGAGCGACCGCCGCCCACGCGTCGTCGACGAGGTTGTAGCGCTCGATCGTCGACATCTCAGCGAGGGCCCGGCCCGACGAGACGGTCGAGCAGCGGCGCTTCGTACCGAACTCGCAGGAAGCCATGGCCCGCCCGCGTTCACGAGCACGACCGCGTCGGGCGAGACGAGCGGCACGTCCTGCTGCTCCGCGTCGAGGAGCACCCGTGTCGGTCGTGCGTTGCCTCCCGAGGACATCTGCCGGATGTGCAACGGCACCGGCCACTGCGTCGTGTCGGGCAGGTCGGAGTAGACGAACCGCCGCTGGGTGAGGCGAAGCGACTGCCCGTCGGGGCTGAGCGCGACGCGCACAAGCGGGATAGCCGCCCTGGAAGATCCACGCGTCCATGATCCGCCGCACGGGCTCGCTCGGTCGCGGCTTCGATCGCGTCCCAGAGATCAGTGTTCTCTGTGTTCGCCGTACGCGTGCTTCGACAGGTACGCGCGCACGCCGGCGCGGAACTCGTCTGCGCCGAGGTACTGCTCGAGCATCCGCAGGACCGCGGCGCCCTTCTCGTAGGTGAGCACGTCGTACATGCCCTCAGCGTCGTGCGGCGAGTGCACCGGGTACTCGATCGCCCGCGTGCTCTCGAGCGCGTCGATCTCGAGCGCCGCGGTTCGGTCGAGGCCGAAGGCATCCCAGACGTGCCAGTCCGGCTTCATCGCGTCGGTGCACACCGTGGCCATGAACGTCGCGAAGGCCTCCTTGAGCCACAAGCCGTTCCACCACCGCATCGTGACGAGGTCGCCGAACCACATGTGGGCGATCTCGTGCGAGACCACGTTCGCGATGACGAGCTCCTCGGCTTGGGTCGCCGTCGACGGATCGACGAGCAGCAGCGCCTCGCGGAAGGTGGCGAGGCCGAGGTTCTCCATCGCGCCGGCAGCGAAGTCGGGAAGCGCGACGAGATCGAGCTTGTCCGTGGGATACGGGATGGCGAAGTAGTCGGCGAAGAAGTGCGTCGCGGAACGCGCCACACTCGGCGGCGAACGCCGCGAGGCGCACCCTTGCCCGGCTGGTGCACGATCCGCATCGGCATACCGTCGACGTCGATCGGCTCGGTCATCTCGAGCTCGCCGACGATGAAGCCGACCAGGTAGGTCGAGAGCGGCATGGTGTCGGCGAAGCGCACCCGCCGGCGCCCGTCGCCCGTGGGCTCGTCGGAGATCTGTCGGGTGTTCGCCAGCGCGGTCAGGTCTTCGGCGACGACCAAGGTGATCGAGAAGATCGCCTTCAGGTCGGGCTCGTCCCAGCACGGGAACGCACGGCGGGCACTCGTCGACTCGAACTGCGTGACGGCGATGACCTTGTCGTCCCCGGCCGCGTCTTTGAACGTGGATCGGTAGAAGCCCCGCAGCTGGTCGTTGAGGATGCCTCGGAAGCGAACATGCAGCGCCGCGGGTCCCGGCTGCGCGAGCCGTCGAGCGCGAAGCGAGCGCGCTCGGCGTCAGCGTCGAAGGTGACTCCTGCGCTGTAGGTGGTGCCGTACGCGTCGACGAGCCACACGTCGTCGATGTCGAGCTCGACGGCGTTGACGAAGATCTCGCCCACCGGGTCGGCCACATCGACCTCGATCGCGCCCTCGCCCGAGAACGTCGCCGCGTCCCAGATCCGGCGCGAGGGTCAGCGCGTAGCGCCGGGGGACGACAGTGCGCGGCAGGCGGTAGTCGTGCTCGTCGGTCATGGCGGGCAGCGTATCGGGGCAGGTGGGACCGCCTCCCCTGGGCTCCAACTAGGTTCTCGCCGTGACCGAACCGCCCCTTTTCGATGTCGTCGGCATCGGGAATGCCCTCGTCGACGTGCTGACAAATGGTGACGACGCGTTCCTTCCAGAAGCACGGGCTCGTCGAAGGCGTCGATGACGTTGATCGACACCGAGCGCTCGGAGGAGCTGTACCAGGCGATGGGGCCTGGGCATCGAGCAGTCCGGAGGCTCGGCCGCAAACACGATGGCGGGCATTGCGTCGCTCGGCGGCAGGTGCGCCTACATCGGAAAGATCTCCGACGACCAGCTCGGCGAGGTGTTCGGCCATGACCTCCGGGCGACCGGGGTCTCGTTCATCGTGCCCGCCGAGCACGCTCGGTGTGCCGACCGGTCGTTGCCTGATCGTCGTCACTCCCGACGCGCAGCGCACGATGAACACCTATCTCGGCGTGTGCGAGCTGCTCGGCCCCGAACGACGTCGACACCGACCTGATCGCCAGCGCGAAGGTCACCTACCTCGAGGGCTACCTCTGGGACAAGCCTGAGGGGATGGCCGCGTATCGCAAGGCCGCCGAGGCGGCACATGAAGCGGGACGGCCGAGTGTCGCTCACGTTGTCCGACTCGTTCTGCGTCGCCCGCCATCGTGAGGAGTTCCTCGATCTCGTCGAGTCACAGGTCGACGTGCTCTTCGCGAACGAGGCCGAGATCACCGAGCTGTACCAGGTGGAGTCATTCGACGACGCGCTGCAGAAGGTGCGCCATCACTGCGAGATCGCGGCGCTCACCCGATCGGCGAAGGGCTCGGTGATCGTCGCCGGCGACGAGGTGCATGTGATCGACGCGCATCCGACGCACGTGGTCGACACCACCGGCGCGGGCGACCAGTACGCCGCGGGCTTCCTGTACGGGCTCACCCACGACATGCCACTTGACGACGTGCGGGAAGCTCGCCTCGAGGGCTGCGGCCGAGGTGATCAGCCACTTCGGACCTCGCCCCGCGATCACGTTGTCCACGCTCTTGTCGTGACCGACGACCTCGTCGCGGCTGCGACGCGCTGGCTCGAGGAAGATCCCGATCCCGACACGCGGACGGAGCTCGCGGCACTGCTCGCGGCGAACGACGAGGCTGCGCTCGCCGATCGCTTCGGCGCGCGGCTGCAGTTCGGCACCGCAGGGCTGCGAGGCGCACTCGGCGCAGGACCGAATCGGATGAACCGCGTGATCGTGCGCCGCGCGCGCGGCGGGGCTTGGCTCGGTATCTGCTCGACAGCGTGCCCGGAGCAGCGTCGTGGCGGGCGTGGTCATCGGCTGCGACGCGCGCCACAAGTCCGACGTGTTCGCGGAGGACAGCGCCGCGGTGCTCGCGGGCGCAGGGATTGCGCGCGCTGCTGTTGCCGCCGCGCCTGCCGACGCCGCTGCTCGCGTTCGCGGTGCGTCATCTCGGCTGCGCCGCTGGCGTGATGGTGACGGCGAGCCACAACCCACCCGCGGACAACGGTTACAAGGTGTACCTCGGCGACGGCGCGCAGATCGTGCCGCCCGCCGACGTCGAGATCTCCGCGGCGATCGACGCGGTCGGGCCGCTGTCGTCGGTGCCGCTGGCGACGCTCGACGATCCGCGCGTCGAACGGGTCGGCGCCGAGATGATCGAGGCGTTCCAGACCGCCGAGGTCGGCCTGTCGCTCGTGCCGTCGGCTCGCGAGGTGTCCGTCGTGTACACGGCGATGCACGGGGTCGGGCGTGATCAGGTCGTCGGCGTGTGGCGCCGTGCCGGCTTCCCGCCGCTGCACCTCGTCGCCGCGCAGGCCGACCCCGATCCCGACTTCCCGACCGTCGCGTTCCCGAACCCCGAGGAGCCCGGCGCGCTCGACCTCGCGCTCGCGGACGCTGCCCGCGTGCACCCCGACGTGCTCATCGCGAACGATCCCGACGCCGATCGCCTGGGCGCGGCGATCCCCGACGGCGCGGGCGGCTACCGGCCGCTCCGCGGCGACGAGATCGGCATGCTGCTCGCCGATCACGTGCTGCGGCACACGTCGGGCTCCGATCGGCTGGTCGCGACGACGGTCGTGTCGTCCACGATGCTCTCGAAGATGGCGGCCGCGGCGGGAGTGCAGTACGCGGAGACGCTGACGGGGTTCAAGTGGATCGCTCGAGCGGCACTGGATCGCCCCGGCACGCGGCTTCGTGTTCGGGTACGAGGAAGCGCTCGGCTACCTCGTGGGCGACGTGGTGCGCGACAAGGACGGCATCAGCGCGGCGATGGTCCTCGCCGAGATCGCTGCGCTCGCGAAGGCCGAGGGCGTGTCGTTGCAGGACCGGCTCGATTCGCTCGCCCAGGCCCACGGGCTGCACGCAACCGACCAGTGGTCGGTACGGCTCGAAGGCGCAGAAGGCCAGGTCCAGCATCGCGAAGGTGATGGCCGCGCTGAGTGCGAACCCGCCCGGGCGTGCGCGCCGAGCCCGAGGGACTGCCGCCCGCGGACATCGTGATGCTCCGCATCGGGGACGACCGCGTCGTGGTGCGGCCGAGCGGCACCGAGCCGAAGCTCAAGATGTACTTCGAGGTGGTGATCCCGGTGACCGGGTCGATCGACGACGCACGTGCGGCAGCCCGCGCTCGCCTCGGCGAGCTGCGCGACGTGATGGCGAGCGCGACGGGGCTCTGACGACCCCCTAGCCCAGGCCGAAGAGGCGGTCGCCGGCGTCGCCGAGGCCGGGGACGATGTAGGCGTGCTCGTTCAGGTGATCGTCGATCGCGGCGGTGACGATGTGGAGGTCGAACCCGGTGGCCTCCATCCGCTTGAGGCCTTCGGGCGCAGCGAGCACGCAAACGACCGTCATGTGGCCCGCGCCCCGCTCGGCGACAAGGCGGCACGTGAACTCGAGCGACCCTCCCGTGGCGAGCATCGGGTCGAGGATGATCACAGGGCGGCCCTCGAGCCGAGCGGGAAGCTTCGCCATGTAATTGTGCGGCTCGAACGTCTCCTCGTCGCGTGCGAGGCCGACGAAGCTCATCTCGGCCTCCGGCAGAAGGCGAATTGCGGCGTCGGCCATGCCGAGACCTGCGCGCAGCACCGGCACCAACACCGGCAGCCGCGGCAGTCGCACACCCTCTGCGGGACCGAGCGGCGTGCGGACCTGCGTGGTCTCGACCGCGAGGTCGCGCGTCGCTTCGTAGATGAGCATCGCCGCGAGGTTGTCGACCGCGCGGCGGAAGGTCGCCCGGTCGGTGGTCTCGTCCCGCAACACGGTGAGCTGCTCCGCGGCGAGAGGATGATCGACGACAGTGGTCTTCATTGACACGACTTCACATCACACCCCGATCGGATGCCAGACGGTCTTGGTCTCGAGGAAGGCGAGCATGCGCTCGAGGCCGGGGTCGCGGAACCAGTCCGGCTCGGCTTCGTGCGGACGCACGACTCGCTTGAGGTTCTCGGCGGCCGCGCGCTCGAGGTCGGTGACGGACCCGGAGCTCGCTCCGCAGAGGTCGATCGCGTTCACGTCCATGTGCGCAGCCAGCCAAGGGCCGAGCTCGTCGGCGCTCCCCGTGAGCATGTTCACGACGCCGCCAGGCAGATCAGACGTCGCCAGCACTTCGGTGAGCGAGATCGCCGGCATCGGCCCGCGCTCCGCCGCGACGACCACGCAGGTGTTGCCGCTGACGATGACGGGCGCGACGACCGACACGAGGCCGAGGAGTGTCGATGCCTGTGGCGCGAGCACGGCGACCACGCCCGTCGGCTCGGGCACCGAGAAGTCGAAGAAGGATCCGGCGACGGGGTTCGACGAGCCGTGCACCTGGGCGACCTTGTCGCTCCATCCCGCGTACCAGACCCAGCGGTCGATCGCCGCGTCGACGACCTTCTCCGCGGCGCGCGCTTCCGCACGCCCTCGGCGGAGCGCACTTCCTCGACGAATTGCTCTCGCCGGCCTTCGAGCATCTCCGCGACGCGATAGAGAATCTGCCCGCGGTTGTACGCGGTCGCGCCGGACCACTTCGCGAACGCACCGCGGGCCGCCACGACGGCGTCGCGGGCGTCCTTGCGTGAGGCAAGCGCGGCGTTGGCGAGGAACTTCCCCGATGCGTCGGTGATCTCGTAGGTCCGCCCGGACTCAGATCGCGGGAAGGCACCACCGATGTAGAGCTTGTAGGTCTTGAGGACCCCGAGGCGTCCGTTGCGGGCGTCAGACATCCAGATACGCCTCGAGGCCGTGACGTCCGCCTTCGCGTCCGTAGCCCGACTCCTTGTAGCCGCCGAATGGGCTGGTCGGATCGAACTTGTTGAAGGTGTTCGCCCACACGACGCCCGCGCGCAAGCGCTGTGCGATCGACAAGATGCGGCTGCCCTTCTCGGTCCAGACGCCGGCCGACAGTCCGAACGGCGTGTTGTTCGCCTTCTCGACCGCCTCGTCGGGAGTACGGAACGTGAGCACGGAGAGGACCGGGCCGAAGATCTCCTCCCGCGCGATGCGATGCGCCTGCGTCACGCCGGTGAAGACGGTCGGCGGGAACCAGTAGCCGCGGTCGGGGAGATCGCAGGCTGGCGACCAGCGCTCGGCACCCTCCTGATCGCCGATCTCGGAGAGCTCGCGGATCTTCGCGAGCTGGGCCGACGAGTTGATCGCGCCGATGTCGGTGTTCTTGTCGAGCGGATCGCCGACGCGGAGGGTCGCGAGCCGCCGCTTCAGCCGCACCATCAGGTCGTCGGCGATCGACTCCTGCACGAGCAGCCGCGATCCCGCGCAGCACACATGGCCCTGGTTGAAGAAGATCCCTTCGACGATCCCTTCGACGGCTTCGTCGAGCGCCGCGTCGTCGAACACGACGTTCGCGGCTTTGCCGCCGAGCTCGAGCGTCACCTTCTTGCGGGTGCCGGCGACGGACCTCGCGATCTCCTTGCCCACCTCGGTCGAGCCGGTGAACGCGACCTTGTCGACGTCGGGATGGGTGACGAGCGAGACGGCCGGTCTCGCCCGCGCCCGGTGAGGATGTTCACGACGCCGGGGGGCAGGTCGGCCTGTTGCAGGATCTCGGCGAAGTGCAGCGCGCTCAGCGGCGTTGTCTCCGCCGGCTTGATCACCACCGTGTTGCCGCACGCGAGGGCCGGCGCGATCTTCCACGCCAGCATCAGCAGCGGGAAGTTCCAGGGGATCACCTGACCCGCGACGCCGAGCGACTTCGGGTTCGGCCCGAACCCGGCATGGTCGAGCTTGTCCGCCCATCCCGCGTAGTAGAAGAAGTGCGCCGCGACGAGAGGCAGGTCGACGTCGCGTGATTCGCGGATCGGCTTGCCGTTGTCGATCGACTCGAGCACCGCGAGCTCACGCGAGCGCTCCTGCAGCAGCCGAGCGATGCGGTAGAGGTACTTGCCGCGGGTCGCTGGCTTCATGCGCGACCACGTCTTGTCGTAGGCGTGGCGCGCCGCGGCGACGGCTCGATCGACGTCTTTCGGTCCGGCCTCGCTGACCTCGGCGAGCACCTCCTCCGTGGACGGGTCGACGGTCTTGAAGGTGCGGCCGTCGGCGGGCGACACGAACTCGCCGTCGATGAAGAGCCCGTAGCTCGATCGGATGGAGACGAGTGCGCGCGACTCAGGAGCCGGCGCGTACTCGAACGGCGAGGACATCGGCGACGCAGCCGACTCAGTCGAGCGTGAAGTAGTCGGGGCCGCTGTAGCGGCCGGTGGCGAGCTTCGTGCGCTGCATCAGCACGTCGTTCAACAGGCTCGACGCACCGAAGCGCCAGAGATCGGGGGTGAGCCAGTCGGGCGCGGTCTCGTTCACGATGACGAGATAGCGGATCGCATCCTTCGCGTTGCGAATGCCGCCCGCAACCTTCACGCCGACCTTGTGCCCGGTGATGTCGGCGAAGTCGCGGACGGCTTCGAGCATCACGAGAGCGACGGGCGGTGTTGCCGCGGGGTTGACCTTCCCGGTCGATGTCTTGATGAAGTCGGCACCCGCCATCATCGAGAGCCACGACGCTCGGCGCACGTTGTCGTAGGTCGCGAGCTCGCCGGTCTCGAGGATCACCTTGAGGTGGGCGTCGCCGCACGCTTGCTTCACCGCGACGATCTCGTCGAACACGAGCTGGTACTGGCCGGCGAGGAACGCGCCCCGGTCGATGACCATGTCGACCTCGTCGGCGCCGGCCGCGACCGCATCCTTCACGTCGGTGAGCTTCACGGGCAGCGACGCACGCCCACTCGGGAACGCTGTCGCAACCGAGGCGACCTTGACGGCGCTGCCCTTGACTGACTCCTTCGCGACGGTGACGAGGTCGGGGTACACGCACACCGCGGCGACGGCGGGTGCCGTCGCGTCACTCGGGTCCGGACGCATCGCCTTCGCGCCCATCGCCCGCACCTTGCCCGGCGTGTCCTGACCTTCGAGCGTCGTGAGGTCCATCGAGGCGATCACGAGGTCGAGCGCCCACTTCTTTGCCGTCGTCTTGATCGACCGGGTCGCCAGCCGAGCGACCCGATTCTCCGCCCCGACCTGGTCGACCCCCGGCAGTCCGTGGAGGAAGCGCTTCAGCGACGCCTCGGACGCGACGACGTCGTCGAACGGGCCAGCGGTGAGCCCGGCAGTCATGGATCCGACGATACCGCCCACCGTGTCAGGCCGCCCCCGGCCCGAATTGGCGCGGCTTCCGCCCCACAGGGGCGATTCCCGCACCAATCCCCCGAGTCCGGCCGCCTCGATATGTGAACTGGCGCGCCAGCCGCCCCATGAGGGCGGCTCCGGCGCCAATGATCCGATGCCGAGGGGAACTCTTGCGCGAGCGGCCCCATGGGGGCGCCGATGGCAAGAGTTCGATCGGTGCGGCACTCACTCGTGTCGGCGGACCCGTTGAACCGGACGACGCTCCGAAACGATCAGCCCCGACATGAGCGCGACGAGCCATCGATGCCGCAATACGCCCCCCGACCTACCAATCTTGCACGGCAGCTCAGCGGAGAGCGACGCTCGTCTCTTCGGCGCGGAGGAGCGCGTAGCCGGGCTTGATGCGCTCGTTGATGATGCGCAGACGCTCGTCGAACGGGGCGAACGCGCTCTTCATCGCGTTCGTCGTGAGCCACTCGACGTCGTCCCAGCCGTAGCCGAACGTGTCGACCAGAGCCGCGAACTCCTTCGAGAGCGACGTGTCGCTCATCAGCCGGTTGTCGGTGTTGACCGTGACCCGGAATCGCAGACGCCGCAGCAACCCGATCGGATGCTCGGCGATCGACGGCGCCGCGCCGGTGTGCACGTTCGACGTCGGGCACATCTCGAGGGGCACGCGGCGGTCGCGCACGAAGGACGCCAGGCGACCGAGCACCGGCCGTCCCTCCGCATCGGAGGTGATGTCGTCGACGATGCGGACGCCGTGCCCGAGTCGTTCGGCACCGCACCACTGGAGCGCCTCCCAGATGGACGGGAGCCCGAACGCCTCGCCGGCGTGGATCGTGATGTGGAAGTTCTCCCGCGCGACGAGCTGGAACGCGTCGAGATGGCGCGTGGGCGGGAACCCGGCCTCGGCGCCGGCGATGTCGAACCCGACGACGCCGTCGTCGCGCCAGCGCACCGCGAGCTCCGGCGATCTCGCTCGACCGTGCTTGCGTGCGCATCGCCGTGAGGAGGGCGTACATCGTGATCGGGCGCCCCGCCGCGGCGGCGCGCTCCGAGCCCGAGCGGAACCCGTCGATGACTGCACCCACCACGTCGTCGAGACCGAGCTCTCCGGCGGTGTGGAGCTCGGGCGCAAACCGGACCTCGGCGTAGACGACTCCATCGGCAGCGAGGTCCTCCGCGCACTCGGCGGCGACCCGGGTCAGCGCCTCGCGCGTCTGCATCACGGCGAGGGTGTGGTCGAACGCGTCGAGGTAGAGGACGAGGTCGCGGCGGTTCGCGCCGGACACGAACCACTGCGCGAGCTCGTCCACGTCCTTCGTCGGCAACCCGGCGTACCCGCACGCGTCCGCGAGCTCGATCACCGTCGCCGGTCGCACGCCGCCGTCGAGGTGGTCGTGCAGCAGCGCCTTCGGCGCCCGCACCAAAGACGAGAGCGTCGGGCGGCTCATGCGAACCCCCGCAGCGGCATGTCCTCGCCGCGTTGCAACCAGTTGTCGTCCGGATACGCAGCGCCGAGCCCTCGATCACGTGCACCGAGTACGCGTGCCGCGACTTCGGCGAGTGGTTCGGGCCGCTGTAGTGCGGCAGCTGGCCGTGCAGCAGCACGAGGGTGCCCGCGGGCGTCTCGAACGGCACGAGCCGCCCGTCCCCCGGCTCGGGCAGCGGCGCGTCGTCCAACGTGTCGAACGTCGTGCCCCCACCGGGCGCGCGCTTGAACAGCTTGCGGAGGGGGCCCCGGTGGCCGCCGGGCTCGGCCCACAGGCAGCCGTTCTCGAGCGTCGCGTCCTCGAGTGCGAACCAGAACCCGACGCACGACAGCGGGTCGGTGTAGAGGAACGTGCTGTCCTGATGGCACGTCACCTCGCCGCCGATGCTCGGCTGCTTGAAGATGTACATCGACTGCAGCAGCTTCGGATCCTCGAAGCCCGACGTCCGCGGCGACCGACGCCAGATCCGCCGTCCGTGAGAACGACGAGAACACCGGGTCGAGGTCGTGCATCGCGTGGCCGATCTTGTTGATGGACAGCTCCTTCGCCTGCTTCAAGGAGCCGTCCGGGAGGAACGCGTCCTCCTCGAAGAAGAACCGCACCTTGTCGCCGGAATCGAGGAAATACTCGTCGGACGTGCGGGTCTGCTCGTGCGTGGTGAAGATCGAGATCGACTCGGGCTCGAACTCCTCGAGCATCTCGCGGGAGCGCTCGATCAGCTCCTTGCACGCGGCGGTGTCGGCGAAGCCCTCGATCACGAGCACGCCGTCCCGCTCGAAGTCGTCACGTTGCTTCTGGCTGAGACCCATCGTCACTCCTGCAGCTTGGCGTAGGCGGGACGGATGACGTCGTGCTCTATCCGGCGGCGCTCGTCCAGCGAGCAGAACGCCGACTGGATGCCGGTCACCTGTACTGCCTCGATGTCAGTCCACCGGAAGCCATTCGCAGAAGCAACCTCGTGGACCTCGCTCGACACGCTCACGCCGCTCATCAGTCGGTTGTCGGTGTTGATCGTCGCCCGGATCCCGAGCCGGTGGAACAGCGCGACGGGATGGTGGGCGATGCTCGGCACCGCCCCGATCTGCACGTTGCACGTCGGTGCGAGCTCGAGCGGGATCTGCCGGTCGCGCACGTAGGTGGCGAGTGGGCCGAGGTGCACACGGTCGAGATCGAGGTCGACCAACCCTTCGTCCCCGATGCCTCCGTCGATCGTCACGCCCTCGATCAGCCGGACACCGTGCCCCACTCGCTCGGCGCCACAGTCGAGCGCGTCCGCGATGAGCTCGAGCCCGGGAGGCTCGCTCGCGTGGATCGTCAGGTGGGCGAGGCCATGTCGCGCGATCGCGATCGCCTCGGGATGGTCGCTCGGCGGGAAGCCGGTCTCCGCGCCCGCGAGGTCGAACGCGACGATCGTCTCGTCTGCGCCGCGCCGACGCACGCAGAGCTCCGCGATCTCGCGGGATCGCCTCGCCGTGCGCATCGCGCAGATGATCGTGCGCATGACGATCGCTCGGCCGTCCGCTGCCGCGATCCGCTCACCGTCGCGGAACCCCTGCTGCACTGCGTCGACGACGGCGTCGAGCGACAGCCCGCGTTCCTGGTGCAGCTCTGGAGCGAACCGGACCTCGGCGTAGACGACGCCGTCGGCAGCGAGATCGAGCGCGGCCTCGGTCGCGACGCGGACGAGGACCGCCTCGGTCTGCATCACGGCGAGCGTCTGCTCGAACGTCGCGAGGTACTGGAGGATGTCCCGCGTGTCGGCCCCGCGCGTGAACCACGCCGCGAGCTCGACCGGATCGGTGGTCGGCAGCTCCGTGTAGCCCACTGAGTCCGCGAGCTCGATGATCGTCTGTGGCCGCAGGCCGCCGTCGAGGTGATCGTGCAGCAGCACCTTGGGCGCCGCCCGCACCGCCTCGAGCGTCACCGGCGCTGCCATCCGCACAGTTTGCTCACTCGGATGCGCTCTGACGTACTCGAGTGAGCAAACGGTCAGGCGCGGATGATGTCGAGGACGAGGGACGTGCGCTCGGGAGGCTCGGGGCCGATGTCGATCGCTCCGTCGAGCGCTTCGACCGCGCTCGTGACCCTGGCCGGGTCGTCGATGTGCAGCTCGAGGATCGGCTGGCCCTCCTCGACGGCGTCGCCCTCCTTCGCCACGCACAAGACCCCCGCCGACGCGCTCACCGGATCCTCCTTGCGCGACCGACCGGCGCCGAGCCGCCACGCCGCCACGCCGACGGCCAGCGCGTCGAGCCGGGTCACGTATCCGGCTCGCTCCGCCCGCACCGCGAGGTGCTGGCTCGCCTCGGGGAGGGTCGCGTCGGGGTCGCCCTCCTGGGCGACGACCATCTCGCGCCACTTCGTCGAGCGCGGAGCCGTCGGCGAGCTTCGCTCCCGGGTCGGCATCGACACCCGCCAGCGCGACCATCTCGTCCGCCAGCGCGAGCGTCACCTCGACGAGGTCGTCGAGGCCGTCGATCCGGCCCGACAGGACGTCGACCGACTCGGTCACCTCGATCGCGTTTCCGGCGGCACGCCCCAGTACGGTGTCCATCGCGGTGATCAGCGCAGTCGTGCGCACGCCGTTCGCTTCGCCGATCACGACCATCGCCTCGGCGAGGCGCGTCGCGTCGTCCCGGCTCCGCATGAACGCACCGGAGCCGGTCTTCACGTCGAGCACGAGCGCTTCGGTGCCCTCCGCGATCTTCTTCGACATGATCGAGCTCGCGATGAGCGGGATCGACTCGACGGTCGCGGTGACGTCCCGGAGCGCGTAGAGCTTGCGGTCAGCAGGAGTGAGCCCCGACCCCGCCGCCGCGATCACGCACCCGACGGTCTGCAGGTTCTTCACCATCTCGGCGGGCGACAGGTTCGACCGCCAGCCGGGGATCGCGTCGAGCTTGTCGAGCGTGCCGCCGCTGTGGCCGAGCCCGCGGCCCGAGAGCTGCGGCACCGCCGCCCCGCACGCGGCGACCAGCGGCGCCAGGATCAACGAGACCTTGTCGCCCACTCCCCCGGTCGAGTGCTTGTCGACCGTCGGCCGGCCCGACACCCGGAGAGGTCGAGCCGCTCGCCCGACTCGATCATCGCCGCGGTCCACACTGCGAGCTCGCCCGGCTGCATCCCCTGGAAGTAGATCGCCATGCACAGCGCGGCGGCCTGCTCGTCCGCGATGTCGCCTTTCGTGTACGCGTCGATGAACCAGCGGAGCTGGTCGTCGCTCAGCCGCTCGCCGTCGCGCTTGGCCCTGATGATGTCGACGACGTTCATCCGCCCTCCGCCAGACGATCGACGTCGAACGCACCGGGCAACACCTCGGACATCGGTCGCACGGTGCCGTCGCCGTCGACCAAGAGCGACGGCGCCACCCGCCTCCCACAGCAGCTGGCGGCAACGACCGCACGGCATGACCGGATCACCGAGCGCGGTGCCTGTCGCGACCGCGATCAGCCGTCCGCCCGCCGCCCGCGTGCAGCGCCGACACCAGCCCGCACTCGGCGCACAACGTGAGGCCGTACGACGCGTTCTCGACGTTGCAGGCGGTGATGACCCGCCCGTCGTCGACGAGCCCGGCGGCACCCACACGGAAGTTCGAGTACGGGGCGTACGCCCGCGACGCAGCCTCGACCGCCGCCGCGCGCAGCGCGGCCCAGTCGATGTCGGGCATCAGATCTGCTGACCCTTGCGCCACGGCTGGCCGTCGGCCGCGGGAGGGCGCAACCGTTGGGCCGCGAAGGCGAGCACCAGAAGCGTCGTCACGTATGGAGTGATGCCCACGAACTGCGACGGCACCGTGGCCGTGATCGCGAAGTAGACGCCGAACACCACGGCGGCGACGATCATCCCTGCACCGGTGAGCGGCTTGCCGACGTAGATCGCTCGCAGCGCCAAGAAGCCCAGGACTATGGCGACGAACAGGATGAGGGCACGGATCGAGTCATCACTGCGCAGCTGCAGCGCGTCGGCGAACCCGAACAGCCCGGCGCCCATCGCCAATCCCGCGGGCATCCAGTTGCCGAAGATCAGCGCGGCCAGACCGATGAAGCCCCGGTTCGCGGTCTGGCCCTCCTTGTAGCGACCGGCGCTCTCCAGGACGAGGTACGCACCCGCGAGGCCGGCGAGCCCGCCGGAGATGAGGACACCGATCCACTTCATGAGGTACACCGGCACACCCAGTGAGTCGGCCGCGGTCGGCGCCTCACCGACCGAGCGGAGACGCAGGCCGAACTTCGTGTGCCAGAGCAGATAGGCGCTGAACGGCACGAGCAGCACCGCGATCACGGTGAGCCACGACAGGTTCGACGTGAGCCCCTTCATCAAGCCCGCGAGGTCCGACACGAAGAACCAGTGCTGCTTCTCGAACCACCCGAACAGGTCGGGTGTCTGCCAACCGAAGAGATCACCTCCCGACAGGAAGGGCATCGTGAAGCGCCCGACAGTTGCCCTCGATGGGCGGCGACACGCTCGCCGACGCGCCGGGCTGGCCCGTGAACACAGGGTCGCGAGGTAACGCGTGATCCCCAGTCCGAGGATGTTGATCGCGACACCCGACACGATGTGGTCCACGCCGAACGTCACCGTGGCGAGGGCGTGCAGCCCGCCGCCGAGCGCGCCGCCGATGATCCCGGCGACGACGCCGGCCCACGGGCCCCACTGCCAGCCGGCCCACGCGCCGAACCACGTGCCGAGGATCATCATCCCCTCGAGGCCGATGTTGACCACGCCGGCACGCTCGGCGTACAGGCCACCGAGCGCCGCGAGGCCGATCGGCACCGCGAGACGCAGGGCCGCGCCGAACGTGCCGCTCGACGTGAGGTCGTTGGCACCGGTGACCGCACGCACGAATGCGAGCACCACGAAGACCGCGAACGCGAGGAGGGCGGTGCCCATCCACGACAGGTGAGGCAGGTGCCGCCGCGACGGCTTCGCGGGGCTCGGACCCGGCGGCTCGCGCAGGGTGCTCATGCCGGCACCGGCTCGGGGACGGCGCCGCCCATGGCGCGGGGCTCGGCCTTCGCGGCGGCGTCACGCACCTCGGCGGCGACTCGGATCCGCCGCACGATCTCGTAGGCGACGACGGCGGAGAGGATGATCGTCCCCTGCATGATCTTGGAGATCTCTTGCGGGATGCCTTGGAGCGAGAGGACCTGGGTGGCGCGCTCGATGGCCGCGAAGAGCAACGCGGCGAACGCGATGCCGACTGGGTGGTTGCGGCCCACGAGCGCAATGGCGATGCCCGTGAAGCCGAGCTGCGTTGGGAACTGCTCGGCATAGCGATGGAACTGCGGATCGCCGAGCAGCGGCCCGACGCCAACCAGCCCGGCGATGCCGCCGCTGATGAGCATCGTCTTCATGATCATGGACTTGGGGTTCACGCCCGCGGCCCGGGCAGCCGCCGGGTTCGCACCGGTCGCCGCGCAGGTCGAACCCGAACCGCGTGCGCCAGACCAGCACGTAATAGCCGACGCCGAGGATGATCGCCCCGACGAGGAACCCATTGAGTTCGACCGGGAGGTGGAGGCCGAAGACCTCGAGGAAGCGGTTGAGGGGCGGGATGAACGACTCGGGCGGAAGCGGCTTGGTCTTGATGACGAGGTCACCGGCCTCGTTCGTCGCGCGCAGGTAGTTCGCCAGCAAGTACGCGGTGATGCTGCCTGCGATCGAGTTGAGCATGATCGTGGAGATCACCTCGCTCACCCCTCGCCAGACCTTCAGGATGCCCGCGATCGCCGCCCACGCCGCGCCGACTGCGATGGCGACGAGGATGATGAAGGTCACCTGGAAGATCGCCGGGAACGTCACCGCCGCGCCAGCGGCCGCGGCGAGCACCGCCGCCATCAGGTACTGGCCGTTGACGCCGATGTTGAACAGGTTCATCTTGAACCCGATCGCAACGGCGAGCGCCGACACGTAGAACGGGATCGCGCGGTTGATGATCTCGATCGAGCGACTCGGATGAGTCGATGTACGACCACATCGACTTGAACGCATCCGCCGCGCTGTAGCCGCTGGCCCACAGCACGATCCCCGAGATGAGGAGCGACAGCACAACCGCGGCGACTGGCGCGGCGAGGCCGTAGAAGATGCGGCGTGTCAACGTCACGCGGCGCTCACCTCCTTGGCGCCCGTCATGTACGAGCCGAGGTCGACCGGGGTGACCGTGCGCGGGGTCGAGTGTCGCCACGATGCTGGCCGCGCAGGATCACGAGCAGCGTGTCGGAGAGCCCGATGAGCTCCTCGAGGTCGGCCGAGAGCAGGAGCACGGCGAGGCCCTTGCGGCGCGCTTCTCGGATGCTCTCCCACACCGCGGCCTGCGCGCCGACGTCGATGCCACGCGTCGGGTGAGAGGCGATGAGGAGCTTCGGGCTCGACGACCATCTCGCGTCCGACGATGAGCTTCTGCTGGTTGCCGCCCGACAGCGCGTACGCCGCGACGTCGACGCTCGGGCGTGCGCACGTCGAACTCCTCGACGAGCTCCTCGGTGCGCTCGCGGGCCCGCCTTGCGATCGATCCAGCCGGGCGCACGATGGCTCTGACGTCTGATGTCCGAGCATGCTGTTCTCCCACAGCGCCGCGGACAGGAGTAGGCCGTCGTGCTGGCGGTCCTCCGGGATGTAGCCCGACGCCGTGCTCCCGCCGGAAGCGCGTGCTCGCGTGGGTGATGTCGACTCCGCCGAGCGCGATGCGCCCGCTCGGACGGGCGCCGCAGCCCGACGAGCGCTTCGACGAGCTCGCGCTGGCCGTTGCCCTCGACGCCGGCGATGCCGACGATCTCGCCGCGGTGCACGGTGAACGACACGTGGTCGAGCACGGCGCGCACCTCTTCGACGACCGTGAGCCCGGTCGACCTCGAGCTCGACCTTGTCGGTGACCGGTCGACTCGCGCGTGTCGGGCTTCGGGCAGCTCGCTGCCGACCATCAGCTCGGCGAGCTCGCGGGCGGTGACGTCCTCGGGCAGCACCGACGCGACCGTGCGACCTGCCCGCATGACGGTGATCGCGTCGGCGACCGCGAGCACCTCGTCGAGCTTGTGGCTGATGAAGAGCACCGTGACGCCCTCGGCCGTGAGCTCGCGCAGCGACGCGAACAGCTCGTCGACCTCCTGCGGCACGAGCACGGCGGTCGGCTCGTCGAGGATCAGGATGCGAGCGCCGCGGTAGAGCACCTTCAGGATCTCGACCCGCTGGCGGTCGCCGACGCCGAGCTCGCCGACCAGGGCCTCGGGCTGCGACGTTGAGCCCGTAGATTCGGCCGAGCTCGGCTGATGCGGTCGGACGCCTTCCCGAAGTCGATCCGCACGGCGACCCGGCTCGTCGCCGAGGATCACGTTCTCGTCGACGGTCAGAGTTGTCGGCGAGCATGAAGTGCTGATGCACCATGCCGATGCCGACCGCGATCGCGTCGCGCGGCGACTTGAAGCTCTGCTCGGCCGTCGCACGGAGATCGTGCCCTCGTCCGGCCGCTGCTCGCCGTAGAGGATCTTCATGAGCGTCGACTTGCCGGCGCCGTTCTCGCCGACGATCGCGTGGATCGACCCCGGCGCGACCGAGAGGTCGATGCCGTCGTTCACGACCACCCCGGGGAACCGCTTGACGATGCCCTTGAGCTCGATCGCGGCGCGGGACCGGACACGCCGGGGGCGCCGTCCGACGATGCGGCGGCGCCCCCTGCGAGCTCGGTCATGGGACCGTTCTTTAC